>NZ_JBHVPJ010000001.1:0-150452 GCF_042887445.1 Microbacterium sp. NPDC057944
CTTCGAGTCATTTTCGTTGTCTCACGCCGCCGCGTCGCCCCTGCGGCGCAACCGCCACCATCCCCACGTGTTTTTCCAAGTCACCCCACAAGCATCTGTGGCCTTCACCCCACACAAGCGTCTGTGGCCTTCATCCCGCACAAGCGCCTGTGGCCGTCACCCCACCCAGGCGTGCGTCGACACCCCGACCGCGTTCCAGGCGTTGATCGTGACGATGAGCGCCACGAGCGCCCCCAGCTCCTCGGTCGAGAAGACGGCGGCGGCCGCATCCCAGTCAGCATCGGGGACGTGCGTCTCCGACGTCCTCGTGATGCTCTCGGTCAGCGCGAGAGCGGCGCGATCGCGGGCGGTGAACAGCGGGGACTCGCGCCACACCGCGACCGCGTTGATCCGCTGCGGGGTGTCGCCCGCCGTGAGGGCATCGCCGGAGTGCAGCTCGACGCAGTAGCTGCAGCCGTTCAGCTGGGAGGCTCTGAGACGCACCAGCTCGCGCAGACGGCTCTCGAAGCCCACCGCGTCGAGCTCGCGGACCATCGCGTTGTCGAGATGGGCGAGCGCCCGGGAGAAATGCGGGGCGACGGTGTCGATGTCGAGGCGGACGGGGATCGGGACGAGAGGTTCTGTCATGACGACAGCATCCTCCCGCCCGCCGACATTCGGCGCCCAGGACCGCGGATCGGGTCAGGTGAGCCCGTGCTCGAACGCGAACACGACGAGCTGCACCCGGTCGCGCAGGGAGAGCTTGGTGAGGATCCTGCTGATGTGCGTCTTCACGGTCGCCTCGCTGAGGTACTCGCGCGCGGCGATCTCGGAGTTCGAGAGGCCCCTCGCCGCGAGCGCGAAGATCTCCCTCTCCCGATCGGTGAGGTCGGCGTACTGCGCGGGGACGGGCTTGGGAGCCTCGGCGAAGTGCGCGAAGAGATCACGGGTGGCGGATGCCGCGATCACGCTCGACCCTCCGTGCACGGTGCGGATCGCCGCGAGCAGGAACTCGGGGTCGGCGTCCTTCAGGAGGAACCCGCTGGCCCCTTGACGGATGGCTCTGGCCGCCGCCTCGTCGAGGTCGAAGGTCGTCAGCATCACGATGCGAGGGGCGTCGGCCTGGGTGAGGATCTCGGCGGTGGCCGTGAGGCCGTCCATGACCGGCATCCGGATGTCCATCAGCACGACATCCGGGCGCGTGGCCCGCACGACGTCGATCGCCTCCCGCCCGTCGCCCGCCTCGCCCACGACGTCGAGGTCGGGCTGCGACGCGACGAGCATACGGATGCCGGCGCGGAACAGCGCCTGGTCATCGACGAGTACGACCCTGATCATGCGGCTCCTCCGATGGGAAGCGAGGCGCGCACGACGAACCGTTCGCCCTCCTGCCCCGCCTGAAGGCTACCGCCCACGAGCTGGGCGCGCTCACGCATTCCGATGACGCCGTGGCCGCCCCCGAGCGGCGCGGTCTCCTTCTCGAAGGCGTTGGCGACGACGACGTCGACGCGGTCGGGGAGCCACGCGAGCCGCACGTCGACCGCGCCGTCTCCGTGTCGGATGGCGTTCGTGAGCGCCTCCTGCAGGATCCGGTAGACGGCGAGCTGGATCGCCCCCGGCGGCTCCCCCGGAGGCATCGGATCGACGGTGATGCGCGGTTCGACGCCCGCCTGACGCACCTGTGCGAAGAGCGTCTCGAGGTCGGCGAGGGTCGGCTGAGGGCCGTCTCCCTGCCGATGCCGCAGCTGGGTGAGGAGCAGCCGCACGTCCGACAGCGCCCCGCGAGCCGTCTGCGCGATCGTGCTCAGCGCCTCGGTCGCCATCTCGGGTTTCACCGCCGCCGCATACCGCGCGCCGTCGGCCTGCGCGATCACGACGGCCAGCGAGTGCGCCACGATGTCGTGCATGTCGCGCGCGATCCGCACGCGCTCCTGCTCCTCGGCCGCCAGCAGTTCGGCCTGGGCACGGGCGACCTGCGTCTCCCGTCCGTTCAGCACCACGCGCCAGAGGAGCCCCGTGCCCCAGGACATCACCATCGCGAGCACGAAGACGGAGGCCATCAGCGAGCCGATCAGCGCCGCGCGCATGGTGCTCGCGGCATCCGTCAGCAGCTCTCCCGACCAGATGACCGCGAAGTACAGGCCGCCGATGATCCCGCCGCCCAGCGCCGAGACGCCGCCGATCCAGAGGATCCGCCGCGTGCCCCACGCGGCCGTCGCGAAGAGCACCACGAGGATGCCCGCGTCATAGGCGCTCGGAGGCAGCCCTGCCGCCATCTGCACGACGGCGCCGAACCAGGCGACGCCGATCGCGAGGGTGGGAGACAGACGGCTGATCGCCGCGGCACCCCACAGGATGAGGCCGACGATGACGTACATCACGACGGCCACCGGCTCCGCGCCGATCCACGCGCTGAGCCAGCTGGAGCCGGCGATGAACGTCAGCGGGGTGGTGACGACGAAGCCGAAGACGGCGCCGATGATGTCGACGACGAGCCAGGCTCGGGAGACGGGGCGGAACACCCTCCTACGGTACGGGGCCGCGCCAGGACGCCGCATCCGTCTGCGGATGTATCCGGCGAGCCGCGTTCACAACTCCTCAAGACTCCGATGTTCGGGCGCCGCGAAGACGCCGTCGCCGCATCCCGGCCCGATTCTTGAGGAGCTGTGAACCTCAGGCGCGCGCGATGATCTCCCCGTGCGGCACGAGGAACCAGCCGTCGCCGTCGTCGGCCCAGCGATGCCAGGCCTCGCTGATGCCGCGCAGCTCTGCATCGGTCGCCATGCCACTGTCGAGCAGCTGACGGGTCAGCGCGGACTCCAGGATGCGGTCGGCCCACATGCCGCCCCACCACGCCCGATCCTCGGGGTTCGCGTAGCACCAGGTGGATGCCGTCGCCGTGACGTCGACGAATCCGGCGGCGCGCGCCCACGACAGCAGACGTCGCCCGGCGTCCGGCTCGCCACCGTTGGCCTGCGCCGCGCGCCGGTACAGGTCGAGCCAGCGGTCGAGCTCCGGCAGCATCGGGAACCAGTGGAAGCCCGCGTAGTCGGCGTCCCGCGCCGCGACGACGCCGCCGGGCACGGTGACCCTGCGCATCTCCCGCAGCGCCTGCACCGGGTCACCGACGTGCTGCAGCACCTGGTGCGCGTGCACCACGTCGAAGCTGTCGTCGGCGAAGCTCAGGGCGTGCACGTCCTCGACCGAGAAGTCGATGTTCGCGACGCCCCGGCTCTCCGCGAGCCCGCGCGACAGCCCCAGGGCGTTCTCGTCGATCTCCGTGGCCGTGACGCGGGCCACGAGTCCGGCGAAGTCGACCGTGATCGATCCGGGACCGGCCCCGACGTCGAGGAGCCGCGTCGACGGGGTGAGGTGCGGGCGGAGGTACTCGGCGGAGTTCGAGATGTCGCGGCTGCTGTGGGAGCGGAGGACGGACGAGTGGTGTCCATGCGTGTACGTGGCCATGCTCCAGTCTGGCACCTGCCGGGGACCGCGCCCGCCACGGCGACGATCAGCGCAGCTCGGAGACGGCCTTGCGGATCGACTCGCGGTCGGGCTTGCCCGAGGTCAGGACGTCGAGCTCGTCGACGAGGATGAGCCGCGCGGGGCGCGCGTGCCTGCCGAGCTCGTCGGCGACGGCATCCCTCGCGTGGGCGAGCTGCTCGGACTCGCTGCGGCGGAGCGCTTCACCGCGGGCGGCGACGATGACGGACGCCTCGCCCCAGCGCTCGTCCGCGACGCCGACGACGACGGCGCCGCTGAGTCCGGGGACGCGCCGGACGATCCGCTCGACCCGGTCGAGGGAGATGTTGATGCCTCCGGACACGATCACATTGTCCGCCCGACCGTGCACCCGCACGATGCCGTCCTCCACCAGTCCGAGGTCGCCGGTGCGGTACCAGCGGATGCCGTGCTCGTCTCGGGTGAAGGCGCGGGCGGTGAGCTCCTCGTCTCCGAGGTAGCCGTCGGCGAGCATGGGGCCGGCGATGTGCAGCTCTCCGTCGACGGAGCGGACGGCGACCGTGTCGAGGGGCTCGCCGTCGTACACGCAGCCCCCGCTCGTCTCGCTCGATCCGTAGGTGCGGACCAGGCGCGCGCCGAGCTCTCCCGCACGGTCGCGGAGCGGCTCCGGCAGCGCCTGACCGCCGACCAGGATGGCGCGGTAGGCCTGCAGCGCCGCACGGACGGGGGTGCTCTCCGCGGCGTCCAGCAGCGTCGCGAGCTGCGCGGGCACGAGGGAGGTGTAGAGCCTCTCCTCCCCCGTTCGCAGCATGGACAGCGTGGTCTGGGCGAACGTCTCCGCCGAGAACCGCCCCTCGAGCACGGCGGGCTCGGTGCCGGCGACGACGGAGCGGACGAGCACCTGGAGCCCGGCCACATAGGTCGCGGGGAGGGCGAGCAGCCAGCGTCCGCTGCCGATCCGCGACCCGGTGGCCTCGGCGCTGGAACGCAGCGCCTCCCCGCTCAGGACCACCCGCTTCGGGATGCCGCTCGACCCGGAGGTCGCGATGACCGCGGCCGTGCCGTCGGGCACGCGCTCAGGGGCCCCGTCGAGCATGCCGAATCCCAGAGCGGGTCCGCCGTCGAGCGCCCGGGCCAGCGCCTCACGCAGCGCGACCGGGTCGTCGGCATCCGTGGGACTGAGCGCGATCATCGGTCACCCCGCCGAGCACGGGGCTTCTCCCCCACGATGCCGGGGTGGAGAGGGTCGAAGATCGTCGAGACCATGAGCGGGATCAGTAGTGATACGGGAAGGACGACCAGTCGGGAGCGCGCTTCTCGAGGAAGGAGTCGCGGCCCTCCACGGCCTCGTCCGTGCCGTAGGCGAGACGGGTCGCCTCCCCCGCGAACACCTGCTGGCCGACGAGTCCGTCGTCGACGGCGTTGAAGGCGAACTTCAGCATGCGGATCGCGGTCGGCGACTTGGTGAGCACCGTCCTGGCCATCGCGAGCGCTTCGCGCTCCAGCTCCGCGTGCGGCACGACGCGGTTGACCGCGCCCATCTCGTACGCGCGCTGCGCCGAGTACTCCTCGGCGAGGAAGAACACCTCGCGCGCGATCTTCTGGCCCGTCTGCCGCGCCATGTACGCCGAGCCGTATCCCGCGTCGAAGCTGCCGACGTCGGCATCCGTCTGCTTGAAGCGCGCCTCCTCGGCCGATGCCACCGAGAGGTCGCACACGACGTGCAGCGAGTGCCCGCCCCCCGCGGCCCACCCGGGGATGACCGCGATGACGACCTTGGGCATGAAGCGGATGAGCCGCTGCACCTCGAGGATGTGCAGCCGCCCGCCTCGTGCGGAGTCGTGCACGGTGGTCTCTGAATCGGAGTACTTGTAGCCGTCGCGTCCGCGGATGCGCTGGTCGCCGCCGGAGCAGAACGCCCAGCCGCCGTCCTTCGGGCTGGGGCCGTTGCCCGTGAGCAGCACGGCTCCGATGCGCGGGTCCTGTCGGGCGATGTCGAGGGCGCGGTACAGCTCGTCGACCGTGTGCGGACGGAACGCGTTGCGCACCTCTGGCCGGTTGAACGCGATGCGCGCGACCCCGCCGTCGTGCGTGACGTGCGCCGTGATGTCGGTGTAGTCCTCGGCACCGGGCGCGAGCACCCACTCCTCGGGATCGAACAGGTCGGAGACGAAGGGTGTGGTCACGGCATCCAGCCTATTCCCGTGGCCGCGTGGACATGCGGAAGGCGCTGCTCCCCGGGGAACAGCGCCTTCCGCCGTGGATGCCGTCAGCGGCGGCTGCGGCGGACGGTCTTGAGCCATCCGTCGACGATGTCCCACCCGACGCCGATCGCGACGCCGAACCCGAGGAGGACGGCGAGGATGCGGAAGACGCCGCCTTCGCCTGCGGCCCCGGCATCGCCGGCCGCGAACCCCTCCCCGCCCGCGGCGACGATGTACGAGAGGAAGTCCGGGTTGACGAGCTGCCCGCCCAGCAGAAGGACGAGCGTCCAGGCGAGGAAGGCCAGCGCCAGGACGGTGTTGACCAGGGCCAGCCCGGTGCTCCAGCCGCGACGGAACACGACGACGGCGAACACGGTCTCGGCCACGATGAGCGCGAACAGGACGCTGATGCCCCACGGCCACAGGGCCGGGTCGAGGATCGGCAGCGACTCACCGGGGACGAAGCCACGGAAGCGGTCCCAGAGCAGCGCACCGGCCGCGATGCCGAGGAAGACGAGCGAGGCGATCAGCTCGCTGCGCCCCACCCCGTCGTCGGTGATCTCGGGCAGCTTGTCGAGATCCCACTCGTCGATCGCCGTCGTGCTCCCGGTGCGCTCGAGGATGACGAACACGAGGGTCGTCCAGAAGCAGATGTGCATGATCGCGCCACCGGTCGCGACGATCGAGGTCGAGATGACCTCGCCCACAGCCGCGCCCGAGATCGTCTGCCCGAGGGCGACGGCGCCGAGCACGCACACCGGGACGATCGCCAGCAGCAGCTTCAGCAGCCGCCACCACGTGAGGTAGAAGCGCGGGCCGATCAGGTGCAGAGGACGATCCGCGTACCCGGCTGCGAGGATGCCGGGGTCGCCGAGCTCCGTGAGGACGGCGCGCTCTGCGTCATCCGGCGCCTCGCCCTGGTCGAGGCGCGCCTCGATCGCATCGGCGATGGAGGCTTCGAGCTCCGCCCGCACGTCGTCCTGCGTCTCGGGTCGCAGGCCCTTGATCGTGGCGGCGATGTAGCGCTCGGTGAGAGTGGCTGTCGTGGTCATGTCAGTTCTCCTCTGCGGTGAGGGCGGAGATCGCGGTGGTGAGCGATCGCCATTCGTCGGTGAGGGTGTCGGCGAGCCGGATGCCGGCATCCGAGGTGCGGTAGAACTTGCGGGGCCTGGCCTCTTCGGTGTTCCACTCGCTGGTGAGGTACTCCTGCTTCTCCAGCCTGCGGAGCAGCGGGTACAGCGTGTTCGCGTCGGTCGCGAAGCCGCGCGCCTCCAGCTCTTCGAGCAGTCCGTAGCCGTAGCCGGGCGTGCGCAGCAGCTGCAGGCAGGCAAGGACGACGGTGCCGCGCCGCAGTTCCTGCAGGTGCGTGTCGAGCGTCTCGTTCATGCCCATCACATTACTGTGCGTCACACACTATAGTCAAGCGCACATTGATGAGACTCCTCCTCTGCTCCCCACCTGCCGAGGCAGGAGAGGGGCCGGGTAGCGTGGAGGGATGAGTCTCGAGATCATCCGGATCGACCCTTTCGACGATGCGACGGTCGACGAGTGGTGGGACGCGTACGCCGCGGCCGAGCGCGCCGACCGCGCGAAGGGCACCCCGGTATGGACCCGCGAGGAGACCAGGCGCGAGCTGCAGCAGGACTCGTCGGCCGTGGAGCGGCGGACCTACCTGCTGCACGCGGACGGCGAGTGCGTCGGCGCCGCGAGCCTCGCGCTGCCCCTCAAGGACAACACGCACGTAGCGCACCTCGGCCTCGGGGTGCCGCCCCGTCATCGTCGTCGCGGCCACGGCTCGCAGGCACTGGCGTTCCTCGAAGGCGAGGCCGCGGCGGCCGGACGCACCACTGCGCAGTCCACGACGAGCTGGCTGTACGAGCTCGGACCTGACGGCGCCGGTTCACCGGGTCGCGAGTTCGCGCGTCGCCACGGCTACGCCCTCGCTCTCGGCGACGTGCAGAACCGACTGGAACTGCCCGTCGACCCCACGCTGCTCGACCGACTGCAGGTCGGAGTCCCCGATGAGGGCTACACGCTGCGGAGCTGGATCGGCCCGGTGCCCGACGAGGTGGTCGACGGCTGGGCGGCGCTGGAGGCGTCGGTCGAGACCGAGGCCCCCAGCGGCGAGCTCGACATCGAGCCGGCGACGCCGGACGTCGCCGACATCCGCGAGACCGAGGACCTGCTCGTGCTGCAGCGCCGCATCTCCTTCGGCACCGTCGCGCTGGCCCCGGACGGCACGGTCGCCGCCTACACGCAGATCGTGGTCTCGGGCGACGACGGCAACGCCTACCAGTGGGGCACGCTCGTGCGCCGTGAGGATCGAGGGCACCGGCTGGGAACGGCCGTCAAGATCGCGAACCTCAGGATGCTGCAGCACGAGTCACCGGGGACCCCCTGCGTGTACACGTACAACGCGGAGTCCAATGCGCACATGCTCGCCGTGAACACCCTGCTCGGCTTCCGCCCTCGGGAACGGATGGGCGAGCTGCAGAAGCGCCTAAGCTGAGGCCCCCGCGCGACAGGGCGCGGCCGAATGTGACACGACGGACGGGCGAGATGTCCCTGATTCCGTAGGGTGTAACGGTGACCCCGAAGACCCGCCACCTCGCCCTGTCCCTCGTCGCGGCATCCGCCCTGACACTCGCGTTGACCGCCTGTACGCCGCCGGCGCCCTCCTCCGAGCCCACGTCGTCGCCGTCGTCCTCGTCGACCGCGTCTGCTGAGTCGTGCGCCGGGGTGACCGTGGTCGTCGACACGGGCGACCTCGACGTCTCCGACGATCCCTCCTCCTCGGTCTGCGTCGACACGGACGGGAAGATCCTGGGGACGGATGCCGTCTCCGAAGCCGGGTTCACCACCGTCGGCACCACGACGTACCCCGACGACGTGATCTGCCGTGTGAACGGCGTGCCCGCCGAAGACACCGAGCTGACCGGCGACGACGGCGCCGCCTACCACGAGACCTGCGCCGACATGCCTCCGGCCGCCGCGTACTGGGGCCTGTGGGTCAAGCCCGCCGGCGGCACGTGGGACTACGCGCAGACGGGTCTCTCCGCCCTCGAGCTCAACCCCGGCGACAGCGTCGAGCTGCTCTTCACGCTGAACGGCGCTCCCGCCGCACCCGCGTCGTGAGCGATGCGGGCCGGCTCAGACTGAGACCCGGCCCGCTGCGCGCGGCGGCGGGGCTGGCGGCGGTGTTCGTCGTCGCCCGCATCCTCTATCGCGTGCTCTTCAACGGAGCCGCCGGCAGCGGCGTCGTGCTGCTCCCGCTGCCCGCGATCCGTCTCCCCGCGCCGTTCAGCTGGGTGACGCTCCTCGGCCCCGTGACGGTCGACGGACTCGCGGATGCCGCGCTGTCCGCACTGCCGATCGCCGCCGTCATCCTGCTGTTCGGGCTGCTGAACGCGGTCTTCGACGTGTCCAGAGCGTTCGGGCTGCTCGCGAGGCGCGGTCCGCTGCGCGGCATCGCCCGCGCTCTCGCCGTCGCCTGGTCCACGCTCCCCGGGCTCGGTCAGGCCGTGCGCACGGTGCACACCGCCCAGCGGCTGCGCGGCGAGAAGCCGGGACCGCGGATGCTGGTGCCGGTGCTCGAACGCACTCTCGAGCGCGCCGCCGCCGTCGCGAACGGGCTGGAGCTGCGCGGCTTCGGCGGCGATCCCGTCGACGGGGAGTGCACGAGCCCGGTCCGGCTGCAGGAGGCGGCGTTCGGGTTCGGCGACGACGCGGTGCTGACCGTGCCCGAGCTCGCCCTCGGCACCGGAGCGCTCACCGTCGTCACCGGACCGACCGGCTCGGGCAAGTCGACGCTGCTGCGCGGGCTCGCCGGCCTCGTGGACCACGTCGACGGGGGCTGGTCGACGGGCGTCGTCGAGGTCGCAGGCCGGGACCGACGGCGGATGCCGCCGCGCGACTCCTCGCGGCTGGTCGGCGTGGTGCTGCAGAACCCCCGTGAGGCGTTCTGCAGCGAGCTCGTCCGCGACGAGATCGGCCTGTCGCTGCAGCTGCGCGGCGTCGCCGCCGTGATCGTGAGCGCCCGCGTCGACGAGGTGATGGAGCGCCTGGACATCGCCGGCCTGCGGGACCGCTCCGTGCACACGCTCTCCGCGGGGGAGGCGACGATGGTCGCGATCGCCGCCGCGGTGATCGAGCAGCCGATCCTGCTGCTCGTGGATGAGCCGCTCGCCGATCTGGACGCAGAGGCGCGCGTGCGCGTCGTCGACGCTCTGGACGCCCTGGCGCACGAGGGCAGAGCCTGCGTGCTCGTCGCCGAGCACAGGACAGCCGCGTTCGACGGCGTCGCCGACGGGTGGCGGTCGATCGAGCAGGGCACGGTGTCGACGGGGTCCACCGAGCGCAGCATGACACCGAACATCGTCCTTCCGGAACCTGCACCGCACGGCACCGCGTCGGGCCCTCTCCCTCAGTCAGCGTCTCCGTCGCCTGTCCTCGCGGCGTCGCACGTCCGCATCGCCCACGGCGACGTCGTCGCGGTGCACGACGCCTCCCTCGCTCTCGGGAACGGCGAGATCGCCGCGCTGATCGGACCGAACGGCGCGGGCAAGTCGTCTCTGCTCACGGCCCTGGCCCTGCCGCCGCGCGGCCTGGAGGTCGTCGGCGCCCCCGTGCTCGTCCCGGACGCCTCCGACGATCTGTTCACGCGCGACACCGTCGCCGCCGAGTGCGCGCGGGCCGACCGCTCGGCGCAGCGGCACGGCATCCACTCCCCCACGTCCACGGCCGACCGATTCGCGGCATTCCTCAGCCTCGACGCCGCAGGTCTCGCAGAGCGGATGCCGCGGCATCCCCGAGATCTCTCCCTCGGCGAGCGCAGGTGCCTAGCGATCGCCCTGCAGCTCGCGCGCTCCCCCGAGGCGCTGATGATCGACGAGCCCACGCGGGGACTCGACTCCCGCGCCCGCGAGCAGGTGCGCTCCGCGCTGGAGCAGGCGGCGGATGCCGGCGCCGCCGTGCTCATGGCGACGCACGACGCCGATTTCGCGGCGGCACTCGGCGCGCGGGTGCTGCCGATGCGGGAGGGCATCGTCCCGGCATCCGTCGCAGCGCCGTCTCTGCCCTCTCTCGTCGAGCGGGCGGGCAAGAGCCGTGCATCGCAGATCGACACGGCGCTGCGCACGGATTCGCGAGCGGCGGATGCCGTGGCCGGCTCCCCCGCTCCGGCTCGCTCGCCCCGCGTGACCGGTGGGCGCGTGGCAGGGTCTGCCACTCCCCGTCCCGCCGCGCACTGGACACCGCTCACGCTTCTCGCCGCGAACCTCGTCGCCCTGGCATCCTTCACCTGGCCCTTCGTCGCCGCGGCGGTGCCCGCGCAGGCCGACGCGGCGGTCCCGTGGGTCGCTCTCGCCCTCGCGCCGATCGCCGTGGTCGTCGCCGTCGCGGCCCTCGACCAGACCGTGCGATCAGCGCACGTGCTCGCGTACCTCGGCGTGCTCGCGGCGATCGGCACGGCCCTGCGCATCGCGAGCACCGGCGTGGGCGGCGTCGAGGCCGTGTTCATCCTGCTCGTGCTCGCCGGTCGCGCCTTCGGCGCCCGGTTCGGCATGCTGCTCGGGGTGTCCACCATCCTGCTGTCGTCGACCGTGTTCGGCGGGTTCGGCCCATGGACGCCCTTCCAGATGTTCGCGTGCGCCTGGGTGGGAGCGGGAGCCGGGCTCCTCCCCCGCAGAGTCCGGGGCTGGGGCGAGATCGTGATGCTGTGCGCATACGGAGCCCTCGCCTCCTACCTGTTCGGCCTGCTGCTGAACCTGTGGTTCTGGCCCTTCGCGATCGGATCGGGCACGGCCATCTCCTACGCGCCGGGTGCGCCGATCGGGCAGAACCTCGGCAGCTTCCTGCTGTACTCGCTCGTCACCTCGAGCGCGGGCTGGGACACCCTGCGCGCGATCACGACGATCGTGGGCGTCGCGCTGATCGGCCGCCCCGTGCTCGCCGCCCTCCGCCGCGCGAAGCCCGTGGCGGCGAGGACTCCGAAGACGATCTCGCAAGTACCTTCACCCATCATTGGCAAATAGTCACCGGCACAGCGGTTCCAAGATCCCCGTGATCTCGGGGAAAATCTTGCTACAGTGCAATAAATCACATTCACGCCCGCAAGAAACTGCGAAGACATGACAAAGTATGCTCTCCCGCGACTCGACTTCGGCTCCGATCTCGTTGCCGCTCTCTTCGAGGTCGAACGCCTGCGTTCCGACATCGGTTCGGGAGACATCCCGATCGATACCTACGTAGAGTTGCACCAGCTCTTCGACACGGTGATGAGCGTCATCTCAGCCCGCATCGAGGGCAACCATACAACGGTCTACGATGCACTCGATCAGATCGGCCAGTCAACTCCGACCGACTCCCTCCGTGAGATTCGGAACATCGCGACGACTGCGCGCTTCATCGACACCATCGACCCATCCGAACCGCTCACCCACTCCTTCATCCGCGAGTTGCACTCACGGACCGTGAACGGTCTCATCAGGGAGGGCGACCCGAATCCGGGAAGCTATCGCGAAGTAGACGTCGCGATCACGAACTCGCTTCACACTCCGCCTTCCTGGGTGCTCGTCCACGCGGAGATGACTGAGCTCCTGGACTTCGCGAACGCCCATCGCCCGCCCCATGAGCAGATGCTCCAGGTCGCACTCGCGCATCATCGATTCGTCTGGGTCCACCCGTTCCGCAACGGGAACGGACGTGTCTCTCGCCTGTTCACCTACGCGATGCTCCGGCGAACCATCTTCGCGTCCGGCGGTCATAGCTCGCTCAATCCCACAGCCGTGTTCGGTAACGACCGTGAGGCATACATCGCTGCCCTCGAAGCCGCAGACGATCTAAGCGAGCAGGGCACAACGACCTGGGTCTCGTTCTTCGCCCGCGGCATCCGAGACGATCTCGCACGACTGGTCACCTTTGAACGAAACGACTACGTCAGCAACGAACTCATCCGACCGGCTCTTGCCAGTCTCCAGCGCGACGGTCTGATCTCAACAGAAGAAGAAGCCGCGCTGAATCGGGTCGCGTCCCTGGGCGTCGTGAAGGCCGGCGATCTGCAGGACGCTCTTCCGGGAAGCCCTTCAGCGCGCTCTCGCGCCATCGGTTCGCTGATCACGCGCGGTTTACTCACCCAAGCCGACGAAGGTCCCAGGTTCTACCGTCTCGTCCTGTCGAGCGGCCCTCTCGCCCCGAGAGTCGTGCGCCGCCTCGACGCACTCGGATATCTGCCGAGGATGCTCTCCGAAGACTGATACGGCTATCCCTGCAGCCTGCTCAGACCGAGAAGTACTTCGCCTCGGGGTGGTGGAACACGAAGGCATCCGTCGACTGCTCCGGATGCAGCTGCAGCTCGTCGCTGAGCTCGACGCCCATGCGCTCGGGGCGCAGCAGCTCGACGACCTTGCGGCGATCCTCCATGTCGGGGCACGCGGGATAGCCCAGCGAGAAGCGGGCACCGCGGTATTCGAGCTTGAAGAGGCCGGCGGTGTCGGTCGGGTCTTCGGCGGAGAAGCCGAGCTCGGAGCGGATGCGCGCGTGCCAGAACTCGGCGAGCGCCTCCGTGAGCTGCATCACGAGGCCGTTGAGCTCGTAGTAGTCGCGGTACCGGTCCTCGGCGAACAGCTTCGCGGTGACCTTGTCGATCGCAGCGCCCGCGGTGACGAGCTGCACGGGGAGCACATCGACCTGTCCCGACTCGCGCGAACGCACGAAGTCGGCTAGGTCCAGGTGTCGATCACGGCGCTGCCGCGGGAACGTGAACCGCAGCCGATCCGTCCCGACGGGTCCGCCGGAACCTCCGTCGGGTGCGAGCAGTCCGGGCACGCCCAGGATGCCGGTCGGGTCGTCGCCGTGGTGCAGCACGACGACGTCATCCCCCTCCGACGCCACAGGGAAGTAGCCGTAGGCGACGGAAGCGTCGAGCATGCCCTCGCCGAGGATGCGGTCGAGCCAGTACCGCAGGCGCGGGCGCCCCTCGGACTCGACGAGCTGCTCGTAGGACGCTCCGTCTTCGCCGCGGCCGGGCTTGAGACCCCACTGCCCCATGAAGGTGGCGCGCTCGTCGAGGAAGGCCGCGTAGTCGGCGAGCGCGATGCCGCGCACGATGCGGGTGCCCCAGAACGGCGGCGCAGGGACCTCGTTGTCGGATGCCACATCCGACCGGCCGGGCATCGCCTCGGGCTCCGTCAGAGTGAGCTGGGCGCCGCGCGCGTGGATGCGCTTCTTCAGCGCCGGCAGCCCGACTTCGGAGGGGTCCTCGCCGCGCGCGACCCGCACGAGCGGCTCCATGAGCGCGAGCCCCTCGAACGCGTCCTTGGCGTAGCGCACCTCGCCGTCGAACATGCCCGCCAGATCGTCCTCGACGTACGCGCGAGTGAGGGCGGCGCCTCCGAGGATCACGGGCCACTTCTTCGCGAGCCCGCGGGCCTGCAGCTCCAGCAGGTTCTCCTTCATCACGACGGTCGACTTCACGAGCAGGCCCGACATGCCGATCACGTCGGCGTCGTGCTCCTCGGCCGCCGCGATGATGTCGGCGATCGGCTGCTTGATGCCGAGGTTGATGACCCGGTAGCCGTTGTTCGTGAGGATGATGTCGACGAGGTTCTTGCCGATGTCGTGCACGTCTCCGCGCACGGTCGCGATCACCATGGTGCCCTTGCCCGAGGCATCCGACTTCTCCATGTGCGGTTCGAGCAGTGCGACCGCGGTCTTCATGACCTCGGCCGACTGCAGCACGAACGGCAGCTGCATCTCACCCGCGCCGAACCGCTCACCCACGATCTTCATGCCCTCGAGCAGGTGGTCGTTGATGATGCCGAGCGCGGTCTTGCCCTCGGCGCGTGCGAGGTCGAGGTCGGCTTCGAGCCCCTTGCCCTCGCCGTCGATGATGCGCCGCTCCAGCCGCTCGCCGACGGGGAGTGCCGCGAGCTCGGCGGCGCGCTGGTCGCGCAGGGCCGCAGTGTCGACTCCGGCGAACAGGTCGAGCATGGTCGACAGCGGGTCGTAGGTGACGTTCCCGTCGGCGTCGTACTCGCGGCGGTCCCACACCAGGTCGAGCGCGACCTTGCGCTGCTCCTCGGGCAGGGAGGCCAGCGGCACGATCTTGGCGGCGTCGATGATGCCGCTCGACAGGCCCGCCTCCGACGCCTCGTGCAGGAACACCGAGTTGAGCACCATGCGCGCGGCGGGGTTGAGCCCGAACGACACGTTCGAGACGCCGAGGGTGGTGTGGATGCCGGGGTACTTCTGCGTGATCTGCCGGATGGCCTCGATCGTCTCGATGCCGTCGCGCCGGGTCTCCTCCTGGCCGGTGGCGATCGGGAACGTCAGCGCGTCGACGATGATGTCCTCCACGCGCATGCCCCACTCGCCCACCAGCGAGTCGATCAGGCGCGAGGCGATCGCGACCTTGCCCTCGGTCGTGCGTGCCTGCCCCTGTTCGTCGATCGTGAGCGCGACGACCGCGGTGCCGTGCTCCTTCACGAGCGGCATGATGCGGCCGAACCGGCTGTCGGCGCCGTCGCCGTCCTCGTAGTTCACGGAGTTGACGACAGGGCGTCCTCCGATGAGCTCCAGTCCCGCCTGGATCACGGGCGGCTCGGTCGAGTCGATCACGAGCGGCAGCGTCGACTGCGAGGCGAAGCGCGAGACGACCTCGCGGATGTCGGCGACGCCGTCACGCCCCACGTAGTCCACGCACACGTCGAGCAGGTGCGCACCGACGCGGATCTGGTTGCGGGCGATCTCGACGCAGTCGTCCCAGCGCTCCTCCAGCATCGCCTCGCGGAACGCCTTCGAGCCGTTCGCGTTGGTGCGCTCGCCGATCGCGAGGTACGAGGCGTCCTGATCGAACGACACGTGCTGGTAGAGCGACGCGACGCCCGACTCGACCTCGGGCGTGCGAGGGGTCAGCGGGCGGGCGCGGTACGGCTCCAGCCGCTCGACCACGGCGGCGAGGTGCTCGGGAGTGGTGCCGCAGCATCCGCCCACCAGCCCCAGACCGAACTCGCGCACGAACTGCTCGTGCGCCGTCGCCAGCTCCGCGGGGGTCAGCGGGTAGTGCGCGCCGTTCGCGCCGAGCACGGGCAGCCCCGCGTTGGGCATGCACGCGATCGGCACCGTGGAGTGCTTCGACAGGTGACGGAGGTGCTCGCTCATCTCGGCGGGGCCGGTGGCGCAGTTCAGGCCGATCGCGTCGACCCCGAGCGGCTCCAGCGCCGTCAGCGCGGCGCCGATCTCCGAGCCCATCAGCATGGTGCCGGTGGTCTCGACGGTCACCTCGACGAAGATCGGCAGACGGATGCCGCGCGCCACGATCGCCTGTCGGCATCCGTTCACCGCGGCCTTCGTCTGCAGCAGGTCCTGGCTGGTCTCGATGAGGAACGCGTCGGCGCCTCCGTCGATCAGTCCCTCGGCCTGCAGCGCGAACGTCTGCTTGAGATGGTCGTACGTGGTGTGGCCGAGGGTCGGCAGCTTGGTGCCGGGTCCCATCGACCCCAGCACCCAGCGCACGCGACCGTCCACGGCCTCGGCGGCCTCCGCGCGCTCGCGGGCGATGCGCGCGCCGCGCTCGGCGAGCTCATGGATGCGGTCGTCGATGCCGTAGTCCGACAGGTTCGACCAGTTCGCCCCGAACGTGTTGGTCTCGACCGCGTCGATGCCCGTCGCGAAGTACGCGTCGTGGATTCCGCCGATCACGTCGGGGCGGGTGACGTTGAGGATCTCGTTGCACCCCTCGAGCCCCTCGAAGTCGGTCTCGATCGACAGATCGTGCTGCTGCAGCATGGTGCCCATCGCGCCGTCGGCGATGACCACGCGCGAGTGCACGGCATCCAGCAGCGCCTGCGAGCGGGCCGGGCGGTCGAAGGCCTCGATGTCGAGGGCGTGACGGGGGTGCGACATGCTCCCAGCCTAGGGGCGAGTTCCCGCCGTGTTTCGGCCCGCGACGGAGCAAGATGGACCCTATGACGCTCCCGCCGCTCGCAGACCTGATCGACTCGGCACGGGTCGTCTCCCTCCCGATGCACACGCGCTTCCGCGGCGTCGACACGAGAGAGGCCCTGCTCTTCGAGGGCCCCGAGGGCTGGGCGGAGTTCTCCCCCTTCGTGGAGTACGCGGATGCCGAGGCCTCGACCTGGCTCGCCGCGGCGATCGACTTCGCCTGGAACGCCCAGCCGGAGCCGCTGCGCGACCGCATCCCGGTCAACGCGACCGTCCCCGCGATCGGCGCGTCGAAGGTGGCCGAGGTGCTCGCCCGGTTCCCCGGATGCCGCACCGCCAAGGTCAAGGTCGCCGAGCCCGGTCAGACGCTCGCCGACGACGTGGCCCGCGTGCGCGCCGTGCGCGGCGTCATGGGTCCGGAGGGCCGCATCCGCGTCGATGCGAACGGTCTGTGGAACGTCGACGAGGCCGAGCATGCTGTGCACGCTCTCAACGAGTTCGACCTGGAGTACGTCGAGCAGCCGTGCGCGACGGTCGACGAGCTCGCCGAGCTGCGCCGACGGGTGAAGTACATGGGCATCCCGGTCGCCGCCGACGAGAGCGTGCGCAAGTCGTCCGACCCGCTCGCCGTCGCCCGCGCGAAGGCGGCCGACCTCCTCGTCGTGAAGGCGCAGCCGCTCGGCGGCGTCACGCACGCGCTCCAGATCGTCACCGCCGCCGGACTCCCCGTCGTCGTGTCGAGCGCCCTCGACACCGCGATCGGGCTCTCCCAGGGCGCCGCCCTCGCCGCCGCGCTGCCGCGGCTCGACTACGACTGCGGACTCGGAACGACGTCGCTGTTCCTCGACGACGTCGCCGATCTCCGTCCGGTCGACGGCTCGATCCCGGTGGGCAAGGTCACCCCGGATGCCGCGGCGCTCACGCGGCTCGCGGCCTCCGACGAGCGCCGCGACTGGTGGCTGGCCCGCCTCGGCCGCTGCCACGAGGTGCTTGGCGGCGTCGGAGATGCGTCCTAGCCTGGCTGCATGTGCCGCAACATCGTCCCTCTGAACAACCTCGAACCGGCCGCCACCGATGAGGAGTGCCACGACGCCGCGCTCCAGTTCGTGCGCAAGATCGCGGGCACGACGAAGCCCTCGCGAGCGAATCAGGAGGTGTTCGACCGCGCCGTCGCCGAGATCGCCGAGTCGACGCGTCGCCTGCTCGACGAGCTCGTCACCCCGGCGCCGCCGAAGAACCGTGCGGAGGAGGCGGCGAAGCGCCAGGCCCGCTCCGCCGAGCGCTACGAGGCGATCCGCGTGTTCCAGCAGGAGAAGCGGGCAGCGCGCGCCGCATCCTGAGTCCGGCCCCTGCGGGGTCTGCCGCTACGAGGAGACGGGCCGCTCGACGGGCTCCCGGAAACGCGGGTGCACCCACACGAACACCGTGACGAAGGCCATGATGACGGCGCCGATGGCGATGGGGAGCACGGGCTCCACGCCGTAGAGCGCCGTACCGAGCAGCGGAGCGACGACGAAGGTCAACCCCGTGGTCGCGCCGATGAGTCCGGCGAGGCCGCCCTGCTCGTCGCGCCGGACGAGCAGCGTGGGTCCGGCCGTGTACCCGGGCATCGCGGTGCCGAGGCCGAGCCCGATGAGGAAGATCGCGGTGAACAGCGACCACGCTCCGAGGTCCACGGTGAGCAGCATGAACCCGAGCAGGGCCGTGCCCCCGCCGACGCGCAGCAGCGTCGGCGGCATCCATCCGCTGCGCGGCACGATAACGGTCTGCGCGACGACCATGCCGATTCCTGCCGCCAGGAGCGCAGCCCCCGTCACGACGCCGGTCTGCGCCGACGCCAGGCCGAGGCGGTCCTGAACGATGAACCCCGTGATGACCTGGATGAACCCCAGCGCCGTGAACATCCCGAAGCCGGCGACGAGGAACGGCCAGACTCTCGGGTCAGACGGGCGCACGCGGACGGGCTCCGCGATCAGCTCCGTCCTGGTCTCCCTCCGCAGACGGAAGGCGACGACCAGGAGCGCCACGACCAGCAGGAGCGGGACGACCGCCAGCGGGGTGAGCAGCCCGAACGCCGAGAGCACTCCCCCGACGACGGAGCCCGCGATCATGGCGATCCCCTGGACAGCTCCGACGCCCGCCATCCCCTTGACCCTCGCCTTCTCGTCCTCCGTGACATCGGCGATGTACGCCTGCGCGGTGGGCGGAACGGCCGCCAGAGCCGATCCGAATCCGATGCCGCGGAAGAGGACGAAGAGCAGGAAGAGCACGGTGCCGCTGAGGAGACCCGTCATGCCGGCCCACGCCGTGAGCGCGAAGAGCACCATGGTCGCGACGGCGAGCGCGAGCGCGAGGACGAGCACGGGCTTGCGTCCCCACGACTGCGAACGGCGACCCCAGAACTGGCTGGTGAGGACGATCATGACGGCGGCGACGCTGATGGTGGCGCCGATCTGCCACTCGGCGAGACCGACCTCCCTCGACAGCGGCGCGATGATCGGATTGAGGGTCATCTGCGCGAGATAGGCGAGGAAGACCGCGGCCAGCAGCAGGGGCACCTGCGGACGTGGGGCAGCGGGGGCGGTGGGGATCGAGGCGGTGTCGGCGCCGGTCATGGGCAGGTCCTCTCAGACGGGTTCGGGTGGACGGCGGTCACTGTCGACCGGCGAGTTCGTGTCGGATGCCGGCGAGGACGACGCAGAGCTTGCCGTGGAACCACTCGAACGGATCGGCGGTGATGGCGCGGATCATCGCGGATCGCACGTCGTCGGTCGCCTCTCCGCTGTGCGGCGCCCTCCACTGGCGCTCCACCATCGCGCGCATCCCGCCCGCCTGTCCTGGCAGCGGAGCATCGAAGGCCTCAACGCCTCGACGGCTGTCCGCGGCGAGGTCGAACACGAGATCGACCGCGAGCACGGCGGCGTTCGGCGAGAATCCGCGCTCGACCAGCGCAGCGGCCACACTGTCTGCGATGGTGACGATCGACGCCGGGATGACGCCCCTGGCGACCTCGGCCGCGGCTCCCGGATGCTGCTCCCAGATGCGCCAGGAGGCGATCGCCCAGCGTTCCAGCAGGGGATGCCAGTCACCGTCGAGTCCAGGCCACTCCCCTCTCCGCAGAGCGAGGTCGAGACCGAGGCGCACCAGCTCGTCCCTCGTGCGGGCATGGCGGTACAGCGTCGCCTGTCCGACTCCGAGCCGTGCGGCGACGGCGGCGAACGTCAGCTCGAGGAAGCCGATGTCGAGCACGGCGCGGGCGATCGCGTCGGCGTCGACCGCGACGGGCCTGCCGGGACCGCGTCGGGACGGCGGGCGATCCGGAGATGGGGTTAGGGTCACCTAACCAGATTATGAGAGTGCACTCTCTAAAACAAGACCCCCAGCTGATGCGCTGTCCGCGGCACTCCGTGAGCAGCGAGAAGGGGCGCGCACGGCGCGCGCCTCACTCCTCGATGAGGAGCTGCACCAGGCGCCCGAGCTCGACGCCGCCGGAGCGGCGCAGCTGCGCGGCATCCTGCCCGTCCATCGCGCCGCGGACGGTCATTCCCTCCCACACGATCATGAGCATGCGCGCGGCGGCCTCGGCGGGCACGCGCAGCCGCAGGAGGCCGGCGGCGACGATGTCGGTGATGATCTGCGCGATGCTGGCGACCATCTCGCGCTCCTGGGCGAGATAGGCGGCACCGAAGGCCTCGTCCCGAAGTGCTCGGATGCGGATCTCGCTCATGAGCATCACGCCGAGACGGTCGTCGCCACCCGAGTCCATGACGTCCTGCACGAGCTCGACGGGATCGCACCCGTCGGCGAGCGCGCCGTCGGCCGTCATCTCCTCGACGCGGGCGCGGACCGCCCTCACGCGCACCTCACCGACACTGGCGGCGAGCGTGAGAAAGAGCTCGTCCTTGGACTCGAAGTTGGAGTAGAAGGCTCCGCGGGTGAAGCCTGCGCGATCGCACACGGCCTCGACCGATGCGCCGTCGAGGCCCACCTCGGCGAACACCTGGGCTGCCGCATCGAGCAGCCTGGCTCGCGTGTTCTCGCGACTGCGCGTCGTGGATGTCGTCATCGAATCCTCCTGCCCCCTCATTCTCACACCCGGCACACAGACTTTCGCGGGCCGACACCTTTACGATACATGTATGTATTGGATACACCTGTGTATCCAACTGGGATCCTCGGAGGAACGTCGTGTCCACTCTCCTGTCCTCGCTCGGGCGCTGGTCGTTCCGGCACCCCTGGCGCGTGCTCGTCTCCTGGCTCATCGTGCTCGGCATCGCCGGCGCCGGTGCGCTGGCTCTGGGGCAGGGCACCGACAACACCTTCTCGATCCCCGGGACCGAATCACAGGCCGGCCTCGAGCAGCTGTCCCGCTCGTTCCCCCAGGTGAGCGGCACCAACGCGCAGTTCATCGTCGTCGCGGCCGACGGCGACCACATCACGGATGACGCCTACCGGACGGACGTGGAGCACGCCGTCGACGAGCTGTCGACGATGAAGGGCGTCCTCGCCGTCACCTCGCCCTACGACGAGATGGTCAAGGGCATGATCAACGACGACAAGACCGCCGCGATCGTGCGCCTGCAGTTCGAAGGGCAGGCGACCGACGTCTCCGCCGAGACGAAGGATGCTCTCACCCGCACCGTCGACGAGCTCTCCACAGCGCTCCCCGACGGCTCTCAGACCTCCCTCGGCGGAGACCTCTTCGCGATGTCCATCCCGGGCGTCACCCTCACCGAGGCCGTCGGCCTGCTGATCGCTCTGCTCGTTCTCATCGTCACGTTCCGCTCCTTCGTCGTCGCGGGACTCCCGCTGCTCACCGCGATCCTCGGCGTCGGCATCTCCATGGCCGGCATCTTCGCCGCCACGGCCTTCGCGACCGTCTCCTCGACCACGCCGCTCCTGGCGCTCATGCTCGGGCTCGCCGTCGGCATCGACTATGCCCTGTTCATCATGGCGAGACACCAGGATCAGGTGCGCGAGGGCGTCGACCCCGAGGAGTCCGCGTCGCGCGCCGTGGGCACTGCGGGGTCTGCGGTCGTGTTCGCCGGAGTCACCGTGCTGATTGCGCTGATCGGCCTCGGATTCGCCGGCATCCCCTTCCTCACGACCATGGGCATCGCGGCATCCGTCGCGGTCGCCGTGGCCGTGGCGATCGCCGTGACCCTCACCCCGGCCGTCCTCGGCTTCGTGAAGGGACGGGTCACCGGCTGGCCGCGCCGCGAGCGCAAGGTGCGCAAGGGCGCCTCCGCCCCCGAGGCCCGTCGCTCGTTCAGCCAGCGCTGGGTCTCCGGCGTCACGAAGCGCCCGATCCTCGTGTCGCTCGCGGTCGTGATCGGCCTCGGCATCGTCGCGGTGCCCGCGCTGAGCCTGAACCTCGCGCTCCCGAACGCGGGCGTGCTGCCGAAGGACTCCGAGGCGCGGCAGACCTACGACCTCGTCGGCGAGGAGTTCGGCGCCGGCTTCAACGGTCCGCTGATCCTCACCGGCACGATCGTCACGTCGACCGATCCGCTGGGCCTCATGGAGGATCTCGGAGACGCCGTCGCGAAGGTCGACGGCGTGAAGGAGGTCGCCCTCTCGACCCCCAACGAGACCGCCGACACCGGCATCGTGCAGATCATCCCCGAGACGGCGCCCGACGCCCCCGCGACAGCCGATCTCGTGCGCGAGCTCCGCTCCCACCACGACGAGTGGCTGAAGGAGTTCGGCATCGATCTGAAGGTCACGGGCTTCACCGCCGTCGGGATCGACATCTCCGACCAGCTCGGCAACGCGCTGCTGCCGTTCGGCATCTTCGTGATCGGCCTCTCGCTGATCCTGCTGACCATCGTGTTCCGCTCGATCTGGGTCCCCGTCACCGCCGCCCTCGGCTACCTGCTCTCGATCGTCGCCGCGTTCGGCATCGTCGGCGCCGTCTTCGAGTGGGGCTGGTTCGCCGACCTCCTGCACGTCGCGAAGGTCGGCCCGATCATCAGCTTCATGCCGATCATCCTGATGGGCGTGCTGTTCGGACTCGCGATGGACTATCAGGTGTTCCTCGTCTCCCGCATGCGCGAGGACTTCGTGCACGACAAGGACTCGAAGAGCCCCGACCGCGCGGCGCGCCGGGCCGCGGCGCTCCGAGCCGTGCGCACTGGCTTCACGGGCTCGGCGAAGGTCGTCACCGCCGCAGGACTCATCATGTTCGCGGTCTTCGTCGCGTTCGTCCCCGAGGGCGACTCCTCGCTCAAGCCGATCGCGCTGGGGCTCGCCGCGGGCATCGCGATCGACGCCTTCCTCGTGCGGATGACGCTGATCCCGGCGCTCATGGCGATCCTCGGCGAGCGCGCCTGGCAGATCCCCGCGTGGCTGGAGCGGATCCTCCCCAGTGTCGACATCGAGGGCGAGGCCGTTGAACGCGAACGGCACCTCTCCTCCTGGCCCGGAGACGACTCGGTCGTCGCCGCCGACGGCCTCGTTCTCGCCGACACCGGCATCGACGGACTGCACCTGCGTGTCGCACCAGGCGGATCGGCGGTCCTCACCGGAGCCGCCCCCGGTGCGCTTCGCGCGCTCGCCCTCGCGATCGCCGGCCGCGTCACCCCCGACGACGGTCGACTGCGGGTCGCCGGCCACCTCCTCCCCGGACGCGCGGCATGGGTCAGGGCGCACGTCGGAACGGTGATCGCGACGGATGCCGGAGCCACGGCATCCGATCTCTCCGAAGCCCTGCGCGGCCGCCCCGCACTCGTCGTGATCGACGGCGTCGACCTGCTTCCGCAGGCGGCGCGCGATCAGCTCGCCGCGCGACTGCGCGACGCGGATGCCGCCACGGCCGTGCTCCTCACCGCCGCTGCCCCCGCCGCGGCGCTCGACATCCTCGCGTCCGCCGGGCGCGAGACCACGGACCTCGTCGATGTGAGCGCACCCGCTCCTCGCCTCGCCGACGCGCCCGCCGCCCACCCCGACTCCGCCGCAGACGCAACGGATGCCGCCGGCCTCGACGCCGAAGACTCCGCAGAATCCACCGAGGTGACCGCATGACCCTCCCCATCGAGCGCGCACGCTCCCGCAAGCCCATCACGTGGCTGACGATCCTCGGCATCCTGCTGCTCCCCGCAGCCGTCGGGGGCATCCTCGTCGCGGCGCTGCAGAACCCGACCGAGCGGCTGGACTCCATGACCGCCGCGATCGTGAACCTCGACGACCCGGTCACGATCGACGGGCAGCTGACCCCGCTGGGCCGACAGCTCTCTGCGGGGCTCGTCGAGGGCTCGGACGACCTCGACTCCAACCTCACCTGGGTCATCTCCAACAAGGACGACGCCGCCGACGGGCTCGCCGACGGCACCTACCAGGCCGTCATCACGATCCCCGAGGACTTCTCCGCCGCCGCGACCTCCGCGGGCCAGGCGATCTCCGACGGAGGCGGCGCCGCCTCCGACAAGGCCGAGAAGGCGACCATCACCGTCACCACTCCGCCAGACGGCCTCGTCGCCGACGATCTCATCACCAGCCAGATCGCCTCGGTCGCGACGTCGACGATGGGTTCGATGCTCAGCGAGGCGACCATGAGCAACGTGCTCGTCGGCTTCACCACCCTCGGCGACCAGATCGGCGACGCGGCGGACGGCGCGCTGCGACTCGCCTCCGGAGCACGGGATGCCGCGACCGGCGCGGCCGCGATCCCGGACGGCGCCGCGAAGCTCGCCACCGGCGCGTCCGGCCTCGGATCCGGCGCCTCCGATCTCGCGAACGGCCTCGGCACGATCGCCGGCAGCACCCGTCAGATCGCCGCCGGCGCGGGACAGCTCGGGTCTGGGCTGCTCGGCGGGGCGTCCGGATTGCAGCAGACGGGCCTCGTCCCCGCGAAGCTGTCGGACGGCGCGGCTGCCGTGCAGCAGCTGACCAGCGGCGTCGCAGCCGGAGTGTCCGGTCTGTCGACGGAGCTCACGAAACTGGTCGGTGAATGCGACACGGTCGCGACGCCCGACTTCTGCGCGAAACTCAAGAACGCATCGGCGACGGCGGCCGGCCTCGTCGACCCGGAGAAGGGTCCGGCGATTCTGGCAGCAGGAGCCGCGACCGGCACCGCGGCAGGACTCAAGGCCTTCAACACGGAGGCGACCGCGACCCTCTCCGCACAGATGCGCGATGCCGGCACCGCCGCCTCATCCATCTCCGCTGGTCTCAACCAGCTCGCCACCGACGGCATCGACAAGTCCGCGAGCGGCGCCCGCCAGCTCGCCGACGGGGCGACGCAGCTGTCGGACGGCGCCACGCAGCTGTCCAGCGGAGCGACCGAGCTCGCCACCGGACTCGACACCCTGGCGACGGGCACCGGTGATCTCGCCGGTGGACTGCGCAAGGCCTCCGACTCCCTGCCGTCGTTCACCGACGGCGAGTCCAAGTCACTGGCGACCGTGATGGCCGACCCGGTCACCTCGAACTCGAAGATGGACACGATCTTCGGCCCGACCGCGATCCCGCTGCTCGCCGCCGTCGTGCTGTGGTTCGGCGGACTCGCCTCGTTCATCGTGATGCGGGCGCACACGGCGCGCACCCTCACGTCCCGTCGCTCCTCGGCCGGTCTCGCTCTGCGCTCCTTCGCACCGGCCGCCCTGATCGGCGCCGGCCAGGGCGTGCTCGTGGCTCTCATCGTGCAGATCGTGGCGAGCTATGACGCGGCGACCTGGTGGGCGTTCGCCGGCACGGCTGTGCTCGCCGGCGTCGTGTTCGCCGCGGTGAACCAGGCGCTCGTCGCGGTTTTCGGCGGGATCGGCCGCTGGATCGGCGCTCTGGTCGGTGTGCTGGCCGTCGCGACCGGGCTCATCTCGACCGTCCCCGGGTGGCTCTCGGCGATCGGGGCCTCCCTGCCCACGGCGCCCGCGTTCACGGGTCTCATCGCCGCGAACGGCGGGGCCGCAGCGGGGCTCGTCGTCTGGGGCGTGCTGTCCCTGATCGTCACGACCCTCGCGATCGCCCTCCGCCGGACGACCTCTGCGAAGACGGTGCTCGCGACCGCCTGAGCATCCATCCCCCATCCCCCATCCCCAGGATGGATCGAAAACGCCTCCGCTGCGCAGGCCGCGGAGGCGTTTTCGATCCATCCTGATCCGCCGTCGCGAGGAGAGGGGACGCACAACGGCGGACGAACCACGTACCCTCGACGCATGCGCCGACCGTTCATGGACACCCCGGATCAGCTCGCCTCGCTGCAGGGCCAGCAGTACCTCGTGCTGCGGCCTTCCGCGGCCGTCGCGCACGAGTACGAGAGCACGCAGCGCGCGCTGCTCGACGGGCCCGCACGAGACCTGCGGCATCCGCACACCGGACATGTGACGCTGCGCGGATTCTTCGAGGCGGGGCGCCGAGAAGAGGTCGCGGGGCTGGTCCGCGAGTGGGCTGCTGAACAGCCTCCGATCGAGGTGACGGCGGATGCCGTTGACGCGTTCCCGTCTCCCTGGCAGGTCGTCATCCTCCGCGCGGCGCGGTCTGCGTCCCTGGTCCAGGCGTACTCCCGTCTCACGGACAGGCTCGAGCCGACCGACTACCGGCGGCTCGATGAGCTGAGCGTCGACGACTGGACGTTCCACCTCTCCCTCGTCTACGCACGCTCCCTCGGCGCTGCGGAGTGGGAGGTTCTGGAGCGCGCGGCGCGTCGCGCATTCGAGCTCCCGCCGACCGAGACCATAACCGAGGCCGAGTTCGTCTGGTACGACGAGGGCGGGGAGCACGCCGAGATCATCCCGCTCGGCGGCTGACTCACTCCAGGTAGGGCTGGATGGGCGCGTAGCCCTCGATCTCCTCCTGGATGCGGTCCACGGCCGCCTGGTCGAGCCCCGCGTCGCCGGCGACCTCACGCCAGCCCGTCGTGACGACATCGCCGAAGTTGTGCCCGTGCCGTGCGGGCACGGCCTCGCCGCCGAGCATGTCGATGCCGACCTGCACGGCGGTCACGACCGGTATCCACCGCATCTCCGGGCTGACGTCATCCGCTCGCTGCGACGGATCCAGCCACTCGGGCGGAGTCCAGATCAGCTCGGGAGCGAGCCAGGTCACCGGGTCGGTCGCGTGCTGCAGGTACAGCACGCGCGGCTCCGACCAGGGCCCTGGCAGCAGGCTCTCGTCCCCCGCGCGGGAGATCCACCGCACCTCGCGTCCGTCTGCGAGCACCGGCTGCCACACCGGGCTCCCCGGATCGCGCGCCCCCTGCAGTGTGCGCCACAGCGCCGATCCGTTGGGGCTGCCGACGAACATCGCCCCGTCCGCACGAGACCGCAGATCGCCGAGGCCGTCGAACACCGCCTGTCCGCCGTGAGCGCCCAGGCTCAGACCGTACACGATCAGCTCGGGGCGGTCATCGGCGGGGAGCCGGGACCACCGCTCCTCGACCGCGTCGAACAGCGCCCGCGCCGACTCGACGGGAGCGTCCGGATCGAACAGGAACGATACCCAGCTCGGGGTGTAGGCGTACTGCATCGCGGCGATCGCGGTGTCACCGGCGTGCAGGTACTCGATCGCGTCGACGGTCTGCGCCTCCAGCCAGCCCGACCCGGTGGTCGTCGCGACGACGAGCACCGAGCGATCGAACGCGCCCGTGCGCTCCAATTCGTCGACGACGAGCTGCGCCCTCGCCTCCGGGGTCTCCGCGGACTCCAGCCCCGCATAGACGCGGATGGGGTCCTTCGCCTCCGCTCCGGTGAGCGCCGAGATCTCCGACGCCGTTGGTCCACCGCCGATGAAGGCGCTGCCGTGCCGCCCCAGATCCTCCCAGCGGATCGCTGAACCGGCCCCGGTGGAGCGGAACTCGCTCGACGGTTCGACGGCCTCGGCATCCGGAGCTCCGTTGAGTCCCTTGTACACAGCATCAACGCCGAACATGACGACGAGCACGGTCGCGGCGATGCCCGCGATCAGCGCGGTGAGGGTGCCGAGCAGTGCCACCGGTGTTCCCGACATACGCTGGAGAGCACGGAAGACGCGACGGTTGAGCTTTCCGACCGCGATCAGGATGACGACGACCGGGAGGAACCCGAGCAGGAACCCGGCGAGGTCCAGGGCGTCCAGCGGAGGCATCTCCACGGCCCTGCGCACCTCGTTCTGCCAGGCGACGGCGAGCACGGACAGCGCTCCGACCGCGACGAGCCAGAGCGCCCCGTACGCGACCCAGAGGATCGGTCGGCTGCGCATCGGCACGAGGCGTCGGATGCCGAGCCGCGCCGCCGCGCCGACGCCATAGCCCACAGCGAAGGCGACCGCCGTGATGAGCCCCTGGAACAGCGCCGCACGAGGGAGCAGCGACGGGGTCGCCGACAGCACCGCCAGCAGCAGGCCGCCGAGCGCTCCGCCCGGGTCGACGTGCCACCAGCGACGGCGGGGCGAGTCCGAATCCTTCATGGCATCAATGATGGACGAGCGCCTTCAGCGCGATGAGCACCCCGCCGAACGCGGCGGTGACGAGCATGCTCCCGAGGCGCACCCACAGGCTGTCGCTGCGGGAGGCGGCGATGAACCAGCCCAGCAGCCCGAGCAGCATCACGTCGGCGCCGAGGGCGAGCCACACCGCGTCGGCGTCGCGGAGGACGCCGATCACACCGAGCAGCAGGATGACGACGGGAACCGCCCCGACGACGATCATTCCGGACGACTCCCCGACCCCGTGCGCGAGCGCCTCGCCGAGCGACCGGCGCTCGGACCCCCTGGCCATCCAGGAGACCGCCGAGGAGTATACGTGCGCCGCGAAGAACACCAGCAGGGTGGTCACGACGGAGATCAGGGCGTCTCCGGAACTCGCGGTGAGGTTGCGGCTGACGACGATCATGCCGGCGACGATGATCAGCCCGTAGATCCCCTCGGCGGAGGTGGCCAGCCGGCCGGCCCACGAGGCGCCGGCCGGCGGCATCCCCCTTCCGGAGAAGGGGGCGCCGCCGACCGAGGCCTCGTCGTGATCGTGCATCGTCTGCCCGATCAGCCGCTGCACCGCATCACGCCGAGGCGCGACGCAGCGCGGACTGCTTCAACGAGGCGAACTCGGTCTCGCTGATCGCACCGGCGTCGAACAGGCGCTTGGCCCGCTCGATCTCGTCGGTGGGCGTCGCGGCCGTCCCCGCAACCGAGCGGACGTAGTCCTCGGCAGCGGACTGCGCGGCGGCGGACTGCTGCGCGGCGCGCTCGCCCATGCCCTTGCCGCGCGCGATGAGGTACACCAGCGCGGTGAGGAAGGGCAGGAACACCAGGAAGAGCAGCCAGACCGCCTTCGCGAAGCCGTTGAGCGCGCGATCGCGGAACAGGTCGCTGATGATCGAGAACAACGCCATCAGATAGGCGACGAAGACGAAGACCGTGAGAGACCACCAGAGGATGTCGACGATCGAGGACCAGAAATGCATGCTGTTGTACTCCTTGCCGCGTCTGCGGCGTTCGTGACGGATGCCGCAGGTGCGGCATCCGGGATCATGGGGCGGGCTCAGGCGCCGAGGAGCCGCTGCTTCTGAGCCTCGAACTCCGCGTCGGTGAGCACACCGGCGTCCCGCAGCTGGCTGAGCTGCTGGAGCTGTGCGATCACCTGGGTCATGTCCGGCGCAGCGGCCGGCGCAGGAGCGGCGGGCGCGGGCGCCGCGGGTGCAGGAGCGGCGGTGGCCGCGAGGCGAGCAGCCGCGTCATCCGCCGCCTGCGCCTGCTGCGCGGCCACGGCGGCGTCCTGGGCCGCCCACTGCTGGTGCTGCCGACGCTGGACGTTGCCGACCACCCGGGTGGCGACCGCCGCGCGTGCGGCCGTGCGGAGCAGGCTCATGATGCGACTCCCTCGTCCAGATCGGCGGCGTCGATGCCGCCCGCCCATGCCTCGCGCCCGCCGAGCGCCGTGATGCGGTCGGCGACCGTCGCGAGGCTGCGGTCCTCGTAGACGACCACGAGCGCCCGCTCGCCCGCTCGCAGTTCGCGTCCGATCTCCGAGAGGTCGTCGTCATCGAGCAGATCGGTCTCCGCGGCGGCCGCGGTCTCGTCTGCGAAGGTCAGCCGGCGAACCGTCCCGTCGTCGGAGCGCTCCACCAGCTCGAGATCGAGCACCTCGACGGCGTGCGAGAACTGCAGGCTCTGCAGCTCGGCGATGACGGAGACGAGCTCCGCGTCGGCCGGCACAGCGAAGACCGCGAAGCTCAGCGGTCCGACGTAGTTCGACGTGGTCATGGTGGTCACTCCCCCGCCCGGAACGCGCGCGCGGACTCCAGCAGGATGCGCGCGCCGAAGCCCGTCGCCCCCGCGGTCCGCCAGGAGTCGTCCTTCTCGGTCTGCATCGTGCCGGCGATGTCGAGGTGCGCCCACGGGGTCTCCCCCACGAAGTGCGCGAGGAAGAGCGCCGCGGTCGTCGCCCCGGCGAACGGCCCGCCGAGGTTGGCGATGTCCGCGATCTCCGAGTCGAGCTGGGGCCGGTACTTGCGCTCCAGCGGCAGCTGCCACACGGATTCGTCCACCGCGGCGGATGCCGCGCGGACGAGGTCGATCGTCTCCTGGTCGTTGCCGAGCACCGGCGCGGTCGCGGGGCCGAGCGACACCAGCGCGGCGCCGGTGAGCGTCGCGATGTCGATGATGGCGTCCACGCCGTCCTCGTTCGCGAGCACGAGGGCGTCCATCATCACCAGTCGTCCTTCCGCGTCAGTGTTCTTGACCTCCACGGTCGTCCCCCCTCGGGCGGTCAGCACGTCGCCGAGCTTGTACGAGGTGCCGGAGGGCATGTTGTCGGTGCACATCAGCCACCCGGTGACCTGAGCGGTCACGCCCGCGTCGCGGAGGCCGGTGAAGGCCCCGAGCACCGCTGCGGCCCCTCCCATGTCCATCTTCATGAGCAGGTGCATGGGGTCGCTGGGCTTGAGGCTGATGCCTCCGGAGTCGTACATGATGCCCTTGCCGACCAGCCCGAGGTGGCCGGTCGCCTCACCCGACGGGGTGTAGCTCAGCTTCACCATCCGCGGCTCCTCCACGGAGCCCTGGTTGACGCCGAGCAGGCCACCGCAGCCGAGGTCGATGAGCGCCTGCTTGTCGAACAGCTCCACCTCGAACCCGAATCGCTCTCCGAGCTCCGTCGCGATCTCTCCGAGGTTCACGGCGGTGAGGTGCCCCGGCGGGGTGTTGGCGAGGTCGCGCGCGACCACGGCCGCCCGCGCTCCCGTGCGTGCTTCGGCGATGGCGGCATCCGCATCCCCTGGCACATCGATCACGAGCGAGGCGAGCGGGACGTGCGGCGAGGAGCCGCGCAGCACGGTGTACCGGTAGCGGGCGAGCAGGGATCCCTCCGCCAGCATCCGAACAGCGGTGTCCGCGTCGACGTCACCGAGGTCGTCGATGCGAAGGCCCAGTCGCGAACGGCGGGATGCCGCGCGCACGAACGTCGCGGCGGCATCCCGCAGCGCATTCGCCGTCGTCTCGCCCCGTGCTCCGAGACCCACGGCGACGAGGTCGGCCGCGCCCGCCTGAGGCAGAAGGAGAGACGACCCCGCCGCACCGGTGAAGCCGGCCTCCTCGAGCGCCGCTCTGTCGAAGCCGAGCTCCGCCGGCACGTCGCCGTCGGAGTGCACTCCGATGCCGAGCGCCTCGACGTCGTCCGGCACGACCCCGACCGTAATCGTCGCGGCGTCGAGCGCGTCGAGGCCCGGCACGGTCGGGAGGTCGGCGGGGATCAGCTTGTTCGGTCTGCGTTCCATGATGGCTCCTTGCGTGCGGTGGTGATGTCGAGGCCCGCCGCCCGGTCCCGGGGGAGGGTGAGGCCGGACGGCGGGGAGGTCAGCCGACGACGTCGACCGGTGAGCCGGGTCCCCACGGGATGCCGAGGAGGAACCACACGACGTAGAGCGCGACCCAGGAGATCAGCATCCAGACCGCGTACGGGATCATCAGCGCGATGATCGTGCCGATGCCCGCGTCCTTCTTGTAGCGCTGCGCGACGGTCACCATGAACGGCAGGTACACCATCAGCGGGGTGAGCACGTTGACCGGGGAATCGCCCACCCGGTACGCAGCCAGCAGCGTCTGGGGCGCGACGTCGAGCGAGGCGAAGATCGGGATGAACACCGGGGCGAAGATCACCCACTTGGGCACGAGCCCCGGGAGGATGAAGTCGAGGATCACGATCACGAGGATGAACGCGAGCAGGAGCACGATCGCCGGCACGCTCGCCTGCTGCAGGAGCTCGGCGGCCGACACCGCGGCGACGGTGGGCAGGTTGGTCCAGTTGAACAGCGCGATGAACTGAGCGATCATCAGGAACATCACCAGCAGTCCGCCGAGGCTGGCGAACGTCTTCGCGATGGCTCCGACCGCGGCCGAGCCTCCCCTGAGCGTCTTCGCCCCGGCGCCGTAGGCGACACCGCACACGAGGAACGCGAGCGAGATGATGAACACGAGACTCGCCATGAACGGCGTCGTGCCGATGATGTCGCCCGTCTCGGGGTCGCGCAGCGGCGCGCCAGGGGGAAGGGTCAGCAGCAGGATCACGGCGAGGTAGCCGAGCAGCGCCCAGAAGGAGAAGCGGAGGCCCCGTGCCTCGGCATCGTGGTCGACGCCGTCGGCCTCGTCGGCGACGGTCATCTCCGAGCGGTCGTACGAACCGAGCCGCTTCTCGGTGATGAACATGGTCACGAGCAGGGCGACCGTGGTCAGCAGCAGCGTCGACACGATGCCGAAGTACCAGTTCTGGGTCACCTCGATCGGCTGCATGCCCGCAGCGGTGAGCACCTCGTTGGTGATCTCGGTGAGCATGCTGTCGCTCGGGGTGATCAGGATGTTGGCGCCGAACGCGGCGCCGACGCCCGCGAACGCCCCGGCGAGTCCCGCGAGCGGATGCCGCCCGACGGTGAGGAAGGCCGCGGCCGCGAGCGGGACCAGGATCAGATACCCGGCATCCGTGGCGACCGAGGAGAGCACGCCGACGAAGATGAGGATCGCGGCGATCCAGCGGCGCGGCGCGACCTTCACGACGCGACGGATCATCGCCCCCATGAGGCCGGCGTGCTCGGCGACGCCGACGCCCGCCATCGCGATCAGCACGACGGCGACCACTCCGAACCCGGCGAAGTTGTCGACGAACGAGGAGAAGAAGAAGCGGGCGCCCTCGATGGAGAGGAGGTTGCGCACCTCGAAGGTGCGCTCCTCGATCGTGTAGTCGGGCGTCTCAGCCGGCAGCCCGGTGGTGGTGTCGTAGATCTGCCAGCCACCGCCGAACTGCTCGTTGAGCTCGTCCAGCTGGCTCTGCGGACCGGGGACGACCACCTCGTCGGTGACGGAGACTCCGGCCCATGCGAGCAGGAAGGAGAGGACGGCGATGAACCCGATCAGATAGACGAACATGATCGTCGGATCAGGGACTTTGTTGCCGACCTTCTCGATCCAGTTCAGGAACCCCTTGCGATCGGCATCGGGGGCACTCAGCGTCATATCGCCAGCCATAGCCCCATGATCTTGGCGCGAGGGATGCCGGGGCAAGCCGACCCCCTAGAACTAGGGGGTCCCCTTGACGTCGCGGCCTTCTATTGTGTGAACCAATGGATCCGATCACCTCCACCCTCGTCATCCTGCTCTGCGCGGTGATCGCGTTCGTCTCGAACCGGATCCCGCTCGGGGTCGTCGCCGTGGGCGTCTCGATCGCGCTGTACCTCTTCGGGGTCCTCGATCTGAACACCGCTCTGTCCGGATTCGGCGATCCGACGGTGCTGTTCATCGCCTCGCTCTTCGTCGTGAGCGAGGCTCTGGAGGCCACCGGCATCGTCGCATGGGCCGGGCAGGAGGTTATCGCCAGGACCGGCACCCGGCGCCGGAGACTGCTGCTGACGATCGGGCTGCTCACCGCCGTGCTGACCGCCGTGATCAGCGTGAACGGGTCGGTCGCCTCGCTCCTGCCCCTGGTGGTCGTGGTGGCGGCGCGCGCGGGCATCGCGCCCTCGCAGATGCTGATGCCGCTGGCGTTCTCCGCGCACGCCGGTTCGATGCTCGCCCTGACGGGGACCCCGGTGAACATCATCGTCTCCGACATCGCCGCCGAGAACGGGGGCAGGCAGTTCGGGTTCTTCGAGTTCGCTCTGGCCGGTCTCCCCCTGCTCGTCGGGACTCTCGCGATCATCCTGCTGCTCGGTTCGCGCCTGCTGCCGACGCGCAGCCCGGTGTCGGCCCCGGTCGACCTGGAGCAGCTCGCCGCGGCGCTGCGGGCCGACTACGAGATCGCCCCCGAGCGTGCGCTGATGTCTCCGGCGCGCGGCGTCGCCGAGGTCGTCGTGCCTCCTCGGTCCTCGCTGATCGGGCTGCACGTGTTCCCCGGAATGTGCACGCCCAGCGGCGACCTCGTCATCCTGGGCGTCCGTCGCGGCGAGGAGGCCTTCGACGAATCGGGCACCGAGCTCAGCGCCGGAGACGCCCTGCTGCTCGACGGGTCATGGGACGATCTGCAGCGGCACACCGCGAAGCGCGAGGAGGTGCTCGTGGTGGACGCGCCGCTGACCCTGCGTCGCTCCGTGCCGCTCGGGGCCGGAGCCAAGCGGACGGCCGTGATCCTGCTCGCGATGATCGTGCTGCTCGCGACGGGCATCGTGCCGGCGGCGATCGCCGGGCTCCTCGCCGCCGGCGCCCTGATCCTCACCGGAGTCGTCTCGATCACCCGGGCCTACCGCGCGATCTCCTGGACCACGGTGATCCTGGTCGCCGGGATGATCCCGCTCTCGACCGCCTTCCAGGAGACGGGCGCGGCGCAGCTGATCGCCGACGGGCTGCGCTCGTTCCTCGGAGAGGCCGGTCCTCATGCGGCGGTCGCCGTCATCGTGCTGATCACGCTCGTGCTCGGCCAGCTCATCAGCAACACCGCCACGGTGCTCATCGTCGCACCGGTGGCTGTGGCCCTCGCCTCGGCCATGGACGCGTCCGTGATGCCGTTCATGATGGCGCTGACGGTGGCCGGAGCGGCGGCGTTCCTCACGCCGGTCGCCACCCCCGCGAACCTGATGGTGATGGAGCCCGGGGGCTACCGCTTCGGCGACTACGCCAAGCTCGGGTTGCCTCTGATGGCGCTGTTCTTCGCGGTGGCGGTGTTCTACGTGCCGCTGATCTGGCCGTTCTGAGGACCCGACGATCCGGCTCGGGCGGCCCCTCACGCATCGTGCGGCTGGACCCCGGAGCAGGGACCCAGCCGCACTCAGGCGTTCACGATTCGTTCAGCAGTATGCGCCTGTCCACTTCGCATCCCGAATCGCTCCACCGTTGGTGGGCTGTGCGTAGAGCGTCGTCTGTCCGGGAGATACGCAGATCGTCTGCGTGTTGTAGCGATACGTCACCTTGATCTTGACGGGCTTCGACTTGCAGTTGTTGTAGATGCCCTTCTCGTAGTTTCCGTTTTGGCCGCTTCCGAGCGCGCTCGTCGTCTTCGGAGTGAAGCCGCAGATCAGGTTGTCCGCCGCGGTCGCCGAGGACACGGAACCGAGGAGGATGCCGCCGAGGCCGAGAGTCATGGCGAGGATCAGCGCGCCCGCCCGTCGCCGCACGTCGTTCCGTCGCATCAGCAGCTCCCGCTCAGCTTCGCCACGTTGCGCACGTGCGGCGGCCGGTCGATCGGTCCGAGAACCGTGTTTCCGGGCCGGATGCACACGGTCTTCTTGCCATTGTCCGTGGTCATCGTCACCCGGACGTTGGACTTCCCGCAGTTGCCGTAATTCGCGATCCGCACATCTCCCCCGAACAGGTCGATCGATCCTCCCCACGGCAGGTCAACCTTGAACTGGCTGTCGACGTGCTTGATCGTCTCGGCGTAGCCGCAGACATACGCCTGTGCAGGCTCGGCCTGCACCAGATTGCCCGCAACACTCAGTCCCCCGATTGCGAGCCCGATCGCCAGGAGGCCGGCGAGCCTCTTCCGCGTCTTCATCATCATTATCTCCGATCGTTCTTAGATGCAGTTGTTGAACTGCATCTAAGAACGTAACGGGCGGTCAGACGGACCCGTGAATCGTCCCGTGCCCCGGGCGTTTCACCCCCGGCTCAGCTGAGTCCGGAGTAGGCATGCAGGCCCTTGAAGAACACGTTCACGATGGTGAAGTTGAACATCACCGCGGCGAAGCCCACGATCGAGAGCCACGCCGACGGGTTGCCCCGCCATCCGCGCGTCGCACGGGCGTGGATGTAGCCGGCGTAGATCACCCAGATGACGAAGGTCCAGGTCTCCTTGACGTCGAAGCCCCAGTAGCGGCTCCACGCGTAGTAGGCCCAGATCGACCCGGCGATGAGGGTGAAGGTCCACAGGATGAACCCGATGATCGCAAAGCGATAGGACAGGCTCTCCAGACGCTCGGCCGACGGGAAGGTGGAGAGGAATCTGGGCCCCGTCTTCGTCGACCCTTCGCGGAGCAGTCGTTCACGACGCGACTGCATGAGCTGAGTGACCGACAGGGCGAAAGACAACGCGAAGAACGCGGTGCCCAACGAGGCGACGAACACATGGATGATCAGCCAGATGCTCTTCAGAGGGTCCATCAGAGGCGTGACCTCGACGTAGAAGTTCGTCGTGGAGAGGCCCAGGAGGATCACCACGAGACCGGTGATGAAGGTCCCCAGATAGCGCAGGTCGATGCGCGTCAGCACGACGAGGAACACGGCGACGATCAGCAGCGTGCCGAGCATCGCGAACTCGTACAGATTCGCCCACGGCACGCGACCGGCGTCGATGCCTCGCGTCACGGTGGCGGCGAGGTGGAAGACCCACGCGAGCGTCATGAGCGAGGTGCCGATGCGCGCCATCACGAAACGCCGCTGCGCCGGTTCATCCGTGACGCCGATAGTCGACGAGGATGCCGAACGCCCCCCGACTCCAGCCCCGACGGGTTCTGCGGCGCGCTCTGTCTTCGCGTCGGCCGTCGCCTGCGAACGATGAGCAAGATCGACGGCGAACGCGACGAAGGATGCCGCGTAGATCGCGATCGCCGTCCACAGCAGGATCGGCGAGATCACGGAGAGGTCGAACATGCTGTCAGTCTACTTTCGGAGTTTCGGATGTCGGCGGCTCGAGTTCTTCGGCGGCTGCTGCGGGAGAGTCCCCCGTGTCGTCTCTGCCGGCGTCGCCCGTGGTGACGCCGGCAGAGACGAGGAGGCGTGCGTGACCGTGCACGATCTCATCGACGGCGGCCGCGAGAGTCGGGTCTTCGCCGCGCGCCAGCCCCGCGTATTCGAGGGCGACGCTGTCACCGACGGCCCGCGCCTTGACCCAGACGCGGCGGCGCGGCACGAACAGCGCGAGCATGAGCCCGGCCAGGGCCAGGAGGGCGAAGCCGAGCACGAAGACGCCCGACTCGTCGCGGTGGATCTGCAGGGACGCGAACCTCTTCACCGACTGGGAGGAGTCCGTCGCGCCGGCCGGCGACTCGTCCTCGAAGGTGACGGTTCCCATGCCGTTCGGCAGCTCCGCCTCCTGACCGGGGGTGAGCTCGATCGAGTCGACGTCGGTGCCGCGTCCGGTGAGCTTGGTGAGGTCGGTGGTGTCGAGCACGTACACCGACTTCGGGTCGCCGCCGTCGATCCCGAGATCGCCCTGATAGACGTCGAGAGTCAGGGTGGGGTTGGTGAGATCGGGGTAGGCGGAGAAGAAGGCCCCGCTCTCGAGGACGCCGGTCGTCGGATAGAAGAAGCCCAGCAGGCCGAGTTGCTGCGGCATGCCGTCGGTGATCTTGACGACGCCGAGGGACGTGAGGTTATTGTCCTGCGGGAGGAACGGGACGCTGTTCGTGAACACGACGTCGCCCGCGGCGTTTCGCACGGTGATGGTCGGCGCATAGCCGTTGCCGAGCAGGAACACATTGTCGTCGGCGACCCGGAGGGGTTCGTTGACCTTCACCGAGCCGGTGCGCGTGTCGCCATTCTCCTTGAGCGTGACGTTGGCGGAGAAGTCGCCGGCCTGCCCCGATCCGGGCTCTCCGAAGGGCTGGTAGGTGACGTCGAAGGTGTCGAGCCGCATCGAGTAGGGCGTGAGAGCCCCGTCGCCGACGAAGCGGCCGCGGTTCATGGAGTCGTAGTCGAGAAGGGTGTTCGCGAAGGTCTCCCCCTCGACCAGCACGCGCTGACCGGTGTATGCGAAGCCGCCGCCGACTCCGACCGTGATGAGCACGCCGACCAGCGCGATGTGGAAGAGCAGGTTGCCCGTCTCACGCCAGTACCCGCGCTCGGCGGAGACCGAGAAGGTGCGCCCGGCGTCGTAGCGCTCGACGCGGTACCCGAGGGCCTTCAGCTGCTTCTGAGCGATCTCGATGGACGCGGCCGCGTCGGCGGCGGCATCCGTGCTCGTGCGCTCCACCGCGCGGAAGTCGGCGAGCCGCTTCAGCCGGGCGGGGGTGCGCGGCGGGCGCGCCTGCAGGGCCTTGAGGTGGTGCTTGATGCGCGGGATCACGCAGCCGACGAGGGAGGTGAACAGCAGCAGGTAGATCGCCGAGAACCACGGCGACAGGTAGACGTCGAACATCTTCAGCGAGTCGAGCACCGGGAAGATGTCGGGGTTGTTGCGCTCCCACTGCGTCACGCCGTTGGGGTCGGCCATGCGCTGGGGGAAGATCGAGCCGGGGATCGCCGCGATCGCGAGCACGAGCAGCAGGATCAGGGCCGTGCGCATCGAGGTGAGCTGGCGCCATCCCCACCGCAGCCAGCCGATGAAACCGAGCTTGGGCTGGACGATCGTGTCGTCGCCGTCGATGTGGTCGGACGGGCGCAGCGGGTCGGTGTCCACGGGGTCCTTCTGGTCGTTCAGGTCAGAGCGGGAGGATGACACTGTTCATCACCGCCGTCAGCCGGGACATGATGTCGGTCCACAGCCCGGTCACCATGAGGATGCCGAGCACGATGAGCAGGACGCCGCCGATGACGTTCACCACGCGGATGTGGCGGCGCAGGAAGCCGATGGCCCTCGTCGCCCACCCGAAACCGAGGGCGACGAGCAGGAACGGGATGCCGAGGCCGAGCGAGTACGCGAGCCCGAGGAATCCGGCGCGCACCGGGTCGCCCGCATTGAACGAGAGAGCGAAGATCGCCGTGAGAGTGGGCCCGAGACAGGGCGCCCAGCCGATGCCGAGCGCGACGCCGAGCAGCGGGGCTCCGGCGACGCCGAGCTTCGAGTCGACGTGGAATCGGAACTCACGCTGGGCGAAGCCGAAGAGCCCGAGGAACACCAGGCCCATGACGATGATCACGACGCCGAGGATGCGGGTGATCAGATCGCCCCATCGGATCAGGAACACGTTCGCGACGCCGCCGAGTGCCGTGATGGCGACGAAGACGACGCTGAAGCCGAGGATGAAGAGCAGCACTCCCAGCACGAGACGACCGCGCCCTGGGGCGACGGCGTTCGGTCGTCCCTGTGCAGCGCGCGGCGACACCGCACCGCCGAGGAAGCCGAGGTATCCGGGGACCAGAGGGAGCACGCACGGAGAGAGGAAGGAGATGAGTCCCGCCAGCATCGCCACAGGGATCGCCAACCAGAGCGCACCCGAGTTGATGATGACCTCGGGGTTCACAGCGCACCCCGCGCGCTCACGAGGTCTCCGCGAGCGCGTCCTTGACGAGCGTGGAGAGGATCGACGGGCTGTCGATCGGCCCGATGATGCGGGCGGCGACGCGGCCCTGCTTGTCGAGCACCAGCGTGGTCGGGGTGGCCTGGATCGGCACGACCTCGGCGAACGCGAGCTTCGCCTCCGCGGTGTCGACGTCGATCAGGCTCGGGTAGGTGATGCCGTACTCGTCGGAGAAGGCCTTGGCGGTGTCGGCCTGATCCCGCGTGTTGATGCCGATGAAGGAGACGCCCTGGTCTCCGAACTTCTGCCAGACCGCTTCGAGGTCGCCCGCCTCGACGCGGCACGGAGCGCAGCCCGCGTACCAGAAGTTCACGACGGCGACCTTGCCGGCGATGTCGGCGCTGGAGAACTTCTCCCCCGCCTCGGTGACGCCGGCGAAGTCGACGGGGTCGCCGCGCTCGGCGATGGGGATCTCGACGATCGCGCCGTCGGCCGCCACGTAGCCGGTGTTCTCGCCGCTCAGGAACGAGTCGCTGACGGCATCGGGGGCGCAGGCGCTGAGGCCGATGGCGAACACCGCGGCGAGCGCGGCTCCGACCGCACCACGAAGGACGCGAGTGCGGGAGCGGCGGCCGCTGCGGATCGGGCGAACCGTCGAGGCGAGTGGCACGATTCCCAGTCTACGCAAGGGTTCCTATGCGTGAGCCGGACGGGTCGGGCCTCCGCGGGCCCGTTCTCGAGGGCGTCCGGAGGGACGTCAGAACCGGGCGAGGACGTCGGCGACGCCCTCGCGGAAACGCGGGCAGGTGGCGATGTCGTGCGACCGGCAGCGCATCGCGTGCTCGGTCATCTCCCTCGACCGGCGCATCTCCTCCATGCGCCGGTCCAGATCGTCGAGGTGCTCCTGCAGCACCTGATGCCGACCAGCGCTCCCGTCGTCGAGCAGCACCCCGATCTGCTCGAGGCTCATCCCCGCCGCCTTGCTGCGCTGGATCACGGCGATGCGGACGACCTCGTCTTCCCCGTATCGGCGCCGGTCGGCTGTGTCGCGTTCGGGCCGCAGCAGGCCCACCGCCTCCCAGTGCCGCAGCACGTTGGTGGGGAGGTCGAAGCGGGCGGCGACCTCGCCGACGGACCACGGATGCTCGGCGCTTGACTTCATGTCGACATGAAGTCACAGACTGAGCGGGAACGCAACCCCATCCACGGAAGGACACCCGCACATGTACGACGCGATCGTCATCGGCGCAGGCCCCGCGGGCCTGCAGGCGGCACTCACGCTCGGACGCATGCACCGGTCGGTGCTGCTCCTGGACTCGGGCGAATACCGCAACGGCACGGTGCTGCACATGCACAACGTCGTCGCGAACGACGGCACCCCTCCCGCCGAGTTCCGCGCGACCGCACGCACACAGCTCGGCGCCTACGACGACGTGGAGATCCGCGATGTCCGCGCCGAGAGCGTGTCCGGCGGCGAGGGGGACTTCACCGTGACGCTCGCCGACCGCTCCACGGCATCGGGGCGCAACGTCATCCTCGCGACCGGGGTGGTCGACGACCTGCCCGAGATCGCCGGGCTGGCGGAACTCTGGGGCACCCGAGCGTTCTCGTGCCCGTTCTGCGACGGGCACGAGCACGCGGGGAAGCCGATCGCGGTCCTCGGTGGAGCGGCACGCGCCGAGCACCTGATCGGCATGCTCGGACGGATCGTGAGCGAGATCTCAGTCATCCCCGTGGGGGCCGCTTTCACGACCGAGGAGGTCGTGTCCCTCGAGGCCCGCGGCGCCAGGGTGAGCGGCTCGGCGGTCGTCGCGGTCTCGGCCACTGACGCCGGTGTCGTGGTGCGCGCGGCCGACGCCGAGCACACCGTCGCCGGTGTCTTCGTCGCCTCGGGGACGATGCGTCAGCGCGCGCCGTTCGCGGCGCAGCTGGACCTGCGGATGCTCGAGTCCGGCGCGATCGAGATCGACGACTTCGGCCGCACCTCCGCGCCCGGCGTCTTCGCTGCCGGCGATCTCGCGCACCGCGCGACGCTGCCGGGACCGATGGCCGCAGTGATGCTGGCGGCGACGGCCGGCCAGCTCGCCGCGGTGGGGATCATCCAGTCGCTGCTGGCCGCCGAGCACTGACCACAAGCGCCGTGGGCCTCGGGTGTCAGACCGCTCCGAGGTCGATGCCGCTGGCGGCAGGTTCCGCATAGGCGACCTCGCGCCACACGTCGCCGACGAGCTCGAACGACGTGACACTCGACAGCGCACATCTCCGCGTGCGCGGGTCGTGCCGCAACGGCAGGCCCGCCACGCGGAGATGCGTGATCCAGATCGGCGCCTGGTGCGAGACCATCACCACGTCGCCGTCATCGGCTGCCTGCCAGGCCTCGCCCATGGCGCTCAGCATCCGCTCCGCGATCGAGGTGTACGGCTCGCCCCAGCTCGGCAGCGACGGCTGTCGCAGATGCCACCAGTTGAGCGGATTCATGAGCGAGCGCCGCATCCGAGTGCCCTCGAACACGTTGGTCGGCTCGATGATGCGGATGTCGATCTCCGGCACCAGGTCGAACCGCTCCGCGAAAGGCTCCGACGACTCCTGCGCCCGCTCCAGGGGCGAGGAGTACAGGGCGGCGACCGGCCGATCCAACGAGGCCACGTGATCGGCCGCCGCCTGCGCCATGCGACGTCCCGCGGTGCTCAGGTGGTAATCGGGCAGCCGCCCGTAGAGCACTCGCGCGGGATTGTGCACCTCGCCGTGGCGGACGAGGTGCAGTCGCTTCGCCGGCACGTCAGGCCTTGCTGTAGCGGGACTCGCCGAAACCGAGGATCAGGTAGCCGATGTAGGGGAACAGGAACAGCAGGAAGAACGAGAAGACGCCGCCCTTGCCGAAGCGCTCACCGAGCTTGATCGCCACGATGATGCCGAACACGAAGCCGACGATCGGGATGATGTACAGCAGTGCGAGCCATCCGGACATCCCGGCGATGCGCACCAGGATGACGATGTTCACGATCGGGATGATCGCGAGGATGCCGGGGTACCCCGCCTTGGAGAACACCTTCCACAGGCCGATGGCCACCAGGACGTAGAAGACGAGCGCGATCAGACCGGTCGTGCCGGAGAAGATCGATGCGTAGAGATCGGAGATGCCGTTGGAGTCCACGATGCATCCTTTCTGTGTGATGGCTGTGTCGAGGCGATCATACTGATCGACACCACACAGGCGGGGAGGCGATCCGCGCCCACGTAGAATAGGCGGGTTCATCATTTCCCAGATCAGGAGGAATCCTCCGTGCTTCGCACTCACTCCGCAGGCTCCCTGCGAGCCGAGAACATCGGTCAGACCGTCACCCTCACGGGCTGGGTCGATCGTCGTCGTGATCACGGAGGAGTCGCGTTCATCGATCTTCGGGATGCCTCGGGCATCGCCCAGGTCGTCATCCGCGACGAAGAGGTGGCCCACCCGCTGCGCAACGAGTTCGTCCTCAAGGTCACCGGAGAGGTGTCGCGTCGCCCGGACGGCAACGAGAACCCGAACCTGCCGACCGGCGAGATCGAGCTCATCGCGAGCGACGTCGTCGTGCTGAACGAGTCGGCCCCGCTGCCGTTCCAGGTCTCCACGGCTCTCGCCGAGACCGAGAACGTGGGCGAGGAGGCTCGTCTCAAGTACCGCTACCTCGACCTGCGGCGTCCTGCGGCGGCATCCGCTCTCCGTCTGCGCTCGAACGTCTACAAGGCGATCCGCGACGTGCTGCACGCCGAGGACTTCACCGAGGTGGAGACGCCGACGCTCACGCGCTCCACTCCCGAGGGCGCCCGCGACTTCGTCGTGCCCGCGCGCCTGCACCCGGGCAGTTGGTACGCCCTGCCCCAGTCGCCGCAGCTGTTCAAGCAGCTGCTCATGGTCGGCGGCGTGGAGAAGTACTTCCAGATCGCGCGCTGCTACCGTGACGAGGACTTCCGCGCCGACCGTCAGCCGGAGTTCACGCAGCTCGACATCGAGATGAGCTTCGTTGACCAGGAGGACGTCATCGCCCTCATGGAGTCGCTCGTCGTCGCCATGTGGAAGACCATCGGCGTCGAGGTGCAGACCCCTCTGCCCCGCATCACCTACGCCGACGCCATGGCGAAGTACGGCTCCGACAAGCCCGACCTGCGCTTCGGCCTGGAGCTCGTCGAGGCCACCGAGTACTTCGCTGAGACGCCGTTCCGCGTGTTCCAGGCGGAGTACGTCGGCGCCGTTCGCATGCCCGGCGGAGCCTCACAGCCCCGCAAGCAGCTCGACGCCTGGCAGGACTGGGCCAAGCAGCGCGGCGCCCGCGGCCTCGCCTACGTGCTCTTCAACGAGGACGGTTCGCTCGGCGGCCCCGCCGCCAAGAACCTGTCCGAGGCCGAGCAGGCAGGACTCGCGGCGCTCGTCGGCGCCGAGTCCGGCGACTGCGTGTTCTTCGCCGCGGGTTCGGCGAAGGAGAGCCGCGCGCTCCTCGGCGCCGCGCGCGTCGAGATCGGCCGCCGCCTCGGCTACCTGAACCCGGACGAGTTCGCGTTCACCTGGGTCGTCGACGCTCCGATGTTCGAGTCCGCAGCGGATGCCGTCGCCTCGGGTGACGTCGCCGTGGGCGCAGGGGCATGGACCGCCGTGCACCACGCCTTCACGGGCCCGAAGCCCGAGTTCGAGGACACCTTCGACACCGACCCCGGCTCGGCTCTCGCCTACGCGTACGACATCGTGTGCAACGGCTCCGAGCTCGGCGGCGGATCGATCCGCATCCACCGCGAAGACGTGCAGAAGCGCGTCTTCGAGGTCATGGGCATCAGCGACGAGGTCGCACAGGAGCAGTTCGGCTTCCTGCTCGACGCGTTCAAGTTCGGCGCACCGCCGCACGGCGGCATCGCGCTGGGCATGGACCGCGTGCTGCAGCACCTCTCGAAGAGCGAGTCGATCCGCGACGTGATCGCCTTCCCGAAGTCGGGCGGCGGCTTCGACCCGCTCACCTCGGCTCCGGCGCCCATCAGCCCCGAGCAGCGCGCCGAGGCCGGCGTCGACTTCGTCCAGGAGGACGACGAGGCCTGACCCTCGCACGGCGCCCGACCAACCGGTCGTCGAGCGACCTCAGCCACCCGGTCGTTGAGCGAGCGAAGCGAGACGACACGCCTCATGTTCCCCGGAGCATGGGGCGTTTCGTCTCGTCGCTTCGCTCCGCGCTCACCGACCGGGCAGGCCGAGCGCCGGGGCGATGTTCTCGTTCCAGACGTCGACGCCGAGCTTCGCGATGAGGCCGATGACCACGACGAGGAAGACGACGCGGATGAACGTCGTGCCGCGGGAGATGGCCATGCGCGACCCGAGGTAGCTCCCTGCCACGTTCGCCACGGCGAGGATACCGCCCAGCAGCCACAGCACCGAGCCGTGCGGAATGAACAGCAGCAGCGCCCCGGCGTTGGTCGCGAAGTTCACGATCTTCGCCTTGGCGCTCGCCTGCAGGAAGTCGTATCCCAGGAGAGCGACCAGGGTGATCACGAGGAACGTGCCGGTACCGGGGCCGATCATGCCGTCGTAGAAGCCGATCCCGAGGCCGGCCGCCCCCGCTGCGATGTGATGCCGGTGGCCGCTGAAGCGCAGCTGCGTCGCGGCCCCCATCTGCGGGCGGAAGGCCGTGAACAGCGCCACGGCCAAGAGCGCGACGACGATGATCGGCTTGAACGCGGCGGACGGGAGCACCGTCGCGACGGCCGCCCCGCCGAACGACCCGATGAGCGCGATCACCGCCATCGGCACCGCCGTGCGGATGTCGGGCTTGGCCCTGCGGTAGTAGGTGATGCTGCTCGTCGCCGTGCCGAAGACAGAGGCGAGCTTGTTCGTCGCGAGGGCCTGCACCGGAGCCATCCCGGGGATCAGGAGCAGCGCGGGCAGCTGCAGCAGACCGCCGCCACCCACGACGGCGTCGATCCAGCCGGCGGCGAACGCGGCGATCACGACGAGGATCAGCGTGCCCCAGGTGAGCTGCTCCAGCCCGAGCACAGCGCCGATGTCCATCCGCCCAGGATGTCAGACTGGGAGCATGCTCGACGCCCTGCCGCTGCCGCACGTCTTCGAATCCCGAGCCGGACGGGCCACGCTGAGGCGCGCGACCCGTGACGATGCGGATGCCGTCATCGCCCTGCTCTCCGACGACCCGATCAGCGCGGCGCGGGGCGACGTGGCCTCCGCCGAGGACCGTCCCGCGTACGAGACCGCCCTCGCCGAGATCCTCGCCGAGGCGTCGAACGATCTGGTGGTCGTCGAGCTCGACGGCCACGTCGTCGGCACGATGCAACTGACGTCCATCCCCGGCATGGCCCGCCGCGGCGCACGGCGGCTCCTCGTCGAAGCCGTCCGGGTCCGGAGCGATCTGCGCTCCACGGGGATCGGATCGGCGATGATGCGCTGGGTGGCGGATGCCGCGGCCCCCGCGCTGGATGCGGCGATGGTCCAGCTCACCTCGGATGCGGCCCGCGTCGACGCGCACCGCTTCTACGAGCGGCTGGGCTACACGGGCTCGCACGTGGGCTTCAAGCTCCGCATCCCTCAGGACTGACCCCGGCGCCTCTCCGCGGCGCCTCTCCCCGGGGCCTCTTCCCGGCGCCTCTCCCAGGGGCATCAGCCGGCGAGTAGCATCCGTCAGCAACCACCCGGTCATCTGTCGTTCACCCGGCCCGCGACGATCGGCAACCTCCACCCCGTAGCGTCCACTCGCAACCCGACCCGGCGTACCCGCGCCGGACACCGAGAGGACCCTCATGGCACACTTCCCCCGCCGCGCCCGCTTCGGCGCCGGCATCGCCCTCGCCGCCACGGCCGCGCTCGTCCTGGCCGGATGCGCATCCGGCGGCGACGCTCCCGCCGCTGACGGCGACAAGGTCGACGCGGCATCCGCGACCTCCGTCTCCGACTTCGGCACGTTCGCCGACCTCGAGGCCGCCGCCAAGGCCGAGGGCGCGCTCAACGTCATCGCCCTCCCCCGCGACTGGGCGAACTACGGCGAGATCCTCGATCTCTTCGCGAAGAAGTACCCGGAGATCACCATCAACGAGGCCTCCCCCGACGTGTCCAGCGCCGAGGAGATCCAGGCCGCCGAGACGAACAAGGGCCTCGACACCGCACCCGACGTGTTCGACCTCGGCATCGCGGTCGCCCTGCAGAACACGAAGAGCTTCGCCCCCTACAAGGTGCAGACGTGGGACGAGATCCCCGACAACCTCAAGGAGTCCACGGGTCTCTTCGTCGGCGACTACGGCGGGTACATGTCGATCGGCTACGACTCGTCGAAGTACGACGCCCCGAAGACCCTCGACGACCTGCTCGGCGCCGACTACAAGGGCGCCGTGGCGCTGAACGGCGACCCGACGCAGGCCGGAGCGGCCTTCGCGGCGGTCGGCCTCGCCACCGTGCAGTCCGACGGCACCCTCGACGACTTCGAGCCCGGCATCGACTTCTTCTCGAAGCTGCAGAAGGCCGGCAACCTGCTCAAGGTCGACGTGACCACCTCGACCGTCGCGAGCGGTGAGACGCCCGTCGTCTTCGACTGGGACTACCTGAACACGTCGCACCAGAAGGACAACGAGAACTGGAAGGTCGTCGTGCTCCCGGGCACCGGTTACTCCAGCTACTACAACCAGGCGATCAACGTCGAGGCCCCGCACCCGGCGGCCGCGCGCCTGTGGCAGGAGTTCCTGTACAGCGACGACGTGCAGAACCTGTGGCTCAAGGGCGGCGCACGCCCGGCCCGCGTCGACGCGATGACCGAGGCCGGCACGATCGACAAGGACCTCCTCGCGAAGCTCCCCGAGGCTCCGGAGAAGACGGTCGTCCCGACCGAGAAGCAGTCCGCCGACGCCGGAAAGCTCCTCGGCGAGAAGTGGGCAGCGGCGGTCCAGTGACCTCGACTGCGCTGACGGGGGCGGATGCCGCGGCATCCGCCCCCACCCCGACCGCCGGACCCTCGCGGGTCCGGCGGTTCGCCCCTTCCCTCTCCTGGCTGGGACTCGTCCCCTTCGCGGTCTACGTCGTCCTGTTCCTCGCCGTCCCGACGGTGCTCTCCATCGGCTCGGGCTTCTTCACGAAGGACGGCAGCTTCACCTGGACCAACCTGACCGCCCTCGTCGACCCGGTCGTGCTCACGACCTTCGCCAACTCCGCCTGGCTGTCGCTGTTGACCGCCGCCGTCGGAGCGGTCGTCGGCGCTCTCGTCTGCTACGCGCTCCTCGGCATGAGCCCCGAGGGCATCGTCCGTCAGACGGTGGATGCCGCGGCCGGTGTGCTCGCCCAGTTCGGCGGCGTCATGCTCGCGTTCGTCTTCATCGCGACGATCGGCATCCAGGGTGTCGTGACGACCTTCCTCAAAGACAGCTTCGGGATCAACATCTATCCGAACGGCACATGGCTCTACGAACTGCCGGGACTGATCCTTCCCTACATCTACTTCCAGATACCGCTCATGGTCATCACCTTCATGCCCGCCCTCGCCGCGCTCAAGCCGCAGTGGGCCGAGGCGAATCTCACGCTCGGAGGCACCCACTCCGGTTTCTGGCGTCACATCGGACTGCCGGTTCTTGCCCCCTCGTTCCTCGCCAGTCTGCTGCTGCTCTTCGCGAACGCATTCTCGTCCTACGCGACGGCCGCGGCTCTCGCCAGCCAGGGGTCGCAGATCGTGCCGCTGCAGATCCGCGCCGCGCTCACGAGCGAGACGGTTCTCGGCCGCGAGAATCTTGCAGGTGCGCTCGCGCTCGGCATGATCATCATCGTGGGAGTGATCATGGCCGTCTACTCCCTCATCCAGCGACGTGCAGCGAGGTGGCAGGCATGAGCGCGCTGGCCCCCTCTCGCGCGACTCGTTGGGTCGTGAGCATCGTCGTCATCGCGTTCTTCGCGATCCCGCTCCTGGCGACGTTCCTGTACACGATCAAGATGCCTGACGGCTCATACTCTCTGAAGCGCTGGGCGAGCCTCGCGGATCCCGCCATGGCTGCGACGCTGAAGCCGATATGGACGGGCCTCGGCAACTCGCTCGTCCTCGCGGCCGTCACCGTGGCCATCGTGCTGCTGGTCCTCGCGCCGACCATGATCCTCGTGAACCTTCGTTTCGCGAAGCTCAAGCCGGTGTTCGAGTTCGTCGCCCTGCTGCCGATCTCGATCCCCGCGATCGTGCTCGTCGTGGGACTCGCGCCGATCTACCTGCAGATCGGACGCAACCTCGGTACGGGAACCTGGACGTTGGCGTTCGCCTACGGGGTCACGGTGCTGCCCTTCGCCTACCGCTCGATCCAGGCGTCCATCGAGGCCGCTGATCTGCGCACCCTCGCCGAGGCGGCCCGCTCGCTGGGAGCGAGCTGGCCCGCCGTGGTCGTCAGGGTGCTCGCGCCGAACCTGCGCCAGGGACTGCTCTCGGCCTCTCTCGTGTCCATCGCCGTCGTTCTCGGCGAGTTCACGATCGCTTCTCTGCTCAACAGGCAGGTCTTCCAGACCGCGATGGTCGTCGTCCAGAGACAGGACGGTTACCTCCCGGCGATCTTCACGCTGCTGGCGCTGCTGCTCGTCTTCGCCCTGCTCCTCCTCATCGGCCGCCTCGCCCGCGGCACCCGAAAGGCCCGCTCATGACTCTTCCCCGGACTGCCGACAACATCCTCCTCGCCGAAGCGGGAGAGGGCACCCGCGTGCAGCTGCAGGGCATCGTGAAGAGCTACGCCGGCACCACCGTGCTGCACGGCGTCGACCTCGACATCGCTCCGGGCGAGTTCGTCTCGCTGCTGGGGCCGTCGGGCTGCGGCAAGACCACGCTCCTGCGTGTGCTCGCCGGCCTCGAGGGCGCCGACCAGGGCGCCGTGCTCCTCGGCGGAGGGGACGTCTCCCGCGTGCCGACGAACAAGCGCGACATCGGAATGGTGTTCCAGTCGTACTCGCTGTTCCCACATCTGAAGGTGGTCGACAACACCGCCTTCGGTCTGCGTCGCCGTGGCACCGGCAAGACGGATGCCGCGGCGCGGGCCCTCGACGCCCTCGCTCTCGTCGGCCTCGCCGACTTCGCCGACCGGTTCCCGCATCAGCTCTCCGGCGGCCAGCAGCAGCGCGTGGCACTCGCCAGGGCTCTCGTCACCGAGCCGAAGGTGCTCCTGCTCGACGAGCCGCTCTCCGCGCTCGACGCGAAGGTCAGGGTGCAGCTGCGCGACGAGATCCGCCGCATCCAGCTGCGGCTCGGCATCACGACGGTGTTCGTCACCCACGACCAGGAGGAGGCCCTCGCGGTGTCCGATCGGATCGCGGTGATGAACTCCGGCCGGATCGAGCAGATCGGCTCTCCCGAGCAGCTGTACACGACGCCGTCCACGGCAGGGGTGGCCGCGTTCGTCGGGCTCTCCAGCGTCGTCTCCGGAGTCGCCGAGGGCGATCACGTCACGGTGTGGGGGCAGCGGCTTCCGCTCCAGAACCCCGCGGACGGCCCCGTCGACGTGTACCTGCGCCCGGAGAACGTGTACTTCGCATCGGAGGCGGATGCCGCCACCGATGCCCTCGTCGAGGAGAGCACCTTCCTCGGCAGCATGCGGCGCACCCTGGTGCGCACGGAGTCGGGTGAGCTCGTTCGTCTGCAGCACTCCCCCGGCATCCACCCCGCCTTCGGGGACCGCGTGCGCATCGCCGTGTCCCCCGAACCCGTCGCGGTGCATCCGCGCGGCTGAGCGCCGCCGCGACGATTCGTGACGACGCCCTTCCCCCCGCTGCCTCCCGGGGCTAGCGTGTTCCCGGGAGGGGCGTCGTTCCCTCGATCCGAAGAGAAAGGACGCCTCATGGCAGGCAAGTGGGAGCTGTACACCGACAAGTCCGGCGAGTACCGGTTCCGTCTGAAGGCGGGCAACGGCGAGGTCATCGCGCTGTCCAGCGAGGGCTACTCCTCGAAGTCGGGAGCCCTCAACGGCATCGACTCGATCCGCCGGAACGCCGACTCCGAGATCGTCGAGACCGACTGACCGTCGGTCTCAGATTCGCGAGGAGCCCCCCTGTCTCGGCCGAGGCAGGGGGGCTTCTCGTCGGTCGGACTCTCGCCCTCAGATCTCGATCTGCGCCGAGATGGCGGCCAGCTTGTGCCTGGCCAGGGCGAGGTTGGCCTTCGACCGGTCGAGAACCAGGTAGATGAACAGGCCTTCGGCGCCCGCGCCGCTCAGCACGTTGATCAGGTGATACTGCTCGTCGAGCGTGATGAGGATGTCGTCGATCCGCCCGGCGAGACCCAGCTCCTTCATCGTCTGCAGCTTCGCGCGGACGACGTTCGAGTTGCCGGCGGCCGCGATGCCCAGATCGAATCCGGGGTGCCCTCCCTGTCCGAGTGCCATGCCGGACGCGGAGTCGACGATGGCCGCTCCGGTCGCGCCGTCGATCGACAGAAGGTCCTGAACGGACTGTTCGAGATGTGCCATTGCTGCTCTTTCTTGTTCGCTGCCGGTGTGGCTGATGGATGCTGCGCGCAGGGTTCGATCCCGCATCGCAGAGTTGTCCGGGGTCACGTGAAGGCTCGGGATCGTCTCCGTCGCGGCCGCTCGTGCCCGTTTCGCCGCACCGTCGCCTCGATCGACATCGAGAGCAGGAAGTCCCGCGTCTGAAGCGCTCAGCGCGACATGATGCGCAGCGCTGACGGTCTCCGATTCGGAGGCCGTCCACGAGAACGTGAGCGAATCCGCAGCGGACGACGACACGGTCGGCGCGAAGAGCTCCTCGATCACCGCGAGCGCATCACCACCCGATGCCGCCCCCGCCGCCGGTTCCGCACGCTCTGTGCGCACGTCGATTCCGTGGCGACGACGCCCGAACAGTGCCATCGCATCCCCCTTGCCCCACAGCATGGCTGCCCGCGCACGATCCGCATGCGGATCGACGTGAGCAGCCCCCCCCAGAAGCCGGCACACCCCCGTGAACCGGCATGGGCGAGCGTAACAAGCAGGCGCCGCGAGCTGAGCATCCAGACGGGGAATCCCGCACAAGTGAGGGACCGACGCGAGCAGGATCAGCGCCGCAGAGTCCTCGCCAGTGCCAGGTACTCCGACGCCGTGACGTGCGGGAGATAGGCCCTGGCGAGCGCCAGCCCGATCGCCGGCAGCCGACCGGGATCCGGGTAGGCCATGTACAGGGGCCGGTACTCCGGATTGAACTTGGCCTTGAACTGCAGCAGCGAGCGGAACCCGTACGCCGGCTCCAGCACCCGCCCCAGCCACGACAGCAGCTCCGACATCGTGCCGTCGCCGATCTCCCCGGTCTGCGCCAGCGGAGCCCCGGAGAGGCTCATCACCGCGAGCCCCTCTCCCTGCATCCGCAGCGCGGCCGACGCGAGCAGGAACTCCATCACGCCGGGCATCGCGTCATCCGCACGCCGCATGAAGTCCAGGGTCCACCCCACCCGCTCGCCGCCCTCCCACACCGGCAACCAGCTGGTCACGGCCTGGAGGCCGCCGTCGGGTCCGATGGCGAGCATCAACGCCACGTCCGGGTCCTTCAACTCGTCGAGACCGCCCAGGGTGAAGCCCATCTCGGGCAGCGCCTTCTCCGCGATCCAGTGCTCGCTGAGGGCCTCCAGCTGCGCCGACAGCCCGGCGGGAAGATCACGCCACCTTGTCCACTCGGCGCGCAGCCCGTCGCGCGACCCACGCCGGTAGGGCTGGCGCACCTTCGCCCAGGAGCGCCCTTCGAGCCCGAAGCCCTCCAGCGGCACCACGGTCTCCTCGCCGACGGGGATCTCCGTCCACCCCAGTGCACGCGTCACCGGAAGCGTCTCGTCGTGCACGCTGTAGAGCACCGGCATCCACCCCTGCCGATCGCAGAAGTCGACGAAGCCGCGCACGGTCGCTGCGGCGTCCGCGCCGACCGGATCGGCGACGGCGATCGCGATGCCCGAGATCACCCGATAGGCCATCGCCCCGCCGCCATCCGGTGTGAACCAGTGCCGGCTGCCCTCCCAGGTACCGAGGAACCCGAGCGTGCCGCTGTGCGCGTGCAGGAGCGCACGGTGGCGATCGCTCTCATCGACGAACGCGTCGATCGCCGGCGCACGCAGCAGCTGCACCAGCGCGAACGCCGTCACGATCCAGAACAGCACCCCGATCAGGTGCCTCACGAGTGGGGCCACACCGCCGAAGTGCGTGTGCGGGTGCCCGTGGGTGAATCCCGCAGGCAGCAGACGCCGCAGGGAGTCCAGCAGCGCGAAGCCGATGTCTCCGCCGGACAGCAGCACCACGACGACCCCGACGACCAGGACGGATGCTGCGGAGACCGAGAGGGTGACGGCGAAGCGCCGCACCGCACTGCCTTCGGCCCTCACCGCGAACCGCCGACGTGCCGCGAGCAGGACGGCGGCCATCGCGATCGGGACGAGGAGGGCGACGACGGCGAAGCCGGGGAACGCCCGGTCGATGGCGACGATCTCCGCCGGATGCCGCAGGTCGTCCATCCCCAGGCTCACGCCGATGAGGGCAGCACTCCCGACGTTCACGAAGAGCGCGAGGATCCACCCCGCCCTCCTCCCGGCCCGCAACCCCATGGCCGCGATCAGGCTGAGGAGAACCGGCGCGAGACTCGACAGGAGCGACCAGGTCCCGAAGCCAAGCCCGGCCACGCAGCGATCGGAGAGCTGCGCCGCGCAGCGGGTCAGGATCGCGTCGACGCCGGTGCCGCGGAACCCCGCGATCACCGGAGAGAGCGGCCCGACGCCCACCCCGGTGATCAGGACGATCAGCGGCCCGAGTCCTGTCACGGCGACCGCGGCGGCGACGAGCGCCCGCACCTCGCCGTAAGAGCTGCGGTGCCACAGCGGATGCCGCACCCGACGCGCGAGCACCATCCCGACGAAGACTCCGATAACCGCCGAGAACAGCCGGTACACGCTGTCGACGTCCCCTCCGTACAGCGCGAACATCAGGAGCAGGGAGAATCCCAGCAGTCGGATGCGCCGACGCCAGAGCGCAGGGGCGAAGGCGCTGGCCGCCATGATCGCTCCCACGACGCCGATCGCGGGGTCGAGCACCGGCTCGGCCGTTCGCGCCCAGACCGCGCCCTGCGATGCCGCGAGAGCCTGTGTGCCGATGCCCGCGAGAGTCCCGAGCACTCCGGTGCCCACGATCAGGAGGACGCTTTTGACGGTCCCCAGCAGCCGCTCCGCATACGCGAGGACCGTGAGGATCAGCAGCAGGGTCAGGATCAGCTCGATCAGCGAGTCCGGCACCAGCAGCGCGGTGAACGGCGTCCACCAGCGCCCGTCGGCGATCGCTGCCGGGCTCGCCGCGAGCCAGCGCGGATGAGCCCTCCACAGCGTGCCGCAGACGAGCGATGTCAATACGAGGGTCGCGGCGAACGACGACGACACCGGATGGGCGCGCAGGTGCCTCAGCGCGCGGGCGATCATGACACCAGCCCCCATCGCGGCGCGAGCACCCGCAGCGCCTCGTCGAGCCCGCCGGAGAGGGCGGGCCCGACGTGACCGGCGCCGGGGATCGAGAAGAACTGGGTCTCGAATCCGGCAGACCTCGCCGCTTCAGCCCCGCGCTGCGCCGCTGGACTGTACACGTGATCGTCCGCACCCGCGGTGAACAGCGCGAAACGGCCCGCATAGGCGCCGGGGTGCTGCGCGAGCACGGTCTCGGGCTTGTTCGCATCGAACGCGGCCCGGTCACCGGCGAACGCGTTCTCGAGCACCGGCGTCGGGTTCTCCATCCCTGGGTACTCCTCCCCGGAGATGCTCACGAAGGAGCCCCAGATCTCGGGATGCGCCGCGCCGTAGAGGAAGGAGCACGCGCCGCCGTTGGAGTATCCGCTGATGGTCCAGTTCGCAGGCCCCGGCAGCACGCGCAGGTGGGTGCGGATCCACTCGGGGATGTCGGTGTTGATGTACGTCTCCACGCCTCCGTACGCACGGGAGTCGGCGCACCCGGGGTTCTGGTCGGAGGCCCCGAGCTGATCGGCCACGATCACGATCGGCCCGAGTCCCTGGTGCGCTGCCGCGAAGGCGTCGACGGCGGTCTGGATCGCGGTCGGCGACGGGCTTCCCGGCAGCCCCATCATCTGCACCATCACGGGGAGCGCCGGCGGGTCCTTCACGAGCGCAGCGGGCGGAAGGTAGATGGCGGCGTCACGGGGCACGAAGCCGGCGGTCGAGGGGATGCGCTGGGCTCCCGACAGCTGTCGGACCTCCCCGTGCGCCGGCATGTCGGCCGGCGGACGCCAGGTCTGAGCGAGCGGCGGGTCGGAGCTGGGCGTCGGGAGCGGTGTGGAGAACGTCCCAGCCGGGGGCAGCGCCGACAGCTCGAGCAGGTCACCCAGCGTGCGGTCGAGGCCGAACGCGGCGTTGACGCCCAGCACGGTCGACAGCAGCGAGCCGAGGATCGCAAGGGTGGCGATCGCCTTCCGCCACAGCCCTGAGTCCCACAGGTGCACGATCCCGAGCGCGACCGCGGCGAAACCTCCTGCGGCCCACCAGGGAACCGCGTCCGGCAGCGGGGTGCCGAACACATCGAAGGCGTCGATCGCCCAGCAGGCGACCGCCCCGAGAAGTGCCCCGACCGCGACGGCGACGACCATCCGGCGTGCGCGCCGGATGGTCGTCTTCCGCATCGGAAGAGCGACGAGAAGAAGCGCGGTGGCGCTCCACACGATGAACGGGAGCGGGCCCCCGGAGATGTCGAGACCCAGAAGCTCAGCAAACATGCCCCCTCGATTCCCGCGACCACGTGTCGTGCTGACCTGATCGTAGGACCGCTCCCCCGCATGACTCCTAGGCGTGCGCTATGCGCCCGCTCGGAGTCTGCTGAGGCTCGTCAGAGGACGCGCGAGAGGAAGTCCTTCGTGCGCTGGTGCTGCGGGTTGCCGAGCACTTCGCGCGGATCCCCCTCTTCGACGATGTGCCCGCCATCCATGAAGATGAGCCGAGAGCCGACCTCGCGAGCGAAGCCCATCTCGTGGGTGACGACGAGCATCGTCATCCCCTCGTCGGCCAGAGTGCGCATGACCTGCAGCACCTCGCCCACGAGCTCGGGGTCGAGAGCCGACGTCGGCTCGTCGAACAGCATCATGTCGGGGTTCATGCAGAGCGCTCGCGCGATCGCGACACGCTGCTGCTGACCGCCCGAGAGCTGCGTCGGATACGCGTCGGCCTTGTGCCCCATGCCCACGCGGGCGAGCATCTCGTGCGCGACCTTCTCGGCCTCCTCCTTGCCCCGCTTCTTCACGCGCCGCTGGGCGATCGTGAGGTTGCCGAGCACGCTCATGTGCGGGAAGAGGTTGAAGCTCTGGAACACCATGCCGATGCGTGTGCGCACCCGGTCGATGTCGATGTCGGGGTCGGTGATGTCGATGCCCTCGATGAGCACCTTGCCGCCCGTGGGCTCCTCGAGCAGGTTCACCGAGCGCAGCAGCGTCGACTTGCCCGAACCGGACGGGCCGATCACGCACACGACCTCGCCGGCGGTGACGGTGAGGTCGATGCCCTTGAGCACCTCGTTCTCTCCGAAGGTCTTCACGAGCCCCTGCACGTCGATCGCGGGGGCGTGGACATCGATCAGGTCGGTGATCATCGCTGGTTCGCCATCCGTCGCTCGAGGTACGCGGTGAACCGCGTGAGGGGGATCGTCACGATCAGGTACAGGATCGCAGCCATGACCAGAGGCGTGGCGTTCTGATTCTGCGTCGTCGCATCCTTGGCGAAGTTCGTGAGCTCCTTCGACCAGATGAACGACCCCGCCACGAAGAGCAGCGAGGTGTCCTTCAGCAGGAGGACGAACTCGTTCGTGAGGGGCGGGATGATGATGCGGAACCCCTGCGGCACGACAACCCAGAATGTCGTCTTGAAAGGCGACATGCCCAGCGATCGGGCTGCTTCCGTCTGCCCCTTGGGAACGGCCTGGAGTCCTGCACGGATCGTCTCCGCCATGTAGGCCGAGGCCACGAGGACCAGACCGATCAGGCCGAGGACCACGGGACCGCCGAGCTTCTGGCCGGAGATCCCGGTCGCGATCGGGAGCACCTGCGAGATGGCGAAGATCGTCATGATCGCGGGGAGACCGCGGAACAGCTCGATCCACGCCGTCGCGATCCACCGGAACGGTCCGATGCTCGACATCTTGAGCAGAGCCAGGAGCACGCCGAGGAGCAGCCCGCCGGCGAACGCCACGGCGGTGAACCACAGCGTGTTGACGAGAGCGGTCGTGATGATCCCCGGGAACATCTTCGCCGCGATCTCGGGGTCGAAGAACAGCGGACCGATTCGACCCCAGTCCGTCGTCACCGCAGCCCAGACGACCAGGATGATCAGGATCGCGTAGACGATGTACCGGTACAGCTTCTGCTTTTGAGTGCGCCTCAACGCCATTGTCAAGGTCCTCCTGTTTTCGCCTGCTCGCCGCTCAGTGTGCGGTGAAGTAGGTGTCGTAGATCGTCTGGTACTCGCCGCTGTCGCGGAGATCCTTCAGCGCGCCGTTGACGGCGTCGAGGAGCTCGGTCTTCTTGCCCTTCTCGAAGGCGAAGCCGTAGGACTCCTTGGTGTTGTAGGTCTCGACGATCTTGTACGCGCTGTCGGCCTTCTCGTGCTCGAGGTTCACCGGCTGGTCCTGAAGGATCGCGTCGATCTGGCCCGCCTGGATCGCCGGCCACAGCTCGCCGTCGGAGGGGTACTGCACGAGCTGCGCGCCCTTCGCGTTGTCGGTCGCGTAGGTCTCGCCCGTGGTGCCCTGCTGGACGCCGACGTTCTTGCCGTCGAGGTCCTTGATGCTCTTGATGCCCGAGTCGGTGCGCACGAGCAGCGACTGCAGCGAGTCGTAGTACGGCTCGGAGAAGTCGATGTTCTTCTTGCGCTCGTCGGTGATGGTCATCGCGGACGCACCCACGTCGCACGTGCCGTTGGCGAGAGTGGTGCCCGACTGGAGCGCCTCGAAGCCCACGTCCTGCACGGCGAGCTTGAGGTCGAGCTTTTTCGCGATGGCCCCGAGGAGGTCGATGTCGAAGCCGGTGTACCCGGTGCCGTTGTCGCCGCCCTCGAACTCGAAGGGCGGGTAGGGGATGTCGGAGCAGACGGTGAGCGTGCCCGCGTCGACGAGGCCGTACGGGTCGTCGGTCGCGCCGCCGCCAGAACCCGCACCGGTGGATCCGCCGGCACAGCCGGCGAGAGCGAGGGTGGCGGTCGCCACGAGGGCGAGCCCGGCGAAGATGTTGCGACGCTGCATGTCAGCTCCTGTGAGTCGGGGGCGGATCACGCCCACGTACGGGTAGGAGTTCATCTTGACATGCGGTCAGCGGACCGCACGACGGCTGAGGGCCTCAGCGCATCACATTTGTGTTGCAAGTGCGCGAGCGTTCAGACCTCGAAGTCGACGGCGACGCGCGACGACACCACCGAGCGGATGTACACGGCGACCTCCTCGTGCGCGGGGTGCACCTGGTACTGCTCGATCGCCTCGACCGAGTCGAAGTCGGCGACGAGCGTCACGTCCCAGTTCACGTCGGCGAACGCGACGTTCGCTCCCGCCGAGATCGAACGCAGCTGCGGCACGACGCCGTCGAGCGCGTTGAGCCGACGGGCGACCTCTGCGGCCTGCTCGGCGCGCACGGCGCCGTCTTCAGCGGCGAGCTTCCAGCTCACGACATGGCGGATCGTCACTTCGACTCCTTCGATGCGTCACGGGTCACTGCCTCTTCGAGCGCGGCGCGCAGCCGGTCGGCCGACAGTCGCCAGTGGGCGTGCAGCTCTCCGTCGATCAGCACGACGGGGATCTTCTCCCACCACAGCTCGTACAGGGCGGGGTCGTCGGCGATGGACGCCTCGACGATCTCGATGCTCTCGGCCGCGGCATCCGGAAGCTCGGCGACCACCGCGTCGATGATCTCGGATGCCACGTCGCAGAGGTGACAGTCGGGCTTGCCGATCAGGGTCAGCGTCGTCACGCCGACGGAACCTCGACCTCGCGGCCCTCCGCGATCCACTCGGCCGTGCCGCCGTCGACGTTCGTGACGTCGTAGCCGCGGCCCTCGAGCGCCTCCACGACGCGAGCCGAACGCCCGCCGAGCTGGCAGATCACGTCGAACGCCTCAGCGGGAAGCTCCTCGAGACGGTTGCCGATCTCGGACATCGGGATGTTCACGGCCCCGGGGACGTGACCTGCGGCGAACTCATTCGCCTCGCGCACATCGATGAGCGGGGTGTTCGCACGGGCGGCGAGCTCGGCGACGGTGATCGACTTCATGGCATCCTCCTGGCGATGTGGCGAGACGCGGGCAGAGACACAAAGCGCCCGTCCGGAGACAGGCGCTCGGTGTCTGGCCGCTTACTTCTTGTTGCGGCGCTGGTGGCGAGTCTTACGAAGCAGCTTGCGGTGCTTCTTCTTCGCCATGCGCTTGCGGCGCTTCTTGATGACAGAACCCACGGAAACCTCACTAAGTCAGGGGCTGGGCGTCGCACGTGGCGGACACCCGGGTACGGGCACGGAAAAATGCCTCGGAACAGTCTAGCAAACCAGCGGAGTGCTATCCGACGTCGGCGATCGGACGCTGCAGAGCCTCTGCGACGGCCGACTCGGGGACGCGGAAACTGCGCCCGAAGCGGATCGCCGGCAGCTCCCCCGCATGCACCAGCCGATAGACGGTCATCTTCGACACACGCATGAGTTCGGCGACCTCGGCCACCGTCAGGAACTTGACGTCAGGAACTTCGGGCATCCCACGTACCCCTTTCTCGATGTGCACACTCTATGTGTTGCCTGGGACGTGTGTAAACCCATGTGGCCCCTGTGATCAGTGGGACGGTCCCACGGTCGCGAACGCCCGCACGGGGAATGTGCCGAACCCACGCACCGCCGGCGGAGCAGCCGTGAACCGTGCACCCCGCGCCGGGACCTCGTCGAGGTTCGTCAGATGCTCCACCACGTGGACTCCGGCGGCGAGCAGGATGCTGTGGGCCGGCCGCTCCCCTCCGTTCTCCGTGTCGTCGATGTTGAGCGCGTCGATCCCGACGAGGCGGACCCCCTCGTCGACGAGGAACCGCGCGCCCTCCTCGGTGAGGAACGGAGAGCCCGCGCCGTACTCCGGGGCGCCGAAGAAGCGGCTCCACCCGGTGTCGAGGAGCACGGCGCTTCCGGAGAGCTCCCTGTCGGCGAGGGTGGCCGCGCCGATCCCGCGGCGGTCGGCGGTCCAGGCGTCGCGCAGGTGGAAGACCTCGGCGCGGAGCCCGACGAGCCCACTCAGCTCCAGCGAGGCGAGGTCTCCGCCGTCGGCGTAGCGGTGGTACGGGGAGTCGAGGTACGTGCCGGTGTTCCCGATCATCGTGATGATGTCCATGGCGAACTCCGTGCCCGGCGCGTACTTCGCCCTGGAGTCCTCTCGGGTCAGATGCGAGGTGATCGTCGGCGCCGGAAGGCCGGGGTAGGTGATGAGACCGGCCTCGATGGGATGGCTGAGGTCGATCACCCGGGTCTCCTCGACCGGAACGGCATCCACTCCTCTGCTGCCGCGATGAGGCTCCTCGACGATGCGCACCCCGCTGAGCTCGACCTCGCCCACGAGCGCGAGGCCCAGGTGCTTCACCAGCAGCGCGGCGATCTCGGCCTCGGACAGCCCCGGCCCTGGCAGGTCGAGCCGGAAGCCCTCCCCGCTCATCCCCCCGCCGTTGGCGAAGGAGATCGAGAAGTCGAAGTGGGCGCGGTGCTCGACGGGTGCGGTGGCCATGAGCACATCATGGCAAAGGCAGGAATCGGGACGGGCCGATCAGCCGACCTTCTTCGCCTTCGCCAGACGCTCCCCCGCCTCGCGCAGCGCCTGCCGTTCGGTCTTGCGGGCCGCTCGCAGTGCCTTCTCCGCCTCCCTGACCGCCTTCTGCGCCTCCTTCAGGCGGCGGTCACCCGCGAGCTCTGCGGGATCGAGGTGGATCCAGTCCTGTGCCTCCCCGTGCGGTTCGCCGCGATCGATGCCCACGATGTAGGCGGCGACGCCGTCCAGGAGCCTCTCGACGCCGAACCGGAACGGGTCGGCCGCCGAGGTGAAGATCCCCTCGTCGATCGCACGACGGAGCGCAGGGAAGCCCTCGGCGTCGATGACCCGGTCATAGAGCGCCGCCTCGCGCTCTGCGACCTCGTCTGCGGAGAGACCCGTGCCCCGAGCCTGCTCGGTGTACCCCGCCTGCACGATCCCGCACCACCGCGCGTCGCCCGTGACCGCGAGAGCGACGGCGAGCCGCTCCTCCGCTGTCAGCGGCGTCTGCCCGAGGGCCGCGAGACTCGCGTCGAGCCAGGCGGAGCTGTTCGGGGTGATCGGCGATCCGTTGATCGGCAGCGACAGCATCCACGGATGCCGGAGGTAGAGCAGCACCTGGGCCTCGAACAGCGCACGCAGGCGGTCCCGCCAGCCGTCGTGGTCGAGATGCGACTCGGGCGGGAGGCCGGTGGCCTGCTCCTGCATGAGCAGCAGCAGGTCGTCCTTCGCACTGACGTAGCGGTACAGCGACATCGGCGTGAAGCCGAGCTTCGCGGCCACGGCGGCCATGGAGACCGCGCCGATGCCCTCGGCGTCTGCCAGGTCGACCGCCGCGTCGACGATGCGCTCGACGCTCATCTCCCGCTTCGGGCCGCGCTGCGGATTCGCCGCGACACCCCAGGCGAGCGCGATGCCCCGCGGCAGCTCCGGTGCTTCGTTCTCGGTCATGGAGCCATCCTACTTCTGTTTATTAGATAAACAGTGTGTTATGGTCATACACAGTTGCGTTGGGCATACACAGTTTCCGCCCGGCGTGGAGTCCATCACAGACGGAAGGGAAGACACGATGACAACCGCCATCGACGTACAAGGGCTGCGCATCGCCTTCGGAGACAGGACCGTCGTCGACGGCCTGGACTTCTCGGTCGAGCGCGGCGAGGTGTTCGCCCTGCTCGGCCCCAACGGGGCGGGCAAGACCACCACCATCAACATCCTCACCACCCTCATCGCACCGGATGCCGGAACAGCGACGGTCGCCGGCTACGACGTCGGGACGCAGCGCTCCCAGGTGCAGCAGCGCATCAGCCTCACCGGGCAATCGGCCGCAGTCGACGATGCCCTCACGGCGACCGAGAACGTGGCGATGTTCGCGCGCCTCGCCGGTCTCGACCGTGCGGCGGCACGGCTGCGCGCCGAGGAGCTACTGGCGCGGTTCGACCTCGTCGACGCCGCCGATCGTGTCGTCCGCACCTTCTCCGGCGGGATGCGCAGACGGCTCGATCTCGCCCTCAGCTTCGTCGTCACCCCCGAGGTGCTGTTCCTCGACGAGCCGACCACCGGCCTCGACACCCGCAGCCGACGAGACCTGTGGGACATCATCCGCTCCCTCGCCGCCGCAGGCACCACCGTCTTCCTCACCACGCAGTATCTGGAGGAGGCCGACCAGCTCGCCGATCGCATCGCCGTACTGCACGACGGTCGAATCGCCGCACTCGGGACGCCCTCCGCGCTCAAGGCGCGCATCGGCGGAGACACCGTGGAACTTCACGACGAGCGCGGAGAGCTGCTGAACGCGATCCCCACCGACGGCAGCGTCGCCGACCTGCGGCGAGCGCTCGACCGGCTCGCCGACGCCGCGGCCGAGGGGGTCGTCACCCTGCGTCGCCCCACCCTCGACGACGTCTTCCTCGCCGTCACCTCCGGAGCCGCGAACGTGGAGGAGCACGCATGAGCACCGCATCCCCCGCCATCGCGCCCCGCCCTCCCCTGCGCGGCTTCGCCGCCGAGTCGGTCTTCGTCGGCAGGAGCCTGCGTCACTCCCTCCGCGACGGCGAATCGCTGCTCATGGCGATCATGCTGCCCGTGACGCTCATGCTCATGTTCACGTGGGTGTTCGGCGGGGCGATCGATCCGTCCGGCGCCTACGTCGACTACGTCGTGCCCGGCATCATCCTGACCTGCGCGGGCTATGGAGCGGCATCCACCGCCGTCTACGTCGCGAACGACATGCGCAGCGGCATCATCGACAGATTCCGGACCATGCCGCTGAGGGCCAGCGCCGTGCTCACCGGCCATGTGGTCGCCAGCCTGCTCCGCAACCTGCTGGCGACGGCGGTCGTGATCGGCGTCGGCGTCCTCGTCGGCTTCCGGCCCCAGGCCTCGTTCGCGGAGTGGACGGGGGCGGCCGCCCTCATCGCGCTGTACATCCTGGCGATCACGTACCTGTTCGCCGCGATCGGACTCGCGGCGGGAAGCCCCGAGGGCGCGAACGGCTACGGATTCGCCCTGCTGTTCCTGCCCTATCTCTCCAGCGCGTTCGTCCCGGTGGCGAGCATGCCGTCGTGGCTGCAGCCGGTGGCGGCGCATCAGCCGATCACCCCGATCGTGGACTCCCTCCGCGGGCTCCTCACCCACGCTCCCCTGCACGCGGAGCCGCTGTGGGCGATCGGCTGGTGTCTGCTCATCCTCGTCGTGGCCGTGCTGTGGGGGTCCTGGCTGTTCCGTCGAAAGGCCGCGCGGCGGTGAGGATTCACTCGCGCTCGCCACAGCAAAGGCATAGGAATCGTCCCGGATCCGCACAGTCAGCTCTGGGAGCCTGACAGCACGGTCCGAGCCGGGCACTGCTCGGACCGCCGCGGATATGGGGTCCGCACGACGCCCCTGATGACAAGCCCCCTGTCGTCAGGGGCGTCGCCCGTCTCGGGCGGGTCCTCCGATCGGCGGCGCCGTTCTCCGCACGACGGATGCCGTCAGGCGCTGAGCCTCTTGAGGGCGTTCGCGACGACGTGCTTGGCGGACGCTGCCGCTCGTCCGACGACCTCGGCGGCGTGCGCCGCCCCGTCGGGAAGGGGGTAGTCGATGTCGGGCGCGTCGTCGCCGTAGGCGTCGACCAGGAACGGGACCAGCCAGTCGTCGACCGCTCCGAGCGGCTCGACGGCCAGGCTGTAGAACCGGCGCTGGCCGTCTTCGCGCACGTTCACGAGATCCGCGTCCCGCAGCACCTTCAGGTGCTTCGACACGGTGGGCTGGCTGATACCGAGGTCTGCGACGATCTGGCTCACGCTGATGCCGGATTCTCCCTCGTCGCCGCGGCGCAGAAGGAGCTGGAGGATGTCGCGCCTCGTACCGTCTGCGATCACGTCGAAGATGTCCGTCATGAGTTCAGGCTAGTCGTCCGCGGCACGGAGTACCATGACGAAGGCCTGTCGAGCAGGTCTCTCGACCCGCACGAGGCGGTGAGGGCGAACACGGGAAGGGGAGGCGATGTCGGGCATCGCATCGGGTTCGTCCCCGCGACGTCGTCTCGAAGGCCTGGCAGGCCGCGCACGCCACATCATCACCTCGTCGCCGTCGCGCTTCGCCATCGTCGTGTTCGCACTGCTCATCCTGGTGTTCACGGTGCTGCTGTCGCTGCCGATCGCCTCGGCCAAGGGCGAGGTCACCCCGCTCAGCGACGCGCTGTTCACCGCCGTGTCCACCATCTGCGTGACCGGCCTCGCGACCGTCGACATGGCCTCGCACTGGTCTCCGTTCGGCCATGTGCTCGTCTTCATCGGCGTGAACGTCGGCGCACTCGGCGTGCTGACCCTCGCATCGCTCATGGGCATGCTCATCTCCAAGCGCCTCGGCCTCAGGGCCAAGCTCATGGCCGCGGGAGACACCAATCCGATGCGCGCGCACGGCGGCGTGGTGAACGAGAGCCAGACCGTGCGTCTCGGCGAGGTCGGCCAGCTGCTGATGACCGTCGCGATCTCCGCGCTCGTCATCGAGGGCTCCCTCGCGATCCTGCTCTACCCCGCTCTCGTCATGGCGGAGGTCGATCCGATCGCCGCGCTGTGGGAGGCGCCGTACTACGCGGCCATGGCGTTCACGAACACCGGCTTCGCGCCGAACGCCGGCGGCGTCGCGGTGTTCGCCGACGACTACCTCGTGCTCACGCTGCTGATGACCGGCGTGTTCCTCGGAAGCATCGGCTTCCCCGTGATCTACACGCTGGCGAAGCACGTGTGGCACGTGAAGAAGTGGTCGCTGCACACCAAGCTCACGCTCGTCACCACGGTGCTGCTGTTCTTCCTCGGCGCGGCCGTCTTCCTCATCCTCGAGTACAACAACCCGAAGACGTTCGGGTCGATGGATGCCGCCGATACCACCTTCCAGGCCTTCTTCCTGTCTGCCATGACCCGCTCCGGCGGCTTCAACGTGATCGACATGGCCGACCTCAACGGATCCTCGCTGCTCGCGGCATCCATGCTGATGTTCGTCGGCGGCGGCTCGGCATCCACGGCCGGCGGCATCAAGGTGACCACTCTCGCGGTCCTCGCCATCGCGGTGTGGTCGGAGGCGAAGGGACGGCAGTCGGTCGAGGCGTTCGGCCGCCGCATCCCGAGCGACGTGCAGCGCGTCGCGCTCAGCGTCGTCGCCTGGGGCGCCACGATCGTCGCGCTCTCGACGATCATCATCGCGCAGATCACGAAGGACGACATCAGTCACGTCCTGTTCGACGTGATCTCGGCGTTCGCGACCGTCGGCCTGTCGTCCGGCCTCACGGAGACGCTGCCGGACTCGGGCTCCTACGTTCTCGCGGCGACCATCTTCATGGGCCGCGTTGGTACAGTGACTCTCGCCGCGGCAGTCGCCGCGACGTCGCGATCGCAGTATTACTCGCTGCCCGTGGAAAGGCCGATCGTTGGTTGAAGTCCTCCGGGGCGACGCTCCCGTCCTCGTCATCGGCCTCGGCCGGTTCGGCGCCGCGTGCGCCGGTGAGCTCGACCGCCTCGACCGCGAGGTGCTCGCGATCGACGACAACCTCGAGCTCGTGCAGAAGTGGTCCGACCGGGTCACGCACACGGTGCAGGCCGACGCCAAGAACATCGACGCGCTGCGCCAGATCGGCGCCCAGGACTTCCAGGTCGCCGTCGTCGCGGTCGGCTCGTCGATCGAGGCGTCCGTCCTGATCACCGCGAACCTCGTCGACCTCAAGGTGCCGCAGATCTGGGCCAAGGCCGTCTCGCAGTCGCACGGCAAGATCCTCGCCCGCGTCGGCGCCAACCACGTCATCTACCCGGAGCGCGAGGCCGGCGAGCGCGTCGCGCACCTGGTGTCCGGGCGCATGCTCGACTTCATCCGCTTCGACGACGACTTCGTGCTGGCCAAGATGTACCCGCCGAAGTTCATCCGCGGCGTCGGCCTGAACGAGTCGGGAGTCCGTACGAAGTACAAGGTCACCGTGGTCGGCGTGAAGAGCCCTGGCAAGCCGTTCCGCTACGCCGAGGCGAACACGATCGTCACGAACCACGACCTCATCATCGTGTCGGGCACCAACGTCGACATCGAACGGTTCGCCGCGCTCGACCGCTGAGCCCCGGCATCCTTCCGGAGCGGGCCTCCTCGCTGCGAGCGCGATGGCCCCCGAGCCCCTGGCCCCCACCCGGCATCCCGAACTCCGGTCGACCGCCCCAGATCCGGAAGCTCCAGCACCCGCCAACCGGAACTCGGCCGTTCATCCGGAACCCGGCCGTTCATCCAGAGACGGGTCGTTCATCCAGAGACGGGTCGATCATCCGGCATCCGGAACCCGGCCGACCATCCGGCGTCCCGAACTCCGGTCGACCGCCCCAAATCCGGAGGCTCCAGCGCCGGCAATCCGGAACCCGGTCGATCATCCGGAAACGGGACGACCATCCGGCATCCCAAACCGGGCCGACCATCCAGCATCCCGAACTCCGGCCGACCGCCCCAGACCCGGGAACTCCGGCACCCGCCAACCGGAACCCGGTCGATCATCCGGAACCCGGCCGACCATCCGGAAACGGGACGACCATCCAGCATCCCGGAACCCGGTCGACCGCCCGAGATCCGGAAGCTCCAGCACCGGCCAACCGGAACCCGGTCGATCATCCGGAAACGGGCCGACCATCCAGCATCCCGGAACCCGGTCGACCATCCGGCATCCCGAGACCCGGCCGACCGCCCCAGATCCGGAGGCTCCAGCGCCGGCAATCCGGAAACCCGGCCGATCATCCGGACACGGGACGATCGCCGCGTCGCGACCGCGGGATGCCGAGGCGCGGAGGAAACCCCGGTCCGGATATCCCCCGCTCGGCGGATGCTTCTGGGTCCGCCTCCGTGGTGGGATGGGGGCATGACCGACCAGACAGCGGCCCCTCCCGTCCTCGCCCTCCGCGGCCTGCGCAAGCAGTTCGGCCAGAAGGTGGCGGTCGACAATCTGTCGCTCGATGTGCCCGCCGGCACCATGCTGGGCCTTCTCGGCCCCAACGGCGCGGGCAAGACCACGACGCTCTCGATGACGACGGGTCTGCTGCGCCCTGACGCCGGAACCGCCTGGATCCTCGGGGTCGACGTGTGGCAGAACCCCGCGGAGGCGAAGGCGCGCATGGGCGTCCTGCCCGACGGCATCCGGATGCTCGACCGCCTCACCGGCGCCGAGCTCCTGCGTTACAGCGGACTGCTCCGGGGGATGCCGGAGGCGGAGGTCGTGTCGCGCGCCGCGGAGCTGCTCGACGCCCTGGGGTTGACGGATGCGGGCGACACCCTCGTCGTGGACTACTCCGCGGGCATGCGCAAGAAGATCGGTCTCGCCTGCGCGCTGATCCACGCCCCTCGGCTCCTCATCCTCGACGAGCCGCTCGAAGCGGTGGACCCGGTGTCGGGAGAGACGATCAGGCAGATCCTCCGCGCCTTCGTGAACGGCGGCGGCACGGTGGTGCTGTCGAGTCATGTGATGGAGCTCGTCGAGTCCATGTGCGACCGGGTCGCGATCGTCGCGGAGGGCCGTCTGCTCGCGGACGGCACGCTCGACGAGGTCCGCGCGGGGATGAGCCTGCAGCAGCGCTTCCTGTCGCTGGTCGGCGCGCACGAGCTCGGATCGGAGACGCTGTCATGGTTGCGCTCCTCGTAAGCCTGCGGTGGCGCCAGCTGGGCCATCAGCTCCGTCGCAACCCGTGGATGATCGTGACCCTGATCATCACAGGGATGATGGCGCTCGGGTTCCTCGCGCTGCTCGCGTTCGGTCTCGTCGCGATGCGGATCGCGGCCCCCGATACCGCCGTCACGGTCATGGTCATCACCGGCGCGATCATCGTCGCCGGCTGGTGGCTCGGATCGCTGCTCGTGAGCGCGGACGACTCCCTCGCTCCCGAGCGGTTCGCACTGCTGCCGGTGACCGCCTCGGCGCTCCTGCCCGGAATGGTCGTCGCCGGCACCACCACGATCGGCGGAATCGGCACCGCGATCGCCCTCGTGCTCATGCTGCTCGGGTGGTCGGTCAACGCGTTCGCCCTCATCGCCGGGCTCATCACGATCCCCCTGGCCCTCGCGACGTGCGTGCTCGGCGCGCGCGTCATCAGCGGGCTCCTCGCGGGGTGGCTCGCCCGGCGCCGCACCCGCGACCTGGTCGTGACGCTCGGCGTGCTGCTCGCGGCATCCTCCGGGCTGCTGATCAACCTCGCGCTCAGCGCCTTCCGGCAGATGGGCGATGTGGGATCGGCCTTCTCCGGCGCCGCGGACGCCCTCGCCTGGACACCGCTCGCCGCCGTGTTCGGCGTGCCGGCGGCGCTCGTCGACGGCGACATCGGCACCGCGGGACTGCGGATGCTGATCGCTCTCGCCACCGTCGTCGTGTTCTGGTTCGCAGCGCGGGCCCTGCTCGCGGCACGGCTGGTGGCCCCGATCCAGGGCAGCGGCGGCGGCCGGGTGCGCTCGGGCGGCCTCGTCGACCGGATGCTGCCCGCCACAGCCGTGGGAGCGATCGCCGCGCGCACGCTCCGCTACTTCCGCCGTGATCCTCGTCAGGTCATCAACGTGGTCATGATGCTGCTCCTGCCGGCGATCCTGATCGGAGTCGTCTTCATGAACGGCCTGCAGGACGAGCAGATCGGCTTCGGTCCGGTGATCACGCTGGTCCCCGCAATCAACGCGCTGATGATCGGCACCATCATGCAGATGGCGATCGCCTACGACAACGACGCGGTCGCCATGCACATCCTCACCGGGGTGAGCGGCACCGTCGACCGCTTCGGACGACTGCTCGGCTTCGCGATCATCGCCGTGCCGCTCACTCTCGTGCTCTGCCTCGCCAGCTGCGTGCTGGCAGGACGTATCGACCTGCTGCCGGGAAGCCTGGGGGCTGCGCTCGGACTGGGGGCGGTATCGGCAGGCGCCGGCGCGTGGGCGGGGAGCTTCCTGCCCGGACGTGCGCCGGCCCCGGAGGCCAACCCGTTCGGACGCGGGTCGTCGGGCGGCGTGCAGTCGCTCATCGCGATGATGGTGATGTCGCCGATCACGCTGATCCTCGGCGCTCCGGCGCTCGGGTTCGCGATCGCCGCGTTCTGGGTGCCGCCGCTCGGCTGGGTGAGCCTGGTGTGCGGCCTCGTGATCGGCGCCGCCGCCGTGTGGGGCGGGGCCGTCCTGGGCGGACGAGTGCTCGACGGCCGCTGGCCGCAGGTCCTCGCCGAGGTGTCGAGCGAGGCGTAGCCGCGGCGGCCACCACCCCTGATCTCGAGCGGTCCTCCGTGGCAGAGGCGGTGGATCAGGCCCCGGCCGCGAGCTCCTTGGCGCGGGCCAGCGCCGCCGCGGCAGCATCGGCGAAGGTCCGGTCGAGGTGTGCATCCTGCAGCACCGCGATCGCGCGCTCGGTCGTGCCCTTGGGGCTCGTGACCCGGCGGCGCAGCTCGGCGGGGTCCTCCCCCGATGCGTCGAGGAGCGCGGTCGCCCCGATGAAGGTCTGCTCCGCCATCAGGCGCGCATCGGCCTCCGCGAAACCCAGATCGACCGCCGCCGCGGTCAGCTTCTCGATCAGCAGGAACACGTACGCGGGTCCGGAGCCCGAGATCGTGGAGAGAGCGTCGATCTGCGACTCCGGCACCTCGATCACGGCGCCGACGGTCTCGAACATGCGACGGACCTCGGCGAGATCGGACTCCGTGACCGCAGCCCCGGCGGCGAGTCCGGTGACCGCCTTGCCGACGGTCGCGGGGGTGTTCGGCATCGAGCGGATGACACGTGCCTCGGCGCCGAGCACATCGGCGAAGGTCTGCAGGGTGACCCCGGCGGCGATGCTGACGACGATCGCCTCCGGCTTCAGGTGCGGCCCGATCTCGCGGAGCAGGTCCGGCACCATCGCGGGCTTCACGCCGACGATGACGATGCCGGCGGATGCCGCGGCATCGAGGTTCCCGGTCGGATGCCCGTCGAGGGCGATGCTGGTGACGCCCGGCATCCCCTCCAGCGTCGCCGCGCTCTGCGCGGTGCGGTTGGTCGCGGTGATGCCGCCGTCGACCGCGATGCCCGAGGCGACGACGCCGCGGAGGATCGCCCCTCCCATGGAACCGGCACCGAGAAAAGCGATCGAGGGAAGCGCGTCAGTCATGTCGTCATCCTACGGCGGCTCGCCGCTGATCCCTCGGGGAGGAGATCTAGACTCGTCCCATGAGTGCATCCGGCGGCAGCAGAGCAATCATCGCGGCGTTCCTGGCGAACCTGGGCATCGCGCTCGCGAAGTTCATCGCGTGGGCGCTGTCGGGCTCGGCCTCGATGCTCGCCGAGGCGATCCACTCCGTCGCCGACTCCGGCAACCAGCTGCTCCTCATGTTCGGAGGGCGCAAGGCTCAGCGCCAGGCCGACCGCGAGCATCCCTTCGGCTACGGCCGGGAGCGCTACGTCTCGGCGTTCGTGGTGTCGATCATCCTGTTCTCGGTCGGCGGTGTCTTCGCGATCTACGAGGGCATCGACAAGCTGCGCCACCCGCACGAGCTCGATCCGGTGTGGTGGTGGCTTCCGATCGTGGTGCTGCTCGTCGCGATCGTGCTCGAGTCGGTCTCCCTGCGCACCGCGGTGAAGGAGAGCAACCTGGTGCGCGAGAAGGGGCAGTCGTGGGTGTCGTTCGTGCGCCGCGCGAAGGCCCCCGAGCTCCCCGTCGTGCTGCTCGAAGACACCGGAGCCCTCACCGGCCTGGCGTTCGCGCTGCTCGGCGTCGGTCTCACGGTCATCACGGGCAACCCGCTCTTCGACGCCCTCGGCACCGTCATGATCGGTCTGCTTCTCGTGGCCATCGCGATCGTGCTCGGCATCGAGACCAAGAGCCTGCTGGTCGGCGAGGGCGCGAACCCCGCCGACTACGACCGCATCGTCGACGCCGTCAACGAGGGTCCCGAGGTGGAGAAGATCATCCACATGAAGACCCTGTACCTCGGCCCTGACGAGCTGATGGTCGCGGCAAAGATCGCGCTGAGCGCCGACAAGCCGCTGCGCGAGGTCGCCGACGACATCGACGAGATCGAGGCGCGCATCCGTGCGGCGCTTCCGATCGCCCGCGTGATCTACATCGAGCCCGACGTGTACCGTCCGGCGATCGACCCGCAGCCGTCGACCGATGTGTTCGTGCTGAAGTCCTCGGACTGATCGTGCCGGTGCGGGACGACCTGAGGTCCGCGCTCGCGCGCCCCGACCTGCCGGTCGAGACGCGGACGAAGATCCAGCACGTCCAATCCGTGCTGGACGCCGACTCGCAGGCGCGGCTGGAGTCCTTCACGATCCTCGACGGCCGGCCCTACGCCGTCGTCTCCTTCGGCGATCCGAGCACGGCCGACCTCGTCGTGTACCTGCTGCACGGCATCGACACGGACCTCGCGTCCTTCCCCGAGTGGGCGGATGCCGCGCAGCGACTGTGCATCGACATCATCCGCACGTGCGTGGCGCGCGGCGAGCCGCGCAAGGTCGCGACCGTCGCCTGGTTCGCGTGGGACTCCGGAACGCACGTCACGGCGCTCGCGACGAAGCACGCGACCATCGGCGCCGCCCGGCTGTCGGTCGACATCGATCGGCTGATCGTGCGGAATCCCGGCGCCCACATCGCCACCGTCGCCTACTCGTACTCGACCACCCTGCTCGGCGAGATGTTCGCGCTGAACATCGCCGACGAGGTCCGCACGGCGTTCTGCATCGCCTCGGCCGGCGTCACCCACGCCGCGAGCACGGCGATCGAGGACGCGATCGAACGAGAAGAGGTCGTGGTCTACGCCACCGAGGGCGCCGGCGACGGCGTCGCCCCGATGGGACGACTCGGCAACCACCCGATCGATCCGCGCGACATCCGCGGCGTCATCGTGTACGACTCCGACGGCGGCGAGGCGCCGGGCATCGACGGCGGCGTGGTCGCGGGGGTCCCCGTCGAGGGCCACGCCTCGCAGACCGCGGTCGACGAACGAGGCATCCGACACCCCGGCTATTTCGACGAGCGCGCGCAGTCGTACCTGACGCTGGTCGCTCGCCTGGCGGACGCCGTCACGACCGCTCTCTGACGCCGGCGCGGGGTGCCGGGGCAGAGCCCGGGCGGGTGCCGAGGCAGAGCCCGGGGATCAGATCTCTCGGTGTGATTGCGGGTACTGCGCTCAGCGCCGCTGCTCGAAGAAGGCGCGGAGAAGACCGGTCGCGGCATCCGCCTCGACGCCCCCGACGACCTCGGACCGGTAGGGCAGTCGGCGGTCGCGCAGCACGTCGTACATGGAGCCGGCGGCTCCGGCCTTGTCGTCCCAGGCCCCGAACACGACGCGCGAGATGCGCGACTGCAGGATCGCCCCTGCGCACATGACACAGGGTTCGAGGGTGACGACGAGGGTGCATCCGTCGAGATTCCAGGAGCCGAGGGATGCCGCCGCTCCGCGGAGCGCGTTCACCTCCGCATGGCCCGTGGGATCGTGCGTGGCCTCTCGGTCGTTGCGCCCCTCGGCGAGAACGCGTCCTTCCGCATCGAGGACCACGGCTCCGACGGGGATCTCATCGGCTGCGGCGGCCTCGGCGGCGAGCTCCAGAGCACGCGTCATCGCACGGTCGTCGGCGGAGGTCATGGGACGAGCCTACGGCGCGCGGCGCGGGTACCGCGGCATCCGATGTCGTGCGGGGCTGTGCGGCGCATTAGCCTGTATCCATGCGCGTTCACGTTGCCGACCACCCTCTCATCACCCACAAGCTCTCGGTGCTGCGCGACGAGCGCACCCCGTCGCCGGTGTTCCGCCAGCTCACGGAGGAGCTCGTGACGCTGCTCGCCTACGAGGCGACGCGCAACGTGCGGGTCAGCCCCATCGAGATCACCACCCCGGTGACGAAGACGATGGGCGTCAAGATCTCCGAGCCACGACCCATCGTGGTGCCGATCCTGCGCGCCGGCCTCGGCATGCTGGAGGGTCTCGTCAAGCTGCTGCCGACCGCCGAGGTCGGGTTCCTCGGCATGGTCCGCGATGAGGAGACCTTCGAGCCGACGACCTACGCCGAGCGTCTTCCCGACGACCTCAGTGACCGCCAGTGCTTCGCGATCGACCCGATGCTCGCCACCGGCGGCTCGCTCGCCGCGGCGATCCAGTTCCTCTTCGACCGCGGAGCCAAGGATGTCACCGCGATCTGCCTGCTCGGCACCCCCGAGGGAGTCGCCGCGATCGAGGCGCTCGTCGGCGACCGCGACGTCACCCTGGTGCTGGGCGCTCTCGACGAGCGTCTCAACGAGAAGGGCTACATCGTCCCCGGTCTCGGCGACGCCGGAGACCGCCTGTACGGCACCGTCTGACCCTCGGGCCCAGTTGCGGCTTCCGCGGCGCAGCAGAGCTGCGTTTGGGAGCGGGCGGAGGCGCCGCCGCGGAGCTACCAACGTGCCGGGTCTGAGACCGACGCCCGGTCAGGGTCGCAGAGCAGCGCCCGGTTCAGACGCTCGGGCACGCGCGCAGAGCTGGCACCGAGAGCGGGCGGAGGCGTCGCAGCAGACCTGCGCTCGGGCGGGGCCGGAGTCAGACGCTCAGCCGGTACGCGCGCTCGTCTCCGTAGTGCCGGAACCCCGCTCGTTCGAGGATCGGCGCGGATGTCGAGATCCTGCCCTTCACGAGCGCGGTCGCCGCGCCGAGTTCGGCGCTCGCTCGGAGCCGCTCCGCCAGGACCGCCCGATACGCGCCACGGCCTCGGGCCCGCTCCAGGGTCGCGGCACCCCACAGGCGGGTGAAGCCTTCGACGATCGTGCAGCCGCCGGTGCTCACGGCCTCGCCGTCGAGTCGGCCGAGTACGCGCACGCCTTCTGCGGCTTCAAGCCCGGCGGTCACCTCCGCCAGCTCGATGCGCAGTCCCTCCTCGTCGAGCGGCGACTGCTCCCACACCGGCACGTTGATCGCGTCCACTTCGCGTACCTGTTCCAGCGTGCGGACCACCTCCGCCGTGACACCGCTCGGAACGTCGATTGCGAGCTGATCGATCGCGAGGGCGAACACGGCGACCGTGTCCTCGTGCAGGGCACCGCGTCGGCGCAGCTCCTCTTCGAGATCAGGGCTGTCGGACGGATTCGTCCAGAAGGTCAACCGCGACTCGCCCCACGCTCGGGTCTTCTCGACAGCATGATCGAGAACCGCAGCGGCGCTCGATGCCGAGCCGACCTGAGAGCCGCGCACACCGCCTCCGAATCGCGGCGGGTACTTCACCAGCAGCAGGTCTTCCCGCACGTGCTCGCTGTCGCGCGGCAGCCAGGCCCAGGCGGCGGCCGCGCGAAGGATGTCGTCCGTCGTGTGCATCGGTTCAGTCCTCTCCGGCGCCGACCAGTCGGGCGAACGCGCTGAGCCGTGCAACGCCCTCTGGCGTGTACGGCAGATCGTCGAGAAGCGCGGGCGAGTGGACCAGATAGGCGACGACCTGGGCCCGCGAGATCGCCACGTTCAGCCGGTTCTGCAGGAGCAGGAACTCCGGACCGCGGGGAGCGTCTCGCCCGCTGGATGCGGCGAGCGAGGTGATCGACACGACGGCCTCCTTGCCCTGGAAGTTGTCGACCGTGCCTACAGGGACATCGGGGAAGCCTGCGGTGGAGAGCGCGTCGTGCACGAGCTGTCGTTGCGCGTTGTAGGGCGTGACGACGATGATGTCGGACTGCACGAGAGGGCGCGCCGTGGCGTCCGCGTCGTTGTCGGTGAACGTGCGGCCGAGGAGATCGGTCACGAGGGCGACGACGGCCTCCGCCTCTTCAGCGGACTGCGTCGCGTTGCCACGGTGGCGCAGGGGCAGGACGTGAAGGCCGGGATCGATGCCGGCGAGCGATCTCCTCTCGGTGCCGGGAGCAGAAGCCAGCTTGCCTGCGTAGGCGAGCGTGGAGACCGGGGCGGCGACGAACGGGTGCATCCTCCACGACCTCGCGAGGAAGTACCCGTACTCGGGCTTCACGACCGCGTCACCGTCCATGACCCATCCGAGCGCGGAGGTGTCGACCGGTTCGGGATGAGCGCCCTGGCTCACCTGGGGCAGCTGCTGGGGGTCTCCGAGCAGCAGCAGTCGCTTCGCCCCCGCGGCCACCGCGATCGTCGACGCGAGCGAGAACTGTCCGGCCTCATCGATCACCAGCAGGTCGAGGCCCCCGCGGCCGACCCGCTGAGTGTTGCTGAAGTCCCAGGCGGTGCCGCCGACCACGACGCCCTCACCGCTGTGCTCGGCGAGGAACGACGCCATCCCGCTCTTCGGGATCACCGTGTACGACGGATCGCCGTCATCGGACTTCGGCGCCTTGCCCACCTGCGAAGGAGACACGCCGTCGGCGACCACGCGCTCGAGCAGGGTCTCGATGATCGCATGGGACTGGGCGACGACTCCGACCTTGAAGCCGTGCTCGTTCACCAGCCGCGCGATGACCTGGGACCCGGTGTACGTCTTGCCGGTACCGGGAGGTCCCTGCACCGCGAGGTAGCTGTGGTCGAGATCGAGGATGCCGCGCACGATCGCATCGATCGTGTCACCGCCAGCTTCCGGAAGCGGCGCTCCCGACATCGTGCGCGGAGGGATCCGCCGGAGGATGTCGGTCGCCGCGTCTTCGGGGAAGCCCGGCGCGGCCAGGTGCACGGCATCCGCCCACTCGTCGATCGCCCCCTGCAGGGAGACCACTCTCGGCGGCGCGGCCGGAGTCAGCGCGATCGGGAGCTCGTCCCATGTCTGCCCCTGAACAGCGGTCTCGGTCACGAGATATCCGTCGTCGAGCACCTCGGCGATCGTCACCGTGTGCGGGACGTGCACGACACGTGAGGGCACTTCGGTGTCGAAGGGGGCGGGGACCTCGTACAGCGCGAACGGCTGCGACCCGACGCCGAGCGTCGTGCCCGGGGACACCTCGCCGCGGATCTCGATGTCGCGCGACATCACCCGACGGCCCTCGACCACGCTCCAGTCACGGCTCACGGTCGACGAGAACCGATCGACGCGGATGACGTCTCTCGTGCCGTCCCACATCGTGACCGGCTCACGGAGTCTCTGGAAGTGCGAGACCCAGAAGCTCTTCGCCTCCCGAGGGAAGTAGTCGATGGCCGCGGCGGCGATCCGGTGCACCTGACCGTCGCCGCCCGCCTCGACGTCATGCTCCGCGTCGCCGAGCAGGGCGACCGACCGCGGAGACGGCTCGTACATGGCCTCGTCGGCCTGGTCGGGCGGCGCCGGGTGCACGCCCTTCTCCCGAGCGATGTCGATCAGCCAGTTGCGCAGCCGCCGCGTCGATACGCAGTCGTAGCGGTTGTAGTCGGCGAGGTCGGCGAACACGGCATCCGCCTCGGCCTGCTCCCCCGCGGCCGCGAGCTCCCGCGCCACGACGTACTGGACGATCGAGTCGTCGCCCTTCTGCACATCGCTCGTGCGCACATCGGCGCCCATGTAGAGCGGTTCGAGCTTCTTGATCGAGTACGAGCGCGATCCGACGCGCACCGTGCGCAGCACGAGCGGGTACAGGTCGACGAACACGCCCTCCCTGAGGAGCCGATCGACCTCGCCCTCGCGCACGCCGTGCCTGGCCGCCATCGCGACGAGGTGCGAGGTCTCGTACGGGGCGTAGTGGTAGATGTGCATGCCAGGGTGGGCGGATCTGCGCACCTTCACGAAATCGAGGAAGTCCTCCAGAGCCCTCTTCTCCGCGGCGAAGTCGTGCGCCCACAGCGCGGTGTACTGATCGAGGTTGTCGACCCAGCCGAAGAGGTAGTCGATCCCCCACTCAGACTCCCCCGCCGGCGCCGGCTCGGTGTAGAGCGGGTCGCCCTCGAAGTCGAAGAAGATGTCGCCGTGGCTCGGAACAGGGAGCGTGTGGATCGCCGCCGCGTAGTGCACGTCGAACGTGGGAGCCCCCGCCGCATCTGCCCGCAGCTGGAGTTCGGCCTGCGCACGGAGCGTCGCGAACGTATCGGGATTCATGCCCTCCGGCGCATCGGATGCCGCCGCGAGCTGATCGATCGTCTCGATGCCCGCTGAGCGCAGACGAGCGCGCTGCACCGGCCGCATGCGCGCCACCATGAGCAGATCCCTGTGCGCGAGCACCTGCTCCTCGCACGTGGCGCAGCGGCCGCACGCGACGACGTCGAGGTCGCCGCGGTCGTCTCCCCACGCGAGCGGAGCCCCCGCGGAACCCTCCGCGATCCGACGATCGGCGATCAAGGCTCGCAGCCGCGCACGCCGCACGCGGAACAGCGGGAGGAGGTCATCAACCCGGTGCGTGCTCCGCGTGCCGTCGCCGAGGATGAGATCGACCTCGTCGGATCGGGGGATGCCGAGGCGGTCGAGCTGGTCGACGTATGCCGCGAGCTGCATGAGCGCCGTCACCCGCGCCTTGCGGGCGAGCTTGGAGTCCTCCACCCGCCACCGGCCGTCGGGATCGCGCCGCAGGAAGTCGGCGAACCCGACGAACTCCTCGGTCGCGAACGCCGCCTGGAAGATCACCCGGGCGTCGGAGGACAGCGCGGCGATCGTCTCGGCGACCACACCGGCGAGCGCGTCGGCATCCACCGACGACACCTTCGCGACCTCGTGCACGCCCTGCCCGAACTCGGCCACGTAGTCGGCGAGGACCTTCTGCTCGTGGACGTCTCCGAGACGGGCGGCACGGGCCAGCGTCGCGTCCTCTGGCTCCTCGACCGCGGGAACGCGGCCGAGCTTCGCGTCGATCGCTCTGCACCACGCGAACTCGCACTCAGCCGCAGCCTTGAGGTCGCTCGCGCTCCAGATGACGCGCTGCGCCTGAGTGTCGATCCGCACGATGCTCCCGTTCTGTCGGATGCTTCGACACTAGCCGCGGCATCCGACATCACAGGACGCGCTCAGCGCCACCAGGTGTCGTCGGGGGTCACCGGAAGGTGCCGCTTGTGCTGGGTGCCGAGGTACTTCGCCTCGATGCGTCCCGCGACGTCGGGAGCGACCTCTCGGCCTTCCAGGAAGTCGTCGATCTGCTCGTAGGTGAGGCCCAATTCGTCCTCGTCCGCACGGCCGGGCTGCCCGTCGAGCAGGTCGGCCGTCGGCACCTTGAATGCGAGGCGGTCAGGGGCTCCGAGCACCTGCAGCAGCGAGCGTCCCTGACGCTTCGTGAGGCCCGAGAGCGGCAGGATGTCGGCCGCTCCGTCGCCGAACTTCGTGTAGAAGCCCGTCACCGCCTCCGCCGCGTGATCGGTGCCGATCACGAGCAGTCCGTCGTGACCGGCGAGCGCGTACTGCGTCACCATCCGGACGCGGGCCTTGATGTTGCCGCGGTTGAAGTCACTGATGTCGCTGGTGACGGCGAACTCGATGTCCTCCTCGACGCCGTCGACGCCGTTCTGGATGTTGACCTCGACCGAGGAGTCCGCGGCGATGAACTCCAGCGCGGCCTCGGCATCCGCCGCATCCTGCTGCACGCGGTAGGGCAGACGCACCGCGAGGAACTTCGCGTCACCGCCCTCGGACCGCACGCGCTCCACGGCGAGCTGCGCCAGCCTGCCGGCGAGCGTCGAGTCCTGGCCGCCCGAGATGCCCAGCACGAAGCCGCGGGCTCCGGTGGAGCGCAGGTAGTCGACGAGGAACTGCACCCGCCGCTCCACCTCGGCCTCGGGATCGATCTCGGCCTTGACGCCGAGGGCTTCAGAGATCTGCTGCTGCAGGGACACGGGGACTCCTCACTCGTTCTCGACCCAGTATCCCCCCTGCGTGTTACGAGGGGATGACACATGCTTCTACCAGGTGCGACCTGAAAAGATGAGGCAGTGAAACTTCTCGTCGCCGCCCTGAGCTCCGAACTCGCCGCCTTCCCCGATACCCTCCCCGGTTTCGACCGTCTCGTGACGGGCCCCGGAAAGCTGCAGGCGACGTACGCCCTCACCCGCGCGCTCGACGCGAACAGCTATGACGAGATCGTCGTCGTGGGCACCGCCGGCGCGATCGACCCCGATCTCGCCGACGGCGTGCACGAGGTCGGCGAGGCCTTCCAGCACGACGTCACCGATCTCGACGGCATCTCCGGACAGCACGTCTCGCTGCCCGCGCGGGTCTCGACCGGCCGTGACGGGGTCCTGATCGCGACCGGCGATCACTTCGTCGACGACGCGGAGGTCACCGCCGTGATCCGTCCGACCGGCGCCGCTCTGGTCGACATGGAGACCTACGCCTACATCTGGGTCGCCGCGCAGTTCGGCGTGCCGATCCGCGTCTTCCGTGCGGTCTCCGACAGCGCAGAAGACGGTGCGCTCACCGACTGGCGCGAGGCCGTCGCACGCTGCAGCGCCCAGCTGCGGACCTTCATCCGCGAGGAGTACGGGGTCTGATCGGCTCCGTTCCGGCGAGCAGCGTCCGGAAACGGATGCCGGAGGCGGTCCTGTGGCCGTGCGTGGTCAGCGGGCCTCGATGACGCTCGGCCCCTCGGCCGTGGCCCTGACGGTGAGCTGAGCAGGGATCTGCTCCTGCATCGCCTCGACGTGACTGATCACGCCGACCGTGCGGCCGCCCTGACGCAGCTCGTCGAGCGTGCGCATGGCGACCTCCAGGGTGTCGCCGTCGAGCGATCCGAACCCCTCGTCGATGAACAGGGTGTCGAGTCGGATGCCGCCCGCGCGCGCCGTGACGACCTCGGCGAGCCCGAGCGCGAGTGCGAGAGAGCTGAGGAAGGTCTCGCCCCCGGAGAGCGACTGCGCAGGGCGGCTCTGGCCGGTGAAGGCGTCGAACACCACGATGCCAAGGCCTGAGGCCGCGCCCCTGGCGGCCAGCGCGTCGGAGTGCTGCAGCTGATAGCGTCCGGCCGACATGTCGCTCAGCCGTCGGTTCGCCGCCCTGACGATCTCCTCGAGCTCGGCGGCGAGCACGAAGGTCTCGAGGGTCATCTTGCGGCTGTTCGCCCCGCGGCCGGCGATGGTGTCTGCCAGCTCCCGCAGGACCTCGAACTCGGCGGCGTCGTCGCCGACGCGCGCCTGCTCGGATGCCGCGGATTCGATCAGACCTCCCAGCCTCTCGGCGGTGCCCTCCGCGCGGGAGGCGGCATCGACCGCCGCGGTCCAGCGCGCCCTGGCCTCGACGGATGCCTGCTCCTGAGGCAGGAGATCGATCGGCTCCTCAGGGAGAGTGCGCAGTTCCAGGTCGAGCAGGATCGCCTTCTCCTTGCCCCGCTGCGCCGTGTGCTCGTCGATGCGGGCAGTCAGCGCCGCCTGCGCCGCGGGCGATCGCAGCGCCGCCTCGGCAGCTGCGACATCGTCGAAAGCCGACGCGGCGAGCGCGGCATCCCGCTCCGCGACAGCGTCGGCAGTCGTGTTCGCGTGACGCTCGCGCTCCGCGATCGCGTCAGACAGAGTGCGGGCGGCGGAGATGCGCTCCCCGGCCACTTTCAGGCGCGCCGCGACCGTCTCGTGGTCCCCGCGGGCCGAGAGGATCTGCGCCTCGGCGTCTGCGCGGCGCTGAAGAAGCACGGCGAGCTCTTCCCGAGCTGCGGAGAGGGCAGCGGTGTCGTCGGCGCGACCGCTCTCGAGAGCCTCTGCCCTCGCCGTCAGAGCGGCGAGCTCCTGCTCGAGCTCCGCGACGGCCGACGCCGATGCGACGCTCGCGTCGTACTCCTCTTCGGCCGCGGTGAGCTCTGCGGTCGTCTGCTCCACCGTGCGCCCATCGGCGCGGGCCGTCGCCGCAGCGAGTGCGGCGCGCGTGGCCGCGAGCTTCTCCGATGCCATGCGCTCGCGCTGGGCCGCGGTGTCACGCGCGGCTTCGGCCTCGGCCACGTCGTCGGCCGATACCGGGTCGACATGCTCGGCGGGGGCGGGATGCTCGTGCGCGCCGCAGACCGGGCAGGCCTCTCCGTCGACCAGGGCGGAGGCGAGTTCCCCCGCCATCCCGTCGGAACGGCGCTTACGCAGCCGCGCGAACCGCGCCTGCGCCGATGCGAACGCTGCCGCCGCGTCATCGACGGCAGCGTTGTCGATGACCTCCTGCGCTTCCACCCGCTCATGCTCGACAGCCGCCGCCTTCCGGGCTGCCGCAGCCTCGCGCGCGGCGAGGAGATCTGTGGCCCGATCGGCCCGTCGTCTCGCGTCGTCACGTCGCTGAGTGGCCGCCGCGATCCGCTCAGGAATCGTCGACCGCTCCATCTCCCCTGCGTCGATCCGTGCGGACGCGGCCGCCACACGATCTTCGGCGGCCTGGAGATCGACAGCCAGCTGCGGCGCCCGGCGCTCGAGCTCACGCGCGTGCTCCCAGGCGCCTGTCTCCTTCGTCTGCTCCGATGCCCAGGCATCGAGCTCCTCCGTGCTCTCGGAGGGAAGGGCGATGCCGAATCGGGTCCAGCGGCTCCGGGCCTCCTGCTCGGCATCGGTCGAGACGGTGAGCGCGACCTGCGCGCGCGTCTCCGCGGCGATCGTCGCACGCAGCGCCTCGGCAGCGCGGGCAGCATCGAGCTCTGCCCGGGTGTCGGCGATCTGCGGGAGTTCGGCATCGAGCCGATCGAGGGCCGCACGGGCGCGATCACGCTCGCTCTGCGCGCGCTGATCCTCTCGCTGCGCGGCCAGCGCCGCATCGGCAGCGGTGAGGCGCGTCTCGTCGTCGTCGCGCTCGGCCGCACGCCGCTCGACGCGGTAGTCCGCCCTGGCCTTGGCGCGGCGCAGGTCGTCGAGCCGCTCGTCTGTGGGGGCCGCCGACGTCAGTCCGGCAACGCTCACGTCTTCGAGTTCCGCGCGCGACGAGCCCTCTGTTCCGTCGGCCCCGAGCTCCGCGCTCGCGACCAGACGATCGGCCTCGTCGAGTCGCGCTGTCACGGCGGCGAGCCTCGTGCCGAGCCGGAGCTCCGCCTCCCGCCGACGCTCATCGAACCGCGACTGCACATCCTCGAACCGCTCCGTGCCGAAGAGGCGGCGCAGGAGCGATTGGCGGTCTCTGCTGTTCGCGAGCAGGAACTCCGAGAACCGGTTCTGTGCCAGCAGGATCACCTGCAGGAACTGCTCCCTGCTGAGCTGCAGGATCTCGTCGAGCTCACCGGCGACATCGACCGCTCGGGCGGCGCGACCGACCCAGCCGGCGTCCGTCCACTCGTCGAGAGCGACCGCGGCCGCCTGCTTCGTGAGACCGCCGCCTCGCTTCGCCGGCCGCAGATACTCCGGCGAGCGGGTGACCCGGAACCGCCCGGAGGGCGTGCTGAACTCCACGACGACCTCGGACACCTCGTCGGGTTCGCTGTGGTCGCTCCTCAGCCTCTTCTCGCTCCCGTCGTAGCGGGGAACACCTCCGTAGAGGCCGAAGCACACCGCATCGAGGATGCTGGACTTGCCTGCGCCCGTCCGCCCGGCGATGAGGAAGATGCCGTCGTCGGCGAACGCGTCGAAATCCACGATCTGACGCGATCGGAACGGGCCGAAGCCCTCGACCTCCAGGCGGTGCAGCTGCATCGGATCAGTACCCGCTCAGACCAGTGCCTCGGTCCGCGCACGATCGTCGAGGATCTCGCGGATCAGCTCGCTCTCTCGCTCGGACGCCCCCTGCCCTGCGCGGACGTGCTGCAGGAAGGCCTCGATCCGGTCGGTGTCGGTGACGGCCATCCGCAGGCGCTCGGAATAGGAGCGCTCATCGACGTCGGCGCTCACCGAGGGCTGATGCTGCACCATCGCGCAGAAGGGATACTGCTCGCGTAGACGGCGCATCGGCTCTGCCTGTGCGACGGCGTCGGTGTAGATCGCGCACACCCAGTCTTCGGCGTGCGCGGCGACGTTCTCGACCGACAGGATCTCGTCGAGAGTGCCGGTGAGCGTCACGAGTGCGCGGGGCACGGGCAGATCGAGCCACTCGGCGGACGCCAGTCCGTCGGCGTCGAGCTCGACCAGCCAGGAGCCTCGCGGCTTGTGCTGCTCGCCGAAGCTGTAGTGCAGCGGCGCCCCCGAGTAGCGCACACGTTCGCTCACCTGCTGACGACCGTGGATGTGACCGAGCGCCACGTAGTCGGGACCGTCGAAGACCTCGAGCGGGACCACGTCGAGGCCGCCCTGGCGGACCTCGCGCTCGAGGCCGGCGGTGACGTCGACGCCCGCCGCGAAGCAGTGCGCGATCGCGACCGAGCGCCCTTCGTGCCGGTCGATGCCCTCGCGCACCAGCCCCATGGCGTGCGCCATCGTCTGGGCCTGAGTGCGCAGCTGCGCCTCCGGCCAGTGCTGGCGGACGATCGCCGGCTCGAGGTACGGGATGCCGAAGAAGTGCACGGGGCCGGAGGCATCGTGCACCGTCACGGGGTCGCCGATCGCACGGGGATCGGTGAGCACGTCGATGCCGTCGCGCAGCAGCCTGGCCTGGAACCCGAGCCGCGCGGCGGAGTCGTGGTTGCCGCTCGTCACGATGACTCGGGCTCCCGTCTCATGCAGCGCGACGAGCGCGTCGCCGAGGAGCGTGTACGCGGCCGCAGCCGGCGTCGCCGAGTCGAACACGTCGCCGGCGACCACCACGACGTCGACGTCGTTCTCGCGAACCTGCTCCGTGAGCGCTCCGAAGACCTCGGCCAGCGCATCCATGGTCGAGTTGCCATGGAAGGTGCGGCCGATGTGCCAGTCGGAGGTGTGCAGGATTCGCATACCCTCACGGTACGGAGGGCCTCCGACATCACGTCCGAGGCGTGCCGGACGCGATCCTGAATGAGAGAGCGGAAGGTCCCCTGACCCACCCTCGCCATGACGATCGGCACGCGGTGATGCGAGATGCGCTGTGCGCTGTCACCTGTGCGGGGTGCGGGGCTGCGCGATACGGGATCTGGGCTGCCCTCCGCCCGACAAGGGCCGGTCTTGCCCCACCGGCAGGGGTTGTGCCCGCTTCGTCGTGGCTACCGACTTCCGCTCTACTCCTCCAGGTCGCTCGTCCAGTTCGCCTGCTGGATGCGGTTGTCCAGCTCCCGCAGCTCGACGGCGACGGCATCCGCCCTCTCGCGCAGCGTCGCGACGGGAAGAGCCGCCACCTGCCGCAGCTCGGAGCGCATCTGCCGGAACATCCCGGCGGACCCGGAGGCCGCCGACGCCGCGTCCGCGAGCAGTGAATGCCGCAGGCGCAGCACGTCGCGAGCCGCGAGCGCGTCGGTCATGGTGCCGTCCGCGCCGAGATCGAGCCGGGAGTTGGTGGCGTTGATGCGGCGGATCAGCTCCTGGAGGCGCTCCAGCGCGGCATCCGCCTCGACGATGAGCGCCGCGGCGTCCTCCGCCGGCTCCTCACCCTCCTGATAGCGCGCGTTCGCGGTGATGCGGGAGCGGAGCTGCTCGATCCTGCGCTGCAGATCGGCTCTCGCGGTGAGCGCTTCGGCGAGTTTCATCCGGTCATCTCCTCGGGGTGCACGTGCGGACGGCGTCGTAACACAGTGTCACAGAAGCCGGATCATCGTGTACGGAGCAGATCCGCGTGCTCGGGGTGCGCGGCGAACCAGTCTGCGACGTACCAGCAGACCGGATCGACCTTGCGATCCCCCCGGGACTCGAGGTCGGCGACAGCGCCCTCCACGACCTTCGCGGCGTAGCCTTTTCCGCGGAAAGTCGGGATCGTGAAGGCTCTGGTGAGCGCGACCGTGCGTCCGTCGTCGCGGTAGTCGAGCACGCTCACGAGCTCGCCGTCGTGCAGGAGCGTGTAGCGCGACGCGTCCTTCTCATCCGTGAAGCTGAAGCCTTTTATCGCCTGCGGGAGCACCATCTGAGCAACGTTACGCCCGCCCCGGCGGCCGGTGGTCGTTTTGACACGCGCAGACTTCTTCCGACATAATCCCCCCATGACCACCAACGCACGCCCTTTGTCCGCCCAGGAGGCGAACAGGACTGCCGGGATGATGATGCCCGGTCGCGTTGGCATGTGTTGCCGAATGTGTCGCTGAACGAACAGCCACCCCGCCTGACCTGACCCTTCGCGATCTGCGAGGTCGGTGTCTCCGAGCATCCACCCTTGCTCGCTCTCCCGGCGCCGCCGGTCATTCATGCAACGCATCAGAGCCACATCGGCTCACGTCCTGAGGACTCATCATCATGTCGAACACTGCACTTCTCGAGCGTCCCGCCGCATCCGTCCGCCCGCAGGCCGCCACCGCGCCGCTGGCCGCCGACCTCCCCGCCGTCCGCTCGCCCCGTGGCTTCGCCCTGTACGTCGGCCTCGACGAGATCAAGGCCGCCGAGGCCGGGGTCAGCCTTCCGCTCCTGGTCGATGCCCTCCGTCGCACCCTCGCCGAGCTCGCTCCCGGCGCCGAGACGCACGCCACCGTGGCGCTCGCCCCGCACGGCTCCGGCGGCCGCGACCTCGACGTCGTGCGCCTCGCCCTGCAGGAGCCCGGCGCGATCGCCCGCACCAAGGCCGCTGCCGAGGAGGACGTGACCGACGAAGAGGGCGGAGTCGTCGTCGACATCTCTCGCAAGCGCGTCCTCATCGACGGCGAGTCCGCGTCCTTCACCTACAAGGAGTTCGAGCTCCTGCAGTACCTCGTCCTCCGCGAGGGCCGCACGATCGAGCGCAGCGAGCTGGTCTCCGCGCTCTGGCAGGCGCAGGACGACGAGACCCCCGGCGAGCGCACGATCGACGTGCACGTGCGCCGCCTCCGCGCCAAGCTCGGTCGTTACGAGGACATCGTGCGCACCGTGCGCGGCATCGGCTACCGCTTCGACCGGCACGCCGACGTCGTCATCCGCTACGGCCACGGCACCCCCTCGCCCGACCGCTTCTGAGTCCGGCGCAGGACTTCCGGGCGCAGCACTCCGGCGACCGAACTCCGGAGATCCGCGTTCATCACCGGGGTCCGTGCGGTTCACGCGTCGCATTCCCGGGATTCTCCGGAGTTCTGCACACGAACTCGCTGCGCACGAACTCGAGGCTCACGACGTCGAGTCTCACGACGTCGGAACCGCCGCGTAGGGTGATCGCATGACCGTGACGGCAGCTCCCGAATCGGATGCCGCGGCATCCGGCGCACCGCTCGAGACCGTCTACCGCCCCGCGCGCGCCGTCGACCTCCGCTCCACCGTCGGCGTGCTCCGCCGCGGGCCGGGCGACCCGACCATGGTGCACGACGGCCCGGTGATCTGGCGCGCCCTGCGCACGGCGACGGGCACAGCCACTCTCGCGCTGCGCTCATCCTCCGGCGAGATCAGGGCGACCGCCTGGGGCCCTGGCGCCGCCGCCGCCCTCGACACCGTGCCCGCGCTCTGCGGAGCGCATGACGACGACTCCGGCTTCGATGCGTCGCATCATCCCCTCGTCGCCGAGGCCGCCCGCCGCCATCCGTCGCTGCGCCTCGCCAGGACGGACCAGGTCTTCGACGCACTGGCCTGTGCGATCCTCGAGCAGAAGGTGACAGGGCTGCAGGCGTTCCGCGCGTGGCGCGTGCTGGTGACGCGCTTCGGCGAACCCGCTCCTGGTCCGACGCCGCGGCCGATGCACGCCGCCCCCTCGGCGGAGGGCTGGCGCCGCATCCCGTCGTGGACCTGGCACAGCGCGGGCGTGCAGCCGCCGCAGTCGAAGACGATCGTCCGCGTGGCGGAGCGCGGCGACAGCATCCGTCGCGCGCTGATCGCCGCAGCGACCGGGGCCGACCGTGATCGCGTGCTCACCAGCCTCCCCGGAATCGGCCTATGGACCTCGGCCGAGACCCGCATCCGCGCCCTCGGCGACCCGGACGCCGTGAGCGTGGGCGACTATCACCTGGCCCACGAGATCGGCTACGCGCTGACCGGCTCTCGGACCGACGACGACGGGATGCTGGAGCTTCTCGCCCCCTGGGCTGGTCACCGCCAGCGTGTGATCCGGCTGATCTCCGCGAGCGGCGTGCGAGAGCCACGGCGGGGCCCGCGGCTCTCGCCGGAGGACCACCGCGGTCGCTGATCGCCCCCTAGGCTGAGGGCATGAAGACGCCCCCGCGCACCGGCTTCCGCCTGCTCATCTCCGCCGGACTCCTGGTGATCGGCGTCGTCGTCGGCCTCATCTTCGAGAACGTGTGGCTCGGAGTGCTGCTCGCGGTCATCGTGTGGTTCGGCTGGTTCCTCGGCTTCGAGTCCCGCCGCGGGCACAACGAGGGCGTGAACGACGAGGACCACGGCATCGAGCTCTGACCCGCCGCCGATCCCGCTCCCCGGCGGCGGCGTCCCGCGCCGAGCGCACGGGAAGCCCGCCCCGCGCACGGCTCCTCGACGACGGCATCCCGTGCACCCGGCGAGATCACGGGAGATCGACGACGTCGGCCGTCAGTAGTAGACCGCAAGAGGGCCGGAGGGGCCCTCGACCACCCGCACGGGGGTGTCGAACACGCGGGTGAGCACCTCGTCGGTCATGATCTCCTCCGGGGTACCGAACTCGACCACCGCGCCGTCCTTCATGGCGCAGATGTGGTCGGCGTAGTGGCCGGCGAAGTTGATGTCGTGCAGCACGATCACGATCGTTCGGCCCAGCTCCTCGGCGGCGCGGCGCAGGTGCTTCATCATCTGCACGGCGTGCTTCATGTCGAGGTTGTTCAGCGGCTCGTCGAGCAGCACGAACTCGGTGTCCTGCGCGAGGACCATGGCGACGTAGGCGCGCTGTCGCTGACCGCCGGAGAGCTCGTCGATGAACCGCTGTTCGAGCTCCGTGAGACCGAGGAAGTCGATCGCCTCGGTGATCTTGTCCTCGTCGAGCTGGGTGAGCCGCCCGCCGGAGTGCGGGTAGCGGCCGAAGCCCACGAGCTGGCGCACCGTGAGCCTGGTGACGAAGTGGTTCTCCTGTCGCAGGATCGACACGATCTTCGCCACCTGCTTCGACGGCGTCCGGTGCACGTCGAGACCGTCGATCTCGACGGTCCCCTCGTCCGGGGCGAGCAGCCGCCCCATCATGGTGAGCAGGGTGGACTTGCCCGCGCCGTTCGGCCCGATGAGGGCGACGATGCCGCCAGCCGGGAGATCGATCGAGACGGGGCCGATCTCGGTGTCGCTGCTGTAGCGCTGGACGAGATCTCTGATGCGGATCACAGTCGCCCCTTTCGGAGGATGACGAGGAGGAAGAGGAGACCGCCGAGCAGCTCGACGATGATCGTGACCGCGTTGACGAGAGTGAACACGTGCTTGAGCAGGAAGTAGGCGAGCCCGAGCGCGACGTAACCGAGCAGCCAGGCCATCGGCAACAGGAGGCGGTGGTCGTAGGTGTCGGCGATCGCGTAGGCCAGCGTGGCGACGAGGAAGCCGAGGAAGGTCATCGGGCCGAACAGCGACGTGCTCATCGCCATCAACACCGAGACCAGCGTGAGCATCAGCATCACCTGGCGCTTGTGGTTCAGCCCGAGGTTCGTGCTGATGTCCTTGCCCAGTGAGAGCAGGTCCAGTCGCCGCGACAGCATCCAGATCGCCCCTCCGGCGATCGCGCACACCGGGATGACGAACCACAGGAAGTCGGTGTTGGCGTTGGTGATGCTGCCGAAGAGGCGAGCGGCGAGAACGTCGAACTCGTTCGGCTCGAGCATCTGCTGCAGGAACGTGGAGAGGGCTCCCATCCCCGTGCCGAGGATGATGCCGATCAGCAGCATGACGTGCAGGTTGCCGAACCGCCCGGAGAGCAGCCACGAGTAGAGCAGCACGGCGAAGAGCACCATCAGCGCCGACTGCAGCAGGAACCGGGCGAACGGCGTGACGCCGCTGAATCCCGCGACGCCGAAGAAGAACACGATCACCGTCTGGATGAGCACGTAGAGGGACTCGAAGCCCATGATCGACGGCGTGATGATGCGGTTGTTCGTCGCGGTCTGGAAGGCGATCGTCGCGTATGCCTGGCAGAAGGTGACGACCGCGATGACGACGACGGCCGAGACGCGCATGCCCGAGATGCGCAGCCACCTTTCGCTGAACAGCGCGTACGGGTTGTTCCAGCACAGCAGCAGGGCGGTGATGACGATCGCGCCGACGATCAGGCCGATCAGCACGAGCCGGTAGCGGAGGCGGTGCGCGGGGTCGGCGAAGGACCCGGAGCGCCGCACGGACGGACGGTTCACGAGGTCAGCGGACACCGGTCCTCCTCGTCCGAAGGAGCATGAGGATGAACACGATCGATCCGACGACTCCCAGCACCAGCGAGATCGGCACCTCGAAGGGCATGATGATCGTGCGTCCGATGAGGTCGCAGATGGTCACGATCCAGATTCCGGTGAGGAACACCCACGGCAGGTTCGAGCGCAGGTCGTCGCCGCGCACCATCGACACGAGGTTCGGCACGATCAGTCCCAGGAAGGGCAGAGCGCCGATGATGACCGTGACCACTCCCGTGGTCATCGCGACGAGACCGACGCCCAGGAGCACGACCCGCTCGTAGTGCAGGCCGACGTTCGTGGCGATGTCCTTCCCCAGGCCGGCGACCGTGAAGCGGTCGGCGGCGATCACGACCACGACCGCGACGAAGAGCACGATCCAGAGCGGCTCGTAGCGACCGATCTCGATCCCGGTGAACCGGCCCATGAACCACCCGCCGATCACCTGCAGCAGATTGAAGCGCAGCGCGAGGAACGTCGACACGGCGCTGATGACGGAGCCGAACATGATGCCGACGATCGGCACGATGAGCGACGACTTCAGCGTCACCCGCCGGAGGAACGCGAAGAACACGAGCGTCCCGGCGAAGGCGAAGACGATCGCGATCACCATCTTCGTGAAGACTCCGGATGCCGGCAGCACGATGTAGGTGACGAGCAGCCCCAACCCCGCCCACTCCGTGGTGCCGATCGTCGTCGGCTCGACGAAGCGGTTCTGCGTCATCAGCTGCATCACGAGACCCGCCATCGCCATGCTCGCCCCGGCGAGGACGAGGGAGGCGGTGCGCGGTATGCGGGTGATCCAGAGGAACTCCCGGCCATCGCCCTGCGCCGCGGTGATGTCGGCGACGCCGGTGAAGATCGACACCGTCACGAGGGCGAATGTCAGGAGGACGGCGAGGAGCAGCGGCCACGTCCGGGACCAGCGGGAGCGGTCCCGTCGGGGTGACGCGGTGGCGGCGACGGCGTCGGTGTTCGTGATCCGTCGCGGCGCCGGCGCGGAGGGCGTCGAGGTCATGGGGTCTCCGGGGCAGTGGGGCGCGCCGCCGCCGCGTCCGGAATGCGGACGGGCAGCGGCGCGCGGGTCGGCGTCGGCGCGTCAGCTCGCGTCGAACATCTCCGTGAGCCCGTTCAGGACCGCGATGTAGGCGAAGACGTCCTCGGTGAGGTAGTAGTCCGCCGGCATCACCGTGATGGCCTCGTTCTTCACGGCCGGGACGTTGGAGAGGGCGGCGGAACCGGTGATCAGCTCGAGCGCGGGGACGACGGTCTGACCTTCCTCCGACACCGCGGCGTCGCGGTCGAGGACCAGGAGATAGTCGGCGTTCGCCTGGGCGAGCGCCTCGAGCGAGACGTTGTCGCCAGTGTGGTCCGACGACCCCGCGGCGTCGAGGGCGGGAGTGAGCCCGAGCAGGCTGAAGAAGATGCTCGCGCCGCGGCCGTCGGTGGGGTTGGAGTAGTTGATCTCGCCGCCGGAGGTGACCAGGCCCATGACCGTCTTCTCAGGGTCGTACGCGTCCTTCGCCTTCTCGATGGCGGTGTGGAACTCCTCGACGAGCGCCTCGGCCTCGGCCTTCTTGTTGAAGACCTCCCCCATCAGGGTGACGCTCTCGACGACGAACTCGTCGGCCGTCTGCCCCTCCGGACCCGTCATGTCGATGAAAGCCGCGTCGGGGGCGGCATCCTTCACGCCCTGGGCGTTCTCCTCGCCGCCGAAGCGGTAGCCGTTGATCACGACGTCGGGGTCGGCCGCGACGATCTGCTCGAAGTCGGGCTCGGTGTGAAGGCCGATGTTGAGGATCTCGGTCGAGTCCTTGAGCGGGTTCTTCGGGCTGAACAGGTCGAGCGGGGCGACGGAGACGGGGAGATCCCAGTCGGCGGCGAGCTGGAAGAAGCGGTTGTCGGTGATCGCGACGCTGTCGGCGCTCTCGATGGTCACCTCGTTGCCCGCGAGGTCGGTGACGGTCACCGGATAATAGTCCTCCGCAGCCGCGGGCTTCTCGGTGTTCGGGGCCTCCGCCGACGGGGAGGCGCAGCCGGCGAGGGCGAGCAGAGCGACGAGCCCGAGGCTCGTGGCGGTGAGGATTCTGGGCATGGACATGGAGAGACTCCTGTTCTGCGGGGGTTTTCGCGCGAAGGGCGCCGGATCGGACGAAGTTAGGGTTGCCTATCCTCGCCTCGAATGTAGGTTAGCCTTACTTCATGAGCGATACGAAATCCGGCTTCTCCATCGAGCGTCGCGGCCTCGAGCTGCGCTTCCGCACCGTCACGCTGACCGCTCGGGAGTGGCTGGCCCCCGATTTCGTGCGCGTCCGCCTCTCCGGCAGCGACCTCGCCGGCTTCGACTCCCTCGGCTCCGACGACCACATGCGCCTGTTCTTCCCCGCGGGTCCCGTCGACACCGTCGAGGAGCTTCGCGCCTCCCCGAGCCGCGAGTACACGCCGCTCGCATGGGGTGAGGACTGGCTCGACGTCGAGTTCGCCGTGCACGGCGACGAGGGCGTGGCCGCGCCATGGGCGGCCACCGCGCCGCTCGGTTCCTCGATCGGCGTCGGCGGTCCCCGCGGCTCCGCCGTCATCTCGGGACAGCCCGGCTCCTGGTTCCTCGCCGGCGATGAGACCGCCATCCCCGCCATCCGCCGCTTCGCCGCGCTGCTCCCCGCCGACGTGCCCGCGCGCATCGTCATCGAGACGGTGTCGGCGAGCCGCGAGATCGAGATCGAGGCCCCGGTCGACGTCGAATGGGTGCACCGCGGCGACGCCCCCTCCGGCTCCGCGCTCACGACCCTCATCGACGGGCTGACGGATGCCGTCGGCGCCGACCCGTTCGTCTTCATCGCCGCCGAACAGTCCATCGTGAAGCCCGGTCGTGCGCTCCTCGAGCGCTGGGGCGTCGACACCGCCCACGCCGTGGTCAAGGGCTACTGGAAGCGCGGCGAGGCCGAATACCACGCCCCGCACTGACCTCACCCGCTCTCGCGGGAGGACTCTCGCCCGCTCTCGTGGGAGAGCCCAGAGCATCGGATGCCGGTGGGGCGCGCCTCCCGGCGACACGCCGCGACGCGAGCGGATGCTCCGGGTTTCTCCGGCAGAGCCCGACGATGCGCGACGATGGGCGTATGGCACTCGTCGATCACCTGGGTATCACCGTCAACGACATCACTCGCGGACGTGAGCAGTTCCACCCGGTGCTGACGGCGCTGGGCTACGAGCTCGGAGTCGAGGCCGAGGGCGGCTTCTCCTGGCACCACGGCGACGACACCGAGATCATCGTGTTCGCCCCGCGCGAGGCGGACTCCGGTCCTCACGTGCACGGACGCGTCGGATGGCAGCACCTCGCCTTCGCCGTCGACTCCCGTGAAGACGTCGATCGACTGCACGCCGTCGCGGTGGATGCCGGGTGGACGGTCGTGCGCGAGCCGAAGATCTACGAGCGCTTCAGCGACACGTACTACGCCTCGTTCGTCGAGGAGGACAACGGCATCCGCATCGAGTTCATGCACAATCCGCCGCGGGATGCTTGACGCACGCAGCTGATCTCCCCTAATGTCGCAAGGCTGTGCCGACCGGCGCAGCACTCAGCCGAGGAGACGACGGATGCCCGCCCTGCGGAAACTCCCCTTCGCCGCGGTCGATGCCCTTCAGCAGAAGCGCAACGACCGCCACGAGTCGTACCCTCCGGCGCGCGCCGTGTAGCAGCATCCGCTGCTCTCATGCCCCGCACCGTCAGGTCCGGGGCATTTTTTCTGTGCCTCCCGACCTGTGGCTGACCATCACGAAGGAAAGGAATCATGGAGAGGCTCTCCGCACGGCTGCTGTCGTGGGCGTCGCTGATCGACGAGAAGACACTCGATCAGGCGAAGACCACGGCGCGCATGCCGTTCATCCACCCGCACCTGGCGCTCATGCCGGATGCGCACCTCGGCAAGGGGGCGACCGTCGGGTCGGTCATCCCGACCCTCGGCGCGATCATCCCGGCCGCCGTCGGCGTCGACATCGGCTGCGGGATGATCGCCGTCCGCACGCAGTTCACGAGGAGCGACCTCGACGGTCGCGACCTCGCCGAGCTGCGGGAGCAGATCGAGCGGGCCATCCCGCTCTCCGCCGGGCGCTACAACAACAAGATCGTCGCCACGGCGCAGCCGAGGATCGACGAGCTCGAGGCGCTGGCGGAGAAGAGCGGATTCGATCCGGAGTCCTACGCAGGGAACTGGCGGCTGCAGCTGGGCACGCTCGGCTCGGGCAACCACTTCATCGAGGTGTCGGTCGACGAGCTCGACCGGGTGTGGCTGTTCCTGCACTCGGGTTCGCGGGGAGTCGGCAACCGGATCGCCGGCCACCACATCGCCGTCGCGCAGCGGCTGGCGAAGCAGTGGTGGATCGACCTTCCCGACCCCGACCTCGCCTACCTGGTCGAGGGCACGCCCGAGTTCACGCGGTACATCAGGGAGCTCCGGTGGGCGCAGCACTTCGCTCTGCTCAACCGGGAGGAGATGATGGACAGGGTGGTCCGGCAGGTGTCGGAGTTCCTCGGGACGACGGTGGACGAGCAGGAGCGGATCAACTGCCACCACAACTTCACCGAGTCGGAGAAGCACTTCGGCAAGCAAGTGTGGGTCTCCCGGAAGGGAGCGATCCAGGCGGATGCCGGAAGGCCGGGGCTCATCCCCGGCTCGATGGGGACCGCGTCGTACGTGGTCGTGGGCCTCGGCAACCCGCTGTCGTTGAACTCGTCTCCGCACGGTGCAGGGCGGGAGTACTCCCGGTCGGCCGCGCGGCGGACGTTCACCCACGATCAGCTGCGGGAGGCGATGGTCGGGATCGAGTTCCGGGACACGGACGCCTTCATCGATGAGATCCCGCAGGCGTACAAGCCGATCGACACGGTGATGGCGGATGCCGCCGATCTGGTGACGATCCGGCACACGCTCAGGCAGCTCGTTAACGTGAAGGGCGACTGAGCACAGAGGTGGGCGGTGGCGATGCCATCGCCCACCTCTGCGTCTTCGGGGCCGAGCAGCATACTGCGCGGCCACGGGAGCGGTGATTACACTGACGTCCGAACCAGGAGATGCTCATGCCACGACCCGAACTCCGCCCGCCGCTCATCGGCGCCGAACGGAGCAGCGATGTTCGTCAGGACTGACGATCTCGCATCGGCGCTGAGGCTGATCACCGCGGGTTCCTGCGTCAGCATCGTGGGGCCGGACGGCAGCGGACGCTCGATGCTGCTGCGCGAGATCGCCGGACACCTGGAGCAGCGCGGCTATCCGACCATCCGGATCCTCGGCATCGAGTCGCTTCGCGGCCGCCCCTTCGACGCACTGGATCTCGCCGGTGAGACGCCGACGGGATCGTCACCGCTCCAGGCCAGACAGTTGGTCGCCGCGTTGGCCGAACGCGCGGCGGGGACACGCGCAGTGCTCCTCGTCGACGACGCCCCGTTCGTCGACGAGGAATCGTGGGGAGTCATCGCCGCCGTGCACGCACGCACGGGCGCCACGATCGTCACGACATCGGCGGCACCCCGAGACGGAGCCGCGAAGAGACTGCATGCGATCGTGAGCCAGGCCGCGGAGCTCCGCCTGCGTCCGCTGACCTTCGAGGCCGTCTCCGATCTCGTCCACGAGCAGCTCGGGAGCGCCGTCGACACCGGCTTGGTCGGACGCGTGTACACCCGATCCGCCGGCATCCCCAGCCTGGCCGTGGCGATGATCACGGCGGCGCGCGCGTTCGGCCACATCGCGCTCGAGGACGGCACCTGGACCACGATCGGCGAGCTCTGGCACGATTCGATGTCCGGAGCGGTCGAGCACCTCCTCGCCCACCTGGATGCCGACGACCTCGAAGTCATCGAGACGCTCGCGCTCGCGGGCGTCCTGGACATCGACACCGCAGAGGAGCTCGTCGGCCGTCACGCCATCGAGTCGCTCGAATCGGCGAGCCTGCTGCTGAGCATCGAGCCGTTCGGACGCCTGTCGGTCGCGGTGACTCCCCCGCTCGTCGCCGACTACTTCCAGAACCGTCCGACCTCGGTGCGGCGCACTCGCATCCTGCGAAGGATCCAGGAGCGCTTCGGCCCCGCGGAAGACGCCGCCGCGCGCATCGAGCTCCTCCCCGGAAGCGCCGCGGACGCCTCGCTCGAACCGGATGCCGCGGAGATGGCCCTGGTGCGGCTCATCCGCGATCGGCACGCGGCACAGCTCTCGGCACGACGGCGCGCGTGGGAGCGCGACCCGAGCGTGGAGACGGCCACGAACTACCTGTTCACGCTCTTCGACGGGAAGCACGACTCCTCGGTGGCGCTGCAGGTGTTCGAGCGCACGCCCACCAGCATCGGGGACGGCGGGGCGCGCGCGATGTTCCGCATCCTCCAAGCGCGGTGGCATGCGCTCGCCGCGGGCGAGACGGCATCCGCACTCGACATCCTCGAGGCCGCCGCCGCCGACCAGCCCCGCTACGAGACGATGCTGGAGGTCTGGGCGACCCACCTGAAGATCGTCGGCGACGGCGCGACGCGCGCGCAGATCGACCGCCTCGCGACGTTGTCCGGACGGGATGCCACCACCGACGACTCGATTAGGTCCGTCCTCTCGACGGCGCTGCTTCTTCGAGGTCGCGCCGAATCGGCGCACGAGCTCCTCGCGGACGCGGACGACACCTCCACGAAGCTCGGACGCGTGCTCACCCTGCTGCACGGATGGTCCCTGCTGGGCCGGGGCGATGTGGCCGAGGCACACGACTGGGCGGTCACCCACATCGAGCAGAGCCGGGTCGAGCTCGATCTCGAGAATCTGCGAGGGCACACGTATCTCGCCGCGGTCTCCGGGATCACCCTCGGGCGGTTCCGCGCCGCCGAGATCCACCTCGGCAGGTTCCTCGCCCTGGGCGAGCCGGGGCTGGGCCAGGAGGGCAGCCAGATGGGAGCGCTGGCGCTGGCGGCGATGCTCGCGGCCAGGTCGGGGCGGATCAGCACGGCGACATCGCTCGCTGCGCAGGCCACTGCCACCGGGGTGACGATCGGCCCCTGGCCCGGCATGGTGGCGGCGCTGCCCGACATCACCTTCCAGCTCCTCGCGGGCGACGCCGAAGGTGCGGAACGGGAGATCCGCGCGCAGATGAGCGCGCTCGAGAGGCGCGGCTACCTCCTCGCGGCCGGGATGCTGCGCGTGCTGACCTGGGGCCTCGGCGTGCAGGCGCCGCCCGCGGCGAGCGCCGACGACGACGCCCTCCGTGTCGAGGGCGCCCTCGTCGCTCCGATCCTCGATGTGCGCGCGGCCGTCGCACGCGAGGACCATGCGGAGCTCGCGCGCCTGGGCGCGTGGTTCGAGGGGCAGAAGCGCCTGGAACACGCGGCGACGTCGTACGAGCTGGGTCGCGACATCGCGATGCAGCACGGCGACGACGCGGCGGCGGCACAGCTGTCCGATGCGCTCGCCGACCTTCGGGGTCGACGCGATCCCCTCGATTCCGTGTCGACGGCGGGGCGTTCGAGCACGCAGGCGCAGCTGTCGAACCGCGAGCGCGAGGTCGCCCGTCTCGCCGCCCACGGCCGGTCCAATCAGGAGATCGCAGAGCACCTGCACATCAGCACCCGCACCGTGGAGAGCCACCTGCTCAAGGCGTTCCGCAAGCTGCGCATCTCCGGTCGCGCGGAGCTCTCCGCGTTCTCCTGGCTCTGAGTCGCTGCGGCGCACTCGCGCTGAGCATCACCGGGTTCGACGTGTGACCTACCCGGTCGCGCATCGCGCCTACTGAGTTCCGCTCCCCCACTACGGACCTCGACCCGCACACGGCACCGCGCCTCCGCACCCTTGAGAGGTTGCCCCGTGGACCGGAGGCATTTCGACTCACTCAGAGAGGACGGCCTCATGGCACGTTCAGCCCGCAGATCGACGCACGCCCCACCGGCAGATCGGCGTTCCCGACGTCGACGGATCGGCGGGCTCGCAGCCGCCGCCCTCGCGGTCGGTGCCATCACGGTTCCCGGCGGACTCATCGAGGCATCTCCCGCCCACGCCGCGGAGGCGATCGACTGCTCCACCATCTACGCCGTGAACTCGACCAACGGCAGCGGCAGCACGCTGTGGAGCATCGACACCGCCACGGGTTCGCAGACGAAGGTGGGCGAGCTCTCCGCAGGCGCCGACCCACGGTCGACATTCAACGGGCTCGGGGTGCAGGTCACGCCCGAGCATCCGGCGGGGCTGGCGTACGCGATGCGCTCCGACGGCTGGACGCTGGATTCGGCGGGAGCGATGGAGACGTTCGACTTCGCGACCGGCACGACGACCAGCGTCGGCGTCTCCAACCTGCCGTACAGCTGGACGACCACCCAGTCGCACGGCGGGGTGGATGCGACGACCTCGCGCTACTTCCACGGCACGGCCAACGGCGGCACTCTGACCCTCGATGCGCGGAAGACCGACTCCGGTGAGCGTGACGGCCGCATCCGGATCACGTTCCCCACCGCCCCTCCCGGCCCGAACGGCGACATCGCCTTCGATCGCAACGGCAACCTCTACATCGTCATGAGCAACGCGAACGATGCGGCGATCTACGTGGTGGACCCGCGCGACGTCGTCGTCGGCCCGAGCTCGTCACCTCCGACGACGCGTGCCAAACTCATCCAGCGCTTCACCGTCGCCGACGCCGGGAACCTCGGCATCAACGGCGCCGCATTCGACCGCGACGGCTTCCTCGTCGTGAGCACCGCGCTCGAGCTGCTGCGGATCAACCCGATGTCGGGAGAGGTGACGAGCACGGTGACCTTCTCGGAGCCCGGCGTCGTCGACCTCGCCTCGTGCTCCTTCCCGAGCAGCCTCTCCCTCGAGAAGGACTTCCCCGTCGGTCGCGAATCGGAGGGTGACGCCGATCAGGTGCGCCTGGCCGTGTCGGGCGGCGGTCTCGACACCATCACCGCTCACACCACCGGAACCGCACGCGGCGTGCAGAGGGAGCGCGTCCTGGTTCCCGTGCTGCCGGGCGAGGTCGTGGCGATCCAGGAGAGCGGCACCGGCACGGATCCGGAGCGCTATCGGTCGTCCTGGATCTGTCTCGATGCGTCCGACGGCGCCAGGATCGCCGGCGGAGTCGGCACGAGTGCAGACGTGATGATCCCCGAGGACCGCGCCGACGGCGTCGACCTGCGCTGCACGTTCACGAACACGCCCCGCGGTGACGGCGAGATCCTGCTGACGAAGTCGGCGGACGTCGCGCAGGCCCAGGTCGGCGACCGTGTCACGTACTCGTTCGAGGTCACCAACTCCGGCACCAGTCCGCTGAGCGACGTGACCGTCGACGAGACCGCGTTCACCGGCACTGGCACGCTCGCGCCGGTGGAGTGTCCCTCGCGACCGCTCGCTCTCGACCCCGACGAGAGCGTGACATGCACCGCGACCTACGTGGTGCAGCAGGATGACGTCGACAGGGGCTCCGTCGAGAACACCGCGACCGCATCGGGCATGACTCTCACCGGAACCCCGGTGACCTCGCCCCCGTCTTCGGCGGTGATCACCTCGGAGCAGGCCCCGGGGCTGGCCATCGTGAAGTCGACGGATGCCGCGTGGTTCTGGAGCGGCAGCACGATCGACTACACCTTCGTCGTCACCAACACCGGAACCGTGACGCTCACGGACGTCCGGGTCGACGAGACGGAGTTCAGCGGCACCGGTTCGGTATCCACGGTGGAGTGCCCGCCCGAAGCGGCATCCCTCCGGCCAGGGCAGTCGATCACCTGCACGGCGAGCTACACGACGCAGGACGCCGATCTCACGCTCGACACGATCGACAACACGGCCGTCTCTGCGGGGACCGCGCCGGGCGGCGAGCCGGTCGAGTCGGCGCCGTCGAGCGCGACCACACCGCGCGGCGACGGCGGACACGTCGACGACGAGACGGGCGGAACCGCACAGCCGACGCCCCCTGCCGAGAAGGGCGAGAACTCCGGCCCCGGCGGCCTCGCCGACACCGGACTGGATCCGGTCGGGCCACTCGTGGCCGGAGGCGCGGCTCTCGCGCTGCTGGCTCTCGGGATCGCTCTGATCCGCGCCCGTCGTCACGCCGGGAGCCACGACGGCTGAGCCGCGAGCAGAGACCGCCCCGGGGCTCGACACCCCACCTCTCCCCTCGTCGAGCCCCGGGGTTCTCGCGATCCCGCACGACGACCGGATGTCGGGGACATCCGACAGACTGTCCTCATGGCCTCCTTCGATCACCTCGGCATCACCGTCGACGACGTGCCCGCCGCATCCACCCAGTTCCATCCGGTCTTCGAGGCCCTCGGCTACACGAGGGCGCACGACGCCGACGACCTGGCGTACTGGCGCAAGACCGACGAGCCCGAGATCCTGCTCTACCCGGCGCGCGACAACGCCACGGGCCCGCACGAGCACGGCCGCGTCGGCTGGCAGCACCTCGCCTACGCCGTCGACTCCCGCGAAGAGGTCGACCGTCTGCACGACATCGCGCTGGCCGCGGGCTGGACCGCCGTGCGCGGACCCAAGGAGTATCCGCGCTTCAGCTCGCGCTACTACGCGTCGTTCGTGGAGGATGCCAACGGCATCCGCCTGGAGTTCATGTACAACCCGCGCGACTGAGCCGAGGCGCTCACACCGCGGGCGCGGCCTCGGTCTCGACCGCCCGGTCGGTGAACGCCTCCTTCGGCACGAAGACCAGGAGCACGGCGGCGGCGAGGGCCGTCACACCGCACACCACCCAGACCGTGATGTAGCCCGCGAAGGATCCGGCCGTCCCCTCCGACGCGGCGCCGACGGCGCCGTGCAGCAGGGCGATGCCGAACACGCACGACGCGATCGCCCCGCCGACCGTCTTCACCGAGTTGGTGAGCCCGGTGGCGACGCCCGTCTGCGAGGCCGGCGCAGCCGACGCCGCCGCGGCGGGAAGGGCCGCGACGAGCGCTCCCGACCCCAGCCCGACGACGACCATGTTGGTGATGACCTGCGCATAGGAGTCGTGGAAGGGCAGGAACAGCAGGAATCCGATGCCGACCAGCACCGAGGCCCCCATCAGGGTGAGTCGCGGCGTCACCAGGCGAGCGATCACCGGGAAGAGCAGCGCTCCGCCGATCATCGCGACCAGGTAGACCCCGATGATGAGCGACGTCGCGAACCCGGTCGTCCCGAGTCCGTATCCATACACCGAGGGGTCGGTGCGGGCGAAGGTCGACAGCGGCGCCTGCGCACCCAGCACGCTGACGCCGAACAGCCCCGCGGTGAGGAACACAGGGCCGAGCGCCGGGGAGCGGAACATCCGCACGTCGATCAGCGGGTCGCCGCAGCGCAGCTCCCACAGCGCGAACGGGATCACGAGCAGGATGCCGAGCGCGACGACCGCCCACGACCAGGGGTTCGCGAGTCCGCCGTCGAGACGCAGGAGGCTGAGCCCGCCCGTGAAGCAGATCAGCGCGAGAGAGATCAGCACGAGGCCGACCGTGTCGAAGACGCCCCCGGTGGGCTCGGGCGACTCCTTCACCCCGAACAGGACGACGAAGAAGCAGACGATGATGAGGAGCGCGGGGATCAGCAGCACGACGGTCAGCGGCAGCACGTCGATGAGCGCACCGCCGACGAGCGCACCGATGATGGCCCCGCCCTCGAGTGCGGCGACGAGGAGTCCCGCGGCCTTCGCGGTGATGGACGAGCGCCCCTCCATGCGGCGGGAACGAGACCAGATCAGCGCGATCTCCAGGGGCAGCCAGACGACGTAGAACCCCATGAGCGCCCACCCGACGAGGAACACCGCGAACGAGTCCGTGAACGGGAGCACGAGCGCAGCCGCACCGGTGAGAGCCGTCGAGATGAGCAGCATCCGCTTGTGCCCGACCATGTCGCCGAGCTTTGCGAAGGCGGGGACGACGAGCGCCGAGAGCATGAGCTGCGTGCCCTCGAGCCAGTTGACGTCGGCGTCGTGGATGCCGAGGTGGCGTGCGATGTCGCTGAGCATGGGCGTGTAGTACCCCTGCAGCACACCGCTGGTGAATTCGACGAAGGCGAGGAAGCCGACGACCGTCGCGAGGGTGCCGAGGGTCCGGGTGCGCGTCATCGCGGCTCCTGTTCAGGCGTCTGATCTCCGCTCCTGCCGGTTCCCGAGCGGAACACGGACGCGAGCAGAAGGGCGGGTGAGATCACCCTAGCCGTTCGATGAGGGCACGGTGGAACCGCTCCCCGCGTTCGAGCGCGGCGATCTCGACGTTCTCGTCGACGCCGTGGATCGACGCCCGCTGCGCGTTCGACATGTCGAGCGGCGCGAAGCGGTACACGGCCGGGGAGAAGCGGTGGAAATGACGCGAATCGGTCGCCGCCATCATCACGTACGGCACCGCGGCGACGCCCGGATACGACGCGGCCAGGGCATCGGCGAGGAGCGCGAACTGCTCGTTGTCGGTCGGCGATTCGGGCGACGGCTCGCTGGCCTCGACGACGGCGACCTTCACGAGAGGATCGGCGATGCGGCGACGCACGCGCAGCACCGCCTGCTGCGTCGTCTCGCCCAGCGCGATGCGCAGGTTGATCGTCGCGGACGCCTGCGACGGCAGCACGTTCGCCGCGGTGCCGCCGGACTGCATCGTCGGAGCGACCGTGGTGCGGACGAGCGCGGCGGGTTCTCCACCCAGGGCGGCGAAGAGCTGGGCCGTGAGCACCGGTGCTCCCCCGAGGAGCCGAAGCAGATGCCGGGCGGGGCCGGGGGTCTGGTCGGCGAGCTGGGACAGCATCCGTCCGATCGCACGGGATGCGCGCGGACGGAAGGTCCGCGGGCCGAGCCGGTCGACGGCCCTCGCGACGCGGCGGACGGCGGTGAGCGCCGGGGGCGCGGAGGCGTGCCCGCCCTCGCCGCGCGCCGTGAGGGTCAGGGTCATCACGCCCTTCTCGCCGACGCCGATCATCGCGGCCCGCCCAGGGACGAAGGGCAGCGGAGCCGCCACGACCGCACCGCCCTCGTCGACGACGAGCCAGGGCACGATCCCTCGTTCTCGGAGCACCCGCGCGATCTCCTCGGCCGCATGCCCGTAGGTCTCCTCGTTGCCGCCGAAGCTGAGGTAGACGTCGCGCGCGGGCGTGAAGTCAGAGGAGAGCAGGTTCTCGACGGCTTCGAGCACCACGATCAGCGGCCCCTTGTCGTCGAGGGCCCCTCGTCCGTACACGATGCCGCCGTCGATCACACCGGCGAAGGGCGGATGGGTCCAGGCATCGCTCTCGTCGACGGGCACGACGTCGTAGTGCGCCATCAGCACGAGAGGTCCGTCGGAGGTCTCGCCCCTTCCCTTCCAGTGGAACAGGAGCCCGAAGTCGGTGTGCCGCTCGAGGGTCAGCCGCTCGTGGACGAGCGGATACTGCGTGGCGATGTGGGAGACGAACGCCTCGAACGGCTCCCTCCCCCGCTGGTCGAGCTCGGCCGACACCGTCGGCAGCTGGATCATCTGCGAGAGGCGTTCGGCGATGCCGGGGCGTGCGTCTGTCACGAGGGCCATCGTATCCCCGGGGTGGATGTCGGTCACGGCCGATGCGCACTCCTCCTCCACACCCGCTTGTGAGGGAAAGTTCTCCACCGTCCGCGTGTTCGCCCGCCGAGCATTGGCAGGATGAAGACCACCGACCAGAATGGGAGCGTGATCAGCATGACCGAACCGCAGACGTGGACGATGATCGGGGCGTTCATCGCCCTGATGTTCGGCATGCTGACGGTCGTGTCGACGCTGTTCGTGCGCGTCCTGCGCGCAGAGGTCGGCGGACTGCGCACCGAGATGGTCGTGCGGTTCGAGTCGGTGGATCGGCGCTTCGAGGCGATGGACGCGAAGTTCGAGGCGAAGTTCGATGCCGTCGACGCCCGCCTCGACTCGGTGAACACCCGCATCGACTCCATGAACACCCGCATCGACGCTCTCGACCGTGACGTCCAGGCGCTCGTGAAGCGCACCTTCGGGCTGGATCGCGAATGACCCGCGCGGCGGAGATCGACGCCTACCACGCGCGGCAGACCCCGAGCGACCGGGAGATCTGCGACCTGCTCGCGCGAGAGATCGAACGAGGGCTCCCCGAGGCCGCGAGCAAGGTGTGGCACGCGCATCCCGTCTGGTTCCTCGACGGCAATCCGATCGTCGGGTACAGCCGCCTGAAGGATGCCGTGCGGCTGATGTTCTGGTCGGGTCAGTCGTTCGACGTCGACGGCCTCGCTCCGTCTGGCACCTTCCAGGCCGCCGAGGTGCGCTTCGCCGACGTCACCGAGATCGACACGGCGGCGCTCGCGGGCTGGCTGGCGGCCTCTCGCGAGGTCCAGTGGGACTACGAGCACATCCGCACGAACCGCGGCCTCGTCAAGCGCACCTCGTTCTGACTGATCCTCTTGCGAGACGCCCGGAGACGGGCGCAGACTGAGCGTGCACATCGGGGCCGGCCGAGTCGAACACCTCACTCTGGGAGCAACAATGGCGAATCTCAACCCCTATCTCTCCTTTCGCGACAACGCGCGCGAGGCGATGGAGTTCTACCAGGGCGTGCTGGGCGGTGATCTCGACGTCAACGTCTTCGCGGAGTTCCCCGACATGCTTCAGGATCCGAGCGAGAAGGACCTCGTGATGCACGCGCAGCTGACCACGCCAGACGGTCTCGTGCTCATGGCGTCGGACACGCCGAGCGCCATGCCCTACGTCACCCCGCAGGGCTTCTCCGTCTCGCTGAGCGGAACGTCGGCCGACGCGACGCGGGCGGTCTGGGACGGACTCGCCGACGGCGCCACGATCACGATGCCGCTCGACGTCGCACCGTGGGGCGGCCTGTTCGGAATGCTGGTCGACCGCTTCGGCGTCAACTGGATGCTCAACGGCGACCCCGCGTAGAGCGGTCCAGTCGCCCGCGTCTTTCCGACGATCCGCATCCCGTGCGATCCGCGCAGCTCAGCGCGGCTGCACCGCTCGACATGCGAGATGCAGTGCCAGGCGCGCCTCGGGATCGGCCATGTCGATCCCGAGGAGCTCCTGGACACGGCGGATGCGCACGGCGACGGTGTTGCGATGCAGCCCGAGCGCCGCGGCCGTCGCGGCGATGCCCGATTCGTTGTCGAGGTACGCCGACAGCGTCGAGAGGAGTTCGCCGCCGCCTTCCTGCAGCGGAGCGAGCAGGGACTGAGCGGCCGGCACGAAGGTGTCGGTGCCCGTCCAGGCGAGAAGGAGCTGGTCCAGGCCGAGACTGTCGACGCGCACGAACCATCCGGTCGCCGACCGCGCTGCGGCGATGCGCGCCGCATCGGCTGCCTCGTCCAAGGTCGCCGCGAGACCTTCCGGGCCGCTCTGCAATGAGCCCACCCCGGTCGCGATCGTGAAGTCGCGGAGGGCCGCGGCATGCAGCTCGCGCAGGGCCGCGACGGCGCGCTCGACCCGCTCGGGGCTCGGCGCGTCGGCGAAGGTCAGCCATCCGCCGATGCCGCGGCCCGTCGTGGTGGCATGGGCTTCGGCATCGACCGCGGCCAGGTCGGAGCTGATCGACCGCAACAGGGAGAACGGATCGAGCCTGCCTCTGGCGACCATGCGGAATCCGAGATGGTGTCCGGACGTTCGCCATCCCCGCTCCGCCATGCGACGGGCGACCTCGATGTCGGCCGCCCCGCGGATGTCGACGAAGTCGCGCAGGAGCCCGGAGGACACGGCGACGTCGTTGACGGCCGCGACCTCGTCGATGAGGAGTCGCGCCGCGACGGCCGGCATGGCCACCTCGGCGGCGACGGACAGCGCGAGCAGCTGCGCGTCGCTGAGCCCGTGACCGAACAGGACCAGACGAAGACCGCTGCGCCCCGGACTGTCTACGCGCACCGACGCCGCCGCGAACGTCGTCGTGCGCGTGCGATCGATCCAGGAGTCGTAGCCGATGGCGGCGAGGAGCCCCTCATCGAGGTGATCTCCGGCCTCGTGGATCACGGTGCCCGCCTCGACGAGCGCGACGCCGAGTCCGAGGTTCGCCGCGATGTGCCGCAGGAGGTCGGCCAGATCGTCGGCCGAGTACTCGAAGGACTGCGCCACCTTGCGCACCTGGCTCAGCGTGAGCGCGTCGCGAGCCTCGATGAGCATCCAGCACGCCTTCGCGAGCTGCACCGGACGCACGACGTCGAGCAGGGTGAGTCCGAGCCGATCGGCGAGACGCAGGGCGCCGGCATCCATCCCGGCCGCCCCGGGAAGAGCGAGCCCGGTGAGGCCGCGGTCGCGCACGCGGCGCAGCATCGCGTCCTGCTGCCAGGTCGTGACGGGCGCCGAGGAGGTCAGCACGGCGAGACGTCCGTCGCCGTGCTCCCGCAGGTCGACCTCTCCCGCCTCGACGGAGACCGCTGACCACGATGCATCGGAGGGGCCCGCGACCAGGCGAAGGCCGCCGTTCTCGGCGTGCGCCAGGAGGGCGCTCAGCAGCAGCTCGTTCATGCGGCATCCAGCCCGAGGAGACCGTACGCCGAGGGGAGCACACGCGCGAGTCGTTCCGGGCGTTCCCGCCACCAGCCCGGCGCGGGGATGCCGAGCACCGCGACGGTGCGGGCGAGGCCGAGATCGGTCACCTCGAGGATCTCCCGCGACACCGCATCGAGGATCACGATGATCGTCGGCGCCGAGGCGATCAGCCGCCCGTCGGCGAGCACGGCGAGGGTCTCGGAGTGCGTGACGACCCTGTGCACGACGCCGCCGAGCCCGGAGATCTCCACCGCGTTCGCGTGAGGATCCGTCGGAGACGGAGCCGCGGAGACGATCCGACCCTCCGCGAGGAGCTCGCCGCCGAGCGCCTCCGCGAGGATGGGCAGCGGTGCGCGCCCGAACTCCAGGAATGCGCGCCCGAGACCGAGCGCGTAGGCGAGGTGCCCCCCGATCGCGTGCTCGCGGAGATCGCCGACCGTGAACCCGCCGAGCACGGCGCAGCCCACACCGCCGGCCTGGATGATCGCCGAACGCACCACCCTCTCCGCGTCGATCGGGCGCCTCGCCTCGACCAGGGCCACACCGTCGGCCCCTGTCTCGCACGCGAAGACCAGCCCGGGCACGTGATCGACGAACAGCGACATCTGATCGAGCCCTGGCACGGCACGCCCCGTGCAATCGGCGTCGACGACGACGTGGGTCCCGGCGAGAGTGAGCGGGGCGAGCCCGTTCATACCGCCGCCCTCGAGCGAGCAGACCGCGGGCACGGGATGGCCGAGCCACCGCTCGACCGCCGCGAGGAGCGGGAGGAAGGGATCGGCTCCCGGCATCCGCTCCCCCAGCAGCATGGTCGATCCGACGAAGGCGACGCCGAGGCACGGGGTGGCCGGGTCCAGGTCGGATGCCGCCGCGATGCGCATCGGCCACTCCGGAGAGCCGCCGAGCATGAGTTCGAGCATCGTGGTGGACCCGCCGCCGCCGGATCCGAGGAGCGCATAGCCGCGGGCGAGCGCGGTGAGGTCGTCGCGCGCCAGCTCCATGCGCTCCAGCCTAGGACGCCGCGAGAGTCTCGACCGGGACGAAGCCCTCCGTCAGGCCGAAGGCGGACGGTCCGAACGCGGCGAGCGCCTCCGGAGTGCGCATCATGTCGGGCGTCGATATCCCGAGCACCCGCACGCGCTGCCCGTAGCGGAGCCCTTCGGTTGTGATCGGCTCCGCGGTCTCGTGATCGACGACGCAGATGAGATCGGGCACGATCGCGACGACGGCCCCTCCCCTGCGCGCGATGAGGTTCTCGTTCTGGAAGGAGATCTCGAAGGGCGGCTCATCCGCGTCGCCGAGCGGGGCGATGATCGCTCTGCCCTTCGCGAAGCCCTCTGTGGTGCGCCGCTCGACGTCGACGACCTTGCCCACGCAGAGCTCGCGCACATGCGGATAGAGGGTGGGCGCGAGCGTGTCGGCGATCGCCTCGAACGGAGAACGGTGATCCTCCCGTGCCAGACGGATCGCGCGGCCGAGCGCGAGCGCCATCGAGATCGTGCGCGGCACGGCGGTGCGCCGCACGTCGGCGCCGGTCATCGCGTACTCGGCGATGTGCCCGACGCCGCCGAGACGGATCGTGATGCCGCGGGCCAGCCACTCCATCTGCCGGTCGTCGGCGCCGGTGTCGATGACGACCCGCTCCCCGCGCTCCCCCGCGAGGGCGAGCGGCGAGCCGTGCACGCCGTAGACCGCGAAGGTCTCCATCGACAGCTCGGGGAACGCGCGCCCCATGCCGTCGGCATCCACGACGGGGAGTCCGGTCTCCGCCGCGACGACCAGAGGGATCATCGAGTTGATCCCTCCGCACTCGATCGGCATCGTGGCATCGGCCGTGCGTCCGAGGTGCTCTTCGAGGGTGCGCAGCGCGAGGGTCGGCTCGGTTCCGGCGGGGATCTTCTCGACCATCACGGTGGGCGCGCCCATCTGCGCCGTGGGGATCACGAACAGGTCGTCGGCGAGCTCGTCCGGGTCGAGGATCGTGATGCTGCCGTCGCCGAGGACGCGTTCCACGAGCATCTTGCCGATGTACGGATCGCCGCCGCCTCCCGTGCCCAGCAGCGTCGCGCCGCGCGCGAGGTCGGGAAGGTCGGCCGCCGTGAGCTGCCAGCTCATCTCGCCTCGCTCCTCACGCCGGGCGCATCGCCTGCGACCGCGCCCGTCGACACGGCGCCGTCGAATCGGTGGGCGGGGATGTCGTAGCCGAAGTACCCCGGACCGACCATCGCGAGCGCCTCCGCCGAATGCCAGCGCTCGTCTGCCGGCGCCGCGATCACCCGGACGCGCTGTCCGTAGCGCAGCCCTTCGGTGGTGATGGGCTCACCCAACTCGCCGTCGAGCACCATGATGAGGTCGGGTGTGGTGGCGAGCACGGCGCCGTCGCTCTCGGCGACCAGGTGCTCGTTCTGGAACCGCAGCGTCAGGGACGATCCGCCCTCGGCGTCGATGCGCGCGCGGCCACGAGCGAAGCCGGTGGTGGTCGCACGCTGCACGTCGACGACCTTGCCGTCGAAGAGCTCGCGGCCCCCGAGCAGGTCGACCGCCGCCGACACCGGGTCGGACTTCTCGTCGCGGGCGCGGGCGATCCGCTCACCGATGGCGATGCAGCGGGAGAGCGAGCCGCCGACGAGCGACTCCCTGGCCGCTGCGCCCGTCATCGAGAATCCGGAGATCATGACGGAGCAGCCCATCTCGACGCACGCGACGCGGGCGATGCGCTCCGTCCAGGAGTTGTCCACCGTCTGCAGCACGCCGGTGTTGCCCTTCTCGTCGCTGAACGCGAGGGGCGAGGCGGTCACTCCGTAGAGGGTCGGCAGCACCATCTGGAGTTCGGGGAAGGCGCGCCCCATGCCGTCGGCGTCCACGAGCGGGAGGCCGAGGGCGGCGGCTGCCGCGATCGGGATGGTGGAGTTCACTCCCCCGACCTCGGCGCACGCGATGTGCGTGACCGGTCGTCCGAGGTGGATGCCGAGGGCCTTCACGGGCTCGATGACCTCGTCGAGGCTGGGGAGCTTCTCGACCATCACGGTCGGCGCGCCCATCATGGCGACGAACAGGACGAGTGCGTCGTCGGGCACCTCGTCGAGGCCGACGACGGTGACCTCGCCGCCGGCGGCGAGCGCCTGACGGGCGAGCAGCGCGCCGATGTACGGGTCGCCGCCACCGCCGGTGCCGAGCACGGCGGCGCCGCGGGCGAGACCCTCGATGTGGGCGGGGGTGATCGACCAGCTCATGTCAGGCCCCCATGTCGAGATCGCCGACCGCCTTCACGCGGATGCGTGTGGCGTTGCCGGGGAGGTACGGGATCGGCACCTCGTCGAAGTCGATGATCGCCACCGTCGAGGGCTTCGCGCCCGCGGCGATCGCCTTGTCCACGGCCTCCGCGCGCACCTCGGCGAGCGTCTCGTCCCTGCGGCCGGGTTCGATCGCGTAGACCTTGTCGATCTCGCCGCCCACCTGGGCGATCGAGGCGCCGATGGCGTTCGCGACCGCGTAGTTCTCCGGGCGATGCACCGTGCCGAACAGCGGCAGCTCATCCGGCAGGAGGATCGATCCGCCGCCCACCGCGACCACGGCGATCGGCTCCGGTGAGGTGCGCATGCGGTCGACCGCCTCGGAGACGCGCTCGGCGATGCGATCGAGCACCCGCGCGACGAAGGCGGGGTCGAGGTGGGCGACCTTCGACGGGTCGCCGACGGATGCCCGTCCGGCCGCCACGGCGATGTCGGTCGCGGTGAGCGTCGATCCCCCGAACACGAGCGCTTCCGTCGTGAGCCGATAGCCGACCGAGGCCGGACCGACCTCCGCGGTCTCCTCGTCGACGATGCTGCCGCCGCCGATGCCGAGCGACAGCACATCCGGCATCCGGAAGTTGGTGCGGATGCCGGCGACCTTGACCTCGTTGGCGGTCTCTCGCGGGAAGCCGTTGATGAGGAGTCCGATGTCGGCGGTGGTGCCGCCCACGTCGATCACGGCGCAGTCGTCGAGCCCGCTCGTGGCCGCCGCTCCGCGCATCGAGTTCGTCGGACCCGACGCGAAGGTCGCGACGGGGTAGCGACGCACGTACTCCTCGTCCATCAGCGTGCCGTCGTTCTGGCTGAGGAAGATCGGCGCCTCGATGCCCTGAGCGCGCACGGCGGAGGTGAGCCCGTCGACGATCTCCGACGCGAGCTCGCGGAGCGCGGCGTTGATGATGGTCGCGTTCTCGCGCTCGAGCAGGCCGATGCGGCCGATCTCGTGGGACAGCGAGATGGCGGCATCCGGCCCGAGCACCGACGACACGATCTCCGCCGCCTCCACTTCGAGGTCGTGGTTGACCGGGCTGAAGACCGACGAGATCGCCACAGAGCGGATGCCGTGGGCCTTCATGTCCTCCGCGTGCGCACGGATCTCGTCGGGATCGAGCGGCGAGATCGGGCGACCGTCGAACTCGTAGCCGCCGTGCGCGAGGTAGCTGCGCGCCTGCGTCGCCGCGACCAGCGCCTCCGGCCAGTCGATCAGCGGAGGCAGCGCCCGCGTCGCCGGCAGCCCGAGCCGGAGGGCGGCGACCGGCGCCAGCCTGCTCGCCTGCACGAGCGCGTTGATGAAGTGCGTGGTGCCGATCATCACGGCCTCGATGTCGGAGCCCTCGAAGGCGTGCCCTGCCCGCAGGTCCTCGATCGCCTGGACGATGCCGCTCGTGACGTCGGGGGTCGTGGAGTGCTTCACCCCCGCGAGCGTGCGGGTCCGGTCCATGAGGACTGCGTCGGTGTTGGTGCCGCCGACGTCGATGCCGATGTGCATGATTCTCGCTTCCGTGTGGTGGGTGTCGAGTGGACGGGTCAGGCCGTGGCCTCGACCGGAGAGGACTGGCGTGTCGTCGCCACGCCCACGCCGCGCACCCAGCCGAGCTTGCCCGCGATCACGTAGAGCGCCATCGACAGGAACAGGCTGATGAGCGACGGGATGCCCCAGGTGACGAAGTAGCCGACGAGCGCCGACACCAACCACACCACGATGGTCGTGGGGACGATCCGGGGAGCGGTGGCGGGGAGCGTTCCCTCGTCGCGGGTGGCATCGAGGTCGGGTCGCCAGCGCCGCACGATGTAGTACTCGGCGACCATGATGCCGGCGATGGGCGGGAAGGCGACGCTCAGCACGATGAGGAACTCGGTGAACTGCCCGAGGATGCCGACCGCGGCCAGCACCGAGCCGACGACGCCGAGGACGATCGTCGTGGTCACGCGGTGCAGGTTGCGCCCGAACGCGGTGGAGATGAAGTTCACCAGGCCCAGGGTCGAGGAGTACAGGTTCCAGTCGTTGATCTTCAGGGTGCCGGTGAGGACGATGAACAGGCCGATGAAGCCGACCGAGGAGGTCACGATCGCCACGATGTCTCCGGTGCCCGCCGCGTGGGCGAGCAGCACGCCGGCGAGGCCGATCACGAACTCGCCGAGGGAGACGCCGAGCACGGTCTGCTTCACGACGTCTGCGCGGGAGCGGTTGAAGCGGGTCATGTCTCCGGTGATGATCGCCCCGACGATCAGACCGCCGGCCACGATCCCGGTGCCCGCCCACACGCTCATGGCGGGGCCGGGCGCGGGTCCGGTGAGCAGCTCGCCGATGTCGTGACGGCTCAGTTCGGAGATGACCGACCAGCCGACGAGGATCAGGAACAGCGGCACGGTGATGTTCGCCAGCCACTGCATCCCGACGAAACCGAAGGCCACGATCGCCGTGACGACGAGTCCGAAGATGAGGCTCCACGCCCACACCGGCAGGGCACCGGGCATGAGGGCGTCGAGCGACTGCGCCGAGATCGCGGACTGGATGCCGAACCAGCCGATGAGGCTGATGCCGATGGCGAGGCCGACGAGGGAGGCGCCGATCTCACCGAAACCGGTCCACCGCGCCAGAAGAGCGGTGTTGAGTCCCTCGCGCTGGCCAATGAAGCCGACCACGCACATGATCACCTCGAGGATGAGGGAGCCGAGGAGGAAGGCGAGGACGGCCTCGCCGAAGGTCATGCTGTAGCCGAGGGTCGCTCCGAGGAGGAACTGCGAGAGGGCCGAGACCTGACCGAACCGCTGTACGGCGATTCCGAACCAGGGCTTGCGGGCCTCGGGAGTCACTCGGGAGAGCGCGAAGTCATCTGCGTGCGCCGTGCGTGCCATGAGGATCCTTCGAGAGGAGGGACGGGTTTTGTCGGCCACAGTAGCGACGCGGCAAGACCTCCCGACATGTGCATTGCGCACGAGAATGCCTCATCGATGTGCAGTGCGCACATCCCGCTCTTACTCTCCGCCTCCGACTCCGTGTCGTCGACTGCACGTGAAGTCGCCGAACGCACGGGATATCGACGCACGGATGCCGTGCACTCGACGACTGCACGTGAACTCGACGCAGGCACAGGCAAAGGCACAGGCATCATGCGAGCGCTCGCGGGGGCCTGTGGGGCTCGGCGCGGACGGATCAGCGCAGCGCGTGCTCCTCGATGAAGGCGCGCAGCGCGGCGGCGTCGTCGGCCATCTCGGTGACGTGCTGCGGGGCGTCGAGCATCGCGCGCAGATCGAACGAGTAGTCCAGCTCGACCCCGATCGCCTCATGGATCGTCTCGGCGAACTTCTCGGGCTTCGCCGTCTCCAGCACGAGCATCGGAACCCCGGACTCGACGTGCTGACGGGCGACGAAGACGCCGTCTGCGGTGTGCGGGTCGATGATGTCCTCCGCCGCCTCGTAGACGGCACGGATCGTGTCGACCCGGTCGGCGTGGGTCGAGGTGCCGCTGACGATGCCGAACTCCTCGGTGAAGCGCGCGAGGTCGGCGGTGAAATCGAAGTAGCCCTGCTGATCGAGGTCGCGCCACGCGGCCACCACGCGGGCGGGGTCGCGATCGACCAGCTCGAAGATGAAGCGCTCGAGGTTCGAGGCCTTCGAGATGTCCATCGACGGGCTCGACGTGGCGAGCGTCTGCTCGGCGTTGCGCGGACGGTAGACGCCCGTGCGGAAGAACTCGTCGAGGACGTTGTTCTCGTTGGCGGCGAGCACGAGCCGGCGGATCGGCAGCCCCATCTGCTTGGCGTAGAAGCCGGAGAGGATGTTGCCGAAGTTGCCCGAGGGCACGGTGAACGACAGCTCGGTCCAGCCACCGGCATCCGTCGCCCGCAACCAGGCCCAGAAGTAGTAGACGACCTGCGCGGTGATGCGCGCGAGGTTGATGGAGTTCACGGCGCCGAGGTGCTGGGTGCGCTTGAAGTCGAGGTCTCCCGCGAGCTCCTTGACGAGGTTCTGGCAGTCGTCGAAGACCCCGTCGATCGCGATGTTGTGCACGTTCGCGTCGTCGAGGGAGAACATCTGCGCGCGCTGGAACGTGCTCATGCGCCCCTGCGGAGAGAGCATGAAGACCGAGATGCGATCCTTGCCGCGGAGGGCGTGCTCAGCAGCGGAGCCGGTGTCGCCCGACGTGGCGCCGAGGATGTTGAGGACGGAGCCCTTGCGCTCCAGCGCGTACTCCACGACCTGGCCGAGGAACTGCATCGCCATGTCCTTGAAGGCCAGCGTCGGCCCCTCGGAGAGCCCGACGAGCGTGAGGCCGCCGTCGATCTCGCGCAGCGGGACGACGGATCCGGGGAACGGCGCGTACGCCGCCTCGGTCATGCGCGCGAGGTCCTCGCGCGGGATGTCGGTGGCGAAGAGCCCCAGCACCTCGGTCGCGAGCTGCGGGTAGGTGAGGGCCCGCCACCGCTCCAGCGTCTCCCCGTCGACGGTCGGCATGACCTCGGGCACCGCCAGACCTCCGTCTGTCGCCAGCCCTTCGAGCAGGGTCTCGCAGTACGGCAGCGGCTGCATGCCGCCTCGGGTCGAGATGTACTGCACGGTGGCTCCTCAGATCGGAATCGGCGCGGGACTCCCATTCTCGCAGGTGGCGGAGAGCGCATGACACAGAGACGGATGCCACGGCATCCGCCCCTGTGTCATGCGGCGTCAGAAGCTCGGGGCCTCGTCGACAACGCTCACCTCGATCGACCACGTCGACCAGGGAACGTCTGCGGGCAGGGCTCGTGTCGAACGGCCCGTCGGATACGAATCGCGGTATCCGATGATGCGGCCGGACGCGGTATCGATGTCGACCTGCTGCACGAGCTCTTCGCCGAGGTCGGACCCCTCGCCGAGGCGGGTACGCAGTTCCAGCGTCGTGACGGCGCCGCTCCGACCTGCCACGTCGACGCCACCCAGAAGTCCGAGCACGTGCAGCGTCGCCACCCGGAGGTCCACCGGCATGAGATCGGTGCCCAGCGCACGGGTGATGTAGCTGAAGAGGTAACTGCCGTCCTCTGACGTGGTGAGGTGCTGCCGATACCACGCGAGCAGCTGTGCCGGCTCGCGCGGCATCTCGTCGTAGAACTCGCGGAACGGATCGAAGAAGCGATCGTCGCTCGTCTCCTCGGGGTCCCAGGACTGCAGCCCCGCGGGCAGCCGCTCGATCCCATCAGGGTCGGCGTCGCGGTTCGGATAGGCGTCCGCCATCCGATCGTAGGCCGGGCCGGCCGCCTGGTCGCCGTAGACGTCGAGCACCTCGTTCGGGACCCGGTCGTCGAGGATCCAGTCCCCCGACCTGTCGCCCGGCACATACAGGTCGCGCACTCCACGAGTGCGAACGGCACCCTCGGCGTTCTCGAAGGTCGAGGTGTTGAACCCCGCCACGTACTCGTCGGACGTCGCGGCATCGGCGTCGGCATCCCAGAGCGAGACGAGCTCGTAGGTCTCCCGGATGCGCAGGTACTGACCAGGGCCGACGGCGGGATCCTCACCCGCCATCACCTTGCCTGCGGCGTCGTTCAGGACCGCGACCGCAGCGGCGGATGCCGACTCCGACACGACCGGTGCGACCGTGCCCGCGATCACGAGAGTCGTGACCACGGCGGCGGCGGATGCCGTGCCCAGCGCACCTCCCCACACCCAGCCAGGGCGCACACGGCGTCGCGGCCGCTCCGCCGTCGCGGCGAGGAGGGTCAGGCGAGAGGCCGCGATGCGGGTCGCCGCCGCGTCATCGGGCGCGTTCTCGATCTCACGCACCAGCTCCAAGACGTCCATCTTCCAGCTCCTTTCCGATCCAGGTGAGGCGTGTGAGCTGCGACCCCGGTGGGGCCAGTTTCCGACGGACGCGGTTCAGTCGCGACCACACGGTCCCGACCGGCACTCCGAGCGCGTGCGCGATCTCCTCATGGCTAAGTCCGCCCCACGCCAGCAGCAGGAGCGTCTCCCGATCCTTCGCCGAGAGCGCCGCGATGCGCGGGGCGAGGGCGGCGACCATGGCCGCCGCATCCATCCGCGCCGCCGCCGCGTCGATGCCGCCCTCGGTCGAGTGCGCTCCCCCCGTCGACGCGACGATCGCCCGCCACTGACGGGCCTCGGTCGCGCGATGACGCGCCGCCACACGTGACGCGATCCCGAGCAGCCACGGCCGCGCGGAGTCCCAGGTGTGATCGAACGAGTCCCGCCGACGGAATGCGATCAGGAAGGTCTCGCTGAGGGCATCCTCCGCCGCGTCCGCTCCGAGCCGGCGGCGGAGGAAGGACTCGACGGATGCCGCGTGCCGATCGAACACCTCGGCGAATGCCTGGGGCGCCCGCTCGGATCGGCGGAGGATGTCACTGTCGGTGCTCACACCTGATATTCCTCGATCCGGCGATTCCGCTTCACGCTTTCTTCGGATCGGCGCGAATCCCCGCCCACGACCAGCGGAGGGTTCAGAACAGCGACGTCGGCAGCGCGCCCTCGTGCTCCAGGAGCCAGCGCTTCGTCTGCAGGCCCTGCCCCGGATCTCCGCCGGAGTAGCCTCCGAGGCCGTCTCCCGCGACGACGCGATGGCAGGGCACGATCAGCGGAACCGGGTTCGCGCCCATGATCGCGCCGATCCCCCTGGCCGGGATGCTCGTGCCGCTGCGGGCGGCGAGCTCGCCGTAGGTCACGGTCTCCCCCGACCCGACGGTCTCGTAGAGGGCCATCAGCACCGCACGAGTGGCGTCGGTCTGCACACCGAGGTCGATCGGCAGATCGAAGTCGGCGCGCTCACCGGAGAAGTACGCGTCCAACTGCGCGAGGGCCTCGGCGAGGAGGGCGTCGGGGCCGGCATCCGCGCCGACCGGTGCGACCGACCGCCAGGTCACCCGGGTGATCGCCGTGCCGGAGCTCTCGACGCCGATCACGCCGACCGGGGTCTGCAGCGTTCCGAAAGAGGGCATGCTGCGACTCTACGCCGGGTCGCGGACACCGAGATCGCGTGCGAAGCAGAGGGACAGAGCGCTGTCGACGTAGTGCCCGAAGAGCGGGATCGGCGCGTAACCCTCGCGCTCGTAGAACCGCACGGCATCGGGTTGGGCGGTGCCCGTCTCGAGGACCAGCCGTCGGATGCCGAGCGCCAGCGCCTCGCGCTCCAGAGCCCGCAGAAGCGCCGCCGCCGCGCCCGTGCCCCTGGCAGACGGCGCGGCGTACATGCGCTTGATCTCCGCGATACCCTGGCCGAGGACGCCGTCGTCCAGCGGTCGCAGGCCGCCGCACACGATCGCGAGCCCCGCCGCATCCCTCGCGATGAGGAAGACGGGCACATCGTGCGCCGTCGGGACCACACCGGGTTCGTGGTCGTCGCTGCCGTAGCGCTCGTCCAGCTCCGCGCGCTGCGCGGCGCGCAGGCGCACGGCATCCGGATGCTCCCACTCGACCCTCTCGATCGACACCGTCATCGCCGCTCCTCCACCGTCGTGCCACCCAGGTTAGTGACCGCGCGTTTCAGCTGGATTTCGGCGCTTGATCGCCCCGTGCTCAGATCCAGCCGTTCTCCTCGGCCAGGATCACCGCTCGCTGCCTGGTGTCGACGGAGAGCTTGCCGAGGATCGCAGAGATGTGATTGCGCACGGTCCCCGGGGCCAACGCGAGAGCACGGGCGATCTGCTCCGTCGTCTCCCCGCGCATTCCGGCGCGGAGGACATCGAGTTCGCGATCGGTCAGGGGCGAACGCTGGTCGCTCAACGCGTCGGCGGCGGCTTCGGGGTCGACGTAGCGCGCACCCCTGGCGACCTTGCGGATCACCGCTGCGACCTCCTTCGCGTCCCTGGATTTGGGCAGGAAGCCCGCCACTCCCGATGCCAGAGCACGCCGCAGCACTCCGGGCCTGGCATGACGGGTGACCACGATGCACCGCGCATCACTCACGCGGCTCAGCCGCTCCGACACCTGTACGCCGTCGAGCCCGGGCATCTCCAGGTCGAGAAGGCACACGTCGGGTCGCAGACGCAACGCCGCGGCCAGGGCCTGTTCTCCGTCCTCGCACTCTGCGATCACCTCGATGTCGCCCTCCAGCCTCAGGAGCGCGGCGAGCGCCGAGCGGATCATCGCCTCGTCATCCGCGAGCAGCACCCGGATCATCGCTTCTCCCCCTTCAGCGCCGGCACGGTCACGAAGACCGTGAAATCGTTCTCCTCGATCACGACCTCGAGTGAGCCGTGCACCTCGCCGACCCGCTGGCGGATCCCGTCGAGGCCGGAGCCCCCGGCCCGCCCGCTGATGACGGAGACGTCGTTGGAGATCTCGTACCGCCACACCTCGCCGTCGCCGCTGAGGACGAGCCGCGCCCGACGACCGCCGCCGTGCCGGAGCACGTTGGTCGTCGTCTCACGGACGACCGGTCCGAGCACGGCGGCGGGAGCGTCGTCGGCGTCCGGGGGGATCACCGCGTCGACGTCCAGTCCTGCCGCCTCGAGCAGATCCCGCGCGTTCGCGATCTCGTCTCCGAGGGGCACCGAACGGAAGCTCAGGGCGAGATCCCTGGTGCCCTGCCGTGCATCGTCCACGCTCCCGCGTGCAGCTGCGAGCTGCTCCATGCCCGCCTCCGCATCGTGCGGCATGAGCCGCTCAGCGAGCTCGAGCTGAAGGGCGATGACCTGGAGGTGATGTCCCTGCAGATCATGCACGTCGTTCGCGACCCGCAGGCGCTCCTGCGCTGCTGCGAGCCTCGCCTCCGATGCCCTGGCCCTGTCGAGGGCGATCAGGACGTCCCACCACCAGAGCGAGCTGACGGTCATCACGGGAAGCATGACGGAGTACACGAGGGGAATCAGCAGGGTGAAGTCGCGCCCTGGGCCGACGTCCACCGCCGCGAGGATGCCGAGGGCGACGGTCGCCCCGATGACCAGTGCGGCCCGAACGCCCCGACGCCAGCTCAGCAGCATGAGCGACTGCACGATCGGAACGACCACCAGCGTCCAGGATCCGACGACGAGCCCTGCGGCGACCCCGTATCCCAGAGCGAGCGCGACGGGCAAGAAGAGACGGGTCCGCTGCGCATGCCGATCGACATCGAGCCGCTGCCGATAGTCGACGAGAAGAGGCACGAGGGACGCGCACCAGACGAGCCCGCCGACCACGACGAGGGCGACCGGCGCTCGCGAGTCGAAGGCCGAGATCACGATCGCCCATACTCCGACCAGCACGAGATCGAAGGTGAAGACCGCTGTCGCCGTGTACCACCAGGTGGCGGATACTCCTCGAGACAGCGGCCGCGTGCGCCGCGGTGGCGCGGCACCGCGGCGACGCCGTTCCGTCGCGGACTCGTCGATGCCGGTCATCCTCACCACGATAGGGCTGCCGTCGCCACCACGGGTCGTTCCGGCGATTCGGATGCCGTCACTGCGGGATCGTGACGAGGAACGCCGCGGTCCTCTGCGCGATCTCCGGCGCCAGGACATGATGCAGATAGTGCGGCGCGTCGAGGACGACGACCTCGCCTCGATCGACGCCGGCTGCCTGCTTCTCGTGGATCTCCACCCATTCCGCGGAGTCCTGAGAGCTCACGAACTCCAGTACGGGAAGCGCGACGGGGAAGGCGGCACCGCTCACCGCGGCGAAGTTCGTCACGGAATGGGCGACCTCGTCGATCATCGTGGCCGCTCCCGTGTTCTTCGTGGTCAGCAGCGCCATCTGACGCTTCGTCTCCGCGTCGTAGGGGAGCCCCTCGTACGGATCTCCGGCGAGGCCGGCGAGCACGCGCGTGATGCCGAGGTTCTTCAGCACGACCATGGCGTCCGTCGGGATCGGCTCGTCCGCACCGGGCTGGTCGGGCACGCTGTTGTCGATCCCGATGAACGCGGTGAGCTCCTCGGGGTACTCCTGGCTGTAGGTGAGCGCGTAGATCCCGCCGATCGAGTGAGCCATCAGCGCGTATCGCGTTATCCCGAGGTGAGCGAGGGCGCCGTGGATCTCGGTCACGATGTTGTCCGCGGTGCGGGGAGTGTCTGCGGGATCGCTGAGGCCCGTGCCGAACGGCTCCACGACGACGACGCGGTGATCCGCGCTCAGCTCGTCGGCGAGCGGCAGGAAGTCGAGTCCCGGCGCGGCCGTGCCCAGCCCGGGGAGCAGGACGATCGTCTCCTCTCCGGTTCCGGTGACGACGACGTTCATGGTCTTGCCGCCGACCGGGACGCCCTTCCCGTAGGGACGGATCTGCGCCGCCTCGGCGTTCGTCGCGATGGCGTTCGCCGTCGCTGTCGTCGCAAGGGCGAGCACGGGCACCGCGACGATGACGCCGGCGGTGAGGAGAAGGGACTTCGCGAGCTTCCGCATGGGTTCCGTTCGGGTCAGGGCTCGACGTGGTCGCCGCGCCTGGATGTCCCTCCAGCCCATCAGCGTCGCTCGTCTCTCAGAAGTGCCGCCGTGTCACCGGACAGGGTGACATCTGTCACGATTCTTTGGTTCACTACTTTCTGAATTCAGGCCTTCATGTACATTGAGGACGTGACGACCACCGCCTCCCTCACCCACACCGCAGCCGTGTCCCGCCTGGGGCATGCCCTGTCCGACCCCACCAGGGCCGGCATCCTGCTCGCCCTCCGGGAGGCGCCGGCGTATCCGTCCGACCTCGCCGAGACGCTCGACGTCACACGGCAGGTGATGTCCAACCATCTCGCCTGCCTCCGCGGCTGCGGCCTGGTCGAGAGCGTCCCCGACGGACGCCGCAGCCGCTACCGCCTCGCCGACGAGCATCTCGCCCCGGCCCTCGGCGACCTGATGCGGGTGGCGCTCATCGTCGAACCCGACTGCTGCGACGGCGAAGGGTGCACCTGCTGATGCCGTCGACGATCGCACCGGAGCGGCGCGCGACTCTGGAGAGGCGCATCCGGATCATCGTCGCCGTGACCATCGGCTACAACCTGATCGAGGCCGTCATCGCGATCGCGGCCGGGGCGGCCGTCTCATCGACGGCCCTGATCGGCTTCGGTCTGGACTCGACGATCGAGGTGCTGTCCGCCGCGGCGGTCGCCTGGCAGTTCACGCGTCGCGACCCCGAGCGCTGGGAGAAGCCCACTCTGCGGGTCATCGCGATCGCGTTCTTCGCCCTGGCGGCCTACGTCACGGTGTCATCGGCTCTGACGCTCCTCGGCGGCACCCGCCCGGAGCACAGCACGGTCGGGATCATCCTCACCGCCGTGAGCGTCGTGGTGATGCCGTTCCTCTCTCTCGCCGAGCGGAGGGCCGGTCGGGAGATCGGTTCGGCCACCGCCGTCGCGGACTCGATGCAGACCCTGATCTGCACGTACCTCTCGGCGGCCGTGCTCCTCGGACTCGTTCTGAACAGCCTGTTCGGATGGTGGTGGGCGGATGCCGTCGCCGGTCTCGTGATCGCGGTCTTCGCCGTGCGCGAAGGGCTGGAGGCGTGGAAGGGAGACGCCTGCGCGACGTCGGTGGGCATGCTCCTCGAGGAGGATCACGCGGAGCACTGAACCGCGCACCCGGAGAAACTTTGCCGAACTCGCGTCATCATCCGCCCCTCGCACCGTCTTGCTCATATGACGAAGAACGGATCTTGGGGATAACCTTCGTATCTGCGTCTGGGCCGCATCTCCCCTCACTTCGCGGCCCGGCGAGCGGGGCCGCCTCCCATGGCCCCGCTCGCCCCTTCTCCTCCTCCGGCCCGTTCACCGGCGTGAGGTAGTCTCGCTTCACGACCGGCGCCCGAAGCCGATCGGCAAGACGAGGTTCCATGGACGACCCCAGCGACACGACAGACGCGGAGACAGACGGTCAGCTTCTGCTCCGCAGCCGTGACGGCGATCGCCACGCCTTCTCCGAGCTCTGGCGCCGACACGCACCCGTGGCCGTCGCCTACGCCCGGAGCCTCGGCTCGTCGCCGCCCGACCCCGAAGACGTGGTGTCCGACGCGTTCGTCAGCATCCTCCGCCAGCTCAGGGCCGGCAAGGGTCCGCAGCGCAGCTTCCGCCCCTATCTGCTCACGACGGTCAAGAACACGTGGATGAGCCACGCGCGCCGCACGCCGCTGATGAGCTCCCTGGACGACACCGAGCATCCCCCGTCCGTCCTCGGCGCGATCGACGTCGAGGCGATGGTGACATCGACCGCTCTGGCAGAGGCGTTCGACTCGCTCCCCGAACGCTGGCAGCACGCGCTGTGGTTGAGCGAGGTGGAGCAGCTGCCCCCGCGTCAGATCGCCGAGCTCCTCGGCATCCGCCCCAACTCGGCGGCCGCGCTCACGTACCGGGCCCGCGACGCCCTCCGCAAGGCCTGGATCCGGGCGCATCTTCGAGCGGCGCCCGACGGCACCGACCACGCGCGCGTGATCGAGCTGCTCGGAGGGTACGCGCACGACGATCTCTCTCCGCGCTCCGAGCGCTTCGTGACCGCGCACCTCGACGGGTGCGCGACCTGCCGCTCGGCCGCGGGCGAGGCCAGGAAGCTCGCCAGAGCGATGACCATCGGCCCGCTCCTCGCCGGCGGCGCAGGTCTCGTGCTCGCCCCCGCGCTCTTCCCCGCAGAGCAGGCCGCGGCCGCGGTCGTGGGTACGACGGGACTGTCCGGCTGGGCCGGGGCGTCCGCCGGTGTGCAGCCGGCGCTCCACGCAGCCGGCCACTCGGCGGCGCTGCTCTGGCCCGTCGCCGCCGCGACCGCGGTGGCACTGTCGGTCGGGGGCAGCCTGTTCGTGCGCCCCGAGGCGGCGCCGGACGCGACCGGTGTGCTCACACCCACGCTGTCGACCTCCGTGCCCACGGCATCCGCTCCGACCCCCTCGGCATCGCCTGCCGTCGCCGAACCCGTCGAGCCGACTCCGGCCGCCCCGTCGGCGATACCCGAATCGACTCCCCCGCCCGCCGTGCCGCCGGCCGCACCGCTGCTCGATCCCGTCGAGACGACGGCGCCATCCGCCGCCGAGAAGCCCGTGGAGATCGTCACGAAGCCCGGCAGCGGCAACGCCTTCGGCAACGATCACAAGGATGAGGCGACGCCCGCGCGCAACGATGCCGACGAGGACGGCGAGCGCGTCGATGCCCTGATGTCCGGCCCACGGGGCTCGTCCTGGTGGTCGTCGACCGTCGTCGTCCGGGTGACGACCGACGCGAAGAACGACACGGTCAGCATCGCGGTGTGGGGTGCCGGTGACGCCGACCTCGCGATCCTCGTGGATGCGCAGACGATCGGGATCGCCCCGGACACCCTCAGCTGGTCCGACGAGTTCGTGGTGCCCCTGCCCGAGGGCCCGCACACGCTGTCGGTGCACTACCTCGACGCGGACGGCGGGATCGGCGAGGTCGCCGCCCAGACCGTGTTCTCGGTCGGCTAGCGGGAGCGCCCCGGCGCCGCCATCGGCATGAACGTCCGGTCTCCCGACGAGGCCACGCCGTCGAGCAGCGCGCCAGCGGCGGTCAGCACCCGCGCCGTCCCCGCATGCCCCTGCGCACGGGCGATCACCGGCCCGAGCGCGCGCGTGAAAGCGGTCACCGCGGGAAGCGGCCGCATGTACAGCGTCAGTTCCCGGATCAGCCCGGAGTCGTCGAGGCGAAGCCGCTGGCACTCGTTGAGCGTGCGCCCACGGACCGTCGTCGTCGCGAACAGCACGACCTCATCGTCGCCACGCACCTCGCCGTCGAAGCGGATGCCGTCGAGAACCTCGAACGCCGAGACGAGGAGCTCGCGGATCTGCTCACGCCCGCGGAAGGCGAAGCCGTCCGTGAGCGGAGAGATCAGCACGGCGTCGTCAGCGAGGACCTCCGCGGCGAGCGCGGCATCCGCCGTCTCGCCTGCGCTCTTCCACTGTTCGATCACGTCCACGATGTCGCCCCCTGCCTGCTGCCCTGCGGTGCCCACAGCCTACGGGGCCACCTCGAAGTACAGGTGCGCATGAAGGGAGCATCCGGGGTTGAACCCCGACGCGCAACGCGGGCATGAGGAGGACTCCAGATACTCGGCGATGGTGAGCACGGAGCCGCAGACGCCGCACAGCACCGCCTCGGCATCGTGTTCCTCGAGCGGCCACACCGTCGAGGGGTGTCCCGCGGACTCCTCGTGGCAGAGGTGACACGGATAGAACTCGCCGCAGCACGCGAACCGGATGGCGATGACGTCGAGCTCGGAGCGGTAGTGGACGCACCGCGTCTGCCCGTCGACCACCGCTCCCCGCACGCGCGGGGCATCGGGTGTCGACGTCGGATCCATGCTCCCCATTGTGCGCCCGCGACGCTCCGGAGAGGAACGCGGCCCGGAGAAGAGAAGAGGGGCGGCGCTCGGGGAGAGCGCCGCCCCTCGGGGAGGTGTTGAAGGGGGCACGTGGGGAGTGCCACCCTTCAGGGGAGGTGCTGTGCACCGCGTGACGGGGAGGTCACGGTCAGCCCGGGGAGACGGGCTATGAGTACCAACGGATGTCCGGAGAGAATCTGTCGGTCCCCGCGCAGATTTCTCAGGATGCGCGTCGGCGACGCGACCCGATCAGGTACACCCCGCCCGCGAGCGTGAGGATGCTGCCCACCGCCGCCGCGACGATCGCGAAGGACGCGGTGCCTCCGGTGATCGCCAGCGAGGCGCTGCCCCCGTGCGAGCCGCCACCGGCCCCGCTGCCTCCGCCCGTGCCTCCGGACCCGCCATCAGACGGATCGGTCGGCGTCGGGCTGGGCGTCGGCTGCACCGTCCGGTCGACGATCACGATCGTGTACTCCTGGGTGTCGGTGCCGTACTGGTTCGTCGCGGTCACGGTGAACGTGTAGGTGCCGGCCGCCGTCGGGGTTCCGCTGAGCGCCCCGGTCGCTCCGTCGAACACGATCCCCGGCGGCAGAGCCCCCGCGGATACGGCGAAGGTGATCGGACCGGGGCCCGTCGCCTCGACCGTGGCCGTGTAGCCGGTGCCGACGGTTCCATCGGGCAGCGTCGGAGTGACGATCACGGGCGGCTCGAGGTAGGTGAAGCCGCCGGGATAGACGGTCGATGTCTGGTACGGAGTCGAGATCGTGCCGGAGATCAGACCCGTGTTCACGACGACGTCGACCGGCCCGTGCACGTGCGGCGGGGTCACGACGCTGATCGGGCAGCCCGATGCGTCGAGGTCCGTTCCGGGGATCCCGTCGAAGGTGACCTCGGTCACTCCGAAGCTCAGCGCCAGTCCCGGCCGCATGCGCCCCTCGGAGGCGTAGCTGCCCAGCTGCGCCGGGCCCGAGATACCACCCCAGTCGGGCCGCATGCCGCCCCAGCTGTAGAGCCGCCCGTCTGAGCCCAGCCCGAACGACGCCTGCAGTCCGACCTCGATGTCCGTGATCGTGACTCCAGCGGGGATGTCGCTCGTGTCGACCTTCGCCGGGGCGGCCGCGTTGGTCGTCGTGTTGTTGCCGAGCTGCCCGTCGGGGTTGGACCCCCAGCTGTACATGCTGCCGTCGTCGGCGAGGACGAGAGTGTGGAATTCGCTGGCGACGATCTTCGTGATGCCGATCCCCGCGGGCATCTCGCCCTGCGCGACCGCTACGGGCACGCCCGACGCAGGCGCGGCGGGGTCGCCGATGCCGAGCGAGCCGTTGCCGTTGTTGCCCCACGAGTAGATCTTGCCGTCGGTGCCGAGCGCGTAGCCGACGTACGATCCTGCCGCGACCTGGGTGAACGTGACCCCCGTGGGGACGGCACCCTGCGCGAGCTTCACCGGCGAGAGCCGGTCTGGACCGCCGACGTTTCCGTCGCCGTTGCCGCCCATGAAGCTGCCGCCCCACGAGTAGACCCAGCCGTCGCTGCCGAGAGCGTAGGCGTTGCCGTTGCCGTTCGCGATCTGCGTGATGGTGACGCCGGCGGGGATCTGGCCCTGTGCGAGAGCCACCGGCTCAGGACGCCAGCTGTTCGTCCCCTCGCCGTTCGAGGGCTCGCCCCAGCTGTAGACCCAGCCGTTGTCGGCGAGCACTGCTGCCCGACCGGAACCCGCGGCGATGGAGATCGGCTTGACGCCTGCAGGGATCTGGCCCTGGAGCGTCTTGACCGGCGTGGCCGACTCCCAAGGGTTGAATCCGCCGATTCCCAACTGGCCCGATGAGTTCATACCCCAGGCGTAGATCCCACCGTCAGCGGTGAGAACATATCCCGCGTACTGGTCGTAGTCGGCATCGATGATGTCGGCATCCGCGGGAATCGCACCCTGCGAGATCTGCGCAGGACCCGAGCCACCGCCGTTGCCGTTGGAGCCGTACTGCCACGCGCCCCAGGTCAGGACCCTGTCGTCCTTCGTGACGATCATCGCGTTCATGCCGCCGGCGGCGAACATGTCGATCGGCGACACCTCGACGCAGTCGATGAGGACGGTCGTCCCTCCGGAGACAGGACCTGCGTCAGGAGTCGGCGCCGCCCAGCCGATGCCCGATGCGGTGATCGCGAGGACCGCTCCCACCGTCGCTCCCGTGCCCAGCAGGCGCCGAAACGGCGCACGATTTCGTTCAGACATGAATGCTCCCCAGCGTTCTTCCGGCGGCATCCCCGCAATGCGCCCGAGGAGAGAGATGCTCGCTCGGGCGATTCATTACGCGAATACCGCGGATCGGTATATCGGAGCGCGTTCGCCCTCCGACAGGGCGCACCCGTCTGACGGAGCGCACCCTCTCCTGGGTTAACGAGGCAGCGGCGAGAATCTGACGGCGTCAGCCGACGAAGGCCCTCACCGTCTGCGGGGTCGAGCGCAGTTCCCCCTGCGCGCGACCCGTCACGTCACGATCGTCCATCCGACCCGATAGCGAGAGCGAGTACCGACCCTCGTCATCAGGGCGGGTGTCGGAGAGGACGAACCGCCCGTCACCGCCGCCGTCGGCCAGACACACGGCCCCGGCCGGGCCCGTGGTGCAGTCCCACCCCTCCGGAACCTCCACGACGGCCATCCCGGCGGGCAGGATCAGAACCAGCCGGACGTCCTCCGCTGCCTCCAGATCCAGCGCGACGTCGATCTCCGCACGCCCCTCCCCGACCGCGTGCGAGGTCACGCTGAAGCTCCCCCTCGGATCAGCCCCGGCCGGAAGGAACTGCTGCACTCCGGCGAGCACGAGAAGCCCGACTCCGGTGACGATCGACAGGATGGCGAGGGCACGGGAGGTCGACGCGGGCACCCGAGACCACCATCGGGCCACCGCTCCCGACACGGCGCTCGGCGTGCGGGGCGTTCGGCGCGCGCTCGGCGCATCGGGCGCTCTCCTGGCGTCGGGACCGCGCCCCTCGTCGGCCTGGGCAGGGCTCGGAGCATCCAGCACGCTCCCCACGACGAAGAGCGGGATCACGCCGAAGAGCGTCGTCAACGCACCGAACCGCGCCCATGCGGCGCGACACCGGGCGCAGGTGCGGATGTGCGACATCCCACGCGAGTCCGGCGCGTCGTCGACGAGTTCGGTCACCGTCTCGGGGAGCCGTCGGGCTGCCCGTCTGCACTCCTCAGGGGCGCCGTCCTCCAGGATCTCCCGCAGCGTCGCCCTGCGCAGCCCCACCTTCGCCCGCCGCACGAGCGAGTAGATCGCCGACGCCGGCCTGCCCAGCTCGGCTTCGAGCTCCGCCGGCTTGCGGCCGTCGATGACGACCCCGACGAGCACCTGCTGCTGGTCGGTCGGAAGGGAACGAAGCGCAGACGTGACGTAGCGGTACTCGCGGTGCAGGTCGGCATCCCTGGTCGAATCGACGTGGGGCGTCATCTCGGCATCCGCGTCGATGACTCCGCGCACACGGGATCGCGGCGAGCGGTACTCGTCGATCACCCGATTGCGCATCGAGCGGGCGACGTACGTGTTCGGGTTCGTCGTCGGGCCCGTGCCCTGGGCCCACACGCCCAGCAGCGCGGTGATCGCCTCGGACGCCAGATCCTCGTGGTCGATGACGCCGTTCGCGATCCATCGGGCCATGTACAGCAGGTGCGGCAGATTGTCGGCGAGGTACTCTCCCGCGGCACCGCGGTCTCCCTCGTTCGCCGCGCGGGCGCGCGCGTCGTCGAGGGCACGCCGATCAGCGGGCGCTGGTCCGTCCGTCATTTCCTCTCCCCTGCTGCACCCCCGTTTCGCGCGCCGTCGGGCACGGCACGCGACGGGACGATGACGCGCCGTCCCGATAACGCCGACACTACGATGCGGATGCGCTGATCACCGCATCCTGGTCGGATTGTGTCCGCGCCCTCGGAACGAGTCGGCGCGGCCGCCGAGACCCCCTCGCTGCGCGACCGCCCCGACTCGTCGACGCCCCCCACTGAACACAACGAGAACGGACTGCGAATCTGACGGTGTGCGGGAAGAGAACCCGGCTCATGAGATGATCGCGGAATCGCGCGGAGCGGTTCGCCGCCGCCCGCGCTCAGGGCAACGCGCGCACGGAGCGGGAGACGCAGGGTGGAAGAGATCGACGAGACCGAACGCGCCGCTCGTGCCGCCCATCTGAAGGAGCGGATCTACCTCACCTTCGCCGCGCTCGCCGTCGTTCTCGCGCTGTCGAGTCATGGCCACGTCACCGCCGGCGAGGCCGCCACCACCCTGATCGTCACCGTTCTCGGCACGCTGCTCGCCGTGTTCACCGCGGATGCCGTCTCCCACATCGTCGTGCACGGCAGGTTCTTCACCCGGCAGGAGCTCGGTCACGCCCTCGGCTCCAGCTTCGGAGCGCTCAGCTCGGTCGCCCTGCCGTTCGTCTTCCTCGGCTTCGCCGGGCTCGGGGTCTGGAGCGCAGAGGCTGCGCTGCGCGCGGGCACGTTCGCCCTCGTCGCGTCGCTCGTCGTGATCGGCTGGATCGCCGTGCGCCGCATCCCGCTCACCTGGTATCAGCGGCTGGTCGCGCTGGGCGCGGAGGCAGCACTGGGCCTGGCCGTGATCGGGCTGCAGGTCCTCGCGCACGGGTAGGACAGCATTCCCGAGTGAGCTGCGACTCCGCACGATGGCGCAGTTCACTCGAGGACGGCAACGACGTCACTCGCGGGGGAGTCCCGTGGCCCGGCTGATCACGGTGTCGAACTGACGATCCGAGAGCAAGACCCTCGCCGCGATCAGCGGCTTCGCCCCGAACCCGACGGCGTAGCGGGTTCGGGGACGCTTCGCGGTGACGGCCCTGCCGATCGCGTCGGCGATCACCGAAGGAGGGGAGTTGCGATTCGCGTTGGCCTCGGAACGCAAGGACGCCGCGATGGCGGCGGCCTGGGCTTTGTAAGCTCCGCCTCCAGAAGTCTCCTCGAGATGCTCGGCGGCGATACCGCCCCACTCGGTGGCGATACCGCCCGGCTCGATCACGACCACGTCGATCCCGAAAGGGGTGACCTCCAGACGCAAGCAGTCGCTGAGCGCCTCGAGCGCGAACTTCGTGCCGTGGTACCACCCTCCGAGCGGGGTGTGCAGCTTGCCGCCCATGGAAGTGATGTTCACGATCGTGCCCGACCGTCGCTCGCGCATGTGCGGCAGAACGAGCTGGGCGAGCCGTATGGCGCCGAACACGTTCACCTCGAACTGCCTGCGCCCTTCATCGATGTCGACATCCTCCAGAGCGCCATAGGAGCCGTATCCCGCGTTGTTGACGAGCACGTCGATCCGACCGGAGTCAGCGAGGATCTCGGCGATCCCCGACCTCATCGAATCGTCGTCGGTGACGTCCATCGCCACAGCACGGATGCCGTCGCCCGTCAGCCTCTGAAGACGATCCGCGCGGCGTGCAGCGCCGTATACGGTGAAGCCCCTGCGGTGCAGCTCCCGGGCAGTGGCCTCGCCGATTCCTGAGGATGCCCCGGTGACGAGGGCGACTTTCTTGGTCATTGCGTCTCTCCCGAGATAAAGTGAATGTAGGTTCATCAACATCATGAACCTACGTTCATTTTAAGTCAAGCGAGAGAGCGACTCTCGCTTCACAGCCGAGGGTGTTCCATGTCAGACGGCAGGCCCATGCGGGCAGACGCGATCCGGAACCGCCGAAAGATCCTCGATGCCGCCAATGCGCAGATCACTGCTCGGGGGCCCGACGTCGGAATGGACGAGATCGCCCGGGCCGCCGGCGTCGCCGTGGGCACGCTCTATCGGCACTTCCCGACGAAGACCGACCTCGTCGAGGCCGTGATCTCAGAGCACGTCGCCGTGATCGCCGACGACGCACAGGCCTCGCTCGCCCGCGCCCAAGCCGCAGAATCCCACGCTGCCGACGAGGTCGTGGGATTCCTCGCTCGCGCCGCCGAGTCGACCGCCGACCACCACGCCGTGAAGGCAGCGGCGCACGGCCTCGGTCTGGATGGCGATGGCGGCAGACCCGATGAGTCCCGGGCGAGCGAGGCGCTGGCCGAGTTGATACGCCTCGGACAGGCCGCCGGCGACATACGGGCCGGGATCACACTCGAAGACATCTACCTGCTCATGTCGACGGCCCCCTCGGATCAGCCCGCCCAGGTCCGTCAGCGATGGCTCGCTCTCATCCTCCCCGGCATCGTCTCCGAGCAGCGTCGATGAGGTCGGTCTCGTCCGCGCAGCTCCCGGACGCTCGATGTCGTGCGATCAGGCTTCGTCGATGACCACGTCGAAGAACGCATCGCGGGGCTGATCGGGGTCAGGGCCGCCGCGGACGCCCGTGTCGAGCGCATCGATGCGGGCGAGCTCCTCCCCCGTCAGCGCGAAGTCGAAGACGTCGAGGTTCTCGGCGATCCGGGCGGGGTTGACCGACTTCGGGATGACCGACCGCCCCTGCTCGATGCCCCAGCGGAGCATGATCTGCGCCGGGCTCTTGTCGTGCGCGGCGGCGATCTCGCCGATCGTGGGGTCCTCGATCACGCTGCGCTTGCCGTCTCCCCACCCCGGGTAGAACGTGATGCCGCCGATGGGCGACCACGCCTGGGTGACGATGCCGTGGGCCGCGTTCGCAGCCTGGACCTCGGGCTGGGTGAAGTAGGGGTGCACCTCGACCTGGTTGACGGCAGGAACCACGTCCGTCTCTGCGAGCAGGCGGTCGAGGTGGTTCGGCATGAAGTTGCTGACGCCGATCGCACGGACCCTCCCCTCCGCGAGCAGAGTCTCCAACGCCCGGTACGCCGCGACGGTGGCCTCGAATCGCGTCGGCGCCGGCTGGTGCAGCAGGAGCAGATCCAGCGTCTCCACCTGCAGCTTGCCGACGGCCTTCTCGAACGCGTGCAGCGTCTGCTCGTAGCCGTAGTCGCTGACCCACACCTTCGTCTCGAGGAACACCTCATCCCGAGGGATGCCGGAGCGGCGCAGCCCTTCCCCGACCTGCCGCTCGTTGCGGTACGCGGCCGCCGTGTCGATGTGGCGGTAGCCCGCGCGCAGGGCGGTGTCGACGGCCGCCGCCGTCTCCTCCGGCGGGCTCTGGAACACGCCGAGCCCGAGCGCGGGGAGCACGACACCGTTGTTGAGTGTGAGGTCGATCATGATCGCGAGTCCTTCCGGTCGGTTCGCGTCGCGCGGCACTCCGCGTCGACTCGACACTCATTCCATCACCGCCCCCGTGCGCGCGGGAGTCACCGGGGAACCCGGTACTGCCGGTACCCCCTCACCGCTCGCAGCGCAGCGCGTTCCTTCTTCAGAGAAATCGGCCGGGGAACAGACGGTCTTGCCGACCACTCCACCGCTGTGGCATCCGTCCACCGCGGCATCACCCGCCTGGAGCCGGCGTCGCGCTCGGTTCGGGAGTCGGGCCGCCGGACACCCGGAGGACGACCGCGGTTCCGACGCGAGCTGAGCTTCCGACGGCGGGGGTGCTGTCGATGACGACAGCACCGGCCGGCGCATCCGAGGGAACGGGGGCGACGACGAAACCCGCCCCCTGCAGCGCGAGAGTCGCGGAGCTGACCGTCAACCCTCCGACGGCGGGCACGGTGTTGTATCCCGACGCGACCGCGACGCCGATCGCGCTTCCCGGCGCCACCCGCACCCCTGAGGCGATCTGCTGGGCGATCACCGTCTCGGCGGCTGCGGGCGCATCCACGCGGTCGACGGGTCCGAGCTGCAGTCCGACCGCCCGCAGCGTCGCATCGACGTCTGCGAGCGTCCCGTTCAGCACGGGAACCTCGACCGTCAGGGTCTCGACCTGCTGCGGGGTCGGGGCCGCAGGGAGCGCAGGGGACTCCTGAGCGGTCACCGGCGCCGACGGCGCGGCGGACGACAGCGGAGCGATGGTGGGTGTCGATGTCGTCGACCCGCTGGCCGCGAGGACACCCCACGCCGCGAGCGCCACGAGCACCACGGCGACGAAGGCGCCGACGGTCACTGCGAAACGCTGGGCCGCCGGTCTCGCCTCCGCGTCGTCGGGGTCCGCGCTCGAGTCCGACCATGACGATAGAAGGTTCGACGGCGCCGCGCCCTGCGGATACCGCAGCGTCGATGCCAGCGTCTCCACGTCGTCGACGTCGTCCGCTGTCCGAGCGCGGTCGCCGATCGGACTCGGGTCAGCGACGCGCGGAACACGAGAGGACTCGACCGCCGCGTCCAGCGCGAGACGGAAGTCGTCGGCGCTCCGATAGCGGTGCGCGGGCGTCTTCGCCATCGCCTTCGCCACGACCCTGTCGAGCGCGGCTGTGGTCGCGGCGAGCGCCGACGGCACCGGAGGGGGCGCGACGACATGCGCCATCATCGTCTCGCGAGCGCTCCGCCGGAGGAACGGGACTCTGCCCGTCAACACGAAGCTCAGGATCGCGCCGGCCTGATACAGATCGCTCGCCGCGCGGACCGGCTTTCCGAGCGCCTGCTCCGGCGACATGTACTGCACGCTGCCGATGATGCCGACGTCGTCGGCGTCTCCGTCGAGTCCGGAGAGGAGGACATCGCCGCCGACGGTGCTCCGCCCGGTCGCATCGGCGAGTCCGAAGTCCACGATGCGCACCATGTCGGAGGTGATGGCGGCGGTCGGCGAGGGCGGCACCGACTCGAGAATGATGTTCTGCGGGCTGAGATCGCGGTGGATCAGATCGCTCCGGTGCGCGGCGGAGAGGCCGGCGAGCACGCCCGCCAGCACGGCCGACGCCTCTGCGGCGTCGAGCGACCCGTGCGCGGTGACGCGCTCCTGCAGGGTGGGGCCGGTGAGCAGGTCGAACGCGATCCAGGGCGTGAGCACGCCAGCCGCGTCGTGCAGACCCGAACCGTGCACGCCGACCACATTCGGATGCTGAATCCGCTGCACCTTCATCGCCTCGGCGAGGAAGGCCTGCCGGTGCGCTGCGTCCGCGCAGAGGTGCGGATGCAACAGCTTCACCGCGAACCTGCCGCCGATCACCGTGTCGTCGGCGGCGTAGACGGCGGCAGAGCCACCGACGCCGAGAAGCTCCCTCAGACGGTAGCGGCCCCCGATGAGGGCCGCCGTCTCGCCCGCTGCCCCTGTCACGGGAGAGTCCCTCCTCAACCGGCCAGCATCACGACGGCACCGGCGACGACCGCTGTCGCCGTCCCCATGGCGATGAAGAGCCCCACGCCCCGCGCCGGCGGCGACTCCGTCCGATCCGACCAGGCGAGCCCCTCGGGGAAGAGATCCTCGAGCTCGCCGTCGGTGAACGCCGCCCAGTGGCGGGAGCGCACGTGCGCTCTCATCCGAATCGGCCGTTCACGTAGTCCCAGGTCCTCTCGTCCTGAGGCTCCGAGAACATCGCATCCGTGTCGCCGTGCTCGACGATCGCCCCCGGAGTGCCCAGCGAGGCCAGGAAGAACGCGGTGTGCTGGGACACCCGCTGGGCCTGTTGCATGTTGTGGGTCACGATGACGATCGTGACCTCTTTCTGCAACTCGGTCATCGTCTCCTCGATCACCCTCGTCGACGTCGGATCGAGCGCGGAGCACGGCTCGTCCATGAGGAGGACCTTCGGCCTGACGGCGAGCGACCGGGCGATGCAGAGGCGCTGCTGCTGACCACCGGACAGACCCCCGCCCGGCTGCTTCAGCCGATCCTTCACCTCTTTCCACAGACCCGCGGCGGTCAGCGAGCGTTCGACGAGACCGTCCTTGTCGCTCCGCGATGCGCGCACCCCGGTGAGTTTGAGTCCCGACACGACGTTGTCGTAGATGGACATGGCCGGGAACGGATTCGGCTTCTGGAAGACCATGCCGATGTGCCGCCGCGCATCCTGCAGCTTCTTGTCCCTGTCGTAGATGTCGTCCCCGTCGAGCAGCACCTCCCCGGCGAGGGACGCCGACGGGACGAGCTCATGCATCCTGTTGAGGATGCGGAGGAAAGTGGACTTTCCGCAGCCCGACGGACCGATCAGAGCCGTCACCTTTCCCGCCTGCATGGTCAGCGAGACCTCTTCCAGCACCTTGTGACCCCCGAACCACGCGGAGATGCCTCGCGCCTCGAGAACGGACAGCGGTTCGCTCCTCGACGCGGTCGCGACAGAGGTGTGGGGAAGGCGCTCGGTCACATCGTCGCTCGCCGCCGCCGGGAGCTCGCCGGGCACGAGGGGTGCGGACATCGGAGCCGTGGTGAGACCCAGCGGCGGCGCGAGAGCACCGATCGCAGGCAGTACCTCCGTGACATCGTCGGGCCGACCCGATGCGGAATCGATCGGCGGGCGGACGACATCCGCATCGTCGTTCATGGTCTCTCGGGTTGTCGTCATGGGAGTGTTTCCTTGCAGTCGAAGCGCGCCGAAGGCGGCTTGAGGCGATCAGAGCAGGTTGGGCAGAGCGTTCATCACCGCGTCGGCGACCCCGACGCCGAGCAGAAGCAGGACCGGCACCGCGATGAGCCAGGCGTGTCTTCGTCCCCAGTTGCGCCAGAGCCACACGACCCCGATCGCGGCCCCGACGAAGAAGACGAAGAGGAAGAACGCGACGAACCACACGGCGGTGTTCTGTCCCATGGCGCGTTCCTCCGGCGGAAGGGCGGGGTAGGCGAGCACGCGTGACGGCGTCTCCTGAACGGGGCTGATCAGTTCGGCGTCCACGTACAGCACACCCGATGGGAACAGCGCCAGCCCGTCAGCGGTCTGCAGTTCGAGCCGCCCCTCCCCCCGGCGCACGGGCTCCGGAGTCGGATCCCCCGCCCGCCGCAGACCGATGACCCGATAGGTGTGCGTCCCCTGCCCGGTGGTGATGACGATGTCGTCGCCCGGCGCCAGCCGATTGATCTGCGCGAACGGCCCTCCGTAGGTGCTCTGGCGACCGAGGATCACACTCGTGCCCGCCTGCCCGGGCATCACCGAGTCGCGTCTGTGCCCCGGCCCGGTCCTCATGACCTCCGAGGTCGTGCTCTCCATCACGACCTCGCTGAGCCCGATCGCCGAGGACTCGATCAGGGCGACCGGCGTCCCCGCGGGCACGAGTCGATCTTCGCTCTCGAGCTGCCCGACCGGGACCTCCGCTTTCGCGAGTGCGCTGCGGAGTTCTGCGTACGCCAGCGTCTGCGCTCGGTGATGCTGCGCTCCGGAGAGCAGAACGGCGTGTGTGACGAAGCTGAGCAGAAGCAGCGACACGATCAGGATCGCGGCGCCCGCCCACCATCGTCCGTCCCGGGGAGCGAGTCGTCGCGGTTCCGGTGCAGCCAGGCCTCTCCTGCGCCTCCCCGGGCCACCGGGGGCACCACGGCCGGGCCATCCCTGCAGCCGCCGCGGGCGACGGGTGGGGACGGCCTGTTCGTCGCCACCCCGCTTCGAAGCCGGAGACCGAGCGGGCTTGCGCCGCGCCGGTGGCGCCGTCGTGTCGGACTGCGCTGACGTGTCTGTGCGCTCGCCCGAAGACGACGCGATCCCGTCATGCTCTGAGGCGCCGTCACTGCGAGTGTCCGGGAGGTCGGCGGTCTCGATGCTCATGCCGACCGGCCTCCGGTCTCCGGTGCTCTCAAGACGCGCACGAGGCGCAGGCCGGCCACGAGAAGCGCGATCAGGATCACCGCGCCCAGCACCCACCAGAGCCACACGGGCGCACCCTGCAGCCCGGTGTCGGCGAGCGAGCCTCCTCGTCCGATCAAGACGTCGGCGAGCGCGATCTGTTCGCACCAGCCCGTGAACTGCAGCGTGCGCGTCCCCGGCAGCGGGTCCTTCGGAAGGGCGACCTCCGCGCGCACCGTGCCGGAGTCGTCGGCTGCGAGCGAGCCCACGATCGCGGGATCATCGAACAGCACGACCTGCACCTGCTCTCCGGCGCCGAAACCGGATGCCGTGGCCACGATCGTGTCGCCGTCGAGGTACACGGTCCTGTCGAGCTCCGCGGCTTCCCCGCTCGAGGCCGGACGCGTGGGCACGGCCGGCTCTTTCGGGGTGCACGTCGCGATGCTCTGCGCACCCGCCGGCCCGCCGCCCCCACCGCCCCCGCCGACGCCGCCGGGTTTCGTCGTGCCCCCCGTCGAGACGGGAGGAGGCAGCGGGAGGCCGGACTGCGTCGAGGGGACGATGACGCTCACGCTGCTGTCGTCCGTGCCGGGAGCCGGATCCTCGTCCGCAGCGCGAGCCGTGTCCACGGCGGAGAGGACCGCGCTGCAGACCAGGAGGACGACTCCGAGCAGAGCGACGAGAGACCGGTGCACATCGATCCGGCGGGGGCGGTGGCGTGTCGGGGACGAGGGGATGGTGAGGGCGCTCACAGCAGTTCCTTCTCTCGGGCGATGGCATCGTCATGTTCAGCACGGATGCGATCGGCGTAGTCGGCGAGTTCCTCGGCGAGGAGCGCCCGTGACCGGCGACGTCGCCAGACGATCACGCCGACCACCGCGGCGAGGAGCGCGATCACGCCGACGAGGCTCCAGGGCACGGCCCAGGTCACTGCGGAGGAGGTCAGCGCAGCGGGGAGCGGATCCCCTGCGGCCGCGCCGTCTGCGGGCATCGGTGTGACGGTGACCTCCGCGAACAGCAGAAGCGCGGGTGGAACGCCTGGCAGCTCCGCGCTCACATGCGCCACCCCGCCGGGAACGAGGTTGCGCACGGGCTCCAGCTCGATCGTGCCCAGTGCCACGCCGAAGGGCCCGGTCAGGGTGGCGACAGGTCGAGCCGACACCCTGGTGTTGCCCAGGTTGCTCACCTCGAAGCCGACACGGCCGATCCCGCCGGCGAAGGGCGCGAGCGCACCGTCGTACCCCGTGACGAGTCCGTTGACTCCGAACCCGGGAGAGAGTGCTCCATCGACGCGGAGATAGATGCGGGCGCCGACGCGGTTCTCGCGCCGCACGGTGGTGCCCTCGCCGCCGGTGGTCGATGCGTAGGAGGCGACGATCCCGGCGGAATGATCGCCCGGCCGCGCATCGTGCGGGACGGTGATCGTGAACGGGATGTCCATGCGCGAACCCGGCTCGACCGTCACCGTGACCCCCACCCCTGCCGCGCACGCGGCCTCGGGCTCGTCATCCGTGTCGGGGCACGACGCCTGACCCTCGTCGACGCTGGTCCAGGCGCCGAGATCCGTCGACGCCTGCTCTGCACCGATGAGTGTGAACGCGGCTGTGTCGTAGTCGGTCTTCGCATCCGCCGCGTAGACGCGGAACGACTGAGCGGAGGCGGACTCGTTCGTGACGGCGACCCAGTCGGTGACGACCGATCCGGGGGCGACCTGATACTCGAAGGCGAGCCGGCCGTCCGGGCCGGCAGGTCCCGACGGCCGCACTCCCCAGGTGACGGCGTCATCGTCGGCGGCATGCGCCGCGGGCGGCGCGACGGCGAGAGCCGAGCACAGCGCGATGAGGGTCGCAGTGAGGAGGAACGCTCCGCGCGACCGCGCGGCGGCCCGTCGGCGTGCGAGCGGATGCGGCGGCGCCGCCCCCCGATCCGATGAGGGTGCAGCCGCAGAGGGGCTCAGGCGGTGATCGATCACGTGGTGCTTTCGCTAGAAGGGGCGCGCGGTGAGCTCGACGGTGCGGTCCACGGGGGCTGGGGACCGCACCGTCGAGGTTCAGATGAGCGTCAGGGTGAGCGTTCCGGAGTAGTTGCCGGCGGGCGCTGTCGCGGGCACGGCCAGGGTGAGCTCCGCCGAGACCGTGGTCTTGGCGTTCGGTTCGGCGGATCCGGCTCCCGAGGCGAGCGGCGCATCGGACGTCAGACCGGCACTCGATCCGGCGATCACCGCAGGGCCGGCGGTGCCGGAACCCGAGACCTTCACCGGAGCCCAGCCGAGGTTCGATGCGGCGATCGTGTTCGCACCGCTGATGAGCGGCGAGATGTGGCCGTTGAGCGTCCACCCGGCGTCGGCGCTGCGGCGGTCGTCGTTCACCGTGATCTCTCCGGTCGCCCCCTTGGCGGTCCAGACCTCGCCCTCACCGCGGCTCGTCGCGCCGCTCAGGCTCACCGGCGCGGGCTTCACCGAGATCGTGAGCCCGGTGGGTGCGGAGGTCGATGCCTCGGGAACGCTCACCGTCACCCCGGAACCCGAGGAGTCGGCGACGGCGGACGTCGTGAGCGCGACGGATCCGTTGGATCCGAGGTGGCCGGCGTCTCCCGCGTACGTTGCAGAGAAGGTGTAGGCGGTCGCGGGGCTCAGACCCGAGACCGATACCGTCGCGACTCCGCCGGAGAGCGTCGCCGTCTGAGAGATGGTCCCACTCGTGAACGTGACGGTGCCCGTCGCCGCGGCAGGGGCGACGGTGGCGCTGAGGGTCGCCGATGTCGCGGTCACCGCGGAGGACGCCGCGGTGAGCGCGGTCTCAGCCTTCACGACCTCGTCGCCGGAGACGACGCTCAGGACTCCCGTCGCCTTGTCCCATTTGAGGATCGCGTCGTAGAACGCGACCCCGGCCTGGTGCGGGCGCGATGCGTCGATCGTCGAGCTGAGAGTCACGATGTACCGGAAGTACCCGGACTCACTCCACTCTGCGTAGTCCGAAAGCTGGTAGATGCCGCCGATCGGATCGGCATCGCTGTCTGCGAAGGAGAGCGGCTTTCCGTCGAGACCGTGCCCGGCGGCCGCGGCGTCGGTGCGCTGGTACGCATCGCTCGCGACCACGTAGGCGTTGTCGAGGAGGAAGAGCTCCTGGCCCTGGACGTTGTAGCCTGCCGGTGCGCTCGATGCCCCGGGCGCCAGGGATACGGATGCGATCGGACGCAGATCGTTCCACGTCGCGCCCGGCTTGAGCGTCACCGTCAGGTCGCCGAGATCGAGTGCCGACCCCGCCTCGACGGCGGTGGCGATGCGGGTGTTCCAGAAGACCTGGTTGGTGTAGTCGGCGGGCGCATCGATCGCGTGGGCAGCGGTCGCCAGGAAGAGCGGGGCGGCGAGGCCCGCGACTGCGGCAGCGGCGATTCCGGCGAGCGCCGGGCGACCTCGGGTGTGCGGACGAGACATGTGGACGGGGTTCCCTTCGGGTGATGTTCGGATTCGTGGCGGATGGAGCTCGACCGGAAGGGGTGCACCCTGGCAGGGCGCACCCCTCGGGACCGCATCCGGCTGATGCGGTCCCGATCCGGCTCAGTTCGAGCGGTAGGCGGTGCCGGCGACGTAGGTCTTGCCGTCGAGCGGGGTGACTCCTGCGGCCGGGATGGTCCCGAAGCCGAAGTCGTTGATCACCGAGACGGTGGTCGAACCCGGGCGCTTGGCCGTGAGGACCTTCGCCGAGCTGCCCACGAACAGGTTGACCAGGTTGCTGTTGTACACCGCGGAGCCCGAAGTGATCGCTGCGTTCTCGACGACGTTGAACACCACGCGGTTCACGGGGAACGAGGCGTTCAGGTTGCCGTCCACGTCGAGAGGCGCGGTCGAACCGATGTTGCGGAGCACCGCGCTGTGGCGGCGGTCGGCGACCGTGACTCCGTAGTTGGTCGACAGCGTCGCCGCCTTGCTCTGCGCGATGTGCTGAGCGATCGAGAACGGCACGAGCGCGTTCGGAACGGCGGCGGTGACGCTGCCGTCGTGCTCCTGCACGCTGTGCGACCCCGAGGCGTCGGTGTAGGTGTCGGCGACACGGCTGGCGTAGGCGCCGCCGATCGCGGTCTGCCAGAACGACAGCGTGCCCGAACCCGCCTGGGGCTTGAACGGGACGATCGCTGCACCCGTGCCCTGCTTGCCCACGACGAACGTGGTGTTCGCCGCGTTCTCGAGGGTCACGCTCGCCGCGGTCGGGTCGTAGCCGTAGATGTTCTTCAGCGTCAGGTCGCGGATGCCGTCGCCATCGGTGTCCTGCCCGACGGTCGTGCCCAGCGGGATGCCGTTCGGCACGGACGTCGACGGTGCGGTGACGTAGGTGACGGCGTCGACGGCGAACGGGACGTACGCGTACGTTCCGGACGCGTTCCACGTGCCCGCGCTCGACGACCGGGCGACCTCGACGTCGTCGCGGCTGAGTGCGCCGGACGAGGTGAGGGTGGTGCCGCCGTTGGTCAGCGAGACGGAGGTGCCGTTGATGGCGGCGGTCAGGAGCGTCTTGCCCTGTCCGGAGCCGTTCGCGACGGGCACCGTCACCAGCGGCGAGACCTCGCCGGGCGTGACCGAGGTCCCCGCCGACGTGGCGTCGTACGAGGCGATGAGCGCCTGGCCGGAGCCGTTCGTGATGACCGACGCGAAGCCGTTCGACACATCCTGGGTCGTGTCGGAGCCGAACAGGTCGACCACGGGGTTGGTTCCCGGTGCCGGGTTGGCGCTGGCGGCCGGCGCGACGCCGAATGCGAGACCCGCCACCGTTGCGGTGGCGATGGCGCCGAGGAGCGCCTTGCGAGAGATGGACATGATGATCCTCACTTTCCAGTGTGGTATTGTGTCGCTCTGTTGCATAGGCCCCCGTCACCACGCGCTAACCCGGTGGCGGGGGTCCCTCTCTTCGGGCGGGCGACACTTCGCCCTCTGAGAAGCCTTGTGGAGTTGTCGTTCGTGCTTCGCTGCGCGGTTCCCGTCATCCCCCCAGCGCGCGACGACGCAGCAGGAACGGTGAGGACGCGAGGCCGGCGAGACCGGCGACGAGCCCTCCGCCCAGCGCAATCGACCCGGCGAACGCGCCGGTCGCCTCGGAGGCGGTCGCAGCGGTGGCCGTGACCTGCCCGCCGCCCGTCGGGTCGGCGGATGCCGACACCGGAGGGACGACCGCCGCCGCCGCGGCACCTGGCGGAACCTCGACGGGCTCCTGCGGCGGGCGGGTGAGTATCCGTGCCGCGGCATCCGCCGTGGCCGCCCGCTGCGCATCAGTGAGCGGGACGTATCCCTCCGGCAGCTGACCGGGCCGCTCCCCTCGCTCCTGCCCGGCTCCGCCGGCGTAGGTGAGGAGCGCCGAGTAGTCGGCCCTGGCGGCGTCGTCGAGACCGGTGTCCGCACGATTCGCCGCAGCATAGAGCGTCAGTGTGAGCGGATAGGCGTCCCCGGGGAGCGCGGAGAAGTCCGTCGCGCCTCCGCCGACCGGGTCGTACCCCGCGCCGCCTACCGCGGCGGCGAGCGTCTCATCGGAGGGCGCGATGAACGTGCGGCCCTTGAGAACGGTGCCGGCATCCGTGATCTGGGCGACGGGAAGGGCGATGCTCGCCGACGCCAGGTTGTAGTCCGCGGCATCGGGCGCAGTGGCGACCCCCATCGCGAAGCGCTCGCTGTTGGCGAGGGGCGGAGAGGGCGCCGACCAGCGTCCGCGGTCCCTGTCCCACTGGTTCGCCTGTCCTGCATCGACCCTGACCACACGGGACGCGTTGGCCTCGAAAGTGCCCGAGTAGGGGCTGAACGACGTCGAGTCGATGGTCTGACCCAGGAACGCGCTCTCCGCCTCGGCTGCCTCAGGAGCGACGCTGCGATCCGCCTTGGGGAAGGTGTCGAGAGAGTCGGCGAACAGGTCGAAGCCGCCGTCGAGGGCGTCAGAGTTCGCGGACGGCAGGTAGTAGGGGTTGATCCGCATGCCCCAGGGATCGGCTTCGCCGTTCAGGAACGCCCGCGCGTCCGCATCGCTGCGGAGGTACTCCCACAGCAGGGCGATGGCGTCGTCACCCTGCGGACCCACGACGATGAGCTGCGGGCTGGACTGGTTGAACCCCGGGTTCTTGAGGGCCGCCCACTCCGGATCCTGCTGGAGCGATTCGGGATTGTCGAGCTTGTCCCTGCTCACCGAGGCGGCACCGGCGCCGCTGCCCGCGAACGGGATGTCCGCCTCGTACGACTGCGTGAGCAGCTTGGCGATCAGGCGGGGCGTGAGCTTCAGCTCGTCGTGGATACGCGTCGGCGTCGTGAACGTGAAGGCGAAGACGAGACCCGTGTTGGCGAGAGGGGCGTAGACGATGTCGGCATCCGCGAGCAGTCCGGGGTCGGCCGAGCCGATGGTGCCCGAGGCGAGCCTCCGGGAGACGATGGCCAGCTTGGCCTGCCCGGTGAGGAGCTGCTCCCTGGTGAGGTTGCCGCTGTTGGTGTTCAGGCTGTAGGCGGTGCCGGTCTCGGCGCAGAGAGCCTGCTGCCATGACGAGTAGGCGTCGGCGATGAACTCGCTGCCGGCCGCCCTCCTCTCTCTGGCGCCCGCCGCGCACGCGGGGCGGGTGGCATCGAAGTCGAGCGGGATCACGATCCGATCGTCGAAGAACGAGCAGTCGGGTGCGACCGGCGACCCCTCCTGACGGCTGGTCTTCTGCCCGAAGACGTGGCCGTTGTCGGTGTCGCAGATCTCCGTGATCCCCGCAGTCTCCGGTCGCACACCGGAGTGCTGGCCGCGAGGCACGATGACGAGCCAGCAGCGCGCGCCCGCCGCATCCCCGCATCCGAGATAGGGCTGCGTGACCGCGGACTGCGTCGCGAACCCGAAGACGGCCCTGCCCTCGGCGTCCGCGGGCTGGAACACCAGCTCGTTCGAGCTCGACGACGTGAAGAACGGTTCGAGGCCGTCGCTGTACACGGTCGCGTGCGACCCTCCCGGCTGGACGTTGAGCGCGGGGGCGCTCACCTGTCCGGTGACCGCGCGGAACGGATACGGGGTGAACGTCGACTCCGTCACAGCGTCCGGGATGTCTGCGAGGCCGCGGGTCTTGGAGTACTGACCGACGACGTTCTGCACGTTCGCCGCCCTCGACAGGCTGCCGAACTGGCACGTCTGCCAGAAGTCCGATGCGTTCGGATCGGCGCCCCAGCACTGCATCGCCTGCACGTAGTTGCCGATCGCGGATCCGCCGCCGAGGTAGTCCGTTCCGGAGCTGAAGCCAGAGACGGTCACGGAGATCGACTGGTCGCCGAGCCCCGTGGTCGAGTCGACCGAGACGGAGAGGTCGCGGAAGTCGTCCCAGTGTCCGGAACCAGCATCCGCCCCGTTTCCGTCGCTGGTGAGCGCCGCGTGGTTCGGCTGCACTGCCCGCACCTCCGCCGCCGTCGCGGTGGCAGCCGAACCGACGACGACCTCCCCGCTCGCCCAGGCCACGGTGATCGACGAATCCGCCTCGCCCGTCGCGGCGACGGCACCCGGAACGACGGAGACGCCGTAGAACAGGCCCAACACGCTGCCTGCGGTGACGGCCAGCGCGGTGACGCGAAGGGGAACCCGGAGATGAGTCATCGCCGACCTCCGCTCGCGCCGATCGTCGAGGGGAGCATCGTCCGCCTGCCGCGCCTTCCCAGAAGCGGCGGCAGCATCGCTGCGGCGAGCACTCCCGCCCCGGCGCCGAGCGTCCCGAGTGCGGGCAGAGGCCCGGGACGGCTCGCGGGGAGCGACTGCGGGCTCGCGTTCGCGAGGATGAGCGCACCGCCCGTGGCGATCGCGTCCTCGCCGACCGCCTCCCCTGTCTCGCCCGCGCCACCCGCGTCCGCGGGCCCCGCGCCCGCCCCAGCGGCTCCGCCCGTCGCGGTGTCGGTGCCCTTCGCCCCTCCCGTTCCCGTCGTGCACTGGACGGGGCCCTTGCGGTCGCAGTCCGCGGGGAACGGAGCGGCCTTCGCGAGAGCGTTGCCGTTCGGGTCGCTCGGATCGAGAGTGGGGTTGTTGCAGCTGGCGATGGTGAAGTCGGTGATCGCCGGGTCCCTCCCCGGGATGAGCTGGATGCGGGTCTGCCCGCCCTTCACGAGGTTGACGGGCAGCGGCGAGTACCCCAGGGTCTCCGCCTGCTGCTGCCCCTCGCACAGGAAGTACGACGTGAACGCCGACAGCGTGCGCCCGTTGTCCTCGGTGAAACCGGACTCGACCTTGGTCGGAAGGATGATGTACGAGTAGCTCGAGAGCGGATAGTTGCGGGGGTCGGTGTCTGCGTACACGTTGGTGAGGTCCTGGGTGAGGTAGTTCTGCGATGACGGGTCGTTGTTGATGACGGCGCGCAGCAGCGCGACGGCGACGTTGGATGCGGTCGGCTCGGTGTAGTACCCGGCGCTGTTGAGCATCTTGACGACGGGGAAGCCGCTGTTGAGCGCGTAGGAGTATTCGACGAACGTGATCGACCCCACCGCCGCCCCCTGCGCGACGTACCCGGCGACCCCGTTCGCTCCGGACTTCGAGACGAAGCCGCTGCCTGCCACGGTCGGATAGTTGCTGGTCACACCGCAGTGGCCGTTCACGAACGGACGTCCGACCTTGCCGCAGTACGCGTCCCAGATCGCGGGGTGCTGCTGGCGCATCCAGATCGTGAACTGCGCGCTCGTCCCCGACCCGTCCGAGCGCACGACGGGGACGATGGGGATCGCGGGGAGAGCCAACGCCGGGTTGTCCGCGAGGATGGCCGGATCGTTCCACACCGTGATCTCGCCGGTGAAGATCTTCGCGAGCACCTCACCCGAGAGACGCAGGTTGGTCACCCGCTTGCCGCCGATCTGCAGGTTGTACATGAACGCGGTGCCGCCGGCGACGATGGGCATGTACGCGAATCCACGGTTGGGCGGTGTATCCGCTTCGTTGCTGTTCGCGATGCCGTACGGGATCTCGCTGACGCCGTAGTGCGCGGTCCCGTTGGCGAACGAGTTGCGCCCCTGGGTCGAACCGGACTCGGAGTAGGTGATCGTCCACTGGTAGTTGGCGTAGACGTTGCGGATCCACTGCTGAAGGGCGTTCGCCGACCAGGTGGATCCTTCCCCCTTGATGGGAGCGCACACTCCGCCCGTGGACGGTGCACATGTGCTTCCCGCGGCCTGCGCCGGCGCCAGCCCGCCGAACACTCCGACGACGAGAAGCACGACGCCGACGAGCGCGACAGCGATGCGGGCAGGGTGCCAGGTGCGCACGGAGGGTCGGGCGTTCATCGTCTGCTCCTCGAAACTCGATCCGTCGACGCCTCGTCTGCGACCGGCGCGTCCGGGGAGCCGTCCACGGCGTCGAATCGGCGGGCGATCCGCGCCGACGCCGCGCGCGCCCTCGCCAGGCCGCGCGCCGAGAGCACTCCGGCCCCCTTGCCCCCGACCAGGCGGGCGAGCAGGAACAGCACGAAGACCAGCACCATCAGAACGGCGGCCGCGCCGAATCCTCGAGCGATCTGGGTCGGCTCCGGCGACTTCACGAGCGTGAAGGTCGCGAAGGGAAGGGACACCATCGGTCCGGAGAACGGGTTCGCGTTGAAGAACGTGGTGTATCCGGCGGTCAGCAGCACCGGGCTGGTCTCGCCTATTCCTCGCGCGGTCCCGAGCACGATCGCGGTCATCAACCCCGACTTGCTGGTCGGCAGGACGACGTGCCAGATCGTCCGCCACTGCGACGCGCCCATCGCGAGCGACGCCTCCTTCAGCGTGGCCGGAACCAGCCTGAGCACGACGTCGGCGGAGCGGATGATGATCGGAAGGATCATGATCGTGATCGCGAGCGATGCGGCGAAGCCCGACTTGTCGAAGCCGAACAGGAGGATGTAGGTCGCGTAGATGAAGAGCCCGCAGACGATGCTGGGCAGCGCGGTCATCGCCTCGGTGACGGTGCGCACGATGGTGGCGAACGGGGAGGGGAACTCCGCGAGGAACACGGCGCAGAGCAGGCCGAGAGGGATCGCGATGGACAGGGACAGCCCGATCATCATGAGAGTTCCGAGGGCGGCGTGTGCCATGCCACCGGCGGTCAGCGGATCCAGCGGCCCGGCGAGCGAGAGGTCCTCGACCCAGAAGTTCGGCTTCAGGAAGGCGTCGGCGCCGCGCACCAGGGTGAACACGACCACGACGGAGAGGGCGAGCAGGAGCACCACCGCGGCGGAATGGATCACGACCGCCGCGAACCGATCCCAGACCGCGACGCGGCCATCGTCGAAACTGACGAGGAGGAGGAAGAAGGCGAGGAAGAGGGCGTAGGCGACGAGCACGAAGGCGAGGGGTCCCTGCAGCGGCAGCACCTGCGTTCCCGCCCACGCGGTCGTCGCGATCGCTGCGGCGGCGGCCCCGACGAGGCGCAGCACGTCCTCCCGACGGATCGCCGCGAGGTTCCTGCGTTCGCGAGGACTCGTCCGATGGGGCAGACGCCCGTCCTTGCCTGGCACCTGGGTGCGGGTGACCCTGCCGGGCAGGGTCGCGCGGCGACGCGCCCGGTCGGTGATGATCTGCTCGCTCATGGAGTCCTCAGCTCGACGATCCGGATCGCGATCGCGAGATCACGAATCCCGCGATCACGTTGACGATGAGCGTGCACAGGAAAAGAACGAGTCCGGCGGCCATCAGAGCGGACAGTTCGAACTCGGATGCTTCGCCGTAGCGCAGAGCGATGAGGGAGCTGATCGAGTTCGTGCCGGTCGCGAGCACATGCCAGTTGATGACGAAGACGGGAGAGATGACCAGGTACACCGCGATGGTCTCGCCGAGAGCTCTCCCCAGCCCGAGCATGATCCCGCCGATCATCCCGCCTCGTCCGAACGGGTACACCACGGCACGGATCATGCCCCACTTCGACGCCCCCAGCGCGAGGGCGCCTTCGCGCTCGCCCACCGGAGCCTGGGAGAACACCTCCCGCATGATCGAGGCGGCGATCGGGGCGACCATCATCGCCACGACGAGCCCCGCCAGGAACGCACTCGCGGTGAACAGTGTCGGCGTCGCGAGCGGGTCGTCGGCGTCGAAGGCAGGAACCGAGAAGATGGGGATCCAGCCGAGATAGGTGCTGATCCACTGCGCGACGGGGAGCACCTGCCCCTCGAGCCAGAACATCCCCCAGAGGCCGTACACCACCGAGGGGATCGCGGCCATCAGGTCGACGACGCCGATGAGTCCCCGCTTCACGGGGCCCGGCGCGTACTCGGAGATGTAGGTGGCGGTGCCGATCGCCAGGGGGATGGCGAACACGATCGCGATCCCCGCGATCGTGACCGTCCCGAAGAGCACGGCGGCTATGCCGAAGTCGCCGGAGTTCGGCTCCCACCGCTGGGTGGTGAGGAAGCGCCATCCGGCATCGTCGATCGCCTCGAATCCACGGAGCAGCAGGAACAGACCCACCAGCGTCATGATCGTCAGCACGAGGATGCCGCCGCCGTGGGCGCCGACCCGGAAGAGGTTGTCACCGAACCCGCGCCGGCTGGTCAGCGCCCGACGGGGGTCGACTCGGGCCCCGCGGGGAGCGGCGGAGCCCTCCAGTCCGAGATCGCTGATGATACGGCGCGCGTCGTCGAGCTCGGCGATCGAGCCGTCGCGGAGAGAGGTCGACGTTGAGCTGTGCTCTGCGGCTCCTCCCGGGAGTCCGCGCTGCTCCTCTTTCGACGTCATGCCTGCATCCTGAGGCGTGCGACCGCGCACTCCCAAGCTCGCCGAAGGCGGACGTGAGAAGACATCGAAATGAACAGTTGGTGTCCCGCGGAGCGCAACCCGCGGAATGGCAGGGGATGCGCCGCGATCACTGTCATGCGGCGTCATCCCGACGCCCACGGAGGCCCTCGCGGAGGCCACGATTGATGCGAGGAAGATTACCCGAACGGACGGTGCTCTGGTCGAGATGGCAGGACGAGGCGAAGCGGGTGAGGGCAGCGCGAGAACGGCGAGGACGCTCGTCGCCGTGATCGTCCCTGTCGCGGTCGCGGGCAATCTCGGGAGCTACCTCCTCGCCCTGTGGCTCCACTCGGAGAAGCATCCATCGGCCGACCCGGTCGCCGCGTGGAGGCTCGTCACCGCGGCGACTCTCATCACGGTTCAGGCGCTCTGGCTCGTCTGGTGGCGTCGGCAGCCTGTGGGCACCGTGGTGGCCTCGCTGTTCCTCTGGCAGCTGGCGGTCGTGGTGAGCGGTCCGGACGCGCTCTCCGCGCAGCCTGGCACGATGCTGGCCGTCTTCGGGCTCGCCGCGGAGAGGACCGGCGCTGTACGGGCGGGTCTGGTCGGGATCGGGAGTCTCCTGGTGCTCTTCGGCGTCCCCCTGTCCCCGCTGGAGGGAGCCGCGCTCCGAACACCGACTCCCTCTACCCTCATCTCTGGTGCTCTGGTCGCCGTGGGCACGGTCGCCCTTCCTGCGCTCGCCGGCGCGTGGTACGCGCAGCTGCGGGACCGCGCCGAGCGGATCGCCGACCTCAGCCACCAGATCGTCAGCGGCGAGGCCGGCCGCACCGCCGAGGCGGTCTCGGCCGAGCGTCGGACGCTCGCCCATGAGCTCCACGACGCTTCGTCCGCCCATCTCACCGCGATCATCACGCTCAGCACCGCGGCGAGGGAGATGCCGCTGCCCGCGGATCTCGCACCCCTGATCGCGCAGATCTCGGCCGACGGACGCGCCCTCTATCAGGGCTACGAGCGGATGCTGGGCAGTCTGCAGCAGGAGGATCGGACGACGCCCGGCGCCCATCAGCCGGGTTTCCGACCGGGGCAGCATGATCTCGGCGAGCTCCCGCTTCTCGTGAGCGAGTATGCGCGGACCACGGGGATGGATGTGCTCCTCGAGGTGAATCCCGACGTGTCGGAGATCGACCAGCGCCTCGGCCCCGTGCGCAGCCACACGGCGTACCGCGTCGTCCAGGAGGCTCTGAACAACGCACGCAAGCACGCGGCCGGAGCACGCGTATCGGTTCTCCTCAACGATGACGGGGAGAGCCTCCTGCTGCGGATCGAGAACGACGCACCTCCGCCGTCCGTCGAGGGGACGGGACAGGAGAGCGTGCGCCCAGGACTCCGGCTGGGTATCGCGGGGCTCCGCGATCGCCTGGTCGCAGCGGGCGGGAGCCTGCGCACGGGCCCGCGGAACGCCGGGGGGTGGGCCGTGCAGGCGCTCCTGCCGCACCCCGGCCGCGGGAGCTCCCGTACGTCATCGCCGCATACCGCGGCATCCCGAGCACACGAAGGGATCAGCGCATGATCAGGACCCTCCTCGTCGACGACGCACGCGCCGTCCGCAAGAGCGTGCGGACGCTGCTGGACACGACCACCGACATCCGCGTCGTGGGAGAAGCGTCCAACGGCATCGACGCCGTCAGCCTCGCCCGCGAGCTCCGACCCGACGTGGTGCTGATGGATCTGCGGATGCCGGGAGGCGACGGACTAGACGCGATCGAGGCCATCAGCGGAATCGGCGTCGCGCATCCGATCCCCGTCGTCGCGCTCACCACCTTCCATCTCGACGAGTATCTCTACGGCGCGTACGAACGAGGTGCCGTCGGCTTCCTGCTGAAGAAGAACCCCGGCGACATCCCGGCGGCGCTCCGTGCGGCCGTCAATGCGAACGCCCTCCAGTCACCGAGCATCCGCGAACGCTTCCTGGCGGACTACGCCCGTGGGGGTGCACGGGCGAGGAGGAGCCGCACATCGGTGACGGCGGAGAGGGACCGTCATGAGAACGATCGGAGCGTGTCGACGACCCTCACGGATCGCGAGCTCGAGATCGTCGCGTTGATCATCACCGGGCGCACGAACAGCGAGATCGCAGGCCAGCTGCACATGAATGTGAACACGGTGAAGTGGCACGTCGGGAACATGCTCGACAAGACGGGAGCGGGCAACAGGACTCAGCTCGCTATCTGGGTGTCGTCTCGCGGGTTGAACCCGGCCGGTTGACCGTCGGTATCAGTCGCGCGGCACGGCCGAGTATTCTCCCCAGACCTTCGGCTCGGCGAGAGAGCCGAGGGCGAGCTTCACATGAGCCTGCAGTCCTGTCCGCTGCGAACCGAGCCAGATCCGGGGCGAGACGATCACCGGCTCCCGATCGTTCGCCAGCCACCATCCGAGGTGCCCCAACCGCTGGTCGCGCACGTACACGACCTGCAGTTCGGAGATCGCGCTGAAGATCCGCGTCGCGTCCCATCGCGCATCCTCCGCATCCGCGGAGTCTCTTGCGCGCACCAGAAGAGACACGCCGTCGCGTCGCAGGTACTCCCAGTGGGCGCCGAGCGGGGGGAACGATCGCGCTCGCTCGACGAGCGGGTGCAATGCGGTATCGGTCGGCCGCATCGCGAGGATTCGCGAGCGCCGTTCACGGCGTCCTGCGGTGAGAGCAGGATCGGCGGAGTCGAACAGCACGAGACGCGCGCCCGCCGACGACGCGTCAGGGTCGTTCGGGTTCCGGTTCATGGGATCCGCCTCGGTGTCTCTCACCCTCGTTCGGTCGCAGCGACGGTCGTCTATCCGACGGGACCGCGTCTGTCCCCGTGCTCCCTCAGGCTCCGACGAGCGAGGAACGACACCAGACAATCACAGTTCGCGCCGGCGCGAAGGGCCTCCCCCGCCCTTCGGGTAGTGCGACACTCCCTTCTCCGGCCGGGTTTCCCGCCCGGCGCCGGAGAGGGGACGGCACGGTGAACGAGGGCATTCCTACCCGATCGGGTAGGAATGCCCTCACGCAGAATCGCCGCGAGGGGACGATCTCCACCTGCGCGAAGGAGTCCGTGCGGGGCCGACCTCCACTCCTCGGCCCCGCACGGAGCGGGAGCCAGGAGACGCCGGCACGGGGAGTGTGCTGCGGCGTCTCCTGGTGTCAGGCGGTGCGCGACCGGCGTGACCGGGTGCGGGCGATGAGCCCGGCCCCCGCCAGCATCAGCAGCACCGAGAACGTGAGCGCGCCGACGGCGAGCTCACCGCCCGTGGGCGGCAGCGCGACCGCGAGCACTCCGGTCTTCGCGGTGGAGGGGTCGGAGACGACCTTCGGTCCGCTCGGAGGCGTTCCGGTCGCCGTCGCCGTGTTCTCCAGGGAGCCCTTCTTCTCGTCGGCCTTCTGCACGACGTACGTCGCCGTGCAGACGACCTTCTCACCGGGCGCCAGGCTGCGTGCACCGTCGGCGCACACGGGCGTCGACAGCGCGCCGGCGCCGGTGAAGGCTCCCTCGGCGATGGCGACGTCGGCGATCGTCACGTTGCCGGTGTTGGTCACCGTGAACGTGTAGGTGACGGTGTCGCCTTCCCGTGCGACCTGCTTGTCGGCGACCTTCACGAGCGACAGCGCGGGGCTCTGGGTCCCCTCGATGACGACACGGGACGGGTCCGTCACGACAGGCTCGCCCGTGGGCGGGGTCCCGGATGCCGTCGCGCTGTTCTCGAGCGCACCGGCATCCACATCGGCCTGCTGCACCGTGTAGGTCGCCGTGCAGACGAGCTGCTGACCCGGGATGAGGGTGCGCGCGTCAGGGCAGTCGAGAGCCGAGAGCTCACCGGCGCCGCTGAAGTCGCCCTCGGCGACGGCCACCGCAGACATCGTCACGTTGCCGGTGTTGGTCACGGTGAACGTGTAGGTCACGGTCTCGCCGACGACGAGGTCGGTCTTGTCCGCGGTCTTCACGATCGCGAGTGCCGGGGCAGGGGTCGCATCGCTCGTCGTGGTCGACGGGTCCGACTCGATCGGGTCGCCGCCAGGAGGCGTGCCCGTCGCGGTGGCGGTGTTCGCCACGCGCCCCGCGTCTACATCGGCCTGCTGCACGACGTACGTCGCCGTGCAGATCAGCTGCGCACCGGGTGCGAGCGTGCGGTCGGCCGGGCACTCGACCGCGGAGATGTCTCCTGCGCCCGTGAACTCGCCCTCCTCGATCGCCACGTCGCTCAGGGTGACGTTGCCGGCATTGGTGACGACGAACGAGTACGTGATGGTCTCCCCCGCGACCAGCTGCGCCTTGTCGGAGGACTTCACGATCGTGATCGCCGGGGACTGCGTCGCCGTGATGTTCACCGCGGACGGCGCCGAGACCACCGGTTCACCCGTCGGGGGGTTGCCCGTGGCGGTCGCGGAATTGTCCACCGCTCCCGCATCGACATCAGCCTGCTGCACCACGTACGTGGCCGTGCACTCCAGCTCCCCACCGGGAGCCAGAGTCCGGCCCGCCGGGCAGTCCAGCGCCGACAGCGCACCCGCACCGGTGAACGTCCCCTCGACGACGGACGCGTCGGTCAGGGTCACGTTGCCCGTGTTCGTCACGAGGAACGTGTACGTCACGGTCTCCCCCGCGACCAGCTGCGTCTTGTCCGCCGACTTCACGATCGTGATCGCCGGAGACTGCGTCGCCGTGATGCTCACCGCGGACGGAGCCGAGACCACCGGCTCACCGGTCGGGGGGTTGCCCGTGGCGGTCGCGGAGTTGTCCACCGCTCCCGCATCGACATCAGCCTGCTGCACCACGTACGTGGCCGTGCACTCCAGCTCCCCACCGGGAGCCAGAGTCCGCGCCGCCGGGCAGTCCAGCGCCGACAGCGCACCCGCACCCGTGAACGTCCCCTCGACGACGGACGCGTCGGTCAGGGTCACGTTGCCCGTGTTCGTCACGAGGAACGTGTACGTCACGGTCTCCCCCGCGACCAGC
>NZ_JBHVPJ010000001.1:150543-675789 GCF_042887445.1 Microbacterium sp. NPDC057944
TACGTCACGGTCTCCCCCGCGACCAGCTGCGTCTTGTCCGCCGACTTCACGATCGTGATCGCCGGAGACTGCGTCGCCGTGATGCTCACCGCGGACGGAGCCGACACGACGGGATCACCCGTCGGAGGAGTGCCCGTCGACGTCGCGGAGTTCGTGATGCGTCCGGCATCCACGTCCGTCTGCTGCACCACGTAGGTGGCCGTGCAGTCCATGAACTCGTTCGGCGAGAGCGTCCGATCCGCCGGGCAGTCGACGGCCGAGAGCGCCCCCGCGCCGGAGAACGTCCCCTCCACGACCGAGGCGTTCGTCAGCGTCACGTTGCCCGTGTTCGTCACACGGAACGAGTACGTCACCGTCTCGCCGGCCACCAGCGTGCGCTTATCGGCGGTCTTGACGATCGACACCGACGGCTCCGGATCGGACGGCGTGCGCGTCGTCGACGGGTCGGAGGTCACCGGGGTACCGGAGGGCGGAGTGCCCGTCGCGGTCGCGGTGTTCTCCATGGAACCCGCATCGACATCCGCCTGCTGCACCACGTAGGTCGCCGTGCACACCATCTGCGCGCCGGGAGTCAGCGTCCGGTCAGCCGGGCAGTCCACGGCCGAGATCGTGCCGGCGCCCGTGAAGGAGACGTCCTGCACGGCGGCATCCGTCAGGGTGACGTTGCCGGTGTTCGTGACGACGAACGAGAACGTGACGGTCTCGCCCACGACGAGCACGGCGGTGTCGGAGGACTTCTTGATCGAGATCGCCGGAGTCTGCGTTCCGGTGATGTTCGCCGCGGAGGGCGCCGAGGTCACCGGGTCGCCGGTGGGCGGGGCGCCCGTCGCGGTCGCGGAGTTGTCGACCGAGCCGGCATCCACGTCCGCCTGCTGCACCACGTACGTGGCCGTGCAGTCCATGAACTCATCTGGCGAGAGCGTCCGATCTGCCGGACACGTCACGGCGGAGAGCGAGCCCGCGCCCGTGAAGGTCCCCTCCACCACGGAGGCGTCCGTCAGGGTCACGTTGCCCGTGTTCGTCACACGGAACGAGTAGGTCACCGTGTCGCCCGCGACGAGGTTCGTCCGGTTCGCGGTCTTCGCGATCGTGATCGCGGGAGCCTGCGCACCCGTGACCTTCGCCTCGGACGGAGCGGAGACCACAGGGGTCCGCGACGGCGGGGTGCCCGTGGCGGTGGCCGTGTTGTCGATCGCACCGGCATCCACATCCGCCTGCTGCACCACGTACGTCGCCGTGCACTCGAGCTCCCCACCGGGGGCGAGCGTCCGATCAGCGGGACACGAGACGGCCGACAGGGCGCCGGCGCCGGAGAACGACCCCTCCACCACAGCGGTATCGGTCAACGTCACGTTGCCCGTATTCGTGATCGCGAACGTGTAGGTGATCGTCTGACCGACGACGAGGTTCGTCCGGTCCGCGGTCTTCACCAGCGCCACCGAGGGCGTCTGCGCCGCGGTGAGGTGCGCCGCCGAGGGGTCGGACGTCACGGGACCGCCCGAGGGCGGGGTGCCGGTCGAGGTGGCCGTGTTGTCGAGCACGCCGGCATCCACGTCAGCCTGCTGCACCACGTACGTGGCCGTGCAGTCCATGAACTCGTTCGGGGAGAGCGTGCGGTCGGACGGGCACGTCACGGCCGAGAGCGAGCCCGCTCCGGAGAACGTCCCCTCCACGACCGACGCGTTCGTCAGCGTCACGTTGCCCGTGTTCGTCACCCGGAACGAGTACGTCACGGTCTGACCTGCGACCAGGGTGGCGCGGTCGGCCGTCTTGACGATCGACACGGACGGGTCGGGGACCGACGGCGTGCGCGTCGTCGACGGGTCGGAGGTCACCGGGATGCCGGAGGGCGGGGTGCCCGTCGCGGTCGCGGTGTTGTCCATGGAGCCGGCATCGACATCCGCCTGCTGCACCACGTACGTGGCCGTGCAGACGAGCTGTGCACCGGGGGCGAGAGTCCGATCAGCGGGACAGCTCACCGCCGACATCGTGCCGGCGCCGGTGAAGGCGGTCTCGTTGACGCCGACGTTGTTCAGCGTCACGTTTCCAGTGTTGGTCACGACGAAGCTGAACTTCACGGTCTCGCCGACGACGAGCACGGCGGTGTCGGAGGACTTCTTGATCGTGATGCCCGGGGTCTGCGTCGCGGTGAGGCGGACGCTGGAGGGCGTCGAGGTCACGGCGATGTCGTCGGGAGAGACGGCTCGCGCGGTCGCGGTGTTGTCGACGGCTCCCGCATTGACGTCGGCCTGGCGCACCACGTACGACGCGGTGCAGGTGGTCGAGGCTCCGGTCGCCAGCGGCTGGGGCAGCGTCGGGCAGCTGATCGCCGACATCGCTCCGGCGCCGGTGAACGCGGTCTCCGCGACGGAGATGTCGTGCAGGGGCACGTTGCCGTCGTTGGTGACCTTGAACGAGTAGGTCACCGTCTCGCCGGCGACGAGGGTCGAGGTGCTCGCCGTCTTCTGCAGCGAGACGTGCGGCAGCCGGGCGCCGTTCGTGAACGTGCACACCGCGGCGACGCCCTTCGGACCGCCGTCCGGCACGATGAACGAGCCCGTGCTGCCCGTGCCGGAGGCCAGGACGTTGCCGGAGTTGCGGTCGACGCAGGTCCAGCTCGAGTCGTACTTGGGCCTGCCGGTTCCCGTGCCGGTCTCGGTCACGGTGATCTGCTGGCCGGAGAGCACGAGGACGGGCCCGGCTTCCTGTGGCTGGACGCCGGAGGCCGTGCCCGCGGTGGTCGCCGTGTTGCCCTTGGTGATGCCCGCGCCCGAGATCGTCATGGTGACCTGGTCGGTGGCGGTGTGACGCCCCGCCGGGAAGTCCTTGACGATGGAGACGGTGTTCGGGGAGGCGCAGGAGGCCATGTCGACCGAACCGGCGGTGGAGAAGGGGACGTTGCTGATGACGGCGCCGCTGGTCGGGTTGACCTTGTACATGCGGTTGCCGCCCGCCACGTACAGGTAGCCGTCGCCCGCGAACGCGATGCCGTTGAGCGCCGTGCCGCCCGCGTCGATGCGGACGAGCTCGGTGGCCGTGATCGCCACGGGGGTGCCGGCGGTGGCCGGGATCTTCTGGTCGATGACGCTCACGACGTTCACGGTGCCCGCGCCGCTTCCGCCGGCGACGACGTAGAGGTTGCCCTGGCTGTCGAAGGCCCAGTCGCCGTTGCCGCCGCCGTTGGGGATCGTGCCGGTGGCGACGAGGCCCATGGACTGGTTGGTGGTCGTGTTGAAGCCGTAGACGTTCAGGACGTTGCCGGTGAGGCCGCCGTAGTAGTAGTGGCCGTTCGCCTGGTTGATCGCGCCGTGCGTGACGGCGGTGTTGGCCTCTCCCGCGCCGAGCAGCGTGGTCTGACCGGTGATGCTGGAGTACTGGTAGATGGAGCGGGCCGTGCCGGTGTTGGCCGGGAGCACGCCGATGATGATCTCGCCGTAGCCGTCGCGGTCGGCGTCGTAGATGCCGGTCCCGTTGAGGTTGCCGGTCGCACCGGCGATCGAGAAGGACCCGACGGAGGTCTGTGCTCCGCCGGTGCGCTCGATCTGCCAGATGTTCCGCGGGCTCGCGCCCTGCTGGGTGTAGACGTCACCGCACGACAAACCGCCTGCGGCCACCGCCGTTCCCTGATCGACCACGACCACGTTGACCGCGGCGAGCGCGGTCACGACGACCGCCACCACCGCAGCTGCAATGGCCCTCGAACCCTTGAGCTGTGTTTTCCGGGCGCGCCCGAATCCCCACTTCATCGGCATCCCGTTCTCCCCCGGTTACCCGTTGCTAAACATCCCCTGAACCAGGGGACCCACAACCCCCCACCCTAGGGGTTTTGCGCAGATCTTTTCAGCGAACGCTTAGCTAGCATCCCAGTTAGACCGATATTTCAGCTCGAGGATGTCGAATCCGCCCTTCCGCGTTCGTGGTACTGGTGAGAGAAAGGAACTCATCATGAAGCTCACCATTAGCCTGCAGGTCACGCTCGACGGAGTCGCGCAAGCGAACGGCGGCAACAACGAGGAGATGGACCCCGGCTTCACCCGCGGAGGCTGGGCGATCCCCTTCGGCGACGCGGATGCGGCGCAGTACATCCTCGACACCTGGCGCCGCCCCGACGCGTTCCTGCTGGGCCGGAAGACGTTCGGCCTGTTCGAGACCTACTGGGGCGAACGCAGCGACGACGGCGGGTTCGGCGAGGCGATCAGCTCGGCGCCGAAGTACGTGGTCTCGAACACGCTGACCGCGCCCGCCTGGTCGGGAACGACCGTGATCTCGGGAGATGCGACCGCGGCGATCCGCGACCTGAAAGCACAGCCGGGAGGCGAGCTCCTCGTCGTCGGCAGCACAGTGCTCGCACGCTGGCTCCTCGAGGGCGAGCTGGTCGACGAGATCAACCTCGTGCAGTTCCCCGTGATCGTCGGCGAAGGAGAGAAGCTGTTCCCGCAGAGCGGTCGCGACTTCGCCCTGGAGCTGGTCGACTCGACGGTGTTCAGCACCGGGATCATCGCATCGACCTATCGAGTGGGCGGCCGACCCGTCTACGCGCAGTGAGAGGAACGACCGCATGCACTACCTGGTCAACGTCATCGACCATCGCAGCGAGTCCGGCACCGAAGAGGAGGCCGTGGCGATCGACGCGTTCAACGAGAAACTGGTCGCCGGCGGGCACTGGGTCTTCGCCGCGGGCCTGGCCGATCCCACGGCGTCGACGGTCGTCGACGGGCGCGGCGTCGAGCCGGTCTTCACCGACGGCCCGTTCGCCGAGGCGAAGGAATGGGCCGCGGGGCTCTGGATCATCCAGGCCGCGGACCTCGATGTCGCGCTCGCGCTGATGGCCGAGGGTTCGAGGGCGTGCAATCGCCGACTCGAGATCCGTCCGATCCTTCCGCCGCCCGTGTGAACGAGGTCCGCGACGCCCTGTCCCGCGCCCACCGCGAAGAGTGGGCGCGGGTCGTCGCGACTCTCGCCAAACGCTTCGGCGACCTCGACACGGCCGAGGATGCGGCGGCCGAGGCGTTCGCGACGGCAGCCGAGCGCTGGCCCGACGACGGGGTCCCTCCCGCACCGGGGGCGTGGCTGACGACGACGGCGGTCCGCAAGGCGATCGACCGCATCCGGCGTGAGAGCACGCGGGATGCGAGGCACAGGGAGGCGATGCTCGTGTACGACGGCGAGACGACGCCACTCGGCGTGATCGACGATGATCGGCTGCGGCTCCTCTTCATCTGCTGCCATCCGGCGCTGGGGATGGAGTCGCGCGTCGCGCTCACCCTGCGCATGGTCGGCGGCCTGAGCGTGCCGGAGATCGCGAGCGCGTTCCTCGTGCAGGACACGACGATGGGCGCGCGCATCACCCGGGCGAAGGCGAAGATCGCGGCGAGCGGCATCCCGTACCGGATGCCGACGGCGGAGGATCTTCCCGTGCGGACGTCGGGAGTGCTGGCCGTGCTGTTCCTCGTCTTCAACGAGGGGTACCTCGCATCGGGCTCCGCTTCTCCTCCCCTGCGTCGGGAGCTCACCGCTGAGGCGATCCGCCTCACCTGTCTGCTGCGCGAGCTGCTTCCAGCGAACGGCGAGGTCGCGGGGCTGCTGGCGCTGATGCTGCTGATCGACGCGCGGCGCGCAGCGCGCGTCTCTCTCGCGGGTGAGTTGATCCCGCTGTTCGAGCAGGACAGGATGCTGTGGGATGCCGCGCTCATCTCCGAGGGGCACGCGCTCGTGCGCGAACGGCTGGCCTCCGGCGTCGCGCCCGGTCGGTTTCAGCTGCTGGCCGCGATCAACGCGGTGCACACCGACGGGGCGGCGACCGACTGGTCGCAGGTGGTGGCGCTCTACGATCAGCTGGTGCTGATCGACCCCTCTCCGATCGTGCGGCTCAGCAGAGCCATCGCCGTCGGGGAGGCCGAGGGTGCGGTCTCTGGTCTGGCTCTGATGGACGGTCTCGCCGCCGACCTCGACGGATACCCCCCGTTCCCCGCGGCCCGCGCCCTGCTGCTCGCGCAGCTGGGCCGCGACGACGAGGCGCGGGTGGCGTACGACGCGGCGATCTCTCTCGCGCAGAACTCGGCGGAGGTCGCCTATCTGAGGAGGCGCCGGGCCGAGCTGGGATCCTGACGCCCTTGATGCCGGCACGAGTCGCGCCCTGACGCAGAAGGCACCCTCCCGGCGCCACGTGCCAGGCCCGGCGCGTGGCTCACTCCGACCGCTGGCCCCCGCCTGCGCGGACGTGGGCGCGCTCTCCCTGACGACCGAACAGACTCAGCACCTCCGCGGGAGCGCCGTCTGCGCTTCCGAACCAGTGCGGCACGTGCGTGTCGAACTCCGCGACCTCGCCCGCTTCCAGCGTCAGATCGTGAGCGCCGAGGATGAGCCGCATCCGCCCGCTCAGTACATACAGCCACTCGTACCCCTCGTGCGCCCGCGGCTCCGGCCTGATCTGACCGCCGGGAATCAGGATCTTCCACGCCTGCACCGATCCGGGCTGCGGAGTGAGGGGGATGACCACTCGCCCGTTCACCCGCCTCGGCTTCAGACGCACCCGCGGATCGCCCACCTCCGGCGCTCCCACCAGCTCATCCAGCGGCACCCGATACGCCTGCGCGAGAGGAAGCAGCAGTTCGAGGCTCGGCCGACGCTGCCCCGTCTCGAGACGTGACAGGGTGCTCGTCGAGATCCCCGTGGCCGACGACAGCGCCGCCAGGGTCATGCCGCGCTGACCGCGCAGCCACTTCAGACGCGGACCCACGGCGTCCAGCGCCGAGTCGATCATCGCAGACGGATCCATCCCGTCAGTGTGACCCATCCATCCCGGAAACGGCAACGAACTTTGCCGAAACCGGTGCCGTCGATCGATCCTTGCCTCATGAACGACTACGACGCACTGATCATCGGCGGAGGCGCCGCAGGGCTCAGCGCAGCCCTCGTCCTGCTGCGAGCCCGCCGCCGGGTCGCGGTGATCGACGCGGGTCACCCCCGCAATGCTCCCGCGTCGCACATGCACGGGTTCCTCTCCCGCGAGGGGATGCCGCCCGCCGACTTCCTCGCCGCCGGACGCGCCGAGGTCATCGCGTACGGCGGTGCGATCATCCACGACACGGTCGTGGCCCTCACGCCGGGGTTCGTCGCTGAGCTCTCCGACGGCACGTCCGTGCGGGGGCGCCGAGTGCTCGTGACCACGGGTCTTCGCGACCGGATCCCCGTCCTTCCCGGCCTCTCCGAACGGTGGGGCAGAGACGTGCTCCACTGCCCGTACTGCCACGGCTACGAAGTGCGCGACCAGCCCCTCGGGGTCCTCGGCGGCGACGCGGACGCGATCGCCCACGCCATCCTCATCCGCCAGTGGTCGGACGACGTGATCCTCTTCGTCGGCGACACCCCTCTGGGCGACGAGCAGCGCGAACTGCTCGACGCGCGAGGCGTCCGGATCCAGTCGGGAGAGGTCCGCGGGCTCATCATCGACGACGACGTGCTCACGGCGATCGAACTCGACGACGGGCAGCGGATCCCCCGACGAGCCCTGTTCGTCCGCCCCCTCTTCGTCGCGAACGACGTGCTGCTGAGAGACCTCGGATGCGGTGTCGACGAGGCCGGATGGATCGTTCAGCGCACCGGCGGCGCCACGACCATCCCCGGCGTCTACGTCGCCGGCAACGCCGCGGACCCCCGCGCCCAGGTCATCACCGCGGCAGGCCAGGGCTCTGCGACGGCCATCGCGATCAACGCCGACCTCGTCGCCGATGACCTGCAGACCGCGCTCTCCCGAGCACGCACCGCCTCACCGTCGGAGCCCGCCGACTGAGCCGCCCCGCACCGCCCACCGAACGACACTGAAGGAGCACCCCCATGACCGCACGATCCGACACCCCGCAGACACCCGGCGCACCGGCCGTCGCGCCGCCCTCGAAGCATCAGCTCGCCCTCATGATCTGGATCGCCGTGTTCCCCACGCTCACGATCCTCAATCTGATCCTCGGCGACCTCCTCGCACCGCTCCCGATGATCGTCAGGACACTCGTCCTCGTCAGCATCGCCGTGCCCATCGTGATCTACGGCGCGATGCCGGTGCTGCACCGTGCTCGTCGCGCGATCATCCTGCGTCGCCGCCAGCGGGTCTCGACCGTCGGGGCGTAGACGGCGGCGTCCTAGGCGCGCACCCGCTCGTACAGTCCGTTCGCGGCCGCGGTGAACACGGCGACGTAGTCGATGCGCTCCGGCAGCGTCGACCACTGATCGCGGATGCCCTCGTTGAGCGCCAGCAGCTCGAGGATCAGCTGCTGCGGATCCGTGCCCCTGGCGATCTCCCCCTCGGCGATGCGCTCCTCGACGAGCGGGATGAGGGAGTCGAGCGCGGCTTCGAGGGTGCGCTGCGCCCTGCCCTCGACGGGGTGCCCTGCGATGCGCGAGGCGCCGGTGAGCATGACGCGGAAGCGCAGCAGCTCCGGCTCCTCGGCGGCCCGACGCACGGCCGCGATGAACTGGTCGAACAGCGAGCGCACCGAATCCGTCGGCAGCGTGATGGTCTGGTAGACCTCCTCGCGGCGCTCGACCACGGCCATGAACAGGTCGTGCTTCGTGGCGAAGTGGTGCAGCACTCCAGCATCCGTCACCCCGGCGGCGCGCGCGATGTCGGCGATGCGGGTGCTCTCGTACCCCTTGCGCCCGAACTCCGTGGTGGCCGCCGCCAGGATCCGCGTGCGTCGGGCGTCGCCGCGGGCCACGCGCTTGTCGACGTCGGTGGAGGACTCGGAGCTGCTCACCCTAGAACCCTACGAGATGTTCGGCCAGCGGAGACCCTGCCCGAAGCGCCACAGCGGATCGGCCGTGTCGAAGGGCACGTCCTCCCGAGAGGCCTCCACCGCCGCCATCGACCGAGGCAGGTCGAACGGCAGGCGCCCGGTGGTCGCGGCGCGACCGGAGACGGCGTCGAGCAGGATGCCGTCGTCGACGCCGAACGTGCCGAGAAGAATCACCCCGAGTTCGGCGAGTGGAGTCAGCACGGCGGGCCGGTCGAGGAACACGTCGATCACGGTCGGAGTCTGCGCTGCGATGCCGGAGATCCGCGCGACCTCCTCGTCGGAGAACTCCAGGCTGCCGCTGTGGAACCCCTGCTCCAGCATCCCCTCGCGCTGCTCGTACGGGGCCGCGAGGCGGAGGATCACGAGATCGGCGGATGCCGGGTCGTCGACGACGAGCGCGCGTCCGGCGAGGGCGTCGGTGTCCATCCCCTCGACGTACACGCGGGTGGTGGGGGTCAGCGCGACGGGCTCGCCCTGCAGCGCCACGGCGGACGCCCGCTGCACGCGCTCCCCGATCGCGAGGTGCTCGGGGACCGCGATGCGTTCGCGGACCTCGGCGGGGGCAGCCACGCGTGCGGCCGCATCGTCGAACAGTCCCAGCCGCTCCTTCTCGCGCAGGACGCGCCGCACCGACTCGTCGATGCGCTCCTCCGACACGAGGCCGCGGTCGAGCGCCTCCAGCACGGGCGCGGGATCGTCCTCGCCGCCGAACTGGTCGACCCCGGCGTCGAGCAGCCGCACGACGCGCTGCACGGGGTCGGCGTCCAGCATCCCCCACGCCCGCACGGGCAGCTCGACGCCGAGGCGGGGCAGACGCATGCCGTTCACGATGTTGAAGTCGGTGACGACCACCCCGTCGAAACCGAGCCTGTCGCGCAGAAGATCCGTGATGAGGCGGCGCTCGAACGCGAAGCCGACCTCGTCGTACTCCAGCCCGAGCGGCGCGGCGTAACCCGGCATCACCCGTACGACGCCGGCGTCGATCGCTGCGGCGAAGGGGCGCAGGTGGTCGTCGAAGCGTCCGCCGGGATAGACGGTGTGGGCGCCGCGCTCGAAGTGGGCGTCCTCACCGCCGCGCTGGGGTCCGCCGCCGGGGAAGTGCTTCACGGTCGCGGCGACGCCCGACTCGTTGAGGCCGGTGACGTACTCGCTCACGAGGAGGGAGGCGAGCCCGGGGTTCTCGCCGAAGGTGCCGGAGACGCGGGCCCAGCGCGGCTCGGTGGCGAGATCGGCCATCGGGTGCAGTGCGATGTGGATGCCGGCCGCCCTGAGCTCTGCGCCGATCATCCGCGCCGCCTCGCGCACGAGCGCGGGGTCGTGGGTCGCGGCGAGGGCGATGGGCTCGGGGAACGGCGTGAAGCCGCCGCCGCTCATCGCGACGTCGTGATTGCGGCTGCGGCCGTGCACGGGGTCCGACGCGACGGAGACGGGGATGCCGAGCCTGGTCGACGCCGCGACGCCTCGGATCGCCTCGCCCCACCTCGCCAGCTCGGCGACGGGGGCGGGGTTCATCAGCGTCACGTGCGAGACATGGCGCTCGCGCAGCAGCGCGGTGGTGGGGGCGAACCCGAACGGCGACTCGTCGTCGGCGCCCTCCCAGAGCGTGCCGCCGGCGCCGGTCACGATGCGCGCGACGAGCAGGCTGCCGACCTTCTCCTCGATGGTCATGGCGGAGAGCAGCGCGTCGAGGCGCGTCTCTGCGGCGGAGATCGTGGTGTCGGTCATGTCGGCGTCCTTCGTCGGCTCGGCGGCTGCGGGCAGTGGCATCCGCTCCAGTAGACCATAAAACCTAGTGACGACTAAGTGAATTTACGACGACCTCTTGCGCAGGGAGGAATCCGCGCGTTATCTTCGGCTGAATTAACTTAGTGGTCACTAAGTTTTTACCCCTGGGAAGGGAACGGCTGGTCCAATGAGGGACCACACGGACCGAGGAAGGACCCATGCACACCACTCCCCCCACCCCGCAGACGCGCGTGCCGATGTCGCGCATCTACCTGTTCGCGCTCATCGAGCTCGCCGCACTCGGCGCTCTCGTCACCCCGCTCGTCGTCTCGCTCTCCCTGAAGGTGCTCCAGCTCGTGCCGGAGTCGCAGAAGGAAGGAGCGCTCGGTCTCGTCACGGCGCTCGGCGCTCTCGCCGCCCTCGTCGCCAATCCGATCTTCGGCCACCTCTCCGACCGCACGCGCAGTCGCTTCGGCCGACGCCGTCCCTGGCTCATCGGCGGCGTGGTCGGCGGCGTCCTCGCGGCCGCGCTCATGGCCGTCGCCCCCAGCATCCCCGTCCTCGTCGTCGCCTGGGTGCTGTCGCAGGCGGCGTACAACGCGACGCTGGCCTCGCTCTCCGCGCTGCTCGCCGATCAGGTCCCCGAGGAGCAGCGCGCCAAGGCATCCGGCATCTTCGGCGCGATCGGCTTCCTCGGGATGGTGCCCGCCATGCTGGTCGCGGCGTTCTTCGCGTCGAACCTCACGATCGTCGTCCTCGCGATGCCGATCGTCGCCGTGATCATCGTCGCGATCGTGTGCCTCGTCATCCCCGACCCGCCGATCGAGCGGGTCGACGGAGAGCGCGGCTCGATCGGACAGGTGTTCCGCGCCTTCCTGTTCAACCCGGCCAAGGCGCCGATGTTCACGCTGGTGTGGGTGCAGCGGGCGACCATGCAGTTCGGGTTCACCGTGGTGTCGACCTTCGGACTCTTCTACCTGATGATCCGGCTCGACATGGATCAGGTCGCCGCGGCATCCCTCACCTCCACGGCGGCACTCGCCGGGGCGGCGCTGAACTTCGTCGCCGCGTTCGCGTGCGGCTACCTCGCCTCCCGTCGGGGCGACTACGCGCCGTTCATCATCGGGTCGGCGCTGCTCATGGCGCTGTCGCTGCTGCTCAAGGCGTTCACGCAGGACCTCTCGGTGTTCTGGGTGAGCACGCTGCTCGCCGGGTTCGCGCTCGGCGCCTACTACGCGGTCGACCTCGCCCTCGCGATGCGCACGCTGCCCGTCGGCGAGGAGGGCAAGTACCTCGGCATCTTCAACGTCGCCAAGACCCTGCCGCAGTCGATCGCCCCGGCCATCGCTCCCCTCGTCGTGCTGATCGGCGGGAGCGACCCGGTCGTCGGAGGAGAGAAGAACTACACCGCCCTGTACCTCGTCGCGGCCGCCGCCGTGCTCGCTTCGCTGCTGACCCTGCCGGGTCTGCGCCGAGTGCTGCGGCGCGATGTGTACGACGCAGGGCGGACCACCGCCGCGGCCAGCGCCGCGCAGAAAGAGGAGGTCGCGTGAGCGCCATCATCGCCGGAACCTACAACTCCCGAGACACAGGAGGCACGCCGCTCGCCACGGGAGGCGTCACCCGTGAGGGCGTGCTCTACCGCTCCGACGCGCTCGCGGGCATCACCGACGACGGCATCCGCACCTTGAGCGACAGCCCCATCGGCACGATCGTCGACTTCCGCAGCGACTTCGAACGTGTGGACGCCCCAAACCGACTCGGCACGGAGCGCTCGTTCGTCGAGGTCGGCCTCCCTCTGCTCGAGGGGTCGATGACCGGGATGCCGTCACCCGGCGATCTCGGAGACCTCGGAGATCTCGACGGCGAGGCCGCGCGGGCGATGCTCTCGCGCATCCCGTCGCTGGCGGATCTCTACGTGGGCATGCTCGGATCGGCCGCGGCGTCGTTCGCCGAGGTCGCGCGGCTCGTCGCACGACCCTCCGACGAGAGCCGCGGAGCCGTGCTCGTGCACTGCACCGCGGGCAAGGACCGCACCGGCGTCGCGACGGCCCTGCTGCTCGACGCGGCCGGTGCGGACCGCGCCGCGGTGATCGCGGACTACGTGCAGAGCGAGACGAACCTCGCCGGCGACTGGGCGGATCGGATGCTGGAGCGCGCCAGGAGCTGGGGCATGCCGATGGTCCCCGCCCTCACCGATCTCGTCACCGCGACGCCCCCGCAGGCGATCGAGGCCGCGTTCGCGTGGATCGACGAGCACGGCGGGTCGGCCGAGTACCTTCGCGGCGGAGGGCTGTCGGACGACGACCTCGAGGCCCTGCGCGCTCGTCTCGCCGGCTGAGGGGTATGACCCTCCTCGACACGGGCGCCCTGCTCCTCACCGCCGCTCTGGCGGCGGGGCTGGGCGCCCTCATCGGCCTCGAACGGCAATGGCGCATGCGCACCGCCGGCATGCGCACGAACGCTCTCGTGTCGCTCGGCGCCGCGCTGTTCGTCATCCTCGGATCGCAGGCGCTCCCCGGCGAGACCGCTGATCCGACACGTGTCGCCGCCCAAGTGGTCTCCGGTATCGGGTTCCTCGGCGCCGGTGTGATCCTGCGCGAGGGACTCAACATCCGCGGACTCACGACGGCGGCGACGCTGTGGTGCGCGGCCGCCGTCGGCTCCCTCGCCGGAGCCGGGATGCCGATGCTCGCCGCCGGAGGGGCGATCCTCGTCTCGGCGACCAACATCCTGCTGCGCCCGTTGAGCACTGCGCTCAACCGGAGGCTGCGGCTCAACGCCGAGGACGAGTCGACGGAGGACGGCACCGACGCCGGCGCCCCGCAGGACTTCGTGCTCGAGGTCACGACGGGCGAGAAGAGCGAGCAGCGGGTCCGCGCCCTGCTGCTCCAGGCCGCGACGCACCCGGAGCTCACCCTGCGTTCGGTGCGAGTGCGCCACGGCAAGAACACGGAGGTGCACGTGCGCGCGGAGGTCAGCATCGACGACCCGGAGAGCGTGGACGTGATCGAGCGCGCGATCTCCCGCGTCGGCACCGACCCGAAGGTGATCGGCAGCCGCTGGTGGCCGGTCGAAGAGGCCGGGTGATGATGGGGCTCGATCTGACACATTCCGCCAAGCGTGTTAGATGGGCAGATGGAGCACTCCCCCGCACACGATCCTGACGGAGGCCCGTCGGCGCACACCCGTCGACGCTTCCTGATCGCTGCGGGCTCGGGCGTCGCCGTCACGGCAGCGGGAATCCTGCTCGCCACGATCCCCCCGGGCGCAGACGGCGGGGCGCCTGCCGCGGACCCGGACAATCCGAGGGGGCTGCCCGAGTACGAACCCGTCTACGATCGCGCGATCAAGGGCCTCGAGGCGCCCCTCGGGTTCGCGGACTGCCGGAACCCCACAGTCCGGTCGACGCGTGACACCGCAGGGAGCGACCACCACGCGGTGACGCCGATCATCGACCGCTTCGTCATCCACCACACGGGCACGACCGAGGAGCAGCTGGACTTCCTCTCGCGCTGCAACAGGCGCTCCTCCGCGCCCACCTTCTATCTGCGGAACGACGGGTCCGTCTTAGAGCTCATCCGCCCCGGTGCGAAGCCGTCATCGACCGGCGCCGACTGGAACTGGCGGTCGCTGGCCGTGGAGACTCTGGACGCCACGGGCGCGCCGGACTACACCGTGACGGCGGTGCAGCTGGAGGAGCTCGCCCAGATGATCGCGTGGCTCGCGACCTACGACGGCAGGACGCTGGACGGCGTGCCGGTGTCGTTCACGATCGACAGGGAACACGTCATCAGCCACAGGGAGACCTGGTCGGGGACCGAATGCCCCGGACCGTACCTGCAGTCCCGGCTGGATGACATCGTCGCCCGTGCCCGCGAGATCTTCGCCGCACGCTGACCAGGTCAGGCGCGCGGTGAGCGCGACGCGGATGCCGGCAGCGGATACCTCAGCCGCGGGTCGTCTCGCCCTAGCCGCCGACCCGGGACATCCACCTGCTGAGCTCGGCGGCCAGAGCGGCAGGCGCATCGAGCTGGATGAGGTGCCCCGCCCCCTCGATCAGCGTCACCGAGGCGTGAGGGATCGCTTCTCCGAGACGATGCGCGCGGTCGCTCGGGATCCAGGTGTCCTCCGCGCCCCACACGATGTGCACGGGTTCGGTGAGTTCCGCGTAGCGCTGCTCGATCTCGTCGGTGAACCGCTCGTCGGCCTGCGCGATCTGCCGGTAGAAGGCCGCCTGCCCGGCGGCGTCGGTCCACGGCTCGGTGAGCATGTCCAGGTCGTCGGGGCGCAGCCCCCGATGGCTGGCACCGCTGATGTACGCCCCGATCGCCCCCCGGTGCACCGCCGGAGGCAACTGCTCGAATACCGCGGCATGTTCTTGGACCAGCAGGAAGAACGGAGATCCCCACGGCGAGAGCGCGACGACGTCGACGAGGCAGAGCGATCGATACTCAGCCCCGTGCAGCAGGCGCGCGCGGAGTGCGACGGCGCCTCCGAAGTCGTGCGCGATGACATGAGGATGCTCGAGCTGCCAGTGTGTGAGGAGATCGGCGAACAACTCGCCCTGCACGCCGAGATCCACCGCGTGCGTCGGGTCCTTCGAAGATGCCCCGTACCCCGGCATGTCCCAGAGATAGACCGTGAACTGGCCGGCGAGAGTCTGGGCGATCGGCCCCCACAGGCGAGAAGACCAGGGTGTGCCATGGAGGAAGACGACGGCGGGACCGGTGCCGTGTCGATCCCACCGAACGGTCCGTCCCCGCCAGATGAACTCCTGCGTCAGGGGCATGCTCACCGTTCCATTGTTCACCGTCATCGGCCAGTCGAGCTCCTACCGTCACTCACACGGATGCCGACGGCGTCACGCTCCACGGGTCTCCCCCGTGTCACTCAGCGAAGCGAGCCGTGTCATCGCCGCCGTCTCGATCTCCGCGATGCGCCGGAGCATCTCTGCCGCCTCGACCAGTGACTCCGCATCCTGCCCTTCGCCTGCCCGCGCGATCGACTCCGAGGCCCGTGTCCACAGCAGCGCGGATTCCGCGAACAGGACCGCGCTCTCACGGATGACGTCGGCATGAGCCTCATGCACGACGAGTTCTGCGCTCTCGGCCAGGAAGTCCCGGTACATGTTGCGGAACAGGGCCCCTCCGGTGCCGGCCCGCTCCATGAGCATGGCGATGACGGGGAGGTCGCGGGCGGGTTCGTCGACCCGGTCGAGCCAGGTCGGAAGGCGCGCGGCCGTGGTGAGGATGCCGCGATTGCCGAGGTTGGCGATCGGAGGCGCGAGGAACTCGTCGGCGCAGGCGGTGATCGCCGGGACGATCGACTCGCGGATCCGCTCGGGTCGTGCGGCAGCGGCGGGAACATCCACGACGAAGGCGCGGTGCCGGGCAGACATCGGGCCCCGCGCTGCCCGAGCGCGCGCGAGGCTCTGCAGACTCGTCGAGACCTCGCCTCCCTGCTGGGCCGTGTCGACCAGGTACGCCCTGTCGTGGTCGTAGCCGTACATGGCCACGACGTGGCCGGCGAAATGCACCCGAGACCCGAAGTACTCCAGATCATGGCTGTCGAGCTGCAGGCCGACGGGTTTTCCCTGATCGATCTCCGTGCGCAACCGATCCCACGCCTTCCGAGGCGAGGTGGTCTCCTCGACCCGCAGCTCGATTCCCAGGCGCGAGGTCAGGTTCTGCGTGAGCTCGAAGGGCTTCACCCGTCCGCCGAGGAACGGGAGATCTTGCCGCGCGGAATCCCAGTAGATGAACGACAGACCCGACCCCAGCCCGAACAGCATCGCTTCGGAGAGCGAGAGCCCCGCGTGCTCCAGCAGCACGCCGAGGGCCGTCGTCTCGCAGTGCAGTCCTCCCGAGGCGTCGATCCCGTAGATGATGGTCGCATCATCCCGTTCGCCACCGTGGCCCTGCCGCATCTGATCACTCATCGGACACCTGGACTCGCGCCGCGAGCCACGACCTCTCCGCCTCGAGGAGGCTCAGCGAATAGGAGAAGACCTCGCGCGCAGCCAGAGGCAGAGCACCCTGCGAGCGCTCGGCCGCGATGACGCCGGAGATCCGCTCGTCGATCCAGACCAGCCGTCGCTGCAGCGCGTCCGCGTACTCCTGCTCCGGGAGCAGGGCGAGGTTGGCGAGCCCGACGAGGGCGGGATGTGCGACGGTTCGCCGCTCGCCGATGAACGCGATGGCAGCCTCCTCCGCCGCGCGCCTGCCTGCGTCCGTCGCGTGGAACACCTTCCTCGACCTGGCGCCGGCCTTGGCGCCCTCGGACTGTATGAGTCCGCGACCCTCCAGCTTCGAGAGCACGTAGTAGATCGACGAGAACCCGATGTCGGCCCACCTACGGATGCCGCGCTGCTCGATCACCTGCTCGAGGTCATAGCCGTGCCGAGGCTGCTCGGCGATGAGCCCCAGGATGGTCAGCTCGGTCGGGGTCAGGTTCATGACGGTTACTCTAGCACTAGAATAGCGCCGATGGGGGACGGCCCAGGCGACAACTGATTCGATGCTGACCGCTCGAGATTCAGACGATTCCGGAACCCAGTAGATGGTTGCTGAAGTCGCGGATGTCCGGCATGTCTCCGAACGTTCGGGCGAGTTGCATCGCCGCAGAAAAGTCGGCGTCGGTCACCTCAGCGACGCTCTCCAGAGCGACACCGGCCGGGCCTTCGAGCCCGATGACCGTCACGTTTCGAAGACCAACTGCGGTCATCTCCTCCTGGAGCTCTTGCGGAGTGTGGAAGTGACCGCCCGGGAAGCGGAGAGAGGGAACCGGTGCGCCGTGTCTCAACAGGTCCAGCCACGCGTCGAGGGAGGCGTCGAGGAGGTCAGGATCGAGGGCCGCCGCGGCGAAAGCCAACATCCGGGGAATCGCCGCAGCGTGCACGATTCCGCCGGGTCGACACGCTCGGCGTGCCTCGCTCAGCGCTTGCAGGCGTTCCTCGCGCTCGGCCAGGTGATAGAGGGGTCCAGCCATGAGAACCGCATCGAACGAGTCCTCCGGAAAGTCGAGCTGTCGGGCGTCTCCGACCGCAGCGGTGAACGTCCCGATCTGTCGTGCCGCAGCAACCTGACTCTCAACAGGGTCGATCAACACCACTTGGTACCCGCTGCGTGCCAGCGCGGCCGCGTGAACACCGGTGGCCCCTCCGACATCCAGCACTCGCGCCGGTGCAGGGGTGGCGGTTCGAACGACCTCCTGTGTGCGCTCGAACTCGAGTCGCCCCTGCGCGGACCGCGCGGTCAGCCGCGCATGCTCGTCAAAAACACTGCCGTAGTACGCCTGTATCGCAGCATCGATTCCGTCTTGGTCCATGCCTCATCATCCTGCAAGACAGCTCCAATCGGCCGCTGCAGTTACGCGGTCCCGGCGAAGCCCTGATCGGCGAGAATGAGAAGAACACCCTCACCCCTCACAGATTTCCGTGATCAAACCGTTGCTTTCGTTACCTCGCCGTTATAGAGTGATCGCACGGTGAATGTTTGCTGTGGCATCCACCTCATGTGATTGCAGGACCTCTTGGTGCAAGGGACAAGGGCCGGTCGGAAGCCTCTCCGATCGGCCCTTACTGCGTCCGGTCACGCCGCAGCGGATCCGCCTCGTCAGCCGGCGTCGATGAGCGCAGCGAGTCCGTCGAGGGTCCGCGTGAGACCGAACCGCCAGGCCCGCCCGGCATCCCACGCGCTCCCCTGCGCCTCACCCGCGGCTGCTCCGATGCGCGCAGCCCGGGGATAGACCGCAGGGTCGAACGCACGCGCGAGCAGGGGCTGGTTGGCGGCCCACCACTCGGCGTCGCTGAGGGCCGTGTCGGTCGTCGCGCGATCGGCGTCGTGAGCCGCGCGACAGTGCGACTGCACGAAACCGAGCAGGTAGGCGAGAGCCGCATCGACGTCGACGTCGGAGAGACCGGCGCCGTCGAACGCCGACAGTTCGTGCTCGTACTTCGCCATCACCCCGGGCCCGAGCGGAGGGCGGCTGAGCGCGGCGACCTCGGTCATCCACGGATGCGCGGCCAGCAGCATCCGGTTGGACTCCGCCACCGCCTCGAGCCGCTCGCGCCAGGACTGCGCACCCCAGTCCGGACGCTCCATCGACAGGTAGAGGGCGTCGACCATGAGGTCGAGCAGCTCCGGCTTTCCGGGGACGTAGGTGTACACCGACATCGTCGACACCCCGACCCGTTCGGCGACGGCGCGCATCGTGACGGCCGCGAGCCCTTCATCGTCGGCGAGAGCCAGCGCCGCCGCGACGATCTTCGCCGCGGTGATCGACCGGGCCGGCCCCTTGCGCGGCTCGACCGGCTGACCCCACAGGAGGGCGAGCGTCCTGCTGGGCTCACCGGATCCGGTGCGTTCTGACGTCATGGGAATGATCTTGCCACGTGTGCGTTGTACCAGCTACATTGTACGCCGTACAACGTTACCGAAAGGGAGATCCCCATGCAGATCACCTCATCCGCTCTCTCACTCAACGTCCCCGATGTCGAGGCCTCCGCCGCCTGGGCGCAGACCCACCTGGGCTTCTCGGTCGCCATGTCAGCCGACGGGTTCAGCTCCCTCAGTCACCCGCACGCCGGCTTCCACCTCATCTACCTGCGCACCGGACTCTCCACCTTCAGGCCCGCATCGCAGGCCGGATCGGCATCCGGCCTCCTCGTCGTCTTCACCGTCGACGACATCGACGCGGACTACGCGCGGCTGCGCGAGATGGGCGTCGACATCGTGACGCCCATCGAGACCGAGCCGTGGGGAGAGCGCTACTTCCAGATGGCCGACCCGAACGGCGTGATCTATCAGCTCGTGCAGTGGATGACTCCCGAGCACGACCAGGGCTGACCGACAGGGGCCGGCCGGACCCTTCCGGTCGGCCCCGCCCGTGTCGGCGGCTCCCAGTACGCTGTTCTCCATGACCGATCGCAAACTCGCTCTCGAGGCATGGGAGAGCCTGTTCCGCGCGCAGCACGAACTGTTCGACGAGATGGTCCAGGACTTCGACGACGCCCACCTCACCCAGGCCGAGTACGACGTGCTGCTCACGGTCACCCGCTCCCCCGAGATGACCTCGCGGCTGCGCGACGTCACGGGCAACATGTTGATCAGTCAGCCCAGCGTCTCCCGCCTGGTCGACCGCATGGTCACCCGCGGGCTCATCGCCAAGTGCCCCGACCCCGACGACGGCCGCGGAGCCCTCATCAGGGCGACGGATGCCGGCGCCAGGGCGTTCCGCGCCCTCGCGACGGTGCACGGCCGCTCGATCGCCGACCGCATGTCGCGCCTCGACGACGACGAGCTCCGCACCCTTCGCGACCTCGCCGAGAAGCTGCGTCAACGCTGACCCACTGAACCGGGCACGCCGGCACGCCTCTTCTCGCCGAACGCGCGACCCTCTCGCCGACCGCGCGACGCTTACACTGAACGACCCTTCAGCGGCCCCCGCGCATTTCTGGCAGGGTGGAACCGAGTGCCGACATCTCCGCGTCGGCATCGCAGACCACCCCCGAGGGGGGCAAAGGGAGGTCATCCATGGAGATCGCCGGAATCGTCGGCATCCTCATCATCGTCGGGATCGCGGTCGTCATCGTCGTCGTCCTGCTCCTGATCCTGCTGCTGTTCGCACGCAGCTGGATCAAGGTCGCCAGGGCTGACGAGGCTCTCGTCATCTCCGGGCGCAAGCAGAAGGTGCAGCGCGCCATCATCTCGGCCGACGGATCGAGCCACGCCGAGATGGAGGAGTCCCCCGTCACGGTCATCGTGAACGGCAAGTCGCTCGTCAACCCGATCACGCAGCGCCACGAGATCATCTCCCTGCGCTCACGGCAGGTGTCGCTCAACGCCGAGGCGCAGTCGCTCGACAGCGTCACCCTCAACGTCGACGGCGTCGCGATCGTGAAGATCGGCTCCGACCCGCTGTACGTGCGCCGCGCCGCCGAGCGCTTCGCCTCGCAGGACAAGGCGATCGAGCAGTTCACCACCGAGCAGCTCGAGGGCGCCCTGCGCGGCATCGTAGCCACGCTCTCGGTCGTCGAGCTCATGCGCGAGCGCAAGAAGTTCTCCGACCAGATCGCCGCCGACGTCTCCCAGGAGCTCGCCGAGCAGGGCCTCATCCTCGACTCGTTCCAGATCAAGGGCATCACCGACAAGGTCGGCTACATCCAGTCGCTCGGCGCCCCCGAGATCCAGGCGAAGCGACAGGCAGCGGAGATCTCGCAGACCAACGCCGACCGTGCGATCAACCAGAAGAACATCGCCAACCAGGAAGCGAACCTGATCGAGCAGACCGCGCTCGACACCAACACCGCGAACGCGAACGCCGGAATCGGCCGGGCCCGCGCCGAGGCCGAGCAGGCCGAGAACCTCACGCGCGCGCAGACCGAGCAGGCGGTGCTCCAGCAGCAGGCCGAGAACAAGCAGGCCCAGCTGGACGCCGACGTCAAGCGCGTCGCCGACGCGCAGCGGTACGAGGCGGAGACCCGCGCACAGGCCGAGCTGTACACGCGTGAGCGTGCGGCGGAGGCCGCGGCGATCGAGCAGGTCAAGCAGGCAGAGGCCCGCACCCGCATCGCCGAGCAGCAGGCCCAGGCCGACCAGGCGAAGGCCGCCGGTGAGGCCGCGGCCGCGATCGCCCGTGCGACCGGTGAGGCCGACGCGCTGCGCGCCCAGGCCGAAGCGGAGTCCCAGGCTCGTCGCCTGCGCGCCAACGCCGAGGCCGACGCCATCCGCGCCGAGGGTGAGGCACGCGCGGCAGCCGTCGAGGCTGAGGCGAAGGCCATCGCGTCGAACCAGGACGCGTTCCTCTCGCAGCGCGTGCTCGAGACCCTCCCCGCGATCATGGCCGAGTTCGCAAAGGGCTACGCCACGATCGGCAACGTGTCGATCATCGGCGGTTCCGGAGACGGCGCATCGGATCTCGTCGGCGCCGACAGCGCCAAGGCGCTGAAGTCGGTCTTCGACAGCGTCAGCGCGGCGACCGGACTCGACCTCGCGTCGATCATCCAGGGTCAGGCCGTCGGACGCGGGATCGGCGCCGGCGTCGCCGCAGCCGCGCCCGCGCCCGCCAAGCGCGAGCCGAAGCCGACCACACCTCCGCCGCCCGCAGCGGAGTAGTCGAGCAGACACGCAGAAGAGCGGATGCCGCGGCCGGATCGGTCGCGGCATCCGTCGTCTACGGGTCAGGCCGGGCATAACGCCGGAGATTCGTCAACGTTCGCGCCGAGACGACGCACTGGGAATCCGCCGCACCCGGTTCTCCGGAGTTCTGGAGAACCGGCGCCCCCGAACCGGCAGACTGGAGGGATGACCTCCGCCGCTTTCGACCTCGCCGCCCTCGGCGCGGGGCTCTCGTTCGCGGCAGCCCTCGGCGCGCTCTCCTCCGCTCTCGACGAGAGCACCGCGGTGGTCGTGAGTGCCCCTCCCGGTACCGGCAAGACCACGCTCGTGCCGCCGCTGCTGGCGAATCGCTCCGCAGGGCGCGTGATCGTCACCCAGCCGCGCCGGGTCGCCGCCCGCTCCGCCGCCCGACGGCTCGCGCAGCTCGACGGCACGGCCCTCGGCGGCCGAGTCGGGTTCACGGTGCGCGGCGAGCGCCAGGCCGGGCGGGACACGCGCGTCGAGTTCGTCACCGCCGGAGTGCTGCTGCGGCGGATGCTGGACGACCCCGGCCTCGACGGCGTCGACGCCGTGATCATCGACGAGGTGCACGAGCGCGCGCTGGAGACGGACCTCCTGATCGGCCTGCTCTCCGAGGTCCGCGAGCTCCGAGACGACCTCGCTCTCGTCGCGATGTCGGCCACGCTCGACGCCGACCGCATCGCCGCGGTCATCGGAACGGATGCCGCGCCCGCCCCGGTGGTCGATCACGACGTCCCCGCCTTCCCCCTCACCGAGCGCTGGGCCCCGAGCCCGGCCCCGCGTCTCGACGATCGCGGGGTGACGTGGGCCTTCCTCGATCACGTCGCACGCACGACGGCATCCGCGGCCAGGGACCTGACCCGTGACGACCCGACCGCCGATGTGCTTGTCTTCGCCCCCGGCGCCCGCGAGGTGTCCGAGGTCGCTCGACGCCTCAGAGACGCCGGGGGCGGGTTCGACGTGCGGGAGCTGCACGGGCAGCTGCGCGCGAGCGAGCAGGATGCCGTGATCCGCGGTCGCCGCCCGGAGGAGCCGCCGCGCGTCATCGTCACCACCTCGCTCGCGGAGTCCTCGCTCACGGTTCCCGGTGTACGTCTCGTCGTCGACAGCTGCCTGTCCCGGCATCCGCAGCGCGACGCGGCGCGTGGGATGACCGGGCTGGTCACAGCGGCGGCATCCAGGGCGACCTGCGTGCAGCGCGCCGGACGCGCGAACCGCCAGGGCCCGGGGACCGTGATCCGCTGCGTCGACGAACGCACGTACGCGGCCGCTCCCTCTCGCCCGGCCCCGGAGATCGCGACGAGCGATCTCGCCGACGCCGCGCTGCTGCTCAGCTGCTGGGGCGCACCGGGCGGGTCAGGCCTGCGTCTGATCGACCCGCTGCCCGCCGATGCTCTGGACGACGCCCTGTCCGTGCTGCGCGGGCTCGGCGCGATCGACGACGACGGCCGTGCCACTGACGACGGTCGCGCGCTCGCCGGCATCCCGGCCGATCCGCGGCTCGCCCGTGCGCTCCGCGACGGGGGCCCGCTGGTCGGCGGCCGGCTCGCCGCCGAGGTCGTCGCGCTGCTGGGCGGCGACGTGCGCATCGCGGACTCCGACATCGCCAGGGCGCTCATCGACCTCAGCGGAGCCCGCAGCCCTGAAGCCCGGAGGTGGAGCAGCGACGTCGATCGCCTGCAGCGTCTGGTCGCCCCGGCGCCTGATGTCCGCTCCGGTCTCGACGGCGCCGGACTCGTCGTCGCCCTGGCCTTCCCCGAGCGGATCGCCCGCCGCGTCGAGCGCACGGCCGAGGGCGCGACGTACCTGCTGGCATCCGGCACCCGCGCCGGGCTGCGCGGCCCCCTGGCATCGGCCGAGTGGCTGGCTGTGGCCGACGTCACGCGCGCGACCGGACGCGCAGCCGCGGGATCCGGCGCCATCGTGCGGTCCGCCGCCGTGCTCAGCGAACAGCAGCGGGACGAGGCCGCGAGCCATCTGCTGACCGATCGCGTCGAGGCGGAGTTCGTCGGCGGTCGGGTGCAGGCCCGCCGCGAACGCCGCGTCGGGGCGATCGTGCTCTCCTCCTCTCCGGTGCGCGCGTCGGCCGAGGCCGGGCGCGAAGCGGTCCGTCGGGCGATCGGGCGAGACGGACTGAGCATGTTCACCTGGTCGGATGCCGCCGACGGCCTGCGCCGCCGCCTGGCGCTGCTGCATCGCGAGTGCGGGTCGCCCTGGCCTGACGTCTCCGACGCCGCTCTGCTCGCCACGCTCGACGGGTGGTTCGCGCCGGAGCTCGACGCCTTGGCCAGCGGCACCCCGACCGCGAGAGTGAACCTGGCCCCCGCCCTCCGCCGCCTGCTGCCCTGGCCGGAGGCCGCGCGGCTGGACGAGCTCGCTCCGGAGCGTCTCGAGGTGCCCACCGGTTCCCGCATCCGCATCGCCTACCCGCCCATCGACGACCCCGGTGCACGTCCCGTCGTCGCCGTGAAGCTGCAGGAGTGCTTCGGCTGGGCCGAGACCCCGCGGCTCGCCGACGGCAGGGTTCCCGTGCTCTTCCACCTGCTCTCGCCCGCCGGGCGCCCGCTCGCGGTGACCGACGACCTCGCGTCGTTCTGGTCCGGTCCCTATGCGCAGGTGCGTGCGGAGATGCGCGGGCGCTATCCCAAGCATCCATGGCCCGAAGACCCGTGGGATGCCGCGCCTACCAGGCACACCAAGAACCGCGCCGCGCGGTGAGACCGCCCGGCCTCAGCCTCGACCCGGCCGACTCGCCTCGCTCGGACACCCGGGCACAGATTCGGAGATGGCCGCCGACACGCCGACGGGAGGCGCCCTGAACACGGAGTGTCGGCATCCGCGTCCGAAATCGTGCCCGCCCCTGCTCGACGTCGTTCGCTGCGCTCAGCGCGTGCGCCGCCGCAACGTCAGGGCCGCCAGCACCAGCGCGCCCACCGCGAACGCCGCGACCACGAGCAGCGGCCCGTACACGTCCCATCCCTCGTCACCGGCCGTGACCGCGCCGATCGCATCGATCGCATAGCTCAGCGGCAGCCAGTCCGAGATCGCGTGCAGCACCTCGGGCATCTGATCCCTCGGCATGAAGAGCCCGCCGAGGATGATCTGCGGGAACACGAGCAGCGGCATGAACTGCACCGCCTGGAACTCCGTCTGCGCGAAGGCGCTCGCGAGCAGTCCGAGCGCGGTGCCGAGCAGCGCGTCGACCACGGCGACGAGTCCGAGCTGCCACAGCGGACCCTCGACGTCGAGTCCGCACACCCCGACCGCGAACGACACCGTGATCACGGCCTGCAGCACCGCCATCAGACCGAACGCGAGCGCATAGCCCAGGATGAAGTCGGCCTTGCCGAGGGGCGTCGTCATCAGTCTCTCGAGGGTGCCCGACCGACGCTCGCGCAGCGTCGTGATCGAGGTGATCAGGAACATCACGATGAACGGGAACAGCGCGAGGATCGCCCCGCCGAAGCGGTCGAAGACGCCGTCCTGGTCGCTGAACAGCCACGCGAACAGACCCACCAGGAGGCTCGGCGCGATCAGCATCAGCGCGATGGAGCGCGGATCGTGTCGCAGCTGCCCGAGCACGCGAGCGGCGGTGGCGAGCATCCGCCGGCCGTTCACTCCGACACCTCCCTGCGGCTGCGGCGACCCGGCCCCTGGGCTGCACGGTCCCTCTCGATCAGGGCGAGGAACGCGGCCTCCGGATCGGACGTCCCGGTGTCGTCGAGCAGCGCCCGCGGGGTCGTGTCGGCGATGATCCGGCCGTCTCGCATGAGCAGCAGCCGGTCGCAGCGCAGCGCCTCGTCCATGACGTGACTCGACACGATCATCGTCACGCCGCGATCGGCCAGTGCGCGGAACAGCCCCCAGAGCTCGGCCCGGAGGACGGGGTCGAGGCCCACGGTCGGCTCGTCCAGCACGACGAGCTCCGGAGCGCCGATCAGCGCCATCGCGAGAGACACCCGCGTGGACTGCCCGCCGCTGAGCGACTCGACGAGCTGCCCCGCCTGATCGCGGAGGCCGACCTCGTTGATGACGCGGTCGACATCTCCCTTCGGCGCCTTCAGCAGCGCCGCGAGGTACGACAGGTTCTGCCGCACGGTCAGATCCCCGTAGACCGCGGCCCCCTGCGTCCCATAGGCGACGCGATCCCGCAGGCGTACCGAGCCGCCGGGCTCGCCGAGCACGGAGACCTCACCCGAGGCGATCCGCTGCACGCCGACGATCGATCTCATCAGCGTCGTCTTGCCGCACCCCGACGGGCCGAGGAGCCCCGTGATCTCTCCGCGCGGGATCGTCAGGTCGATGCCGTCGAACACGCGCGTCCGCCCCCGCCGCACCCGCAGCTGGGTGATCTCGACCGCCGAGTTATTCATCATGTGATGAATTATGCGCCCGGGCGCCGCCGAGGTCAATGGATGTCGTGGCGGGGGCGGACTCATCTGCACCCGGGCACAACTTCGGACCTCACCTCGGGCACAACTTCGGACCTCACCCCGGGCACAACTTCGGACCTCGATTCCGACACGCCGTACCCGGAGACCTGGCCGCGGCGTGTCGCCCACTCCACTCCGAAGCTGTGCCCGGGGGCACGGCATCCGCTCCGCACCGCTCCGCACCGCACCGCACCGCACCGCACCGGACGAATCGGCCGAGACGAGGGCGCCCCGGCATCCGCTCCGCACCGGGCGGGCCCGCCGAGACAGGGGGGATGCCGCGGCATCCGTCGCGTCAGTCGAAGAGGTACCGCTGCACCGTCGGTGCGACCCTGGCGACGAGCTCGTCGATCGGCGCCGCGGTCAGCGCAGGGAGCTTCACGACGTACCGTGCGATGAGGAGCCCCGCCACCTGGGAGGCGACGAGGCTGGCGCGCAGCTGCGCATCGTCGACGCCGAGGGTCTTGGCGATGCGTCCGATCAGCTCGCGCGAGAGGAACCCCGCCAGCAGCGGCGTCGTGAGCTTGCTGCCGATCGCGGTGCGGATGAGCATGACCCCGCGGCGGCGGATCTCCGGCTGCTCGAACGAGTCCAGCAGGTAGCGGATGAGCCGCTCCCCCACCTCGTCCTGCGGGCCGGCGAGGATCGCGGGCACGTCGATGTCGGGCCGGAGCGGGATGCCGACGGCCTCGGCGAACAGATCGGCCTTGGTGCCGAAGTAGTGGTGCACGAGCGCGGAGTCCACTCCGGCGCGCGCGGCGATCGAACGGATCGTGGAGCCGTCGTATCCGTGCTCGCCGAACTCGTCGACCGCCGCCCCGATGATCCGCTCCCGCGAGTCCGTTCCTCCGCGGGGGCGTCCGCGGCGCCGCGGCGCTCTCGACTCGGTCATGCTCGACAGCCTACGACCCGCCGATCGCGCTCCGCCGTCGGCACCTGCGTTCAGGTGACCGCGCCCCGCGGCCTGCGCCCCGCTGCCGGCGCCCGCCGCCCCACCGTCGGCACCTGCGTTCAGGTGACCGGCCCCCCGCGGCCTGCGCCCCGCCGCCGGCGCCCGCGGCCTGCCGCCCCGCCGCCGCACAAGCGCTCAGGCGAGGAGGTGCCGCAGGTAGCGCTCAGGCGAGTCGAGGAATGACCGCCAGTGGTTCACGAGCTCGAGGTCGTTCCACGCGGCGGGGCGGATGCCCCAGTCACCGACCTCGAGGATCTGCGCACCGGGAAGGGCGGCGAGCACCGGCGAGTGCGTGGCGCACAGCACCTGACCGCCGTCGTCGACGATGCGCTGGAGCACGGCGATGAGCGCGAGCGTCGACTGGAACGACAGCGCCGCCTCGGGCTCGTCGAGACAGTAGAAGCCGGGCTCGTCGAAGCGGCTCTCCAGTATCGCGAGGAACGACTCGCCGTGGCTCATCTCATGGAACGGGACGTCGGGACCCCTCGTCGACGGATTCTCTTCGAGGTACGTGTAGAACGAGTGCATCGTCTCGGCCCGCAGGAAGAAGCCCCAGCGGTTGGCCCCCACGCCGCGCTGCAGTCGGATCCAGTCCGACAGCGGCGACTCGGTCGGGCGGGTGCTGTGCATGGCCTGACGGGAACCACCCTCGGGCGAGAGCCCGTAGGCCACGGCGACCCCCTCGACGATGGTCGACTTGCCGCTGCCGTTCTCGCCCACCAGGAAGGTCACTCCTGGTGCGAGGTCGATGCCGTCACGCAGCACCTGCGCCACGGCGGGGATGCTGGTCGGCCACTGCCGGCTCGGCGCCGGAGCGTCGTCGGAGGGGCGCACCGCCACCACCGGCTGCTCGCGGCGACGCCTGCTGCCGGCCTTCCAGATCGACTCCATGTCACCTCCTCCGAGGAGGCTACCCGGAGCCGCTGACATGAGACGGGGATGCCGTCAGCACTCGATGACGTTGACCGCGAGGCCGCCCTCGCTGGTCTCCTTGTACTTCGTGGACATGTCGAGTCCGGTCTGGCGCATGGTCTCGACGACGGCGTCCAGGGAGACGTAGTGGCTGCCGTCGCCGCGCAGGGCGAGGCGGGTCGCGGTGACGGCGGTCGACGCCGCGATCGCGTTGCGCTCGATGCAGGGGATCTGCACGAGGCCCCCGATGGGGTCGCACGTGAGCCCGAGATGGTGCTCCATCGCGATCTCCGCGGCGTTCTCGATCTGCCGGTTGGTGCCGCCCATGACGGCGGTGAGCCCGCCGGCGGCCATGGCGCACGCCGATCCGACCTCGGCCTGGCATCCGCCCTCCGCGCCGGAGATCGAGGCGTTCGCCTTGAACAGTGACCCCAGAGCGGTCGCGGTGAGCAGGAAGCGGCGAATGCCACGGCGGCGGTTCGCCTCGGCGACGGCGTCGGGGTCTTCGATCGCGCCGACCGCGACGAGCGACGCCTCCGCACCGAAGCCGAGCAGGGCGCTGCCGACGAGCTCGCCGTAGGGGGTCACCGCGTTGCCCGCGCCGAGACCCGAGTCGGCGAGGAAGCGCCACCAGTACATCGCGACGGCGGGCAGGATGCCTGCCGCACCGTTCGTCGGGGCCGTGACCACGCGTCCGCCGGCGGCGTTCTCCTCGTTCACCGCGAGAGCGAAGGCGCCCAGCCATTCGCCGGGGAGCTCCCGGTGGCCGTCGGCCTCCGAGGCGTCGAGCTGCGCGCGGATCGTCCCAGCGCGACGCTTCACCTTGAGGATGCCGGGGAGGACGCCGTCGGCGTGCAGCCCCGCGTCGACGCATGCGGCCATCGCGTCCCAGATCGCGTCCAGCCCCGCGGCGACCTCCTCCTCGCTGCGCATGGCGGTCTCGTTGAGACGCGCGACCTCGGCGATCGTGAGTCCGTTCTCGTCGCACAGCGCGAGGAGGGACGCGGCATCCGCATACGAGTACGGCAGGGCGGCGGTGGAGAGCTTCGCCTCCTCGCCGTCGCGGCGGATGAAGCCGCCGCCGATCGAGTAGTAGGTCTCCTCCGCGACGGTGCCGCCGTCTGCATCCCAGGCCGTGATGGTCATGGCGTTCGGGTGCCCCGGGAGGCGCGTGCGGGGCGCGAAGACGATGTCGTCCTTGCTGAACGCCACCTCGTGCGTGCCGTTCAGGCGGAGCGACTCCCCCGCGGGGAAGTCGGTCCACGCCGAGCGGACATCGGCGGGGTCGCAGGTCTCCGGGGCGAGTCCGCGGAGTCCGGCGACGACGGCATCCGGCGTCCCGTGACCGATGCCGGTGGCGCCGAGCGAGCCGTAGAGCGTGCTGCCGACCCTGGTGACGCGGTCGATCGCGTCGGTCGCTCCGAGCCGCCCGGCGAACTCGAGAGCCGCCCGCATCGGGCCGACCGTATGGGAGCTCGAGGGCCCCACTCCGATGGAGAACAGGTCGAAGGCCGAGACGTACGCAGTCACCGTCTCAGCCTACGCCCCGTGCCCTCTGCGGCGGCGTGTCTCCGCGATCCCGACGCGCGTGTACCTCCCCCGGTCGACGCGCGCAAGGCCGTTCCCCTCACCGGCATCCGCACCTAGCGTGAGCCGTTCACGGACGACGTGACGACAGACCCACCACGAAGGGACGGCGACGCACATGAGCGCTGCAGACATCAAGAAGACCGGCAAGACCGCGACGAGATCGCCGCGGTCGTCCACCGCGCGGCGCACGGCGAAGGAGGGAGCCGAGTCGGCGTTCACCGCCTCGGCCGCGCTGACGGACGACCTCCAGCGCGTCCTGGTCGATCTCATCGAGCTGGCGAGCCAGGGCAAGCAGCTGCACTGGAATGTCGTCGGCAGGAACTTCCGCGACACTCACCTGCAGCTCGACGAGATCATCGATGCGGCGCGCGGCTTCGCCGACACGATCGCCGAGCGGATGCGGGCGCTGCACGCGCTCCCCGACGGGAGGAGCGCCGTCGTGGCGAAGAGCACCACGCTCGCCGACGCGCCGCAGGGGGAGATCCTCACCAGCGACGCCATCGATCTGATGACCGCCCGGCTCGACGCGGTCGCCGCGACCTGCCGCGATGTGCACGACGAGGTCGACGAGGAGGATCCGACGAGCGCCGACATGCTGCACGCCATCCTCGAGAGGGTCGAGCAGCTCTCCTGGATGGTCAGCGCGGAGAACCGCACTCCGAAGACGAAGTGACGACGTGCCGGAGGCGGCTGTCACCCGCCGCCTCCGGGCATCGGCGATACTGGGCGGTATGGGCAGGCTGAAGTACGACGGCACCTCGGGGCCGATCCCGATCGACGATGTCACTCTCGCGCACGTGAAGATCGTCATCTCGACGAAGCTGCGGCGTCAGGAGAGCTTCATGCTCACCTGGAGCCCGGAGGGCGACGGGCCGGACGCGCGTATGACCATCTGGATCCATCCGGCGATCCCCCTGCAGTTCGGCTACGACCACGCCGAGATCCCCGCGCTGGATCCGGTGCGTGTGACGGCCATGATGAATCGGCTCAACGCCTCGGGCGAGCTCAACCTCGATCAGCTCGATCTCCCCTGACCCGCGCCCGCTGCGCCTCAGATCGGCGGAGTGACCGGCACCTCGCCCGACCCCGGCTCCGAGCCGGCCTCCGCAGGCTCCGGCACCAGGTAGAGGCCGCTCGGCGCGTTGGCGGTGAACGCGAGAGCCTCGATCCAGGCACGGTTGATCGAAGGCTGCCTGCTGCCGAAGTACTTGAACACCAGGGCGCTGCCCGGCTGGATCCACACGGTCGTCCGCCCGCCGCCCACACTCGCGTCCTCACGCCAGCTGAACGGGAACGGCTCGCCCCGACGCAGCTTCGCCGTGATCACCAGCTGAAGGTGCGTGAGGGCGCGATCCTCGATCTCGGTCTTCACATCGCCCTCGTAGACGAACTTGCCCATCCGCTGTTCTCCTCGACTCGATGACAGAGGCCCGACGAATGCTGTTGGACCAAACCCTCTCTGCGTAGCGTAGAACGCATGGGCATGTTCTATTACGGCAACGCCGACGATCCGATCCACATCGACGACCTCGCCCTGGCGCACCTCAAGGTGGTCGTGGCGACCAAGCTCCGTCGCAACGAGAGCTTCACCCTGTCGTGGGCGCACCCGGAGGGCGATGTCCCCGGTCGCTCGACGATCTGGCTGCATCCGTCGATCCCGCTGCGGTTCGTGTTCGACGACCCCACTCCCCCTCCGCTGCAGCCGGAGTGGATCGCGGCGATGGCGAACTCCGCGAACTCCTCCGGCGGGATCGTCCTCGTCACCGCCGACATGATCTCCAGCGAAGACGCGATCACTGCGGAGGACTGAAGTCAACCCCCTGCGCCACAGCATCCGCGTCTGCCTAGCCTGAGGGCCGACACGGAGGAGGTGCGGTCCATGGACGCACGAGACGACCGCGGTGCAGACGACGCAGGCATTCCCGACGACGAGGGATACGTTCCCACGACCACTCACGCAGAGTGGGGAGCAGGGTCGCCGCGCCTGCGCATCACCCGCGACGACGACCGCGACGAGTACGCGATCGAGTCCGACCTGGTGCGGATCGGCTCGGCCGACGACAGCGACCTGCGCCTCGCCGACACCGAGCCGCTGCACGCCACCATCACGCACGACGAGCGCGACGAGTACGTCCTCGAGCTGCACGGCGAGGGCGAGATGAACGCCAGCCCCGACACGGATGCCACGCACGGAGGCGCCCGCACGGAGACGCTCCGCACCGGAGCCCGGTTCACCGCCGGACCGTGGAGCCTCGTGTTCGCCCGCGAGGAGTTCGCCGACCACGGACGCCCGTATGGAGGGCGAGAGGGCGGCGAGTACTCCGATCAGCCCGTGCAGCCCCCGCGGCCCGACTACTCGGACGGCCCGGAGCGGGATCCGCGCACCGGCGCCTGACACGGCGTCCGCGCACCACGGCGCATCGCAGGACATCAGGACGAACGATCGAGACGAGAGGGAAGACGATGACCACCGCACGAGAGATCATGACCCCGAGCCCGCGCTGCATCGGCGAGAACGACTCGCTGCAGATCGCCGCGACCGTGATGGCCCAGCTGGATGTCGGCGCCCTGCCGATCTGCGGGGAGGACAGCAGGCTGAAGGGGATGCTCACCGACCGCGACATCGTCGTCGGCGCGATCGCCGCAGGCCTCGACCCGGACACCACGCCCGCCGGTGCGCTCGCCAAGGGCAAGCCCGTGACGGTCGCCGCCGACGATGACGTGCGTGTGGCCCTCGACCTCATGCGGGAGCATCAGATCCGCCGTCTTCCCGTGATCGAGGATCACCTGCTGGTCGGCATCCTGAGCCAGGCGGACGTGGCGCTGTCGCTGTCGGCGGCCGCGACCGGCACGACCGTCGCCGACATCAGCCGCTGACGTCCCGCCCGCTCCGGGCTCGCTCCGGGCCCGCTCCGGGCTCGCTCCGGTCGCGAAAGATCCCGCTCCGGGGGTACCTGAGCGGGATCTTTCGCGACGGGAGCCGGCGGAGCGCCGGGCTACTCGACGAGCTTGCCCTTCGTGTCGACCTCGCGCATCAGCTCCGCGATCTCGGCGGGGATCGGCGGGATCTCCTCGCGCGTGATGCCGTCGCGCGGGCTCCAGATGAGGTTGACCTGCAGCGTCGGGTCGGTGTCGGGGAAGTCGCTGCGGTTGTGGCATCCGCGGGTCTCGCGACGCTCCAGCGCGGCCTCCATCGTCGCGCGCGCCGCCAGCGCCGAGGCCTTGAGGTCGAAGGCGTGAGCGAGGTCCTGGAACCCGGCGATGTCGGGGTGGATGCCGACGTCCTCCATGCGCCCCTCGATGAGGTCGAGCTCCGCGAGTCCGGTGCGGAGCCCCTCCTCCGAGCGGACCACTCCGGCGTAGGCGGTCATGGTGTCGCGGATCGCGCGCTGCAGGGCGCGCACGTTCTCCCGCCCGTCCGCCGCGAGGAGATCGTCGATCTCGGCCCGGGCCTGCGCCACGGCATCCGCCGAACGGCGCTGGGCGTCGAGGCCTGCGGCGTGCGCCATCGCGGCCTGTCCGACGATCCGCCCGTACACGAGCAGCTCGATGAGCGAGTTGCCGCCGAGGCGGTTCGCTCCGTGCAGACCGCTGGACGCCTCGCCGATCGCGTACAGCCCGTCGACGTCGGTCTGGTGATCCTCCGGCCGCACCCACACGCCGCCCATCGAGTAGTGGGCCGTCGGGGCGATCTCGATCGGGTCGGTCGTGATGTCGAGCATCTGCAGCTCCATCATCGTCTGGTAGACCCGGGGCAGCCTCGTCATGATCGTCTCGCGGGGCAGGTGCGAGACGTCGAGCCAGACGCCGCCGTTCTCGGTGCCCCGCCCCTCGGCGATCTCGGTGTACGCGGCGAGCGCGACGCGGTCGCGGGTGGACAGCTCCATCCGCTCCGGGTCGTACTTCGGCATGAAGCGCTCGCCGAGCGCGTTGCGCAGGACGCCGCCCTCGCCGCGGGCGGCCTCGGAGATGAGGGTGCCCGCCGCGTTCTCCGGCTCGATGATGCCGGACGGGTGGAACTGCACGAGCTCGGGGTCGCGCAGCCGTGCGCCCGCGTCGACCGCGAGACGGAAGGAGTCTCCGGTGTTCTCGTCGCGGCGGGAGGAGGTGCGCCGCCAGATGCGGTTGTGTCCACCGGCGGCGAGGATCACGGCATCGGCGTGGATCAGGTACCGCGTGCCGTCGGCCTGGTCGAAACCGTAGGCGCCGAACACGACGTTGTCGCGCACGAGGAGACGCGTGATGTAGACCCCGTCGAGGATCGGCACGTCGAGCTGCTCGGCCCGCCGCACGAGGGTGCGCTGGATCTCGAGGCCCGTGTAGTCGCCGGCGAAGGCGGTGCGTCGGAAGGTGTGCGCGCCGAAGAAGCGCTGCGAGATGCGGCCGTCGTCTTCACGGGCGAAGTCCATGCCCCAGCGCTCGAGGTCGCGGATGCCGCGCTCGGCGCCCTGGGTCACGATCTCGACCGTGTGCGGGTTGGCGAGCAGGTAGCTCTCCGTGATGGTGTCGGCGGCGTGCTGCTGCCAGCTGTCCTCGGCATCCATCGTGCCGAGGGCCGCGTTGATGCCGCCGGCGGCGAGCGATGTGTGCGCGTCGTTCCGGGGTCGTTTGCCGACGGCGACGACGTCGACGCCGTGCTCGGCGATCTCGATCGCCGCTCGCAGCCCCGATCCGCCCGTGCCGATGACGAGGACGGTGGTGGAGATCTGACGTTCGCGTGTGCTCATGTCGGCCACGCTAGTTAGGGTTGCCTAATAACTCCAATGCATAGTTCGAGTCAGAATCATGCGGCTAAGCTATGGCCATGAACCTGGAGCAGCTGCGCGGTTTCGTGGAGGTCGCCCGGCTCGGGCACTTCACCAGAGCCTCCGAGAGCCTGCACCTGGCGCAGCCCTCGCTGAGCCGGCAGATCTCCACACTCGAGCGTGAGCTCGGGGCCGAGCTGTTCCACCGGGCACGCGGACACATCGCCCTCACCGCCGCCGGAGAGACCCTGCTCCCCCGGGCGCAGCGGATGCTCGCCGAGGCCGACGCCATCCGCGAAGAGATGGGCGAGCTGGCCGGACTCCGCCGCGGACGCGTGCGCCTCGGGGCTCCGCCGACCCTGTGCATCAGCCTCGTCGCCGAGGCCCTCAGCGCGTTCCATTCCTCCTACCCCGACGTCGACCTCCATCTCACCGAGAGCGGCTCCCGCCTGCTCGTCGAGCAGCTCGCCGTGGGTGCTGTCGACATCGCCCTCATCACCGAGTCGACGGCGCAGCCCGTTCCGGGGGTGAGCCTCACCCGCACCCCTCTGCTCGCCGAGGAGCTGGTGGTCGTGTCATCCGCGGCCCATCCCCCGATCGCCGAGGATGCGGTGATCGACATCCACCGGCTGTCGACGCTGCCGCTCATCGTGTTCGACGACAGCTACTCCCTGCGGACGACGACGGATGCCGCCTTCCGCGCCGCCGACCTCACCCCGAACGTCGTGTTGGAGGGGGCGGAGATGGATGCCGTGCTCCGCTTCGTCGAGCGCGGAGTCGGCGTCGCCGTCGTGCCCGCCATGGTGCTGCTCGATCGACCCGAGCTGCGGTCGGTCCGCTTCGCGCACCCCTCGATGACGCGCACGATCAGCCTCGCCCACCGCTCTGACGTGACACCTGCGCTCGCGGTGGCGGCGATACGCCACGCGATCATCTCCACGGCGACCGAGGTCGCCCGCCGCGACCCCGCCATCACGAGCCTGCTCTAGCCCGCCCCCGTCCGGCCCGGTTCGGTCCGGCACGGCGCCGCGCGCCCGCTGTCCCGGCATCCGCGCACCCAGGCGCCCAACCGTCGCGAACGGCGGGGCCCTCGCGGAGAACCCAGCATCCGCGGCGGTTCGGCACCCCCACACGAGACGCCCCTCGCCCGAGAGGCTTCAGCGCGAAACCCGGGGTCAGGCGTCTTCCGGGAGCCCGACCTTCGCCTTGGCCCAGGAGCGGCCCCTGGTGTCCTTGAGGATGTCGTACTCGACGTCGACGTGCGGCTCGATCGCGCTGTACTTGTCGTTCGGCGCGCCGATGACGAGCTGGAACCCGAGCCCACGCCAGGCGCCGATCGCCCGCTTCGTGAAGTGCGCGTCGGCCTTGATGAGCGCCTCGTCCATGAACACCGGCGCGTAACGAGGACGCGGGGCGCCGGCGTCGCCGAGCTGGTAGCGCAGCGCGGCGCCGACGATGAACGCCACGAGCTCCTGCGACTCGCCTCCGGACTTCTCCCCGATGTGGTCGTAGAGGGCGACGTGCTCGCGAGTGACGGCGTGGATGCGCTCCGCGCTCACCCGCACGTGGTTGCGCACGTCGATGAGCTCCGCGAAGTCCGGAGCGGTGCGCCGCATCCGCCCGATGAGACGGCTCATCCTGCGGTAGACGGCATCGCGCTCGGCATCCGTGGAGGCAGCCTCGATCAGCTGCCTGACCTCGCGGAGCTCCCTGAGGAATCGCTTGCGCGCCTCGGACTGGTTCTCCCGCGGCGCGATCTGCAGACGGTGATCGTCGTCGTAGAAGGGCAGCTCGGCCATGATCCGGTTGATCGGCTCGATGCGGTCTTTGATCTCGCGACGGGAACGGGCGAGCGTGGAGTCGAGACTCGTGAGGTCGTTGCCGGAGAGCTTGAGGAGACTGTCCCGCCACTCGATCTCGAGCTCGTGCAGCCCGTTGGTCTGCAGCGCCTCCAGGATGCTCTCGAACTCGGCGACCGACTCGTCGGGGTCGGGGAGGATCGTGAGGTCGTTCCAGCGCTCCAGGAAGCCCGTCATGAGCCGGCGCATGCTCTCGCGCTGCTCGTCGTAGGCCTCCGCGGCGGCGCGACGATCCTCGAGCAGACGCTGAGCGGCGGTGCGCAGCGCGGTGTCGAGGTGCGCGAGCCGCTGCGCGGCTGTGGGGCTCGCCGCGTCGACGAGCAGGAAGCGGGAGTCGAGGAAGGACGCATGGCCGTCTTCCAGGGCGATGCCGCCGGCGTCGGCAGCATCGATCACGCTCTGGCAGGCGTCGACCTCGTCCGTGACCTGAGCCCAGTGCGCCTGCGCCTGCTCCAGGTCGCTCGTCAGCCGAGCCTCCTCCTGGCGGAGACGACCGGCGCGGACCTTCAGTTCGTCGGCCTGCCGCGTGAGCTGCGCGATCTCGGGGTTCCCCTCGGTGACCTCCGCCTCGACGGCGAGCCAGCGCGTGCGCTCCGCCTCGACCGCGGCGACGTCGATCTGCTCCCAGGTGAGATCCTCGATCCTCGCGAACGCCTTCGATCGCGCCTCGATGCGGTCGAGCGCGGTCTCGGCATCCTGCGCCGCCGACGCCGCCTCCTCGTACCGGGAGGCGAGCTCCTGCAGCTGCTCGTCGAGCTCGCGCAGCCGACGGTCGTTCGTGAAGCCGAGCAGGTTGCCGCGGCCCTGCCCGCCGTGCGCGCCACGGCTGCCCTGCGACACCTGCCCGGTGATCGTGAGCGCCTTCTGGTGGTCGCCGAGCTGCGCCGAGGAGTCGACGCAGACGTACCCGAAGCGCTCCTGCAGACGCTGCTGCAGCCATCCGGTGAACGGGGTCTTCTGGTGGTCGAGGCGACCCGGGAGCGTCTTCGCGTCTGCGGCGCGCAGCTCGGCCAGCCCGGTATGCACGCCCTCGTAGTTCAGTCGCTCCGGAGTGCGGATGCCGTTGATCGCCGCACGGAAGCCGTCGAGCTGAGCGACGTCGATCAGGAGGGTCCTCGCGAAGCCGCCGAGGGCGAGGTTGAACGCCTCGCGCCACGGCTCGAACTCGGTGCGCACCTCGACGAGCTCGCCGACGAAGGGCAGTTCGCTCGGATCGAGTCCGGCCGCCTCCGCCAGCAGGGTGCGGGACTCGTCCAGGTGCGCGGGGATGCTGCTGCGCATCCGGCTCGTGCGGTCCCGCTCACCCTGCGCACGATCCAGCTCGGACTTCGCCGTTCGGCGCGCGGTCTCGGCGTCGGCGAATTCCGCACGCAGGTCGCGCACCGACACACCGGGCGCCGCGCTGCGGGCTCCCTTCACGAGAGCCTCGAAGTCCGCCGCAGACGACACGTCGGCGCCGAGCTCCTTCGCGACGAGGTCGAAGCGCTCGCGCTCGCGGCGCACCTCCTCCAGACGACGCTCGGCGACCCTGAGCTCGCGCTGTGCCGTCTCCAACCGGTCTCCGCCCGACTGACGCAGCACGTCGAGAAGACCCTCGCGCTCCACGTCAGCCGCCTCGACGAGCGCGCGCTTCTCCCGGACGGAGAGCTGCAGCGAACGCGTGCGGTCGCCCAGCTCCGTCTCGACCTCGCGCAGCAGACCGAGACGACGCTCGGCGCTCCACAGTGCGGCGAGAGACGACGGCTCGGAGAACACGCCCACCTCGTCGATCACGCGCACGCGCTCGGCTGCCGCCGCGATCCGCTCCTTGATGCCGCGGATCGGCTCGAGCGCGCTCACCTGCTGCTTCGCGGTGAGCATGCGCGTCCGCGTGCTCTCGAGTTCGTCGAAGTGCGCGACCACGGCATCCGCCGTCGCCATCGTCTCCGGCTCTTCGAGCACGAGCTTCTTGTAGAGGTCGTCGACCGTGGTGATCTGCTGACCAGCCTGGATCCGCGCCAGGAGGCTGATCGCCTTCGCACCGGAGCCCGCGGCGCCGATGCCGAGCACGGCGTGCAGGCGCGCGGAGAACTCGCGATCGGTGGCGAGGGTCTCCAGCCCGGCGTCGCGGACGGCGGCGTCGGAGAGGCGCTGCGCCGCGGCCTGCTCCAGCCGCGCCAGATCGAAAGGGCCGTTCACGGTGGCGCGCACGCGGACAGTGTCTTCGAGGACGCGCGCGTCGGCGGGGATGTACCACGCCCGCACCGCGGTGAATCGGGTCCCGTCGTGGTCGAGCCACGTCGTCGCGATCGCGCTCCAGGTGTCTTCGCCGTCTCCGCGGAGGACCCGCAGCTTGGTGCCGTCCTCCGTGCGGGACTCGTCGATCTTGCCTCGACCGTAGGACAGGATGTTCCGCTGCTCGTCTCCGCGCGGGCGGCCGGTGACGCCGCCGTTCGATGCGCCGTTGAAGGGCGTCGTGTGCGGCATCATGAGCGCGATGTAGGCGTCCATCAGCGTGGACTTGCCCGACCCCGATCCACCGCAGAGCAGGGTCGCGTACGGCGAGAACCGCACGCGGTGCGGTCCGCCGTCGTATCCGCCCCAGTTGATCAGCTGCAGGTCTTCGGCGACCCACTGCTGCCCCCGCGAACCGGCGGGGATGAGCCCGAAGAGCGTGTCCACCATCGTCATCGCGCGACGACCTCCTGCGATCGCAGCCATTCTCGAAGCTCCTTGAGCGTCTCCGCGCTGAGGACGACCTCGACGAGGGCGCTGATCCGGTAGCGCCCGCTGGTCTCCTCGTGCACGATGCCCTCTCGGTCGAGGCGGTCCAGGGCGTTCCTGATCGCCTTCTGCTGCCTGGCCGTGCTGCCCTCGACCTCGGTGAAGTAGCTCAGCACGGTCTGCTCGACGTCTTCGACGTCGATGCGGACGGATGCCTCGCCCGCGGCCGACTCGCGCTGATAGACCGTGCGCAGATGCACGAGCACCAGGGTCTCGGCGCGCGAGTACGGGGTGTCCTTGAGGAGGACGGGCATGTCGATCTCGTCGGAACGCAGCTGCTGCTTGTAGGCGAAACCGCGGCCGTGGTCGACGACCAGACGGAGGTACAGGTCGTTCAGGCGCGACTCGATCACCTGCTGGTGGTCGAGCAGCAGCGTCCACTCCCGGCGGTTGCGCTCGGCGGCGATGAACCGGCGCTGGAGGATGTGCACGAGCACCCGTCGGATCTCGGGATCGAGCGTTCCGCGGTCGCCCGGGAAGTGCTCCTCGATGTCGTCTTCCATCGCGATCGGGGAGATGAACGGATCATCGACCGGCGCCGCCGTCTCGAAGTCTTCGTCAGTCATGTGCTTCTTCCTTCGTGGTGCGCGCCGTGACCGCGCCGAACGCGAACCGTCGCGTGGTGCCGTCCGGACGCAGGGCGACGACCACCGACACGTCGTCGCCCTCGCTCATGCCGTTGCGATGGGCGATCTCCAGCAGGCCGAGGAGGTCGACGGGGCGACGGGTGTCGTCCGCGGCGTGCGCGAACGCCGTGCCGAGGTCGAACTCCTCCCCGAGGCCCGCGACGTACTCCTCCAGCTCCGCGTACCGCGGCCCGCCCCAGGCCCTGGTGTCGGCGTCGACGAACTCGACGTCGACGGCATCCGCGAGCGGAGCCGGCGCTCCGGGCGGGCGGACATCGCTCGACGTCTGTCGGAGGTGGCCGAGATCGACGAGCGGCATGCTGCGCACCGGCTCGGCGACGGATCCCCCACCGCTCCATGCGTGGAGGCCGGCGATGACGTCGCGCAGCAGGTCGTCGATCTGGCGGTCCCGCAGGGGGTCGTGGGTCTTCACCTGTCCCGTGATGACGTGGGATGCGCGGCGCTGCGCCGCCAGCACCTCCTCGACGCCCAGTTCGACCCGCCGGCCGATCGCGTCGAGCTCGGCGCGACGGCTCCCGTCGAGCATCCGCGCGAACGGCTGCCGGAGCAGGGTGTGGAGCTGGTCGTTGAGCGCGTCGATGCGCTCCGGGTCGCCGATCAGCCGCAGCGCGCCGGAGAAGGCGCGCCCCTCGGGGGTCGACTGCATGACGTCCTGCGCACGCTGCAGGTACTCGCGGAGCACCTCGCCCGTCGGCCGTTCGTCACGGCGCAGATGGGCGACGACGTCGCGCTGCATCGCCTTGAGCGACTCCGCCACGCGGGTGAAGTCGGCCGGCAGCTCGCGCGCCAGATGGAGGACGTTCTCGGCCTCTTCGAGCAGTTCCTCGTCGTCGAGCGGATCGGCGCTGCCGGACTCGGCGATGCGCGCGATCTCGGCATCGAGCACCGCGCGCTCCTCGCGCAGCCGCGCGAGACGGCGCTCAGGGTCGGCCTCTGCACTGTCGGCAAGGTGCTCCACGGCCTCCAGCAGCGTGCGCACGCGCGAGTTCGAGACGCGCGTGCGCCCACCTCCCGTGCGGCCGGCGATCTCCAGCGCCTCCACGGCGTGCGCGGAGAGGCGGTACACCTCGACGTCGTCGTCGATCTGCTGCACGAGCCAGCCCAGACGGACCCAGTGCCGGCACACGTCGCGGCCGCTGCCCGCAGGAACCCGACGGTCGTCTTCGTCGTAGCCCGCCGCCCTCAGCTCATCGAGCACCTCGGTCAGCTCGGCATGGGCTTCGGCGATCGGGACGGAGGCGCGATCCGCCGTGAACAGGATCGAGAGGGAGGCGACGACGAACGGCGCGAATCGGCCGTGGAGAAGGTCGAGGGTCGGCGTGCTGAACGCCGTGACAGCGCGGGAGTACGCGGCCTCGGCTCGGGATGCAGTCACACCTTCGAGATTATCCTGAGCGGCGGACGGCGACCGCACGTCATGGAAGCAGGTCGAGCATCTGAGGCCGGGCCTTCATCGCGTGGATGACGAGTTCGTTACCGCTGTCGAACACGAGGACCACGGTTTCCAGCAGTCTCCCCTGGGTATCGAACCCGAGCCTCAGCTGGCGGGATGGCGTGTCCTCGTCAAGATCCTCGATCCACAGAGGCCAGGATGCCGCCTGCCGCGCGTCGTCCTCCGAGATGCCGTGCTTGCGCGCCGAATCGTGGATGTTCACGCAGCGTATGCGGCGAGCGCAGCCCGAATCAACTCAGACCGAGTCGTGTGGTGCCGTGCCGCACTCGCATCCAGCTCAGCGAGCTCCTCGCTCGTCAACCTCAGCGCGACGACCTGCGACGGTTCAGCACCCCGGCCAGGTCGTCCCCGTCCGCGCTTCTTCAGCTCGGCGACGTCATACCCGGCTTCTGCCTCTGCGGCCCAGTCGGAGATCTGCTGCTCTGTGACGGGAGCCCCGTTGATCGTCTCACCTGCGCTCATAAGATAAGCGTAATACGAAACTCACGCGTGAACCAGACCCGCCACTGCCACCTGCGGGTCCCGGCGACAGAACAGTCGGCAGTGCGAGCGACTACCGCTCTTCCCCTGATGCGGGCGCCCCTCCCGGGCGAACTGACGCGTCACCTCCACGGCGCCGAAGACGAGGGCCAGCACGAAGATGAGATCGAAGATCACGGCGAAGACCGTGAACGGGATCCTCTCCGCGTCCGCCTGAGTGATCTCGCCGAACCACCCCAACACGGCGACGACGGTGAAGCACGCGGCGATCGCGCCGAGAGGCACAAGAGTCACGACTCCCCACACGATGCGTCGTGCCGCCGTGCGCGGCGCTCGGCGCAGACCCTCGTGGAAGAGACCGGAGGACGCGCTGCCGATACTAGCGGCCATCCTCTGCCGTACGACGTGCGCAGACGGCGCTCCCGCCGCCCGAACCGTGGGACTCACATCCCCCGTCAACGCAGAAACGGCCCCCGCCGAAGCGGAAGCCGTCTCATCACTGTCTCAACACAGTGTGCGCCCGAAGGGACTCGAACCCCTAACCTTCTGATCCGTAGTCAGATGCTCTATCCATTGAGCTACGGGCGCCCAGCCCGCTCAGCGGGCCGTGGAACAGCCTACAACAGTCTCCGCCGGAAAGCGAAACGGGGCCTCAGTCGCCCTTCGACGCCCCCTTGGAGGCCTTCGCCGACTCCTTCTCGGCCGCCTTCTGCTGCTTCTTCCTGCGCTTCTCCTTGGCCCGCTGCTCCGAGGACAGGGCCTGCAGATCGACGAGCCTCAGCGCCTGCATCCGCGCCTCGCGCATGCGCTCGTAGTCCGGGTCCTGGTCGGGACGCATGCCCTCCACCTTGAGGCGACGATCGAGGTTGTGGCGCACGTCGGCCCACGCGGCCTTGCGGGCCTCCTCGACGATCACCCCGAGCTCTTCGGGGTCTTCCATCATCTCGCGCAGCTTCGCGGCGACGCCGTGCGACTGCCTGGCCCTGCGCTTGAGGTTGCGCACATCGCGATCGCGGTAGTCATGGGTGCCGACCGGGTCGGAATGACGGCCGCGAGCACGCTTGCGGAGCGCGTTCAGCGCCTTCTCCGACTCCTCGGCCTCCTCGGCCATCGCGCGGAGGGCCTCACGGGTGTCGGCGATGTACTTCTCGGTGTCGAACACGCCGTCCTCGGCGATCGTCCCGACGAGGATGTGGTTCTTCACGGCGAGGCGCGCGGCAGAGGTCGCGATCGCGACGCCCTCAGCGATGGCATCCGCAGTTCGTCCCACCGCAACCTCCTCTCTCACGAGCGTAGCGGTTCCCCTCCCCCGGCTGGTCGGTCAGAATGGATCACGATCAGGAACTCCCCGCCTGCGACGAAGCACGAGGGCGCACACCCGGAAACGCGCCAGGAGGAGGATGCATGCAGCGTCTCGCCCTTGCCGGAAGCACGACCGTCATCACCGGCGCCGCCAGCGGGATGGGCGCCGACATCGCGCGCCTGCTGGCCGCCTCCGGCGCGCATCTCGCGCTCATCGATCACAACGCGGAGGCGCTGGATGCCGTCGCCGCCGAACTCGCCGGCACGACCGTCACCACGCACGTCGTCGATCTCCGCGACGACGACGCCGTGCTCGCGGCATCCGCCGACATCGTCGCCGCCCACCCTCGGATCAACGCGCTGATCACCTGCGCCGGATCGTCGATGCTCGGCAGCCTCGAGCAGCTGACGATGGAGGAGATGCGCTGGCTCGTCGACGTGAACCTCTGGGGCACGGTGTCGATCACGAAGGCCCTGCTGCCGGCGCTCAGGTCGGCGCCGGCCGCGCACATCACGCACCTCGCCAGCGTGTACGCACTGGCAGCTCCGGCGGGGCGCATCCCGTACTCGCTGAGCAAGTTCGCCGTCCGCGGCTTCTCCGAGGCCCTGCGGCACGAGCTGGAGGGCACGTCCGTCACCGTCGGGGCGGTGTACCCCGCTGGCGTCCGCACGGGCATCATCCTGCACGGCCGATATGCGGCCGCGATCGACCCGGCGGTGGCGGCGAGGGCGGCGTCGGCGCAGGCGGCGATGTACCACACCGAGCCGGCGGATGCCGCGGCGCAGATCGTCCGCGCGACCGAGCGGCGCCGCGCGCGCACGATGGTGGGCAGGGAGGCCGGGCTCATCGACGTGCTCGTGCGCCTCGCGCCGCGCTCCTACTGGAAGGCGATGCGGCGGCCGCTCCGCGAGGCGATCGACACGACGACCCCGATCTCCTGACTCAGCGGACCGCGCCGACCCAGATCCCCGATGCCCAGGCCTGCTGGTCGGCGTCGCATCCGACCGCTCCGGGGAAGCCGCGGACGACGGCCATGCAGTTCGCGAGGAACTCCGGGTCGCTGCCGAACATGGTCCGATACGTCGATGACGAGGTCAGCGCACCCCACACCTGGAACTGGTAGATGTGCGCGAGCTCGTGCGCCATGGCCCAGTTCAAGCGGTCGGCGCTCCAGCCGACGATGCCGGCGCTGTATTTGATGTAGCCGTTGCTGTTGGCGCACGCCGCCGCGCTCCCGCCCGCGCATGAGGTCGACTCGTACAGACCGACTCCCGCACCGCCGACACGGTCGAGCGCCGCGCGCACCCTCGCATAGCCGTCCGGCCCGCTCGACGACCACGCCGGTCCCCCTGGTCCGCTCCGGGCCGACTGGGCCGCCTGCCACGTCGCCACGTCGCCCGTCACCTTCGCCGTGAGCGCATGCACCGTGGCGGTCGCGGCCTGCACGACCGCGGGGTCCTTGCGCTCGGCCAGCACGGACTGCTGCGCCGACAGCGCCGAGGCCCTGGTCGCCGAGGTATCGATCTTGCCCTCAGCGCCGCTCAGCGCCGAGGTCAGCGCGGCGACCTCCGTGGTGAACGCGGGCCTGACGGCGAGCACGGCCGCCCTGTCCGCAGCATCCTTCTCCGCGGCGTCGATCAACCCGTGCAGGTGGTCGGAGCGCCCCTGGGCGTCGTCCAGCGACGCCACGACGGCACGCAGCTGGGCGACGGTCTCGGCCCGCTCGGCATCGAGGGCGTTCGCCCGTCCGACGACGCCCGCGGCGACGACGACCGCGAGGGCCGCCGTGACCGCCAGCATCCGCCTCACTGCAGGAACCCCGTGACGTCGGAGAGCTGCGCGTCCTGTTCGGCGATCTGCGACTGCAGAGCCGCCAGCTTCTCGGACAGCCCGTGGTTCGCGGCCCGCAGCTCGGCGACCTCCCCGCGAGCATCCTCGACGGCGGCCTTGGCCTCCTGCAGAGCCGCCACGCGCTGCTGATCCGCGGACACGACGAGGACTCCGCCGCCGATCACCAGCAGCCCCCCGACGACCACCGCGATACTCCGCATCTCGCTCCCCAGAACGCATGACTTCCGGAAAGAATCCGTCTAGGGCCCAATATAGCCTCGTGCTGGGAGCGCTCCTAGGCCGTTCTCATCCCGGGCGCGGCGCTGCGGAACCGACGCAGCCGGAGGCTGTTCAGCACCACGAACACGCTGGAGAACGCCATGGCGGCACCGGCGAGCATCGGGTTGAGCAGACCGAGAGCGGCGAGCGGGAGCGCCGCGACGTTGTACGCGAGCGCCCAGAACAGGTTGCCCCGGATCGTGCCCAGCGTGCGGCGCGCGAGCCGGATGGCGTCGACCGCTCCCCACAGGTCGCCCCGGACGAGCGTCAGGTCGGATGCCTCGATCGCGGCATCCGTTCCCGTGCCCATGGCGATGCCGAGGTCGGACGAGGCGAGAGCCGCGGCGTCGTTCACGCCGTCACCCACCATCGCGACGACCCTGCCCTGCGCCTGCAGCGCGGCGACCTCGGCGACCTTGCCCTCGGGGAGCACTCCGGCGCGCACCTCGTCGATGCCCACCTGTGCGGCGACCTGCCTCGCGGCCTTCTCGTTGTCACCCGTGAGCAGCACGGGGGTGAGGCCGAGGCCCCTCAGAGCCGCGATCGCGTAGGCGCTGCTGGGTCTGACCTGATCGGCGACGACGAGGATGCCGCGCACCGCACCGTCCCACGCGACGGCCACGGCCGTGCGCGCCTCGGACTCCGCACGGTCGAACGCGGCGGCGAGATCGGCCGGGAGATGCAGCGCCCAGTCGGCGAGCAGCGACGGGCGCCCCGCGATCACGGCGTGCGCGTCGACGACACCCGAGACCCCTCGGCCCTGCGCGTTCTGGAAGTCGGACACGGCGGGGAGGTCGCCGAACTGCTCGACCGCAGCCCGCACGATGGCCTGCCCGATCGGGTGCTCGGATGCCTCCTCGACGGCGGCCGCCAGCCGCAGCACCTGCAGACGGTCTTCGCCGGCTGCGGGGACGACATCGAGCAGGGTCATGCGTCCGCTGGTCACCGTGCCGGTCTTGTCGAGCACGATCGTGTCGACACGACGCGTGGACTCCAGCACTTCCGGGCCCTTGATGAGCACGCCGAGCTGGGCTCCTCGGCCCGTGCCGACGAGAAGCGCCATCGGCGTCGCGAGACCGAGCGCACAGGGGCACGCGATGATGAGGACGGCGACGGCGGCGGTGAACGCCGCAGCGGCGCCGCCTCCCGCGAGGAGCCACACGGCGAGGGTCACCGCGGCGATCGCGAACACGATCGGCACGAACACGGCCGACAGGCGATCGGCGAGGCGCTGCGCCTCCGCCTTGCCCGACTGCGCCTCCTCGACGAGCTGCGCCATGCGCGCCAGCTGCGTGTCGGAGCCGATGCGCGTGGCCGTGACGAGCAGGCGCCCGCCCACGTTGACCGTGGCGCCGGTGACCGTGTCGCCCGGCGTCACCTCGACGGGGACCGACTCGCCGGTGAGCATCGAGGCGTCCACGGCCGACGAGCCGTCGAGCACGATGCCGTCGGTCGCGATCTTCTCACCAGGGCGCACGACGAACACGTCTCCGACGAGGAGCTGAGACAGCGGCATCCGCGTCTCGACGCCGTCTCGGAGGATCGCGACGTCCTTCGCACCCAGCTCTCCGAGTGCCCGCAGGGCGGCGCCCGCGCGGCGCTTCGACCGCTGCTCGAGGAACCTCCCGAGCAGCAGGAACATCGTCACTCCGGCGGCGACCTCGAGGTAGATGCTGCCGAGCCCGTCGCCGCGCTCGATCGTGAACCGGAACGGGTGAGTCATCCCCCACATGCCCGCAGTGCCGAAAAACAGCGCGTACAGCGACCAGAGGTAGGCGGCCGTGACGCCGACCGAGATCAGGGTGTCCATCGTCACGGCACGGTGGCGGGCGTTCAGCCAGGTCGCGCGGTGGAAGGGCCAGGCGGCCCAGGTGACGACGGGGGTGGCGAGCACGAGCGACGCCCACTGCCAGCCGGGGAACTGCAGCGGCTCGACCATCGCGAGGACGATCACGGGGATCGCCAGCGCCGCGGCGACGATCAGGCGCAGACGCAGGAGCCGGTACGCGGCATCGGGCTCACCGTCTTCCTCCTCGCGCGGGAGCGCGGCGGAGTAGCCGGTGCGCACGACCTCGGAGATGAGGTCGTCGACGTCGATGCCCGGAGCGGCCTCGACGTGCGCCTTCTCGGTCGCATAGTTGACGGAAGCCGTGACCCCGTCGATGCGATTGAGCCGCTTCTCGATGCGCGACGCGCACGACGCGCACGTCATGCCGCCGATCTCGAGATCGTAGGTCGCTCCTGCGCCTGCCATGATCGCCCCTCAGGCGCGCGCGGCGCGGTAGCCGGCCTCGTCGACCGCGGCCAGGACGGCCGCGTCATCGAGCGCGGAATCGGAGGTCACGACGAGCGTGCCCGATGCGGCGCTGACCTCGATGCCCGTCACTCCGTCGAGCTTGGCGACCTCGCTCCGCACCGAGCCCTCGCAGTGCCCGCAGGTCATCCCGGTGACGGCGTAGGTGGTGGTGTTCATGATGTGCTTCCTCTCGGCAGTGTCCCGAAGGTCGGAACCTATACCCCCTAGGGGTATCTACCTTTCGACAACGATACGCCCGAACCGGCTATTTCCGCAAAGTTCAGATCGCGTAGACGACGTTCCCGAGACGCGCCTCTGCGGCCGCCTGGCCGGACACCAGATGCTCCGGAACGAGTCGCCGGAGCGCCTCGACGTCACGCGCAGCCACCGCGTCGAGGAGGACCCGGTGCTCTTCGGCCATGGCCAGCAGGTCGTCGTGCTGACCGAACAACCACCTCAGCCGCGTGACGAAGACCCCGATGAGCTCGGCGAGCATCGAGTTGCCTGCGAGGTCGGCGGCGACGCCGTGGAAGTGCGCTGCCGCGATGCGGGCGGCCTCGGCATCGCCCGTCTGCGCCGCGAGGAGCTCGGTCGCGTAGGCGGCGCGCAGCCGGGAGAGCCCCTCGTCATCGTGGCGCTGGGCCGCGAAGACGAAGATCAGGGTCTCGATGGCCTCGCGGACCTCGCCGAACTCCTGGATGTCCTGGTGCGTGAACTCGCGCACCACGGCCCACGTGCGCGGCCTCGAGACGACGATCCCCTCGGCGACCAGAGCGCGGATCGCCTCGCGGACGGGCAGCCGCGAGACGTCGAGCTCGGCGGCGATGTCGCGTTCCACGAGCCGTGATCCCGGCACCCGCCGCCCCAGGATGATGTCGTCGCGCAGCACGCTCGCCACTCGCACCGACTCGAGTTCGCCGGCCCCCGCCTCCGTCATGCTCGAATTCTCTCACCATGCGGAAGCCGACGGCAATCTGGTATTCCAACGGCACGCATGGATCTTCCGCCCGGATACGAAGAAGGGGAGCGGATGCCGCAGCATCCGCTCCCCTTCTTGCCGCCGCCCGCTCAGGGCAGGCGGTTCGCGATCGCCAGGTTCGCCCGCAGCTCATCGGCGTTCTGCCGGACGACATACGCCGGACGGTCGCGCTCGACCCGCCAGGACTCGCTGAGCGGGCCGACGTTCACCGCGTCGAATCCGATCTCGTCGTAGAAGCGCGTGACGAAGGCGACCGCCTCCGCGTCGTCTCCGGCCACGGCGAGCGCACGACGGTCGTCCGAGCCCGCCGGAGCGCCGTCGGACGTGATGTCCGCCGCGAAGATGTGGTTGAAGGCCTTCACGACCTTCGACGTCGGCAGGTGCCGCTGGACGATCTCGGATGTCGTCGTCTCACCCTTGTCGAGCGCCTCGATGCGCCCGTCGCGCTCGAAGTAGTAGTTGTTGGTGTCGAGCACGACCTTGCCGGCGAGCGGTTCGACGGGGATCTGGTCGATGGCGCGCAGCGGCACCGTCACGACGACCGCGTCACCCGCCTCGCCCGCTTCGACCGCCGTTCCGGCCTTCGCACGCGGACCGAGCTCCGCGACGAGGTCGGCCAGCGTCTCAGGTCCGCGCGAATTGGCGATCACGACGTCGTACCCGTGCGCCACCGCGACGCGCGCGATCTGACTGCCGATGTGTCCTGCACCGATGATTCCGAGAGTTGTCATGCAGGGGGAAACCTCGCGCCCCTCCACGTATTCCCGTCTCAGAGATCAAGGAAATACGACTCCTCGACGCGTCGGTACCCCAGCCGCTCGTAGAGCTCGATCGCGCCGGTGTTGAAGCCGAAGACGTGCAGTCCGACCGAGTCGGCCCCGAACGCCCGAGCCTCCCGCTCGACGGCGAGCATGAGCGCCCGCCCGTATCCCCTGCGCCGCTGGTCGGCCGCCACCTCGATGTCGAGCACGAAGGCGTGCGGGCGGTCATCACGCAGGCGCGCGCCGATCCACAGGACCCCGACCTCTACCCCGTCGACGGATGCCGTGAAGAACGACTGGCCCGCCGAGTCGAGCCCGTCGGGGAGCTCGAGCTGCATCTGACGGTGGGACTCGGCGACCGCTTCCTCGGGGGTGTACCGCCCGGAGTCGACGAGGTCGCCGGCGAACGCCGCCTCCGAGGCCTCCGCGTATCCGGGGAAGCGCTCGGCCGTCATGGGTGACACTACGACGTCGTCTTCGGCTGCGCGCTCTGGCAGGGGTTCGAGGACCATCTGGATCGAGGCGAGGGCGAATCCCCTCCCGGCGATGAGTGCGTGGCCGGCCTCGTCCTCAGGGAAGAGCCCGGTGCTGAGCCGTGTGGCGCCCTGCTGTCGGGCGATGACCTCGATCTCCGCGAACAGCTCGTCGGCGGGGAACCCGCCCTCGACCGCGAGCTCGATGACGAAGAGCTTCTCCCCCGCCAGCGCCAGCCACAGCGTGCCGAGCTCGCGACCGCCCTCGGTGATGACGAGGACGCGGGCGGCCGGCGAGTCGACGCCTTCGGGGAGCACCTCCGCGAACACGCGCGCGGCGTACTCGACGGCATCCGCTCCGACCCGGTAGCCCGAACGCCGGGAGCGCTCCACGAGCCGCGCCTCGGCAGCAGCCCTCCACTCGTCGAACCGGTCGGCGGGCAGAGGAGCGAGCTGGATCGACATGACTCCATCATGTCGCGTCATGCCGTCGAACGGACGTCAGCTCGACGCGCGAGCCCCCTCCTCCACCACCGCGGCGAGCTGCGCGTCGAGCGTGCGCCAGGCGCCCAGTTCGAAGGAGAGCACGATCGCGACCGGCGAGATCACGACGACCAGCAGGCACGCCCACAGCGGCCAGCCGATCGCCGCGAGGACCACGGCGAGGACGGGGAGCGCGATCACCGTCGACTGCAGCGGGGTGTTCTTCGGCAGCGCGGAGACCAGCCAGGCGTGCAGCAGGTAGAGCGTGACCATGAAGATCAGCACGGGCACCGCGATCGAGGAGATCGCGACGAGGGTGCTCACGTGGTAGTGCTCGTCGTAGACGTAGCCGATCACGTGCAGCCCCGCGCCGACCGCGGCGATCGCCGCGAACAGCAGGATGTGGCCGTACCCCCACACGAGCGCCTTCGACCGCCGGACCGCGAGGATGGGCGCGCTCGGCACGAGGAAGTAGACCCACCACAGCGCGAACGCCATCAGGACGCCGAGGCCGACGACCATGATCGACGACACCGTCCAGCCCTCGGCCGCCGTGATCGACTGCGCCGCGGCGAGGGTTCCGAAGACCGTCTCCCCGAGAGCGATGATCGTGAGCAGGGCGTAGCGCTCGGCGATGTGGTGCGGATGCCACGGCGTCGCCCCGCCTCCGTAGTGGGCGCCCTTCGCCTCCGCGAGGATCGGGCTCGACCAGTCGATCGCGAGCACCACGATCGCGGCGAGGAGGAAGCCGAGCGGATCGAGCGGGAGGAAGATCAGCAGCACCCATCCGATCTGCGCGATGCCGATCGACACGGCGTAGGTCTTCGCGACCGCGCGGTACTTCGGGTTGCCGTGCGCCGCTCTGAGCCACTGCGCGATCACGGCGACGCGCATCACCACGTAGCCGGCGACCATGACCTCGTTCTGCACGGGCTGCCCGCGCTCGATCGACGCGAACATCGTCGGCAGGCCGATCGCGAGCACGATCACTCCCGCCATCTGCACCATCGTCAGCACGCGGAACAGCCAGTCGTCCGTGTCGAACGCCGACGCGAACCAGGAGTAGTTGATCCAGGCCCAGACGATCGCGACCATCGCGAAGGCGAACGCGCCGATGCCGGCGAGGATGTCGCCGTGGGCGATGGACGATGCGAGCGCGTTGCCCGCGACGCCGAAGGCCGCGACGAAGGTGAGGTCGAACAGCAGCTCCAGCGGCGTCGCCGCGCGATGCGACTCGGTGGAGTCGCGCCCCGTCATGCGCCTCAGGCCGTGTCGGTAGTAGCTCGGTGTGGACAAGATGAAACCCCCAGATGCCCCAGTGTGTGGGAACACGATACTGCGACTCCGGAAGCCGGGTCACACGGAGACGCGTGTCCAGTCCGCTGCAGGGCGCGGGAAGGCGAACTGGCCTGCATCGCCACCCCCTCGTCCACCCACTACCTGACTACCATCGGTCACAGACTGACCAGCATCAGTCTTCGCAGACCACGAAGAAGAGGATTGAACACACATGGGCGTTTCCGTCTACTACTCGCTTACCCGCGAACGCCCACTCACACCCGACGAAGCGCATGCTCTCAACACCGCATTCGACGGTGCGACACTGCCGAACGGCACCGAGCCGCTGGCGTTCTACGAAGAACCCGAGACCGTCGTGAGCACCGACGACTGGGAGCTTTCCGGCTCGAGCAAGCTCCCGTCCAACCTCTTCACCGCGCCGCGTGCGGTCAAGAAATTGCTCCGAGGGCTTTCCGCCGCCAGGCGCGCCGTCCCGGACGCCGACTGGTCAGTGCAGCTCGACGACGAACCAGTGGCATGGAACACCGAGACCACGGAGTACGACCTCAGCTCCTCACGCTGACGAACGCGCACCCTCTGCGACGTCGATGCGATGCCCGGGAAGGGGCTCCCGTCTCATATCCGGCTCCTCAGCTCTTGGCGAGCGCATCCTCCGCGGCGACCCAGGCCAGCATCGCGCACTTGACCCTGGCGACGTACTTCGAGACGCCGCCGAGCGCCGCGGCGTCGCCGAGCAGCTCCTCGTCGGGGAGGATCTTTCCGCGGGAGCGCATCGCCTCGCGGAAGGAGGCGATGCGCATCTCCAGGTCGTCGACCGTGAGCCCCTCGGCGAGCTCGGACAGCAGGGACGCGGATGCCTGCGAGATCGCGCAGCCGTGCCCCTCCCAGGCGATCGCCTCGACCGAGCCGTCGGCGGCCCGATGCACCTGCAGGGTGATCTCGTCGCCGCAGGTGGGGTTGAGCTGGTGCGACTGCGCCGCGATCTCGCCGCGCAGCCCGAAGCCGTGCGGGGTGCGCGAATGGTCGAGGATGAGCTCCTGGTACAGGTTCTGCAGGTCGCTCATGCGCCCCTCCGGAAGAAGTCGATGGCGCCGGCCGCGCCCGCGATGACGGCGTCGATCTCGGCATCCGTCGTGTAGAGATAGGTGCTCGCCCTCGTCGACGAGGTGATGCCGAGGCGGCGGTGCAGCGGCTGTGCGCAGTGGTGGCCCACGCGCACCGCGATGCCGAGGTCGTCGAGGTACTGCCCGACATCGTGCGAGTGGATGCCGGCCACGTCGAAGCTCGCGAGGCCCACGCGCGGCAGGTCGATCCCGGCGCCGAGGACGCGCACGCCCTCGATCGCGCTCAGCCCCTCGACGAGACGCGCGCCGAAGGCGGCCTCGTGCGCGGCGATGCGATCCATACCCACCTCGGAGAGGTAGTCGACGGCCGCGGCGAGCGCGATCGCCTGCGAGACGCGCTGCGTGCCGGCCTCGAAGCGCTGCGGCGGCGGCAGGTACTCGGCCTCGGTCGTCGTGACCGTCGTGATCATGGAGCCGCCGGTGAGGAACGGGGGCATGGCCTCCAGCAGCTCCCGACGTCCGTACAGCGCGCCGATGCCGGTCGGTCCGAGCATCTTGTGCCCGGAGAGCACGGCGAAGTCGACGTCGAGCGCCTTCACGTCGAGCGGCAGGTGGGGCGCCGACTGGCAGGCGTCGAGGAGCACGAGCGCGCCGACGGCCCTGGCGAGCCCGACGAGCCGGTCCACGGGGTTGATCACGCCGAGCACGTTCGAGACGTGCGTGAAGGCGACGATCCTCGTGCGCTCGGTGATGAGCTCGGCGGCGACATCGAGCCGCAGCGCGCCGTCGTCGTCGAGCGGGACGACCTTGAGCGTCGCTCCCGTGCGCGCGGCGAGCTCCTGCCACGGGATGAGGTTGGCGTGGTGCTCCATCTCGGTCGTGACGATCTCATCGCCCGCCCGCAGGCGCACGCGCTCCGCGGCCGCTCCCCCTCGCCCGAGCGAGGCGTTCGAGATCGAGTACGCGACGAGGTTGATCGCCTCGGTGGCGTTGGACGTCCACACGATCTCGTCGTCGGAGGCGCCGACGAACCGGGCCACCGTCGCGCGGGCGTCTTCGAACAGCTCCGTCGCCTCGGCCGCGAGGGTGTGCGCGCCGCGGTGCACGGCGGAGTTCATGGTCGACGCGAACTCGCGCTCCGCGTCGAGCACCGCGAACGGGCGTTGCGAGGTCGCTCCGGAGTCGAGGTAGGCGAGCGGGTGCCCGTTCACCTCGGACTGCAGAATCGGGAAGTCGGCGCGCAGTCGCTGCACCTCGGCCTCGGTCAGCGGGGCGATCGATCCGGTCATCCTTCTAGCTTCTCACCTGGCGCTGTGTGCGAGGGTCGTGTCACGCATGCCGGGAGCATCCGGTCAGAGCTGACGAGGAGTGCGCCCGACCGGCGGGCGTACCCTGGATCGACGAAACGAGGGGCGATGGCGGAGGGCGATCTGGACGAGGCCGTCACCGTGTTCGACGCTCAGCGACGGCGACTGTTCGGCATCGCGTATCGGATGCTGGGGACGGTGGCCGATGCAGAGGACATGGTGCAGGAGACCTGGATCCGCTGGCAGGGCGCCGATCGCTCCGGCATCCGGGAGCCGGGGGCGTTCCTCGCGACGATCATCACCAGGCTCTCGATCAACGCCCTGCAGTCGGCGCACGCGCGTCGGGAGACGTACATCGGACCGTGGCTGCCCGAGCCGGTGAACACGGACGACGACCCGACTCTCGGGGCCGAGACGGGCGAGGCGTTGCAGTACGCCGTGCTGATCCTGCTCGAGAAGCTCAGCCCGACCGAGCGGGCGGCCTATGTGCTGCGGGAGGCGTTCGACTACCCGTATCCGCGCATCGCGGAGATCATCGCGACGTCCGCCGTCAACGCGCGTCAGCTGGTGAGCAGGGCGCGCACCCACCTCTCCTCCGCCCGGAGGACGACGGCGAGCGCGCACGAGCAGCGCCGTCTGCTGGAGGCCTTCGTCACGGCCGCCCAGCGCGGCGACGTGGACGCGCTGGAGAGCCTTCTCGCGGAAGACGTCGTGAGCCGCACCGACGGCAACGGAGCGAAGCTCGCCGCACGCATCCCCGTGTCGGGACGCAGCAGGGTGGCGGCGTTCATCGCCGCGTTCTCCGGGCACTTCTGGACCGGCAAGCGGGTGGGCTGGGTCGAGGTGAACGGCCAGCCGGCCGCCACCCTCGCCGTCGACGGCGATGTCACCACCCTCGTGACGATCACGGCGGGCCCCGATGGCATCGAGCAGCTGCTCTGGGTCATGGCCCCCGACAAGCTCCGCAACGCGGAGCCGAGCAGGGCATGACCTCACGGCGAACTCCGGCGTGGTGGCGGCGTCGCAGCCGGGACGCACCGGATGCCGCGCTGATGCAGAACTTGGCGGCGGCTATCGGTGACGGCGACGCGACGGCGATGCGGATGCTGCTCGCTCCTGTCTCTCGCCTGGTGATCGACGGCGGGGCGGCAGTGGAGAGCGGAGAGCTTCGCGGTCGCGACGCGGTCGCGATCGCGCTCGCCTCCGCCCCCTCGGAGGTTGCGATCGTGAGTATGAACGGTGCGCCAGGTCTCACGATCCTCCAGCGCGGGCAGGTCGTGGCGACGCTGAGCGTGTCGGTTCATCGACGCCTCATCACGGCTGCGTGGTCAGTGCGCAATCCGGACAAACTGCGCCATTGGAACCGCTGACAGACTTCGAGACTTCCATCAACTACTTCACAAGTATCACTTAAGGGATACAATCGCAGCCATGAAGACGGTGAGCGTTGCAGCGCGAGTGTCAGAACTGGCAGCTCGCCAGTGGGGGATGCTCACCACCGCCCAGGCCGAGGCCGAGGGCATCACACGACTTCAGCTCGCCCGTCTCACCGAGGCGGGCGTGATCGTGCGCGTCGACCGGGGAATCTACGCGGTGCCATCAGCGGTAGACGAACGCACTGCCCTGCGCACGGCCTGGCTCTCTCTGGATCCTTCGGAGCTGGCGGAGAAGCGGCTTGCCGACCCTCTCGGATCGGGGGTGATCTCGCACACCTCAGCGGCGGCCCTCCACGGGATCGGGGATCTGCTGGACGACGAACCCGAGATCACGACCCCCGGCAGGAAGCAGAGCCGCCGAGGAATCCGCCTGCATCGCGGCACTCTCGATGCCGGTGAGGTGACGTTCGTGGAGGGACTCCCCGCGACGACGCCGGCACGCACCGTCGCGGATCTTCTCGCGGACGGGCGCGACCCCTCCCACGTCGCGGAGATCGCCGGCGACGTGCTCCGGCAGGGGCTCGCGTCACGGCAGGACATGGCGATCGCGCTCGAGCCGCTCGCCTCCAGGAACCAACAGCCGACGGGTACCGCGCTGCTGGAGCACCTTCTCGACCTGGTGGGGCTGAGCGGGGCGGCACTGGCGAAAGAGCTCGCTGCGAGCGACCTCGGGAAGGCTCTCGTCACCGCCGGTCAGCTCAGTGCGATCCGGAGCATCATCGAGGCCGTCTCAACTCTCGACGTCCCGAAGAACATCCTCGATTCCCTGAACCCTGCGGCACTCGCGGAGTTCACGAGAGACGCCGTGTTCCCTCGGCTTCCTGACGGCGTGCTCCCGAAGGTCGACGTAGCCGCGATCATCGCGGCCACGAAGCTCCCGATCCCCGTCGACACCGACGCATTCCGCACTGCGCTCAGCGAGAGCGTGCCCGCATGGCTCCCCGAAGTCATCCGTTACGTGCCGACCGACTCGCACCCTCCGTCAGCACAGCAGACGACCATCGGCGATGGGGAGCCATCCCCGTGACGGCCGACCTCCCCTATCGGGACGGCAACGCGCTCTGGGGGTCCGTCACTGCGCGCGCACGAGCAGAAGCCCAGGTATCAGGTGCTGCACCGGGAGCGATACTCAGGCGATTCGTTGTCGACCGCTTTCTCGCGCGAGTGTTCGCCCTCCCCGGCCAGGAGTGGGTCCTCAAGGGCGGCAATGCCGTACTGGCGCGCGTGCATGACGCGCGTGCGACGAAGGACGTCGATCTGCTCGCCGAGCTATCCGACCTCGACGCTGCAGTTGCGAACCTGCGCAAAGCCGTCGAGATCGATCTGCATGACCACTTCCGGTTTGTGGTCACCGGAACCCGCGCGGCTGGGGCTGGCACCGCGCAGCCCGCGGTGGACGGATCCAAGATCTCCATCGACGCGTACTGCGGCGTCCGACGCCGTGAGCATTTCAGCGTCGACCTGGTCACAGGCTCACTGATGACCGCAGAACCCGACATCCGGACCGGGCCTGGACTCGTTCCCGCCATTCCGCCGGCTCACGTGCGGCTGTACCCCGTGGTCGATCACATCGCCGACAAGCTCTGCGCCACCCAGAGCATGTATGGCGTGGCCGGCGACCGCCCCTCCAGCCGAGTGCGCGACCTCGTCGACCTCGTGGTGTTCGCTCGAACCCAGCACATCGACGGCGCCGCGCTCATCGAGGCCATCGCCGCGGAATGGGCGCACCGCGGCCTCCCCGGACAGCCGGTCTTCTCCCCACCCGCCGAGTGGGAACGCCTCTACCCGGCAGAGGCTCGCCGGGTCCCCGCGTGCGGCGACGTTCTCACGTTCAGCGGCGCCGTCGAACTGACGACTTCCCTCCTGGCCCCTGCGTGCGATCGGAGCGCGCTCAACCGCACGTGGTCGCCCGACGCCAGCGCCTGGACGGGGTCTGCACCGATCCGGTAGCCACGAAAGCCCGGCAGAGTCCCGAACCTGTCACACCCGCGGGCGGCATCCGGTCACAGCTGGGGAGCGCACCACCCGGTGCGCCGCAGAGAAAGGCTGGACATGGCAAAGATCGTCGTCATCGGCGGCACAGGACTCATCGGGTCCAAGGTCGTCTCGAAGCTCACCGCGCACGGCCACGAGGCGGTCGCCGCCTCGCCGGGCACCGGCGTCGACTCGATCACCGGCGAGGGGCTCGCCGAGGCGCTGGACGGCGCCGATGTGGTCGTCGACGTCACGAACTCCCCGTCGTTCGAGAAGGATGCGGTGCGGGAGTTCTTCACGACCTCGACGGCGAACCTCCTCGCCGCGGAGAAGACCGCGGAGGTCGGCCACCACGTCGCCCTGACCATCGTCGGCACCGACCGTCCGCAGGACATCGACTACTTCCACGCGAAGGCGGCGCAGGAGGCCCTCATCGCCGAATCGGGGGTCCCGTACTCGTTCGTGCACGCGACGCAGTTCTTCGAGTTCATCGGCAGCATCGCGGCCACCGTCGCGGCGGGTGCCGAGGTGCGGCTGCCCGGCGCGCTGATCCAGCCCATCGCGGCGGACGACGTCGCGACGGCCGTCGCCCGCACCGCCGTCGGAGCCCCGTTGAACGGCGGCATCGAGATCGCGGGTCCCGAGGTCTTCCCGATGGACGAGTTCATCCGTCGAGGGCTCGCGTTCCGCGGAGACGACCGCGTCGTCGTGCAGGATCCGGATGCGCAGTACTTCGGGGCGCACATCGAGGAGCGCACTCTGCTCCCCGTCGAAGGCGCGCAGATCTTCCCGACGACGCTCGCGGAGTGGCTGCCGGAGAACCCGCCGCGCTGATCGCGGCTCAGCGGTCGCCGAGCACCCGCTCGTCGACCGCTTCGTCGTAGCGGTCCTGCGCCGCGAGAACGTCGTCGACGTGCGACTCCGCCCACACCTGCAGCGCCTGCAGCGGCTCGTGGAGGGTCGCGCCCAGCCGGGTGAGCGCGTAGCGGACGTGGCCGTCGTCGTCGGTCGTCCGCTCGATCATCCCGTCGCGCTCCAGTGCCCGGAGCGTGTCGACGAGCACCTTCTTCGCGATGCCCTCGACCCGTCGATGAAGCTCGCCGAACCGCAGCGGCTGCTCGTGCAGGAGCACGACGATCATGGCCGTCCACTTGTTGGCGATGCGCGCGAGCGAGGTGCGAGAGGGGCATCGGGCCGAGAAGACGGTCCAGTCGGTGGGCATCCGCCGCTCCGTTCGGTGACGTTGAGGTGACCAGCCCTCGCTGGAGAAGCTGGATGCCCAGAGTAACGGGCCACAGGGAGGTTCATCATGTCGGCAATCGACGTCGTCGGACAGTACGGAGCGGCCATGTCCGCCGGAGACATGGAGGCGCTCGCGGCGACCTTCGGGGCGGATGCCGTGTGGCATCAGCCGGGGTCGAACCGGCTGTCGGGAGATCACGTCGGTCCCGCGGCCATCGTCGCCCACCTGGGCCGGTTCATGCAGCTCAGCGGCGGGACGTTCGCCCTGGAGCCGGAATCGGTGACGGAGAGCGGCGACCTCGTCTCCATGACCGTGCGGTTCCGCGCGCGACGCGACGGGCAGGACGACCTCGATCAGCACGGCGTCGACGTGTTCCGCGTCGCGGGCGACCGGATCGTCGAGGTGTGGTTGATCAGTGAGGACCAGGCGGCGGAGGACCGCTTCTGGGACGCAGCCTGACCGAGTCCGGGCGGCCGATCGGGCCGCCCGGACTCTCCCCCGCCACGGAACGACGCGAGAGGCTCTAGGCTCTCCTCATGTTCAGCGCCGAGACCCTCACGAGCTTCATCATCGCGGCGTTCATCATGGTCGTGATCCCGGGGCCCACGGTGCTGTTCACGATCGGACGCGCGATGGCGCTCGGCCGACTCGGCGGCTTCCTCAGCATCCTGGGCACCGCGCTCGGGTCGCTGCTCCTGGTCGGCGCCGTCGCTCTCGGAGTCGGGACGATCATCGCCCAGTCGGTCGTGCTGTTCACGATCGTCAAGGTGCTCGGCGCCGGCTACCTCGTGTTCCTCGGCATCCAGGCGATCAGGCATCGGAAGGATGCGGCGGGCGCCATCACCGGTGTGCAGCCGCGGAGGTCGGGGATCCGCGTGCTCGTCGAGGGCTTCGTGGTCGGCGTGAGCAACCCCAAGTCGATCGCGTTCTTCCTCGCGATCCTTCCGCAGTTCGTCGATCTGCACACGGGCTCGGTGCCTCTCCAGCTCTTCGTGCTCGGTGCGATCACCGTCGCGATCGGGGTCTCCTGCGATGCGATCTGGGTGCTGCTCGCGAGCGCGGCCCGCGACTGGTTCGGCCGCTCTCCGCGCCGACTCGAGGCGATGGGCGCCACGGGAGGCGGCCTCATGATCGCCCTCGGGGCCTTCCTCCTGGTGTGGAGCGAGAAGCCCGCGACCGCCTGAGCGCTCGCGTCCTCGTCGTCGCGGTCGGCGTGCGACGATTTATGACTGCGTCCATAAACTTCCTTATGTAGGATAGGCAATCCTAACTAAGGAGTCGATTCGTGCCTGAGCTGCTCACCTCATCCACCGCCGATGTCTACCGCTCGCTGATCGCCCGCACCACCTCGCGGGTCGCCGACAGATTCGCCGACACCGCGCAGCCCGCGTCCGGTGCATCCCGCGTCGAACTGCAACAGCTCGTGGATGCCGTCGACCTCGCCGGATCGGGCATCGGCACCCCCTCCGCGATCCGGGAGATCGACGAGCTGTTCCTCGCCCACGCGGTGTGGTTCCACCACCCGATGTACGCGGCCCACCTGAACTGCCCCGTCGCGCTCCCCGCCGTCGCGGCGGAGTCGGTCCTCGCGGCCGTGAACACCTCGGTCGACACCTACGACCAGTCCGCCGTCGGCACGCTGATGGAACGGCGCCTCATCGAGCTCGCGACCGGCTGGGCCGGGTTCTCCGCGGGCGACGGGGTCTTCACCTCCGGCGGCACCCAGTCGAACCTGCACGCCCTCTTCCTCGCGCGGGAGGCCGCGCTGGCCGTGCTCTCCTCCCCCCGCTCCGAGGCGATCCCGCGACTGGTCGTCCTCGCCACGGCATCCAGTCACTTCAGCGTCGGCAAGTCCGCACTGCTGCTCGGACTCGCGGAGGACGCGGTGATCGAGGTCGCCGACGACGGTGAGGGACGGATGCTGCCCTCGGCCCTCGACGCTGCCCTCACCGCGGCGAGCGCCGCCGGCCGCGTGCCGATGGCGGTCGTCGCGACGGCCGGGACCACCGACCGCGGCGTCATCGACCCGCTCGCGCTCCTCGCCGACGTCTGCGAGACCCACGGCGTGTGGATGCACGTGGATGCCGCGTACGGAGGCGGCCTGCTCGTCTCGCCGCGTCGCCGGCACCTGCTCGACGGCATCGAGCGGGCGCGGTCGGTGACCGTGGACTTCCACAAGAGCTTCTTCCAGCCGGTGTCGTCGAGCGCTATCCTCGTCCGCGAGCCGCGCGATCTCGCCGCCGGCGCATGGCACGCCGACTACCTGAACCCCGTCGAGAACGAGGAGCCCAACCAGGTCGACAAGTCCCTGCAGACGACGCGTCGCTTCGACGCGCTGAAGCTGTGGGTGACGCTCCGCGCGATGGGCGCCGATGGCGTCGGCGCCCTCTTCGACGAGGTGATCGACCTCGCGGCATCCGTCGGGGATCTCGTCGAGGCCGACCCCGACCTGGAGCTCGTCGGTCGCACGCAGCTGAGCACGGTGCTCTTCCGCGTCCGCCCGGACGGTGCCAGCCCGGCCGCGCAGGACGCGCTCGTCGCCGGTGTGCGCCGCGTGCTGTTCGAGTCCGGCCGCGCGCTCGTCGCGAAGACCGTGATCGACGGCCGCCCCTGCCTGAAGCTCACCCTGCTGAATCCCGAGACCACCCTCGACGACGTGCGGGCGATCCTCGGCATGGTGAAGGATGCCGCGGCGGCGCTCGCGGGGATGTCCGCCGATCTCGACGACGCCCTCGTCGGAGCGGAGGCATCGGCATGAGCGCGCACGTGCACGACATCGTCGGCGTCGGCATCGGCCCCTTCAATCTCGGCCTGGCGTGCCTGGCGGATCCGCTCGGGCTGGACGCCGTGTTCCTCGACCGCGCCGACGGCTTCCGGTGGCACCACGGCATGATGATCGAGGGCGCGACGATCCAGGTGCCGTTCCTCGCCGATCTCGTGACGATGGCCGACCCGACCTCGCCGTTCTCCTTCCTCAACTGGCTGAAGCAGTCGGGCAGGCTGTATCCCTTCTACATCCGCGAGAGCTTCTACGCACTGCGCGCCGAGTACGACGCCTACTGCCGCTGGGCTGCCGCACAGCTCCCACAGCTGCAGTGGAACAACGAGGTCGTCGCCGTCGAGCACGATGCGGCGGACGACGACTACGTCGTCCGTGCGATGCGCACCGACACGGGCGAGGAGCGCACGCTGCGCGCCAGGCACGTCGTCGTCGGCGTCGGCACCAGGCCCCGGGTGCCGCAGGCGCTGCGCGACGTCTCGGGTCATGCCGTGCACAGCTCGGAGTACCTGGAGAACCGCGACGCGCTCAGGGCCACCGACTCGATCACGGTCGTGGGCAGCGGCCAGTCCGCGGCCGAGATCTACCGCGACCTCCTGGAGGGTGCTCGCGACGGCGGATACCGGCTGGACTGGATCACCCGTTCGCCGCGGTTCTTCCCGATGGAGTACACGAAGCTCACGCTGGAGATGACCTCTCCCGAGTACACCGACCACTTCCACTCGCTCCCCATCGCCCTGCGTCAGCATCTGGGGCGCGAGCAGCGGAGCCTGTACAAGGGCATCTCCGCCGACCTCATCGACGACATCTACGACACCCTCTACCGGCTCAGCGCCGACGGGCCGGTGCCGACCACGCTGCTCACCGACACCGAGGTGACGGCGGCGTCGTGGGACGGCACCCGGCATCGCCTCACGCTGCAGCACGGACAGCTCGGCGAGGAGCACGAGCGGGAGACCGCGTCACTGGTGCTCGCGACCGGATACTCGGCCGAGACGCCGCCGTTCCTCTCCGGAATCGCCGACCGCCTCGACTGGGATGCACTGGGCAGGCTCGATGTCGCACGCGACTACAGCGTCGACGGCGGCCGCGGGCGCGTCTTCGTGCAGAACGGCGAGGAGCACACCCACGGCCTCACCGCGCCCGACCTCGGCTTCGGGGCATGGCGCAACTCGTCGATCCTCGCCTCGATCACGGGGCGCGAGGTCTACCCGATCGAGCGCCGCATCGCGTTCCAGGACTTCGGCATCCCCACGGATGCCGGACGCACGCCGGCGCTCCACGCGGGGGAGGTCGCACGATGAGCGTCGCGACGGACCTCGACATCGCCCTGATCCCCGCCGACCCGCGGCGCGACGCCGTCGTGCTGCAGAGCTGGCTGTCTGATCCGCACTCCGCGTTCTGGGGGATGACCGCTCTGGATGCCGCGCAGGTCGAGGAGTACCTCGCCTCCGTCACGACCGCGCCGGGACAGCGGGCCTGGCTGGGGCTGATCGACGGCGCCCCTGCCTTCTACGCCGAGACCTACGACCCCGCCCGCGTGCTGCTGACCGAGGTGCACGAGGCGGCGCCGGGAGACCTCGGCATGCACGTCCTCATCTCGCCGCCTGGAGCCGTCACACGGCACGGTCTGACCGACGCCGTGTTCGCCGCGGTCATGACGTGGTGCTTCGACGGGCTCGGCGCGACGCGGGTGGTGGTCGAGCCCGATGTCCGCAACGAGAGGATCCGCGCGAAGAACGTGCGGGCCGGCTTCCAGGAGCTCGGCGAGGTCGTCGTCGACGAGGGCGGTCACCTCAAGACCGCGATGCTGTCCACCTGCACGCGGGAGGCCTTCGCGGCATCCGCGCTCACCCGCCTCGACCGAGAGGAGCGCGCATGATCGCGCCCGCCGACCATCTGACCCCCGACGCCCTCGAGCGCGCGCAGCGCCACCTCGTCGCGAAGGCCATCGCGGAGTTCGCCCACGAGCGGCTCATCTCCCCGGAGCGCCGCGGCCACGGCGGCTGGCGCCTCACGGTTCCCCTGGGCGACGCCGAGTACCTGTTCGACGCCGTCCGCGCAGAGCTCGAGCACTGGATCGTGGATGAGGACAGCATCCGCCGTCTCGTCCGCGGGACGGCGACGGATCTCGACGCCCAGCAACTGATCCTGGAGCTGCAGCCGCAGCTGGGCCTCTCCGACGAGCTGCTGCCGCTCTACCTCGAGGAGATCGCCTCCACACTGGCCGGCTCGATGTTCAAGATCGCGCAGGGCGGGCCGACGGCGGATGCTCTGGCCGACGCCGACTTCCAGACCGTCGAGGCGGCGATGACCGAGGGCCACCCCGGATTCGTCGCCAACAACGGGCGCATCGGCTTCGGTGTCTCCGACCATGCGGCGTTCGCCCCGGAGGCAGGGCGCCCGTTCCGTCTCGTGTGGACGGCCGCGCGCCGCTCCTCCTCCCACCTCGCACTCGGCGCCGGGATCGACGAGGAGCAGCTGCTGTCCGGCGAGCTGAGCGCCGCGGAGCGCGACCGATTCGCAACGCGCCTGCGCGACCTCGGCGAGGACCCGGCGGACTTCCACCTGCTGCCGGTGCATCCGTGGCAGTGGGAGAACCGCGTCGCGATCACCTTCGCCCCCGACCTCGCCCGCCGCGATCTCGTGCTCATCGGAGAGAGCGACGACGAGTACCGCGCCCAGCAGTCCGTGCGGACGATGTTCAACACCTCCCACCCGCACCGTCACTACGTGAAGACCGCTCTCGCTGTGCAGAACATGGGCTTCCTCCGCGGCCTCTCCCCCGCCTACATGCGCGTCACTCCGGCGATCAACGACTGGGTCGCCGAGCTCGCAGCGGGCGACGACACCCTGCGGGACGCCGGCTTCCGGGTGCTGCGCGAGCGCGCGTCGATCGGATACACGGGCGACGTCTACCACCGCACGGCGGAGCCGTCGGCGCATCGGAAGATGCTCGCGGCCCTGTGGCGGGAGAGCCCCGTGCCCCTGGTCTCCGGTTCGCAGAGGCTGGCCACCCTTGCTTCGCTCCTGCACCGCGACGGAGAGGGCCGCTCGGTCGTCAGCGCACTCGTCCGCGCCTCCGGCATCCCCGCGGCGGAGTGGGTCCGCAGCGTGCTGCGCGCCTACCTGCGTCCGGTCGTGCACTGCCTGCTCGCGCACGACCTCGCCTTCATGCCCCACGGCGAGAACCTCATCCTGATCCTCGACGAACACGTGCCGACCGGGGTGTTCATGAAGGACATCGGCGAGGAGGTTGCGCTGCTCTCCGCGCGCACGCTGCCGGAGGACGTGCGGAGGATCGTCTCCCCCGTCGACGACGAGGAGAAGGCGCTCGCGATCTTCACCGATGTCTTCGACGGCGTGCTGCGCCATCTGGCCGGGATCCTCCACGTCGACGGGGTGCTCCCGGAGACCGAGTTCTGGCGGCTCGTCGCGGAGACGGTCGACGAGCACGCCGCCGACCATCCGCACCTGGACTCCTTGGTCGATCTGCGTGCGGACTCGTTCGCGCACTCCTGCCTGAACCGGCTGCAGCTGCGCAACACCCTGCGGATGGTGGACCTCGCCGACCAGTCCTCGTCGCTGATGTACGCGGGGCGGCTGGAGAACCCCATCGGCCGTGCGCGCATCCCGCAGCCCGCTGCACGGGAGACCGTGGGAGGCTGAGCGGATGGCAGAGGTGTTCCGGGACGACCTCGGCATCCCGCACATCCGGGCGACGGACGTGCGGGATCTCGCCGAGGCGCAGGGTGAGGTCACCGCGCGCGACCGCGGCTGGCAGATAGAGGTCGACCGTCTGCGAGCGGCGGGGCGTCTCTCCGAGCTCATCGGGGAGGCCGGCGTCGTGTGGGACGTGTTCGCCCGGCGAGCGCGGCTCGACGACACCGCGCGGCGCGCGTTCGACGCGCTCGGTGAGGAGGATCGCGCCTTCGTGAGCGCCTACGCCGGGGGCGTGCGCCGAGGGATGGATGCCGCAGGCTCCCGCGCGGCGGAGTTCCGCGTGCTCGACGAGACGTTCGGAGACACCCGGCCGCTCACCGCGTGGGACGACCATGATCCGCTCGGCGTGCTGCACGTCGCGCACGCGCTGTTCTCGACGTTCCCGCACGTGCTGTGGCGCGAGCGGGTCGCGCTGGCGCTCGGCGACGAGTGGGTCGACCTCTTCGCCGGAGACTCCGGTGAGGAGACGACCCCGACGGCGGGCAGCAACGCCTGGGCGCTGCACGGATCGCGCACCGCCAGCGGGATGCCCCTGCTCGCGGGCGACCCGCACCGGATCTTCGAGCTCCCCGGCGTGTATCAGCAGGTCAGGCTCGCGTGCGACGAGTTCGACGTGATCGGGCTCGCCTTCCCCGGCGTGCCCGGCGTGCCGCATTTCGGTCACACCGGCGACGCTGCCTGGGGCATCACGAACGCGATCGCGCACAGCGTGGACGTGTTCGAGGAGCGTCTGCGGACCGTGCAGGGCGGGTACGAGGCGCTCGGACCCCGCGGGTGGGAGCCCGTCGAGGTGCTCAGGTCGCTGATCGCGGTGCGCGGAGGCGACACGATCGAGGTCGAGTCGCTGGAGACGGCCCGCGGCTGCATCGTGACCGATCCGCATCCGCACGACGGCGGGCTGCGGGCCTGGAGCATCCGGCATCCCGCGCGGACGAACGCCGATCTCGGGGCCGGAGCGCTCCTGCCGCTGCTGCGGGCGCGCACGGCTCAGGACGTGATCTCGGCCTTCGGCCACTGGGTCGATCCCGTCAATCGCGTGCTCGCCGCCGACCGCGGAGGCGACGTGCTGTCGGCCACGGTCGGGACCGTTCCCCGTCGAGAAAGGGACGAACGCCGACGCGCGCACTCCGCCGCCTCCGTCGCTCCCGCCCCCGACCGCGACAGGGTCGGCGCCGTCGTCGTGCGCGATGTCGCCGTCGACGCGAACGAGCGCCCGTCCGCCGCGGCGATCGACCTCGGCTGGGCGTACCCGTCGTCTCATCGGGCGTCGCGCATCGCCCGTCTTCTCGCCGACCTCGCCCCGCGCACCCCCGCGGACTTCGAACCGGTCTGGGGCGACACCGCATCGGGGTCGACGGCGCCGCTGCGCGCCCTGCTCCCCTCTCCCGACGCGTCGCTCTCCCCCGCGGCCGTGCGAGTCCGCGACCTCATCACGGCATGGGACGGGCGGATGGATGCCGACTCCGAGGCGGCCGGCGCCTTCGGCGCCTGGCGCGACGCGCTGGTGCAGGAGACGGCCGCACATCCGGCCATGTCGCCGCTGCGGGAGCCGCACCCCTTCGGCGCGGTCTTCGACCCGTGGATGGGCGTCGAAGGACAGGTCGCCGCGGTGCTCCCCCGATTGCTCCAGCATCCGGCCCTGCGCGACGACGCCCCGGCTCTGGTGCGGCGGGCTCTGGAGAGGGCGGTGGACGCCGGCACCTGGGGATCGACGCATCGGATGCTGCCGACGCACGTCCTCGCGGATGTCCCCCGGGCCACGGCCCCGGTCGCGGGTCTCGACATCGAGCTGTCCGGAGACGGGGACGCCGTGCGCTGCACCGGATCGCCCCCCGGGCTCACCGACCGCGCCTGGCGGGGCTCCGTCGCCCGGTGGGCATGGGACCTCGCCGACCGCGAGCAGAGCCTGTGGAGCGTGCCGTTCGGCGCCGCGGGCGCCCCCGACTCCCCGCACTTCTCCGACCAGCTCCGCGACTGGGCCGCCGTCCACCCCACGAGGGTCGTCACCGACTGGGCGGCGCTGCACGCCGACACCCCGACAGGAGCATCATGACCGTCATCCGCACCTCCCGCCTGGCGAGCGGTCCGGCGGGCGCCGTCGTGCACACGACGGACTCGCCCGCTCTCGGGCGCCTGGAGTTCACGGTGCTCGATCCCGTGACCGAGCTCGACCTGCTGCACGACTGGGTCACCCGCCCCGCCTCCCACTTCTGGGGGCTCTCCGAACTTCCGCGAGAGGAGTTGCGCGACCTCTACCTCTTCGTCGACGGGCTGCCGAGCCACCACGCGTTCCTCGTGCGCCGCGACGGGCTTCCGATCGTGCTCCTCCAGACGTACGAGCCCGAGAACGATCCCCTCGGCGAGGTCTACGACGCCCTCCCCGGAGACGCCGGCCTCCACTTCCTGCTCGGCGACCGCGGCGCGCCCGTCGCGGGGTTCACCTCGCTCGTCGCCGAAGCGATGGCGGAGTTCCTGTTCGCCGGCCCCGACGTCGACCGCCTCGTGATCGAGCCCGACGTGCGCAACGCGCGCGCCGTCGCACGGGCGGTGAAGTCCGGCTTTGAGCTCGGCCCGCACGTGGACCTGCCGGCCAAGACCGGACAGCTCGCCTTCCTCACCCGCGAGCGCTGGGAGAGACTGCACGCGGAGCGCGCGGCGATCAGCTGACCGCCGTCACTCCGGTTCGACGGCCAGCCACAGCTCGCAGGTGGCGTGCGTCCCGGTGAACTCCAGGTAGCGGACGATCGAGGGACCGGGGCGCAGCCGCCACGGGTGGGACGGGAACCACTCGGTCGCCGTCGCCGCCCACAGGCGCTGCAGGGTCTCGGGGAACGGACCGGTCGCCGAGAAGACGGCCCAGCCTCCGCCCTGGACGCGCACGACGTCGAGACCGTCCGGCACCGCGGTGGTCGGCGCCAGGGACACTCCGTGCAGGTAGGTCAGCGTCGTCCCCTCGGGGGCGTCCGGCTCGATGTCGCCGGTCACCGCGAGGATGCCGGAGGGCTCGGCGTCGTTCAGCCCCTTGAGTCGCACGTGCTCCTCGGGTGCGATGGCGGCGATGTGCTGCTGGATGTGCGGGTTGACGCCCTCGTGGATGAGCGGCACGCGTGCGGCGTGGCCGACGAGCACGAGTTCGGGCAGGGTGATGACGGTGACGGCCATGGGGACGCTCCCTTCTACGCTCAGGCGGAACCGGAGCATGGGTTGTGTGCGGAGAGGACCCCCGTCTCGTCGCGCCTCCGCCGGGCCGATGCCGTGCACGGCACGGAACGCCCGGCCGAACGCCTCGACCGAGCCGTAGCCGTGTCGAACCGCGACGTCCAGCACGTTCGGCGCCCCGCCGACGAGTTCCGCGGCGGCGAGCGTCATGCGCCGGCGCCGGACGTACTCCGACAGGGGCATTCCGGCGAGAGCCGAGAACATCCGGCGCAGGTGGTACTCGGTGGTTCCCTGCGCGCGGGCGAACCCGGCGACGTCGACCTCGGCCGCGGCATCCCGCTCCACGAGATCGACCAGTGCGTTGAGCGCTCCGATCATGGGGTCCTCCTTTCCTGTCCAGCATCCCGTCCGGCAGCGGGCTCGCACCCGATCGTTCCGGTCCGATCCGATCATGCCCGCACCGGGCCCCGTGCGCGATGTGCTTTCCTGGTGAGGGAGGCGCCATGAAGATCCTTGTCCCGAACACCATCGAGCTGCAGCTGCGATCCGATGGGGAGGTCGTGGTCTACGACGTGTCCGCGGACATCCCCGCAGAGCACAGGGATGCCGAGGTGCTGGTCACCTGGCAGAACCCGGGGCGCCAGCTCGACCACGCCGTGCGGGATCTGCCGGAGCTGCGGCTCGTGCAGACGCTGGCCGCGGGGCCGGATGCCGTGCTCGCCGCCGGATTCGCGGCGGACGTGCGGATCTGCTCCGGGCGCTCCCTGCACGACGGCCCCGTCGCCGAGCACGCTCTCGCGCTGATCCTCGGGGCGGTGCGCCGACTCGACCTTCTCCACGACGCGCAGCGCCGACGGCGGTGGGACGCGGACTTCATCTCCGCCCAGAGCGCCGCGGAGACACGCTCCGCGTACACCCTCGCCGGATCCCGCGTGACGATCTGGGGCTTCGGCTCGATCGCCGCACGACTCGCCCCCATGCTCGGCCTGCTCGGCGCCGACGTGCGCGGCATCGCCCGCAGCTCCGGCATCCGGTCCGGGATCGAGGTGCGCGCGGAGGCGGACGCCGCCGAGGTGCTGGCCGAGACCGACGTCCTCGTCTCCCTCGTTCCCGCCTCTCCCGAGACCGCCGACCTCTTCGACGCCGCGGTGTTCGGGATGCTGCGGCCGGGGGCCGTGTTCGTGAACGTCGGCCGCGGCACCACCGTCGACGAGGGCGCCCTGATCGACGCTCTGGCGACGGGTCGGCTCCGCACCGCCGCGATCGACGTGATGAAGACCGAGCCCCTCGCCGCGGAGTCCCCGCTGTGGACGACGCCGAACCTCGTGATCACCCCGCACGTCGCAGGCAACAGGCCCGTCGGCGCGAGCGCGCTCATCGACGAGAACGTCGCACGGCTCATGGCGGGCGAGGAGCTGAGGAACCAGGTCCGCCCCTGACGGGCGCGTCCGCTACAGCTCGACGGGCGGGGCCTCCGGCTCGCTCTCCGCGACCTCGGGGTGGCGGGCGAGGTTCACGATCGCGGCGATGAGGCCGCCCCAGACCGTGACCATGGCGACGATCATCATGACGACGGCTGCGGCGCTCATGCGACCGCTCCCCTCTGCTCGGGCTGCGCGTGCACGGCGGTCTCCTGATCGGGGTCGTAGTGCTCGGCCGCGAGGAACTCGTCGTAGTCGGGGTCGTCCTTCGCGTGCGAGCGCCTGCCCCACGGCAGCAGTGCGAGACCGAAGGCGAGCACCACCAGGGCGATCACCATGCCCCACCCGAAGATGCCGAGGAACCACGCGGGGTACCCGCTGTAGGGGTTCGCGATCTTGTCGATCAGCCCCGTGACGAAGAGGTATCCGAGCACGACCGGTGCGAGCACGCCGACGAGCAGCATCCACACCCGTCCGACGGGGAAGCTCGACCGCCGGTTCAGGTGGTCCTTGAGCGCGGGGAGCCTGTGCAGCATCCACGCGACGACGATCACGGCGACGAGGGCCACCGCCATGATCCCGAAGGCGTTGACGAAGGCATCCGTCGTGTCCAGGACCGAGAGCGCGGTCGTCGTCGAGAAGAGGGCCATCGAGATGACCGCCAGCGGGATCGACACGGTGAGCGTCGTGCGGATGCGGCTCCACCCCAGCTTGTCCTGCAGGGCGGCGACGATCACCTCCAGGATCGAGATCAGCGACGTCACACCGGCGAAGACGAGGGCACCGAAGAACAGCACTCCGATGATCGATCCGCCGGCCGCCTGCGAGACGATCGTGGGGAACGCGATGAACGCCAGTCCGATGCCCGACGAGGCGACGCCGGACACATCGGTGCCCTGCGCCTGCGCCATGAAGCCGAGCGCCGCGAACACGCCGATGCCGGCGAGGATCTCGAAGCCCGAGTTCGCGAAGGCGACCACCAGCCCCGACCCGGTGAGGTCGGTCTTGCGCTTCAGGTACGACGCGTAGGTCACCATGATGCCGAACGCCACCGAGAGCGAGAAGAAGATATGGCCATACGCCGAGGCCCACACCGCGGGATCGGCGAGCGCCTCCCAGTCGGGTGTGAAGAACGCGTTCAGCCCGTCGAGGGCGCCGGGCAGGAAGAGCGATTGCACCACCAGCACCGCGAACATCACGGTCAGCAGCGGCATGAGGATCATGTTCGCGCGCCCGATGCCCTTCTTGACGCCGAGGCACATGATCACGATCACGGCCAGCCAGACCACGACGAGGGGAAGACCGACCTGCGGCACGAACTCGGTGGAGACGCCCGTCTTCGCGACGTCCGCCGACTGCAGGAACTCGGAGAAGAAGAAGTCGTTCTCGTTGCCCGGGCCCCAGGTGAGCTGTGCGGAGAACCACGTGTACATCGCCGACCACGCGATGATGACGGCGTAGTAGACGGAGATCACGACGCAGATCAGGACCTGCCACCAGCCGAGCGTCTCGGCGGAGCGGTGCAGGCGCCGGAAGGCGAGCGGCGCCGACCCGCGGAAGCGGTGGCCGATCGCGTAGTCGAAGAACAGCAGGGGAATGCCGGCGGTCAGCAGGGCGCACAGATAGGGGATGAGGAACGCGCCTCCGCCGCCCTCGTACGCGACGTAGGGGAAGCGCCAGATGTTGCCGAGGCCGACGGCCGATCCGATCGCGGAGAGGATGAAGACGTTCCGCGAGCCGAACGCCTCGCGCTTGTGGGTCTGCGTGGCTGCGGTGGGCATGCGGGCGAGACTACCCGAGATGAGGGACGGATGCCGGGGGCGAGCCGGGTCCTCGACGAACCGGTGCGGCGCGGGTTCAGGCGGCCAGCCGCGCGCGCAGCGAGTCGAGCAGCACCGAGACGCCGAGCTCGAAGGTGCGGTCGGAGCGGGCCTCACCGCGCTCTGCTCCGTCGAGGAGACGCCCGAGGGTGCGCGTCTCCCCCTCCGGCTGCCAGACGTCATCCGGAGAGGCGAGGTCGAGCCCGAAGCCGATCGCGAAGGCGTCGATGAGGGCGATGATCGCGAGGATCTCGTCCTCGGGGAATCCTCCGTCGACGAGCACCGTCGCGAGCTCGTCGTAGGCGGCGATCACCGAGGGGTGGGTGATGGTCTTGCCGATGAGCAGGGGCACGAGCTGCGGGTGGTCGGCGTACATGCGGCGCTGCGCGCGGAGCAGGTCGAGGAGGTAGTCGTCCCATCCGTCGCCCGACGGCTCGACCCGGTATCCGATGATGAGGCGACCGCGCATGAGCTCCACGATGCCGTCCATGCCGTCGACGTGGTTGTAGAGCGACGACGGCCGCACGCCGAGGCTCCGGGCGATGGCGTTGACGCCGAACGGCTCCCCCGCACGTGAGAGGGCGAGTCCGGCATCGCCGATGATCTCGGCCGACAGCAGCGGCGTGGTCGGTCTCGGCATGGTTCCTCACTCCCAGGAGATCGTCACGTGCTCGCAACACAGGGTCTTCCCTGCGACATCTCCTCTGTGCATAATAATGAACACCATTCGTTTACGAACACCATTCGTTTATGCGTGGCATGCCCCACCCGCGCATCCCGCCTCACCCGACACCCGCGCACACCGCCGTGCGCCCGCCCTTGGAGTCCTCCATGACCGTTCCCGATCTCCGCACTCGAGTCCCCCTCCGCCTGCCGACCGCCACAGCCACCTTCGCCATCGGCATCGCCGGCTACCTCGGCGTCAACCTCTCCCCGTACATGATCACCGCGGCGCAGACCGCCCTCGGCATCGACGTGCTCGCGGCCAGCTGGCTCGTGACGGCGACCCTGCTGCTCACCGCCGTCTCCGGGCTCTCTATCGCACCGCTGTGCGCCGGCGTCCACCGCCGCACGGTCGCGCGCACCGGCCTCGCCCTCGCCGTCCTCGGTTTCGGCGCGGCGGCGTTCCTGCCGGGCCTCGTGCTTCCGGGGCTCCTCGCCGGCGGCATCGGCGCCGGCGGTGCGGTCGCCGCATCCGGTGCGGCGCTGGCCGCGTTCCGCAACCCCGACCGCGTCGCCGGGTTCAACGGCCTCGCGAACCGCGGAGTCATCACCGTCGTGCTCGCCGTCATCCCGCTGATCGGTCTCGCCCCCATCGACGTGTTCGGCGCCCTGGCGCTGTTCAGCCTGATCGGCCTGCTCGTGTCGGTGTGGCTGCCCGCGGCGCCCGTCATCGCACCGCAGGCCGCGGCGGCCGTGGCGGAGGCCATGCCGATCGACATCCCCGAGACCGGCGCGGTCAGGGTGTCTCCTGCACGGTCGCGCCTCGTGACGATCGCGGGCTTCGGCCTGCTCGTGACGTTCGCGCTCTGGGCCGCCAGCGAGGACTCGCTGTGGGCCATGGCCGGGGTCATGGGTGCCGAGCAGACCGGCCTCACCCCCGAGGGGCTCGGCATCGCCCTCAGCGGCGCGACCGCCGGGGGACTCCTCGGCTCCCTGCTGCTCATGATCGTCGGCGACAAGCTCGGCCGGGCGGTGCCGCTCGTGATCCTGCTCGTCCTCGGCGGGGCGCTGAAGATCGTCGAGGGCTTCACCACCGATCCGACGGCGTTCATCGTCGTCTTCATCGCCTGGAACACCGTGTACGCGGTCGCGTTCATGTACTTCGTCTCGACGTCTGCCGCCCTCGACGCCGACGGCCGCTGGTCCGGACCGCTCCTCGCGGTCTATCTCGTCGGCTCCGCCCTGACCCCGGTGATCGGCGCCGCGCTGGTCAGCGTGCTCGGCTACGAGGGCTTCGCGATCGCGCTCGGCATCGCGAGCTTCGTCCTCGCCGTTCCCGCCGGGGCGATCGCCCTGTTGTCCACGCGCCTCGAGCGCACCGCCACCGCCGTCGTCCACGAGGAGATCCCCGCATGACCCGCACGCTGTACCGCAACGCCCGCTTCTTCACCGCCGCCGCCGCTGCCGACCCGCAATGGGCCGACGCCGTCGTCGTGGAGGACGGCACGTTCGTCTTCGTGGGCGCGGAGGCGGATGCTCCGGCATCCGATGCGGTCGTCGATCTCGACGGCCGGGCGGTGGTGCCCGGGTTCACCGACGCGCACACCCACCTGCTCATGATGGGCAGCGCGCTCGGACAGGTCGGCCTCACCGACGCGCGCACTCTCGAGGAGATCCAGGAGCGCCTGCGGGCCGCACGCGCGCAGGCTGAGGGCGAGTTGTACGGTCGCGGCTGGCTGTTCGACGCGATCGAGGGCGGCCAGCCGACCGCCGCGATGATCGACGCCGCCGTCTCCGACATCCCCGTCTTCCTCGACGCCAACGACTACCACTCGTGCTGGGTGAACAGCGCCGCGCTGGCGAGGCTCGGCATCACGCGTGACACCCCCGACCCCATCGGCGGGCGTATCGAGAGGGATGCCGCGGGCGACGCCACCGGGATGCTGTACGAGACCGCGGCCCAGCAGTTCGCCTGGACGCACCGCGACGCCACGACCACCGACGCGCAGCGCGACGCCGACGTCGAGCGGGTCGTCGCCGCCTACCTGGAGTCCGGCGTCACCGGAGCCGTCGACATGGCGTTCGACGAACTCGGTCTCGCCGCACTCGGCCGCGCGGCTGCGCGGGGGGCGCTTCCGCTGCGGATCGACGCGCACTGGTTCGTCGCCAACACGGGAGACGACGCCGCGAACCTCGCCCAGGTCGCCCGGGCGGCCGAGCTCGCCGCCGCGCCGCAGGCCGGGGTGCGGGTGCGGGGTATCAAGCTCGTGCTCGACGGCACGATCGACGCGTGCACGGCCGCCATGAAGAACCCGTACGCCGACGGGTCGAACGCCGACGCGATCTGGCCGGCCGAGCGGCTGCTCCCCGTCGTCGCGGCGGCGGATGCGGCCGGCCTGCAGATCGCGATGCACGCGATCGGCGACGCCGCGAGCACGCTCGCACTCGACGCGATCGAGCACGCCGTCGCGCAGAACGGAGACCGCCCCCGGCGTCATCGCATCGAGCACCTGGAGTATGCGGCCCCCGGCACGGCCGAACGCATGGCGAGGCTCGGAGTGACCGCGTCGATGCAGCCGGTGCACGCCGACCCCGCGATCTTCGCGAACTGGGCCGCCCAGCTCGGCGATGATCGCGTCGACCGCGCGTTCGCCTGGCCCGAGTACGAGGATGCCGGCGCGCTCCTCGCCTTCTCGACGGATGCGCCCACCGCGCCGCACGAGGCCCTCGCGAACATGTACGTCGCGGCGACCAGGGCGTCGGCGCTGGACCCGTCGGCGCCCGCGGTGCATCCGCAGTTCGCGCTGCCCCTGGAGCGGGCGATCGCGCATGCGACGCGGGATGCCGCGGCATCCGTGGGCGACGGCGCCTGGCGCGGAACGATCGCGGTCGGGCAGGCCGCCGACTTCGCGGTGATCGACGTCGATCCGTTCGCCGAGGGGGCGGCCTCGCTGCTCGAGGCTCACGTCGTGCTCACCGTGATCGCCGGCGTGGAGGCGTACTCCGCGCCGGAGTGATCGGCGATGCCCGTCGGCCGGCCTCTGGACAGGCCGCGCCGACGGGCGCATGCTGAACGCATGACCGCCTTCCAGACCACGCACGCGTTCAGCGGGTTCAGCGTCGACGACATCGACGCGGCCCGCTCCTTCTACGGCGAGACCCTGGGATTCGACGTGTCGACGAACGCCATGGGGTTCCTCGACATCCGTCTGCCCCAGGGCGGCTCGATCCTCGTGTACGCCAAGCCGAACCACACGCCCGCGAGCTTCACGATCCTCAACTTCCCGGTCGACGACGTCGAGGCCGCGGTCGACGAGCTCAACACCCGCGGTGTCGTGACGAAGATCTACGTCGACCCCGACTTCGGCACCGACGCGAAGGGCATCGCGCACGGCGGGCCCGGCCGCGGACCCGACATCGCGTGGTTCACCGACCCCGCAGGGAACGTGCTCTCGGTGCTCGCCGCGAGCTGAGCCCCGCGCCTACGCGTTCAGCCTCGCGAGCCGCAGCCAGGTCTCGACCACGGTGTCGGGGTTGAGCGACATCGACTCGATCCCCTCGCCGACGAGCCAGTCGGCGAGGTCGGGGTGGTCGCTCGGACCCTGCCCGCAGATGCCGACGTACTTGCCCGCCCTGCGACACGCCTCGATCGCCATCGACAGCATCTTCAGCACCGCAGGGTCGCGCTCGTCGAAGGTCGCGGCGACGAGTCCGGAGTCGCGGTCGAGGCCGAGCGTGAGCTGGGTCATGTCGTTCGAGCCGATCGAGAAGCCGTCGAAGAACTCGAGGAACTCGTCGGCGAGCACGGCGTTCGACGGCAGCTCGCACATCATGATGACGCGCAGTCCGTTCTCGCCTCGGCGCAGGCCGTTCTCGGCGAGCAGCTCGGTGACGGCCGCCGCCTCGCCCAGCGTGCGCACGAAGGGCACCATGATCTCGACGTTCGTGAGCCCCATCTCGTCGCGCACGAATCGCAGCGCCTCGCACTCCATGTCGAAGCACTCGCGGAAGTCCGCCGAGATGTAGCGGGATGCGCCGCGGTAGCCGATCATCGGGTTCTCCTCGTGCGGCTCGTAGATCTCGCCGCCGATGAGGTTCGCGTACTCGTTGGACTTGAAGTCGCTCAGTCGCACGATCACGGGTTCGGGCGCGAAGGCCGCGGCGAGCATCGAGACGCCCTCCGCGACGCGCTTCACGAAGTACTCCCGCGGCGAGTCGTAGGCCGCGATGCGCTCGGCGATGTCGGCCTTCAGCTCGGCGGGGAGCGTGTCGTGATCGAGCAGCGCCCGCGGGTGGATGCCGATCTGCCGGTTGATCACGAACTCGAGACGGGCCAGCCCCACGCCCTTGTTGGGCAGCTTCGAGAAGGCGAAGGCCTGGTCCGGGGTGCCGACGTTGAGCATGATCTTGACGGGGCTCGCGGGCATCTCGTCGAGGTGCGTGACGACCTCCTCGAAACCGAGGATGCCGGAGTAGACGAAGCCCTCGTCCCCCTCGGCGCAGGAGACGGTGACCTCCTGCCCGTCGCGCAGCGCGGCGGTGGCGTCCCCCGTGCCGACGACGGCGGGGATGCCGAGCTCGCGCGCGATGATCGCCGCGTGACAGGTGCGGCCGCCGCGGTTGGTGACGATCGCGGAGGCGCGCTTCATGATCGGCTCCCAGTCGGGATCGGTCATGTCGGCGACGAGGACGTCGCCGGGGCGGAACTCGTCCATCTGATCCAGCGAGGTCATCACCCGCACGGGACCCGCGCCGATCTTCTGCCCGATGGCGCGCCCCACCGTGATCGCGGTGCCGGGGGCGTCGAGCACGAAGCGCCGCGTCACGTTGCCGTCGGTGCGGCTCACGACCGTCTCCGGCCGTGCCTGCAGGATGTAGAGCTTTCCGTCGATGCCGTCCTTGCCCCACTCGATGTCCATCGGGCGGCCGTAGTGCTCCTCGATGACGAGCGCCTGGCGCCCGAGCTCCTCGACCTCGGCATCCGTGATGCTGAACCGCGCGCGCTCCGCGACCGGCACGTCGGTGAAGACGGTGCTCGCGCCCACCTGGGTCGCATCGGCGTAGACCATCTTCACGGCCTTCTCCCCCACCGATCGCTTCAGGATCGCCGGGCGCCCGTCGCGCAGGGCCGGCTTGTAGGCGTAGAACTCGTCCGGGTTCACCGCGCCCTGCACGACGGCCTCGCCGAGCCCGTACGAGCTGGTGATGAACACGGCACGGTCGAAGCCCGACTCGGTGTCGACGGTGAAGAGCACGCCGGATGCGCCCACGTCGCTTCGCACCATCCGCTGGATGCCGGCGGACAGCGCCACGTCGAGGTGGTCGAATCCGTGGTGCACCCGGTACGCGATCGCGCGGTCGTTGTAGAGGGAGGCGAAGACGCTGCGGATGGCGGCGAGGATGTTGTCGATGCCGCTGATGTTGAGGAACGTCTCCTGCTGACCGGCGAACGACGCGTCGGGCAGGTCCTCCGCGGTGGCGCTGGAGCGCACAGCCCAGGAGACGGAGTCGGGCTGCGGGTCGGACGCCACGAGGGTCGTGTACGCCTTGCGGATGTCGGACTCGAACGCCGCGGGGAGCGGCTGGCTCTCGATCCACTCGCGCACGTTCGCGCCGACGCGCGCGAGCTCGGCGACGTCGTCGACGTCGAGGGACTCGACCGTCGAGCGGATGCGGTCGTACAGCCCGTCCGCCGCGAGGAAGTCCCGGTAGGCATCGGCGGTGGTCGCGAAGCCGCCGGGGACGCTCACGCCCGCGCCCGACAGGTTCGAGACCATCTCGCCCAGCGAGGCGTTCTTGCCGCCGACCTGAGCGACGTCGTTCATGCCGATCTGCGTGAACCAGAGGATGGTGGTCATGGTGTTCTCCAGGGTCTAGTGCGTCGTGCGCGGTTCAGGAGGGCGATCAGCTGCGCAGCCGCATGGACTGCATGATCACGGCGGACATCTCCTCCACGGACTTCGTGGAGGAGTTCAGGAAGGGCACGCGGTTGCGGCGGTAGAGATCCTCGGCCCGGCGGATCTCGAGCGTGCACTGGGCGAGGCTCGAGTACGTGCTGTCGGGGCGGCGCTCATGCCGGACCTGGCTGAGCCGGAGGGGCGTCGTTGTGAGGCCGAAGCATTTCGACGCGTACTTCGCGACGGTGCGCGGAAGACCGTCTGCGGGGTAGTCGTCGTCCGTCAGCGGATAGTTCGCGACGAGGAGCCCGTACTGCAGTGCCAGGTACATCGTCGTGGGCGTCTTGCCGCAGCGCGACGGCGCGATGATGATGACGTCGGCGATGTCGAGGGCGCGCATGCTCTGTCCGTCGTCGTGCTCGATCGCGTACTCGACGGCGCGCATCCTGGCGAAGTAGCGCTCCATGTCGCCCACCCCGTGGAACTGGCCGAGCTGCTCGGATGCCGTGCTCCCGAGGCTCGTCTCCAGCTCGCGCAGGTGCCCGCCGAGGAGGTCGATCATCACTCCGCCCGCATCGGCGAGCGCGGCGAGGATCTGCGCGGACTTCACGGTGGTGAAGATGATCGGCTCCTCGCCGTCTCCGCGCTTCGCCCTGATGTCGGCGGCGACGTTGTCCGCGCCGTCGACGGAGTCGACGAACGGCACGGTGTGGCGCCGGAAGGTCACCGCGGGGAAGTTCGCCAGCAGCGCGTTTCCCAGCGTCTCCGCGGTGATGCCCGTGCTGTCCGAGACGAAGTACGCGTCGCGGGAAGAGGTGCCGTCGCCGTGCAGCGCAAGACCGGGCCGCGGAGTGGTCATCGGGCGCACCTCACTGTGATCGGATCGGGATGCCACAACCGTATGAAAGAAGTGCACCCCGCGATCACCGATCCGCGGGTTAAGAACAGCAGAAATTGCCGCCACGGCATGTGCCGCTCCGCCCGCGCCGCTCGCACGCTCCGCAGCCCGCCGCAGACGCCGGGCGCGCGGAAGTTCGCGCCGACGTCAGGTCCGAGGCTGAGAGGCGGGTGCGACAGCCGCATCATCCGCCCTCGAGGGCAGGAGGGATGCAGCGAACGTGACGATCACCGCCGCCCCGGCGATGACGAAGTGCGCGCTCGACGCCGGGTTCGCCGAAGCCTCGGTCAGGAAGCCGACGACCGTGACTCCCGTCGACGCGAACAGCTGCAGCATGATGAACAGCGCGGCTGTCCCCTGCGCGATCGACGCCTTCGGCAGCACACGGTACAGGCTCGCGAAGGTGGGCGAGGCGATCGCCCCGAAGCCGAGTCCGAGGAGTGCGACGAGCCCGAGGACGACGCCCAGGGGCCAGCGATCATGCCCGAACGCGATGAGCAGGGCCGTCACCGCGGTCACCGCGGCACCGGATCTGACGAGGATGCGCGGCCCGATGTCGTCGCTGAAGCGGCCAGCGAGCGTCATGGACACGAGCAGGCCTGAGCCGAGCACCGCGACCGGCAGCGCCTGCCAGATCGGCGCGAGAGCGAGACTGCGCTCCGCGAGGATCGGGAGGACGGCCAGTTGCGTGTACATCACGAGTCCGACGACGCTCATGATGCCGAGCGCCGCCGCGAACGACGGGATGCGCAACAGGCGGATGTCGACGAGCGGCTCCTCGACGCGCAGCGCGTGCCGCACATAGGCCACGAGCAGGGCGACGCCTGCGAGCACGAGGGCGCCGACGATCACCGGAGCCGCACCCGCGCCCCAGCGATTCACGCCGAGCAGGACGAGCACGAAACCAGGGGGCAGAAGCAGGAGCCCGAGCACGTCCACCGTCGCACCCGAATCGCCGCGCTGCTCGTCCGACGGCAGCAGACGCCACGCAGCGATGCCGACGAGGACGGCGAGCGGCACGTTCATCCAGAAGATCCACGCCCACGCGCCGACGCTCACCAGGAATCCGCCGAGCAGCGGCCCGACGACGGGCCCGAGGTTGATGACGAGCGAGACGAAGCCCATGACGCGGCCCATCAGCGACACCGGCGTGAGCACGCCGATGACGGCGAGCGCCGCGGGTTCGAGCATGCCGCCCGCGAGGCCCTGCAGCACGCGGAACACGAGCATGCTCGGCAGATCCCAGGCGAAGCCGCTCAGGAGCGAGCCCAGCGCGAAGCCGACGAGTGCGAGTTGCAGCACTCGCGCGCTGCCGATGCGCGCGGTCAACCAGCCGATCAGCGGCACCGAAGCCGAGGCCGCGACGAGATAGACGGTCGTGATCCAGACGACACCGGAGATCGTCGTGTCGAGCGCCGGCGCCATCGCCTCCAGCGATGCGGTCACCGTCGTGCCATTGAGCACCGCCATGAGCGCCGCCAGGGCCATCGCAGCAATGGCCCAGCGAGTGCTGTTCGTGAGCCGCTCACCCACCTTGTTTACTGTCATGGATCCAGACTTTACTGAGTAGTAAAGAAGATTGCAAGAGTGGGTGTAGTACCGGGTGTAATCTGGTGTCATGTCCACGACCACGTCTGCGAAGCCGACTCCGCGCACCGACAAACGGCGCGCCATCCTCGACGCCGCCGGGCCGGTGTTCGGCGACTCCGGCTACGAGCGGGCGAGTGTCGACGCGATCGCCGCGGCAGCCGGCATCTCGAAGCCGACCATCTACTCCTACTTCGACGGCAAGGAAGGCCTCTTCCGCGAGACCATGGCCGACATCGCTCGACAGGTCAACGAGGCGTCCTATGACATCGTGACCTCACTCGACCTCCGCCCGGAGCACTGGCGGGCGAGCCTGCACGAGCTCGCCATCGCTCTCACCGCATGTCAGCGGCAGGGCTGCGCGGCCGCGCTCTCGCGCCTCGTCCTCGCGGAGAGCCGCCGCGACCCCGGAGTCTTCGACGAGGTGCGCCGCGCCGGTATCGAACCGATCCGCGAAGCCCTCGCAGGCCGACTCGCGATGCTCGGCAACGCGGGCCTGCTCGACGTTCCCGATCCGGCCATAGCCGCCCAGCATTTCATCGTGCTCACCCAGGCGCACCTGCCCGAACTCACCGCCGGCGGAACCCGCGCGGGCGATCCTCAGCAGATCGAGGATGCGGTGCAGCAGGGAGTCGAGGCCTTCCTGCGCGCGTACGCCGTCGCGTAGTCCGACCTCGTCGCGAGAGCGGATGCCGGCGTCACGCCGCGAATCCGATGCAGGATGCCCGCGGCATCCGCCACCCGCGCCGTCCGCTCAGGGGACGAGCGGTTCCAGGGTCTTCGCGAGCTGGTGGTCGGCGTAGGGCGACAGGGAGAAGCGCTCGACGGTCTCGTACCCGAGTCGACGGTAGAGGCGATGCGCCTCGGCGAGGTCGTCGCGCACCGTCAGTCGCAGCGTGCGGATGCCGCGACGAGCGCTGATCGACTCGATCTCGGCGAGCAGCGCCTGTCCGACGCCGCGTACTCGTGCGGTGCCGTCGACGAACACCCGCGTGAGCTCCCCGACTCCCTGCTCGATCACCCTCATGCCACCGCAGCCGACCGTGCGGTCGCCGTCGCGGGCGACGAGCAGGAACCCCTCGTCGCCACAGAGGTCGTCGCTCGGTTCGTCGAGCATCGCCGCCGTCACCTCAGCGGCGGTCGCCGGCCGCCCCCAGTACCGGCCGACGATGTCGATGAAGAACCGCTCCAGAATCGCGCGCCCGTCCGGAGACCGGGGATCCACGAGAGCCAGGGTCAGCGGCGCATCCGAGTATCCAGAAGTCATGATGGTCCTCTCGGCGATCAACGCCTGCCCGGCCGTGCGCCGTGCACAGCCCTCGCTCGCTCCTGTCGCACACCCCGGAGCAGGCATCGACACACGGATCATCGGAGCGAGGAACGTCGACAACGTCTCGAAAGCCGGGGTCTGACCAGGGAATCTACTGCGGAGACGAGGGGATTTGAACCCCTGGTCCCCGTGAGGGGACTCCACCTTAGCAGGGTGGTGCACTCGGCCGGACTATGCGACGTCTCCAGGCATCCGAGCCGAAGACACGGATGCACCCTGCAATCATAACGGGTCGGACGTGCAGTCACGAATCGGGTCTCCGTGGCCGTGGAACGACCCGGATGCCGTCGCCGATGTATCACCGACGGTCCAGCGCGCTCCTTCCCTGGGAGAGATCTTTCGCCGACGAAGGAGAAGACGATGAACGTCGCACCGTGGAGCACGATCGGATCTGGCGCTGACTGGGCGCCGGTGCGGAGCATCCAGTACTTCCTGCGCGTCCACGGGCATGCCGTGGACGTGGACGGCGTCTACGGGCCGCAGACCGCGGCGGCCGTGTCCGCCCGGCAGGCCGCCGTCGGGCTGCCCTCCGACGGCGTGGTCGGGCCGCAGACCTGGCCCCACCTCTACGTCGCCAGCCAGCAGGGCGATCACGGAGACGCGGTGCGCGCCGTGCAGCAGTTCGGGCTCGTGCCCTCCCCCGGACTCGACCCGCTGGTGGTCGACGGCGACTTCGGGCCGCTCACCGCCGACCGCGTGCGCCAGTTCCAATGGGCGTGGGGGCTCGGGCAGGACGGCGCCGCCGGCTACGAGACCTGGTCGTTCCTGAGCGCGCTCGTCCCGGGTGCCGATCTCTGGCCGCTCGTGAAGGTGGGGGCGACGCAGGACTCGAACTGGCGGGTGCTGGCCGCCCAGCATCTGCTGCGGCATCGCGGAGCGACGATCGCCGCCGACGGCGCCTTCGGACCCCTCAGCGGTGCAGCGATCCAGGCGTTCCAGCAGACGCTGCGGGCCACCTTCATCAGCACGACGGTCGGCCTCCTCGACTGGCCGGCACTGATCGACACCGTCTCGCTCGGCGCGACCGGGGAGGCGGTGCGCGCCGTGCAGACTCTGCTCCCTGCGCCGCTCGCCGTCGACGGCTCGTTCGGTCCGCAGACGGACGCCGCGGTGCGCAGTTTCCAGACGATGTTCGCTCCACCAGCGGACGGCGTCGTGGGCCCGGAGACCTGGCAGGCGCTGACGCTGCCGAAGTTCGACTGACACGGGGTCGATGCCGGCATCCACCGTCCGCCCTCCGCACATGCCGGCGCCCCTCCTCTGCAGATGCACAGGAGGGGCGCCGGTGGGGCAGCGACGGTGGGCCGGTCAGCCCTGCGGCACTGCGCCCGCGTTCGCCGCGGCGAGCAGCTGCTCGACCTGCTCGTAGGTCACGTCGATGCCGGGGAAGCCGACCAGGCGACCGATCGGGAACGACGCCATCATCTTCTGCATCGCCTCGTCATTGGGCATCATCGACGCGGCCGAGGAGTCGGCGCCGGTCAGCTCGCCCATGAAGCCGCCCAGCGCGCCCATCACGATGGGACCTGCGACCGGGTGCGCCACGACGTCGCCGATCGACGAGTTCATCGTGAGAGGCAGCACGACGGCGTCGCCCTCCACCACCACGGCGACCGTGGAGCGGATGTCGCGGCTGGATGCCGCCACCTCGACCGTGTACTCGCCGCCCTCGACGACGAAGCGGTCGACGCGGATGTCCCAGTACGCGAGGTCCTCTCGGCGCACGACGACCTCGACGGTGCGGGTCTCACCCGCAGCGAGCTCGACGGAGGAGAACGCCTTGAGCTCGCGCGGCGCACGCTGCGCGATCGACCCCGCCAGCGACACGTACACCTGCGCGACCTCGCGGCCATCGCGGTCACCCGTGTTCGTCAGCGCGAACGACACGGCGATGTCGCCGCCCTCGGTGACGGATGCCGTCGCCTCTCCGTACGCGAACGTCGTGTACGACAGGCCGAAGCCGAACGGGAAGGTCACCTCGAGCCCCTTGGCGTCGTACCAGCGGTACCCGACGAGCAGCCCCTCGCCGTAGCGGACGTGGCCGAACTCGCCGGGGAAGTTGCCGTAGGAGGGGTTGTCCTCGAGACGCACGGGCACCGTCTCGGTGAGCTTGCCCGAGGGGTTCACGGTTCCGTAGAGGACATCGGCGACAGCGGTGCCTCCGGCCTGTCCGAGCAGCCAGCTCTCGACGATCGCGGGCACCCGGTCGGCGAAGGGCAGCGCCACGACACCGCCGTTGGAGAGCACGACGACCGTGTTCGCGTTCACCTCGAGCACGGCATCCAGCAGAGCGAGCTGCGCGGCCGGGAGATCGATGTGCTCACGGTCGAAGCCCTCCGACTCCTCCGCGGCGGGCAGCCCGAGGAAGACGACCGCGACCTCGGCCGACGACGCGGCGGACACGGCCTCGGCGCGCAGTGCCTCAGCCGAGCGCCCTGACGCCGCGATCGCACCGCCCTCGACCGCGAAACCGGGAGCGTACGACACGGCATCGCCGGCGACCGCGCAAAGAGCGTCGAGAGCGGCATCCACCCGAGTGGGGTTGATGAGCGAGGAGCCCGCGCCCTGGAAGCGGGGCTCGGCGGCGAACGCGCCGATGACGGCGACCTTCTGCGACGGGGCCAGCGGCAGCACGCCGTCGTCGTTCTTGAGCAGCACGATCGAGCGACCAGCGGCCTCACGGGCGAGCGCGTGGTGGGCGTCGACGTCCAGCGGACCAGCGACGACCGGGCGCCGCTCCGACTTGCGCACCAGATCGATCGCACGGGATGCCGCGGTGTCGAGCACGCTCTCCGCGAGCTCCCCCGCGCGCACGGCGGCGACGAGCTGGGCATCCGTGCGCCCGCCCGATGCGGGCATCTCCAGGTCGAGGCCGGCGGCGACACCGGCGACACGGTCGTTCACGGCGCCCCAGTCGGAGACGACGAGTCCGTCGAAGCCCCACTCGTCGCGGAGCACGCTGGTGAGGAGCCACGGGTCCTCAGAGGTCCACACGCCGTTGAGGCGGTTGTACGAGCACATCACGGTCCACGGCGCTGCGTCCTTGACCACGCGCTCGAAGCCGCGCAGGTAGATCTCGCGCAGGGGGCGGGGGTCGACGTCGGAGCTCGACCGCATCCGGTCGAACTCCTGGTTGTTGGCGGCGAAGTGCTTGAGCGACGTGCCGACGCCCTGCGACTGCACACCGCGCACCGAGGCCGCACCGAGCACGCCGGAGACGATCGGATCCTCGGAGAAGTACTCGAAGTTGCGTCCGCACAGCGGAGAGCGCTTGATGTTGATGCCGGGGCCGAGCACGACCGCGACGTCCTCGATCGCGGCCTCGACGCCGATCGCCGCACCGACGCGCTCGATGAGCTCAGGGTCCCACGACGAGCCGATGCCCACCGCTGGGGGGAAGCAGGTCGCGGGGACGCTGCTCGCGAGACCGAGGTGATCCGTGCCGCCCGCCTGCTTGCGGAGCCCGTGGGGGCCGTCCGTCATCATGATCGACGGGATGCCCGCGCGATCGATGGCCTTGGTTGTCCAGAAGTCCGCGCCGCTGGTGAGCGACGCCTTCTCCTCGAGGGTGAGGTCGGATGCCGGGTTATCGGTCATGAGGGTTCCTTTCACAGGCGACGGCGATGTCCTGCGAAAACCATACGACAGTCAGGATTCGATATCAAACGTTGTTCAGGTTTACCCTCGGATGCATGGCACGACGAGGTTCATACGCGAAGGGCGTGGCGCGCCGCGAGGAGATCCTGGAGAGCGCCCTCGAGGTGATCGGCCGCAGGGGGTATCAGAACGCCTCCCTCAAGCAGATCGCGGAGGTGGTCGGGGTGACCCCCGCCGCGCTCCTGCACTACTTCGGGTCGAAGGAGGAGCTCTTCACCGCCGTCCTCCGCAAACGCGACGAGCACGACGGCATGGATCCGCGCTTCGCCGACGACGCCGACCCCCGAGACGGACTCATCGACGTCATCCGCCACAACACCGAGGTGCCCGGCCTCGTCGAGCTCTTCTCACGGCTCGCGGTGGATGCCGTCGACCCCGAGCATCCCGCCCACGCGTACTTCCTCGACCGGAGCGAGCGGCTGCGGGAGGCGGTCGCCGCCGGGTTCCACCGCGACACCACGCGCGAGCCGGCCCTCGACCCCGACACCATGGCACGGGTGCTGCAGGCGGTCGCCGACGGCCTGCAGCTGCAGTGGATGATCGATCCGAGTGTCGACATGGCCGACATCGTCGAACGTCTCATCGACGCCCTCGCGCCGCAGCGCTGAGCGGCCCGTCGCAGATTCAGCTGCGCTTCGTCCTCATGAAGGAGACGCCTTCGGCCACCGCCCCGCGGAGGGACGATGGCCGATACGAGCACTACGAGCGGAGCTTCACCACAGCGTGTTCGAGATCTGGGACCCCGGCGAGCACGCCAGGTTGATGCTGTTCTTGAACTTCATCTTGCTGTAGGTCTGGGGACCGTAGATGCCGTCGGCGACGAGACCGAGCGAGCTCTGCACCTGTGCCAGTGCGGTCCGCGTCGCCGGACCGAAGTCACCGTCGACCGTGATGTTCTTGCCATGACAGGCCACCAGAGAATTCTGGAGTTCCCTCACCGCGGAGCTCACATTGCCTGCACGAAGCGTGCAGTTCTTTGAGGTGCCGATGGTGGGCACACGAGCGTGCTCCTGGCTGTTCGTGGTGAGCTTGAACACGGCTGTTCCGGTGCAATCGGCGGCCTTCACCACGACGGCGGGCCGGCTCTCGGCAGCAGACGCCGGGGCTGCGGCGAAGAGGCCGCCGACGATGACGCCGAGGGCCGCGAGCAGGCTCAGGGTGATCTTCTTCACAAGAGACAAGTGTCTTCCTAACGGTGGGTGAATCACCGAGCGTACTGAGCACGCCGCCCCGCGTCTGTAGGGCATCTGGGGGACAGCGGCGAAGCAACGACCCCGCACATGTCAGGCCAATCGCACCGTTCAGTCCGCGGGTGCCCGGCGGATGCGAGCCGTCAGCGAACCTTGCCGTTGGAGCACACCGTCTGAGCGGCCGACGTTCCCTTGATCGTGTCGGGGAGCGCGACGACGTTGTCCGGAGTCGCGCCGGGGTCCGGAGTCGCATTCGGGTCGACTGGAGCCTGAGTGGCCGCGCCGGGATCGGTGACGATCACACCGTCGTTCTTGGTGTTCTCGTGGGTCACCTGAAGCTGCGCGTTCGCGTTGATCGCGTCCCACATCTCCTGGGCCGCCGACTTGTTCGCGACGACCTTGTTCGCGTTGTCAGGATCCGTGACCGTCGGATACTGGAGGAAGACGATGTCCTCGTACTTGACCGACTTCAGCGCCAGGGCGATCTGGACGATCTTCATGGGATCGGCGAGCGACTCGCTCGGCTCGAGGTTGTCGATCGCGGTCGTCGCGAGCTTGAGCATCACGGGCACATTGCCCAGGGTTTCGCTGCTGATGAGCTTCTTCGCGAGGTTCGACATGTACTGCTGCTGATTGCCGATGCGGCCGAGGTCGCTGCCGTCGCCCACACCGTATCGCGTGCGGAGGAACTGCAGTGCGGTGATGCCCGAGATGGTGTGGTTGCCCGCAGGAAGATCCAGGCCGGTGTTCTTGTCGCGGATCGGCGTGGCGAGGCACACGTCCACGCCGCCGATCGCGTTGGTGATCTCGATGACGCCTCCGAACGTGACCGATGCGGCGAACTGCACGTCCTGGCCGGTGAGCTCGGAGATCGTCTTGACGACGCAGTTGAGTCCCGCGTCGGTGTAGGCGACGTTCAGGGGCTGCTTGCTCATGGCGGAGTGGTTCTTGCCGTCGACGTCCTCGCACTGCGGTATGCGCACCATCATGTCGCGCGGGAAGCTGACGACCGTGACTCGGCGCGGTGCGTCCGACACGTGCACGAGGAGGTTCACGTCGTTGAGCGTGCCCTCGGAGTCCTTTCCGGTGCAGCGGGCGCCGAAGTACTGCTTGTAGGCGTCCTCGCACGTGTCGACGCCCGTGAGCACCAGGTTGAAGCCGCCCTCGTAGGCGCCGATGTCCGGCGGAAGCTCCTTCTGCCCCTCCAGCTCGACGGCGTTCGCGCTGACCGTGCTCGTGAGGTCGTAGATCACGTAGCCCGCCACGGCGATGCCGCTGACGAGCACGACCGAGAGGCCGATCGCGATGAACGTCAGAAGCTGGCTGATCGGCCCTGGCGTGCGCAACTGCCCGTGGCGTGCGATGGTACGACGGCGTCGGGTGCTCTTACTCACTCGGGGCCTTTCGGTTCTGGGTGATGCTCGCCCTCCCCGGCGGCGCATCCCTCATGAAGCGGAGAGTAAGGGAACCGGTGGTCCGCCTGCGGCGGTCCTCCTCACGAATCCCACTCAGCCGATCGGTGGCTGAGCGGCCACCCTTCGGGCGACCTCACAGCCACCAGCGGAGGGTAAGGGATTCGAACCCTTGAGACATTTCTGCCCACTGGTTTTCAAGACCAGCTCCATCGGCCGCTCGGACAACCCTCCCGACAGACGAATCTGCCGACAAGCCGTGAGTCTAGCCGAGTTCTATTCTCCGGCGTTGACCTGGGCGGGGGCTGGAAGCGTGTTCAGGGCGCGCGCCAGGCCTCCGTCGATCACGTCCAGGGTCACCTCGCCCGCCGCATCCTTCACCTCTGCGGGCGCCTGCCCCATCGCCACCGCACGCCCGCCGACCGACTGCGACCAGGTGAACATGCCGATGTCGTTCCGGCCGTCACCCGCGACCAGGACCCGCTCGCCGTCGAAGCCGAGCTCGCCGCGCACCCGCTCGAGCGCCGTGCCCTTGTCGACGCCGTTCGGAGCGATGTCGAGCCAGGCGGTCCAGCCGATCGCGTAGGACACCTCGTTGAGGCCGGCGTCCGCCACCAGCCGGTGGAAGTCCTCTTCGTCATGCCCCGGCGAGACGACGACGATGCGCGACACCGGCTCGTCCGCGAGCTCCTCGAACGTGACCTGACGTCCGCCGTCGAGCGTCCAGTCGTCCAGCTGCTGCGTGTACAGGCGCTGTCCTGAACCGAGCTCCACCATGTAGCGCGCCTCGGGGAGGCGATCCTGGAGCAGCGCGAGGACGGGCGACGGATCAAAGGTCTCCACGTTCCATCTGATCCATTCGCCGTCGACCATGCGCATGGTGACCGCGCCGTTCGAGCACACCACGAACTCCGGGGTCAGCCCCAGTTCCTCGACGTAGCGCCGGGTCGCCATCCAGCTGCGACCCGTGGCGATCGTGACCTCATGGCCGGCGTCGCGCAGACGGGCGACGGCCTCGGGCACGCCGGGGCTCATCGTCTCGTCCTGCAGAAGGATGGTTCCATCGACGTCGAGGCCGATGAGCCAGGGAGCGGTCACGCCACGGGCTCCAGCACTTCGAGTCCGCCCAGGTAGGGCCTGAGCACTTCGGGCACCCGCACCGATCCGTCGGCCTGCTGGTGCGTCTCGAGGATCGCGACGATCCAGCGCGTCGTGGCGAGGGTGCCGTTCAGCGTGGCCACCGGAGTCGTCTTGCCACCGTCCTCCGGACGGTGGCGGACGTCGAGACGCCGCGCCTGGAAGGTCGTGCAGTTCGACGTCGAGGTGAGCTCGCGGAAGGCACCCTGCGTGGGCACCCATGCCTCGATGTCGTATTTGCGGGCCGCGCTCGACCCGAGGTCGCCCGCCGCCACGTCGATCACGCGGTAGGCGAGGCCGAGCGAGGTCAGCATCTCCTCCTGGAGCGCCACGAGGCGAAGGTGCTCGGCCTCGGCATCCTCGGGGGTCGTGTAGACGAACATCTCCAGCTTGTTGAACTGGTGCACGCGGATGATGCCGCGGGTGTCCTTCCCATATGAACCGGCCTCACGGCGGTAGCAGGTCGACCATCCCGCGTAGCGGAGGGCCCCCTTCGACAGATCGACGATCTCGTCCTTGTGGTAGCCGGCGAGAGCGACCTCGCTGGTGCCCACCAGATACAGGTCGTCCTCCTTGTCGAGGTGGTACACCTCATCGGCGTGAGCGCCGAGGAATCCGGTGCCCTGCATGATCTCCGGACGCACGAGCGTCGGAGTGATCAGCGGCACGAAGTCGTTCTGCAGCGCCTTGTCGAGTGCGAGGTTCATCAGCGCGATCTCCAGACGCGCTCCGACGCCGCGCAGGAAGTAGAAGCGCGAACCGGAGACCTTGACGCCGCGCTCCATGTCGATGGCCCCGAGGATCTCGCCGATCTCGAGGTGGTCGCGGGGTTCGAAGTCGAAGGCGGGCACCTCGCCGACTCGGCGCAGCTCGACGAAGTCGGCCTCGCCGCCGGCGGGCACGCCGTCGATCACGACGTTCTCGATGCGCGCGAGCGCGGCGGATGCCGCGTCAGCCGCCTCGTTGGCGACGACCTGCGCCTGCTTGACGCGGTCGGACAGGTCCTTCACCTGCGCCACGAGAGCGGCCTTCTCCTCCTTGGGCGCCTTCGCCACCTGCTTGCCGAACGCGTTCTGCTCCGCGCGCAGATCCTCGAACGCGGAGAGCGCCGCACGGCGCGATCGATCGGCCTCGAGAGCCGCATCCACGGTCGACTGGTCGTTTCCACGGGCAGCCTGTGAGCGGCGGACGATCTCGGGATTGTCACGAAGAAGAGCGAGGTCGATCATCCACCAATTCTACGGGTGCGATTCCGGGCGCCTCGCCTGTCACAACTCCGCCCGTTCGTCGTCTTCCCCCGTAGAGACCTGCACCCGGCCGGTCTCGCACGAAAGGACACCCCGTGACCACTTCCGTCACCGCCCTCGATCAGCTCAACCTCGCCTTCGCCGAGCGCTTCAACGCCCGTGACCTCGACGGCCTCATGGCCCTCAACGCTCCCGGCGTCGTCTTCGTGCCCGCGCCGGGCCAGCCGGTCACCGGCGACGCCGCCGTGCGCGGAGCCCTCGAGCAGTTCCTGGGGCTGAACCTGCCGATCACCATGACCGTCCGCCGCGCCTTCGAGGCCGGTGGCGTGGGTCTCGCCGTCGCCGACTGGACCATCACCGGCACCGGCCCCGACGGATCCGAGATCGCTCTCGCCGGCACGACGGCTGACGTCGCCGTGTACGACGAGGAGCACGGCTGGCGCTACGTCGTCGACAACCCCTTCGGCACCGTCTGAACGGATGCTGAGGGGCCGGCGTCACCGGCCCCTCAGTCTGCTTCCATGCCCGATCTCCGGCACGCGGTCAGAGCCTTGCGCGCGCGGGAGATGCGCTGGCGGGCTGTCGCCGGCGCGATGCCGAGACGCTCCGCGACCTGGGCCGTGGTGAGGCCGTCGACCGCTGTCAGCAGGAGCGGCTCCCTGAGCGTCTCCGGAAGCGCATGCAGCGCGGCGAGCGCGCCGTCGAGGAAGGTCCGGATCTCGACCGTCCCCGCCACGTCGGCGTCATCCGGGGTGTCCTCGTCGAGAGGCGTATCCGGCCGCCGGGCCCGCAGCCGCGCGAGGTCGATCGCGGCGTTGCGGGCGATGGTGTCCAGCCACGAGCACATCTGCCCGGGCTCCGGTCGCTCCAGGTGCTCGATTCCCCTCCAGGCACGGAGGAGGGTGAGCTGGGCGACGTCGTCGGCATCGTCGATGGGGACGCCAAGGGAGATGCTCCGCCGCCGCAGGCGCTCGGGCTCTCCCTCGATCATGCTGGTCAGCAGCGTGCGACGCGCATCGTCCATCCAGGTCCTCCGCCTCTCCGGTCGCGGCGAGGGCGGCCGATCGTCGGGATTAGAGTAGCGCCATGACGAAGCGCTCTTCCGCACGCCGCCAGGCCGCACTCGTCTACAACCCCATCAAGGTCGACGAGAAGCGCCTCCGCGCGACCGTCCGCGATCTCTCCAGGGACCTCGGGTGGGAGCATCCGGCCTTCTACCCCACGACCGTCGAGGATGCCGGCCAGGGGGCGACGGCCCAGGCGCTGGCGCGCGGCGTCGACGTCGTCCTCGTCGCAGGCGGCGACGGCACGGTGCGCGCGGTCGCCGAGGCGATCGCGAACACGGGCGTGCCGCTCGCGATCCTCCCGAGCGGCACGGGGAACCTCCTCGCCAGGAATCTGGGTCTGCCGCTCGCCGACCCGGCGGAGATGGTGCGCGCCGCCCTCGGGGAGAATCGGCACCCCATCGACATCGGCTGGGCGAGGGTCACGAGAGCCGACGGCGAGGAGACCGAGCATGCGTTCGTCGTGCTCGCGGGGATCGGGCTCGACGCCGACATGATCGCGAACACCCGTGCAGACCTGAAGAAGTCCGTCGGGTGGATCGCCTACGTCGACGGAGCCGCGCGCTCGCTCGCGACGGCGGAGCCGTTCCGAGCCGTGTTCCAGGTGGATGACGGACGGCTGCACACGACCAAGGTGCAGAGCATCCTGTTCGCCAACTGCGGCACACTCCCCGCCGGCATCGCGCTGATCCCCGATGCCTCGATCACCGACGGCACGCTCGACATCGCGGTCATCCAGCCCAGCGGCGCGTTCGGATGGCTCGGGGTCTGGCGCAAGATCTGGTGGGACAACTCCGTGCTCCGCCGGTTCCGCGCGGGCCGACGAGTGCTCGAGCGGCGGGGCAAGGACGCGTCCGTGCACTACTTCAGCGGGATCGCCGCCGAGGCCGCCGCCGCGACACCCATCCCGATCGAGCTGGACGGCGACGAGTTCGGCGAGGCGGCGCGGATCACCTGCCGCGTCGATCCCGGTGCGCTTCTTCTGGCGCTCCCTGCCGGACACCCGATCCACGCGCTCTGACGGGCGCGCTCACGCAGCGCCACGATAGGGATGCCGGTTCGCGCCGACCGTCGGTCAGCGCACCGACACGGTTCCGTCGAGCCCGCCGCCCGACAGGGTGAGCGTGAACGCGTCGTCGTCCACGGCGTCGTCGCCGAAGTCGAGGATCGTCGCGCGCGGCGCCATGTCCATGGTGCAGACCTGGGTGTCGTCCGTGACGAACGTGACGGTGCCGGCTGCACCGGACCCTTCGAGGGAGTCGACGACCGGCGGGCAGCTCGACGAGCCCCACGTGAGCAGGACGAGTGCGCCGTCATCGATCCATCCCGCAGAAGGGGTGTAGTCGGTCGAGGAACCGGGGATGCCGGTCAGCGCCGCGTCGCCGTCGAGGTCGACGTCGTCGGTCACCGCGCCGTACGTCACGTTCAGAGTGATGTCCTTGGTCGGGTCGACGCCCTCCGGGAACGCGCCGATGCTGGCCCGGGGGGCGAGGTCGGCCGTGCAGGCCTTCTCCGTGGCCCCGTCGGACTGGACGTCCACGAGGGTGACCGTGACGGTCTGCCCCTGAGCGGAGACCTGATCGACCTGCGGGACACAGGTCGAGGATCCCCTGGTCACGATGGCGAACATGCGCCCCTCGTCGAGCAGCGCGCCTTCGATGTCATCGAGATCGTCGCCCGGTGCGGTCGATCCGGCAGACGGCGCCGAGGAGCTCGTCGGCGTGCTCGCCCCGGGCGTCGAGGTGCACCCTGCGACGAGCAGTGCGGCGGCGAGGACGGACAGGGCGGTGATGACACGAGTGGGGGACGTCATGCTGACAGGTTACCCGTCGTGATATTTCCCCCGTACCCCCTAGTTCCAGGGGGGACTCTCGACGCCGCTACTGCAGGGCGGACGTGAGTCTGGCGAGGTTGTCGAGCACCGTCGAGCGGAGGGGCTGCTGCATCCACTCCTCCAGCGTGAGCTCGCGGCTCAGCGCGCGGTACTGGGCCTCGACCTCGCGCATCTCCGCGACGAATTCCTCGCCGCGCACGAGCATCGAGACCTCGAGGTTCAGACCGAAGGACCGCATGTCCATGTTGCTCGACCCGATGACGGCCACCTGGTCGTCGATCGTGAGGCTCTTGGTGTGCAGGATGTACGGCTTGCGGTACATCCAGATGCGCACCCCGGCCTTGAGGAGCACCTCGTAGTAGCTGCGCTGGGCGTGATAGACCATCGCCTGATCGCCCTCTTCGGAGACGAACAGCTCGACGTCGACGCCTCGATCGACCGCCGCCGTGACCGCGAGCAGCAGCGCCTCGTCCGGCACGAAGTACGGGCTGACGATCATGATCTTCTCTTTGGCCGCGTAGAGCAGGCCGAGGAACAGCCGGAGGTTGTTCTCCACCTCGAAACCGGGTCCCGAGGGCACGACCTGGCAGTCGAGATCGCCCGAACCCGTCTCGGCGTGCGTGATGTCGATCTCCTGCAGCACCGTGTCGGTCTCGCTGTACCAGTCGCTCAGGAAGATGGCGTTCACGCTCAGCACCACCGGGCCGTCGATGCGCACCATCAGGTCGACCCAGTGCAGGCCGCGCTTGATGTTCTTGGGCAGGTTGTACGTCGAGTCGGTGACGTTCTGCGATCCGAGGAACGCCACACGGCCGTCGACCACGAGGAGCTTACGGTGGTTGCGCAGATCGGGCCGCTGCATCTTGCCCTTGAGTGGCTGCACCGGCAGCATCAGGTGCCAGTCGGCGCCCATCTCGTTGAATCTCCGGATGGTGTGCCGGTACCGCGGCTTCCAGCGGTTCGCCCAGTGATCGAGCAGCACCCGCACCTGCACTCCGCGGGCCGCCACCTCCTCGAGCGCGCGGAAGAAGTTGTCGGTCGCCGCGTCGGACTGCAGGATGTAGAACTCGACGTGGACGTACTCCCGGGCGAGACGGATCTCGTCGGCCATCGCGTCGAGCGACTCCTGGTACTCCGAGATCAGGTGCGCGCCGTTGTCTCCGGAGATCGGCAGCGCCCCGAGAGCCTGGTTCATCTCGACGAGGGGCGGGAACCAGCTGGGCGCGTTCGGCCGGAGCGTGCCGAAGTGCAGCTGCTCGCTGGTCTCGTGGATGTACTCGTTGATCTGGTCCTGCTTGCGGCGGCGGGCACGAGGCAGCCGCGGGTTGCCGATGAGGAGGAAGAGGAACACGCCGATGAAGGGGATGAAGAACACCGCGAGCAGCCAGGCCATCGCCGCTGTGGGGCGCCGGTTGCGCGGGATGACGATGATCGCGGTGATGCGGATCGCCAGATCGAGCGCGACCAGGAAGGCGGCGACCCACCATCCCCATGCCTCGGCGCTCATGCACTGCCCTCTCGGCGAGTCGTCACTGCGGCGGACATCGCCTCAGTGGGCACCGCGGAGGGTGCTCGCTTCACAGTAGCCGATGCTGCGGACGTTGCTCAGGTGCGGGGCGGGAGTCCGCGGGCGGCGCGCTCTTCGGCCTCGATCTTCGCGTGCACCCGCCGCTCTGTGCGGTCGAACCGGAGGATGCCGCGGATCACGAAGTAGAAGACGGTGCACACGGCGATGGTCGGCAGAATCGACCAGGCAGCCGTGAGCCAGAAGTTCTCCATGCACCCATGGTACGCGAGCCACTCTTCGCTCACATTCGAGGGTCCTCAGCTTTCTCATCCACAACGGCCTCTCCCGACGCCACGGGATGCTGCGGCCGAGCACACTCTGGGGATGACCACGATCCTCCGTGCATCCGATTCCGCCGAGTTCCTCGGTATCGTCCCCGTCCTCGCCGGCTTCACGCCCACGCGGAGCATCGTCCTGCTCCCGTTCATCGGAGCCAGAGCGTACGGCGCGATGCGCCTCGACCTCCCCGACGACGAGTCGGATCCGGCGACGTACGCCGCCGCCGCCATCGGCCTGGTCACGAGGGTGGATGGTGTCGACGGGGTGGCCGTCGTCGTCTACCCGGACGACGGCCCTGCGCGAACCGGAGACGGGCTCGTGCTCCCGCTCGGTGTGCAGGTCGACGAGCTCATCGGATGCGCGGACGACGCCGGGCTGCGCATCGTGGACGCGCTGTGCGTCTGCGCGGGCGGGTGGGCGAGCTACCTCGACGACGATCCGGAGCTGGCGCCCACAGCTCCTTCCCCGACGGCGCCCCTGGTGGGAGACGTCTCCGGCGACCAGCTGGCGGGCGTCGATCTCCCCCGCGCAGACCTGGGCGAGAAGGAACGCGTGGGACGTGCTCTTCTCGACGTGGCCGAGATCCTCGACAGGGAGGAGCACGGGCCTCTGACCGGGCGGGAGAATCCGCAGGCGATCGCGGCGATCGCCATGCTCGAGGATCTCCCGGAGTTCTTCGAGCTCCTGCTGGACGCCCCGGAGTCTCAACCCTCGTTCGCCACGGCCGCGCTGCTGTGGTGTCTCGCTCGACCGGTCTTCCGTGACGTCGCTCTCACGCAGTGGGCGAGCGATCGGCGAGGGGGCGTGCGCACGCTGTCGGCGCAGCTGGCCTTCTCCGGCACCGGCCGGATGGTCCCCGACGACCTCGCCGGCATCTTCCTCGGCCGCGGGCCGACACCCGACCCCGACCGGCTGCGGCTCGCGCTCGCAGTGGTGCGACTGGCAGCCGCCAGAGCACCGCGAGAGCTGCGCCCCGGACCCCTCACGGCTGCGGCATGGCTATCGTGGGCGCTCGGGCGCTCCACTCACGCGGCGCACTACCTCGATCTGGTGCGCAGCATTGATCCGCAGCACGGGCTCGCCGAACTGCTGAGCGCGATCGTCTCCGACGGGCTCCTGCCTGAGTGGGCGTTCCGACGCGGAGCGGGGCGTTCTACTTGACCAGCGGGAACAGGATCGTCTCGCGGATGCCGAGACCGGTGATCGCCATGAGCAGGCGATCGATGCCCATGCCCATGCCACCCGACGGCGGCATGGCGTGCTCCAGGGCGCGCAGGAACTCCTCGTCGACCGGCATCGCCTCGACGTCACCGCGCGCAGCGAGCTTCGCCTGCTCGACGAAGCGCTCGCGCTGGATCACCGGGTCGACCAGCTCGGAGTATCCCGTGGCGAGTTCGAATCCGCGGATGTACAGATCCCACTTCTCCACGACGCCGTCGATCGCGCGGTGTTCACGCACGAGCGGCGAGGTGTCGACGGGGAAGTCCATCACGAACGTCGGGCGCACGAGGTCGCCCTTCACGAAGTGCTCCCACAGCTCCTCGACGAGCTTGCCGTGCGTGGCCTGCGGAGGCAGGTCGACACCGCTGGCCTCGGCGAAGGCGATCAGATCCTCGACGGAGTCCTGCGGAGTGACCGTGCGACCGGATGCCGCAGAGAGCGACTCGTACATCGAGATGCGGTCCCACTCTCCGCCCAGGTCGTACTCTGTGCCGTCGGCCCACGTCACCGTCGTCGATCCGGCGACCGCGACGGCTGCGTTCTGCACGAGTTCCTGGGTGAGGGCGGCCATCTGGTTGTAGTCGCCGTACGCCTGGTACGCCTCGAGCATCGCGAACTCGGGGCTGTGCGTGGAGTCGGCGCCCTCGTTGCGGAAATTGCGGTTGATCTCGTAGACCCGCTCGATGCCGCCGACGACGGCGCGCTTCAGGTAGAGCTCAGGGGCGATGCGCAGGTAGAGCTCGGTGTCGAAGGCGTTCGAGTGCGTGATGAACGGGCGGGCGGAGGCGCCGCCGTGCTGCACCTGCAGCATCGGGGTCTCGACCTCGAGGTAGTCGTGTGACGTGAACGTCGCACGCAGGCTCGCGTTCACGGCCGCACGGGCGCGCACGGTGGTGCGGGCCTGCTCGCGGACGATCAGGTCGAGGTAGCGGCTCCGGACACGACCCTCCTCGCTGAGCTCGGAGTAGGCGTTCGGCAGCGGCAGGATCGCCTTCGAGGCGATCAACCAGTCGTCCGCCATGATCGACAGCTCGCCGCGGCGGCTGGAGATGACCTCTCCGTGCACGAACACGTGGTCACCCAGGTCGACGTACTCCTTCCAGTCCGCGAGAGACTCCTCGCCGACGTTCGCGAGGGAGACCATCGCCTGGATGCGCGTGCCGTCGCCGGCCTGCAGCGTCGCGAAGCAGAGCTTGCCGGTGTTGCGGCTGAACACGACACGTCCGGCGACGCCGACGACGACGCCGGTCTCGGCGCCGGCCTCCAGCTCGCCGTACTCGGCACGCAGCGCGGGGATCGAGTGCGTCACGGGGACCCCGACCGGGAAGGCTCCACCGCCGGCATCCGCGCGCTTCGCGATCAGGCGCTCGCGCTTGGCGAGGCGCACCGCCTTCTGCTCATGGATGTCTTCGTCGGTGGTCGCAGGGTTCTGCTCGGGCGCGGCGGACGCGTCAGTCATGTGCGGGGCTCCTTGAAAGTCCCCTCCAGTTTACCGGCGCGCGGTCACCCACCCGCAGCTTCAGTCGATAGCCTCGGAGCATGGCCGCACCCCGCCTCGCCCACGCCGCCGCTGTGATCGCCCTGGCGTTGGCAGGACTGCTCTGGTCGATGCCCGCATCGGCCTCGGCTTCCCCCTCCGCCGAGCGCGCCCCGGATGCAGCCGCCATGGCGATCCCGCAGTCGCTCTCCGCTGCGAGAGACGATGTCGACGACTTCTCCTACGCCTCCTGGGACTCCCGGATGGAGCTCGGCATCGACGACGAGGGGCGCGCACGGCTGCATGCGACGGAGACCCTCACCGCACGATTCCCCGAGACCGACCAGAACCGGGGCATCGTCCGCGGCATCCCGATGACCTACGAGAACGCCGGGCTCGATCTCCGCATACTCTCCGTGACCGACGGCACGGGCGCAGACGTACCCTTCGAGACCGACGAGGACGACGGCGTGCTCTTCGTCCTCACCGGAGACGACTCCTACGTGCACGGCCTGACCACCTACGTCATCGAGTACGAGATGCGCGATGTGATCCTGCACCGCGCCGACGGCCGCGCCGACGAGTTCTACTGGGACCTGCTGCCGCTCGACAGCACGCAGCCGATCGAGTCGTTCCACGCGGAGATCGACCTCGATGAGGCGTTGACCTCGCAGCTCACGGGCAGTTCACGCTGCTACCTCGGCCGTTCGGGGTCGACCGATGAGTGCACGCTCGGCCGCGACGGCAGGCGGTTCACGGTCGAGACCCGAGCACTCGCAGCGGGCGAGGGCGTCACCGTGGCGATCGGCTTCGAACCGGGCGCCATCGCACAGCCTTCGGCCAGGACCCCGAACCACACCACCGACACCCTCCCGGGCTTCGCGGCACTCGGAGCCGCGGGCCTCTCGGTCGGCAGTTGGTTCGCCGTGTCAGCCTTCACGCGATCGCGGCGCCGTGCGACCGGCATCGTCGTCGCCCAGTACGACGTCCCCGACTCGCTGCCCCCGCTTCTCGCTGCGGCCATCGTCCCCGGCGCCAAGGACGCCATCCCGGCAGAGATCGTGCATCTCGCCGTGCGCGGCACCCTGCGGATCGAGGAGGGCGCGCCCGACCCGGTGCTGCGGAGACTGCCCGGCACGCGAATCCCGGATCCGCTCGACGTCGACGCCCTCGACGCCCTGTTCACCGATGCGGATGATGCCGGGGTGGTGGCGCTGCCGACGAGCAGCGAGACGTTCGCGGCGAGGATGACGGCGCTGACGACATCGGGAACGGAGGCCGCCAGCGCGCGGGGCCTCACCACCAAGGCGCGCAGCCGCGGCGCCGTGGTCCTGCAGTGGTGTGCGAACGGGGTGGCCGCCGTCGGCTTCGCGCTCGCGCTCTGGGGAGTGGTCAGCGGCCGGATCACGGCCGTGCCCGCCCTCGTGGCGATGTGCTTCGCCCTCTTCGTCGTGCTCGTGTCGAGCATCTACTCGTTCACACGGCACACGGTGCTGACCCCCGAAGGCGCCGAGAGGCACGAGTATCTGTTGGGCGTGCGCGAGTTCATCCGCGTCGCCGAAGCCGACCGCCTCCGGATGCTGCAGTCCTACTCCGGCGCCGAGCGGCGGCAGGACGGCAGCGCGAACGTGATCGTCATCTACGAGCGGCTCCTCCCCTACGCGATGCTGTTCGGCATGGAGCGCGAATGGGGCCAGGTGCTCGAGTCCGTGTACGCCTACGAGCGGCACGGCGCCTCCTGGATCGGGGATCCCACCGCGCCGTTCGTGTACTCGCAGCTCTCCGCGTTCGCAGCGACGTCGCAGGCGGCCGCCTCGTACTCCGCACCGAGCGCGAGCGGATCCTCGAGTTCGGGAGGCTCCTTCGGCGGAGGCTTCTCGGGCGGAGGAGGCGGAGGAGGCTTCTCCGGAGGCCGCTGATCGGCGGCATCGGCCCTTCGGCGCGGCATCCGCCGCTCAGCACGGCACACGTTCCTCGGCGTGACGCACGTTCTCCGCGCGTCATCCCCCGACGGTCAGCGCGGTGTCCGTCAGCCCGCTGCGCGTACCGGGCTCACCGCAGAGGACTCAGATCAGCGGGGACGGATCGGATGCCTCGCGCAGCGCCCGCTCCACGGTGGACTGCACCAGGGCCGAGAGGTATCCCCCGGGGTTCTCGATGCCGATCTCCCGGAGCCGTCCGGTCGACTGGCCGATGAGCGACCGCGAGAACTCCGTCACGGCGACGATCGCATCCGCGTACGCCTCACGGTCGGACTCACCGACCACGACCGGCTCGCACCCCATCTCGACGGCGAGCGCCTGCGCGATCGGGAGGACAGGAGCGGGCGCGGTCACGGCGGCATACCCCGCCTGCAGCTGCCGGAGGTCGATCGACGTCCCGGTGAACGTGATGGCCGGATGCACGGCGAGCGGGATCGCGCCGCGCTCGGCTGCGGGACGCAGCACCTCGATGCCGCAGGCCGGGTCGGTGTGCAGGACCAGCTGACCGATCTGCCAGCCGCCGAGCTCGGCGATCCCCGCGACGAGGGCGGGGAGCTGATCGTGCGGCACTGCGATCACCACGAGCTCGCTGCGGCGGACCACGTCGAGCGCATCGAGCATCGGGACGCCGGGGAGCACCGCCGACGCGCGTTCGTCATCGGAGCCATTCGTCATCCCGGTCACCGCGTGACCGGCACCGGCGAGCGCCGCGCCGATCACCGGTCCGACTCGCCCGGCGCCGATGATCCCGACGCCGAGGCGTCCGTCCCGGCGCAGGGGGTCACTCATCGGTCGATGCGGGCGGGGCCGGCGGCGCGACGGACGGAGCCGGCGAAGCGACGTCCTCCGGCGCGACCGGAGCCGCGGGCGGAGCGACGTGCGTCGGCGGAACCGGAGCGGCCGGCGAAGCGACAGAAGGTGCCGCGTGCGTCGGCGGAGCAACCGGCGGGTTCGACGGAGCGACGTATGCCGGCGGAACCGGAGCGGCCGGCGAAGCGGCAGGCGGCGCCGCGTACGTCGGCGGAGCAACCGGCGGAACCGGCGGAACCGGCGGAACCGGCGGCGCCGCGTACGTCGGCGGCACCGGGGCCGTTGCGGTCGCGGGCGGAGGCACCGGGGCGCCCGACGTGGTCGACGGGGTGCCGGGGTACACGTACGGCGGCGGAACCGGAGCCGTACCGGGCGGAACCGGCGGCGCCGGGGTCGTCGAAGACGCCACGGGAGCGCCGGGGATGTACGGCGGCGGTGTCGGCGGCATCCCGGAACCCGCCGGTGCGTACGCGGGCGGGGCGGCAACAGCATCCGGAGCGTGCTCTCCCCAGCGGTGGCTGTGATCGCGGGAGGCGGCGAGCACGGCCGCCCGGCTCACGCCGTTGATGAGGTCGAGCGCATCGGCCCTCTCGAGACCCGACAGCAGGCCGGTGATCGGCCCCTGCACGGAGTGCACCTGGGCGCCGGAGACACGCTGCGCGCGGTCGATCGGCCCCTGCGACAGCGAGACGCCCTGCAGTCGGGCCAACGGGAAGATCGCGAGCTTGCGCCAGACCGTTCCTCTGCGCAGCAGCAGACCGAAGTCCGTGACCGCGTACCCGTGCCGCTTCCACGACACCGGTCGACGCCACCAGGCGCGGGCGGGCATGGTGCGGTACGGGTCACCGGCCACCGGGCCGAGGATGCCGTGCTCCCAGACCAGCGGGATGTCGGCGACGGGGGCGTCGGGGAGGATCAGCCCGAGCACCCGCTCGACGTCGGCCCGCTTGCCCACGGGGAGCACGATGTTGAACTGCTGCGCGCTGCCCGACTGCTGCTGCGCCGCACTCTTGCCGCCCATGCGGTTGATCTTGATCGTCCACCAGCCGAACGGGCGCCACAGCAGCGACTGCGACACCTCGACCGCGAAGATGCGGCCGGGCGGCAGCGTCTCGGTGACCGTGGTGAGCAGGCCGTAGGTGATGCGCACGCCGTCGGGCGTGGGGGCGATCGAATAGCGCAGCGACTTGGAGATCTGCGCCCAGGTGATGCCGACCACGGCGATCACCATGGGGATGCCGATGCCCAATCCCACGCCGAGCCCGATGACCGAGGTGATCGGCTGCCCGTCGATGAGGCCGCCGATGAAGATGCCGCCGGTCGCGACGAGCAGGATGATGACGAAGAACGCCACCCACAGCAGGCTCGAGATGAGCTGCGAGCCGACGAGACGACCGGTCGGGATCTTCACGACGCTCTCGGGAGCGACGTCGGCGAGGTCGACACCGGCGATGAGTCCGGTGACGCCGTGGTTCACCGATCCGACGAACTGGGCGCGAGCCGACGACGGCGCCGCCGCGGCATCCGCCACAGGCCTTCCGGACGCGGCGTCCACGGCAGCCTGCCTCGCCGCGCGTGCACCGGAGGCGAGACGCAGGATGTCGCTGCGCACCGACTCCGCACGGGTGGTCGCAAGGTACTCGAGGTCGACGTTCGCATCGGTGCCGGCGCCGACGACCTCGAGCTTCGCGAGGCCGATGATGCGGGCGGGGAACGGACGGGTCAGGTTCACGCCCTGCACGCGGTCGAGCGGCGCCCGGCGGTGCGAGCGGAAGATGATGCCCTTGCGCACCTCGACGTGGTCGCCGGTGATGCGGAACTGCTGGAATCGCCAGATCACCCAGAAGATCGCCATGAGCACGACCACCAGGGCGAGGACGGACAGCAGCGCGATGATCGCCAGGTTGTTCGACAACACCCAGTCGACGGGGTCGCCGCCGTTGTACTGGTCGTAGTGGGCGTCGGGCTCGAAGATGTCGATCACCCAGGTGATGAGCCTGTCGCGCAGGTTCGCGATCAGGAAGCCGCCGATGATGAGCAGCGCCAGCCCGCCCTTGAAGAGCGGGGTGAACGGGTGCATCCGATGCCACTCGCCGTCGGCGAGGGAGTCGTTCGCTGCGGGGCCCTTGGTCTGCGCCTGGGCGGGGAACTGCTCGCTCACAGGCCGGTCCGGCGAGTCTCGGCCACCTCGATGAGCGTGTCGCGGAGTGCCTCCGCCGCCGCCTGCGTGAGGCCGGGGATCTGCACGCCGGTGGTCGCCGCCGCGGTGACCATCTTCAGCTGCGAGATCCCGAAGGCGCGGTCGAGCGGTCCCTGCGTGATGTCGACGAGCTGCATGCGCCCGTAGGGCACCGCGATCATCCGCTGCCACAGGATGCCCTTGCGGAACACGATGTCGTCGTCGCGCAGCATGTAGCCGATCGCCCGCGCCTGCCTCGGCAGGATGATGAGCGTGATGAGCGTGATGACGACGATCACCGCTCCGGGGATGAGCGCCCAGAGCTGTCCGAGGACGAACGCCAGCACGAGAGCGGCGATCACCACGATGGCGATGAAGATCAGGTTCTGCACGATCTGCGACACGACGTAGCGCGGGGAGATCTGGTGCCACACGCCGTCGAGCTCCAGCCGTGACTCGCTGCGTGTCGTGCGAAGCGCCGTGTAGGTGCCCTGGTCGAGGGCGCCGCCGTCAGTGACTGCCGCCGAACTCAGGGGAGCCGGGATCAGGGGAGGGTTCTCGGGGTTCTGAGTCATCAGGATCCTTCGGAAGAGTGCAGAACTGTTCGGCGATGAGCGAGGCGATCACGAGCACGACCGCGCTCACGATCAGGGCGATCATCGCCACAGTCGACCCTACCTGTGGATCTATCGGACGGGACAGGAGGAACACCAGCAGTCCGGCGCCGAATCCGGCCATGATCGCGCCGAGCAGGCTCGATGCACGGGCCAGGGTCACGGCGCGCGTCGCGCGGAACGGATCGATGCGGACGCCCGTGCGCACGCTCCGGCGCACCGGCCAGGCCAGCGCGAGCGCCGCGGCGCCGACGATCAGGAGGAGGACGGGCAGCAGCAGAGACGGGGTGAAGGTCACCCTCCCCATCGCGGTGAGCACCTGGTCGACGAGGAACCCCGCCCCCGCGCCGACGAGCGCGAGCACGACGAGGACGCCGGCGGAGGTGCGCCTCATGCGCTCCCCTGCCTGCGCAGCGTGGCGGCGAGGTCGGCGATGCGTCCGTGACCGGAGAGCACGGCGTCTGGGTCGAGATCGAGCCAGGGGTCGAGCACGAACAGCCGCTCAGCGGCGCGAGGATGCGGCAGCTGGAGGTTCGGCTCATCGGAGGACTCGTCGCCGTAGGCGATCAGGTCGAGGTCGAGCGTGCGGTCGCCCCAGCGCACCTGGCGCTCGCGCCCGTTCTCGTCCTCGATCGCGTGCAGCATGCCGAGCAGGATGCTCGGTGCGAGACGGGTCGTGACCAGCGCCACGGCGTTGACGTAGCCCGGCGCGTCGGGGTCGGGGCCGTCCAGGGTCAGGGCGACCGTCTCGTGCAGAGGGGACAGGCGCACGTCGCTCACCAGAGGCAGTCGCGCGATCCGCTCCGCCGCCTTCCTGATGGTGCCCTCGCGGTCGCCCAGGTTCGCGCCGAAGGCGACGACGGCGACGGCATCCGCCCTCCCCTCGCGGGGGACGGTGATGTCGGGCGGGATGGTGAGGTTGCGGCTCATGATGCGGAGAACTCCACGGCGGATTCGGGGCGGGCCCGGCGGACGGTCACCGAGACGTCGGAGAACGTGAGCGGGATGGGAGCGTGCGGCTTGTGGACGGTGACGGTCGCGAACAGGACCCGCGGATCCTCGAGCGCGACATCGGCGATGCGAGCGGCGAGGGTCTCGATGAGGTTCACGGGCTCGCCGGCGACGACAGCGGCGATCTTCTCGGCGAGCTCCCCGTAGTGCACGGTGTCGGCGACGTCGTCGGATGCCGCGGCCTGCCCCAGCGGCAGGTTCAGCCGCACGTCGATCGTGAACTCCTGTCCGTCCCGGCGCTCGTGCTCGTAGACGCCGTGTCGGCCGAACACCGTGAGCCCGGTGAGGGCGATCTCGTCGATGGGGAACATGGGGGTCTATCCTTCCCAGGCGTGCGCGATCGCGAGCGCATCCCGCGTCGCGGCCACGTCGTGGACGCGCACCGCCCAGACGCCCGCGCGGGCCGCGAGGGCGCTTGTGACGGCGGTCGCGAGGTCTCGCCGCGTCTCCGTGATCGGCTCGCCCTGGTCGAGGGTCTCGGCGAGGAACCTCTTGCGCGAGGTTCCGATGAGCACGCGGGGTCCGAGTGCGATGATCTCGTCGAGGCCGCGGAGCACGTCCCAGTTCTGCTGGCCGGCCTTCGCGAAGCCGACGCCGGGGTCGATGATGAGGCGCGACGGCGCGATGCCGGATGCCGCGGCCTCCCCCATGCGCTCCTTGAGTTCTCCCGCCACCTCGCGCGCGACGCGGCGGTACTCGGCGTTGGCGTACATGTCCGCGGAGAACCCGCGCCAGTGTCCGATCGCGTAGTCGGCGCCGGACTCGGCGACGGCCGCGCGCATCTCCGGGTCGGCGAGCCCTCCGGAGACGTCGTTGACGATCCGCGCTCCCGCCCGCACCGCCGCGGCGGCGGTCGACGCATTGAGCGTGTCGATGCTCACCGGCGCACCCGCGGTGGTGAGCTGCTCGATGACAGGGATCACGCGCGCCTGCTCGACCTCCGGGATCACGCGGTCGGCGCCCGGTCGCGTCGATTCGCCGCCGACGTCGAGCACGGTCGCCCCCTCGGCGCGCAGACGCAGACCGTGCGCGACCGCCCGCTCGACGTCGAGGTAGCGTCCGCCGTCGCTGAACGAATCGGGAGTGACGTTGACGATCCCCCAGATGCCGGTCATTCCGCGCCCCGGCCGATCAGGGCGATGAGCTCCGTGCGGGCCACGGCATCCGTGTACTCCCCGCGGGCCGCGATCGTGAGGGTCGTCGCCTCCGGCTGACGTCCGCCGCGCATCGTGACGCAGCCGTGGCTGGCGTCGAGGACGACGAGAACGCCACGGGTGTCGAGATGCTCGGCGATGGTGTCGGCGATCTGCTCGCCCAGCCGCTCCTGCACCTGGGGGCGGGCGGCGAGGATCTCGACCACCCGCACGAGGGCGCCGAGCCCGACGACCTGCTCTCCGGGGAGGTAGGCGATGTGCGCGTGCCCTGCGAACGGCAGCAGGTGGTGCTCGCAGACGGAGCGGAATCGGATGTCGCGCAGCAGCACGGCGCCAGAGGGCAGGGTGTCGGGCGCCGGTCCCCTCGTCACGCTGATCGTGCGCGCGAGGGGCTCGGCGGGGTCTTCTCCCACGCCGGCGAAGAACTCCGAGTACAGCTCCGCCATCCGCGACGGGGTCTGCTTGAGGCCCGGTCGGTCAGGATCCTCGCCGATCGCCTCGAGAAGCTCATGAGTGAGGCGTGCGACGCGTTCCCGGTCGACGGCCACGGTCACGCCGTCGCAGGTCGTGCGTGACCGGCACCTGCCGATCCCGGCTGCGTGCGAGGCGCAGCGGACGGCGCCTCGACGGATGCCGCGAGCGAGACGTCCTTCTTGGGCACCTCGATCGGCGGACGCTCCGACACGGGGCGATCGTCGCTCGACAGCCACAGCGGACGCTCGGGGAGCTTCTGCACCTCGGTGAAGATCTCCGCGATGCGGTTGTGATCGAGGGTCTCCTCCTCGAGCAGCGCGAGGGCGAGCTTGTCGAGGATGTCGCGGTTCGCGCTGATCACCTGGTAGGCCTCGTTGTGCGCCTGCTCGATGAGGGCGCGCACCTCGGCGTCGACCCGCTGGGCGATCGTCTCGGAGTACTCGCGGCCACGACCCATGTCGCGGCCGGCGAAGGGCTCGCCGCCCTCGGTGCCGAGCTTGACCGGGCCGAGCTCGGTCGTCATGCCGTACTCGAGCACCATCTTGCGGGCGATCGAGGTCGCCTTCTCGATGTCGTTCGAGGCGCCGGTGGTCGGGTCGTGGAACACGATCTCCTCGGCGACGCGACCGCCCATGGCGTAGGTCAGCTGATCCTGCAGTTCGTTTCGGGTGACCGAGTACTTGTCGTCCAGCGGCAGCACCATCGTGTAGCCGAGGGCCTTGCCGCGGGGCAGGATCGTGATCTTGGTGACGGGGTCGGTGTAGTTCATGGCCGCGGCTGCGAGGGCGTGGCCGCCCTCGTGGTACGCGGTGATGAGCTTCTCCTTGTCCTTCATCACGCGGGTGCGCCGCTGCGGGCCGGCGATCACGCGGTCGATGGCCTCGTCGAGGGCGCGGTTGTCGACCAGCTGCGCGTTCGAGCGGGCGGTCAGCAGAGCCGCCTCGTTCAGGACGTTGGCGAGGTCGGCTCCGGTGAACCCGGGGGTCTTGCGGGCGACGACCTCGAGATCGACGCTCTGCGCGAGCGGCTTGCCCTTGGCGTGCACCTCGAGGATGCGCTGACGGCCCTTGAGGTCGGGGGCGTCGACGCCGATCTGGCGGTCGAAACGGCCGGGACGCAGGAGCGCGGGGTCGAGAATGTCGGGGCGGTTCGTCGCCGCGATCACGATGACGTTCGCGTTCGGGTCGAAGCCGTCCATCTCGACGAGCATCTGGTTGAGCGTCTGCTCGCGCTCGTCGTTTCCGCCGCCGAGTCCGGCGCCGCGGTGGCGTCCGACGGCGTCGATCTCGTCGATGAAGATGATGGCCGGGGAGTTCTCCTTGGCCACGTTGAACAGGTCGCGGACGCGGGATGCTCCGACGCCGACGAACATCTCGACGAAGTCCGAACCGGAGATCGAGTAGAAGGGGGCGCCTGCCTCGCCGGCGACGGCGCGGGCGAGCAGCGTCTTTCCGGTTCCTGGAGGGCCGTACAGCAGCACGCCCTTCGGGATGCGGGCGCCGATGGCCTGGAACTTGGCCGGGTCCTGCAGGAACTCCTTGATCTCGTGGAGCTCCTCGATCGCCTCGTCGGCGCCGGCGACGTCGGCGAAGGTGACCGTCGGGGTCTCCTTGTTGACGAGTTTGGCCTTGGACTTGCCGAACTGCATGACCTTGCCGCCGCCGCCCTGCATCGAGGAGAGCAGCCACCAGAACAGCAGGCCGAGCAGGAGCATCGGGATCAGGAGCGAGAGGAAGCCGTCGAACCAGCTGGCGCGCGGAACGGCGTCGTCGAAGCCCTTCTTCGGGTCGGCCTTGTCGATCGCGGCGACCACGTCTGCCGCGCGGGCGTCGACGTAGTAGAACTGCACCGACTCCGAGCCCTCGAACGGCTTCGAGAGCGTCATGTCGACGCGCTGATCGCCGTCGGTGTTGACCACCTCGGTGACGGTCTCGCCGGCGAGCAGCTTGAGCCCCTCCTGCGTGGTGATCTGCTTCGGGGCGCCGAGGTTCGAGATCAGCAGGAAGCCGCCGAAGAGCAGCAGACCGATCAGGGCTACGTAGATCAGCGGATTCCGGGTGAGCTTCTTCACATCCATGATCGGATCAGCGTATCGCGCGAGCGCTTGGTGCCTGCTGTGCGTTCACCCACGGCGTACCGGCCTCCGCGGAGCACGGCTCGGCGGGGCCGTCGGCGCCATCGCGCCACGACGCCGGGTCAGCTGTAGACGTGGGGCGCGAGCACCGCGACGTCGCGCAGGTTGCGGTAGCGCTCGTCGTAGTCGAGGCCGTATCCGACGACGAAGTCGGTGGGGATGTCGAAGCCCACGTACTTGCAGTCGATGACGACCTTCGCCGCCTCCGGCTTGCGCAGCAGGGCGAGCACCTCGATCGACTCGGCTCCGCGCGATCCGAAGTTCTCCAGCAGCCAGCTCAGGGTCAGTCCGGAGTCGATGATGTCCTCGACGATCAGGACGTGCTTGCCGTTCAGGTCGCTGTCGAGGTCCTTGCGGATCTGCACGACGCCGCTCGACTTCGTGCTGGCTCCGTAGCTCGACACCGCCATCCAGTCCATCGGCGCGTGGAACGGCAGCGCCCTGGCGAAGTCGGCCATGACCATCACCGCGCCCTTGAGCACGCCGACGAGGAGCAGATCCTTGCCCTCGTAGTCCACGGCGACCTTCGCGGCGAGCTCGTCGAGCTTGGCGATGATCTGCTCCTCAGTGACGAGGATCTGGGCAAGGTCGTCCTGGATGTCCGCGGCGCGCATGGATCGATTTTAGGTGAAGGGATCGGGTGCCGCGTCCAGTGGCATCCGATCCCTCGCCGCCCGGCCCCGCGTCGACCGGGATCGGCCGCGGATTCCGGTCGTGATGTATCGGGTCGCGTATACCCACACCCCGTTCTTCCGCACTACTGTGAGCCTTGAGACGGGCGGACGCCCACAGACGGAAGGATTCACCATGGCCCTCGACGACATCCTCGCGCAGGTCCCGATCGACGACATCGCGGAGAAGCTCGGGGTCTCCCCCGACGTCGCCAAGGCCGCCGTGGAGCAGGGCGGCGCCGTGCTGCTGAGCGGACTGGCGAAGAACGCCTCCACGGAGGAGGGCTCCTCCGCCATCGAGAACGCGCTGAAGCGTCACGAGGGCTCCGCCGGCGCGACCAAGGTCGACGACATCGACCAGGCGGACGGCGGCAAGATCGTGTCGCACATCCTCGGCGCCAAGCAGCAGGAGGTCACCGAGAAGCTCACGACCTCGAAGGAGACCGCCGGCATCGACTTCGGCAAGCTCCTGCCGATCCTCGCGCCGATCATCATGGGCCTGATCGCCAACGCCAACAAGGGCAAGGCGGAGACGTCGGATGCCGGCGCACAGCAGTCCGGCGGACTGGGCGACATCATCGGCGGTCTCCTCGGCGGTGGCGGCAACGGTGCGAGCACCGGCGGCATCGGCGACATCATCGGCGGTCTGCTGGGCGGCGGCAGCGGTTCGTCCGGCGGCGGCATCGGCGACCTGCTCGGCGGCCTCTTCGGCGGCAAGAAGTAGGACTCCCCTCCCTCGCGACCCCGGTCGCCGAGCGACCCCGGTCGCCGAGCGGCGGAACGCAACGACAGAGACGAAACGCCTCACCCGACGTCGAACGTCAGGTGAGGCGTTTCGTCTGCGTCCGCTCAGCGACCGGACGCCGTGAACACGATGCGCCCGCCGACACGGGTGGCGGAGCATCCGGGCAGGTCGATGGGCCCCTGCCCTGACCAGTCCGTCGCGAGACGGGCGACCTCGACGGTCTGCGTGCGGGTGAGGCTCGCGCCGAACTCGCTGTCGACGACGAGGCGGATGATGCGGTTCCGCAGCGCGGCGGGGTTGGCCGCGAGCGCCGCGACGCTCACCGAGATGCCGGCCTCTGCGTGCTCGACGATGTCCTCGATCGTCTCGTGGATCATCTCGTCGAAGGCCTCGGCGTCCTCCCGCATCTGCTCCGCGGTGCGTGCGAGGGCCTCGGCGATGCCCGGTCCGAGCTCGGACTCGAGAACCGGGAGCACGCGTTCCCGCACGCGGACCCGGGCGAAGCGGCTCTCGGAGTTGTGCGGATCGTCCCAGAACTCGATGTCGGATGCCGCGCAGAACGCGCGCGTCGTCTCACGGCGCACACCGAGCAGCGGCCGGATCCAGCGCAGACCGTCGTCGTCCTCGCGCACAGGGGCCATGCCCTGCAGGCTGGTCGCTCCCGACCCTCTCGCGAGGCCGAGCAGCACGGTCTCCGCCTGATCGTCGAGGGTGTGGCCGAGGAGCACAGCGGCAGCGGCGACGTCGGACGCGGCATCCCGCAGCACCCGATGACGCGCATCACGAGCCGCCGCCTCCGGGCCGCCCTCCTCGCCCACTTCGACCCTCACGACGAGCGGATCGAGACCGAGCACCGCTGCGGTCTTCGCTGCGCGGAGGGCGACGGCATCCGACCCCTCCTGCAGTCCGTGGTCGACGGTGAGGGATGCGGCGCGCAGACCGAGCTTCGGCGCTTCGAAGCCGACGGCCGCGGCGAGCGCGAGCGAGTCGGCGCCGCCGGAGAGGGCGACGATGAACGTCGCTCCTTCAGGCAGCTCTGCGAGCGCGGTGCGCACGGCGAGGCGGATCTCGGCGACAGCGGGTGGGAGCGACGGCACTCCTCCACGCTAGGGCACGCGCCCGGCATCCGCGCGTCCGTCTCCGCACGGTATGCGCGCGGACTAGTCTGACGCCGTGGCAGATCACAGCGGCATGAGGACTTTCACGACCGAGCGGTTCAAGGCGTTCGTCGACGCGGTCGTCGCCATCGCGATGACGCTTCTCATCCTCCCCCTCATGGAATCGGTGTCGGAGGCGGCATCCGGGCACCTCGGCACGGCGGAGTTCCTGTCCGAGCACTCGGGGCAGCTGCTCAGCTTCGGGCTGAGCTTCCTCCTCATCGCGACGTTCTGGATGGGCCACCACCGGCAGTACCGCGACGTCGAGCTGATCACCGCGCCCCTGCTGTGGATCAACGTCGCCTGGATGGCGACGATCGTGTGGCTGCCCGTGCCCACCGCCATGATCGGCCAGATGGACACCGATCCGCTGCAGGCCGTGGTCTACATCGGAACGCTCATCATGACCCAGGTCACGACCCTCGCCGGCTGGATCTATCTGTCGCGCCACCCCGAGCTGACGACGGCGACGGCAGACACGCTGCGTGCGGGGGTGATCGGCGATGTCACGGCGATCATCCTGTTCGCGGGGGCGCTCCTGATCGCGGTGCTCGCCTCCCCCAACGGCTACGTGGGGCTGTTCCTGCTGCTCCTGAGCGATCCCGTGAGCCGTCTGCTGAGCCGCCTCTCGCGACGGCGCACTCCGCCGCCCTCCCCCGCGACGGGGACCGACGCCTAGACCCGGACGGGCCCCGACTCCGCGTGAGCGCGCGGCCCGAGTAGGCTGGTCCGCGGCATCCAACCGTCTTTTCTGAGGAGCACACGCATGGGCGCACACGACGCCGTCATCGAGATCCCGCGCGGCAGCCGCGTGAAGTACGAGGTCGACCACGAGACCGGGCGAGTGCACCTCGACCGCGTGCTCTACACGACCTTCGGGTACCCGGCCGACTACGGCTACTTCGACAACACCCTCGGCGAGGACGGCGACCCGCTCGACGTGCTCGTGCTCCTCGACCACGCGATCTACCCCGGCGTCGTCGTCGAGGTCCGCCCCGTCGCCGTGCTCAAGATGAGCGACGAGGCCGGTGGCGACGACAAGCTCGTGGCCGTGCTGTCGAAGGACCCCCGCTGGGCGCACATCCAGGACATCGGCGACATCGCCGAGTACACGAAGAAGGAGATCGCGCACTTCTTCGAGCACTACAAGGACCTCGAGCCCAACAAGTGGGTCAAGGTCGACGAGTGGGGCGACGCCGCCGAGGCGCAGCGCATCCTCGACGAGGCGATCGTCCGTTTCGGCGAGCAGGGCCACTGACCCTCGACGTCTTAACGAAGAGAAGACCCCCGGTTCCGCTCAGCGGCCGGGGGTCTTCTCTTCGTTCGGGAGGTCTGCGCCTGTGAGGCGGGTGTTCAGACCGAGATGCCGCGCTGGGCGAGGAAGTCGATCGGGTTGACCGTGCCGCCGTTGATGTACACCTCGAAGTGCAGGTGGCAGCCCGCCGAGTTGCCGGTGTTGCCTGCGTAGGCGATGACCTGTCCGGCGCTGACCTGCTGGCCGCGGCCGACGGCGAAGCCGCCCGGCTTGATGTGCGCGTAGCCGGTGCCGACGCCGTTGCCGTGCTGGATGCGGATGTAGTTGCCGTAACCGCCGTTGGGGCCGGCGAAGTCGACCGTCCCGGCGTGGGCCGCATAGATCGCCGCGCCACAGCCGTTGGCGATGTCGACGCCGCGGTGGAACGTCGAGCATCCCGTGCAGGGCGCAGGACGCGAGCCGTAGCCGGCACTGCGGTGGCCGCCGTGCGGGCGGACCCAACCGCCGGTTCCAGGGCTTCCCCCGGTACCACCGCCGCCGCCTCCGCCGCCCCCGCCGTTGTTGCCGGCGGCTGCAGCTGCGGCCTCCGCGGCTTCACGGCGCTTGCGCTCCTCCTCGGCGACGCGGACACCCTCCTGGTAGCCGGCGACGGTGGTCGCCGTCTGGTCCTTGAGGGCGGCCAGCTGAGCCTGCATCGTGGCGAGGTTGGCCGTCTGCTCGTCGAGCGCCGCCTGCGCGGCATCCGCTGCGGCCTGCGCCTCGAGCATCTTCTGCTCGGCGAGCTTCTGCAGGCGATCGCGCTCGTTGCGCGCGACCTCGGCCTGATCGCTCAGCGACTGCGCGGTGTTGCGCGCCTTCACGGCGGTCTCGTACACCGTCTGGGTGTAGCCGTAGACCTTGTCCATCGTGCCGAGGCGCGAGAGCAGATCGTCGGCGTTCGCGGCGGACCCTGCGAAGAAGAGCTCGAGAGACGTGTCGTCTCCGCCGTCGCGGTAGAGCTGGGTGGCGACCTGCGCGGCCTTGCGCTCGGCCTCGGTCGCGGTGGCCGCCTGCGTGTCGGCCTGAGTCTGCAGCTCGTCGGCCTTGGTGGCGGCGTCGAAGAACGCCTGCTGGGCGTCGTAGAACTCCTGGCCGGCCTTCTCGGCGGCGGCCTGGGTCTCGGCGACCTTCTGCGTCAGACCGTCGATGAGCCCCTGGATGCGGGTGACCTCCGCGGCCTTGGACGATTCGCTCGCCATGGCGCGCTGCACGTCGTCCCAGCTCGGATACGAGGCCGCATACGCAGCGGAGACGCCCGACGACACCCCGAACGCGCTGAGAGCGACGGCACTGAGCACGCCGATCCCGAGGGCGTTGCGACGGGTGATCGAGCCGTTCTTCCAGAAGGCACGGCTTTCGGCGGGCGTGGGTGCGCACCCGCAGTCGACGGATGCCGCTTCCGCAGCATCCGCCATAGATGGCTTGTCGTTCACACGGCCCCTTCCGCCGGTTTCACTCATGCCACACTAACAACAACTTTCACATCCGCAACAGGGTGTGGAGCAGGTTCGCGGGCATGGTGAACACCCCCCATCGTCCTCCCGAACACGCCCGGGCGGAAGCAGACTCGCCCTCGATTCGCGATTTGCCTGAAACATCCCTTATGCTTGAGCGTCGGCAAGGAAGTCCCCCGGGACAGACTTCGGCCCCATCGTTTAGCGGCCTAGGACGCCGCCCTTTCACGGCGGTAGCACGGGTTCGAATCCCGTTGGGGTCACTCATCCGATACAATTGAAAACAAGTATGGCCCTGTAGCGCAGTTGGTTAGCGTGCCGCCCTGTCACGGCGGAGGTCGCGGGTTCAAGTCCCGTCAGGGTCGCTCTGTGCGATTGGTCCTTTTCTCGGAGAGGGCCTTTCGTCTAGATGCGACAGGTTTCGCCGGTCGCACGGCTCTGTAGCTCAGTTGGTAGAGCGCACGACTGAAAATCGTGAGGTCACGGGATCGACGCCCGTCGGAGCCACACGGACCGTCGTTACAACGGTCCCAGAAACCCTCGCCTAGCTTCTACATGGCGGGGGTTTTGCTTTGCCCCGGTGAGAGCTGTGTCCCGTCCGAATCGGCTGCTCCGGCTCGCCGTCCGTGGAGCGTTCCGACCACCCCGGTCGTTGAGCGAGCGACGCGAGACGAAACGCCCCGGGGAACGTTGTGCCGGAGTCGTAAGGCACGGTGACCCCAGAACGAAGGACCCTTGCCCGACCACCGGACGGGCAAGGGTCCTTCGCGGTTCCCGCTCTAGACGGCGTACACGGTCGGGTAGCCACCGCCGATGTTCAACGCATCGATGGTGCCGCTCACGGCGACACCGGTCGATTGACGCACCCAGCCTCCGCCGCTGACCGAGGTGACGCAGACGCTCCACCCCTCGTTCGTGATCACGGTGGGGTAGCCGCCGCCCATGTCCACCGCCGTCAGACTGCCGCTGGTGCCGATGCCCGTCGACTGCAGCTGCCAGCCGGCGCCGGGCCAGATCAGGTGCACCACCCCGTTGAGAAGGGTGACGATCTGCAGCATCCCTCCGACGTTCACCGCCTTGAACTCGTCGCCGATGGGAATCCCGCTGTTCCCGATCTCCCAGCCGTTGTGCGTCGTGATGTGATGCATGTAGCCGCCGATGTTCGCGACGATCTGGACGTTGCCGCCTGGTAGGAGGACGGCAGAGATCTTGCCGGGGACAGTGAGCCCTGTCGAGGCCTTGTGCCACCCGGTGCCGTCCGCATAGATGTGGTACAGGACGGAGTTCTCGACTGCGAAGATGTGCGGGAACGACTGGCCGACGTTTAATGCCGAGATGCTGTACGCGTCGAGCGGGAGGCCGGAGTCCATCTGGGTCCACGCTCCTCCCATGACCCCGACGTACCTCAGGTGCCCGCCGAAGGATCCGTACAGGTCTCCCCAGCCGGATCCCATGTTCACCGCGGTGAACCTGTTCGACATGTTGTAGCCGACCGGGATCGCGGACCAGCTGCCACTGCGGACGGCGAACTCCTTCACCCCGGCGATGCTGACCGCCCCTGCTCCCGGCGGGTTGGGAGAGGGCGCTGGTCCGATGCCGTTGTTCAGGAAGGCCAGCGGGCTGACGTAGGAGCCATTCACCTTGATCTCGATGTGCAGGTGGACTCCCATACCGCTGGTGGGCCCCAACTGACTGTTCCCCATTCGGCCGATGAGTTGTCCCTGCAACACCGTCTGCGTGGGGCCCACTGCCGGTGGCCCATCGAGATGCGCGTAGAGGCTTGTCACGCCGTTTCCGTGGTCGATGATGACGTGGTGTCCCCATCCGTGCCCGTCTCCGGATGTCGAGTTCCAGTCCCCGCCGGCGACCCGGCCGCCAGCGATCGCGAGGATCGGCATGCCGCGATAACCCCAGGTGTCCAGGCCCATGTGTCGACGGGCACCGCCGTCGCGTGGTGCGTTGAACTGCCCTGCCGCCTCGGTAGATGCCTTGAAGGGGTCAGTGGGATAGATGTATCCGTTGGCGGCGGACGCCGCTGCGTTCGCGCGATCGCCTGTGAGCAGTTCGTGACCGAGCAGCGCGACGCCGGCGGCGAGCCCGCCAGCCGCGATGAGAGTGCGCCGCGACATCGCGTGAGTGGCGAACGCGGAGCCTGAAGATTCCTCTGTAGTGTCCATACGCACACCGTATGGATAAAACTCTCCTCTTCGCTGTCCCCTCTTCTACCTACAGACGGTCGGCTCGCAGATCGGTAGCTTGAGAAGGTTCATGGTCGAGAGCCCCTCGCACCTCCCACCGGCTCAGGGTCCGACCGGACGCCTCCCCGGCCTGACCATCGCCGTCGCATCGGGGGCGCCGAACCCGAACTTCTCGTAGAGGCCGTGCGCGTCGCCGGTGAAGAGAGTCCAGCGGAACTGTGCGCCGGGGCCGTCGTCGATCATGGTCTGCACGAGCAGCGCACCCGCGCCGTGGCCGCGCGCCGCAGGGTCGACGATCACGTCGGCCAGGTATGCGTCGTTGACGCCGTCGGACACGGCACGCGCGAAGCCGATCTGCGCTCCGGAGTCCGCGTCGTACACGCCGACCACCCGCCACGCGGCATCGAGCTGGGCATCGACATCGACCCTCGTGCGCCAGCGGTGCCAGTAGGCCTCGGTCGACAGCATCCGCCACACCCACTCACGGTCGATCCGCGCCGGGTCGGCGTCTGCGATGAGTTCCACCCCCTCAACCTCTCATAGGACGCGACCCGCTTACGCGAGCACGCGAAGAGGGCGCTCGAGGATTCCGGTCAGCGTCGCGAGGAACTGCGCGGCGAGCGCCCCGTCGATGATGCGATGATCGGCAGTGAGCGTCAGCCTGAGCATGCGTCTGGTGACGACCGATCCCTCATAGAGTGCGACTTCGTCACGAGCAGCGCCGACCGCGAGGATCGCCCCCTGCGGCGGATTGATGATCGCGTTGAACTGCTCGACGCCGTACATTCCGAGGTTGCTGACGGTGAATGTGCCGTCGGCCATTTCTGCTGCCGTGAGACGCCGAGTGCCTGCCTTCGCAACGAGTTCCCTCGCCGTTCTCGCGATCGTCGAAACCGCAGCGACGTCGGCGTCGCGGATGACGGGAACGACAAGCCCCGCCGGCGAGGCGACGGCGATGCCGATGTGCACCCGACTGTGCCGGAGCATCCGTCCGCGGCCTTCCGGGGAGTAGGACGAATTGACGTCGGGGTGGACGCGCAGCGCCTGAGCTACCGCGCGGACGAGCAGGTCGTTCACGCTCATCTTCTCCTCGAGAAGAGCTCCGTTGACCTCCTCCCGCATCGCGAGGAGCGCCGTCACGTCGACCGCAGCGGTCACGGAGAACGACGGCACAGTCGTCGCACTCACCGTCAGGCGGGCAGCGATCTGCTGGCGGATCCCATCGAACGGCACGGACTCGGATCCACGGGCGTCATCGGCTGGACGATGATCGCCGACGGAGTCCGGACGGGGCCGGGGCGGCTCTGCCGACGCCACGGCGGCGTCGAGGTCGGCTCGAACGATCCGCCCACCAGGGCCGGAGCCGACGATCCCCGCGAGGTCGACGCCGTTCTCCCTTGCGAGTCGGCGGACGAGGGGCGTCGCCGGCCGGCGGCCGCTCTCGTGCACGCCATCCGAGCCGGACACGTCCGTAGAGCCGAACTCTGCCGCAGCAACGACACCATCTGCGTCATCGGCCGCCGAGCTCCCGGCATCCCCTGATACCGGCGCAGGTTCCGACTCCGAATCCGAATCCGATTCCGCGGGACCAGACTCCACCGATGTGCCATTGTCCAGCCGTGCGATCGGCGTACCGATCGGCACGTTCTCCCCTTCCGCGACGAGGATCTCGACCAGGATGCCGGCATCGTAGGCCTCCTGCTCCATGAGCGCCTTGTCGGTCTCGATCTCGACGAGAATATCTCCGGGGGTGATCACGTCGCCGGGCTTCTTGAGCCACGTCGCGATGGCCCCCTCCGTCATCGTGTCCGACAGACGGGGCATGAGGATGTCGATCATCGTTGTTCCTCTCTCACTCTTCAGCGGCGCCGCGCGACGGCGTCAAGGGTCTCGCGGATCGCGTTCTTCGCGTCGTCCAGCGATGGAAGAGCCGCTGTCTCGAGCGACTTCGCGTAGGGCATGGGCACCTCCGCCATGGCGACACGGCGCACCGGAGCGTCGAGCCAGTCGAAGGCACCGTCGGAGATCGTCGCGGCGATCTCCGCTCCGATGCCGTAGGTGAGCCAGTCGTCTTCCAGTACGACCGCGCAGTTCGTGCGGCGCACGGACTCGATGATCGACTCGCGGTCCAGCGGACGAAGACTGCGCAGGTCGATCACCTCGACGTCGATTCCCTCCGCCGCGAGCTCATCTGCGGCCTGCAGTGCGACGACCGCCATTCGCGAGTACGCCACGACGGTGACATCGGCTCCACGACGAGCCACCTTCGCTTTTCCGATCTCTGCAGGCTCCAGGTCGTCGGGCACCTCTCCGACGGTGTTGTAGAGCGCGAGGTTCTCCAGCACCAGCACCGGATCATCGTCGCGGATCGCTGCCAGCATGAGTGCTTTGGCGTCCGCAGGAGTCGAGGGCGCGACGACCTTCATGCCGGGCACAAAGGCGTAGTACAGCTCGATGTTCTGCGAATGCGTGGCGCCCAGCTGCTGTCCGCCGCCACCGGGCGTGCGGATCACGAGGGGCACCCGCGCCTGGCCGCCGAACATGCCATAGATCTTCGCCGCGTGATTCACGATCTGGTCGAGGGCGAGCAGGGAGAAGTTGATCGTCATGATCTCGACGACCGGACGCAGCCCGAGCATCGCGGCGCCGACCGCCGCCCCCGTGAAGCCCTCTTCTGCGATCGGAGTGTCGCGCACCCGCTTCGGGCCGAACTCGTCCAGCATGCCTGCGGTGATCTTGTACGAGCCCTCGAATCGGCCGATCTCCTCTCCGATGAGGAAGACGCTCTGGTCACGGAGCATCTCTGCGCGGAGCGCATCATGCAGTGCCTGGCGATAGCTGATCACGCTCATGCGCGCCCTCCCTCGGCGAGGGATGCCGAAAGAGGAAGGGCCGCGGGGAAGAGCGCCTCCCCTGGCCGACGTCGAGAGTCGTTCGCCACCGGCGTCGCATAGGTGTAGTCGAACAGGGTCGACACGTCGGGGTGCGGACTCGCCTCGGCGAAGTCCGCCGCCGAGGCTGCAGCGGACAGGCTCACCCGGTCGATCTCGGCGATCAGATCCTCGGTGAGGACGCCGAGGTCCAGGAGCCGAACCGCGAAAGCGGCGATCGGGTCTGCATCGCGCAACGATGCCGCCTCCTCGCGGCTGCGATACCGAGCGGGGTCGACGACTGAGTGCCCCTTGAGTCTGCCCGACACGGTCTCCAGCAGATACGGCCGACCGCTCCGCGCACTCTCCAGAGCCGTGCGGGCCGCAGCCTCCACGGCGAGGGGATCGTTGCCGTCGACCCTGGCCGACGGCATCCGGTAGGAAGCGGCACGTCGGTGGAGCTCGGGTTCTGCAGACGACATCTCGACGGTCGTCCCCATGCCCAGGCCGTTGTTCACGATGACGTAGACGATGGGCAGCCCCCACAGTGCTGCGATGTTGAGGGACTCGTGGAAAGCGCCGATGTTGGTCGTCCCATCGCCCATCAAGCACACGACCGCTTCAGAACCACCGCGATAGTCGATCGCGAGGGCCGCCCCCGTCGCGAGCGGGATCTGCCCGCCGACGATTCCGTAGCCACCCATGAACCGGGCGTCGATGTCGAACATGTGCATGGATCCTCCCCACCCCTTGGACACGCCATCGGACCTCCCGTACAGCTCGGCCATCACCCGCTCGGGAGCGATTCCACGAGAGAGCGCGTACCCGTGTTCGCGATAGTTCGTGAAGACGTAGTCATCGCCCCGAAGAGCGCTCATGAGCCCGACGACAGTCGCCTCCTCACCCAGGTTCAGGTGGCAGTAGCCGCCGACCTTAGCCTCGGTGTAGGCCCGAGCGGCGCGCTCTTCGAAGCGTCGGATCGCCACCATCCGCCGATAGTGGCCCAACAGCGTCTCAGCGGTCGCGGCGTCAGCCGCCGCACGCGTCATCGTTGCTGTCCTCGCCGTTTTCGCCTTGGTCGGCGGCATAGGAGTCTCCTTCTCGCCCTGGGTCTCGTCGGGTGCCGATCGAATTAATGATACGAACTTAGTTTCATTATAGGATGAGAACCGGTTACGAGAGCGACACCCCCGGAGGAGCACACGATGCCAGCAACAGAAAAGCCCGCATCGGAGCCTGCCGCCCGGAAGCGGGGACGGCCGACCGAGTCCGAGCGACTGCAGCGCCGGGACGATATCCTCGATGCCGCCGTTCGACTACTGCTCGACGACGGTTTCGCCGGTGTCACCTTCGATGACATCCGCGAGGACGCACGCGTCACCAAGCGAACGATCTACGGGCATTTCGCGACCCGCACCGAAGTGTTCCTCGCCGCCGTGGAGCGGTTGAGAGAGCGGACGCTCTCACCCCTCGATGAGCGCGGCAGCATCCACGACCTCGCCACCGCGATCGTCGCGACGCTGCACTCAGATGAGGCGATAGGCCTGCACCGTCTCATGATCACGTCGTCCCGTGACTTTCCGGAGCTCAGCGCCCGCTTCTACGTCGACGGCCCCGAGCGCTACATCGCGGCGCTGCGCGCACGACTCGCACCCCATGACGTCACGCACGCCGAGGCGCTCTTCACGCTTCTTCTCGGCGAACCCCATCGACGACGACTGCTGGGTCTCGCCGCGGCGCCGTCAGCGGAGGAGGCCCGCACTCATGCGAGTCGGGCCCTCGAGCTGCTCTCCCTCGGCTGAATCCCGCTCAGCCGAGCCTCCGCCCGAGCAGTTGGCCTGGCCAGCCGTCTTCATCGAAGGTCGAGATGCGCTCGTATCCGCAGGACTCGTAGAACTCCACGAGCGCTCCCGTGCCTCCGCCGTAGCAGTCCACGCGGAGGCGATCCATTCCCGCGGCGCGCGCCTCGTCGTCGGCGAAGGCGAGTAGCCGCCTGCCGGTGCCTCGGGCCCGGGGATCCCTCGATGCGAGCAGCAGTCGCACGTACAGTTCGGGTTCCTCGGCGGCCGGCACGTAGTCCATCGCGTCGCCCAGGACCAGCACGCCGATGACACCCACATCGGGATGCTCGGCGATCCACGCCCCGGGCAGCGCACAGGCCTCGGTCACCCTGGCGATCTGCCGATCCTGCGTCGACCAGGGCTCCACGCCCCACTGCCCCTCGTTGCCGATGGAGACGAACCAGGCGATGATCTCGTCGAAGAGCCGCAGCACCTCGGGGACATCAGCGGGTGTGGCCCTGCGGATCGTCGCGGGCGGTGTCGTGTTCATCGTCATCCTGTCGGCAGCCTCTCGCCCGTGTCGTCGCATGCTCGTCCACCGTATCGGCGTCCCGAACCGATCCGAATGTCGCGCACCCGCAGTTTGGCGAGGACGGCACCGACTGGTTCGATGGCAGGCATGGGAGCGAACTGGACCTTCAGACCGAGCCTCACGACAGATGCGCCGTGGATGGCCGAGGTGCGGGCGGAGACGATGCGCCCCGACCTGGAACGTCTCGGCGTCTTGGACGAGAAGCGCGTGCGGACGCGGTTCCTCGATGCCTTCGCGCCAGCCCACACCCGCGTCATCGTCGTCGATGCTCAGGATGCCGGGCTCGTGGCCGTCCGCCCCGACGGAGACGAGCTGTGGATCGAGCACTTCTACCTCTCGCCGCGGTACCAGGGGCAGGGAATCGGTGGACAGGTCCTCCACCGCATCGTGGCGGAGGCCGGCGACAGAGCCGGAGATCTTCGGCTCGACGTGCTGCGCGGAAGCGCCGCGCAGCGCCTCTACGATCGCCACGGTTTCGTTCTGTACTCCGAGGACGGAGTCGACCTCTTCCTGAGGTTCACCCCGCAGTAGCGGACATCCGCGCGAACCGCCGCGCAGGCCCCTCCTCCGCCCTCGCTACGCTCGAAGCATGATCGATACGCTCACCGGCTTCGCCGTCGTCGGCGTCGCGATCGCGCTGGGGTACGTCATCGGGCGCATCGATCTGCTCGGACCCCATGCCCGGCACGTCCTCGGACGCCTCATCTTCTTCGTGCTCTCGCCGTTCCTGCTGTTCAGCGTGCTCGCCCACGCCGACGCCGGGATGCTGTTCTCCTCGCTCCTGCCCGTCTCGGCGATCGCGGCCGTCGCGGTGATCGTCGTCTACGTCCTGTTCGCGCGGCTCTGGTGGAAGCGTCCCATCGGCGAGACGGTCATCGGCGCCCTCTCGGCCGGGCAGGTCAACTCGAACAACATCGGCATCCCGCTGTCGATCTATCTGCTCGGAAGTGCGGCGTACCCCGCACCCGTGATCCTCATGCAGCTGCTGGTGTTCACGCCGATCTCGCTGACGATCCTCGACGCCGTGACGAGCGACACGGTCTCGATCCGCCGCACGCTGGTGCGCACCGCGACCAACCCGATCATCATCGGCTCCCTGCTCGGCACGCTCGTGTCGGTGCTCGGCATCCGCGTGCCCGACATCGTGATGGACCCCGCCCAGCTCATCGCCGACGCCGCGGTGCCCGTGCTGCTCATCAGCTACGGCATCTCCCTGCACGGACAGCGCGTGCTCGGCACCCGCGGACACCGCCGCGACGTCATCCTCGCCAGCATCCTGAAGCTGATCGCGATGCCCGTGGTCGCGTGGGGCGCCGCCCTGCTGTTCGGGCTCTCGTCGGAGCAGACGCTGATCGTCGTGGTGCTCGCCGCTCTACCGACCGCGCAGAACGTCTTCAACTACTCGCAGCGCTACGACGTGGGCGAGGCGATCTCGCGTGACACGGTCTTCCTGACCACCATCGGATGCCTGCCCGTGCTGGTGCTCATCATGGCGCTGCTGGGCTGAGGCGCGGAAAGCACGACGGGGAGGTCGCGCATCACGACCACACTGTCGAAGACCGCGGCGCCCTCGGGGAGCGCGTCGAAGAACGACGACCGCAGGCTGTGCAGCCGTGCGCCCTCCACGGCCCACTCGTCCGAGGCCAGGGCGACGGGCTCGACTTCGCGACCGTCATGGCGGTACGACCAGCCGATGCGTCCGGCGCGATAGAACTCCGACGCCTCGTCGACCGAGTCGAAGAAGCTGCTCGTCCACTCCCCGCCCACCTCCACGTCGGCGGCGATGCTGTGGGCGCCGGCGTCCATCGTCAGGGCGTAGCGGCCGCTCCCCTCGCGGGTCGTGAAACGCGCCCGGTGATGCACGCCGGGGAAGAGCCGCCCGCCGAACAGCACGGGATGCCACGCCGAGCTGTGCCGCTCGAAGATGAAGACTCCCTGTTCTGTCCCTTCCGGGCCGTCCCACTCGACGGCGATGCGGTGGGCGGCGTTCTCCGAACGGAGCCCCCAGCGCGGAGCGAACCATCGCGGCCGGATCGCCTCCAGCCCCAGCACGCACACTCCGGCGAGCGCGGAGCCGTCGACGAGCTGCGGGCGGAACCCTTCGGGGAGCAGCGACGCCGCGACATCGGGATCGACACGGTAGCTGATCAGGAGGCGCCGACGCAGCTGCGCCTGCACACCCCTCACGATGCTCATGCGGGGAGCCCGTCCTCCGCGGGAGCGGCGGTACGGCGCTTGCGCACCTCGCGCAGCACGATCTGCTCGGGGCACACCGCCGACAGGAAGTCCCCCACCGACGAGGCCAGCCGATCGGTGACGGCGGAGTAGAGGATGCGGTTGGCGTCGCGTCGCTCGGTGACGAGTCCGGCCTCGCGCAGCACGCGGAGATGCCGAGAGATCGTCGGCCCGCTCGCCGCGAACCTCGCCGCGATCTCGCCGGCCGCGAGCTCGCCGTCCTTGAGATCCTGCAGGATCTGCCGACGCGTCGGATGCGCCAGTGCCTCGAAGACGCTCGTCACCTCATCGCTCATGTTCGCAATCTAGCACTGCTGCTAAATAGGAGCAATGACGGACCTCCTCCGCTCCCGTAGATTTGTCGCGTGGACAGCACGCTCTTCTTCGCCATCGTGATCGTCGGGCTGGTGGTCCTGATGTTCTTCCTCCCCGGCTGGATCCGGCGATCCTCCCGCTCCGCAGGAGACCGCGCGGGGCACAAGGTCGCCACGTCGCAGACCGAGAGGCTCCTCGTCGAGCTGGGCACGCCCCTGGTGATCCACGCACCGGCGGCCGCAGCGCGCGAGATCGTCGACCGCGCCGTGCTGCAGCAGCCGCGCCGGTTCACGCCGCTCGACGGCGGCGCCTACGGCATCCGCTTCGTCGAACCGGACGACGCCGTCGTGCGCCTCGTCGACGATCCAGACGGCACACGGATGCAGATCGAGCAGACGCGCGAGCACCTGGGGATGCCGCAGAACCTCGAGTTCTGGCGCGACCTCCGCTCCCGCGTCGCCTCGGGCGCCGGGGCTCAGGACATCTCGGTCGCCGACGGCATCCGCGTCGCGTACTCGCGAGACGCCGGACAACCTGCCGTCTGGAGGATCGTCCGCGAGGAGCGCTCGTGAACGTCGGCGTCATCGGGCTCGGCCGCGCGCTGTTCGCCGATGCCGCAGCCACGGTCCCCGACGAGGACATGATCGCCGTGATCACGGCGATCGCGCGTCAGAACTGACTGCACAACTCACAGGCAGCGCGGCTAGGCTGGATGACAGCGCCATCGCAGGTCTTCGCGGTGCGCGTGCCCCTCCTCCTCAGGCCTGCGCGGCCCCACGACCGGTCTGCGCCACGGCCCCGCCAGAAAGGCCGACCCATGAGCGAAACTCCCGCCGACAACGACTTCTTCGACAAGCTGATCGAGGAGACTCCGAAGGACCAGTCCTCGACCGGCGGATTCACCGCCTCGTTCCGCGGCTACGACAAGGCCGAGGTCGACTCGGCCCTGAGCTCCCTGCGCAACCAGCTGCAGCAGTTGAAAGCCGACCTCGCCGACGCCGAGGCACGCCACGAAGACACCCTGGAGTCGGTGCGGTCCGAGGAGCGCTCCGCCCGCGAGGTGCTCGAGGCCGAGCTCACCGCCGCGAAGGCGCAGGCAGCGGACGCCGAGCAGCAGGTCTCCACCCTGACCAACGAACTCGTCGACGCGCCCCGCCCCGAGGGCAAGGACGCGCCCTCGCGCGAGCAGTTCGAGGCGATCCTGCGCGTGGCGGAGGAGCAGGCCAACGTCCTCATCCAGAACGCCGCCGTGCAGGCCGACCGTCTGATGGCCGCCGCCCGCGAGGAGGTCGCCGCGCAGCGCGCCGAGGCCGACGCCGACGCGACGCGTATCATCGCGCACGCCCAGCATGACGCCGACCAGATCCGTCTGAAGATCGACACCGAGTTCACGGCGCACGAGGCTCGCCTCGAGCGCGAGTCGGCGCACGCCGCCGAGAAGGTGCACCAGGCGTCGCAGGAGGCCACCGCCATCCGCACCGAGGCCGAGAAGGGCGCCGCCGCCCTTCGTTCGCTCGTCACGCGCGAGACCGAGCAGCTGCGTGCGGACGCCGAGCGCGAGGTGCGCGAGATGAACGCGCGCGTCCTCGAGTTCGAGGAGACGCTCACCCGCCGCCAGGACGACGCTCAGCAGGAGTTCCTCGTGCTGCACAACCAGGCCGTCGCGCACGCCGAGCGCATCACCACCGATGCGAACGAGCAGGTGTCCGCCTCTCTCGACCACGCCCAGCGGATCTCCGCGAAGGCCGATGACTACGAGCGCCTGATGCGCACGCAGGCATCCGCGATCGAAGCCGACGCACAGGTGCGCGCCCGTGACACGCTCGACCGCGCTCGGGTCAAGTCGCAGAAGATCGTCGACTCGGTCACCACGCACACGTCCACCGTGCTGCGGGACGCCGAGGACCACGCGCGTCAGCTGCGCTGGCAGCAGCAGCAGCTCGCCAGCTTCATGGCCGAGGTGCGCGAGATGATCCGTCCGGAGGGCGTGTTCAGCGACGAGTCTCCTGCGTCGGCCCCGAAGGCGGATGCCGCGGTGGCCGTCGCCGGTGCGACCGAGGTTGCCGCAGCGGCCGCCTCCGACGACGTCGAGATCGATGACGTCGACGACGAGGTCGAGACCTTCGAGGCCGAGATCATCGAGGCGGAGCCCGCCGACGTGTTCCTCGGCGACGAGGTCCTCGAGGACGAGCTGCTCGACGACGAGGCCGCCACCATCGACGGCAAGATCACCATCGACGTGGTCGACGCCGAGGAGTCGACCACCCGCTGATCGACGTCTTCGCCCAGAGGGGGTGCGAGCGGTCTTCCGCTCGCACCCCCTCTGGCGTTCCGCTCTCCGATCCGATCGCTGCCCGCTCCGCGGCGTGGACGAGACCGCCCCTGGGTCCCGTCAGCCGAGGAGCAGCATGATCGCGACGATCAGGTAGAACACGTTCACCGCGACGATGAACACCCGCTCGGCGATGCCGAAGGTCCGGGAGCGTAGCCACGGCAGCACGAGCGAGGCGATCAATGCCACGAGCGCCACCATCGTCACCACGCTGAGCACCGACAGCGTCACCGTCAGCCCACCGCCGACCGTGCTCTCCGCAAGCCTGACGAAGTTGCCCATGCACGAGTAGCTGATCGCGAACCACGCCACGGCGGCCAGCATGTGCAGGCGCCCGATCGTGGTCATCTCCTCGCCCTCGAGCGTGGTCGGCACGAACGGCAGGGCGACGAAGATCACCGCGAGAACGCCGAGCCAGGCGGCGACCCCGACTCGGTCACTCCACTCGGGGAGCCCGAACCAGACCGCCGCGGCGAGCGCGCCCCATCCGCCGGCGGTGGTCCAGGTCATGATCGAGCTGAGCGTGCGAGTGCGCCCGACCGCATAGTCGCTGACCGCGTGCTTCACGGGCGAGTAGTCGCTGCGCACGATGTGCAGCGCGACGAACATGCCGAGCCTGGCCGTCCAGAGGGCGGCGGCGAGTGCGGCGAAGATCATGAGGGCTCCTCGGTGGTCGCGGCACGCACCAGGCGCACCTCGTCATGCAGGGTGCGGATGACGCCTGCGAGGTGAAGGGGGTCGATGCCGATCGTGCGGGCGTTGCGATCGAGAGAGTCTCCGAGCAGTTCGGCGCATCTCTTCTGCAGCGCGTGCCCCGCGTCGGTCGCGCGCAGGCGGCGGATGTTGCCCGCCCCCTCGGGCGCGAAGTTCTCGACGAGTCCGTCGCGCAGCATGGCCCTTACCAGGCCGCTCGCAGCGGGCTCGCTGACGCCCAGACCTCTGGCGAGGTCACGTCCGGTGAGCCCCGGGTGCTCGCACACGATCACCAGGGCGACGTAGCGGCTGTAGCTCAGCCCTTCAGGCTTCAGCATCCGCTCCGCCCACCTGTCGAGCGTGCGGACCAGATCGTGCAGTTCGTAGGCGAGATCCATGATCAGTAACTTAATACCTTAAGTTACTGATCGCAAGCAGAGGATGCAGAAGGGGCGCGACCGGCCGAAGCCGATCGCGCCCCTGTCAGGCAGGACTCTCTCTATGCGCGCCCGAACTGGGCGACCGCGGGGCAGTCGAAGGGATCAGCACCGGCGGCCAGGCCCACGCGGTTCAGGTACTCGATGACGATCGCGTACGAGCGGCCGAGGCTGGTCTCCGTGTACGGCACGTCGTTCGCCGCGCAGTAGTCGCGCACGATCTCCCGAGCCTTGGACAGGTGCGGTCGCGGCATGTTCGGGAACAGGTGGTGCTCCACCTGGTAGTTGAGTCCGCCCATGAGCGTCGTCGCCCACCAGCCTCCGCGGATGTTGCGGGAGGTGCGGACCTGCTTCGTGAAGAAGTCCAGTCGAGCACTCGGGTCGATGATCGGCATGCCCTTGTGGTTCGGCGCGAAGGAGGCGCCCATGTACACGCCGAAGACGGCGAGCTGCACACCCATGAACGCGAACGCCATGCCGAGCGGCAGCATCAGGAACACCGGCACGAGGATGATCGCGAAGCGCAGGGCGATGATGCCCAGCTCGGTCCAGCGTCCCTTGACGTTCTTCTTGGTCATGAGGTGCTTGAGGCCGATGTAGTGCAGGTTCAGGCCCTCGAGCGTCAGCAGCGGGAAGAAGAGCCACCCCTGCTTGCGGGTGATCAGCTTGATGAGGCCGCGCGACTTCGCGGCATCCGTCTCCAGGAAGGAGATCGTGTCGACCTCGATGTCGGGGTCCTTGCCGACCTGGTTGGGGTTTCCGTGGTGCTTGGTGTGCTTGGAGTCCCACCAGGAGTAGCTCATGCCGATGCTGCCGGCGAGGATGCGGGCGAGCCGGAAGTTCGCTGGGCCCGTGCTGAGGATCTGGCGGTGCGCCGCCTCATGGGAGAGGAAGGCGATCTGCGTGAAGATGAGTCCGAGCGCGCCGGCGATCAGCAGCTGGAACCAGCTGTCGCCGAGCAGGATGAAGCCCGTGACGGCACCGCCGAGCGCGAGCAGGATGCCCGTGCCGACGAGGACGTAGAACCAGCGGGTGCGCTGGAGCAGCCCGGTCTCCCTGACGACCTGCGACACCTGCTTGTAGGCGTGCGCCATCGGCGGGAACTCCGCGTTGCCGGAGTACGTCTGCCGGATCGGTCCGAGCGTGGCGGTTGCGGCGGTCTTATCGACCTGTGTGATGGAGATGGTGCTCTCCTGTCGATCGGGAGCCCTTGAGCTATGGAAGCCAAGGGCGGATGCCGATCGCTACCCTCAGGCTAGACCTGTCCGCATACGCCGAACGGCATACGATTCAGGCCCTGGCGCGCCGCGGACGGCGCCGCAGCGCGCGAGGAAGGCTCAGGGGAAACGTCGACGCGCGATGCGCCGACTCCTGAGCCTCCTCCAGCGCCAGGAACGCGTCGTCGAGGGTCGTGAAGGAGCCGATCTCGGTGCCGCGGTTGTCGCGGACGAGATGGGCGGTGCCGTCGAACTCGACGAAGCCGGCGAATTCGCCGGCACGCGTCGCGACGTGCACATCGTCGTCGGCCTGCTTCCAGGTCAACGGGTCGAACGGGGGAAAGGTGGTGTTACTCATGGTGGTGCTCATTGCTTTGTGGCGGGCGCGCAGGCGCACCGCAGATTTCGTGAGATCGAGGGCAGACTGCGCACGCGTCGATGCATGCGGTCCGTAATGGCCCTGATCAATGGCGACGTGTCGGCCGAGAGGGGCGAATCACACACGTTGCATTCTCACTATAGCAGATCGACTCGCGCGCCGCTCGGCCCCCGACGGAGCACATCGCCGGGGGCCGCTCTCGTCGCAGGTTCTCAGTGCGCGGGAGGCGTGCCGCCGGCACCACCGCCGGCTCCCCCACCCCCGGACGGCGCAGAGCCCGCCGTCGGCGTCGTCGTGGTGTCGACGCGGACGACGAGGGTCGCCGTGTACCCGCTCGACACATCTCCCGTCACGGTGGCCAGCTGCGAGGCGCCCGAGTCGTCTCCGAACACGTTGTCGCTCGCGAGAGTCACCTGTGCGAGGTTCTGCGCCGATCCGTCGTAGGCGGACTCCCGGTAGACCTCGGTGCTCGACGACGCGGGCATCGCCATCTGCGAGGTCGCGATGGCGTTCGCAGAGTCGTCGATCGAGCCGACATCGGGGTAGACCTCGAAGTGGATGTGCGGCCAGCGTCCCGAGTAGCAGCCGGGGTAGACGGACGTGAAGGAGACCTTCCCGTCGGCATCCGCCACCTGCACGCCGCGCAGGTACGTGACGTCCTCGAGTCCTTCCGAGTACATCGAGTACTCGCCCTGCGCCGTGCAATGCCAGGCGTAGACCGCGACGCCCTCGAAGGGCTTGTCGCCGTTCGCCATGTCGAGCACCTGGAACTCGAACGTCAGCGGAACGCCCTCCGCGGTGGCCGAACCGTCGATCGAGGTCCTGATGTCCTGCCGCACGATGCCGGACTCCTCCAGAACATCGGGGCCGTTCGAGCCGTCGCCGGGGTACGGCCCCGCCGTCTCGTCGGGGATCTCCCCACTCGACGTCCCGGTCGTCGCCGAGTCGCCTCCGGTCCCGGTCGTCGCGGTGGTCGAGCTCGACACGGCCGGGGCGCACGCCGCGAGCACGACCGCGCCCACGCCGATCCCTGCGAGGCCGAGCACGCCGCGGCGGCTGATCAGAGTGCGGATGTCGAACGGCGCCCCCTGATCGACGACCTCCTCGTCTGGATGATCGAGCAGGCGCCCTTCGTAGGCGGGGCCGTTCGGGGTCGGTGTCGGCTCGGGGATACGGCTCATGATCTGGCTCCTCTCGTGCGCACGGCTGGTGTGCAGTCACCAGGTTCGCGGAGGAGTCGAGCAGGACCCTTTGCCTCTTCTATGCGAAATCTATGAACGCGCGACGGGAGGCCGGAGCACGAGGGTGACCACGATCCCCACCATGACGACGGCGGTGATGGCGACCGACGTGGGGAGCACCGCGTCGATCAGCACCAGCGCGGCGCCGATCGGGACGACCGTGTTGACGACACGATCGGCGTTGTCGCGGATGGCGACCCACCACACGCCGAGCAGGAAGACCGCGATCGGGATGGACACCGTGAGCGAGGCGGCGATCGCCGACAGGTGGCTCTCGTGGGTGAGCACGCCGAGCTGCACCTCGATACCCGCCGAGAACGCCGCGGCCGCGGCGAAGACGAAGTAATGGGTGTACCCGTACCGCAGGGAGCTCCGGAAGGACGTGATGGCGCGGTGGTGAGGCGGCCAGAAGTAGATCCACCACAGGGATGCCGTCACCACGAGCGTCAGCACCGAGATGCCGATCAGCGGCCCGAGGGCGTCGACCTCGTCGATCGCCGTGATGATCGCGTTCGCGGAGGCGAGCAGGCTCTCGCCGAGCACGATGAGGGTGAACAGTCCGTAGCGCTCGGTGATGTGGTGCGGGTGCCACGGCGTCTGATGCCGGTACTCGGCGAAGACGGGGACGCAGATCTCGATGAGGGCGAAGGCGATGAAGGCGATGAGCTGCAGCGGCCCGCTCGGGATGAGCAGGAAGAGGATCCAGAGGACCTGCACCGCCCCGATCCCCACCGCGTACCGGACGGTGGCGGTGCGCAGCGGCCCCTCGCTCGATCGGCTGGCGCGCAGCCACTGCGCGATCATCGCGAACCGCATCACGATGTAGCCGATCACGGGGACGGTGAAGTTGCCGGCGAAGGCCTGCGGGATGCCGGCGGCCAGGATCAGCACGCCGCCCATCTGGACGATCGTCGTGACGCGGTACAGCCAGTCGTCGGTGTCGAACGAGGTGGCGAACCACGTGAAGTTCATCCACGCCCACCAGATCGCGAAGAACACCATCGCGTAGGAGGTGATGCCGTGCGCGAACTCGCCGTGGGCGAGAGCCTCGTGGAGCTGGAACGACGCCCCGCTCACGGCGACGACGAACACGAGATCGAAGAAGAGCTCCAGCGAGCTGGCGGCGCGATGCGGCTGGGCCGGGTCTCGCGGAAGCATCCGGCTGAGGCGGAATCGCGGTGCGGAGGTGGCGGTCACCGGGTCAGAATAGCGGGCTGAATTCGCACCATAGCGCGTGTTCTGGAATATCGGTTCATCCACTCGTGTGAAATACCTTCCCTCCGCCACCTCCATCCGCTAGAGTGATGTGGTCTGCAGTTCCTGCTGCATGCGAACCCGTGTGGGACGGTGTTCGCGAATCGTGACGTGGGGTCACGATGATCCAGCAGGCCCGAGGGGTCGGGTTGCAGACGCAATGCCGCGAGCGTGGGGTTCGCGGTCTGGGGAACTACTGGGGAAACTATGTCGCACTGGGGATTTCTGCGTACATTCAAGGCTCACGAGGCCTCGGCATGACGTCCGTCGAAGATGCTGTGAGCATCACTCGTACGGGTTCCGTCTTCCTGCCGGTCGCCGCTCCGCGGGCCACCAAGGCGGTCTCACGCACGGTGGTCACACCGCGCGCTTCCGCCACACTCGAGCGACGCCGCCAGTGGGAGCGTCGCTACCGGATGCGACTGCGGATCACGGATGCGGCTGTCATCCTGTTCGCGGTCGGTGTCACAGCAGCGATCCAGCTGATGACCGGCGCCGCGGGGGAAGAGGCCCTGCGTGACGGCATCCTTCTGGGTACGCTCTGGTATCTGACGCTCAGCGTGCTGCACACTCGGGATGCAGCCCTGTTCCGCGCCAGCGCCACCGAGTACCGCGGCGTCGCGAACGCCAGCGGTCTCGCATTCGGGATCATCGCGATGATCGGCGTGCTGCTCGCGTGGCAGCACATGCAGCTCGTCCTGCTCGTCGGACTTCCGGTCGGGCTGCTCGCGCTGCTGATCACGCGTTGGGCGTGGCGCCACTGGCTGGTCGCACAGCGCGTGCACGGCCGGTTCGCCTCGCGCACGCTGGTCGTCGGCAACAGGGACGACGTCGAGTACGTCGTGCGCACCCTGCACCCGATCGGCGCCTCCGGCTACCAGGTCGTCGGTGCCACACTCCTCGACGGCAACGCGCGTGACGTCGAGGTCGACGGGACCCTGTTCCCCGTACTCGGCAACGTGAACACGGTCGCGACCGTGGCCGCAGAGCTCGGGGCCGACACGATCATCGTGGCGAGCCGTCCCGACGGAGACCCCGAGTTCGTCAAGCAGTTGAGCTGGCAGCTGGAGGGCACGGCCTCAGAGCTCGTGCTCTCCAGCCGCCTGACGGACGTCGCGGGCCCCCGCATCTCCTTCGCCCCCGTCGAGGGGCTGCCCCTGATCCAGGTGCAGATCCCGAGCTACGAGGGCGGCCGCCACGTGCTCAAGCGCGCTCTCGACGTCACGGTCGCGACTCTCGCGCTGATCCCGATCGGGCTCGTGTCTCTCGTGCTCGTGCCGCTGATCAAGCTCGACTCTCCCGGACCCGCGCTGTTCTTCCAGGAGCGCGTCGGCCGCGACGGCCGTCGCTTCAAGATCGTGAAGTTCCGCTCCATGAAGACGGATGCCGAGCAGCAGCTCGCCGCTCTCAAGGCGCGGAACGAAGGCGCCGGCCTGCTCTTCAAGATGAAGGACGACCCCCGGGTCACCCGCGTCGGCAAGATCCTGCGCAAGCTGTCGCTCGACGAGCTTCCGCAGTTCTGGAACGTGCTCGTCGGCGACATGAGCGTCGTCGGCCCGCGTCCCCCGCTGCCCAGCGAGGTCACCGCGTACGACGGCACGGTCTTCCGCCGCCTCTACATCAAGCCCGGCATCACCGGCCTCTGGCAGGTCTCCGGACGCAGCGACCTGTCGTGGGACGAGAGCGTCCGCCTCGACCTGCGCTACGTCGAGAACTGGTCCGTGATGAACGACCTGCAGATCATGTGGCGCACCGCCAAGGTCATGGTGCAGCCGAGCGGGGCATACTGAGACGCATGAGCAAGGGGAACGCCCTCACCATTGCGATGGTGGGGACACGAGGGGTGCCCGCAGCATACGGCGGATTCGAGACCGCGGTCGAGGAGGTCGGCAGACGACTCGCCGACCGCGGTCACGACGTCGTCGTGTACACGCGCGGCTCGGCGAGCCGTGAGAAGGAGTATCTCGGGATGCGGGTGGTTCACCTCCCCGCCGTCCCGGTGAAGCAGGTCGAGACGCTCAGCCACACCGGGCTGTCGACGCTGCACCTGATGTTCCGACGCCGGCCCGACGCCGCGTTCGTCTTCAACGCGGCGAACTCGCCCTTCCTCCCCTTCCTGCGGCTGCGTCGCGTGCCGACCGCGCTGCACATGGACGGGCTGGAGTGGCGGCGCTCGAAGTGGGGGCCGCGCGGCAAGGCGTATTACCGGTGGGCCGAGCAGTTCGGCGTCCGCAAGGGCGACGCTCTCATCGCCGATGCCCCGGGCATCGCCGACTACTACGCTCACCAGTTCCAGGTCCCGACGGAGATGATCCGCTACGGGGCGCCGATCCTCGACGAGGTCGCCGAGGGGCGCGTCGAGGAGCTGGGTCTGAAGCCCGGGGGCTATCACCTCATCGTGGCGCGCTTCGAGCCCGAGAACCACGTGCTCGAGATCGTCGAGGGCTACCGCCGCAGCACCGCGACGCTTCCGCTCGTCGTCGTCGGCTCCGCGCCGTACAGCAGCGAGTACACGCAGAGGATCCAGCAGGCCGCGGCGGGCGATGATCGCATCCGCCTGGTCGGCGGCGTGTACGACCAGGAGCTGCTCGACGCCCTCTACTTCCACGCTCTCACCTACGACCACGGCCACTCGGTCGGAGGCACGAACCCCTCCCTGCTGCGCGCCATGGGCGCCGGCACCGCGGTCATCGCCTTCGACGTGCCCTTCAACCGCGAGGTCCTCGACGGAGACGGGTGGTTCTTCTCCACCCCGGCCGACGCCGCGGCCGCCTTCGAAGAGGCCGAAGCCGACATCCAGGCCACGCGCGAGTCCGGTGAACGCGCCAAGGAGCGGGCTCGGGTCGCGTTCCGCTGGGACGACGTCGCCGACGCCTACGAAGACCTCGCGCGCAGGATCGCGGCAGGGCAGAGCGTGCACCGCGTCGCGCGGCGAGCACGCCGTCGGGCGGAGGAATGGTGACCGCGAAGAGGACCGTGCTCGTCGCCCACCCCGGCGCCGAGATGTTCGGCTCCGACCGGATGCTCCTCGAGAGCGTGATCGGGTTCGTCGAGTCGGGGGCGCGTGTCGTCGTCGCCCTGCCCAGCCGTGGGCTGCTCGACGTCGCACTCCGCGAGGCGGGCGCCGAGGTGGTCATCATCCCCATGCTCGTGCTGCGCAAGGTCCTGCTCACGCCCAAGGGGCTCCCGCGACTGTTCCGCGACATGTTCCGCGGGCTCGGCGCGGCGTGGCGACTCATCGGGAGCATCCGCCCCGACGCCGTCTACGTCTCGACCATCATCATCCCGCAGTGGCCGATCATCGCGCGGCTGCGTCGCACCCGCTCCGTGAGTCACGTGCACGAGGCGGAGGCGTCGGGCAACCGCATCGTGAACGCGCTGCTGTATCTGCCGCACCTGGCCTCTCAGCGCACACTCGTCAACAGCCGTTTCAGTCTCGACACCATCCGACAGGCCCTTCCTGCCCTCGCCCGGCGTGCGGCGGTCGTCTACAACGGAGTGAGCTCCCCCGACGATCCCACCCCGGCGCGAAAGACGGTCGACGGGGCGCTGCGCGTCCTCTACGTCGGACGTCTCTCGCCGCGTAAGGGCCCCGACCTCATCGTGGATGCGGCGTCGGTGCTCCGCTCTCGGGGCGTCGACGCCTCCGTCACCCTGCTCGGAGCCGTCTTCGACGGATACGAGTGGTACGAGCAGCAACTGCGCGAGCAGGCCGAGAGCACGGGAGTCGATGTGGACTTCGCGGGCTTCCACCCCGATGTGTGGCCGTTCCTCGCCGACGCCGACGTGCTCATCGTGCCCTCGCGCGTCGACGAGCCGTTCGGCAACACGGCGGTCGAGGGCATCCTCGCGCTGCGTCCGGTGATCGCCAGCGACAGCAGCGGCCTTCGCGAAGCGGCCGGTGGGTACCCGACCGCGCAGCTCGTCGTCCCCGACGACGCCGGGGCGATCGCCGACGCACTGATCCGCGTCCGCGACGAGTGGGAGCGAATGGTGGACGAGACGCCGGAGTCCCGCGCGGAGGCGCTGCGCCGCCACGCACCGGCGATCTACCGCTCGGCCGTCGCCGACGCTGTCATCGCCGACTGAACCGATGACGTCGCAGCCGCAGACTCGCGAGTCGACCCGCGTCCGCATCGGCTGGATGGATGCCGTGCGGGGCACCGCCATCCTCCTGCTGCTGATCTGGCACGCCAGCGCCGTCCCTGTGCTCTACGGCCAGGAGATGCCCGAGCTCGTCCGCACGGTGAACGAGTTCTTCCTCCCGTACCGGATGCCGACCCTCATGTTCCTGTCGGGGATGCTCCTGCCGAGGTCGATCAGCAAGCCCGCGGGGAAGTACTTCGCAGGGAAGTTCGCGATGGTCCTGTGGCCCTACCTGGTCTGGGTCACGATCGCCATGGTGACATTCCTCGACGAGGGCGCGCCGTGGTGGCACTGGCGCGCCTGGTACGCCACCTCGTACCTGTGGTTCCTGTTCTTCATCGCCGTCTATTACCTGGCGGCCCCGGCGCTGCGCCGCCTGCCGGCATGGGCGCCGGTGGCGGTCGCCGCCGTGGCGGGCCTCCTCCTGCCGCAGGGCAGCACCGAGCAGCGGCTGGCCTACTTCGCGGTCTTCTTCTTCGCCGGCAACTGGCTCGCCCAGCATCCCGATGCGCTGAAGCTCGTCACGCATCGCTGGGCGGCCCTGATCGCGGCGGTGCCCGTCGTGCTCTTCGGAGTGGCCTCGTGCATCTGGCCCGAACAGCTGCAGTACGCCGTCTGGGGCGCGCCCGCCAGCATCGCGGGCACGGTGCTGCTGGCGGCGATCTTCTCGCACCTCACCCGCGGCGGGGAGGGCGTGCGCCTGCTGCAGTTCCTCGGGCGCTCCTCGATCGTCTACTACGTCAGCCACTTCCCGGTCATGGCGGTCCTGTCGATCTGGCTGGCCGGATCGATCGACGGGATGCTGCTCGCGCTGATCAACCTCGTCGCCGCCGCCGCGATCGGCACGGTGCTCGCCGTCTTAAAGAAGCGGGCCCCGATCCGCTGGCTCTTCGAGGCCCCACGACCGCTCCGTCACGCGATCGAGCGGCTGATCACCAGGATCAGCCGCTCGACACGATGAGTTCGGCGCGGAGCGCCCGGGTCAGCGCGGCTGAGCCCCGAGCAGCTTCGCCCCCGACGGCAGGCGCGTCTCCGCGGCGATCGCCGTGGGGATCGTCTGCGCGATCGACGTAACCGCCGGCGCCGCAGCGGCCAATGCAGCCGGAGCCGCAGGGACCACCAGCTGATACTCGTCGTCGACGACGGATCCTCCTTCGACGAGCATCGAGTGCGTGTCCTGCCCGGTGGCCGTGCTGAACGCCTTCAGCGTGTTGGTCACCGCGGGATCACCCGCGGATCCCCGCGACCAGATGCCGAACCACACGGGGGCGGTGACGGCGGGTCGGGAGTAGAGGTTGCCGTCGCTGCGAGCCACGAGCTGACCTCCGGTGAACTCCTTCGAACGGTCCTCGACGCAGATCAGGCAGTTGCCTCCGGCATCCCCCACCACGTTGTTGACGATCACGGTGTTGCGTGTGATCCACGGCACCGTCGGGTCGGGGTTCGGCTGCCGCGGGTCGTGACCCGCGGCGCTCGTGTCGGATGCGCGGCGCTTGTCCTGGATGATCGCGATGTTGCGCTGATTGCCGACCGCGGTGTTGTTCCAGATCTGGACGTTGCCGGTGTCGATGATGTAGATGCCGTTCAACGCGTTATCGGACACGATGTTGTCGGCGATGACCGCCTTCTCCGAGAGCTCGAAAACCAGCCCGTTGCCGGTGTTGCCCACGACGTCGTTGCCCGTGAAGGTGATGTCGTAGACGGACTCGTCGAACCAGGGGCCCTGACCGAGGTTGTCGAGGAACGCACTGTCCTTCACCTCGATGTCGCGGGACCTCGTGACCTTGAACGCCCCCGACACCGGCGCCCGGTTGAACTGCTGAGCGTTGTTCCCCACCGACAGCAGGTGGTTCACCCGCAGCCCGTCTGCGGTCGATGCGCCCGCACCGAGCAGACCGTTGCCGAGCACGGAGACGCGGGTGAAGGTCGATCGCGGAGACCAGGTGTAGAGGCCGGTGGTCGAGTTGTCGCGGATCGTGACATCGGAGACCGTGACATCGGCGGCCGCGATGACGACCGTTCCCATCTGGGGCACGCTGGTCGCATAGCGCCTGACGCCGATGCCGCGGAGGACCGTGCCCGCCGAGCGGATCGACAGCGCCTGCGTCAGCGTGCTGGCCTCGACGGGCTTGCCCGACGGGTCCGTTCCCATGATCAGCTGCGAGCTGGCCTTGTCGACGTAGAACGTGCCGGCCTTCACCTGCGCACGCGTCGCGACCTCGGTGAGCTGCACCCCGCCGACCCAGAGCTGGTCGGGATGCGCCGCCATCGGGTACTGCGGGTTCACGAACTGCCACCCCGCCGACGTGCCGTCCGGAGCGCCCTTGGTGTAGGTCGGGCTCGCGTCGAGCCTGACGGTCCAGCCGTCCTTGACCCAGACGCCGCCCTCGGCACGCCAGCCGGTCACGGCCTCGGCGCCGTCGAGCCAGACCTCGTCACCCGGGGCCGGCTGGATCGTCACGCGCTTCTGCGGCGGGACGAGCACCTCTTCGTGGTACGAGCCCTTGTGCACGACGATCGTGCCGCCGCTGGGCACCTTGCGCAGCGCCGCGGTGATGGTCTGCATCGGCTGCGACGCCGTGCCGCTGTTGGCGTCGGACCCCGTGCGGGCCACGTGCACCGCGGTCGCAGGCGCGGAGAAGGAGAAGGATCCGGGGGCTGCCGCACCGGCGTCACCCCGCGGGAAGGGCCCGTCGGGGTTCGGGTTCGTCGGAACCTCGGGCTCCGTGGGCTCCGTCGGCTCGGTAGGCTGCTCGGTACCGGCCTTGGCCGCGCGCACGGCGATCGACTCGATCGCGACCTGCGGAGTGCTGCCGCCGCTCGCCGAGTACAGCGCGATGCCGATGCGGCCGCCGTCCTTGACGCGCGCTGCCGAGGCGTCCGTCGCCGACACGTTCCACGCTGCGGGCTCGGCACCGGCCACCGGCCATGCCTTGCCCGAGAGGGTGACGGTCGCGGTGCCGGTCGTCTGGAAGGCGATCCGCAGCTCATCGCCGGCCGCCACCTTGCCCTCGAGACGGGCGGAGGCGAGCACCTCGGCGCTGACGAGCTTCTGCAGCCGGACCAGCTGCAGCTCGGAGCTTCCGTCGGGCATGACCCGCAGGCGGACGGCGTAGGAGGAGTCACCCACGACGCGGTTCGCCACGCTCAGGTAGATTCCCGAGCCCGCGGTCGGCAGGGCGCGGATGCCGATGTCGGCGGTGACGCGAGAGTCGGCGGCGACCGCGGCCGCAAGGGTCGCGGTGGACGAACGCCCGGCCGCAGGGCTGGAGATGACTCCGGCATCGCCATCGACGCTGAGGACGGCCGCGCCGGACGCGGTCCACGCCCCGCCCAGATCAGCCGAGCCCCATCCGGTGCCGTTCGTGCGATCGAACTGGTCGCAGGCGAGGTCGCCGTCGGCGCAGCCCTTGCTCGTGCCCGTATCGGGGAGGGCGCCAGGGGTCGCCGTGACGTCCTGGATCAGGACGGGCGCCACCGCGCCCCCGGTGGAGGCGTACTCGCTCCACGCGAGTCCGCCCGCGGCAGTGATGCGGGTCGCCGAGGAGTCGGACGCCTTCACCTGCCAGTCGGGGCGGGTCTCCCCCGTCGCCCAGGCGCGCGCCCGAAGCTGGACGGGGTTCGTGCCGACGGCGACGACCTCGACCGAGAAGCCGCTGCCCACCGCGTCGCCCAGGGCGATCGTCTTGCCCGACAGCACGGTCGCCGTGAACCCGGAGAACGACACGAGCTCGAGCTCGGTGCGCCCGTCGCCGAGGAGGCGCAGCCGGGCCGCATACGAGCGATCGCCGGAGTCGCGCACGTGGGTGCTCAGGTACACGCCGCTCGACGCGGGGAGCTCCGGCACGGATGCCGTCGTCACCAGGTCGACGTCGGCGGCGGTCGTCGCGTTCCAGCGGACCATCCCGGTGCGCCCGGCCGCCGGGGCCGCCAGTGAGGCTGCTCCCTCGGACACGCTCGTGACGGAGGAGGCGGATGCCGTGTAGGCGCCGCCCGCGGGTGCGGTGCCCCAGCCGGAGGCCGAGGTGCGGTCCATGGTGTCGGTGAGGATCGTCCCCGTTGTCGCCGCGTCAGCGCGGGACGTGCCCGTCAGCATCGCGGCGAGCGCGGTGATGACGACGAGGAAGGCGAGGATGCCGTGCGATGCGCGCGCACGACGGAGTCTGGATGGGATGGAAGTCACGTATGAACCGTTCTGTATGCAACAAGACACACCCGTCGCTAACGACAGATGCCCCCATCCGCAGAACAGGGTAGCAGGACTAGCTTGAAGACTTCTCCTGCGCGTAATACGTGGTGCGGCTGCGCGGGAGGCGCACCTTGTTCAGGACGATGCCGATGATGGGCGCGCCCGACCCTTCGAGCGTGCGGATCGTCGCCGCCAGCTGGGGCCTGCTGGTCTTCGATGCGTCGACCACGATGACGACGCCGTCCACGAGAGGCGCGACGAGGTTCGTGTCGGCCACCGTGAGCGCCGGAGGGGAGTCGATCACCACGACATCGTGCCCCTCGCTGGCGGCGCCGAGGACCTCGGCGAACGCGTGGGAGGTGAGCACGGATGCCGAGTTCGGGGGCACCTCGCCGGAGAGCAGCAGATCGGGTCCGCCCTCGCGCCACGGGATCACCGCTTCGCTGAGCTCGGCGGAGCCGAGGACGACCGATGTGAGCCCGACGGCGGCGTCGAGCCCGAAGATCTCGCCGATGCGCGGGCGTCGGAGATCGGCGTCGATCAGCAGGGTGTTCTCGCCGAGATCGGCGAGGGTGAGGGCGAGGTTCGCCGAGAAGGTCGACTTGCCCTCGGCGGGGGACGCCGACGTGATCAGGAGTCGGCGCGACTGCCCGTCGATGTTGGCGAACGCCAGCGACGCCTGCACCCGCCGGAAGTCCTCCGCGATGTGGCTGCGCGGCTCGCGCACCACGATCAGCCCGGCATCCGTCCCCCGCTTGGTGCGGGTGATCGAGCCGAGATAGGGCAGGTCCGTCACGCGGGCGAGCGCCGCCTCGTTGCGCACGCGGGTGTCGGCGATCGTCGCGATGAAGGCGGAGAGGATGCCGAGGACGAGACCGAGGACGGCGGCGAGCCCGGCATCCTTGCTCTTGTTGGGCAGCGACTGGAACTGCGGGACCACCGCCTCGTCGATGACGGACGGGATGATCGTCGGCTTCTGGTCGACGCCCTTGGCCACGATCGTCTTCACCGCGCTGGACAGCTCCTCGGAGATCGCGTTGGCGATGTCGGTCGCGCGCTGGGCGCCGGTCGACGTCACCTGCACGCTGAGGATCGTGGTGTCCTGTGGGATCGTGATCGCGATGCTGCGGACGAGCTCCTTGGGCGTGATGTCGAGCCCGAGCTCGTCGATGACCGGGGCGAGCACACGCGACGACGTCGCGAGCTGCGCGAAGGAGAGCATCTGCGACTGGGTGTAGGTCGAGCCCTGGTTGAGATCGGTGCCCGTCGTGCCCTGGTTCATCGCGAAGTACAGCGTCGCCGTCGACTGGTACTGCGGCGTCGTCGTCGCCGAGATGCCGTACCCGACGGCTCCCCCGATGATGGCCATGCCGATGATGACGTACCAGAACTTGCGAATCGCAGACCATGCGCTGGCGAGCGACCAACCCGTCGCGTCAGCTTTCATCCGTGCCCCTCCAGTGCCGGCAAGCGTCGCCTCCCCATGTGACGACGTCGCCGAGCGAACGCGGCGCGTTCTCATGGTAGCCGACCGCCTGCGCGAACCCTGAGGATACGGGGCTCGTGATGCTAGGATGAGCCTGCTCAGCCGTATCCTCGTACGGCGCGCTGAGCATTCATCTGGGGAGATGTGCGGTCGTCATGACCGCGTCTGAAGGGCAGCGGCCCGATCGCGAACGGGGCGCGTCGGGGTCGAGGGGGTTTACGTGCGCGTTCTCATCGCATGGGCGAACGATTCCAGCGTCAATCTGGGAGTCCGCGCGCTCGCGCGCGGGTCCGAGGATCTGGTCAGATCGGTCTGGCCCGACGCGGAGTTCACCTATCTCAACTACGGGCGGCGGCAGCCCGAGGTTCCGTGGAGTCCGCGCGCCCTGGTGCGCGAGCGGGTCACGGGGCGCCTCGGCATGCAGCGCTGGCTCCGCGGCTTCGACCTCGTGTGGGACACCCGCTCGGGCGACAGCTTCGCCGACATCTACGGCCTCACCCGGCACACGACGATGTCGCTGCTGCACGAGTTCGCTGCCCAGGCCGGCGTCCCGTCGGTCATGGCGCCGCAGACCATCGGCCCGTTCCACACCCGCCGCGGCCGCGCTCTCGCCCGCCGCAACCTGCGCCGCAGCCGCCTGGTCTTCGCCCGCGACATCGTCAGCGCGAACGCTTCCGCCCAGCTGGGGCGCCCCGTCGCCGCGGTCACGAGCGATCTCGTGTTCGGCATCGACCAGCCGACGCCGTCGGAGACGAAGCGCGACGTGCTGCTGAACGTGTCCGGCCTGCTGTGGAACGACAACCCGCACGTCGACGCCCCGCACTATCGCGACGCCATCCGCCGCATCATCGACGAGCTGCTGGCGGCCGGCCGATCGGTCACGATCTTCCCGCACGTGCTCGACTCGCAGAGCCACGACAACGACGTGCCGGTGAGCCGCGAGCTCGCCGCCGAGTACGACGGACGGGTCGACCTCGTCGTGCCCGCCGACCTCGAGGACGCGCGGTCGATCATCGCGGCGAGCGAGCTCGTCATCGGTGCCCGCATGCACGCCTGCCTCAACGCGCTCTCCACCGGCACACCGGCGATCGCGATGGCCTACTCGCGCAAGTTCGCACCGCTGATGGATGCCGTCGGCTGGACCCGCGTCGTCTCGATCACCGAGAACGGCGACTGGGCGGGCGAGGTGCTCGCACACGCCGCGGCCCCCGATCTGCGCAGCGGCGCAGAAGAGGCCCGCGACAGGGGTCGCGCCCTGCTCGAGCCCCTGGTGGCCGGCCTGAAGCAGTCGCTGTGACCGCGCTGCAGGAGCGCATCGCCGATGTGCTGACCCGCGACGCGTGCTCGGGGTGCGGCCTGTGCCCGCGACTCGATCCCGGCGTCAGCATGCGCCTCGACGACCGCGGCTACCTGCGCCCGACGTACGAGGCGGAGTCGGCGCCGATCGACGGAGCGGCCGAGGTGTTCGACCGCTCATGCCCCGGCATGCGCATCACCGCTCCCGCCGCCCCTGATGGAGCCGAGCACGATGCCCTGCTCGGTCCGAACGTCGGCCTCTGGCAGGCCTGGGCGACAGACGACGACATCCGGCGCGCCGGCAGCAGCGGCGGCGCGCTCACGGCGCTGCACGCCTGGCTGCTCGACACCGGCCGGGCCGCCCGCATCACCGGAGCCGCCGCGGAGCGCACCTCCCCGCGGCGCACGGTGCCCGTGACGATCACGACGCGCGAGCAGGCCCTCGCCGCCGCGGGCTCCCGCTACGCCCCCGTCGGCGCCCTGGAGAACCCCGACGTGTTCCGCACCGACAGCGCGGTCGCGGCGAAGCCCTGCGAGGTGGCGGCGCTGCGCGCCGCGGCGCCGCAGCTCGTCGACGGAGAGGCGCCGCTGCTGCTGTCGTTCTTCTGCGCCGGCACCCCGAGCCAGAAGGCCACCGAGTCGCTGCTCACCGAGCTCGGCATCTCCCCCGAGCAGCCCGTCGATGCGCTGCGCTATCGCGGCAACGGCTGGCCCGGCCGCTTCACCGCTCGCAGCGGCGATCTCGAGGTCTCCGCCGACTACGACGAGTCCTGGGGCAGAGTTCTCGGGCCCACCACGCAGTGGCGCTGCAAGATCTGCCCCGACGGCGTCGGACAGGCCGCCGATATCGTGTGCGCCGACTCCTGGGAGACCGACGAACGGGGATACCCGACCTTCGCCGAGGGAGACGGCATCAGCGCCCTCGTCGCCCGCACGCCGCGCGGACGGGACGTGATCCTCGCCGCCGTCGACGCCGGAGTCATCGCCGTGCGTCCGCTCCCCGGCGCGCACCTGCGCGACGCCCAGCCTCTGCAGACAGCCCGTCGGCAGTTCCTCTTCGCCCGCCTGCTCGGCTCGCGCCTCGCCGGTCGACGCCCTCCGCGCTACCGCGGCTTCGACCTGATCCGCCTGACCGCCGCGCGGCCCCGCGAGGCGATCCGGGTGCTGCGCGGGACGTTCCGCCGGGTGCGCGCGGCCCAGAGGTACTGATGGCCTCGTCCCTCGCGCACTCCGCAGCCCGCGGCGCCTACTTCACCCTCGCCGCGCAGGCCGCGAGGATCATCCTGCAGCTGCTGTCCGTCGTGGTGCTGGCGAGGATCCTCTCTCCGCACGACTACGGCCTGCTGGCGATCGTCCTGGTCGTCGTCGGCCTCGGCGAGATCTTCCGCGACTTCGGCCTCACCTCGGCATCCATCCAGGCGCCCGAGCTGTCCACCGGCCAGCGCGACAACCTGTTCTGGATCAACGCGGCGATCGGCGTGGTGCTCACCGCGATCATGTTCTCGCTGTCGTGGGCGATCGGCGCCGTGACCGGCGAGCCCGAGCTCGTGGGCATCTCGCAGTGGCTGTCGCTGACGTTCCTGCTGAACGGACTCGCCACGCAGCACAGGGCCAACCTGATGCGCGATCTCAAGCTGCGTCCCCTCGCCGTCATCGACGTCGCGTCGTCGGCCATCGCCCTCGCGGTCGCGATCGTCGCAGCGGTCGCCGGCATGGGCTACTGGTCCCTGGTGATCCAGCAGCTCGTCACCGGCATCATCCTGCTCGTCGGCGTCGTCGCGGCCGGCCGCTGGCTGCCGCGTCCGTACTCGCGATCGCATCCGGTCAAGCAGCTGGTGAACTTCGGATGGACGCTGGTCGCGACCAACCTGATCGGCTACGCCGCGCGTCAGATCGACACGGTCATGATCAGCTTCCGGTTCGGCACGGCCCCTCTGGGTCTCTACAACCGCGCCTTCCAGCTGATCATGACGCCTCTGACGCAGGTGCGCTCCCCGCTGCAGTCGGTGGCCCTGCCGGTGCTGTCGCGCGTGCAGCAGGACCAGCCGCGCTTCGAGACCTATGTGACGGCCGCGCAGCTCGCACTGGGCTTCCTGTTCGGCATCCCGGTGGCGATCGTCGCCGGCCTCGCCGAGCCTGCCGTCGACATCATGCTCGGCAGCCGGTGGGCGGAGGCCGCCCCGATGCTGCGCATGTTCGCGATCGCCGGCATCCTGACCACCGTCTCGTTCGTGGGGTACTGGGTGTACCTCGCGCGCGGCCTTGGTGCCGACCTGCTCCGCTACACGATCGTCACCGCCCTCATCAAGGTGGTGTGCATCGTGATCGGCTCGTTCTTCGGCGTCCTCGGCGTCGCCATCGCCTTCGCCGTGCATCCCGCGATCGCGTGGCCCATCTCGCTCGCCTGGCTCTCCCGGATCACGCCGATGCCGCGACGGCAGCTGTACCAGGGCGCCGGGCGCATCATCGCCGTCTCGCTGGCCGCCGGACTCGCCGCCTGGGGCGCCGCGCAGGCCCTCACGGCGACGAACGCCTGGGTGCAGCTCGGAGTGGGTCTCGTGGCCGGTCTCGCGATCTCCGCGGCCGCCCTCGCGATCCCTGTCTACCGTCGCGACGCGAAGACGCTGTCCTCGTTCGTGCGGCTCATGCTGAAGAGGGACGGCAGCGCGGCCTGATCATCGGCCGCATCGGCATCCCTCCCCTGCTGAGCCCACGCGACGGCGAGGCCGGCGAGGAACCACAGGTACGCGCCTGCCTGCGTGATGAGCGCGACGGCGAAGATCGCGGGCAGCTGGGAGGCCACGGCGATCGACGGCGGCGACGCCTTGCCGGGGCGGAGGATGTACGCCGCGGCGAACACGAGCGCGGCGATCAGGAGCAGTGACGGGATCCACCCGAACCGCAGTGCGAACACGAGGAACGCGTTGTCGACCGACTTCGCGTAGGCGCCGAGATACTCGCCTCCGACGGTGAGTCCGCTCCAGTCGCCCGCGCTGCCGAACAGCTGCACCTGCGACACGAGCGAGAACAGTCCGGAACGGTAGTCGGCGCTGCCGCCCGCCTCATCGCCCGCCTCGAGGAAGATCTCCCCGACGAAGGGGATGATGATGATCGCGGCGACCACTCCGAGAGCCGCCACCGACCAGCGCATCGCGCGATCGAGCCCGGGGAGCAGCAGCACCGAGAGCACGACGGTGAAGGCGAGGGTCAGCATGCCGATGCGGCTGATGGTCGTGACCGTCGCCGCAGTGACGATGCCGAGCGCGACCAGCCGGACCGCGACCGGCCATCGGGCGGCGACGATGAAGGCGGACGACATCGCGAAGGCCGCGCCCATCGCGATCGAATGGCCCCAGGCGCCCTCGACTCGCAGCCGATCGGCACGGATCTGCAGGCCACCCCAGCTGGCGTAGAGGTCAGCCCCCATCGCGGGAAGCGACACGAAGATGTTCGTGCCGGTGGCGAACTCGATGAGCCCGAGCACGGCCGCCACCGTCACGACGGTGGCGAGCACCGCAGTGACGAACGAGCGCTTCACGCGCGACAGCACCAGTCGACCCCAGATGTACGGCAGCACCCACTCGAGCAGAGCGATCACGGTGGCCGAGAGTCCGGTCATCTTGAGGGCGAACTGCGTCGCCGCCATCAGCGTGAACATCCCCATGATGAGGTCTATCCCGTTGAGGCGGATGTCGGAGATGTTGGTCAGCACCGCGACGAGGGTGAGCAGGGTGATCGCCGACCAGAAGAAGCCGACGTTGACGCCGATCCACACGGGCACGAAGAAGAGGACGAGAGCCCAGACCACGAAGGTGAGACGCGGGCTGGCCCGGAACAGCAGGATGCCGATCACGCCCACGCCAGCGGCGATCGCCGCGAGCAGGAGGGTGCTCCCGTTCACGACGATCGCCGCATCAGCTGTTCGGACATCAGCACGAGCCTATGGCACGTGCCCTGGGATTCACCCGTTGTCCGTGACCCGGAAACCGTCGACCCTCAGGACTGCCGGACCGGTGGCGGAGCTCACGCGGTTCGCGTGCACCCCGACCGCTCCGGCGGCGTCGATCCCGGTGGTGTCGACGAACGAGGTCTGCCAGGCGGCGGGCTCGGCGGTGCCCTGCTTCCAGAGCTTGGCCGAGATCGTCGTCGAGGCCCCGCCGGACACGTCGACCTTCAGGGTGAAGGCGTCGCCCGCACCGCGCGTGATCCCCGGCACCTGGTACGTCGAGAGCACCGCGGACCCCTGCTGGATCACGATCCACACGGTGCCGTTGGCGTTCAGCCACGCGCGCACGAGGTAGTTGTCCGTGGCGCTCGATCGTGCGATCAGGCCGGCGTACGCCTGCCCCGTCGCCGGTGCGGCATCGGCGCTGAAGTCCATCGACATCGTGACGTTCTTCGCCGACACCGTGTTGAGCAGCATGTTGCGCGTGCTGCCGGCGCCGAGCGTGAGCACGCCCGCTCCGTCGACGGATGCTGCGGACGCCGCACCCCCGGAGAGCGTCCACGCGCCACCCAGGTCGGCGGTGCCCCAGCCCGCGGTCGCCGTCCTGCCGAAGTCGTCGCTCGCGACGACCGCTCCGGGCTGCGGACCGACGGGCGGGTCGGTGGCGACGACCTGGTGGGTGACGGTGCCGGTGGCGCCGTCGTCATCCGTGACCGTCAGCGTCACGGTGTACGTGCCCGCCGCGGCGTAGGTGTGCGTCGCCGTCGCACCCGTGCCTGCGGCCGTGCCATCTCCCCAGTTCCAGGAGTACCCGGCGACCGTTCCGTCGCTGTCCGTCGACGTCGATCCGTCCACCGCGACACCGAGGTTCGTCACCGTGCTCGTGAACGCCGCCGTCGGAGCCACGTTCGGCAGCGGACCGACCGGGGCCTTGAGGTCGGTGACCCGCAGCGCGTCGAACGAGAACGCCGCGGTCGAGGTGGCGCTGCCGGCGCGGTTCGCGTGAACGCTCGTCCATCCGCTGCCCTGCAGTCCCGCCGTGGCGTCGGTCGTGGAGAGCTGCCAGTCGGCGGGCTCCGCGGTGCCGTCCTTCCAGGTCTTCACCTGGATGGTCGTCGGCGATGCGCCCGAGACCTTGACCGAGAGGCGGAACACGTCTCCCGCCGCCCACGTGGTCGTCAGCGCCTTGGACACCAGGACGGTGCTGTCGCGCTGGATCACCAGCCACAGCTTTCCGTCGTTGCGCATCCACACACGGGTGAGGTACTCCGAGGTCGCCGACTTGCGGGCGCTCACCCCCACATAGGAGTTGCCGGTGGCAGGGCCCTGATCGGCGGAGTACGTCAGCGTCGTGAGCGTGTCGGCGAGCGACGTGCCCTGCAGGGCCACGTTGCGCGTCTGCCCCGCCGCCAGCGTCAGCTTTCCCGCGCCGCCGGACACGGATGCCGCCGACGCGGCTCCGTTCATCACGGTGTAGGCGCCGCCGAGCTCGGCAGACCCCCATCCGGACGATGCCGTGCGCTCGAAATCGTCACGGATCGCGAAGGCCTGGTCCGCCACCGTGACGGTGCGCGTGGTCGTGGCGGTCGCACCCACACTGTCGGTCAGCGTGAGGGTGATCGTGAGGTCGCCGGCCGACGCATAGACGTGCGAGGCGGTGGCTCCGCTGCCCGCGGGGCTGCCGTCTCCCCAGTTCCACGAGTACGCCAGCGTCGCGGCATCCGATGCCGTGGACGCCGACCCGTCGACCGAGACGGTCAGCGCGTTGGCGGCGGCCGTGAAGCTCGCCACCGGCGCCGCATGGGTCACGATGACGTTCGCGGTCTTCGTCGCCTGCCCGCCGCGGTCGTCGGTCACGGTCAGCGTGACCGCGTACGTGCCCGGTGCTGCATAGGCGTGCGAGGCGGTGACGCCCGAGCCGGCCGCGGTGCCGTCGCCCCAGTTCCAGGAGTACGACGCGATCGTGCCGTCGGGGTCAGCCGACGTCGCGCCGTTCACCGAGGCCGTGAGGCCCGATGCCGTCGAGGTGAAGTCCGCCGTCGGCAGCACGTTGGGCCCGGTGACGGCGACCTGGTGCGTGACGGTACCCGTGAGGCCACGGCTGTCCGTGACGCTCAGCACGACGTCGTAGGTGCCGGAGGCCCCGTAGACGTGAGTCGGGGTCGCGCCGGTTCCGTTGTGGCCGTCGCCGAAGTCCCACGCGTAGCCCGTGACCGTCTGTCCTGCGTCGACCGTGCTGGCCGTCGCGTCGAACGCCACAGACAGGGTCGTCGGCGTGGAGGTGAACGCGGCGGTCGGTGCGTGGATGCCGGCGCCCACCGCGTAGTGGGCGGCGACCTGCGCGGCGCTCAGCGCCGTCGGGTAGACCGCGAACTCGTCGACCGTGCCGTTGAACTCCCAGCGTCCGGGAGCATCGGGCCAGCCGCCCATGCTGTCTCCGCCCACGCGCCAGTAGCCGTCGTAGCCCTGCGCATCGGTGACCGAGGCGTCCTGCGCGATGAGGGCACCGTCGACGTAGAGCTTCATTCCGTCATCGCCGAGGGACGTCACCGCGTGGTGCCATTGACCGTCGTTGTACGAGGCGCTCGACGACACCGTGCGCACCCCGCCCGGGTAGACGCCGAATGTCAGTCGTCCGTTGTTCTGCATGTACAGATGCCGGTCGTAGTTCCCGGAGAAGCCGGTCTGCTGGTTGCCGAAGCCGACGATCTTGCCGCCGTCGGTGGTGGTGGTCTTGAACCACACCTCGGTGGAGAAGACGTTCGGCCCGCTGACCGAGGACCCGGACGAGACGAGGCCGGATGTCGTGCCGTCGAGCTTCGACGCCGACGTCCCGGTGGTCCCCTCGACAGCTCCCGGCGACGTGACGCTCACCCCGCTGCTGAACAGCGGGTCGGCTCCCCCGGCCCAGTCCGTGGTGGTGGTTCCCAGCGGGTAGTAGAGCTGTGCGCCGTCATCGAGCACAGCGTTGGCGTAGTCGGAGGCCGATCCGCTCGTCGCGGTGGCCGTGACCGGTTGACTGGTGGCGGCGTTGCCGTTCGCGTCGACCGCTCTCACGGTATAGGTGTACGTGGATCCCGGAGCGACCGTCTTGTCGCTCAACGAGAGCTGCGTCTTGTTCCACCACCCCGACGACACGACCTTCTGGTCGAGCACGCCGGCCGTGCCCGTGCGCAGGAGCTGGTAGGTCAGGTCGCGGTCGTCACGGTCCCAGTTGACCGGAATGGACACGCGGATGCGGCCAGGAGATGCGGTCGCCGCCGTCGGGGCACCCCAGCTCGCGCCGGTGAGACGCGGTCCCTGCTTCGCGCCGCCCGAGGGCGTCGTCGAGAACCGCACGATGCCCTGGTAGCGCTGGCCGTTGACGCTCGTGAACTCGCCGGCGACGGAGATGTAATCCCCCACACCGGTGATGGAGAGACCGGCCTGACCGAGTCCGGACGCCGTGCCGACCGTGAAGTCGGGGTACCAGGCGTATCCGGACGGGGAGGGCGTGCCGCTCCAGTCCTTGTAGATGGAGCCGACGGAGACCGAGCGGCTCAGGGTCCCCTCCGCCGTCGTGGTGAAGGCCTCCATGTAGCGGTACTGACGCACCGGCTGCTCGGGCCACAGGTTCACGGTCTCGCACTGGTGCATGTGACTCGTCGCGTAGACGACCTTGCCGGTGGAGTAGACGCCGTAGTGGTCGCCGTGGCAGTCGGCCACCCAGCGGATCGCCCCGCTGCCGGCATCCGCGGCGAAGACGCCCTCGAGGTTGCCGGTGTTGACGTCGGAGAAGACCCAGCCGGTGCCGTAGACGCCCGTGGCATCGGTGGACAGGGCGAAGATGCCCGCCTTTCCGGATGCCGCGCCGTTGATGACCGTGCTGTTCGCCTGCCACCCGGTGTTCACGACACCGGAGACGGGGTCGATGGCCGAGAGCCCGCGCTGCGAGGCGAGTCCGTTGACCATGGAGAAGCGGCCGCCCGCGATGATCTGCGAGCCGTCGGGGTCGGTGACGAGCGCGTCGACCTGCAGATCAGACGTCGGAGCCCAGCTCCGCAGAGCGCCGTTCGAGGTCGCGAAGGCGGCGAAGTTCTTGCGGGCGGTCCCGTTGGCCTGAGTGAAGTTGCCTGCCACATAGACGGAGTCGCCGAGCAGTGTGATGCCGAACACGCCGACCCCGCCGACGGAGGGGGTGAAGCCGGAGATCAGCTGACCGGTCTGGGCGTCGAGGGCGGCGAAGTTGAAGCGCGCGGTGCCGTTCACCTGGGTGAAGGAGCCGCCGATGTAGATGCGCGACCCGTCTGTCGAGTGCGCGATCGACTTGATCACGCCGTTGACCGACGGCGCGAAGGGCAGGAGATTGCCGGTCGTGATGTCGTAGGCGAGGATGTTGCTGCGCGGAGTCAGGTTCGTGCCGGGAGCGGCGAGCGCGGCCCGTGCGTTCGAGAAGCTGCCCGCCGCGTACACGGTGTTGCCGACCGTGGTCTGCGCCCACACGTAGCCGGAGTCGATCTGCACCGTCGGCAGCGCGTCGGCCGTCGCCACGTCGGCAGTTCGCTGGAGGAACGGCGCCTTGGCGGTGGGGACGGCTGCGGATGCCGTGACGGGAGCGATCAGCGCTGCGCTGAAGGCGAGGACGATGCCGACGAATGCGGCGAACACCGCGCGCCAGCGCGCGGTCCTACGACGTGCGACCAGAGTGCTCATCAGGCGACCTTTCCGAATATGACTGCCACGGGCTCCCCGACGGCATGGCTGACGGAGGCTGTGGCCGGAAGGCCAGACGCAGTGAATTCGAACAGCGCCGAATTCCCTGTTCGGCGCGTGCACCGATGACGGTTCACGTGATCCCCAGTTTCCCCAGTATTACGACCACTCCCCTAAGCGGTCGCATTGGTATATTACCCCGTCGCCCTCATCCCCGTCGAGGGGTATTTCTGCAGATTTCCACCGATTTCACGCAAGAAAGCGGCCGCCCCTCGCAGAGAAATGTCTCGGCGAGAGGCGACCGCCTGTCGACTCCTCGTCTGCGGCCGGATCAGCCGTTGTCGAGAACCCGGAAGTTGTCGACGGAGATGACGGTCGGAGCGGTGGCGGAGCTGACACGGTTGCCGTGCACTCCGACGGCGCCAGCCGCGTCGATACCGGTGGTGTCGACGAACGAGGTCTGCCAGTTCGCCGGCTCCTCGGTGCCCTGACGCCACAGCTTCGCCGAGATCGTCGTGGATGCTCCGCCGGATACGTCGACCTTGAGGGTGAACGAATCTCCGGCGCCGCGGGTGATTCCCGGGACCACGTAAGTGGACAGCACAGCGGACCCCTGCTGGATCACGATCGACACGGTCCCGTTCGCGTTCAGCCAGGCGCGCACGAGATAGTTGTCCGTGGCGCTCGACCGGGCGATAAGGCCGACATATGCGGACCCGGTGGACGGAGCCGCATCGGCGCTGAAATCAGCCGACATCGTGACATTCTTCGCGGACACCGAATTCAGCAGCATATTGCGCGTTCCGCCCGCCGCGAGGGTGAGCTTTCCGACGCCGTCTGCGACGGATGCGGCCGATGCCGCGCCGCCCGTGAGGGTCCACGCACCGCCGACGTCCGACGGGCCCCAGCCCGAGGTCGCCGTGCGGGCGAACACATCGCGAGCGATCGCCGGGTCCACGACGGGCGGGTCGGTGGCGACGACCTGGTGGGTGACGGTGCCGGTGGCGCCGTCGTCATCCGTGACCGTCAGCGTCACGTCGTACGTGCCCGCCGCGGCGTAGGTGTGCGTCGCCGTCGCACCCGTGCCTGCGGCGGTGCCGTCTCCCCAGTTCCAGGAGTACCCGGCGACCGTGCCGTCGCTGTCCGTCGACGTCGATCCGTCGACCGCGACACCGAGATTCGTCACCGTGCTCGTGAACGCCGCCGTCGGAGCCACATTCGGCAGCGGGGCCTTGAGGTCGGTGACCCGCAGCGAGTCGAACGAGAAGACCGCGGTCGACGTCGCCGTGGACCCACGGGATGCGTGCACGCTCGTCCAGCCGGTCCCCTGCAGGTCGGCGGTCGAGTCGGTCACGGTGAGCTGCCAGTCGGCGGGCTCGATCGCGCCGTCCTTCCAGGTCTTCACCTGGATGGTCGTCGGCGACGCACCGCTGACGTTCACCGCGAGACGGAACACGTCTCCGGCGGCCCACGTCGTGGTGAGCGCCTGCGTGGCGATCACGGTGCTGCCGCGCTGGACGGTGAGCCAGAGCTTGCCGTCGGTCCGCATCCAGACGCGGGCCAGGTACTCGTTCGTCGCGGACTTGCGTGCGCTCACGCCGACGTAGGATCCGCCGGTGGACGGCGCCTGGTCGATCGAGTACGACAGCGACGTCAGCGTGTCGGCGAGCGACGTGCCCTGCAGGGCCACGTTGCGCGTCTGACCGGTGGCGAGCGTCAGCAGTCCTCGACCGCCCGCGACGGATGCCGCGGCCGCCGCCCCGTTCATCACGGTGTACGCGCCGCCGGTCTCCGCCGAACCCCAGCCGGATGCCGCGGTGCGCTCGAAGTCGTCGCGGATCGCGAACGGCTTGTCGGCGACGGTCGCCGTGCGGGTGGTCGTCGCTGTCGCGCCGAGGCTGTCGGTCACCGTCAGGGTGATCGTGTAGTTGCCGGCCGCCGCGTAGTGGTGCGACGCGGTCGCTCCGCTGCCCGCGGCCGAGCCGTCGCCCCAGTTCCAGGAGTAGCTGAGCGTCGCGGCATCCGACGCGGTCGAGGCCGAGGCGTTGACGTTCACGTCGAGCACGTTCGGGCTCGCCTCGAACGACGCGACCGGAGCGGCGTGCGTCACGACGACGTCGCCCGTCTTGGTCGCCTGACCGCCGCGGTCATCCGTCACCGTGAGCGTCACGGTGTAGGTTCCCGCCGCCCCGTAGGCATGCGTGGCCGTGGCTCCGGCACCAGCGGGCGTTCCGTCGCCCCAGTTCCAGGAGTACCCGGCGATCGTGCCGTCGGAGTCGGCGGACGGCAGGCCGTTCACCGATGCGGTGAGTCCGGAGACCGTGGAGGTGAAGTCCGCCGTCGGCAGGACGTTCGGCGCGAGGGCCGTGACCTGCTGGGTGGACACCCCGATGATCCCGCGGCTGTCCGTGGCGGTGAGCGTGACGGTGTACGTGCCGGAGGCGGCGTACACGTGCGTGGGCGTCGCGCCGGTCGCGGTCTGTCCGTCGCCGAAGTTCCAGGAGTAGCCCGTGATGGTCTGTCCGGTGTCGGCGGTCGCGGTGCCGGTGAAGGCGACCGAGAGGTCGGTCGCGGCCGTGGTGAACGAGGCCGTCGGGGCCTTGAAGCCCATACCCGTCGCGTAGTGCTGCGCGACCTGCGCGGCCGTCAGCGCGTTCGGGTAGACCGCGAACTCGTCGATGCTGCCGGCGAAGGAGTTCGACGTCGGTGCGCTCGGCCATCCGCTCAGGTTGTCGTAGCCGACGCGCCAGTAGCCGACGTAGTTGTCCTGCGCGGCGACCACGGAGGTGTCCTGTGCCACGGCCTTGCCGTCGACGTAGAGCACCATGCCCGCCGGGCCCAGCGTCGAGACGACGTGGTGCCACTTATTGTCGTTGTACGACGTCGTGGTGGTCACGGTCTTGGTCGACCCCGGGTACACGCCGTAGATCAGGCGGCCGTTGTTCAGCATGTAGACGTTGCGGTCGTTGGTGCCGGAGCTGCCGGTCTGCGAGGTGCCGTAGCCGAAGATCTTGCCACCACGGGTGGTGTTCGTCTTGAACCAGGCCTCGGCGGCGTAGTTGTCGTCGCCCTTCGAGGAGGTCGCCGACGAGACGCGGCCCGACGTGGAGCCGCTGAAGCTGGAGGCGCTGGCGCCGGTCGTGCCCTGCACGGCTCCGGGCGACGTGTTGTTCACGCCGCTGCCCACGACCGGGTTCGCGCCGCCGGCCCAGTTGCCGCCGAGGCTGCCGAGCGGGTAGTACAGCTCGGCGCGGTCGTTGAGGACCAGGTTGGCGTAGTCGGAGCCCGTGCCGCCGGCGGCGGTCACCGAGACCGGCTGGCTGAGCGCGGAGTTGCCGTCGGCATCCACCGCCTTGACCGTGTAGGTGTAGTTGGTTCCGGGTGCGGCCGTGGTGTCGTTGAGGACGACCGCGCCGACCTGCCACCAGACCGACTGCGTGGTCACCTGATCGACCGGAGTGGCCGAGTCGGAACGGAGCAGCTGATAGGTGAGGTCGCGGTTGTCGCGATCCCAGTTCGTCGTGGTCGACACGCGCACGCGTCCGGACTGCGTCGACGTCGCCGTCGGCGTGGCCCAGTCGGTGCCGGACAGTCGCGGCCCCTGCTTGGCGCCGCCCGCGGGCTTGGAGGAGAAGCGCACGATGCCCTGGAACATCTTGTTGTTCACGCTCGTGAACTCTCCCGCGACGGCGACGTAGTCGCCGGCGCCCGTGATCGACAGGCCCGCCTGACCAAGACCCGATGCAGTGCCGACCGTGTAGTCGGGGGTCACCGCGTACGCGGAGGGGGAGGGCGTGCCGTTCCAGTCGGCGTAGGTCGTGCCCGCCGTGAGGCTGCGCGTGAGCGTGCCCTCGGCGGTGGCGGTGAAGGCGAGCATGTAGCGCCAGGTGCGCGTGCTCTGCTCGGGCCAGAGGTTGGCCGTCTCGCAGGCGTGCGTGTGGCTCGTGGTGTAGACGACCTTGCCGGTCGAGTACACGCCGTAGTTGTCGCCGTGGCAGTCGGCCACCCAGCGGATCGCTCCGGTGCCCGCCTCGGCAGCGAACGCGCCCTCGAGGTTTCCCGACGCGGCGTTCGCATAGACCCAGCCGGTGCCGTAGACACCGGACTGGTCGACGGACAGGCCGAAGATGCCGGTCTTGCCCGCGTAGCTCGAGCTCAGCGGTGCGCCGTTCTTCACGGTGTTCGGTGCGGCCCATCCGGTGTCGATGCCGCCGGTGGTCGGATCGAGAGCCACGAGCCCGCGCTGGGTCGCGTTGTTGATGAGGTAGAAGCGTCCGCCGGCGATCACGTGCTGCCCGCCGGGCTCCATGACGAGCGCGTCGACCTGCTGGTCGGAGGTCGGCGCCCAGTCGCGCAGCGCCCCGTTCGAGGTCGCGAAGGCCGCGAAGTTCTTGCGCGCCACCGTGTTCGCCTGCGTGAAGTTGCCCGCCACGTACACGGAGTCCGCGCTCACCGCGATGCCGTACACGCCGGCGCCGCCGACCGCGGGAGCGAAGCCCGGGATCAGCTGCCCGGTCTGGGCGTCGAGGGCCGCGAAGTTGTACCGCGCGGTGCCGTTGACCTGCGTGAACGAGCCGCCGATGTAGATGCGCGATCCGTCGGGAGACGCCGCGACGGCCTTGATCACGCCGTTCACCGCAGGAGCGAAGCCCTGCAGCTCACCCGTCGTGATGTCGTAGGCGAGGATGTTGCTGCGCGGGGTCAGGCTCGTGCCCGGAGCCGCGAGCGCGGCCCGCGCGTTCGTGAAGCTGCCGCCCGCGTAGACGATGTTGCCGATCGTGGCCTGCGCCCACACGTACCCCGAGTCGATCTGGACCGTCGGCAGCGGGTCGGAGGTGATCACGTCGTTTGTGCGCTCGAGCAGAGGCGCCTTCGCCGCCGGCACCGCCGCGGACGCGGCGTTCGGGACGGCGACGACAGCGGCCGCTGCGAGAGCGATGCCGACGCCGAGCGCCAGGGCCGCCCGCAGACGCGAGCGCGAGGTTCCAGCCTGTACAGCCATCAGGAGACCTTTCCGGTGAAGATCGCCACGGGCTCACCGGCGGCGTAGTTGACGGAGACGGCGACGTCGCGACCGGACGCGGAGCCGAGCATGAAGACATAGCGACCGGTGGCGGACTTCCCCGGTGCGAGTGCGCCGGTCAGCGGCGCGGGATCGCCCGCGGTCGTGCCGATGCCGGGCTCGCCGTCCTGCGCGTTGACGGTGACGACGGCGGAGTCGAGACTCTGCGCGGCATCCGTGCCGTTCTTCGCGGTGACGGTGACGACGACGGCGGTTCCGGAGACCTCGCCGGGCGTCTCCGCCTTGACGGTCACGGACTCGACCTTGTCGATCACGACGGAGATGCCGGTGTCGAAGGCGACGGTCTCGCCGACGGCGGCCTCCTGCGTCGGAAGCGGAGCCGCGGTCTGCGGGCCGTCCCCGGCGTCGGGACTCTCGGTCGCGCCGGGCGGCAGGATCTGCGTCGCGCTCGGCGACGGCGACGGCGACGGCGAAGCGCCGTCCGTCTCAGCGGGCGCACATGCGGCAAGGGTGAGCATCGCCGCGATGACGACGGCTCCCCCGACAGTTTTTGACAGCGTCGAATACCCCGTTCGACGCGTGCACCAATGAAGGCTCACGTTTTTTCCCCAGTTTTCCCCAGTGGCGGCTCCCCTAAGCCGCTCCCATGCGCGACTCCCTAAGTCGCACAACCCGAATCCTACTGGACGGGTGCCCTCCGTGTCGAGAGAAAAGGCAAAGTCGGATCCGTGGCCATCGCCCTGACCAGCTCTGCGACCGTCTTCTGCACCTGCTGGAGCGTCGCGGCGTGAGCACGACGACCGGCGCCGTGCCCGTCTGCGATGTCGAAGGGGTGAGCAGCGCGCCGCCACGGACGCGCCCGCTTCACCGGAACCTGCTGGAGCCCGCGCTGCGCATCGAGGTGCGCGGCGAAGTCGCGCACGAGGTCGTCGCCGACCGCGCCCGGTCTCGGTGCGAACCCCGGAGCGAGCCACAGGGCCTCGCGCAGCGTGAAGACCCGGCGCCGCGCACCCGGAACCAGCGACACGACCGCCGCACGGGAGCTCGTCGTCGCCGTCAGGATCAGATCCGCGTCCTCGATCTCCTCGGCGCCGAGCTGGAGCGACTGATGCCGTCGGGACCGCGCGAGCCAGGTCTCGTCCTCGCGCATCTCCGCCACGAGCCGACAGGCGGAGTGGGCCTGCAGAGCCTGCGCCCCTCGACTGGATACCCGCACCCCCGCGAGCGAGGCGCGCTGCGAGAACTCCTCGGCGAGGAGGAACTCCGCTGCGACCGAACGGCACACGTTCGCGTCGCAGACCGTGAGGATGCCGCTCATCGTCCCGTCACCTTCCCCCGGCTCACCCGGAAGCCGTCGCGGACCCCGCGCGCATAGGCGCGCCACGGAGCAGTGGACAGAAGCTGGCGCCGACCGCCCTGAAGGAGGATCCCGTACCCGACGCGCAGCGAGGAGCGCCGCCACCGGCGGATGCCGTCCTGATCGAGATGCTTGCGGGCGTACATCATCCGGTTGCGGATGTTGAAGTAGTAGTACGTCGGCGACTTCGCACGATCGGTGGTCTCGCCCTCGTGGGTGCCGCCCTCGTCGTGGACGACGACCGCGTCGGCCAGCACGAGCGCCCCGCCGGCATCGAGCACACGATGCGAGAGGTCGATGTCCTCCCAGTACAGGAAGTACTCCTCGTCGAATCCGTCGAGGTCCCGCCACACGTCGGCGGACAGCGCGAAGCACGCCCCGGTGGCCCACTCGCGTCGAGGGCGGCCCTCGTGCCTCGCCCTGGCCGCGCGCCCGGCGGTCGTGCCGTCATCGAGGTAGAGGTCGGCTCCCGCGAACCAGTTGGCGCCCGTTCCCGTGACGATGCGGGGAGACACGAGATCTCGGGTGCCGTGCGCGGCGTCGACGATCCGACGCAGGTCGTCGATCGCGACGCTCGCATCGGGGTTGAGAGGCACGATCACCTCGGCGCCGAGCTCGAGCGCCCGCGCCGCCCCGGCGTTGGTCCCGCCGCCGTAGCCGAGGTTCTCGTCGAGCAGCACGCACTCGGCGCCCAGCGCGTCGGCCACGGTGCGGACGGCCTCGCGCTCGGCCGCGGAGCTGAAGCTGTCGACGATGACCAGTCGCCCCTCCGGCGGCAGCGCGAGGCGGCCGAAGTTCTCGGCGATCAGCGCACTGGAACCGTAGTTGACCGTGACGACCGCGAACGCGGGTGCGGCAGCCATGCCGCTCAGCCGTCCTCGCGGTCGAGCGCGCTGATCTCACGGAACCACTTCACGGCGGCGAGCGCGAGGAACAGCGCGTTGATCAGGGCGAGCACGGCGTAGACGGCGAGGAAGCCGGTCGTCCATCCCCACAGGGCGAACACCAGGCACAGCAGCCCGAAGTCGGTGGGCAGCAGGATCATCGACCGCAGGAAGGTGCCGCCGCCGCGGGAGTGCGTCGACTGCACTCCCTTCTTCTGCTTCAGCAGGTCGTTGAGGAGCATCCCGAAGAACGTCACGACGTCGACCACCGAGAAGGCGAGCGGGATGAGCAGCCACGGTGTGCCGGCGAGCGGGGTGTGCAGCTGCAGAGCGAGCAGCACGACGAGGTGCAGCGAGGCGATCTTCAGCGCGTCGACGAAGTGGTCGAGCCACTCGCCCGCGAGGCTGCCGCCGCCGCGGAGCCGTGCGATCTGACCGTCGGCCGAGTCCCACGCGTAGCCGAGGGCGAGCAGCAGGGCGACGAGGATGCCGGTCCACCACGCCGCCGGGAGGAGGAGCAGGAGCGCGAGACCGGTGAACGTGTGCACGGCGCTGATGGCCGTGGCCTGGTTCGGCGTGATGCCCAGACGGAACGCGAAGGCGGCCAGCATCCGCCCGACCCTGCGGTTCACGTACACCGAGTAGCCGGGCGCCCCGCGGGCATGGCCCTTCTGCGCAGCTGCCAGCTGCCGGTATGCGGCAGCGAAGGATGCGGACATGTCGACTCCCCTATGTCACGACCCACGGGCACCCCACATGCCCGGGTCATTCCCGACCAGTGTAGAGCCCGACTGCTGGCACACTGGAACCATGGGGAACAAATCAGGGGGTTCTGCGCGCCCGATCAGGGTGATGCAGTCATTCGGGGCGCCGCGCCCCACATCCAATCCGTACGTGCACATGCTGGATGAGGCGCTGGCGTCGACGCCGGGCGTCGAGCACCTGCGCTTCGACCGCCGTCAGGCGCTGTTCGGCCGACTCGACGCCATCCAGTTCCACTGGCCCGAGACGCTGTTCGGCTCCGGGACGGGTGCGAAGGGCCTCGCCCGTCGGGCGTACGCGATCGCGCTGCGGGCCCGCATCTCGATGGGCCGGGTCGCCGTCATCCGCACCGTGCACAACGTCGAGCTCCCTGGCGACGTCTCCCCCTGGCAGCGCCGCTACCTCGAATGGGTGGAGCGTCGCACCGATCACCGCATCGTGCTCAACGAGCTGACGGAGCTGCCGGAGGGCGCGGAGTCCACCCTGATCCCGCACGGCCACTACCGCGACTGGTTCGCCGATGTCGAGAAGACGGATGCCGCTCCCGGAACCCTCGGATTCGTCGGCCTCGTGCGACGGTACAAGGGCGTCGAGGACCTGATCCGCGTCTTCACGGAGACGGCGGAGGCCGCCCCCGAGCTGCGGCTGCGCATCGCCGGCAACCCGACCAGCGCCGGCCTCGCCGACGAGGTGCGGGCGAGCGCGAAGGCCGACCGCCGCATCGAGCTCGACCTCCGCTACCTGTCGGAGCCCGACTTCGCCCGCGCCGTCATGAGTAGTTCCGGCATCGTGCTGCCCTACCGCTTCATGCACAACTCCGGCACCGTGCTCGCGGCGCTGTCCCTGAACCGCCCCGTGCTGGTGCCCCGCACCGCCGTCAACGAAGCCCTGTCGGCGGAGGTCGGCCCCGGCTGGATCACGATGTTCGACGAGGAGCTGGCGGCATCCGATCTCCTGGCGTTCGCCGACGCGATCCGCACCCTTCCCGCCGGCGAGCCCGACCTCTCGGCCCGTGACTGGGACCGGGCGGGCGTCGCCCATCGCGAGGCCTTCACGCGCGCGGTGGCGCACCGTCGCGGAGCGACACGATGACCGAGTCCGTGCTGATCGCCGTCCCGACGTACCGACGCGCTGCTCTGCTGCCCCCTCTGGTCGCGGCGATCCGCACGCAGACCGATGGGCTGCGCACGCGCATCCTGCTCGTCGATAACGACCCGGAGCGATCCGCCGAGGTCGTCGCCGGAGAGCTGGGCGTCGAGTACCTCTCGGAGACGACCCCCGGCATCGCCGCCGTCCGGCAGGCGGCCGTCGACGCGGCATCCGACGACGAGCTCACGGTCATGATCGACGACGACGTGTTCCCCGAGGACGGGTGGCTGCACGGCCTGGTCGACGTCTGGCGCGAGACCCGCGCCGCCGTGGTGATGGGCTACGTCCGCTACGTGTGGCCCGAGGGCACCGATCCGTGGATCGCCGCGGGCGGCTTCATGCGCCGCACGCGCTTCCCGAACGGCAAGCGGCTCGACTCCCTCGCCACGGGGAACGTGCTCGTCGACACCGCCCAGGTGCGGGCCCTCGGCGTGCGCTTCGACGTCTCGCTCGGCCTCATCGGCGGCGAGGACAACGTGTTCGGCCGCGCCGTCGTCGCGCGGGGTGGATCGATCGTGGCCTCCGCCGACTCCGTGGCCCGCGACGACATCGCGCTCGAGCGCACGACGCGCGAGTTCGTGCACCGCCGCGCGATCTCGCACGGGCAGGCCCGCGTGCGGCTGCTGATCCGGGAGGCGCCGGCGTGGAAGCGCCCGCTCCTGCACGTCGCGCACCTGGTCGGCGGAGCGGTGCGCTGGGTCGCCTTCACCGGCGGACGCGCGGTTTCTGCCCTGCGACGCGACACGGCGGCGAACGCCGTCTACCAGCGGCGCGCCTGGTTCGCGCAGGGACGGATGCTCGCCGCCCTCGGCATCGTGCGCGGCGAGTACGCCCGCCCGAAGAGCTAGAGCTCCCCCGGCCGCATCGCCTCGGCGTCGATCGCCCTGATGACCCTGAGCGCCGCGGTGTCGACGGGAGGCTCTCCCGTGGCATCCGCCTTCCGCCGCCGACGGGGCGCGTAGACGACGAGGGAGTGGAACAGGAATCGGGCGAAGAACGCGACGATCAGCGAGAGCGCCGTGGCGAGCACGCTGGAGATGTGCCAGCTCGAGGCCATCAGCGCCATTACCGGGATGCGCAGTGCCGCCTCGGCGTTGTTGAACGCGAACGACGAGGCGAAGCGGATGCCGAGGGCCCTGGCATCCGTGCGCATGTCGGCGAAGACGAAGCGCTCCTGCAGCAGGAAGTTGCCGATGATCGTGACCTCGGCGCCGATGATCGCCGCCCAGATGTCCGGCACTCCCGCCTCGACGAGCAGCCACATGATGCCGAGATTGGCGACGGCGCCGATGACGCCGATCATCGCGAACAGCGACATCTTCCCGAAGCGGAGCCTGGCCAGGTGGGCGATGAACGTGGCCCCCTGGCGGAGGCTCGCCTTGGATGTGCCGTGGCGCCGCTCGGCGAACTCCATCGGCACCTCGGCGATGCGCAGGTCGGTGCGCGCGAGGATCTCGAGGAGGATCTTGAACCCCTGCGGTCGGAGCGCGTCGAGGTCGAGCCTGTTGCGGTCCACCAGGAAGAAGCCGGTCATCGGGTCGGTGCTGCGCGCGAGGCGGATCGGGAACATCGCCCTGGTCAGCCAGGTCGCGGCGCGCGACACCCCGAATCTCACGGCCGTGCCGAGCCCGCTGGTGTCGCCTCCGCCGATGTAGCGCGACGCCGCGACGACGTCGGCGCCACCCTCGTCGTGGCGGTCGAGGAGCGAGGGCAGCAGCTCAGGCGGATGCTGCAGGTCGCCGTCCATGACGATGCAGAGGTCGGATGCCGCGGCCTTGAGCCCGACGACCACGGCGCCGCCGAGTCCGCCGGTGTTGTCTTCGCGGTGGATCACGCGGACGGGCAGGGGCGCGTCGGCCGCGACCCGCTCGACCTCGAGAGCGGTGTCGTCGGTGCTGTCGTCGACGAAGAGGATCTCGGCGTCACGCCCCGCGAGCGCGGCGGCGGTGCGTGCGACGAGCTCCGCGACGTTGTCGCGCTCGTTGTACGTCGGCACGATGACCGTGACCTCTGCCACCACCTGATCCCCCTCTTCGGATGCCGACTCCATCGTTTCACGGGTTGCTATGAGTTGAGAACGTCCTCTCTCACTTCATAAACAACCTTTCCATATTCGGCCCCGCGTGAGAAGGGTCAGAACCGGGGGCTCCCCGCTTCGCGCGAACTCCTGCTAGGCTGACCGGATGCGGCTGTGGGAGTCGCTGAGCGGATGGGGATCCGCTTCTGGGGAATCTACTGATCTGGGGAGATCATGGGGACGCGCATCGGCTATGCCGTTGGTGCCTTCGACCTGTTTCACGTCGGGCACCTGAACCTTCTTCGACACGCCAAGCAGCAGTGCGACATTCTGATCGCCGGCGTCGTGAGCGACGAGATGCTGCGCGAGGTGAAGGGCATCGAGCCCGTCATCCCGACGGCGGAGCGCGCGGAGATCGTTCGTCACATCTCGTTCGTCGACGACGTCTACGTCGAGACGACGCCGTCGAAGATGGACTCCTGGCGAGACGTGCACTTCACGCACTTCTTCAAGGGCGACGACTGGCGGGGCACCGAGAAGGGCCTGCGGCTCGAGCGGGAGTTCGCCGAGGTCGGAGTGGAGGTCGTGTACTTCCCGTACACCGCCCACACCTCGAGCTCCTCGCTGCGCCGCGCCCTCGATGCGATCACCGCCGGGGCCGCGCAGACGGCATCCGCCGTCGCGCGCTGAGACCGACCGCATCGATCCGGCCGAGCTGGGGCCGCCGGGTCGATGCGGTCGAGGGACGCGCCGCCGCCCTCCGGGGTCGGCGGCGCGTGGTCAGTTGGCGACGCCGAGCAGGCTCCGAGCCATGCGGGCCACCCGCGGAGGAGTGTGCGGGCCGAGCCAGACCGTCCACTGCGCCGGAGGCTCCGTGCAGGTCCACTCCACACACCAGGCGTGGACCGCGGCGGCGAGACGCTCCCCCTTGAGGTGCTGGCGGATGCCGTCGCCCCGCATCAGCCATCGCACCGACACCCCGTCGGGCACGTCGATGTGGCGGAGCTGGATGCGTGCGGCGGCCTCGAGCAGGACCACGCCCTGCGCGTCCCACGGCAGCCGGGCGCAGATGCCGGCGATGAACACGGCGTCCGCGGCATCCCCCGCGATGAGCACCGCGCCCTCGATGCTCTCCCAGTCCGGATCCTCGAGGTGCTCGCATGCGGTGCTCATCCCTAAAGCATAGGTAAGGCTACCCTTACTCGTCAACGACGCCGGGGGCATCCGTTCGTCGTACCCTGGATGTATGACCACTCCTGCAGCATCCGAGATCACGATGTTCGGCGCCGACTGGTGCCGCGACTGCATCCGCACCAAGAAGCAGCTCGACGAGCTCGGCATCGAGTACACCTACATCGACCTCGTCGCCGATCCCTCCGCGGCCGACGTCGCGAAGGAGATCTCGGGCCGCACGAACATCCCCGTCGTCGTCTACCCGGACTCCTCCCACCACGTCGAGCCGTCCAACGCCGACGTCGAGGCGAAGCTCCGCGAGCTCTCCCTGATCTGATCCCGATCAGCGTACGATCCTCGCCGACCCCGCAGGGCGACGGCGAGGATCGCGTCGCCGAGGCGACCGATACACTGGCGCGATGAGCACCGAGGCTCGCCCCGAACGAGCATCCGCCCGCCTGTCCGCCCGCACGATCGCGCTGTACTCGATCGGCTCCCTGGGGACCGGCGGTTACGCGACCCTGCCGGGTCTGGTGCTGACCTACTTCCTCACCGACAACCTCGGTGTCGCGGCACTGGCCGCGGGGCTCATCGTGACCGCGGCGAAGATCTGGGACGTGGTGATCGACCCGGTCATCGGGGCGGCATCCGACCGCCAGCTCGCCCGCACCGGCTCCCGCCGCGGATTCATGGTCACCGGCGCGCTCACGCTCCCCCTCTTCTTCGCACTCACCTTCGCGGTGCCGCCATCGTGGGGCCCTGTCGCCGGCGCCGTGTGCGTGCTCTTGGCGTTCCTCGCCACGGCTACGGCCTTCAGCCTGTTCCAGGTGCCGTACGTCGCGCTCCCCGCCGAGCTCACCGACAGCTACGACGAGCGCACGCGGCTGCTCGGCTGGCGCGTCATCGTCCTGACCGCGGCGATCCTGCTGTTCGGCGCAGGCGGCCCCGAGCTGCGCAAGGCCGGGTCCGACCAGGTCGTCGGATACCTCCTGATGGGCATCGCCGCCGGTCTCGCGATCGGCATCGGGATGTACGTGGCCGCGAAGACGGCGGATGCCGCGGCATCCCGTGCGCGCCCTGCGGCGAGCGCCGTGCCCGAGACGGCGAGCCTGCGCGACCACTACGCGTCGGGGTTCAGCGCCCTCCGCCGCAGCCAGCCCTTCCGGGCCCTGCTCGCGACGTTCCTCCTTCAGGCGCTCGCGACCGGCACGATGCTCGCCGGCGCCCAGTACGTGGCGACCTGGGTGCTGCGGTCGGAGGACGCCGTGACGCTGGTCTTCCTCGCGCTCGTCGGCCCCGCGCTGCTCGCGACGCCCGGATGGACCGCGATCGCACGTCGCGTCGGCAAGGAACGCGCGTTCGGCGTCGCGAGCGTGCTGTTCACCGTCGCGGCGGCGTCGATCACGCTCGCCGTGTGGGCGCCCGGACCGTGGATCTACGGTTCGGTGGCCGTGGCCGGAGTCGCCTACGCCGGGCTGCAGTCGCTGCCGATGGCCATGCTCCCCGACGTCATCTCGCACGACGAGCGCATCCACGGCGCCGGCCAGGCCGGCACGTTCACGGGAGTCTGGACCGCCGGCGAGACCGTCGGCTTCGCCCTGGGCGCCACCGTCGTGTCGCTCACGCTGGCCGCGACCGGCTACGTGTCGACGGTCGCCGGTGCGACGACGACCCAGCCGGATGCCGCGATCGCCGGCATCGTGCTGAGCTTCAGCATCCTCCCGGCGGTTCTCATGCTGGGAAGTCTCGCCGCACTGCGCCGCTACCGCCTCCGTCGCGCCGACATCGAGGGCTGATACCCGCTCGCGCAGGCTCCCCGTTCCCGCGGCTCTTCTCCCGCTCGCGCTGCTCCCCTCCCTCGCGCGGCTCTTCTCCCGCTCGCGCTGCTGATCGCTGCGCACGCGCCCGAAACTTCTGCAGCTCGTGCAGGTTCTCGCCGCGCGAAAGCCCAGGTCCACCACGTGAAACCGGGCCGAACCGGGCCCGGCGGCATAAGCTGGGGTCCTGCCTGAAGGAGACGCCGATGACTTCTGCGACATCGCCCAGCGCCGACGAGAGCGCGACGAGCACCCCTCGCCCTGCGAAGAAGGCCTCGTCGGGCACGAAAGCCCCGACGACCGCGCCCGCGACGCCGAAGAGCCCGGATGCTGCCCAGACCGCCAAGGCTCCGGCGTCTGCACGGCCGAAGACCGCGGCCGCGGCAGCGAAGAGCTCGGGTGCCACCAAGACCGCAAAGGCCGCAGCCGCAACGGCGAAGAGCCCGGATGCCGCCACCGGCACCGCAGCCGCAACCGCAGCGGCGAACAGCTCGGGCGCCACCGCATCCGCATCCGCCCTCCCCGCACTCGATGAGGGTGAGCGCACGCGGCTCGACTCCGCGATCGGCGACCTGCAGACCGGCGCCTCGATCTGGTCGGCGCTGACGCTGTCGCAGCGCGTCACTCTCCTGCGCGCGGTGCGGACGAGCGTCGCGGCGACCGCCGAGGACTGGGCCGACACCGCCGCGGCGTCCAAGGGGCTGGACGGACGGCATCCGCTCCGCGGCGAGGAGTGGCTGAGCGGCCCGTACAGCGTGCTCGGCGCCCTCGACGCCTACATCGAGACCCTCTCGCGTCTCGCCGTCGGCACCAACCCCCTCGACGGCGTGAAGATCGACCGTGCTCCGGGCGGACGCACCCGCGTGCACACCTTCCCGCTGACCGGCATCGACAGGTTCCTGCTGTCGGGGTTCACCGGAGAGGTCTGGCTGGAACCGGGCATCACACCGAACGGTGCGCGGGCCGCCGCGGGGCTCGCGCAGCGCACCCCGACCGCATCCGGTGGGGTCGGACTCGTGCTCGGCGCGGGCAACATCACCTCCATCCCCGTGCTCGACGTGCTCTACGAGCTGCTCGCCCACAACCGCACCGCGCTGCTGAAGGTCAACCCCACGCAGGACGCCCTCGTGCCCGTCTACAAACGCGCCTTCGCACCGCTCATCGAGCCGGGGTTCCTGCGCATCGTGCGCGGCGGACCGGCGGTCGGCGCCTACCTGACCGGTCACCCCGACCTCGTCCACGTGCATATCACGGGCTCTGCGGCGACGTTCGACGCGATCGTGTGGGGCACGGGCGCCGCGGCCGCCAGACGCCGCCGCGAGAACCGTCCGCAGCTGAAGAAGCCGATCACCGCCGAGCTGGGCGGAGTCTCGCCCATCATCGTCGTCCCCGGCGCGTGGTCGGACGACGACCTGCGCTACCAGGCGGAGCACGTCGCGACCATGCGTCTGCAGAACGGCGGACACAACTGCATCGCCGGTCAGGTCGTCATCCTGTCGTCCGACTGGGCGCAGGCCGACCGCTTCCGCGCCGAGCTGCGCCGCGCCTACGCGAACGCCCCGGAACGGCCGATCTGGTACCCCGGGTCACCCTCGAGGATGCAGCAGGCCACCGACGCGTACCCCGACGCCCTCGTGCTCGGCGACCGCCTGCTCGTCGAGATCGGCGACGGAGACGACCCCGACACCCTGCAGCACACCGAGTACTTCGCCCCTGTGCTCGGCGTCGTGACCGTCCCCGGCGAGGGCCAGTCCTTCCTCGACGCCGCGGTCTCGTACGCCAACGACGAGCTGCAGGGCACGCTCGGCGCGAACCTGCTGATCGACCCGGCGACGGAGAAGTCGCTCGGCAGCGGATTCGAGCGCGCGATCGCGAACCTCCGCTACGGCTCGATCGCCATCAACGGCTGGACGGCCTTCGGGTTCATCACCCCGACCCTCACGTGGGGCGCGTTCCCCGGCAGCACGATCGACGACGTGGGCAGCGGCATCGGCATCGTGCACAACGCCCTGCTGCTCGACGGCGTGGAGCGCTCGGTGATCCGCGGACCGTTCCGCCCGTTCCCCCGGTCGCTGCCCGTGGTGAACGGCGGCGGTCGGCTCACGATCCTCCCGAAGCCGCCGTGGTTCGTGTCGGCCCGCACCGGCGCCGAGGTGAGCGAGGGGCTGACCCGGTTCCGTGTGAACGGCAGCACCGCGGGTCTCGTGAAGACGCTGCTGAAGGCGCTGCGCGCGTAGCCCTGACCCCACCCCGTCTGTCTCGGTCGCTCCGCTCCCTGAACTCCCGGTCGTTGAGCGAGCGCAGCGAGACGAGACGTCCCGCCGACAGATCCGCTTCGTCTCGGTCGCTCCGCTCCCTCGCTCAACGGCCGAGAGGAAGCTGGCTCACCGACCGGCGGAGAATGACGCGGCGAAGCGGTCGGTCGCGGCCCTGAGCGCGCGCTGGATGCCGGGTTCGGATGCCGAGTGACCCGCGTCGTCGACCACGACGAAGTCCGCCTCCGGCCACGCCCTGTGCAGGTCCCACGCGGTCATCATCGGCGTGCACACGTCATGCCGCCCCTGCACGATCACGGTCGGAATGTGACGGATGCCGTCCACCCCGGCGATCAGCTGCCCCTCGTCCCACCAGCCGCGATGCACGAAGAAGTGGTTCTCGATCCGCGCGAACGCGGTGGCCCTGCGCGCATCGGACATCGCGGCGATCTGCTCGGCGTCCGGAGTGAGCGTGACCGTCGACGCCTCCCAGGTCGACCAGGCGACCGCGGCGGGCTCGTGCACGGCCGGGTCAGGATCGAACAGGCGTCGATGGTACGCCTCGATCATCCTCGTGCGCTCCAGCACGGGGATCGGCGCGATGAACGCCTCCCAGAGGTCGGGGAACAACGCGGCCGCCCCGCCCTCGTAGAACCACTCCAGCTCTTCGCGGCGCAGGGTGAAGATACCGCGGAGCACGAGCTCGGAGACGGCATCCGGGTGCGCCTGCGCGTAGGCGAGCGCGAGCGCGCTGCCCCAGGAGCCGCCGAACACCTGCCAGGTGCGGATGCCGAGGTTCTTGCGCAGCAGCTCGATGTCGGCGATGAGGTGCGCGGTGGTGACGTGGCGCAGGTCGGCTCCCGGTTCCCCCGCATGCGGGGTGCTGCGTCCGCAGCCGCGCTGATCGAGTAGGACGATCCGGTAGACCTCGGGGTCGAAGAACCGTCGCTGCCAGGGCGACGTCCCGCTCCCGGGCCCGCCGTGGAGGAACACCACCGGCTTGCCCTCCGGGTTGCCGCTGACCTCCCAGTACATGCGGTGGCCGTCGCCCACGAGCAGCTCGCCCGTCTCATACGGCTCGATCGCCGGATACAGCGCATCCAGATTCATCGTCATCGATCCTCCAGATCAGACCTACGCGTTCAACGCTACTGGGGGCCGAGCTGATCCCCCGGCAGGGTGAAGGTCGCTGCGCACACGTCGAGGCCGTTCTTGTAGCCGTTCGCGAACCAGTACTGACGCTGGTCGCTCGTCCCGTGGGTGAAGCTCTCGGGGCTCACGAAACCGCCCGACTGCTGCTGGATGTGATCGTCGCCCACGGTGTAGGCGGCGTTGACGGCATCCTTCAGCTCCGCCTCGGTGGGAGCCTCCATGTAACGGACTCCGTTCTTGTCCTTCTGCCTCGTCATCTGCCCGATCCAGGCGCCGGCGTAGCAGTCGGCCTGCAGCTCCATGCGCACGCCGTTGCTCTCGGGACCCGTGCCGTTGTTGGGGTACTTGTCCATGTACCCCGTGATGTTCTGGATGTGATGGCCCCACTCGTGTCCGACGATGTACAGCTGGGCAAGGTTTCCGGCGGAAGCGCCGAACTGCTGCTGCATGAGCTGGAAGAACGTCGGATCGATGTAGACGGTCTGGTCCGGTGGGCAGTAGAAGGGCCCCGCCGCATTGGATGCCGTTCCGCACGCGGAGGACGTCGCCCCGTCGACGATGACGAGCTCCGGCGGCGTGTAGCCGTCAACCTGCTCGGACCAGTACTTGTTCAGGACGAGCTTCGCACTGGCGACGCGGCAGTCGACGTTCTCGTTCGCGTCCTGCCCGGTGTCGCAGTTCTCGATGAGCGTGCCCTCGCTCGACGACGTCCCCCCGCCGCCCGTGTCGCCACCGCCGAGGAAAGGGGTGAGATCGATGCCCAGCAGCGGTCCTGCGATGAGGGCGATGATGCCCAGAAGGCCCACTCCTCCAGCTCCGGCCACGACCGCACCGCGTCCGCGGCGTCGTACGTTGTTGTCGGAGACATCGGCATCCGGATTGAACGTCATGGATCGAGGGTACTCCCGGGCGGATGCCGTCATAGGCTCGACATATGACGACGACCATCACGATCACCGGTGCGGGCGGCCAGATCGGCTACGCCCTGCTGTTCCGCATCGCCGCAGGCGACCTGCTGGGGCCCGACGAGAAGGTCCGGCTGCGCCTCCTGGAGATCCCGCAGGGCCTGGGCGCCGCAGAGGGTGCGGCTCTGGAACTGCAGGACGGCGCGTTCGGGCTCCTCGAACACGTCGAGGTGACGGACGACCCCGCTGTCGGCTTCGACGGAAGCGACCTCGCGCTGCTGGTCGGCGCCCGCCCCCGAGGACCGGGGATGGAGCGCGGAGACCTGCTCGCGGCCAACGGCGGCATCTTCGGCCCGCAGGGGCGCGCGATCGCGGCGCACGCGGCATCCGGTGTGCGCGTCACGGTCGTCGGCAACCCGGCCAACACCAACGCCCTGATCGCTGCGGCATCCGCCGACGGCGTGCCGGCGGAGCGCTTCACGGCGCTGACCAGACTCGATGAGAACCGCGCCCGCGGGCAGCTCGCGGCCACCCTCGGCGTCCCGGTCGAGACCGTGCGCCGGGTGCCCATCTGGGGCAACCACTCGGCGACGCAGTTCCCCGACGTCTCGCACGCGACCGTCGCCGGGATGCCGGTCGGCGATGCTCTCGCCGCCATCGTGGGCGACGTGCCCGCGTGGCTCGACGAGACGTTCATCCCGCGCGTCGCTCAGCGCGGGGCCGAGATCATCACGGTCCGCGGATCGTCGTCGGTCGCCTCGGCAGCGAGCGCCACGATCGATCACGTGCGCGATTGGGTGCGGGGAACCGACGACTGGACCTCGGCGGGGGTGGTCTCCCACGGCGAGTACGGAGTGCCGGAGGGGCTGATCTCCTCGTTCCCCGTGCAGTCGGTGGACGGAGAGTGGCGCATCGTCGAGGGGCTCGAACTCGACACGCGGTCTCGGGCCCGGATCGACGCGTCCGTCGCCGAGCTCGTCGACGAGCGCGAGACCGTGCGGGCGCTCGGGCTGCTCTGACCCGCACTCCTCCTCCCCATCGCGCCTCTGATCGGGTTCGTCCACAGACCGCGGAACCGACGGATTCTCTGGCCTAAGGTCGATGGACGAGCCCCGGTCGCCGGAGCAGAATGGGAGGGTGTTCGTGTCGCCTGACGTGATCGGAATGGTCATCGCCCTCTTCGCCTTCGCCGTCGCCGTTCTCGGTGGCGTCGGCGGGATGATCGCGCACCAGTCGAGGGGACTCGGTGCGCGGTTCGATCAGGTCGGAGCGCGCTTCGATCAGGTCGGAGCGCGGTTCGATCAGGTCGACGCACGGATGGACAGACTCGACACGCGCATCGACCGTGTCGAGGGCAGGATGGACCGCGTCGAGTCCCAGCTCGACCACCTGGCGGGTGAGATCGTCGAGGTCAAGATCGCCGTGGCCCGCCTCGAAGGGCCGCAACGGCGGCTGCAGCGACTCTGAGGGCGTGCCTGCAGGTTGCAGACAGGCGTGCCGGGGGTGTGCGGACAGGGCAGAATGGACGCTGGAGGTGCGCGATGAGCGAGACGACAGAACCGACGAAGGCTGCGGCATCCGTGGATGACGCCTTGACGAGCCCGCTGCACCTGCCGCACGCGGCCGCAGAGTGCCCGAAGTGCTTCACCGAGCTGCAGCAGAACAGGGACTTCTGGTCGGCGCGACCGGACGGGTCACGACTGGTCGGTCTGGTCGTCGCACGCGATGGGATGCCGTCGGTGGTCGAGCAGCGCGACGACCTCACCCGGTTCGGGGTGCCGATCGAGGGTTTCCGGCACCCGGCGCCCGACATCCTGGAGAGCTGGAACGACCGCCTCGCGCGGCTGATCGCGACTCTGCACCCCGGTGACGTCCTGGTCGTCGCCAACATCAACGCTCTCGGCCGGAACGCCGATGAGGGCACCAGGACGGTGGCTGACCTGCGTCGCCGGGGCATCATGGTCAAGGTGCTCAGCCACAACGCGAGACACCTCGCCGACGCGGCTGCACGCTGAGACCGACCGCGACCCGTCGACCATCGGCGGGCGCGCGCGGTGATGGCTGCGCGGTCAGCCGCGCCCGATCAGCTCCGCGCGATCACTGCGCGCGGTCAGCTCCGCGCGGTCAGCTCCGCCCGGTCAGCTCCGCGCCGTCGACTCCGCCTGATCAATTGCGCGTGGTCAGCCGCGCGCGATCACTGCGCGCGGTCAGCTCCGCGCGGTCAGCTATGCGCGGTCGCACCCGCGCGCAGCTGATCGCGCAGGGACTCCGGCTTGTCCTCGCTGAAGTAGGCGACGGCGATGAACTCGTCGAACAGTGCGAGCATCACGTTCTCCAACTCGCCCAGCGGAGTCGAGAAGCGCACCATGAGCATCCGCTTCGTGTCTGGTACCGGGATCCAGTAGTCGGCGATCAACCGCAGGATCCCCTCCGAGTCGCCGCTCTCCTCGACCTGTTCGACGCGGTACGTGCGCAGAGCGGGAACGCCCGGGCCGCGCACCTCGTTCATCGAGGCGTACGCTCCGGGATCGAGCTGCTTCAGCCCCTCGGCCATGACCTTGAGCACCGACTGCGGCGCGGTGCCGACCGCGGGGCTCATCCGCAGGTCTGCGGGCTCGAAGACGAGGAGCGTCACCGGCAGCGGAGTGCCCCTGGCGATCTCGGTCGAGAACATGATGGCGCGGATGTCGCCATCCGCCCCCGCCGTGACCGCCTGCTGCAGTTGACGCCGCACCGTGGCACGCTCGGCCGCGCGATCATCGGCCGGTCCCACCGCATCCTTGGCGATGCGCGCGATGGATGACGTCGTGGCGTCTTCGCCGGACAGGTCCACCGAGAACCAGCGCCCGGGAAGGCGGAACCGCAGATCGCGACCGCTCACTCGGGTGCCGACCACTTCCCGTAACGAGCGCTCATGTCGGTCAGGCTCACTCCGCCCGTGCCCGCATTCGTGACGCCCATCGGATCGAGATCGGCCGCCGCCGTCCTGAGATCGACGATCTCGTGGCCCTCCGCCGTATCCGCACCGGCCGTGATCTTGATCGTGTTCGGCTCCCAGGGAAGCGCACCCCAGATCGCCTCGACCACGGCATCCAGCTCGTCAGCCGTGAGCGGCTCGGCGGTGTCGACCTCCAGTCCGAGGCTGAGTCGATGGCCCAGACCGTTGGCCGACTGCGCGAGGTCTCGCACTCCCACGACCCTCGGCACCGCCGCTGTCACGGCGTTCGCCACATCACCGTAGTCCACTGTCGACCCTTCCGTCTGTTCTGCCTGGCCCGTCTGCGGCATCAGCATCGTGCATCCCGCCAGCGCACCGCTCAGGAGCGACCCCGCCAGCATCACGGCGATGATCCGTCGCCGTCCGATGTGTCCTCGCCTCATGCTCATTCGCTCCAGTGGTAGTAGGACACGTCGACGTACCCATCCTCGTTGAAGAAGTTCGAGAGACCGGGATGATTCGCCTGCACTTCGGCCAGATGATCCTGGTAGGTCTGCGAGTACTTGTCGGCGTTGTGTGCGCCGGCATCCACGCCCAGCACCGGGGCGGGGTTCGGCGGATCCACGTGGATGGTCGTCCAGTTCGAGCCGTGCTCGGTGCCGAGGTCGCCGGCGACGATGTCGAGGTTCGGCACCGGGTCTCCGTTGTGCTGCACGGAGACCACGTCGACCGAATCGGGAATCGGCATGTGGTCGATGGGGGCCCCGGAGACGACGACGGCCTGCCAGTTGTAGTCGGAGTTGTACGCCGCGAGGTGTCCGGCCATGATCCCGCCCTGGCTGAATCCGACGAGCATGACGGGGTCGTTCTCACCGATGCCCGCCTGCTCCATCGCCTCGAGGACCGCCCGCTCGTACTGCGTCTGCAGAGCCGGCGTCAGCATCAGCGCGAGGTTGCTGTCGAGGTCGTTGACCGCTCCCTGGTCGCCGAAGCGGGACAGCCACTCCTGCGTGCTGGGAAGCGTGACGGTGTAGTACCAGCCGTCGGGCCCGAGTACCTTGGTGATCTTCACGACCGAGTCGGTCTCCCCGCCGAGGCCATCGACCTCTCCGGTGCCGTCGAGCACGGTCGCCAGACTCGGACCCTCGGGAACATCCTCCGCCGGCACGTTCGCGTAAGGATCCGTCTCACTCACCCCCGGCGTGCCCTTGAGCACGTCGGACAGGATGCTCGTGATGATGAAGGCGGCGAGCACCCCGGCGATCACGGCCCCGATGATGAGACCGATCGTCCCGAACAGCGCACCCACCGCGATGATGAGGAGCAGCACCACGAGAACGCCCAGGATCGCGATGAGCGTGTCAGCGATCTTCTTGAGCAGATCGACGACGTCTTGCAGGAAGTCGCCGATCCACTCGCCGATGCTCGCGAGGAAGTCGCCGATGTCGGAGAAGAAGTCGCCGACCTTGTCCCAGAACCCCTCGTTCGTGGAGTCGATGGCCGCGTCGATCTTGCGGATCGCGATCTCAGCGGCGTCGTTCATGGCCTCGCGCGCCGAGTCGATCCGCGAGCGCGCCGACCCGACTGCAGCCTGGGCGTCGTTCGCCGCACGCTGCGCACCGGGGACCTGAACGGCGAGGGAGGGATCGGTGGAGTCGCCTGCGGCATCCACGCGATCGTTGAGATCGTGGAGTGCGGAGTCGGCACGGCCCTGTGCGAGGAGCGCGTCGTCGAGATCGTCCTGCGCGCGTTCTGCGTCGGCGTGAGCATCCGTGAGCGCGACGGCGTACTCGGTGAGCGCGTCAGCGGTGCCCTTGTAGCGCGGATGGATGCGCTCGAGATCAGACGAGATCTGGTCGTTCTGCTCGTAGAGCGCCTGGACGGCTTTGCCCTCGTCGTCCTCGACGATGCCGCGCAGTTCGTGGATCACCGTGAGGATGACGCCAGCCGATGCGACGAGATCCGCGGCGCGCGCGGTCAGCTCATCCGGTCTTCCGGGAAGAACGGTCATGGTCTAGCCCTCCCCGTCCTGGGCCATCTTCTGATCGAGGTCACGGAACGTGTCGACGATGGCCTGCATGAAGTCGGCCTGCGAACGCAGGTTGTCGCGCAGCTTCTCGCGCGCGATGTCCCATTTGCCGCCGAAGTCGTCGACCTTGTCGCTGAGACCGCCGTGACCCGTGAGGCCTCCGAGGTCGTCCGCGAAGGACTCCGCCTCGTCGAACGTCGTCGCCAGCCCCCTGGCCTTCTGCGCGGTCGACTGCAACCGCGCGAGGTCCATCCTGACGTCGCTCATGCATCTCCCCCGTCATCGCTCTGATCCAGCCGCGCGAGGCGGTCCGCCGTCGTCTCCCGCAGCCAGGCTCCCAGCGCGGCATCGGCCGCCCTCACCTCGGCGCGCAGCTCGGCGGCGTCCGCGGCGGACGCGGGCACACGCACCCGCAGCGACTGCATCGCCGCTCTCAGCGTCTCCTCCGACATCCGTACGACCCCTCCGTCGCGTGTATGCACAGGGGTCGGCCTCTCGGCCGACCCCCGAAGATCCTGCAGCAGCGTGTCAGCCGCCAGCGAGCTGCGTGTCCAGATCCTGGATCGCACGCATCATGCCCAGCAGCGACTCCGACATGTCGTTGATGCCATCCACCGCGGTCTTCAGACCCGTGGTCAGCTCCCCGTAGCCCTCACCGAACTTGCCCGACGCATGCTGCGTCTTGAAGTCCTCACCCAGCAGGGTGTCCACCTGAGACTTCAGAGAATCCAGCTGCCCCTGAATGTCATCACGAGCCTGCGACAGCGACGACGCCACCTGCTCCATCTCCGCATAAGACGCACCGAAATCGGCCATCGTCCACACCTCCGGTAATCGAATTGGACCGGACCTCTCCGGCCCGACACCACCAACCTAACAACACCCGCACCACCGGTCGATGGGCACAACTCCCCATCCACAACGGGTCGCGGAGCGGCTCGGATCAGGTCGTGGCTGTGATGACGGCGGCGGCCACAAGGCCCAGAACGATGAACAGGACTCCGACGGCGAAGCCCCTCCCCGACCTGGGCGCCGCGAAGAGCGCCTCGCGCTCGGCGTCGCGGCTCCTCCATCCCGATGCCGTCTCCGCCGGGACCGGAGCGTCCGGCCGCGAGAGGAGGGAGGCGAGAGCGCCGATGTCGCCGACCCAGCGCCAGAACGCGGGTTCCGTTAAGGGGAGGGCCTTGCGGGCGATGACATGGATCCGGCCGCCGTCCACCTCGACGTCGCACCGACCCGCCACCTCGCGCAGAGCCTCACGCACCGGCGGAGTCAGCTGCCTCCGCACGGCGTCGTCGTCCTGCGGCTCGCAGTACACCCGCACGTGCGCGTCGAAGTCGGGATCGATGCTGACCGGATGCTGCGCCTTCTGACGGGTCGACTGCTGGCTCCACACGTCTCCGAGCTTCGTGGCGACGGTCATCGACGGCACCGCGGTCGGAAGGTCCAGCGCGACGTAGGTCGCGCTGTGCTCCACCATCGAACGCCCCATGCTCCGCTCGTAGTAGTACGTGCCCGCTTCGAGTCCTGACCGCTCAGGGGAGCGCAGCACGTCCCTGATCGCGAGCGGGCCGCCCACGCGGAAACGGGTGACGGGATGCTGCGCCGCCGGCTCGGCGGCGACGTGGCTCATTCGATTGTCCGCCGCGAACCGCGGGAGCCGGTACGCGATGTCGGCGATCTCCCGGCGGCGTGATCCGAACGCGACGATCTGCGAGATCGCGAACGGCGCGACCATGAACGCGGCGATGATCCAGGTGAGGACGTTCATCCCGTCCCCGCCGAAGATCATCTGGACGAACATGACCACGATCGCGGCCAGCGCGCCGAACCCGAGAACCTGGAAGACGACTCTGATGACGAGCCGTCGCACCGACAGCTCTTCCGCAGCGCTCCCGTGGATCGCGTCGTCCGCCGGAAGGGCGGGCGCCGACGGGCTGATCGGTGCGTGCAGGGCGGCGGTGTCGAACTTGAGGGAACTCACGCCTTCCACTCGTCTCCCGCCCGGACGACAGCGGCCAAGAGCTCCTCGACCCGGTCGTGGTTCGCGAGCGGGACGAAGCCCTCCACGCGCGCGGCGGAGAGGATGCTCTCGGCGATGGGCTCGGCGACGGCCAGCGAGTACGGCGCCACCGGACCCAGCAGAGCACCCGCCGTGAGCCCCTGCCCGAAGAAGAGCCAGCGACGGGTCCCGAAGTCCACACCGTCCTCGCGCTGCGCGAGGGTCGAGGAGAACCCGACGCCGAGATGCTCCGTCTCCACACGAAGCGACGCCGGAGGCAGGATCGCCGATGGCGCCCACAGGAAGTCGGCCTGCTCCTGCCGGGTGAGCTCGCGATCGACCACGAAGAACACCAGGGGAGCGAGCACGGCGGCATCCGTGCCGACCAGCAGGAACCGTCGTGCGTCGTCGGAGACCTCGGCGGCGACGCTCTCCAGCGCCCCCTGGAGGCGCGCACGAAGTGCGACCGGAACGTCGACGACCGCGGTGAATCGGGAGACGGCCTGAGCCGCCCATTCGGCGGCGCCCAGCTGCCGGACGTCGGCGGTCTCCACCGGGATGGCCTTGGCCAGCTCGAAGTCGAAGCCGATCTCCATCATGCCTCCCAGGTGAACGTGGCGACGTGGGCGTCGAAGAGCGCCACCCAGAGTTCAAGGACCGGGTCGTCCTCGGGCAGATCGGCCTCGTGCGCGACGGTGACCGTCCACTGCACGGCTTCGGTGAGCTTCGAGCCGGGGATCGGGATGAGGTAGTTGATCATGAACGACACGGCATCGACGTCATCCATGGAGACGGGGCGGCGCTCGGTCCAGCGGACGATGCGATGCCCTTCGCCGACGGCGACGCCGCCCTGGTTGGCGATCACGTTCTCGACGACGCGTCCGAGAGGAGCCTCGGGCGTCGCCGCTCTCTTGATGCCGATCAGGCTCGCGGAGCCGAGCGCCCAGGTGGGCGCGCTCTCCCCCGCGAAGGCGTACACGAAACCGTTCTGCGCGCGCACGGAGGCGAGCGCATCGCGGACCTGCCGCGAGAGGTTCAGGGTGAGGGCCTCGGTCGCCTGCGCAGCGCGCAGCCGGGTCGTCGCCCGCTTCACCAGCTCCTTCTCGGTCTGCTCGCTCAGGTCGTAGGCGTCCCACCCCGGAGGAAGGAGCATGCGATACGGAGGAATGGTGGCGCCGCGGCGCCCGAGCAGCTCAGATCGAAGATCGCTCATGGCACCATACTGTCATCCCTGCAGAAACGCGAACGGTCAGCTGAACGGATTCTGATCGGGATCGAAGGTCCCCGACCAGGCGCCGCCGAAGGAGTCCTTGATGCCGCCGGCGATCCCGAACTGCGCGGACCAGATCTTCCCGACCATCTCGAACGTCTCGAGGCCGGTGGCGGTGCCGTTCGTCAGCGTCCCGAACTCCGTGAGGGTGTGCCCGCCGAAGAGTCGTGCGCTGAAGTCGGGGAAGCTCCTCACCAGATCGGTCTGGCGGCTCCACGCGCTCCACCCTGCGGCGGGCGTCATCCGGGCCAGAATGCCCGTGCCTGCCGGGGCGCTGGCGAAGGTCCGGATGCCGCGGGCGGCGGGACCGATGAAGGGGATGACGCCGATCACGCCGAAGGCCACGTCGACCCAGCTGCCCTCCCCGCGTATCGCCCGTGTGAGCGCGACCGCGAGGGTGAGCACGGCGACGATGCCGGCGAGGACGGCGATGATCGGTCCGCCGACGATGATGGCGAGCACCGCGAGGATGATGCCGGCGACGGCCAGCACGTCGGACATGAACTGCAGGAAGCCGCCGAAGTCATCGCTCCAGGAGTCCTCGATCTTGCCCGCCATGTCGTCGCGGATGCCGTTGGCGGCGTTGGTGAACGCCGTGTGCCACGAGTCCCACTCGGTGTCGTAGTCCTTCGCACGAGCGTCCCAGGCGCCCTTCGCGTTGGTGGCGACGGTGTTCGCGGCTCCGGCCGCCTCGTCTCGCGCATCCTCGGCGTCCTTGCGGAGCTGCTCGTCGTCGGCGTCGTCGCCCGTCGGGTAGTCGGGGCGCTCGTTGCGCGCCGAGTCCGCGGCCTCGGCCTTGCGGTTGTACTCGTCCCAGAGGTCGCAGAGGTCCTCGATGATCGTGGTCATCGCCGTCTGGGACCCTTCGAGCTCCTGCCCGTAGGTCTTGATGTAGGGCGCGACCACGCTGTAGAGCTCGCCGCCCTTCTTGAGGTCCTCGTGGACCTCTTTCGACAGCTCCTTGAGCTTGTCGATCGCGTCGCCCCTCATGTCGGCGCCGTTGTCGACCAGACGCTGGAGGAGGGCGGAGGACTTCTGCATGTCCGTCGCGAGCTCGCTGATCTGCGTGCCGCGCTCCTTGATCGCGTCGGCATCACCCGTGACCACCTGGATGTAGTGTCCGGCGGGGGAGGTCTGAGGCATCATCCGGTACATCGTCAGTTGCCCCCGTTGTTCTCTGACTTCTTCGCGGCTTCGACGTCGAAGTCCTTGAAGCCCTTGATCACGCCTTCGAGATGTTCCGCGACCTTCTTGCAGTTGTCCATCAGCGTCTTGCGCTTGTCATCCCAGCGGCCTTCGAAGTCGTCGGCGGCATCCTGCAGAGCGTCTTCGCCGTAGGGCCGCCCGACGGCATGGGACAGATCCCTGCGCCGGCTCCCCGCCGCCTCGAACTCGCCGATGATGTTCTTGAGCTCGGTCTGCAGATCATCAAGATCGTCGTACTTGAGCTTGACCCCGTCGCCCACGCTGTTCTCCTCCGGTATGTGTCAGATAGCGGGGGTCGGCCTCTCGGCCGACCCCCGAAGATCCTGCAGCAGCGTGTCAGCCGCCGGCGAGCTGCGTGTCCAGGTCCTGGATCGCACGCATCATGCCCAGCAGCGACTCGGACATGTCGTTGATACCATCCACCGCGGTCTTCAGACCCGTGGTCAGCTCCCCGTAACCCTCACCGAACTTGCCCGACGCATGCTGCGTCTTGAAGTCCTCACCCAGCAGGGTGTCCACCTGAGACTTCAGAGAATCCAGCTGCCCCTGAATGTCATCACGAGCCTGCGACAGCGACGACGCCACCTGCTCCATCTCCGCATAAGACGCACCGAAATCGGCCATCGTCCACACCTCCGGTAATCGAATTGGACCGGACCTCTCCGGCCCGACACCACCAACTTTACGAAACAACACCCCCCACCGCGATGGGCACAACTCCCCATCCGCCGTCTCTCAGTGCGAGAACGCCGTGACGAGCGCCGCCGCCGCGAGTCCGACAACCAGCGGAAGGAGGCAGCCGAGCACGAACGGCCTGCTGCTCCTGCGCCCATCGAACAGCGCTTCGCGCCGCACGCGCCGCGCCGGATCGGCGGATGCGCCCACCCGCACGCCGCCGTCATCGACGGCATCCACCATCGCCACGAGGTCCTCGACCCACTCCCAGAACGCGACGTCGGCGAGTCGAAGCTGCCTCCGCGCGAGGAAGAAGACGCTCCCGCCGGCGATCTCGACATCGCCGTGGCGCACCAGCGCGATCAGCGCGGTCTGCACGGGCTCCGTGAGCACGGCGCGGACGCGATCAGCGTCCTCCACGGCGCAGAAGACACGGAACGTGGAACCGAACCCGCCTTCGAAGGGCAGCGGCGTCTGCTGCGGCTGCGGCGCCCACGCCCCCGCCTGATCGCTGGGGGATGCGGCCCTGATCGTCATCGCCGGAAGCGGGATCCCCGACTCGAGCACCGCGAACGTCGCGCTCCGCGGCATCCGTGTGCGGGCCGTCCACGTCTCGTAGGAGTAGTTGGCGACCTCGAACCTGCGCGGCGAGGCCGCGACCATCACGTCGCTCGCGACCCGTGCGCCGCCCACCTGGAACAGTGCGGCGGGGAGGTCGGGGTCGCTCTCGGCCAGCACGTGGGAGAGGCCGTTCGCGGCGGCGAACCTCGTCAGCCGGTACACGTCGGCCTCCACGGCATCCGGACCCGTCCGGTACGACCGCACCCGTGCGACGGCGAGCGGTGCGACCACGAGCGCCGCGATGATCACGGTCGCCGCGTTCAGCCCCTCCCCGCCGAAGGCGAGCTGCACCGCCACGACGGCCAGCGCCGCCAGGATGCCGCCACCGGCGACGAGGACGACGGTCTGGAAGACGGACCAGGCCATGCCGACCCTGGCACCGGTCCGGCGCCCCTCACGATCGATCCGCTCCTGGAACTCGCGGTGCGCGACGGCGGGGTCGACCGGCGCACTCAGCGCCGACATGTCGAAGCTCACGGGCATCGTTCCACCTTCCTGCGTCTCAGCGGCGGCGGCATCCGCGCCGCCGCGCGCTCACGCCGTCCGCTCGCCCTCGACGAGCGGCATCTGCACCGTGACCTGACGTCCGGCCTGCACGAAGATGCCGCGGCCGTCGGGGAAGTCCGTGCGCTTGACCTTCGGGAAGGGCACCTTGAAGACGGCGTCGCCGTCGAAGGCGTCGGGCTTGAGGATGATGCCCTTGCGTCCGGCCTTGAAGTCTCCGATGAAGCCGAATCCGCTGGTCACCTGCGTGACGTCGGCATCGCCGATCAGCAGGTGATCGCTGCGGTTGATCGCCTGGAACAGCGCCTTCATCTCGCGCTCGGCGGGTCCGTCGGCGAACTGCGGCACGTCCTCCACCACGATCAGCATCCGCACGGGGACCGTCTCGTCGACGGCGATCTCGGCGATCTCCTTCGCGAGCTCCTTCGCGTCCTCCGGCGTGACGGCGCTGCGCGTCCAGTCGGCGTACTCCTTGAGCTGCGCACGCCGACCGCCGAAGTGGAACAGCTTGATCTCGGGGTCGAAGCGGCGCATCGATCCGATGATCGCCTTGAGCGCGTTCGTCTTGCCCGACTGCGGCGGCCCCGCGACCACGAACGTGCCGACCGGGTCGAAGTCGCGTGCGGCCAGTGTGTCCTCAGCGATGCCGAGCACGGGGAACTCCCCGATGCGGTCCGGCAGCTCCCGCGGCGAGAGCCGCGTGGGCAGCGCGCCGATCTCGGCGACCTCGCGGGCTCCGGCGGCACGCAGCTCCGCGGCGAGCACGCCCTGCAGCTTCGTCTGCTCCGCCACGTTGGGGGTCCCGCCGAGGGTGGCGATCTGGGTCTCCAGCCCGTCGACGATCGCGCGCCCCGGCGCGGAGCGCTCGTCGAGCACGTCCTTGGGCGCGTTCAGCATCGCGTAGCCCGACTCGTCGGACAGACGCAGCACGACCCGGCGCGACACGTTCGCGCTCACGGCCGTCGGCACGGAGCCCGAGCGATCCGCGCTCGCGATCACGTGGACGCCGAGCGGCCGTCCCTCGCCGAGGATCCGCATGAACGTCTGGTAGAACGGCATCCTCGCGGTCGTCGACTCCCACTCGCTGCGGAACTGGGGGAAGCCGTCGATCAGCAGCAGGATGCGCGACTCGGCCGTGCCGGTGATCTCGCGGTACTCCGTCAGGCTCGACGCGTTCGCCGCGCTGAACCGCTTGCCGCGGTCATCGAGCACCCTCGACAGCGAGCGCAGGATGCGCTGCACGCGCTCGGCGTCGTCACCCGAGATGATCGAGCCGACGTGCGGGAGCTCTTCGAGGCTCTTGAGCGAGCCGGAGCCGAAGTCGAGCCCGAAGACCTCGACGTTCGACCGGGCGGGGTCGAACCCGGCAGCGATCGCCAGGGTGCGCAGCACGGTCGACTTGCCGGAGCCGCTGGTGCCGTAGACGAGCAGCGAGCCGTCCTTGTCGGGGTGGAAGTACGCCGGCTCCTGCAGCTGGCGCTCCGGCACGTCCATCTTGCCGAGCAGGATCTGCCCGTCGCCGAGCACGGGCAGATCGCGCATGTCGACGGCCCGCTCGAGGTCGTCCAGCCACGGGCGCCGAGGTGCGGGGATGCGGGCGGCGGTCGCCGCCTTCACGAGCGTCGCGACGATGCGCTTCTGGTCGTTCGGGCCGAGGTCCTCGTCGTGCGAGTCCGACTCGGGCGCCTGCTCGGCCTCCCAGGTCTGGATGGAGCCGAACCGCAGCTCCGCCACCTTGACCTCGGCGGCCTGCACCTCGTCGGTGCTCCAGCCACCCGCATAGGCGGACTGGAAGGGCACCAGACGCCCCGGTCCGGTCTTGGCGATGCCGCGGCCGGGGAGGGACGGAGGGAAGGATGCCGCCACCGGGTCGTCCACGACGTCCTTCGAGTCCGACTCGTCGGCCATGCGCAGCGCGACGCGCAGGTTGGTGTTGGCGCGGAGGTTGTCCTTGATGACGCCGGCCGGACGCTGGGTGGCCATGATGAGGTGGATGCCGAGGGACCGCCCGCGCTGGGCGATGTCGACGACGCCGTCGACGAACTCCGGGACCTCTCCGGCGAGCGCGGCGAACTCGTCGATCACGAGCACGAGCGCGGGCGGCGTCTCGGGGTCGCGGCGCTTCTCGAGTTCGAGGAGGTCCTTCGCCTTCTTGCGGTTGAACAGGTGCTCGCGGTGGTGCAGCTCGGCGCGCAGGCTGGTGAGCGCGCGCCGCACGAGGTGCGGGCTCAGGTCGGTCACGAGCCCCACGGTGTGCGGCAGATCGACGCAGTCCGCGAACGCGGAGCCGCCCTTGTAGTCGACGAAGAGGAAGGTGACGCGGTCGGGGCTGTGCGCGGCGGCCATGCCGAGCACCCATGCCTGCAGGAACTCGCTCTTTCCGGCTCCGGTGGTTCCGCCGACGAGGGCGTGCGGTCCCTGGGTGCGCAGGTCGAGCGTCATGGCGTCGGTCTGCGACTGACCGATGATGGCACGCAGGTTGCCCGCCTTCTTGAGGCGCGACTGCGGCGCCCCCGAGCGGTCGATGATCGTGTTGTTCTGCCGCCACCGGTCGATCACCGCGTTCGGGTCTGTCGCGAGGTCGGCGCCGATCAGCGACAGGAACATGACGGAGTTGGGGATGTCGGAGGAGTCCTCGATCACCGTGCTGGAGTCGACCACCGGCGCGAGCCGCTTGGCGAACATCGTCATGTACGAGTGCGAGACGCCCTCGACCTGCACATCGGGATACGCGACGCCGCTGCGCACGGTGCCGACGGCGGCGTGCTCGAGCCCGCGGCTCACGTCGACGAAGGTGCGGCAGGCGGCGGGCAGCGCCGCCACCACGGGGGCGACGAAGAGGCCGTAGACGCCGACGTCGGCGCCCCGCTCGAGGATCTGCGTGAGCCGAGCTCGGTCGACCGGCGCATCGTTGGTGACGATGACGAGGATCGCGGTCTGGCCGGGGAACGTCGCATCCTCCGCCGCCCGCTTGACGTCGGTGCCGAAGAGCATCGGATCCCAGTCGTCGCCGTAGGGCGGCCGCTGCGACTTCGCCTCCCTGGAGCGACGCATCACGATCTCCTCCAGACCCGACAGCAGGGCGGCGCCCGTGGAGGCCGAGTCGGCGAGGGAGACGTCCTTGAACGGGTTGCGCTCGCTGGACGTGTGCGGCAGCCACTTCAGCCAGTCGAGCTCGTTGGCCCAGCCGGGTTCGGTGAGGGCCACGGTGACCAGCTCGTTCGGCGAGTGCATGCCGAACAGCTGCACCGCGATGCCGCGGAGGGCGTCGCTCGCGAGCGACGTCGGGCCGGCGACGCCGATCGAGCCGACGCTCTGCAGCGATTCGAGGATCGGCACGTCGCTGATCATCCGGTAGCGCTCTTCGAGCCGGTCGACGCGCTCGACGTACTCGACCAGAGCCTCTGGCGTCTCGGTGCGCTTGATCGCGGTGCGCGACTCGTCTTCGCAGACGCCGAGTCGCACCGAGAGGAAGTTCCAGTGCTCAGGGCGACGGGTCCACAGGAGAGGGCCGAGCCGCATCGCCTCGTCGAAGACGACGGCGACGGCGGGCACCTCGTTCTGGCGTACCTCCCGCTCCTTGGGGTGGGAGTGGTAGAGCTTCTCCTCCAGACGCTCGAACTGCTCCTCGAAGGACTCCGCCTCCTTGCGCAGCCGCTGGCCGAGATTGGTCTTCTGCGAGATGAAGTTGCCGAACATCATGAGCGGCGACATGAAGATCACCAGCAGCGCGCGCGGATTGTCGAACATGAAGAACGTCACGGCGCCCAGCAGGACCGGCGCGACGAGCATCGGCCAGGGGAAGAGGCGCTGCACCTGGTCGCGGGGATAGCGGGGCTCGTCGAGGTCTTCTCCGGTGAAGCGCTCCTCGACGCGCGGGCTGCGGTTGAACAGCAGGGCGCCGCCGCGTTCGAGCACGGGGTCGCCGGACGCCGAGCCGTCGAAGTCGCCGACCAGGTGCACCACGAACTCGCAGTCGCCGAGCGTGAAGTGCTGGCCGGGGATGACGCGCAGGCGCTGCACGAGACCGCCGTCGACGAGGATGCCGTTCGCGGAGTTCAGGTCGACGAGCTCGACGAAGGTCGCGGCGACCTCGATGCGCGCGTGGCGCTTCGAGATCAGCGGATCGGCGATCGCGACGTCGTTCGCGTGATCGCGGCCGATCATGAAGTGACCGATCGGCAGCGGGAACTCCTGCCCGGCCGCGGGACCCGCCACCACGGTGAGCACGGCCGCGGGGCGCGCGCTCGCCGAGCCCGTCGAGGCGCGGTTCGCGCCCACGTTGACCACCTCGGCGAGGAATCCGGAGCCGATCGGGGCGTCCCCGACGAGGAGATCGGGGCTGAGCATGGTCAGCTGATCGCTGGTGGGCGGTGCGACCGACAGCGTGAGCACGTCGGAGGGGCCGGCGGGGATGCTGCGCAGCGGGTCGGTCGAGGCGATCTGCCTCGCGACATCGGCGACCGTCGCCGTCGAATCCGCCATCACGACGACATCCGTCAGCGGGGCCGAAGGGCGCCGCAACGTCAGCTTGACTCTCATCGTCCGTCCTCACCGCGCCGCAGGCGCGTTCTGCACTGTCGCGTCATACCCGTTCGACCTGGAGCGTGCGGTCGCCGAACCGCACCGTGTCGCCCGCCTTCAGCTCCACGGGGTGGCCGGGCGCCAACGCCGTCTCGGAGCCTCCCCGCACGATCGCGCTGCCGTTGGTCGACGCCCGATCGACGACGAAGAGACCGCGGCGGGCGGGCATCACGGCGATGTGGGTCTTCGACACCGAGCGGGTGTCGTCGAACACCGCGACGAGCTGGGTCTCGCCCTCTCCGGCGGCCGGGCTCGGCGAGCGACCGAACAGCGTGGTGCCGCGGACCTCGATGCGCTCTCCCGTGTCGAGCACGAGGACGGCGCGCACTCCGGCCGGGGTGGCAGGCGCGGGAGCGGGGGATGCCGGCGCGGAAGCCGGTGCTGAGGCGGGAGCCGGGGCTGCAGCGGAGGCCGGTGCCGAGGCGGGGGCGGGCGTCTGCGGGGGCGGGGTCGGGGCCAGCACGGCCGGAGCAGGCGCAGGGACCATGTCCGGGGTCGCCGGGGCCGCCGGGGCCGGAGCTGGCACCACCGGAGTCACCGGGGCCGGGACCGGAGCCGGAGCGGGAACCGCAGCCGGCGCGGGAACCGGAGCGGGCACGGCGCCCGTCGGCTGCGGGGCGATCACCGGAGGCACGAACGGCGCGGACTCCGCGGCGGGAGGCGCGAAGGAGGACGGAGCCGCAGGGGCCGGCGAGGGCGTGGCGGCCCCCGTCGCGAGGGACGGAGGCACCGCCGACACCATGGAACCGGAGATCGGCGGCTGCGGCGCATCGGGGGCTGCCGGAGCCGAGGTGCGGTGTGCGCCGATCACGCCGCCGGACAGACGGGCGCTCGGCACGTACTCCGCAGGGGCGTCGCGATCGACCGGCGTCGCGAGAGACGGCAGCGGCGCCTGCTCCTCGACCTCCGGGGTCTTGACCCGCTTGCGGGCGATGCGCATGCGCTTCTGGTCGTAGGGGTTGAGGCCGCCGCGCACGTCCACGAACCAGGTCGCGGCCGCCAGGTCGAGCCAGCCGCGTCCACGGCGCTCGGTGTCGAACAGCGGCGAGAGCGCGATCACGAGCAGCGGCCCGATGAGCGGCACCAGCAGCGACGCATACGCGACGAGGTAGCGCACCACGGCGCCGCGCCAGAATCCGGGCCGCTCCAGCGTGCGCACGTTCACCGAGCGGATGCCGCAGATCGCCTTGCCGAGCGTGACGCCCTTGCGTCCGTGCAGCACCAGCTGCACCACGACGTACGCGGTCATGAGTCCCTGTGACACGGCGACGGCCACGATCGCCCAGACCCCGTTGGCGCCGCCGAAGACGGATCCCAGGTCGAGGGTGCCCGCGAGAGCCTGCGTGAGCGGAGGTGTGAGGACGATGATCGCCGGCAGGGCGATGAGCACGGCGACGAGCCATTCGATCAGCGCCGCGAGCACGCGGGCTCCTCGTCCTGCCGCACGGAGTCCGAGCGAGGCGGCATAGGCGGGATCAGGGCGTCCGTGCGCGTCGAGGCCCTCGATCACCGGGGCGTGATCGTCGATCTCCCAGATCACTCGGACTCCCCCTCTGCCTCGTCGGCGTGCGCCGTGTCGAGCAGCGGCAGGTCGTCCTTCGTCACCAGACGCGAGGCGATCACGTGCTCGACGAGACGCGCTCGGCGGTTGGTCGCGAGCAGGCGCTGTCCTCCGCGCATGCCGGGGACGCCGACGCGGTCGAACTTGTCGCACACGTTGTCGAGCTTGCGGTTGAAGCGGGTGACCGTCCATCCCAGGCGCTCTGCGGCCTTCGCGGATGTCGGGATGTCGCTCATCCCGGTGCCGTCTCTGCGCAGCTGCGGCTCCGCGAGTGCGAGGATCAGCAGCTTCTGGCTGAGGGTGAGCGGCACGTCGCCGATGGTCGAGGCGCCGCCGTCGTCGTGCTCACGGCGCGTGGCGCGGAAGGTCGGCTCGGCGGCGTGCACCGTCAGCTCGTAGGTCGTGGGGCCCGCGCTGAACACGATCGTCGTCATCTCGAACACGAGCGGCAGCCGGGCGCCCGGCGCGAGCCAGGCCTGCACCCCGCCGGCCGAGTCCGTCACCGTCGCCGTGAGGCGCGTGCCGACGTTCGACAGCCACCACAGGCCGTCGGCATCCGTGATCTCCAGGAAGTGGCGGTGCAGGAAGAGGTTGTCGTCCAGCTCCAGGTCGCCCTCTCGACCGACCACGAACCGACCGCCGCGCTCCAGCGGGAAGAACTCCCCGGCGAACTCGACGGTCACGCCGCTCGTCCCGCTCACTCGACGCACCCCCGCACCGGCTCCGACGCGCGGCCGTCGTCACGGCGCAGCATCACGTCGACGCAGACCTTCCCCGCGCCCGCCGTGAACTGCGCGGTCGGCTCGGTCGTCTGCTGCGGGTCGATCTCGCCGGACACCTCGACGACGTTCCAGATGAACGAGTCGCCCTCCTGCGGGTCCTTGTTGGTCCAGGTGAACGCGATCTGCTCGCCCGTCCTGGTGCCGCTGAGGTCGCCCACCTTCGGCACGACGTCGGAGACGACGTCCTGCGGGTCGGGGGCCTCCGACGTCGCCTGCGGAGTCGGTTCGATACCGGAGACCAGGATGTTGAGCATCACGATCGCGCCGACGACGACGGCGACTCCTGCGACCGAGAGCAGGATCCAGAGCCCCTTGCGTCCTCGAGGCGCCGTCGACGTCGTCTGCGCCGGGGCGTCGACGACGGGAGCGGCGGGCGGTGCGGCGGATGCCGCGGCATCCGGGGCGAGCACTCGAGGCGCGCGCAGCAGCGTGCGCTCGTCGGCATCCGCTCCGAGCACCGGAGCGGGCACCCGGATCTGGGTCTCCTCGATCGACGGCGCCTGCGCGGCGGGGGGCGAGTCGAAGCGCGGGACCTCGGGGAACACGACGGCCGGCGCCTTGCGCTCCGTCGTCGCCGACGGACGCGTGAAGGCGGCGACCTCGGGGTCGATGCTGACGATCTCCCTGACACGGGTCAGCCCGTCTCCGTCGTCTTCCTGCTCCTCGGCCGGAGCGTGGTCGTCGACGATGTCGATCGGGGTGACCGAGTGCGACAGCTCGATCTGCACCTTCTGCAGGGCGCGGGCGAAGGCCACGGCGCTCGGGTAGCGGTCATCGGGGTTCTTCGCCATCGAGCGCTCGAGCAGGCGCTGCAGGCTCTCCGGGGAGTCGGGGCGCGCGAGGGGCGGCAGGGCGGCGCGCTCGATGCGCTCGATGAGGTCGGCGCTCGAGTTGCGCTCCCCGACGCGTTCGAACGGCGAACGACCGGCCAGCAGCGTGTACAGCGTCGCGCCCAGTGCCCACACGTCCGTGCGCGGCCCGCTCTGCGGCGGCTCGGCGAACGACTCCGGCGGAGACCACGGGATGGACATGCCGGATGCTTCGCCCGTCGCGCCCGTCGTCGAGGCGATGCCGAAGTCGGTGAGAGCCGGACGGTTGTACTCGGTGACGAGGATGTTCGCCGGCTTGATGTCGCGGTGCAGGACCCCTGCCCGGTGAGCGGTCTCGACCGCACCGGCGACCTGCACGCCGACGCGCAGCGCCTCGGCGACCGAGAACGGCTCCTTGCGCGCACGCAGCTGCAGGTTCGGCCGGGGGCAGTACTCCATGACCAGATACGGGCGCCCATCGCCCGCGACGCCGGCCTGGTAGATCGTGACGATCGCCGGATGCGTCGAGAGCATCGCCATGACGTTCGCCTCGTCGGCGAACTCCTGCGCGGCGCCACTGGAGATCCGGTCGGCGAGCAGCACCTTGACCGCGACCCGGCGGCGCGGCATCTGCTGCTCGTACAGGAAGACGTCGGCGAACCCTCCGGTGCCGAGCGGCTCCACGTAGGTGAAGCCCGGCAGCTGCGGGGGCGGTGAGGGGCGACGGGTCACGGCAGGTCCTCGAAGGCGACGGTCACTCCGTCTCCCAGGTCGACGACGTCTCCGGACAGGACGAGCGTCTGCTCACCGGGATGCAGTCGAACGGGGTCGGCGCCTGGACGCAGCAGCGTCGAGCCGTTGGTCGTGTGCAGGTCGATGACGACGACGGTGTCGGCGTCGGGGCGCACCTCGAGGTGGCTGCGCGAGATGTCCTGCTGAGGGCTCTCCACCGCGACCAGATGCGGCAGGTTCTCGCCGCTGGCGCGGGTGGATCGCGGACGCCGGCCGATGATCACGGTGCGGTCGAGTTCGACCACCTGGCCCGTGGAGACGCGGATGCGGCCGAATCCGGCGGAGGCGACGGGGATCACCTGGGTGGGGGCGTCGTCGGCCACCGGAGGCTGCTGGCGAAGCGCCCGCAGCTCGGCGGCCGAGATGGTCGCTCCGTCGTGGTCGCCCTCGGCCACGATCGGGAAGGGCGGAGGCGGCGGAGCGTCGACGAAGCTCGGCGCGGTGTGCACGGTCTCGCCGAAGAGCTGATCGAACTCGTCGATGTCGCTCAGGGGGGACAGCGTCTCGGTGGGGATCAACGTGACCCCCTCGACCTCGTCCTCGGCCGACGGGTCCTCGTCGGATGCCGCGGCGGGCGCCTCGTCCTCGTCGGACGGCACCGCGGCGGGCTCGGACGGCGCCTCGACCGGCTCCTCGACCGACTCCGGGAGAACCGGGACCTCGTCGACCACCGGCTCCGCGGCCGCCGGCTCGGAGACCTCGGGCGCCGGATCGATCGGAGCCTCGACGGCTCCGTCCCCGGCAGAAGACTCGTCCGCCGCAGCGGATGCGGGAGCACCGACCGGGGCGGCTCCGGCGACCGGCGGCACGGGCGCGACGTCGACGATCGGCGGCACGGGAGTGACGAGAGGCGGGACCGGTGCGACGACCGGAGCGACAGCCGCACCGAACAGCGCGAGAGCCGGAGCGGGTACGCCTCCCAGGACCGCGGCGGACACGCCGCTCTCCTCGGACTCGATCACCGGGGCCGGGCCCAGCACCGCGACGATCCGCTCGGCGTCGCTCGCCTCGAGCTCAGCGCTCACGGCCGCGGCCCGCACGACCCCGCTCTGCACCGGGAGCGCGGAGACGGCATCCGACTCCTCCACCGTGATCTCGATGCGGGTGGCGCCGCCGACGAAGCGCTCGCTCCAGGTGGTCACCTCCGCGCCGGTGAACTCCTGCGCGGACTCCGTGCCGCTGCTGATCCTGGCCACGACGCCTCCGCGCAGCGCGATGCGGACGTCGGTGCCCTCCGCGACAGCGGCCGCGAACGGCGGCAGCGCGGTGAACGATCCCCCGACGCTCGTCGTGAGCACGTCGACCACGCTGGCGAGGGTCTTCTCGGCGGGGAGCCTGTCCCACAGCCGCGCCACGAGCTCGGCGGGCGCGTCCGGTGGAAGTGCGACGAGAGCCCCCGGAATCACGATCAGGTGCCACTGTCCCGGTCGATAGATCGTCTGCATCAGCGAACCCCTCCTGCTGCCTCGCGCGGACGCGTGTCCATGTCGATGTCGGTGTCGTCGGTCTCCAGCAGCGTGCCGGGGCGCGAGGCCACCGACACGGCGTCCGCGATCACGACCGTGATGTTATCGCGTCCTCCGGCCTGCAGGGCCTCGGCGACGAGAACGTCTGCGGCCTCCTGCGGGTCCGTCGTCAGCGTGAGCACTTCGCGGATCCGCCCGTCGGAGAGCTCGGAGGTGAGGCCGTCGGAACACACCATGATCCGGTCGCCGAGCTCGGCGGGGAAGAGCCAGTAGTCGGCATCCCCCGTGCTGCTCGCTCCGATCGCCCTGGTGATGATGTTGCGTCGCCGATCGGTGGCCGCGTCCTCGGGGGTGAGCTGCCCCGCCTCGATGAGCTCCTGGACGACCGAGTGGTCGACCGTGATCTGCTCGAGCTCTCCGTCGGCGAGACGATACGTGCGGGAGTCTCCGATGTTCAGCGCGAGCCAGTAGCCCATGCCGTCGACCGAGGCGATCACGACGCCGCTGAGCGTGGTGCCGGCGCGCCCGTTGCCCGAGGTCGACAGATGCTCGACGCCCTCCCGCGCCCGCTCCAGGGCGAAGCGGACGTCGTCGAGTGCGAGGGATGCTCGGCCTATGAACAGCGCGAACTCCTCGATCACGGTGGCGCTCGCGCGCTCCCCCGCCTCGTGGCCGCCCATGCCGTCTGCGACGACGAACACGGGCGAGCTCGCCAGGTACGCGTCCTCGTTCAGGGCGCGTCGCAGCCCCGGGTGCGTCGCTGACCCGGTGGTGACGACGAGTCCGGGCCTCACGCGTAGCCGCCGACCGTGACGATGCGATCGCCGATCTCGATGGCGTCGCCGAGACGCACGGGCACGCGCTGGCCGGCGGGGCAGGCGATGCGCTGGCCGTCGCGCACGATGGTCATGCCGTTCGTGGAGTGGCGGTCGAGGACCCAGCCGCCGGAGATCTCGGATGCCGCCTCGAAGTGCGTCTTCGACAGCGACAGCGTCTCATCGCGCACGGGCACCAGCACGGCGCCGTCTTCGGGGGCGGGGTTGCGGCCGAAGATCGTGCGGCGCGACACCGGGACCCTGGTGCCGTCGTCCCACGTGAAGATCAGGCGGTGGCCGGGGATGCTGATGCGGGTCTGCTCGAGCTCCGCCTCGTCCTCCGCGCCGTCGACGGGGAAGGCATCCTGGGCGGGCGGCACTGCGGGAGCGGGCGGCACGGCGGGAGCGGGCGGCACGGCGGGAGCGGGCGGAGCGGCGGGAGCAGGCGGAGCGGCGAGGGTCGGCTCGGCGGCGATCGGCGCTGCGGGCACCGGGCGCTGCACCACCGTCTCGTCGAGCGACGGGTCGAGGTCGGACGCCGCCGGAGCGGCGGCAGGCTCGGGTGCAGCCGCGGCCGGCGGCCGGGGCTGGGTGACGCCGGGCACGAAGGCGATCAGCGACCCCGCGTCGGCCTGCTCGACCGGCTCCGGGTGGACGGTCGCGGGCTGAGCAGCCGGCGCCGGCTGAGCCGCGGGCACGGCCGGAGCCGGAGGAACGGCGGGTGCGGCGGGGACGATCGGCGCAGCGGGTGCCGCGGGCGCTGCGGGTGCCGCGAACGCCCCGGGGTGCTGCGGCGCGGCCGGAGCGGGGATGCCGGGAACCGGCGGCGCAGCGGGGATGCCGGGGAGCCCCTGGCCCGGAGCCACCACGGGGAACGCCGTCGTCGCCGGAGCGGCGGGCTGCGCCGGGACCGCCGTCGACGGTCGCCGCGCGTCGAGCACACGAGCATCCGCGACCCGGTCGTGCCAGCCCTGGAACCGGCCGGAGCCGTCGAACAGCGGGGAGAAGTATCCGACCACGACGCTCGCGGTGAGCCAGAAGACGATGTTGCGCAGCAGAGCGCGTCCGAAGCGGATCGGGGAGCCGTCGGTCGCCGAGGCGAGCCGCACGCCCTGCGCGCGCATGCCGAACGAGCCCTTGCCGGTCTGCATCACGGTGTAGACGACAGCCCAGCCCATCATGACCAGCAGGAGCAGCCCGTAGCCGATCGGCATCACGATCATGAGGTTCTCGATGGGCCTGGTGCTGAAGGCGATCACGGCGACGACGATGAAGCCGACGATCGCGATCGCCCCGGCGATCAGGGCGTCGATCAGGTAGGCGATCGCGCGCCGCGGGATCGGCGCGCTGCTCTCGATCGCGGGCTGGCTCATGGGGTCTCGCTCTCGGGTGCGGGGGGCGTCTTCGCAGCGGTGCTGCTCTTGATCGTGCCAGGTTCACGGCGGACGCGCGCGGCGGCGGCATCCTTCAGGTTCTGCATCCCGGTCGCCACGGCGGTACCGCCCATCAGCGAGCGCAGGCTCAGGCGCGCCTTCATCCTCTTGAAGAAGCCCGCCTCCTTGCCGAGGCCGCCGACGAGACCGTCGACCTCCGCCCAGAACGCGTCCACGTCTTCCGGGGTCGGATCGGCGGGTCCGAAGACCTCGGCGTCGGCGCGCTCGGCGAGCGTCGTGACCTGCGGGAGGGTGAGGGCGGTGGCCACGGTCGCGGCCTCCTCGACCCTGGTGCCGCCGGGCGCGACCCTGGCTCCGTAGTCGACGGCGCGATCGGTCAGCTCGTCCCACCCGCCGCTGATGCGGTCGGATGCCCTGGCCGCGTTGCGCCGTGAGCGGCGTTTGGCCGCCTTCCACGCGCCGATCACGATGAACGGCGACGCGAGCAGCGCGAGGATGCCGAGCGTGATGCCGCCGACCGCGAGGATGATGCCGATCAGCCCCGCGAGGTTGAACGTCTCGTCCTCGCCCTTGCGGTCGTCTGGCAGCGTCGGCGGGAGGTCGACCGGCTCCTGCGGCGGGGGCGGCGGCTGCAGCACCTGCGGCTTGGGGTCGACCTTCGGCTTGGTGTTCTGGTCGTTCGGGACCTTGTCCTCGGGCGGGGTCGGGTTGAAGGTGAGCCACCCCACCCCCTCGAAGTTGACCTCGACCCACGCGTGCACGTCGTCGCCCGTGGCCGCGAACTCGGGGTCTCCCTCGCGCTCCTCGTCGGGGTAGTACCCCATCACCACGCGAGCCGGGATGCCGACCTCGCGCGCGAGCAGCGCCATCGCGACCGCGTACTGCTCGTCGTCGCCGATCATCTGATCGCCGCCGATGAGCGTCGAGATGCGCTCGGCCGTGTGGCCGGCGCGCGAGAGGACCTCGCCCTCCAGACCGTGGCTGAAGAAGCCGCCCTCGGCGAGGAACGTCTCCAGCGCGCGGACGCGCTCGATGGGCGACTCTGCGCCGGCGACGGTCTCGGACGCGAGGGAGGTGAGCTCCTCCGGAACGTTGCTCTGCTTCGGGAGGGGCACCTTGCCGAAGTCGACGTCGGCCAGCTGGGTGTCGTCGAGCGGCGCGGGCATGACCGTGTCGATCGTGTAGCTGTCGCCCTTCTTGAGCTTCGACGTGACGACCGCCGTGCCGGTCTCGGTGTTGTAGTAGCCCGTGCGGCGCAGCTCCTCTGCACGACCGCCCGTGAAGTCGATCGCGGAGACGGCGCCCGCGTCGGGCACCCACACGCCGTTGTAGCGGTCGATGTCGACCTTCAGCGTGACGGGGACGCCCTCGGCCTCCGGTGACATGTTCGACCGGAGCGGCGCGAACGCGCTCGAGGAGTCGGGTCCGCCGTCGGTGACGTTGTAGACCATGCCGTCGTACTGATCCATGACGGCGATCCGGATGCGCGCCCCCTTGGGCAGCCCCTTCACGGTGAACAGAGTCTCGTCTGCTTCGTCGCGCACGTTCTTGCGGAAGGACTGCAGTGGACTCGGATAGTCGCGGATGTTGAACGGCGGGATGATGACGTCGCGGAAGACGTGCCGGGGCTGCGCCGGCGCGGCGACCGCGCTCGTGGCGATGCCCGCACCGCCCGCGACGACGAGCACCGCCGCGCCCGCGATGAGGCGTCGCATGCGCATCTGGGTGGCGCGAGAGGAGTCGACCTCGCTCACCGACACGGCGTCGTTCTGCGGTGCCCACAGCTGGCGGAGCGCGAGCCACGCGATGGCCATGACGGCGAACACCAGACCCTGGGCGAGCGGGAACGCCGGCTCGGGCGTGCCCAGCACGATGACGAGCATGAGCAGTGCACCGGCGGGGATCAGCGCCCAGGCGACCCGAGAGAGCCGGAGGGCGAGGGATGCCGTCAGCACCGTGCCGACGAGCGCGAGCAGGAACGGCACGATGAGGTGCCCGTCCGCCGCCGCCACGGGGGCGACGGTGGTGAGCATCTGCTTCCACGAGGTGACCGTGCCGAGCGCGAGGCGCTGGAGGGTGTCGAGCGTCGGCACGACACCGAGGAGCGTCGTGTGCGGCAGGGCGAGGGCGCCGCCGAAGACGAAGTACGCCGCGACGGTCAGTCCGGCGATGATCAGGATGCCCCAGCGTCGCCAGGCGGCGACCGCGGAGATCGCGAGACCCAGGAGGATGCCGCCGATCGCGGCCGGGAGGTACGAGCCGCCGGCGAACGTCGGCCAGAAGCCGACCATGGAGACGCCCACGAGCAGCGCGGACGCTCCGAGGTCGAGGATCCAGCGGCGCAGCGGCAGCGCCGTGGCCGTGGTCGCTGGTGCGGTCATGCGAGAACCTTCTGGAGCGCGAGGGGGATCTGCTCGAGCGAGCCGACGGTGACGACGTCGGCGTCGCCGATGCGGCGGAGCGCGGGAGAGGATGCGGAGCGGTCGGCGACGATGGCGAGAACGCGCGCGCCGAAGGGCAGGCGGGAGCATGCCAGACGGAGGTCGTCCGAGCGCACCTTGGACCCGCAGATCAGCACGACGACGCTGGCGAGGGGCATGGTCCTGGCCACGACGCCGGCGAGGTCCTCGATGCCGCCGCGGCGGGGCTTGGAGTGGGTCACGGCCGACAGCGAGTCGAGCAGCTGCTTGCCGGTGCCCGCGGGGAGCTCGCGCCCCTGCACACGGACGTCGACGCGCTGCGAGTCGCGGATGGCCCGCAGCCCGATGGAACCGGCGACCGAGATCGCGAGCTCGAAGTCGTCTCCGGTGGCGTACTCCGCCGCCGCGCGGGAGAGCCCGATCACGAAGTGCGAGCGCCGGGTCTCCTCGTACTGCCGCACCATCATTGTCCCGGTGCGCGCGGTGGACTTCCAGTGCACGTGACGCAGGTCGTCGCCGGGCTGGTACTCGAGCAGGGCGTGGAAGGAGACGTCGTCGCGCGAGAGGTCGGCGGCGGGAAGACCCTCGAGGTCGCGCAGATACCCGAGCGACTGGCCGTCGAAGAGGATCGTCTTCGGATGCACGAAGAGGTCGACGGGGTCGTCGCGGCGGTGGGCGCGCTCGAACAGGCCGAGCGGGTCTCCGCGCACGACGCTGACGGGGCCGACCTTCACGACGCCGCGCTTCTGCGTGGGGATGGCGAAGAGCTCCTCCGCCTCCTCACCGGGCGCGAGCCGCTGGATGCCGAACTCGCCGCGGCCCGATCCGACGGGCAGCACCACACGGGAGGGCAGGATCGCCCTCGTGCCGTGGTTCGCGAGCTTCAGGCCGCCGACCGCGCGCTCCCCCACGACGACGCGCGTGCGCGCGAGGTCGAGGGACACGTCGTAGGCGGTGCGCCCGATCAGGAACAACGCGCACAGGACGACGGTGATCGCGATGACGACGGCGGCGACGGTGAACTCCGCCCATCCGGCCACCTGACCGAGGATCCAGAAGCCGATGGCGAGCGCCATCAGCACCCACGCCAGCGGCCGGATCGCCGCGGTGACCTTGCGGAGGCGCGCGAGGCCGCGCGCACCGATGACCGCCGCGACGTCGCGCCAGCCGGCGTCGCGGGCGATCGGCGCAGCCTCGAGTGCCTCCGTCGTCATCACGCGGCCGATCGCGCCTGCGGCGCCGCGATGTTCTCGAGCACGCGGGCGATCACGATGTCGCTCGTGGTGCCGGCGAACTCCGCCTCGGCATCCAGCAGCAGACGGTGCTGCCAGACCGGACGCGCGAGGGTCTTGATGTCATCCGGCAGCACGAAGTGACGGCCGTGGGCCGCCGCCCACACCTTCGCCATGCGCACCATCGCGATCGCGCCGCGGACCGAGACGCCGAGGCGGATGGCGGGGTCCTTGCGGGTGGCCTCGGAGAGCTCGGCGACGTACCGCAGCACGGCGGGCTCGACGTGCACGGATGCACCGAGGTCGGCCATGTCGGCGACGGCGCTCGTCGTGATCACGGCGGACAGCGCGGCCGACGGGTTGCGGTCGGATGCTCCGGCCAGGATGCTCTCGGTGATGGCGAGATCGGGGTAGCCGATCGACGTCTTGATGAGGAAGCGGTCGAGCTGCGCCTCGGGCAGCTTGTAGGTGCCCGCCTGCTCGATCGGGTTCTGCGTGGCGATCACGAGGAACGGCCGGCCGGTCTCATGGGTCACGCCGTCGACGGTGACGCGCGACTCCTCCATGACCTCCAGCAGCGCCGACTGCGTCTTCGGCGACGCGCGGTTGATCTCGTCGGCGAGCACGATCGAGGCGAAGATCGGTCCCTTGTGGAACTCGAAGCGGTGCGACTGCTGGTCGTAGATCGTGACGCCGGTGACGTCGGACGGCAGCAGGTCGGGGGTGAACTGGATGCGGGCGCTGGTGCCCTGCACGGTCGCGGCGAGCGCCTTCGCGAGGCTCGTCTTGCCGGTGCCGGGGGCGTCCTCGAGCAGCACGTGGCCCTCGGCGAGCATGGAGGCGAGCACGAGCGAGACGATCTCGCGCTTGCCCTGCACGGCCTTGTCGACGTTGTCGACGAGGCGGGTGAAGGTGCCCTGGAACCAGGCGGCCTGTTCGGGGGTCATTGTCATGAGCGTGGTGCTTCCTGTTCTGTCCGTGTCGTGTCGTGTCGTGTCTGCGCGGAGGGGACTAGTCCCACCTGATCCCATCGGTGACGCCCCACCCGACGATCTCCATCTGGAGGAGGTACCTGCTGTTGTAACCGCCGTGGTAGCAACCGCCTCCACCGCTCTTCTTGTAGGCGGCCCCGTTCGCGGGGATCACCCACGTGGCACCGCCGGCGAACCGCTGACCGTCTTCGAGGCACCACACGGTGTACTCGCCCGCGGGGAAGTTCGAGACGGAGAAACCGAGGTAGTAGCACACATCGGGGTTGCACTCCCCCGAGTTCGCACCCTGGGTGGTCCAGCCCTTCGGTTGAGGCCTGGGCCCCGAGGTGGCGCTCGCGGTCGAGCTCTCGATCACCTGACCCGCAGCATCCGTGACGCGGATGCGGATCGTGTGCTGCTCGCTGTATCCGTTTCCGACGGCCTGGGATCCCGTGTTCGACGCCGACCTGTAGCCTCCGCCGTCGATGCTCGTCTCGACCTTGGTGATGTTCCGGCCGTTCTCGGAGACGTTGCCGTTCCAGGAGACGGTGACGCTGGTCGCATTCGAGCTGGCGCTCACCGAGGGCGCCTTCAGCGGGCCGTAGGGGTTGCCGCGTGCAGAGTTCGACACGGCGCCGCCGTACTGGACGCCGTCGACGGTGGCCAGAGCTCGCAGCGTGACGTCGTAGTTCTGGCCGTTCGTGAGGCCGGTGATCACGTTGTTCCCGGGGAGGTTGGCCCAGGTGCCGCCGCCGAGACGATACTGGTACACGATCTCGTTGGTCCGTGCGCCGTTGCGCGATCCGGGGGTGTAGGCGATCTCGAGGGCGCGATCCATCTCCTTCTTGATCGAGACGCCGGTGGGCGCGCCCGGGGCGACGACACCGCGACGCGGAGCCGACATCGGACTCCACTCGCCCCAGCCCGCCTTGTTCTGCGCCCGGATGCGATAGGTATATGCGCTCTCCGACGTCGGCACGGTCACGGCCTGCGATCGCGCCGATGCTCCAGGGGTCATCGTCCGCACCAGGGTGGAACCCTCGTACACCTCGAGCGTGTAGCTCTGGATCGCATCGCCGTTCGGGTTCGGCGCCTGCCAGTTCACCTGCATCTGCGCCTGGTTTCCGACCGGGGTGAGCTCGGTGGTCGTCGGAGCGGCGGGCTGCGTCGGCGGTCCTGCGGGGACCTCCGACGCCGACCACCCGCTCCAGCTCGACGGTTCGGGCGCACGGTTGTGTGCCTGCACGCGCACCTGGTAGTTGGAGCCGTTCTCCAGCCCCTCCCACACGATCGAGTTGCCCGTCACCTGCTTCTGCGTGATGCCCGACGGCGGCGCGGGAGAGATCTCCAGCGTGTAGCTCTCCACAGGAGATCCCGGCGTCGTCGGGGTCGTCCAGCTCACGTTGAGCGACTTGTCGCCGAACTTGAGCGTCGGCGGGTTCGGGGTGTCTGGGCGCGCATCGGGCCGTGCGACCTCGGATGTGCCGGAGGGCTTGCCCTCCCCGACCCGGTTCGTCGCCGTCACCTGGAAGGTGTACTCGACATTGTTGGTCAGGCCGTCGAGTGTGCAGGTGGTCGACTGGCACTCCCGCGTGTATGCCGAGCCCTGCACCGAGCGCACGGTGTACTTCGTGATCTCGGCTCCGTTGTTCGACGGGGCCGAATAGGAGATCACGACCGTGCGATCCTGCACGCTCGTCACGACAGGGGACCCAGGGGCTTCGGGAACGCCCTGCACGACGACGACCACTTGGCCGTTGGCCTCGCGATCGACGTCCTCCGTCGCGTCCTGGATGCGGTAGCGCACGACCATCGTGCCGACGAAGGTGGCGTTGGGGGTGACGACGACCTTGTCGCCCTTCACCGTGACGTCTCCGGACCCGGTCTCTATGACTGCGGAGGTGACCTTCAGCGGGGTCTCCGGGAACGGGTTGAAGTCGTTGTCGAGCACCGGCACCGACACCGTCTTGCCCTGATCCGCTTCGGGGATCGTGTCGGTGTTCGCCACGGGGAGGGAACGGTTCGACGCGCTCACCATCACCTGCACCTGCCCCTCGACAGGTTCCGTCTCGCCGTCCGTGACCCTGATCGTCAGGGTCAGCGCCGTGCCCTTCTTGGCATTCGACGACGCCTCGACGAGCAGTTTGTCGCCGTCGACCTTCGCTGAGACGCCCTTGCCCTCACCGTCGACGAGGGTGAACTTGTGCTTTCCTTCATCCTCGGGGTCGGGATCGGAGGTCAACGCCGCGAGATCGAGCCTGCTCGCCGGTTCTCCGGGCGCGACCTGCACCTCGGCGCCGGTGAAGACCGGCTGCTGGTTCTCCGGCGGGAGGACGTTGATCGGGATGCTGAGCGTCGCCGTGCGCCCCTCAGGATCATCGGGGCCGGTGCCGTCGGTGACCTCGAACGTGATGGCGTCCTGTCCGAAGTACCCTTGGGCCGACGTGTAGACCAGGGTCGTCTCGTCCTTGACGAGGTCGGCGCCGTCGGCGTGGACTGCGCTGACCTTGGCATGCTCGGTGATCCGAGCGGTACCGCCCCCGGCTACCGTCACGTACTCGGACAGCGGCAGGGTCTTGGTCTCGCCGCTGATGACTTCCACCGGCTTCGTGGAGTCGAGCACCGGGCGCAGCCCGGACTCCGCGGGGACGAAGATGAAGGCCGAGGACTCGAGACCGTCCTGATCGGTGAGGGTGTACCGGATCAACTGGAGCTGGTCCGTGATCGTGACCCGCACGCTGCCGTCGGCGAGTGCTGTCGCACCGTCCCCGAGCGTCACCTTGAGCCGGTCCGTCGTGCCGTCGGGGTCCTCGTCGTTCTTGAGGATGGCGACGTCTGCGGTGAGAGTGCCCTTGTTCAGGTCCTCCGGCCGCACACGGTCGTCTCTCGCGATCGGCGCCTGCAGTGGGACGTCCTCATCGACGGTGATCTGGAGCACGGCGGATGCCGTAGCGCCCCGCGCATCTCTGATGGTGTATTGGAGCGATGTCTCCAGCGACCGGTCAGGCGCCTGCACCAGAACGCGATCCCCGGAGACCCTGGCCGAGAGGCCGTCGATGTCGGGGACCTCGAGCCCGCCGTTCTTCTCGGACACCAGGCTGATCTTGTCGCCCTCAGGATCGGAATCGTTCGCAAGCACCGGCACCGCGATCTCCCGGCCGGGTCGGACGACGACCGCGTCCTTGACCGCGTACGGTTCCTGGTTGATGTTCTCCGCGGGAGCGATGCCGACCCGGATCGTCGCGATGCCCTCCTTGCCGAGGCGATCGCGCACGCGGTACTTGAACGTGTCGACTCCTGCCGAGTCCGCGAACGCCTCGTAGGTGAAGTAGTTCTGACCGGTGTCGGTGATGCGGCCCTTGGCCGGGCTCGACGCGATGTCGAGCAGCTCCACGGAGTCTCCGTCCGCATCGATACCGTCCAGGGGCACCGCGATGTTGATCTCGGTGCCTGCGAGTGCACGAGCGACCAGGTCACGCGGTCGGGGAGCGGCGTTCGTCTCCTCCTCGACCGGGAGGATCTGGATCGTCACGAATCCGGCGGACTTCTGCTGACGGGAATCGACCGCGTCGTAAGTGAGGTAGACGGTCTTCGCGGTCGAACCGGCCTTGAACCGGACGGTGTCCTGCGAGACGAACGCCTCGCCGTCCTCGGGGTCGATGAGGGGCTCGACGAGTTCAGGGGCGACGTGGAGCACATCGTCGTTCGGATGCGTGTCGTTGTCGAGCACGGGGATGGTGACGACGTCTCCCGCGCGCACGGTCGCCGTGTCGGGATTCGCCACCGGCTGCAGGATCTTCTCGGGAGCGGGGATCGGGATGACGACGACCTCGCCCTCTGCGGACTGCGAGCCGTTGGAGATGCGGTACTTGACCCGGACCTGCGAGTCGAGCGCACCCTGATCGGTGATGCGGAGGGTCTCGTGGTTGATCACCGACACCGAGATGCCCGCGCCCTGGTCCATGGACACCGACTGGACGACGAGGATGCCGCCTGCCGGGTCGCTGTCGTTGGCCAGTACGCCGACGAGCACGTCGCCTCCGCTGGGGAGCAGCGCGACGTCGCGCACGGCGACCGGAGGAAGCTCCGTCGCCGACGCCTCCAGCACGTCGACGCGGACGATCCCTTCACCGTTCTCGGGACCAGCCGTCGCCAGGTACTGCACGTAGTAGGTGCCCGGTGCATCAGCGGTGAACGTGAAGGTCTTGTTCGGGAAGTCGGGGAGCACCGTGGCGCCGGGCACCTGGTCGTCGACTCGCCCGAGACGGAGCGGCTCACGGCCGGAGCTCGTGTCGTTGGCGAGGGGCGCGACGGTGACCTGTTCGCCGATGCGGGTGACGACGTGGTCTGCGTTGGTCTTGGGCTTCGTCGTGCCCTGAGCGCGCACATCGAGCGCGATCGTCGCGGTCTGCATCTCGTTGAAGCCGTCCGCGACGGTGACCTGGACCTCCTTGCGTCCCTGCATGCTGGCGGTCGCCTTGTAGGTGATCTGCCCGTCGGTGCTGAAGTCCACCTCGTCGCCGGGCGCGGGGATGACCTCCTTGAGGTACATGTCGTCACCGTCAGGATCGATCCAGTCCGGAAGGATGTTGTACGAGACGGTGCCGCCGGACTCCACTGTGAGCGTGGTCTTGCGCTTCGGTGTCGGGGCGCCGTTCACGTCCCAGTCGTGCACGGCGAGCGTCACGACCGCGGTGTCCTTGCCCTTGCGTCCGTCGTCGACCTCGTAGGTGAAGGTGCCCGATCCGGTGGCTTCCTTCGCCACGGCGATCTGCAGAGCGCCGCCGTTCTGGATCGGCTGCACGACTCCGATGGCCGGCTGCTGCTCCGCGAGAGCCGCGACGAGCACGTCTCCGTCCGGGTCGTTGTCGTTGTCCACGACGGGGAGGAGGATCGAGGCGCCGGGCCGCACTCCGAAGGAGTCGTCCTCCGCGACAGGAGGCGTGTTCTCCTCCTTGCGTTCAGGCAGCGTGCTCTCGACGGTCTCCTGGGTCGTGTCGTCCTCGTTCTCCGCCTCGCCCTCCGGGGGCGTGAGGTCGTTCCAGTTGTCGACCCGCTGGAGACTGTCGTCGGTCAGCCACGCAGCGCCCCCGACGGCGTCGTTGAGGATGATCACGTCTCTGTTCACGCGGAAGGTCAGCGAGGCCACGTCCTCGGCGCCGTCGATCTTCGCGCCCGCGTCGTTGGTGTCACCGGGGCATTCGCGCACGAAACGCGCCGAACCGGCCCACGCTCCGTAGGAGCAGCCTCGAAGAGAGACCGGTGTCGCGGGATGCCCCTCGCCTCCCGCCTTCGTCTCGGACGGAGCGCCGCCGTCGAACGGCACCGTCAGCAGCGTCGTGCGTGTCGCGACCGTCACCGCGTCGGCGACGTCGGACGGCTGCTGCAGCACGGCATCCGCCGCACCCTCGATCTCGGTGCGGAAACCGCCGGGCGTCATCACGACGCCCGCAGCGGGATCGAGCACCACCGGCGTGCGCCCGACCGCGCTGATCGTGGGCTTCTTCGATGCGTCGAGCTTTCCGATCGACTGCGACGACGAATCGAGTGCTTGTCCTTCGGCATCCACCGGGATCGTGACCACTTCGCCGCGCGCGGCGGAGAGACCGAACACCGTGCCGTCGGCGCCGACGGCGACGTCAGCGCCCTCCCCGAGCTCGACGTTCGGCTCGACGGCCTCGATCTCGAAGCCGGCGATCGCCTTGACCGGGATCACCCAGAGGCCACCGGACTTCTGGTCGAGGATCGCGGCGGTCCGGTCCCCGAGAGACACCTTCGCCGACGCGGGGATCGCGGCGCTGTCATCGAGCGCGACCCGTGCCGGATCGACCGCTGTGAGAGTCGCCGCGCTGCGATCGACCACGACGATGCTGCTCTCGTCCTGCAGGATGTCGTAGTTCTCTCCGGTCGTGCGCAGGCCGCCGTCGAGAAGCGTCGACTCATGGTTGAAGTGCCCGACGAGGAGACTCGAGGTCTTCGTGATCCAGACGCCGCCGTCGTTCAGATCGACCTTCGTGGTGGGGTTGCCCTCATAGGCGAAAGCCATCGTGGTGATCGCGACGGCTCCGGCGGCGACACCTGCGACGGAGGCCAGCGTCTTCGGACGCGCACGCATCCACGACAACACCTTCATCCCCGGTATCCCCCCTGGGTTGTGCACTCTCGGACTCGCCCGACACGCCCGAGGCGTACGGCATACCAGATGAGTCTAACTTGCGCGGCGGGCGCTCTCGATGGGGAGGACTCCCCACCGACGGCGCCCGGCGCACACGGGCCGAACGCCTGCTAGAAGTTGCCTTCCCTGGCGCTCGACGGGTTGCCCCCGATGATGTTCAGTCCCTTGCGGGTGACGAAGCCGTTCCAGCAGTCGATGATCACGGACCCGTTCGACGGGATGTTGACCGGGAAGCCCGCGTTGGTCGAGAACACGCTGCCGTCGGCGGTGCACTCGACCCGGTACGAGCCGCCGGCGAAGTTCTTCGTGTTCAGCTGCAGGTTGTAGCAGGGACCGCCTCCGACACTGGTGCAGCCGTTGGTCTTCGCGTTGCCCCGCGTGACCCACGCCTCCGGCACGGGCTGGCTGTCGGTGACGGCGGATGCCGACACGACGTTCGACCACTGGCCGGCCTCGTCCTTGGCCTTGACCTGGATGCTGTGCGTCTCGCTGTAGCCGCCGCCGAGGCTGCGGCTGCCGTTGAGTCCGAGATCCTGCCAGCCGCCGCCGTCGAGGCTGACGAGCACCTGGGTGATCGTACGGCCGTTCGCGGCAGGAGGAGACCACGCGACCCTGACCGAGGTGCCCTGGTTGGTCGCGGAGGCGCCGGGGTTCTGCACCGGTCCGTACGGCCTCAGAGTCCCCGAGGCCGCCGATGGCGCACCGGGCTGAGACTCCTGGCCGCCGACGACCGAGTACGCCCGGACCCGCACCGTGTAGTTGCCGTTGTTCGCGGCGTTGATGCGCGAGCCGTCCCAGTTGCGGCTCCAGGCGCCGCCGCTGAGGGAGTACTCGTAGCGCACCTCTCCCCCGGAGGCGCCGTTGGTGTCGGAGAGCGAGTACGAGACGGTGACGTACCCGTCGTGCTCCTGGGTGCCGGTGATGGTCGGGGCCCCGGGACTGCCGAAGGCGCGCTGCGGTGCGGAGGCCGGGCTCTGCGCGCCCCACCCCGCCTTGTTCCGCGCCCGCACCGAGTAGGTGTAGTCGGACGTGGACGTGTCGACGTTCACGGTCTGGCTGAGCTGGGTGCCGGCGATGCCGGGGATGCGGTTCACGACCGTGCCGCCGCGCATCACGACGAGCTCGTACTCGGCGATCGCGTCGCCGTTCTGCGGTGCGGCGGCCCAGGACACCGTCATCTGCACCTGCTTGCCCACCGACGGCGCGCTCTTCGCCGTCGGCGCCGCGACCGTGCCGGGCACACCGGCCGGGATCTCGCTCGCCGACCAGCCGCTCCAGCTCGACGGCTCCGGCGCACGGTTGTGCGCCTGGATCTGGATCTGGTAGTTCGAGCCGTTCTCCAGCCCCTCCCAGACCAGGGAGTTGCCGGTGACCCCGGACTTCTCCGAGATGCCCGAGGGCGGGGCCGGAGAGATCTGCAGCGTGTACGACTCGACCGGCGAGCCCGGCGTCGTGGGCGTCGTCCACGAGACCTTGAGGCTCTTGTCGCCGAACACGAGCTTCGGCGGCTGGGGTGTGTCCGGACGCGCGTCGGGGCGGGCCACCGCGGAGGTCGGAGACGGCTTGCCGTCGCCGACGCGGTTGGTCGCCACGACCTGGAACACGTACTCGACGTTGTTCGTCAGCCCGTCGAGCGTGCAGGTCGTCGACGTGCACTTCTTCGTGTAGTTCCCGGCGACGGACTTCACGGTGTAGGAGGTGATCTCCGCGCCGTTGTTCGAGGGCGGCGACCACGACAGCACGACGGTGCGGTCCTGGACGCTCGACACGGTCGGCGTTCCCGGCGCCTCCGGCACGCCCTGCACGGTCAGCACGATGCGTCCGTCGACCTCGCGATCGGCGTCCTTCGTCGCATCCTGGATGCGGTAGCGCACCACCATCGTCCCCACGAACTCCGCAGCAGGCGTGACCTTCACCTCGCCCGCGGTGAACGAGACGGTTCCCGATCCGGTCTCCGTCGCCGCGGAGACGACCTTGAGCGGCGTCTCCGGGAAGGGGTTCACGTCGTTGTCGAGCACCGGGACCGTGACGGTCTTGCCCTGGTCGGCCTCGGGCACCGTATCGGTGTTCGCGGTCGGGAGCGACCGGGTCGAGGCGGCGACCAGCACGGCCACCGACCCCTCGACCGGCTCGGTCGTGCCGTCGTCGATGCGCAGCCCGACGGTCGTGCTCGTGCCCTTCGGCGTACCGGAGTCCGCCTCGACGAGCAGCTTCGAGCCGTCGATGCGCGCCTTCACCCCGCCGGACGGCTGGTCCACGATGCTGAAGCGGATGCCCTTCGCGTCCTCGGGGTCGGGGTCGGTCGTGAGGGCGGCGAGATCGAGCGGCATCGCGGGCTCGCCCGGTGCGACCTCGACCTGGCCGTTCACGAACACGGGCTGCTGGTTCTCCGGCGGGAGCACGGTGATCTGGATCGTCAGCGTGGCCTTGCGACCCTCAGGGTCGTCAGGACCCGAGCCGTCGGTCACCTCGAACGTCAGGGCGTCCTTGCCGAAGTACCCCTGCTTCGACGTGTAGACGAGGGTCTTCTCATCCTTGATCAGGGACGAGCCGTCGGCGTAGACGGCGCTCACCTTCGCGGCCTCGGTGAGGAGCACGTCGCCGCCGCCGGCGACCGTGACGTACTTCGACAGCGGCAGCTCGACCGTCTCACCGCTCTTGACCTCGACCGGCTTGGTCGACGTCAGGGTCGGACGCAGCTCGCTCAGCGCGGGGACGAAGATGAAGGCGGATGCCTCCTGGTCGTCCTGATCGGTGATCGTGTAGCGGATGAGCTGGCGCTCCTGGCCGACCGTGACGCGGATCGTGCGATCCTCCCGCACGACGCCGCCTGCCCCGACCGAGAGGTCGAGCGCGTCGACGGTGCCGTCGGGGTCGTCGTCGTTCACGAGCACCTCGACGTCGACCTTCAGGCTGTCCTGCACGTCGGAGGCGACGATGCGGTCATCGCGCGCCGTCGGCACCTTCAGCGGAACGTCCTCGTCGACGGTGATCTGCAGCACCGCGGTCGCCGTCGCTCCCCTGGCGTCGCGGATCGTGTACTGGATCGACGTGTCCATCGCCTTGTCCGGCGCGGTGACCACGACGCGGTCGCCGGACACCACGGCCTTGACGCCGGCATCCGGCGGGATCTCGAGCCCCTTCTTGACGAGCGAGATCGCGTCGCCCTCGGGGTCGGAGTCGTTGGAGAGCACGGGCACCGCGATCGTGCGGCCCGGACGCACCACGACGGTGTCCTTGACCGCGTACGGCGCCTGGTTCGAGGCGTCACCGGGGGCGATGCCGACCCTGATGGTCGCGACGCCCTCCTTGCCGAGGCGGTCGCGCACCCGATAGGTGAACGAGTCGACGCCGGTGGCGTCGCCGAACGCCTCGTAGACGAGGTAGTTGCTGCCGGTCTCGGCGACCTGGCCCTTCGACGGCGCGCTCTCCTGCCCGACGAGCTCGACCGAGTCGCCGTCGGTGTCGATGCCGTCGAGCGGGATCGCGATGCGCACGGTCGACCCGCTCAGCGCGCGCACCGTGAGGTCCTTGGGCTTGGGGGCGGAGTTCGCCTCCTCGTCGATCGGCCGCACCTGGATCGTGACGTACCCGGCGTCCTTCTGCCCGAGGGAGTCGACGGCCTGATACGTCAGGTAGACCGTCCCCGGGGTGTCGGAGGCGCGGAACCGGACCGTGTCCTGCGACACGAACGCCTCGCCGTCCTCCGGGTCGACGAGCGGCTCGACGAGGTCGGGGGCGACGTGCAGCACGTCGCCGTTGGGGTGCGTGTCGTTGTCGAGCACCGGGATCGTGACGACGTCGCCCGCACGGACGACGACCTGGTCGTCGTTCGCGACCGGCGGCATCAGCTGCTCGGGGCGCGGGATCGGGATGACGACGACCTCGCCCTCTGCGGTCTGACTGCCGTTGGAGATGCGGTAGCCGATCCGCACGGTCTCGTCGAGCGCGCCCTGGTCGCCGATGCGCAGGGTCTCGTGGTTGAGCACCGACACCGAGATGCCGCTGTGCGGCGGCACGGTGACCGACTGCACGACGAGGATGCCGCCGGCCGGATCGGAGTCGTTGCCGAGCACGCCGACGAGCACCTCGCCGCCGGCGGGGAGCAGGGCGACGTCGCGCACCGCGATCGGCGGGAGCTCGGTCTCGCTCGGCTCCAGCACGTCCACGCGGACGAGACCGGGAACCGCGTTCGGGCCGGCGCTGACCAGATACTGCACGTAGTAGACGCCCGCGGCATCCGACTGGAAGGTGAACGACTTGTTCGGGAAGTCGGGGACGATGATGGCGCCCGGGGTCTCGTCGACCTTGGCCAGGCGCAGCTGCTCACGGCCGGAGCTCGTGTCGTTGACGAGGGGCGCGACGGTGACGGCCTCCCCCACGCGGGTCACGACGTGGTCGGCGTTCGTCTTCGGGAGCGTGGAGCCCGCCGGCCGGACGTCGAGCCGGAGCACGCCGGTCGAGGTCTCGCCGAGCCCGTCGGCGACCCTGATCTGGATGTCCTTGCGCCCCTGCATGCTCGCGACCGCGCGGTACGTGACCTGACCGTCCGTGGTGAAGTCGACCTCGTCGCCGGGCGCCGCCACGACGTCCTGCAGGTAGATGTCGTCGCCGTCGGGGTCGAGCCAGTCCGGGAGCACGTTGTAGGAGACCGAGCCGCCCTCCTCGACCGCGATGCCGGTCGTGCGGCGCTGGACGGGCGCGCCGTTGGTGTCCCATCCGTGCACCGAGAGCTGCACGTTCGCGGTGTCCTTGCCGCCGCGGCCGTCGTCGACCTGGTACTCGAACGACCCGCCGCCGGTCGCGTCCTCGGGGACGGCGATCTGCAGGGAGCCGCCGTTGTTGACGGGCTGCACCTCGCCCAGCGCCGGCTGGCTCTGCGCGAGCGAGGCGACGAGCACGTCGCCGTCGGCGTCGGTGTCGTTGTCGAGCGCGGGCAGCATCGTGGTGCGCCCCGGCCGCACGCCGAACTCGTCGTCCTCCGCGACAGGGGGCGTGTTCTGCTCGCTGCGCTCGGGGAGCGTGGTCTCCACCGTCTCCTCGGTGGTGTCCTCCTGGTTCTCCGTCTCCCCCTCCGGCGGGGTGATGTCGTTCCAGTTGTCGACGCGCTGCAGACTCTCGTTGGTGAGCCAGGCGGCGCCGCCGACCGCGTCGTTCAGCACGATGACGTCGCGGTTCACGCGGAACACGAGGCTCGTGGAGTCCTCGGCATCCGGGATCTTCTCGTTCACGTCGCTCGCATCGCCCGCGCAGTCGCGCACGAAGCTTGCTGACCCGGCCCAGGCCCCGTAGGTGCAGCCGCGCAGCCACACCGGGGCGGCGGGCACGCCCTTGCCGCTCGCCTCGGTCTTCGTCGCCTCGCCTCCGGCGAGCGGAACGCTCAGCAGCGCAGACGCGGTCGCGACGGCCACGGCGTCGGTCGCCGCCGACGGCTGCTGCAGCACGGCATCCTCCGCGTCGGCGATCTCGGTGCGGCCGCCTCCGGGGGTGATCACGACGCCCGCGTCGCGGTCGAGCACGACCGGCTTGTCGCCGACCGCGGTGATCGAGTGCTCTCCCGACGGATCGATGTCGCCGACCGACGCCGACGACGGCTTGAGCGCCTGGCCCTCGTTGTCGACGGGGATGGTGACGACCTCGCCCTTGTCGGCGGAGAGGCCGAACACGGTGCCGTCCTTCGCGACGGCGACGTCGGCGTTCTCGCCGAGCTCCGCCGTGGGGTCCGCCGCCTTGAGCTCGAAGCTCGCGATGCCCTTGACGGGGACGACCCAGAGGTCGCCCGACTTGCGGTCGAGGATCGCCGCGGTCGCGGCGCCGAGGGCCACCTTCGCCGAGCCGGGGATGGACGCGGAGTCTCCGAGCGCGACGCGCGCCGGGTCCACGGAGCTGAGCGTCGCAGCTCCCGTGTCCACGACGAGGACGTTCGCGGCATCCTGCAGGATGTCGTAGTTGTCGCCGCTGGTGCGCAACCCGCCGTCGAGCACGGTGGACTCGTGGTTGAAGTGCCCGATCAGCAGGCTCGACGTCTTCGTGATCCAGACGCCGCCGTCGTTCAGGTCGACCTTGGTCGTGGGATTGCCGTCATAGGCGAAGGCCATCGTCGTGATCGCCACGGCGCTCACGGTGACGGCGGCCGCGGAGGCCAGGGTCTTCGGACGTGTCCGTACCCATGACAGAGCCTTCATTTCGCGGTGTCCCCCCGGTCGATGTCCACCGCCCTGGCAAGGACGGTCGACGCACCTGTCGAGTCTAACCGCGCGATGAAGAGGCGCACATGGGGAGGACTGCCCATCGGATGCCGTGGGGCGCGGCACCCGATGGGCAGGGTCTCAGCTGCGGGTCGCGCGGCGGCGGATGACGAGCACCGCACCGGTGGCGGCCAGCGCGAGCGCACCGGCGAGCAGCAGCCACGCGGGCTCCGCGCCCGTCGTCGCGAGTCCTCCGCCCGGTGCGGTCGACCCCGACCCGCCGTTCGCCCCGCCGGAGGCGTTCGCTCCGCCTGTGCCGCCGGTGCCGTTCGCATCACCGGTGCCGCCCGCCGCGGTGATCGTGACCGCCGCCGTCGCCTCCGTGCCATCGGGCAGGATGACGGCGAGCGTGTGCGCCCCGGGCGGAGTGCTCTTCGGGATCGTCACCGTGGTGCGGAAGGCGCCGTCGGCATCCGTCGTGACCTGCCCGACCCGCACCGGGGTGGAGTGCAGCTCGATCGCCAGCTCGGCCGACGCCGGGAAGCCCGTGCCGGAGACCGCGAGCTCGCCGCCGGCGACGACGGTGTCGGCGCCGAGGTCGATCAGCGGCTGCGCGGGCTCCACCGGAGCATCCGTCGGCAACGGGACGTCGACGTGCTTGATCTCCGAGGCGCCGGTCGTGGAGAACGAGTACACCGTCACCCGCACGCGGTCGTCGTAGAGGGCGGCGCGGAGGCCCACGGGGTCGGCGCCGCCGATGGCCTTCTCCTCCCAGTCGCCGCTCGGACCGTACATCGTCGTCACCGCGCCGGTGTTCACGACGGTCGGCGCGTGCGCCTGCGCCGGGTCGGTGCGCAGTTCGGAGCTCCAGTCGTTCAGAGTGGGCGACCAGTGCGTGTGGCTGTTGAACATGACCACGTTCGGGTTCTGCGCGAGCAGCGCCGCGAAGCGCGCCTCCTCCTGGCCGTAGTCGTTCTTGTAGAAGCGCGCGTACGACCCCGACACCGAGTACGGCAGCAGGTGGTGCGAGAAGAGCAGCACGGGCTTGTTCTCGGCCCGCCAGTGGTCGAGGCGCTCGCGCAGCCACGTGTACTGCGCCGAGCTGAACTCGACGAACGGCCCGGAGCCCGTCTTCGCTGAGTAGTCGTACGACTCGCTGCCGATCCAGATCAGGGGCAGCTCGCCGTCGACGAGGACCTCGCCCCACAGCCCGCCCTGACCGCCGACGTCGCGCATGCCGGTCGTGTCGAGGAAGCGCTTCTGGTACGTCGCCGACCCGTCGCTCCCGTAGTACTCGTGGTTGCCGATGGTCGAGACGACCGTGCCGTACTGGCCTCCGCCGCCCGCGGCGAGCGCCGCGAGGTAGGCGGAGTAGTTCGACGTCGAGCCGTTGCTGACGAGGTCGCCGTTCGAGACGAGCACGTCGGCCTTCTGCGTCATGCCGCGGAAGCCGGGGATCACGTTCTGGCTCAGTCGGGTGGTCGCACCCTGCACGTCGCTGAAGATGTCGACCACGGCCTGCGCCGTCGTGCCGTCCGCGAGGGCGGAGAGCGGACGCACGACCTGGACGTCGTCCAGCATCCAGGAGCCAGATGCCGCGGCCGCCTCGAAGTCCACGCGCACGGTCATCGCCTTCGCCCCCGCGGGCACGGAGAACGGCAGCCGCAGCTGCGCGGATTCCTCATCCGCATCGGAGAGCGCACGGAGCACGGTCTGCGTGCCGTCGTCGAACGACACCGTGACGGTGCCCTGCTGGGCGCCGCCGCGCTTGCGGTAATGGCTGTCGAGACGCAGCTCGAGCGCGTCACCGGGCGTCACCGTGATCGGGGCGGAGGTCAGCGCGCCGTCGAAGGCGGCCTTCGCCGATTCGGCCACGGCGATCCGCCCGGAGGCGCGGGTGAACGCGTGCCTCCGGTCGGTGCCGTACTCGGCGATGACGTCGGCGATGGTCGAGGTCTTCCACGATCCGCTGGCCGTCCAGGTGTCGGCTTCGAAGCCGTCGAACCAGATCTGCTGCTCGGTCGTGTGGGTCTCGGCGTCGCCCGCACCCAGCACGGTGATCTCGAGGGATGCCGGCGCGATGCCCGCCCCTCCGAGCGACAGGGTCGCCGACCCGGCAGGGGTCCCGGCCGGGAGGGTCACCGAGAAGGAGGTCTCGCCCGCGGCATCCGCCACCGGGATCCCCGAGACGGCGTCGGCGCCGAGCAGCGCCTCCAGCTGCTGCCCCTGACGGAGCCCGCCGATCTTCACGGGCACTGTCGCGCCCGCCGCCGCGACGGGCTTGGTCGCGGAGAGGATGCGCGGGGTGGAGTCGACGGGAGCCGTCTCGCCGATCTGCACGTCGTCGATCATCCAGAACCAGTTGTTGCTGCTCTCGGCGTAGGACCAGCCGATCTGCACGCTGCCCGCACCCGACGGCACCGGGACCGCGACGGAGACCTGCTCGTCGAGCCGATTGCGAGAGAACGACTCCACGGTGACGGGCGCGCCGTCGTCGAAGCGCGCGACGAGCTGCGCCGTCTGCGGGGCCTGCCCCTGCTTGTAGTGGCTGTCGAACGTCACCTGCACGGCGCCGGCGCCGGACTGCAGGTCGAACTCGGGCGCCCAGAGCACCGAGCTGAAGCGCCCTGTCGTGGGGCGGTTGGAGTCGGAGTGCACGACTGCGGTCATGCCGTCGGCGCGGGAGAACGATCCGCGATCGCCGCTGTTGCCCCAGGTCGACACGACCTCTGGCACGGTGTGGAACGTCCACCCCTGCCATCCGGTGCGCATGCCGGCGACGTTGGTGCTCTCGACGCTCCAGCCCGCGGGCGCCTGGGCGGCGGACCCGGTCGTGAAGCCCTCGGAGAGGGATGCGGGCGCGGCGGCGACGGCGGGACTCGCCGCCGCTCCGGCGATCAGGGCGAGAGCGGCGGACGCCGCGAGGGCTCCGATTCCGCGTGTGAGTCTCATGTGCTTGTTCCTCGGGAGTGGGGGACCGTGGGGTCGGACGATGCGGGGGGAGGGCGCGGGTACCGCCCGATACGAGCCTGCTGAATGCAAGTAGTCATGACAACTTCTGACAGCGAAGTTCCCCGAATGTTCACCGACAGGCATCAGACTGGTCAGAGAGCGGGATCCCGTCTCGAAGAAGTAGCGACAAGGAGGGCCGACACGTGAGCGCACCACTGCACGAACAGCTCTACGAGCGGATGCTGTCGCGCATCCGCTCCGGCGAATGGCCCGAGGGAGAGCGCGTCCCCAGCGAGCAGTCGCTCATCGCCGAGTTCGGCACGTCGAGGGGGCCGATCAGACAGGCGCTCGCGACCCTGCGCGCGCAGGGAGCGGTCGACGGCGGCCGCGGCGCTCCCCCGCGGGTCAAGAGGATGGTCCCGACGCAGCCCTTCCAGACGTTCATCTCGTTCACCGAATGGGCGCTGAGCATCGGCAGCGCACCGGGTCAGCGCGTGATCGAAGCCGCTCGCCGTCCGGCGTCGGACGACGTCGCCGCCGGGCTCGGCATCGGACAGGGGGATCCGGTCGTCGAGATCGTGCGCCTCCGTCTGCTCGACGACGCCCCCGCCATGCTCGAGCGCTCCGCCTTCCCCCTCGACGTGGGCCGGGTGCTGCTCGCGGCGGATCTCGACACCGGGAGCATCTACCAGACCATGACGGCGCACGGCCTCGCACCCACCCGCGCCCGCCATCTCTTCGACGCGGTCGCCGCTGATCCGCTCGACGCCGAGGTCCTCGCCATCCCGCTCGGCAGCCCGCTCCTGCGCGTGCGCCGCATGGCCTGGGCCGAGGACGGAGCGCTCGTCGAGACCGCCGACGACCGCTACCTGCCGACGATGGCGACTTTCGCCGTCGAGAACACGTCGGACTCCCGCTCCGCTCTCACGAGGGAGACCGGTCGGGGCTGAGCGTCACCCCTGTGGGGGCGGTGCCGGCGTCGAGCGGGCGCAGCGAGACGAACGTCCGCACACCGCAAGGCATCAGGCGCGCCAGCATCCCTCCATGTGGTCGTCGACCATGCCCGCGGACTGCATCAGGGCGTACATCGTCGTCGGCCCCACGAAGCGGAATCCTCGTCGCCGCAGCTCCTTGCTCATCGCGGTCGACTCGGCGGTCACGGCGGCGACGTCGGCCATGCTGCGCGGACGGATGCCGGAGGCCGGAGGCGCGAACGACCACATCAGGGCGTCGAGCTCGCCATCGGCCATGTCCCGCACGAGCCGCGCGTTGCCGATCGTGGCCTCGATCTTCGCGCGGTTGCGGATGATGCCGGCATCCGCCATCAGCCGCTCGACGTCTCCCTCATCGAACTCGGCGACGGCCTCTGGCTCGAAGCCGGCGAACACCTCGCGGAACCTCGGACGCTTGCGCAGGATCGTGATCCACGACAGACCGGCCTGGAAACCCTCCAGCGCCATCTTCTCGAAGAGCGCCCTGTCGCCGCGGAGCGGGGTGCCCCACTCCTCGTCGTGGTACCGGCGGTATTCGGCGTCGTCACCGACCCAGGCGCAGCGGTCGAGTGCGTCGGGTCCTGCGATGAGGGAGGTCATGCCCTCAGGCTATCCGCGGCGACGGACACCGCCGGCTCTCAGCGTGCGAGGTAGGCGTCGTAGGGGTCGAGGAGGGGCTGCGACCGCGGGTCGGCGACCGCGGCGGCTCCGACGGCGCACGCCACGGAGAGCGCTTCGGCGGCGGATGCCCCGGAGGCGAGGCCGATCGTCAGCGCGGCGCAGAACGCATCACCCGCGCCGACCGTGTTCTCCACCGTCGTCTTCACGGCAGGGGCCGCGGCGACTTCGACACCGCCCTCGAACAGCTTCGCCCCGTCGCCGCCGTAGGTCACGGCGACCCGAGCGGCCGTGCGGAGGGCGGGGATGAGGGCGTACTCCGTCTCGTTGACGATGATGAGGTCCGCACGCCGCAGCACCGCGTCCGGCAGTTCGCGGGCCGGCGCCGCGTTCACCGCGAGGTATCCGCGCGCCCGCGCGGCCAGCTCGACGACGAGGTCCATGGAGATCTCCAGCTGCGCGAGCACCGCCTCGCCCTCGGCGAACTCGACGCCGTCGAGGGAGACCTCCCCGTTGGCGCCTTCGCACACGGCGATCTGGTTCTCGCCCTCGCGGTCGACGACGATGAGGGCGACGCCCGTCGGCTCCGAGCCTGCCTGCAGACCGGAGGTGTCGACGCCGGCGGCATCGAGCTCGGCGCGCATCCACGCTCCGTCGGCGTCGGGGCCGACCGCGCCGATCATGCGCACCGCGGCGCCCAGCCGCGCGGCTGCGGCGGCCTGGTTGGCGCCCTTGCCTCCGGCTTCGCGGACCAGGCGGCCTCCGCCCACGGTCTCACCCGCCTGCGGAAGACGCTCTGCGCGTGCGGTGAGGTCGACGTTGATGCTTCCGACGACGGTGAGGGGAAGGGGACTCTGCACGGGGACTCGCAATCAGGACGTGGTCTGGACGACGGAGAGATGACCGACTCGGGAGGAGACGATGCACTTGGCGAGGTACACGGGGGCTCCACCCGTGGTGACGGTCTGGGTGAGGATGAGCACCGGCTCGGCGGCGCCGAGGCCGAGCAGCGACCCGCGCGATGCGCCGACCACGTTGACGGTGATCTCGCAGACCGCGGAGTCGAAGACGACGTCGGTCCGCTCGCGCAGCGCTGCCAGGATGCTCGACGGTGAGGTCGCCGCCTCCTCCAGCGCGTCGGCGATCGGCCGGCTGATGTCGCTGAGGTAGCGGCCGGCGGGCAGGTGCTCCTGCAGGATCGCGACCGGCTCGCCGCGCCGCTCGACGACGGCCTCGCGGAACCACGTGTTCGCGGCGGGGTCGAGCGCGAGCTTGCTGGAGGTGAAGTCGGTGGTGGACTGCAGGTCGAAGCTGAGCATGCGCACGACCACGTCGTCGTCGCCGTCGGAGAGCGCCTGCTCCAGCGGCCGCAGCTCCTCGAGCCCCACGCGCGGCAGGTCGTCGGCGACGAATCGGCCGATGCCCCGGCGCGTGATGATGAGCCCGTCCTCTTCGAGGAGCATCAGCGCCTCGCGGACCACGGTGCGGCTGACGCCCAGCGCGACGCCCAGCTCGGTCTCCCGCGGCAGGGCGGAGCCGAGCTCGAAGATGCCGGAGCGGATGCCGTCGGCGATGCGCGAGTAGACGGCGACGCGCAGCGGCTGCCCGACGGTGCTCGTCAGACTCCGCCCGAGGAACTGCTCGATCCCGTTCGTCATCCTGTCGCTCCTTCCGTCGCCGCTCCGGTGCGAGCGTCCTCCGTATTCAAGCACGGGACACCTTGTGTTGACCATGTTAGACCGGAGAGGTATAACATCATACAAGCCGCACCCGACGGCACCCATGACGAAGGAGTCTCCGTGCACACCCACGCCCCCACCGCCTCCCCCGGCGCACCCGTCCGCGAGCCCGTCCGCGGTGCGCGCGCCGTCGGGCTGGTCGCCACCCTGATCCTCGGCGTGCTCTCGTATCAGCTGAACGCGAGCATGATCACGCCCGCCCTGCCCGACATCGCCGCACAACTGGGCGAGGACATCGGGCGCGTGTCGCAGGTGTCCTCCCTGTTCTTCGTCGCCGGCGCCGTCGGCGGCGTCGTCCTCGGACGCTGGAGCGACTTCATCGGGCGCAAGCGCGCCCTGTTCATCGTGCTCGGCATCCTGTCTCTCGGCACGCTCCTGTGCATCTTCGCGCCGAACCTCACCGTGCTGCTCATCGGACGCGTGCTGCAGGGGGCGTCCAGCGCGGCGTTCCAGCTCGCCTACGTGATCCTCAGCGAATCGCTGAGCGCCAAGGTCTTCGGCACGACCCTCGGCATCATCACCGCCGTCAACGGCGGGGTCGGCGGCGTCGACGGCTACATCGGCGGCCTGCTGAGCGAGGCCTTCGGCTTCCGCTCGATCTTCGTCGTCATCTTCATCGTCGGCCTCATCGCGATCGTCTGCGTTGCCAGGGTGATCCCGGCCACGCAGGTCAGCGCGTCGAGCGGGAAGATGGACTGGTGGGGAGCTGCCGTACTGTCGATCGCGCTGATCTGCGTGACGTACTTCGTGTCCTCCGGACCGAGCGCGGGGTGGCTGGCCCCGGTCACCCTCCTGTTCCTGGCGGGCGCCGTCGCCTCCCTCGTGGCGTTCTGGGTGGTCGAGAAGAGGCGCGCGACCCCGCTGATCGCCGTCGAGCACCTGCGCTCCCGCCAGGTGTGGCCGGTGCTCGCGACGACCGTGCTGACCCTGTCGAGCGTCTTCGCCGTCATCAACTTCACCGTGGTGCTGCTCAGCCAGGACGGCACCCACGGATTCGGCCTCGACGCCGCGACCGCGGCTCTGCTCTTCCTCGCCCCGCCCGCGCTGATCGGCGTCTTCGCCGCGCCGATGTCGGGCTGGCTCGCCGGGCGCCGCGGATGGATCCCCGTCCTGCGCGTGGGCATGATCGCCTGTCTCGTCCTGCTGGTCGTCATCGCCCTGCTCCCCCAGAGCTTCTGGGTGGTGTTCGCCATGATCGCGCTCCTCGGCATCACGTACAACGGCATCGTGCTGACCACGATCAACGGCCTGGGCGTCGTGCAGTCGCCCGCGGAGGCGCCGGCGGCTCTCCCCGGGCTGAACGGCAGCGCCTTCGGCATCGGCGCCGGTCTCGGCATCGGCATCGTCGCCCCCTTCGCCGCGCAGGGCACCCCCGGCGGCTACGTCACGGCGCTGTGGATCTCCGTCGGCATCACCGCCCTGGCCCTCATCACCAGCTTCCTCATCCGCCCCCGCGTCCCCGTCGACGCCTCCTGACCCCTCGGGCGGCCGCAGCCGCGGCCGCCCTCCCGACCACCGGAGCACTCCATGACACACGCCACCGCCCGTCCCGTCTACTTCGACTGCGACACCGGCATCGACGACTCCCTCGCCCTCGCCTACCTGCTCTCCTCCCCGGAGATCGCGCTCGTCGGCGTCGGCACCGTCAGCGGCAACACCAGCTCGGCGCAGGCCGCGGTGAACACCCTCGGCCTGCTCGCCGTCGCCGGTCGCACCGACGTGCCCGTGGCCGTCGGCGCGCATGACTTCCTCACCCACCCGTACGACGGCGGCGCTCCGCACGTCCACGGCGACAACGGCATCGGCGAGGTCGTCCTCCCGCCCGCCGCACGGACGCCCGAGGACGAGGACGCCGCGCGCATGCTGATCCGGCTCTCCCACGAGCACGCCGGAGACCTCGAGGTGATCGCGGTCGGACCGCTCACCAACCTCGCCACGGCGCTCGCTCTGGACCCGACCCTGCCTTCTCGCGTGGCGGGCGTCACGGTCATGGGCGGCGCAGCCCTCGTGCCGGGCAACATCACCCCGGTGGCGGAGGCCAACATCGGCAACGACCCGGAGGCCGCCTCTGCGACCCTTTCCGCGGGCTGGCCGGTGACCCTCGTGCCCCTGGACGTGACGATGGAGAACGTCTTCGACGAAGACGATCGCGCCGCACTGCTCGCCTCGGACGTGCCGCTCGCCCGCACGGTCGGCGAGATGCTCGACTTCTACTTCGACTTCTACGTCGAGACCTACGGCGAGCGCAGCAGCGCACTGCACGATCCCCTCGCCGCGGCGATCGCGGTCGGCGGGATCGCCGCGACCATCGCCCCGGCGGTGAGCGTCGTGGTCGACACCACGGCGGGTCCGGCGCGCGGGCAGACCATCTGCGACCTGCGCGGGCAGCGACGAGGCTCGGTGGATCAGCCGGGGGCGACGGTTCGCGTGGTGCTCGGAACCGATGCCCCGCTCGCTCCGCACCTGATCGCGCGGATGACCGGAGCCGGCGTCCTGGTCGGCTGACCCTCGACCGAGGGGAGAGGCGGAAGACGCCTCTCCCCTCCGTCGATCAGGCGAAGGTGGAGGCGTCGATGACGAACCGGTACCGCACGTCGGAGGCGAGCACGCGCTCGTAAGCGGTGTTGATCTCGGATGCCGGGATCACCTCGATCTCGGCGGCGATGCCGTGCTCGGCGCAGAAGTCGAGCATCTCCTGCGTCTGGGCGATGCCGCCGATGTTCGACCCGGCGAGGGTCTTGTTGCCGCCGATGAGCGAGCCGATCGGCAGCCCGAGCGGTTCGCCCGGCGCCCCGACGCACACCATCGCCCCGCCGACCGCGAGCAGCCCGAGGTACGCGCGCAGGTCGATCACCGCGCTGACGGTGTTGAGGATGACGTCGAACGACCCGCGCAGCTCCTTGAAGGTCGCGGGGTCGGCGGTCGCGTAATAGTGGTCTGCTCCGAGCCGGATGCCGTCGTCCTTCTTGCTCAGGGTCTGCGACAGCACCGTCACCTCCGCACCGAGCGCATGCGCGAGCTGCACGCCCATGTGGCCGAGCCCGCCCATGCCGACGACGGCGACGCGGGTGCCTGGCCCCACACCCCAGCGCCGCAGCGGGGAGTACGTGGTGATGCCGGCGCAGAGCAGCGGGGCGGCCCTGTCGAGCGGGATCGCGTCGGGGATGCGCACGGCGAAGCCCTCGGTCACGACGACCTGCTGCGAGTACCCGCCCTGGGTGATGGTGCCGTCGCGGTCGGTGCTGCCGTAGGTGAAGACGGCGCCCTCGCGGCAGAACTGCTCCTCGCCGCGGCGACAGGCGGGGCACTCTCCGCACGAGTCGACGAGGCATCCGACGCCGACGCGATCGCCGATCGCGTGCCGCGTGACGCTCTTCCCGACCGCGGCGACGGTGCCGGCGATCTCGTGACCAGGAGCGAGCGGGTAGTGCTGCGGACCCCAGTCGCCGCGCACGGTGTGGATGTCGGAGTGGCAGATGCCCGCGAAGGCGATGTCGATCAGGATGTCGTGCGGGCCGAGATCCCGCCGTTCGATCGTGGTCCTCTCGAGCGGGGCTGCTTCGCTGGGTGCGGCGTAGGCGGTGACGCGGGTCATGGGCGCTCCTCTGTATGGCGTACTCCGCCATTCTCCCGCGTTCCGCGCCCTGCCGGACGATCGCCGTGCAGGGCGCCCGTCGGCCCGGTACCGTGGCCGGTACGACTCTGGAGGGACGTCTCATGCGCAGATCATCCATGCCTGCCCGGATCATCACCGCACTGTTCGCGGTCGTCGTCGCCCCGATCGGCGCCGGGCTCCTCAGCGCCGGAGGGCGTGCGTGGTACTACACCTTCACCGCGTTCGGGGGCTTCGACCCGAGCCGGCTCCTCGGCCCCGTGCTGCTGCAGGTCGTCGGCATCCTCCTGCTGCTGGCGGTCGTGGCGACCGGGTTCTGGAGCTCGGCGGGGCTGCTCACGGTCGGCGCCCTGGCGCTCGCGAGCCTCGTCTTCGCGATCTTCCCCTCGCTGCTGCTCTCGATGTACCGGTCGCCGCTGCCGCAGGAGTGGATCGACGGCATCGTGTACGGCATCCCGCTCGCCCTGTTCCTTGCGTTCGGCGCGATGGGGCTCGTGCTGCTCCTCGCTCGGCGCTCGCCCGCCCGGCCCCGGATGGCGATGAACATCGCCGGACTCGTCGCCGCACCCGTGCTGCTCACCGTCGGGATCGGGCTGCTCGCGTTCGGCATCAGCCGGGGGATGCTCGTCGCACTCCAGCAGTACCGCTTCGACGTGTCGTTCGATGCGATCGCTGCGGTCCTCAGCGGCGCCGTGCTGATCGTCGCGGGGGTGATGACGACCCGGTGGTCGCCGTTCGCTCTGCTGCTCCCCGCCGTGGTGCTGCTCGTGCTCACGCCGCTCTCGCTCTCACCGGGGAGCGGATTCCAGGACGTGCTCTTCACCCTCTCGAGGGAGATGAGCCGTTCCGTCCCGCCGCTGCTGGTGATGGGCGCCGGGGTCGCGACAGCACTGGCCTATGCGCTGTTCACGGCCGTGCTGCTGAGGGCACGCGCACAGAACCGCATCCTGTCGGGGACCTACGTCGGCCCGCTCGGTGCGGACGGCTATCCCCTGAACTATCCGGCACCCGGACCCGCGGCCGCCCCTCAGCCCTACGCTCCGGGGCAGCCCTACGATCCAGGACATCCGTACCAGCCGTATCAGCAGGGACAGCCTCACCAGCCTGGACAGCCGTACCCTCCGGCTCAGGGACACCCGCCGACTCAGGTGTGAGGCTCACCTCTCCGGCCTGCACCGAAATCGGCGCCTCCCTCCGGAACCCACACAGGATTCGGACGCGAGGCGCCGACCAACGCGTTTCGATCGAGGCGACGCCGCTCAGCGCTGCTTCTTCAGCGCCTTCTCCTGGATCGGGGCGTTGCCGGATGCCGCGAGGTCGGCGTAGTACGCACGGGCCTCGTCCTGGCGGGCCTTCTCGGCCCCGCTCGCGATGGGGGCGCGCAGGTGCTCCTGCTCGTAGCCGAACGCGTCGACGAGGTCGAGCGCATACGGACGCAGGCGCGCGCACAGGCGGTCGATGTAGCTCGACACCGCGGCGGCGCGCTGCGTCGAGAGGCGGCCGTTGATGAGGTACCAGGCGAGGTGCTTCTCGATGAGCTGCAGGCCGAAGAGGTCACGCAGCCAGGTGAGGACCTTCTTGGTGCCGGCATCCGTCGCGCGGTTCACCCCGTCGGTGAACGCCTCCCACTGCAGCAGCTCGCCGTGCGCACGAGCGGCTTCGATGAGCTCGGCCTGGTTCTCGTTGAAGAGCCGGGCTCCGAGCTCCTTGTCCTTGCCCGCCGCGCGCAGGCGCCCGGCGATGTCGGCGACCATCTGCTGCACGCGGTCGGCGAGCAGCTCGTGCTGCTGCTCCTCACGCAGGCCCTTCTCCACCGAGCGAGCCGTGGAGCCCAGGTCGGCGACGGCCTGCCCGAGTTGACGGAGACCCGCACCGTGGAACACCTTGCCCGCGGTCTGGCCGACGGCGAACTTCGCGAGGGCCGCGGCATCCTTGCCCGTGAACTGCTTCGCGTAGTCGGTGAGCAGACGCTTGCCGACCAGCTGCAGCAGGATGTTGTTGTCGCCCTCGAAGGTGACGTAGATATCGAGGTCTGCGCGGAGCCCGACGAGGCGGTTCTCGAACATGAAGCCCGCTCCGCCACACGCCTCACGAGCCTCCTGCAGAGTGTCGAGCGCGTGCCACGTCGACAGCGGCTTGAGGGCCGCCGCCAGCGTCTCGAGGTCTTCGCGGTCGTCGGGGGTGTCGGTGCGTCCGGAGAAGACGCCGTCGAACTTCTGCAGGAACTCGTCGTGCGCGAAGATCTGGGCGTAGGTCGTCGCGAGGCGCGGCAGCAGACGGCGCTGGTGCTTGCCGTAGTCGAGCAGCACGACCTCCTGCCCGTCGGCTCCGCTGAACTGGCGGCGCTCGGTGGCGTAGGTGATCGCGATCTTGAGCCCGAGAGCGGATGCCCAGGATGCGGCGCCGTCGAGCGAGACGCGCCCCTGCACCAGCGTGCCGAGCATCGTGAAGAAGCGGCGGCCGGGGCTGTCGATCGCGCTGGAGTAGGTGCCGTCAGCCGCGACGTCGCCGTAGCGGTTCAGCAGGTTCGTGCGGGGGACGCGCACGTGGTCGAAGCTGAGGCGGCCGTTGTCGATGCCGTTGAGTCCGCCCTTGAGTCCGTCGTCCTCGCGGCCGATGCCCGGCAGGTCGATGCCGTCCTCCCCGCGCAGCGGCACGTAGAAACAGTGGACGCCGTGGTTGACGCCGTTCGTGATGAGCTGCGCGAAGACCGTCGCCGCGACACCGTGCAGGGCGGCGTTGCCCAGGTACTCCTTGGTCGCCGCACGGAACGGCGTGTGGATGACGAACTCCTCCGTCTCCGGGTCGTAGGTCGCGGTGGTGCCGACCGAGGCGACGTCGGACCCGTGGCCGATCTCCGTCATCGCGAATGCGCCGGGGATCTCGAGGCTCATGATGCCGGGCAGCCACTTGTCGTGGTGCTCGGCGGTGCCGAGCTGCAGCACGGCCGAACCGAACAGGCCCCACTGCACGCCCGACTTGATCTGGAGGCTGGGGTCGGCGACGACGAGCTCCTCGAAGCCGGCGATGTTGGCGCCGTTGTTCTCCTCGCCCCCGAGGCGCTTCGGGAACGCGCGGTGCACGGCCTTGTTCTCGACGAGCAGGTGCAGCTGGCTGAGCACGCGCTCGCGGTGCTCGTCCTTGCCGAGGTCGTCCTTGCGCCAGAAGGCGGGGTCCTTGATCATCTCGCGGGCCTGGCGACGGATGTCGGCCCAGGTGCCCATCAGGAGCTCGGTGATCTGCTCCACATCGGGCTGCGGGTTCTTCACTTCGGACACGGTGGCGACGTCGACCATGGCGTTCCTCTCAAGACGTGGGGTACGTCAATGGTAGGTCTGCCACAACATCGAGAGAACTCACGTGTGACATTCACACAATCGGATGCCGCGGCATCCCCCGGTCGCGTTGTCGCCCACCCACAGTCCTCCCCGCATCCCCCTCTCCCGCCCCCGCCTACCCCTGGATAGATCAGAAATGCCTCTCCGAAGCGGTCCGGAGAGGCATTTCTGATCCGCGCTGGCCTGATCGTTGGCCAGGTGAGGTCTGATCGGCGGGTCAGGCGAGAGAGGATGCGGGAGGCGGAGGCGCCGTCTTGGCCGCGTTCCAGCGTCGGCGCACGCCCGTGCTCAGACGCTCCCAGGTGCGGTCTCGGATGAAGATCGAGTCGATCGCGATCATCGTCAGCGAGAACCACGGCAGCCCCATCAGCACGGCGATGCCGATGTGGAAGGAGAGGATGCCGACCAGCGCGATGAGCCGCGTCGGACGCGTGAGCAGCGCGAGCGGGAACGCCACCTGCAGCAGGATGGATCCCCAGCTGAACGCCACGACCATGGGACCCCAGGTCGTGACGAGTTCGCTCAGCACCGGCCACGTGCCGAAGCGCATGGTGTGCAGCGGGTTGTAGACCGCGTACCCCTGCTCCCACGGCGCGCCCCCGGCCTTGAACAGCGCGCCGGATGCGTAGACGAAGCAGACCTGAGCGGTGAGCGCCACCAGCGCGAGGTTGTGGAAGACCGTGCCGAGCAGCGCGGGCTGGCTGCCGGCGGCGAACCAGTCGCCGCTCTTCGCACGGCGGCGGGCGTCGAGCGACCAGCGGGCGGCGGGGTCGGCGAAGAACAGCAGCAGCAGCGCGATGCGGAACATGTTGTCGCCCTGATCGCCGACCATGTCGTTGGCCTCGATGAAGCCCACCCACAGGCAGAAGAAGACCGGCAGCACGATGCGGAACCGCCAGCCGAGCACGAACAGCACGGCCAGCGCGGCGAGCAGCAGGTACAGCGCCGTGTAGGCGAGATCGTTGCCCATGGCCGCGTGGAACGCGCTGAAGATCCAGATCTTCGGGAAGTCGCTGACCGGCTGAGCGAGCTCGCCGTTCCACGCGGAACCCGAGCCGAAGGTGTACAGGCGGGTGCCGAAGTTCGAGGCGAGCAGGCCGAGGGCCGTGACGCCGAACAGGATGCGGGTGACCGCGAGCCCGTAGAGGGCCTTCTTGCCGTTGAACAGCCAGTCCGAGACGAACGCCGAGATCTTGTCGACGGCCGACAGCAGCATCGCCCAGAATCCCGAGATCATCGACGCGATGAAGGTCAGCAGGCGCGCGGGGAAGGACGCCTGCGGCGCCTCGGGGGCGGATGCCGGAGCATCCGTCTTCTTCACGGTCTTGGGCGCCTTCGGCGCCCGGGTGTCGACGCTCACTGCTGGGTCCTCTCGAACTGTGCACGGAAGACATCGGCGAAGTTGCCGCGGTTCTGTCCCTCTTCCTCGATCGGCGCACGCCACCCGGTGGTGGAGAACGTCGGATCGGGACGCTGGGCGTTCGGGTTGTTGCGCTCGGCGTAGGGGACCACGTTCTGCCGGCTCACCCGGTACTGCACCTTGACGACGGCATCCGCTCCCCAGATCGCGTAGGCGACCTGCGTGGCGTAGGCGGTGGCCAGGTGCTCGGCCTTCATGTACTCGACCGTTGAGGGTTTGTCGTCGCCCTCGAGCTTGTCGAACGAGCCGACCATCCAGTCCTCCCAGCCGTCCTTCGCGAAATCGAGGGCGGCGACGGCCTGCTGCTGCTCGCTGAGGTCGTTGTACGCGTTCATCTGCCCGCTCGCGACCTCGCTGGACTGGATGCCGGCGCGCGGCGGGAAGAGGTTGTAGCGGATCATCGAGAGCTCGACGTCGGTCGCGCTGACCCAGCCGGTCTCGACCTCCTCGCCGTCCTTCTCGATGACCGCGCGGACGTTGAAGTGGTAGTCCCCGTTGATCGGCTCGGGGGCGAAGACGCTCCACGACTGGCCGAACATCGGCAGCATGTAGCCGGCGAGCACGTCCTGCGTGGGGATCTCGCGCAGCGCCGAGTACGGCGCGATCCACAGGAACGACGCGAACACGTGCCACAGCGTGAACAGGCACGCGACGAAGGCGATGAGCTTCACCCACCAGGTCGGTCGTGGTCTGGTCGCGACAGCGACGGCATCCGCCTCCGTGTCGCTCGGAGCCTGATCGGTCTTCGTGCTCATAAGAGTCCTTCTCATCACTGAAGGCCGGGGCCGCCCGAAGAGGGCGACCCCGACCTGTGACAGCGTTTCTGTCTTACTCTGCTGCGGCCGTCGCGCGCTTGCGAGCGACCAGCGCCGTGCCCAGACCGAACATCAGGAGCAGGGCTCCGAGAACGATCCAGCCGTTGGGCGCCGTGCCGCCGGTGGCGGCGAGGCCGGTGGCCACGACCTTGAACGTACCCGCGACGCTACCCGACTCGGGGCCGGTGAGCGTGACGGTGTGCGTGCCGAGGTCGGTGCCGGCCGGGATCGCCCACGTGAACGTGACCGTGCCCTGAGCGTTGGCCACCTGGGTGCCCAGCGCCAGCGGGTCGGAGTTCATCACGCCGGTGACGACCTCGCCCGGCTTGAAGCCCGTGCCGACAGCGGTCTGCTGCTGGCCGCGCTCCAGCGTCGGCGACTTGATCGTGATGCCGAGCTTGCCCTGCGGGTTCGCGGCCGCCGAGGCGTTCGCGTTCGTCGAGGCGGACGCCTTCACGTCGGCGGCAGCCGCGGCCGAGGCCTCGGTCGACGCGTTCGCGTTGGCCGCAGCGGATGCCGCAGCCGAGGCATTGGCCTGGGCCTGAGCCGAAGCGGCCTGCGAGCTGTCAGCCTCGGCCGACGACTGCGCAGCCGCAGCCGCACGGGCGTTGGTCTCGCTGGTCGCGTCGGCCGATGCGCTGGTCGACGCCTCAGCCTGAGCCGTTGCTGCAGCCTGAGCCGCGGCGTTGGCGTTGGCCGTGGCCTTGGCGCTCGCCTGCGTGTCTGCGCTGGCGAGAGCGGCGGCGACCGCAGCGGCCTGGGCCGCGGCGTTGTTGTCGTTGTCCGCCTGAGCCGACGCAGCTGCCGATGCCGATGCGTTGGTGTTCACCTCTGCCGAAGCGTTGGTGGACGCCTGCGTCTGCGCACCCGGGTCAGCCGATGCGCTGGCCGCCGCGACCGCGTTCGCGGAGGCGTTGGTCGACGCATTGGTGATGGCCGCAGCCTGGGATGCCGTGGATGCGTTCGTGTTCGGGTCGGCCGTGGTCGATCCGGGTCCGTTCGCATCCGACGAAGCGTCTGCCAGCGCCGCAGCCTGAGCCGCGACCGCCGCGTTCGCGTTCGACGACGACGTCGCGTTGGCCGAAGCCGCCGGAGAGGCCGTTGCCGTTGACGTCGCCGAAGCCTGAGCGGCCGAGTTCGCGGCTGCGGTCGCAGCTGCATCGGTCGCGGCCGTGGCGTCAGCGTAGGCAGCCGCCTGAGCCGCGGCCTGAGCGACCGCTGCGGTGGACGCGTCAGCGTTCGCCGAGGCGGATGCCGACGCTGCAGCATTCGCGTTGGCCGAAGCCTCCTGCGACGCGTTGGCCGACGACGTGGCGGTCGCCGCAGCCTTCGACGAAGCCGAGGAGTTCGCGTCCGCGAGCGTCGTCGCCGCCGAATTCGACTGAGCGGATGCCTGAGCAGCCGCCGCAGCCTGAGCGTTCGCCGCCGAGGTCGAGTCCGCCGAGGCGTTGGTCGAGGCGTCCGCGGTGACCGTCGCCGCAGCCTTCGCGGCCTGGTCGGCGTTCGCCGTCGCCGCAGCCGAGGCCTGGGACGTCGCATCGGCGAGAGCCGCGGCCTGTGCAGCAGCCTGCGCTGCCGGGTCGCCGCTCGCGGTCGCGTCAGCCGACGCGGATGCCGAAGCCGCCGCGTTGGTGTTCACGTCTCCACCGCCGCCCGCGGTGATCGAGACCGTGTCGGTCGCGACGTTCTGCGGGTCCTCGTCGTCAGCCGCGGTCAGCACGTAGCCGGTACCCACGGGCGTGCCCGCCGGGATCGCGTAGACCGTGTTCGCCGGGAAGCTGCCGTCGGCCTCGACCGTGAACGTCACGGGCGTGCCGATCGTGTCGTTCGAGGCGTTGCGCAGCGTCAGAGTCACCGAGGATCCGGGAACCCAGTTCGCACCGACCACCGGCAGGTTGCTTCCGGCCTGAACCGGATCCTGCGCATCGACCGTCGGGTCGACCGCCGCGATCTCGGCCGCGCGCACCGTGGAGGAGGCGAGGTCGAGGTTCAGCGCGCCCAGCCCTGGAAGGAGCTCGAAGCTGATGGCGTTGACCGTGAACGATTCGGCGCCGAGGACTCCCGGCTCCTCCTGCTCGTTGATCGTGATCTCGACGACCTCGTTCAGCGCGTCGAACAGCGGGCTCAGCGCGGCGACGACCGGGTTGAGGATGCCGTCGAGTGCCGGGGCGAGACCGCTGGTGACCGTGGTGAGCAGCGTGCTGATGACCGGCGTGAGCGTGGTCGTGAGCAGGTTGATCACCGGCGTCGTGACGAGCGAGAGAACGCCGCCGAGCGGAATGCCCAGCAGATCTCCGTCGACGCCGACGACCGGGCTCCCGGGAATCGCGCCCGTGAGCTGGCCGAGCTTCACGTCGACGGTGATGTCGACATCGGCGTTCAGCAGGAGCGCGGTGACGTGCGCGCCGAGCTCGATGTGGAGGCTCAGGTTGTTGATCAGGTCGGTGACGACCGTCGTGACCTTAGTGGTCAGCGTCCCGAGGGCCGCGGTGACCGCGGAGGTGATCGCCGTGATCGTGGTGTCGTCGAGGACGAGCGTGTTCGGGTCGAGACCGTTGAGGTCGGTCGCCGAAGGCCCGTTGACGATCTTCGCGAGGTCGACCGAGACGAGGCCGTTCGCGAGGTTGATCGAGACGATTCCGTTGGGGTCGGCCAGCGGCTCGTTGATCAGGATGTTCGTCGCGGCGGTGATCGCCGCGTCGAGTCCGTCGATCGCGATCGTTCCGCCGCCGATCTGCACCTGCAGGACGGCCGGAACACCGAGGTTGAGGTTGACGGCGCTGACCACGGAGTCGAGGACACCGCCGGTGCCGACTGCGGCATTCAGCGTGTCTCCGACGCCGCCGAGGACGCCGCCGAGCGAGGTCGCGACGGTGCCGACGAGCGGGCTGGAGACGTTGAGCTCCAGGTCCGCGACCGTGTACTCCGAAGCGAAGGTCACGTCAGACGCGGTGCCTGTGGCGGTCGCGGTCGACGCGATCGCGCCGAGCTCGATGCCGAGGTTGTCGACGACCTGGTCGGTGATCCCCGCGACACCGAGCTGGTCGAGCACATCGGTCAGGTTCAGCTTCGCGTTGCCGTAGGCGCCGGGGTTGTTGATGTCGGTGGCGATTGTGCCGTCCTGGCTGATCGCACCGGCGCTGGCCGTCGAGGTGTTCGCCGTGGGCGACCCCGCGTACGAGTTGAGCACGCCGAGCTGACCGAGGTCGAGGAGGCCTGCGCCACCCGGACCCGAGATCAGCGGAAGCTGGAGGCCGCCGCCGAGATCGACGGTCAGCCCCTGGAGCAGAGTGACGTTGAGCGGAGTGATCTCCGGCCCGATGTCGCTCGGATTCCCGCTGACGGCCTGCGAGACATCGAGGATGTCTCCGCCGAGCAGCTCGGTGCGGATGATCTGGCCGAGTGCCTCGGAATCATCGCTCGGTGCGGCGGTGGCGCCCATGGGCACCAGCGCGCTGGTGAGGATGACAGCGCCCGCGGTTGCCGCGGCGATGCCCCCTCCGATTGCCCTGCGTCTCCGCAGGGTCTTCCCCTCAATGTTCTTCATTCGCCTCTCCCGTGTGATGCAGAACTTCGTTCGCGTCACAAGGCCCTCCCCAGGTATCGACATCGAGTCGACAGAGCGCATGCCATGCCAGTATTCCGGTACAACTCTCAGAATGTCCAGCGAATCCACAGAAAACCTCAGAAGTGAAGGATTGTGACGGGCACGGCCGCGAGGTCACCTGCCAGCTAGGCGACGTCGCGGCGTTCGTTCTGTTGGTTGCGTGAGACGAGCAGAGCCGGGCGTTGAGCTGGATCGGCTGGAAGAGTGCCTCCTCTGCCGCGCTCTCCAGGCCCAGCCGGAGGCAAGAATGACCGTAGAGTCTGTTCGATAACCGCAATGCCTCCCCTCCCGCTCCGGCACACGACGATGAAGTAGAAGCACCATGACACCCACTCCGGATTCGCTGCTCGGCATCGCATCCCGACGTGCCGCTGTCGAGGGAATCGACGAGTGGCGAGCTCTGATGCTCGTGCTCCTGGCGGAACTCCGCGATCTGGATCCGTCACCCGAACTGTCTGACGTGCACGGCGTCGCGGCCGACTACTGGGAAAACCGCTCCGGCGACCCCGAAGCCCTCTTGGCCGCAAAGAAGCGCGGCCGGGAATTCCTGGACGTCCACAAGACCGACGACATGAGAACCGTCCAGACACGCCCCGCGCGTGCCCTGCTCAGCGTGCTCGAACCGAGCGGCGACAAGGAGACGGCGTCGATGACCGCAGTGTGGGTCTGCCTCCTGTCGAGGGACCCGGGATGAGAAGACGCAAGCCCCGCCGCCCAGGCATCTTCTCGAAGGTCGCACGTGAAGCCGTTCACCGAGATCCGATCTGGCGCGATCGGTCGGACTTCATCATCGCCACGGAGATCGATCCGGGTAGTACTGGCATCGCCACCGAACAACTATGGGCCCGGAAAGTGGATGAAACTCACTTCCAGCTGTGCTGCATCCCATTCTTCGCCTATGGTCTGGCGCTGGGCGACGTCGTCGAGGTCGATGCAGACTACCTTGTGCGTCGGGTATCGGAGCCGTCCGGCCGCGGCGTCTTCAGGGTCCACCTCGATCGAGCGAACGTCGAGTTGCGCGACGAGATAGTCTTCGGACTCGCCGAACGCGGAGCGCTCGTCGAGTGGTCGTCTCAGAGCATGTTCGCCGTGAATGCACGTGATGCCGTGCATGAGCGGGAGCTCGCGGACTACCTCTTCGCCGAAGAAAGGAAAGGTCGGCTTGTCTTCGAGACGGGTGGATCGTCCAATTGAGAACCTCTCTGCAGATGGTTCGCCACGCCGACGAGGAGGCAACGTTGACTCACGATTCTGACCATGACGCTCCAGGTCTCGTCGAGCACCTCGAACGCACCCTCGGCCCGATTCGGTCCGGCTGGACGGTCGCCTCCGATGGCGCGAAGACACCGTTCCAGATCGTCCGCTTCGCGGGCGGCTTGGGCGCTGATTCCGTCGCGTACTCCACTCTCGGGCTGAGTAGGCGAGTACTGCCGTCACCCACCTCCGACCTCCGCATTCGACAGGAGCTGCTGATGCTCGCTCCTGAGGCGCTCGAGCCCGACAACGTCGCATCCTTGCTCCTCCAGGTCTGCGAGATGGCAATCGGAATGGGGCGGGCGCTGCTGCGCGGCGACGTGATCGGCCCGGCAGGTGCGCTCGTCCCCGGGTCTGAACTGACCGCGCTGTACGTCACGATGCCGACGTACTTTCCCGACGAGTTCGCGACGTACTCCGACGACGACAGTGCGATCGTCATCGCCTGGCTGGTACCGATCACCAACAGCGAAGCGGACTACGTGTCGAACCACGGCTGGGACGCCTTCGAAGACAGACTGAGCGAACAGGATCCCGATCTGGTCGACTTCCACCGCACGGCGATGATCCTGTGATCGCCTTCGAAGTCGCCTCCACCAAGCACGACGATCGCGTGGACCGAAAGTGACGGTGAGGATCGCGGCGCATCCGAATCCTGTGCATCGCCCTCGCCAGAGTGTCATGCTGAGGGCAGCTATCGATGACGTCGGCCCTGGCGAGAGCTTCGAGCAGCTCTGGACCAGGCGCGTGGGCGACGACCTCTTCGAGATCTGCTGCATCCCGTTCTTCGCCTACGACCTCGCACTCGGTGATGTCGTCCGGGCGGACGCGGGGTCCGGCTTCGTCGTCCACTCCGTCGCGCGACGATCGGGCAACGGAGTCGCTCGGGTGGCGATCGTGCGGTCCGAAGACGTCGAGGCCGTGCACTCGCGTCTTCACGACCTGATCGCCCGAACAGAGTGCCTCTGCGAGTGGTTCGCTCCCGGCTACGTCGCAATCGACCTTGAGCCGGGGCGTTCTCATGACGAGCTCTTCGAGGAGCTCGGCTGGCTCGGCGACGCTGTCGAAGTCGAGCGCATCCTGATCTGATGCGTGGGCTCAACAGCCGCAGATCCCTTCCGAGTCCGACTATCCGCGGACTAGGCTTCCCCCACTACAGCAGTGCTAGGGAGACAGTAACCCGCGCAGAACCGGCCGCACGACGGTCGCCGTCAGCCCCCGTAGCCATTCTTGTCGAGCCATTCGTCGCCGGGCACGCCGTTGAGCTCCTCGTGACCCTCCGGCACATCGAAGCGCTGCGCGGTGAGGTCGCGCGGCAGCAGGGTGAACCCCTGCCAGTGCATCTCCATGGGCGACTGGTCCTCGTCGCGCGGCACGTGGTGGAAGCCGATCGCGACCCAGGAGACGACGTCGTCGAGCGACTCCCGTGATCCGCGCTGCACGAAGTCGTTCACGCCGTCTCCGCAGCCGAGGACGGCGTTGCGGGTGGCGTAGAGCTGGCAGTCCTGCGCGTTCGTGAAGGCGACGTCGTAGCCGGCATCCTCCCCGTGCGAATGGTCCTCGACGAAGGTGAACGAGTCGCTGCGTTCCAGATCGATCTGGTACGAGATCGGATGCCCGTCGCCATTGAGCACACCGGGCGCGAGCACGCGCCACCAGCGGCGATCGATCCACTCGGCGGTCGCGGGGTTGGGGAGCGGGGTGATCGTGCCCTCCACGACGGGCGACTGCGGGCCGCTCTCCCCCGTGGGCGAGGCGTCGTACTGCTCGACCGCCATGCCCTTCTCTCCGCCGAGCGCCCAGTGCACGCGCCACACGGCGTTGTGCGAGTGACTGGCGGCGTGGTCGTGATCGCCCTCGCCGACGGCCGAGCCGTGGTCCTCGTCGGCGTAGTCGAAGGGCGAGAGATCGCCCGTCGCTCCCAGACGGACCCCGATCGAGCCGTCGGCGCCGAACACGTACTGCGTGACGTACTCGTACCAGCCCACGCGCGACACCGTGGAGAGCTGCCAGTCGGTGGTGCGGGCCACCGCGGGGGCGACGAGTTCGCTCGAATGATAGGCGAGGCCGCCGTCGACGACCTCGGAGCACAGCACCTCGCGGGTGCGGGTCTTGCCGTACGTGCCGTCGCCCGCATCGGGGATGTCGGCGGCGAGCCGGTCGCCGATGCACGACTCCTTCTCGAGCGTCTTCATCTTCGTGCCCCCGAAGCCCGACTCCGTGATGTCGCTCGTGAGCCGATCACCGGTGTCGTACGGCACCTCGAGCTGCGAGATCGTGACCGAGGAGATCACGCTGATCGGCTTCCCGCCCGGCGGTGCGATGTGCACATCCGACAGGACAAGACCGAAAGCGGGGTCGACCGACCAGCACATCGACCAGGTCGCCCCGCTGGAGAGCGTCTTCGCGAGCTCCTGGCCGTCCCCGCAGTCCAGGTCGGCGACGGCCGACGCGGCGGGCACCGGCGCGGCGCTCCCGTCGGGCGTCTGCGGCACGGCATCCGTGCACGCGGCGAGCGCCAGCATCCCGACCATCGCCATGGCCGCCGTCCACTGCACGCGCGTTCTCATCTCTCTCCTGACAGACATCTCTCGTACGTGGACGCAAAGGATGGTGGCGACCCGACAGGCGGGCCGCCACCATCCTTTCCTTCCTGTTACAGCTGGTCGGTCACCACGCCGCGTCGGCGGATGATGAGGACGGAGGCGCCCAGGGCGATGAGGATGATCGCCAGGGGCACGTACACCCCGGGCTCACCACCCGTCGTCGCCAGGCCGCCGCCGCGGGAGGTGATCGACAGGGTGACGGATGCCGCGTTGCCCGCGCCGTCCGTCGCGACGATCTTGTGGACACCGGGGGCGGTGCCTGCGGGGATCTTCACGGAGACCGTGAAGCCGCAGTTCGCGCCGACCGGGACCGAGAGCGACGAGGCCAGCACGGCCTTGCCGTCCGCGTCGTACAGCTGCACCGTCGCCGTGCCGCCGGCCGCGAAGCCGGTGCCCGTCACGGTCACCGTCGATCCGGCCGCAGCCGAGGTCGGGGAGACCGTGACGGTCGGGTTGGTGCAGACCGCGGTCGCGGCTGCGACCGTCAGCGGGGCCTCGATGTCGGCGCCGTTGTCGTCGGCGGCCGTGATCGAGTAGGCGCCGGGAGCGGCGGATGCCGGCACCGGAACCGCGGTTCCGGCGGGCAGCGCGCCCGCTCCGTCGGTGTCTTCGACCACGGGGTCGCCCACGGGGTCGCCGGCGCCGTCGGTCAGCTGCAGCGTGACCTCGGAGTTCGGCACCCAGCCGTCGGAGGTGACCGCCGACGATCCGCCGGCCGGAACCGGGGAGACCGCCAGCAGTCGCGGAGCGTAGACGGCCACTGGGGCGGATGCCTCGTTGTCGCCGTCGTCCGTGCCGACGATGGTGTAGGTGCCTGCCGTGGCGGCGGCGGGTACCGGGACGGTGGTGCCTGCCGGGATGCTGCCATCCCCGCCGGCGGTCACCTCCACCGGGTCGCCGACCGGGTCACCCGCGGGGTCCGTGAGCTGGAGGCTCACGGGTGCCGCGGCATCCCAGCCCGCCGACGTGACCGTCGACTGACCGCCGGCCGGAACCGGAGACGTCGCCGTCAGCGTCGGAGCGGTGCCCGCCGCCTCGACCTCGACCACAGCCGAGACCTCAGCGCCGTTGTCGTCCGTGCCGACCACCGAGTAGGTGCCCGCCGCGGCGCCGGTGGGGACCGGGACCGTGGTGGCCGCGGGGATCGCACCCGTGCCGTCAGCGATCACGTTCACCGGAGCGCCCACGGGGTCGCCCGCACCGTCGGTCAGCTGGAGAGCCACCGCCGAGTTCGGCTGCCAGCCCGCCGACGTCACCGTCGTCGCGCCGCCGGCCGTGACCGGGGAAGTCGCGCTGATCGTCGGAGCGTAGATCGACAGCGGAGCGGATGCCTCGGCGCCCTCTCCGTCCGAACCCTCGATCGTGTACGCGCCCGCCGGGGTGCCCGCGGGAACCGGGACCGTGGTGCCGTCCGGGACGTTGCCGTCGCCGTCCGCCGTCATGACCACCGGAGCACCGACCGGGTCGCCGCCGGCGTCGGTCAGCTGGAGCGTGACCGTCGCACCGGGCTCCCACCCGCTGGACTCGATGTCCGACTCTCCTCCGGCCGGAACCGGAGAGGATGCCGTCAGCACCGGAGCACCGGCCGCCACGACCTCGATCGTGTCGGAGGCATCCGCGCCGTTGGCATCCGTGCCGACCACCGCGTAGTCCGTTCCCGCCGGGGTGCCGGCGGGAACGGTCAGCGTGGTGGCTGCCGGGATCGCTCCCGTGCCGTCTGCGGTCACCGGGAGGCCGGAGCCCACCGGGTCGCCGGCGCCGTCGGTCAGCTGGAGCGTGACCGTGGAGCCGGGCAGCCAGCCGGTGGACGTCACCGTGGTGGCGCCGCCGGCCGTGACCGGAGAGGTGGCGGAGAGCACCGGGGCGTAGACCGACAGCGGGGCGGATGCCTCGTTGCCGAACTCGTCCTGGGCGTCGACCGTGTAGTCGCCGGCGGTCGCGTCATCCGGGATCGGCACCGCGGTGCCGGTCGGAAGAGCGCCCGTGGCGTCGACGGTGACGGGCACCGGGGCGCCGACGGGGGTGCCGCCGTCGTTCAGCTGGAGCGTGACATCGGATGCCGGAACCCAGCCGGTCGAGGTGACCACGGTCTCGCCGCCGGCCGGAGCCGGTGACGTGGCCGACAGGGTCGGGGTGAGCACCGCAGCGGTGACCTCGAGCGGTGCCGAGACCTCCACGTCGTTCTCATCCGTCGCCACCACCGTGTAGTCGGCGCCGGGGGTCACCGTCAGCGGAACGGGGACGGTCGTTCCGGCCGGGACGTTGCCGTCGCCGTCCGTCGTGACGTCCACCGGAGCGCCGACGGGGTCGCCTGCGCCGTCGGTGAGCTGGAGGCTCACCGTGGTCGCGGGCACCCAGCCCTCGGAGGTGACCGTGGTGGTGCCGCCAGCCGGAACCGGAGACGTCGCCGTGATCGACGGGTCGATCGCGGTGGGGTCGACCGTCACGGGATCGGTGATCTCCGCGCCGTTGTCGTCCGTGCCCACGATCTCGTAGTCGCCCAGTTCCGCATCAGCGGGGATCTCGACGCACGTTCCGGCCGGGACGGCGCCTGCGGCATCCGTCGTCACCGTCACGGGCGCGCCGACGGGGTTCCCGTCCGCGTCCCTCAGCTGCAGCGTGACCTGCGTGTCCGGCAGCCAACCGCCCGACGTGACGTCCGAGCAGTAGCCGGGAGCCACGGGGGACTCCGCATCCAGCGTCGGCGCGTAGACCACGAGCGGGGCCGAGACCTCGACGTCGTCCTCGTCCGTCGCGACCACCGTGTACGGACCGGCGACGGCGTCAGCCGGAACCGGGACCGTGGTGTCGGCCGGGAACGAGCCGGTGCCGTCGGTCGTGACCGGGACCGGGGCGCCCACCGGATCACCCGCACCGTCGGTCAGCTGGAGCGTGACCGTCGAGTTCGGGTTCCATCCGTCGGACGTCACCGTGGTCTCGCCGCCGGCCGGAGCCGGAGACGTCGCCGCGATCGTCGGGTTGATGCCCGCCACCGTCACCTCGACGGTGTCGGACACCGTCGCCGTGCCGTCGGTGGCGTCGACCGCGTAGTCCGTGCCGGGCGTGGTGTCGGCCGGGACAGGGACGACCGTGCCGGCCGGGATCGCGCCCGTGCCGTCGGCGATCACGTTCACCGGGGCGCCGACCGGCGCGTTCGTGCCGTCCGTCAGCTGCAGCGTGACCGCCGAGTTCGGCAGCCAGCCCGAGGACGTCACCGCGGAGGTGCCGCCTGCCGGAACCGGGGACGCCGCGTCGATGACCGGCGCGTACACCGTCACCGTGTCGGACGCCTCGTTGCCGCCGAGATCGGTGCCGACGACCGTGTAGTCGCCGCCCGCCGAACCTGTGGGCACGGGGACCGTGGTGCCGGTGGGGACGTCGCCGTCGCCGTCGGTCATCACGAGCACCGGAGCGCCGACGTCCGCGCCGCCGGGGGCCTGCAGCTGCAGACTCACCTGCGAACCGGGGATCCAGCCGCCGGAGGTCACCGTGGTGGTGCCGCCGGCCGGGACCGGAGACGTCGCCGACAGCGTCGGGGTGATCACCGCGGCGGTCACCTCGACCGGTGCGGAGACCTCGGCGCCTGCGGCGTCGGTGCCCACGACCGAGTAGTCGGTGCCAGGGGTGGTGGTGATCGGGACCGGGATGGTCGTGCCGGCCGGAACTGCGCCTGTGCCGTCGGTGGTCACCGGGACCGCCGCGCCCACGGGGTCGCCCGCTCCGTCGGTGAACTGCAGCTCCACCGCGGAGTTCGGCTGCCAGCCGGACGACGTCACCGTCGTCGAGCCGCCGGCCGGGACCGGGGAGGATGCCGTGAGCACCGGAGCGTAGACGGTCAGCGGCGCCGAGGCGTTGTTGCCGTCGGGATCCGTGCCGACCACGGTGTAGGCGCCCGCAGGAGATCCTGCAGGAACCGGGACGGTCGTGCCCGCGGGCACCGCGCCGGTGCCGTCGGTGGTCACGACCACCGGGCTGCCGACATCTGCACCGCCGGGGCCCTGCAGCTGCAGGCTGACCAGCGATGCCGGGTTCCAGCCGTCCGAGGCCACCGTGGTGGTGCCGCCGGCCGGAACCGGAGACGTCGCTGTGAGGGTCGGGGTGAGGGCCGCATCGTCGACGGTCACCGTGTCGGTGACCTCCGCGCCGTTGCCATCGGTTCCGACCACCGGGTAGTCGCCCTCGGGCGTCGCGGCCGGGATCGTGAGGCAGGTGCCGGCGGGCACGTCGCCCGCAGCATCCGTCGTCACCGGAAGCGCGGCGCCGATGGCCGTGCCTCCGCCGTCCGTCAGCTGGAAGCTGACCGGCGAGTTCGGGAGCCAGCCGCCCGACGTGATCGCCGTGCAGTCGCCCGGTGCGACCGGGGACTGCGCGTCGAGCGTCGGGGAGTAGACCTCGAGCGGCGCCGAGACGGTGTTGTCGTCGAGATCCGTGCCGACCACCGTGTAGGTGCCGGCGGGCGAGCCCGCAGGGATCGTGACGGTGGTGCCGGTGGGGACGTCGCCGTCGGCGTCGGTCATCACCAGCACCGGGGCGCCGATGGGGTCGCCTGCGGGATCCGTCAACTGGAGCGAGACCTGGGAGGTCGGGTTCCATCCACCGGATGTGACCGTCGTGTCACCGCCGGCCGGAGCAGGCGAGGTGACCGAGAGGGTCGGCGTGAGAGCGCCGATCTCGACGGTGATCGTGTCGGTGATCTCGGCCCCGTTGGGGTCGGTGCCGACGACCGTGTAGTCGCCTTCGGGGGTTCCCGCCGGGATCGGCACGCAGGTGCCGGCCGGGAGGTTACCGGAGGCGTCAGAGGTCACGACCACGGGAGCGCCGACGGCGGTGCCGCCCGCGTTCTCCAGCTGGAGGGTGATCTGCGTGTTCGGCAGCCAGCCGCCCGAGGTGATCGCCGAGCAGGTGCCGGGACCGGCCGGAGACTGCGCGTCGAGCGAAGGCGCGTAGATCACAACCGGAGCGGTGACGTCGTCGCCGCCGGGGTTCGTCCCGACGATCGTGTAGTCGCCCGCCGTCGCGTTTCCGGGGATCGGCAGCGCGGTGCCGGCCGGGATGCAGCCGGTGGCGTCGGTGGTCACGGTCAGCGGGGCGCCGACGGCCGTGCCGCCCGCGTTCTCCAGCTGGAACGTGATCGCCGTGTTCGGAGCCCAGCCGCACGAGGTCAGCGTCGACGAGCCGCCGGCCGGAGCCGGAGACGTCGCCGTCAGCGCCGGAACCGCGAGCCCGCAGGCATCCACCCGGACGCCCGCGTTGCCCACGTTGAACCGGGCGAGACCGCCGACGACGCCGAGACTCAGCGCGGACACCTCGAGACCGGAGGTCAGTGCAGCTCCGCCGCCCGGAGGCGTGCAGGTCTCGGTGACCTGGCGGTTCAACTGCGCCGAGAACACGTTGTTCGCGATGAGATCGAGGAACGGATCGACCGCGGCGCGTACCGGCACCGTGATGAGGTCGGTCTTGACCAGCGTGAAGGCGTCGTACAGCGGGTTGTTCCCATCGGCGATGATCGGGCCGAGGGTGGCCGCCGCGATGCCCGCGGCCGTCCTCGCCGTCGCGATCAGCGGGCAGGTGACGAAGTCGAACGCCGCCGGGGTGCAGAAGCTGTTCGTGATGGCCCCGGTGAGGTCCATCGTCCATCCTGCTGTCGTGCCGGTGGCCGCGGTGACCGCGACGTTGATCTTGAGCGCCTGCAGAGACTGGACCGCAGCATCCGTCGCGACCTCGAGCACCTTCTCGATGACGTCGTGCACGCTCGACGCGATGAACGGGTACGTCGTGCTGTCGATCAGCTCGGTGTTCGGGTCCTGGTTGTTGATGCCGACCGGGCGGTTCGGGATCACGCCGTCGTCGTTGCCGCCGATGCGACCGACGTCGACCGTGATGGTCCCCGCGCCGATGTCGATCGTCGCGAGTCCGTCGTCGGTCGTGATGGGCGAGAGCACGACCGCGTTCAGCACGTCCTGCGTCAGCGTCGACTGCACGGTCGTGTTGATGGTCATGCCCGGAAGCAGCGCGCCGAGCCCGAGGGTCGTGTTGACGAGGCCCACCACGCTCTGCTCGAGCGACGCCGTCGCGCTGCTGACGCCGTCGGCCGCCTGCTCGATCACGGGCGAGTGGATGACGATCTTCGCGTCGCCGACCCGGTACTGGCCGAGTCCGCCGACCCCGTCGGGATTCTGGATCACGCCGTCGATGGCCTGCGCCCACGCCCCGCCAAGGCCGAACGAGAAGTCCGCCTGGTCGATCGCCAGGTCGGTGATGCCGTCGACGCCCGCCGCGCTGAACAACGACAGCAGATCGATGTCGGCCGTTCCGAAGTCGGCATTCTGCCCGTCGAGGGTCAACCCGCCGTCTCCGCCCGCGATGCCCGAGATGCCCTCGCCGTTCCTGCCGTCGGTGGCCGTGGACTCGCTGAGGAGGACACCCGCCTGACCGAAGTCGATGAACTGGTCGAGCGGGAGGCTGATGCCTCCGCCGAAGTCGACGATCTCGCCGCCGAGGATCGAGCCCGCGAAGGGCTTCCGCTCCGTGCCGGGGTTCGAGACCGACCCCTTGTTCGAGTGGGCGAGGCCGAGGATGTCGGCTCCGCCGAGGGTGACTTCGGCGATGCTCGCCTCGGCCTCCGTCGGATCACTCGGATACGTGTCGAGTCCCGCGGCTGACGCGGCGCTCGAGGCGAACAGTACTCCTACGATGCCGAAGGCCACTCCGGTAACGAGCTGCGGCAGCCTGAGCCGCCGTGCCGTTGTCCGTTCGACCTCCGCCTTTCCTCCATGTTCACGCATGAACATTCCCTCCTCATCCGATTTCGCATGAGGCAGGCTCCCCCCCAGGAACCAGCGATACTCGCTGACGGGATCCCTCCCTTACGAGGGATTCTGAGGGTTGCCTGAGAGCCCGTCAAGACCCAGTTCGGCAACTGGTTGCCAGCATGGCTCCGGTGATCGCGGCACGGGGACATCGACTTCCGCGGATTCTCGCGGGAAAACCTGTGTTGCCACAGTTTTCCGGAATACTGGATCGGGGCGAAGTTTTTTCTCCGCAAGAAGAAACGCCCCGCGCGCCGAAGCGAGCGGGGCGTCTCTCCGTGCACGATTACAGGGACAGACCGTGCCCGAATCGGAACAGCGGGTCCGCCGTGTCGAACGGGACGTCGGGCCGCGCCGCCTCGACAGCGGCCATCGAGCTCGGCACGTCGAACGGCAGCTTCCCCGTCGCGGGGACGGCGCCCGAGAGCACGTCGAGCAGCGCCTCGGCGCCCGCACCCCAGTTCGCGACGACGGCGCCTGCGGCCTCCACGATCGGCCCGAGGATGGCGGGGCGGTCGAGGAACACGTCGACGACGGTCGGGACGGATGCCGCGACCTCGGCCACGTGCGCGATGACGTCCTCCGGGAAGTCGAGCGAGCCGGCGTGGAAGAAGTTCTCGAACATCGAGGCGCGCTGCTCGTACGGTGCCTGCAGACGCAGGATTGCAGCATCCGCCTCCTCGGGCGTCGCGACGACCTCGCCGTAACGCGCCGCGGCCTCGGGCGCGATGCCCTCGACGTAGAGCTTCAGCCCCGTCCGCAGCGGAAGCACCCCGTCGTTCGACAGCACCGCGACCGAGGCGCGCTGAGCCTGCTCGCCCGCCGCGCGGAACTCCGCGGAGCCGACGATGGCGTCTGCGGCATCCACGTCGACATAGGGGTCCTCGAAGAGCCCGAGCTCGAACTTCTCGCGCAGCAGGCGGCGCGCGGAGACGTCGAGACGAGCCTCCGCGACCTCTCCCGAGCGCACGAGGCCGATCAGCAGCTCCGTCTCGTTCTCGCCGCCGAACTGGTCGGCGCCGGCGTCGAGGATCTTCACCATGCGCTCGGCCGGGGTGAGGTGCTCGACACCCCAGGCGCGCGCGGCGAAGTCCGTGCCCATGATCGGCTGGTCGGTGACCAGACCCCAGTCGGTGCAGACGATGCCGTCGAAACCGAACCGCTCGCGGAGCAGCCCCGTGAGCACGCCCTTGTTGAAGCCGAAGCCGACCTCCTCGTACTGCGTGCCGACCGGCATGCCGTAGTAGGGCATGATCTGGCGCCCGCCGGCGGCGAAGATGTCCTCGAACGGAAGGAGGTGGTGCTCGAAGTTGTCGCCGGGGTAGACCTGCTCGCGTCCGTAGTCGAAGTGCGGGTCCTCGCCGTCCTTCTGCGGACCGCCTCCGGGGAAGTGCTTGGTCATCGTGGAGACCGAGCCGGGGCCGAAAGATGCCCCCTGGAAGCCGCGCACGTAGGCCGCCCCGAGCTCGCCGGCGAGGGCGGCGTCCTCGCCGAAGGTCTGCAGCTGCCGGGCCCAGCGCGACTCGGTGGCGAGGTCGACCTGCGGGTGCAGAGCGACGCGGATGCCGACCGCCGTGTACTCCTGGCGGGCGATGTCGCCGAAGCGCTCGACGAGCGCGGCGTCACGCGTGGCAGCGAGCCCGAGAGGCTCCGGCCACTGCGAGAAGGGCCCCGCGAACATCGTTGCGCCGGGGTTGTCGCTGAACGAGTGCCGCGGGTCGGTCGAGATCGACACGGGGATCCCGAGGCGGGTGGACGCCGCGAGCTCCTGCAGCCTGTTGTGCCAGGCGGCGATGTCGCTCGCCTTCGGCGCGACGCCGAGCAGGTTGAAGTGGTTCATGTGGCGGCCGACGACGTATTCGCGGTTCGAGGGGATGCCGAAGTTCGCGTCGCCCTCGGAGAGCTCACCGCCCTCGCCCATCACGATCATGGTCTGGAAGAAGAGCCCGGCCTTCTCCTCGAGGGTCATCTCGGAGAGCAGCAGTTCGACGCGCTCGTCGACGGGCAGATCGGCGTCGAGCCAGGGGCGTTCGTTCCGTTCGGACATGGTCACTTGACTCCCTTGATGCGGTAGACGAGTACGGCGCCTGCGAGCGCGACGACCGCGCCGAACAGGTACCAGGTGGGATAGCCGCCGAGAGGGGTCGCGGCACCCAGGGCGATGATGCCGGGGGCGACGGCGGGGGCGATCGACTGCGGAAGGGCGTTGGCGATGTTCAGCACGCCGAGGTCCTTCGCGACGTCATCCGGGTTCGGCAGCACCTCGGTGGCGAGGGCGAGGTCGACCGAGAAGAACGAGCCGGCGCCGAGGCCGATGATGGCCTGGCCGATGATCACGACCGGGATGCTGGGGGCGATCGCGAGGATCACGAGACCGACGACCATGATCACGCCGGCGACGGCGACGAACGGGCGTCGCTTGCCGATCTTGTCGGAGAGGAACCCGCCGAGGGGCGAGGACACGGCCATGGCCGCCATCGAGGCGAGGTTGGCGGCGAGGATGATGCCGACGGCACCCTGCTCGTCGAGGCCGAACTTGGTGACGAGGTAGAGCGGCAGGAAGGTCGCGATGCCCGCGTAGCCGAACATCACCATGAACTTGGTCAGCCACGTCCAGCCGAAGTCGGGGTGCTTGCGCGGGTTGAAGACGAAGGAGCCGAAGAACATGCCGATCGTGAAGCGCTCGGCGGGCTTCTCGGTGAGCACGCGGTCCTTGAGGATGGCCACGAAGACGATGGCGAGGATCAGGCTGATCACGCCGGGGACCACGAAGCGCTCGAAGTCGCCGGGGAGGAAGTTCACCAGGAAGCTGCCGGCGAGGATGCCGATCGGGGTGGTGATGCCGACGAGACCGGAGACCTTGCCGCGGCTGGAGACGGGCACCTGGTCGGGCAGGGTGGCGTTCGCTGCGGCGAGGACCGCGTTCATCGAGGTCTGCACCAGGCACCAGGCGAGCAGCACCATCCACACCGACGACGCGGCGCCGATGAGGGCGAAGCCGCCGAGGCCGACGATCGAACCGCCGAGGATCCACGGACGACGCATCCCCCAGCGCGAGGTGGTGCGGTCGGAGAGTCGCCCGACGAGCGGGTTGGCGATGAGGGCGAATGCGGCGCCGACGCCCATCACGAGGCCGAGGCTCCCCTCGGTGTTGGTCGGGTCGAGGTGCTGGACCTTGAAGGCCATCGAGACCATGACCGGGGTGAGCAGGGCGAGGTAGACGCCGAAGTTCACCGCGGCGAGACCGGGCGTATAGCCGCGGGGGGTCTTCTCGGGGGTGGTTCCGGGGAGCTTGAAGCCGGTGGTTCCGGCGGCTGCGGCGTTCGCAGCCGATGACAGCTCTGTCATGGGAGATCCTTTCGGGCAAGGTTCCGCCGGTCTTCCACGATCGGCGCGGACTCGACGATACACGAATCTCGACCGTTTGGTAAGTGAATCTCGACCGATTGGTAATGAGCGAGGATAGAGTGTCCTGGGAGGATGCGATGACGAACACCCGGCACGCTCGTGCCGCTGCCACGAGGCAGCGCATCCTCACCGCTGCCCGCGAGCTCTTCGTCGCCCAGGGCTACCGCTCCACCTCGCTGCGCGACATCGCCGCCGCGGCATCCGTCAGTCATCCTGGCCTCCTCGGCCACTTCGCCTCGAAGGACGACCTGCTCGCCGAGGTCGTCGCGCAGTTCGAGGAGGAGAACGCGGAGGCCGTCAGCGTCATCATCGCCGCCGCCGAGCCGGGGTCGCTCGTGCTCTCCGAGCTCGCCACCCGCAACGCGGAGACCCCCGGCTACCTCGAGCTGTACGCCGCGCTCACCGGCGAGGCGTCGGCCCCGGCCCACCCCGCCCACGAGCGGATGCGCGAGCGCTACGCCACCATGCGCGAGCTGACGGTCGACGCGATGCAGGATGCCGTGGACCACGGCGTGATCTCCGCGGATCGCGAGCTCGAAGGCGAGACGATCCGCCACATGGCCGGGTGGGACGGCCTGCAGCTCATGGCGCAGTACCTCCCGGAGCGCGTCGACGTCGTGGAGATGCTCGAAGAGCGGGAAGGGCTGTGGGCGACGCCGGTCGGATGGCGCGACCCCGAGGAGCCCGAAGCGCCCCCCGAGCCGTCGGGCCCTCTTCCCGAACTGGCGCTCAGCGGCCTCGGCGACGAGGATCAGGCCGGCTACGCGGCCGGCCGCCGACGTCGAGCGCAGATCCTCGTCGACGCCACGCAGCTCTTCGCCCGCAGCGGATACGGAGACACCAGCCTGCGCGACATCGCCGAGGCGGTGGGGGTGTCGAAGTCGACGCTGCTGCACCACTACGCGACCAAGGAGGCGCTGCTGAGCGCGGTGCTCATGGAGCGCGACGACGCGATCCGCCTCCAGGACCACGCGACGACCCCCTGCCGCGCGGCCGACCTCCTGCGCGGGATGCCTGCGGGCGCCGCGCACAACGCCGAGGTCGAACCCGGCCTCATCGAGGTGTACGCGGTGCTCTCGTGCGAGGCCGTGCCCGCAGGCCACCCCGCCCACGACTACTTCATCCGCCGTTTCGAGCGCAGCCTGGACTACTTCACCGAGGTGTTCCGGCTCGCTCAGCTCGACGGCGACCTTCCCGAGCATCGCGACCCCGAACGCGAGGCGATCTGGCTCATCGCCCTGTGGGACGGGCTGCAGTACCAGTGGCTCTACGACCGCGACGCGGTGGACGTCGCCGTGCAGCTCCGCGCCCACCTGGACGACGTGCTTCCCGCACGCTGAGACGCGTCCCCGCACCTCCGTCCGTCGAGCACCGCCTCGCTCTGACAGGATCGTTCCCATGAGCACTGCGGGGGGCCGAGCGGCACAGAGGGCGAAAGGGCGCCCTCATCGCGGCGGGAAGGGCACGGGGCCCGGTCCCGGTCTGCTGAAGAGCTGGATCGTCGTCGCCCTCGTGCTGGTCGGCATCTGGGCGGCGTTCTTCGGCATCCCCTCCGTTGTCAGGATGCTGAACGCCCCGCCCATCTCCGAGGACTTCGGCCTCGAAGACGCCGTCGTGGCCCTGCGCCTGCACGCCGGCGACCACGCCTATCTCGTGCTCGTGAACGAGGCCGGAGAGACGCGGTCGGTGGAGCTCGAGGAGCGGGGTTTCGAGGAGTCGAGGATCGCGTGGTCGGAGGCGGGGCTGAGCGTCGGCGGCCCCGCAGATGAGTACCTGATCCACGAGGACGGGCTCACGGCGCTGCCCCTGTCGGGCGCGAAGGAGTCGTCGTCGGAGCGGGCGAGACTCGCCGTCGCCGACGGCTTCGCGGTGTACACGGGTTCGGCCGAAGGCCAGCAGCTGGCCTTCGTGGATGCCGCCACGGAAGAGATCACGACGATCGACCTCGGGTACGTCAACCCCGCGCTGACCACGTGCGGCGATGATCTCGCCCTGGTCGACGAGTCCGGTGTGCGCATCGTGACCTCGGAGTCGCGCGACATCGACGGGCTCGGCGCGTTCACCGGAGTCCGCACGCTCGTCTGCGACCAGGACCGCGCGCTCGGCCTGGGCGAGATCGTCGACGAGGAGACCTCGGCGCACCAGAGCCTGCAGATCTGGGACCGGACCACAGGGGACAGACAGGAACTCGAGATCCACTACCCGGAGTCGGTGCTGGGGTGGGAATCGGGCACGCCCTTCGTCTGGGAGGGACGTCTGCACTGGGCCGCCGGAGCCACCCTGTGGTCGATCCCGCTCGCCGAGATCGCGGAGTCGAGGTCGGTGGACGCCGAGCCGGCGGCGGATCTGGGCGGGTTCGTGGGTGAGCTGAGTCCGGTCGTCCGCACCGACCAGGGTGCACTGGCGCAGAGCGGCGGCCGCGTCTTCGGCGTCGCCACGGAGGAGGACTTCATCAACCCGAACCGCGGCGAATCGTACGACAAGCTCCTCAGCCTCGCGATCTTCAGCGCGGACGCCATAAGCGGCGAGCGCCGGATCGAGATCGACGTCGACGGCATCGACTTCCCGCGGCGCGACCTCCACGTCACGGCGATCGCCGTGAACCCGGAGTGGCCCGCCGGGCGCTGAGCACGGTCAGCGGCTGACTCCTCCCTGCGATGGAGGGAGTGCAGCGAGCATCCGCCACCGCGTTTCGTCTCGTCGCCGCGCTCCTCGCTCCTCGCTCCTCGACCGGAACATGACCGCCGCGCGAGCGGGGCTCAGCCTGCGGCGATCACGGCGAGCACGCTCTCGCCGTAGGCCTCGCGCTTCTTCTCGCCGATGCCCGTGATCCCGTCGAGCGCCCCCATCGACGCGGGCCGATGCTCAGCGAGGGCACGCAGCGTCGCATCGCCGAAGACGATGTACGCGGGCACACCCTGCTCCCGCGCGGTCTCCGCACGCCAGGCGCGCAGCGCCTCGAACAGCGGGCGGTCTCCGACATCCAGCGCATCCGCCGCACTCGCCTTGCGGGCGCGAGGCGCCGACGCCGGCCGGCCGATGGTGTCTTTGCGCAGCGGTACAGGGGTCTCGCCCTTCAGCACGCCTGCCGCGAGCTCGCCGGGAGCCAGAGTGCCGTACTCGCCCTGCGCGACGAGGATGCCGCGGGCGAGGAGCTGCCGCACCACGCTGCGCCAGTCCTGATCGGAGAGGTCGGCGCCGATGCCGTAGGTCGCGATCTTCTCGTGGCCCTGCTGACGGATGCGCTCGGTCGACGCACCGCGGAGGATGTCGATCAGGTGACCGGCCCCGAAAGCCTGGTTGCGCTCCTTCTTGAGACGCACGATCGTCGAGAGGAGCTTCTGCGCGGGGATGAGGCCGTCGAAGGTCGCGGTGTCTTCGAGGCACGTGTCGCAGTTGCCGCACGGCTGCGACTCCTGACCGAAGTAGCCGAGCAGGTTCTGCCTGCGGCACTCGACGGTCTCGCACAGCGCGAGCATCGCGTCGAGGTGCTGCCCCATGCGCATCTTGAACGTGCGGTCGCCGGGGCTCTGGTCGATGAGACGGCGCTGCTGCACCACGTCGCCGAGGCCATAGGCCATCCAGGCGACGGAGGCCTCGCCGTCTCGGCCGGCGCGACCGGTCTCCTGGTAGTACCCCTCGACCGACTTCGGCAGGTCGATGTGCGCCACGAAGCGCACGTCGGGTTTGTCGATGCCCATGCCGAACGCGATCGTGGCGACCATGACCACGCCGTCTTCGCGGAGGAACCGCGACTGGTTGGTCGCGCGGACCTCAGCCGGAAGCCCCGCGTGATACGGCAGCGCGTCGAAGCCCTGCGCGGCGAGGTACGTCGCGGTCTGCTCCACCGACTTGCGGCTGAGGGCGTAGACGATGCCCGCGGCACCCTCCGGCATCGAGCGGATGAAGGCGACGAGCTGCTTGCGCGGATCGACCTTCGGCACGATCCGGTACTGGATGTTCGGGCGATCGAAGCTCGCCACGAAATGCCGAGCGGCGTCGAGGCGCAGCCGCTCGGTGATCTCCTGGTGCGTGGCCCTGGTGGCCGTGGCCGTGAGCGCCATGCGCGGCACCCCGGGGAACCTCTCGCCGAGGTCGCCGAGGGCGAGGTAGTCGGGACGGAAGTCGTGACCCCACTGCGATACGCAGTGCGCCTCGTCGATCGCGATGACGCTGAGGGCGCCGCGCTGCAGCAGCGCGGTGGTCTGCGCACTGCTGAGCCGCTCCGGCGCGACGTAGATGAGGTCGAGCTCGCCGGCGACGTACGCGCGCTCGACCTCGCGCCGCTCGTCGATCGACTGCGTCGAGTTGAGGTACGCCGCGTTCACGCCGTTGGCGCGCAGGGCGTCGACCTGGTCGTGCATGAGGGCGATCAGCGGGCTGATCACGAGTCCGGTGCCTTCGCGCACGAGCGCCGGCACCTGATAGGTGATGCTCTTTCCGCCACCGGTCGGCATGAGCACGACGGCATCACCGCCGCCGATCACCTGCTCCACGATCTCGGCCTGGTCGCCGCGGAACTCGTCGTAGCCGAAGACCGTGTGCAGCGCCTCCCGCGCGGTGGCGAACCGGCTGGGCGTCGCCCTGCGCACGGGCGCACCGGATGCCGAGGCGGACACCGGGGCGGATGCCGTCACCGGCGTCCGCGGGCCGGGCCCCCAGTCGAGCGGAGGCTCGTACCCTGAGCCCTGCGGCTCCCAGTCCATGGGCTCCGGCGGCTCGCTCGGCTCCCACCCGTCGCCCCAGGGCTCGTCTGCATACGGCAGATCCTCGTACGGGTCACGGGGAGTCTGCGGCATCCCTCCAGCGTAACCACCCCCGCCGACGTCACGCCCCGCGTTCTCCACAGGCGCGGCGGACAGGGTCAGTCCGGAGTCGAGCGGTCGTAGGCGCCGATGAGATCGTCGAGGAATCGCGAGACGACGGCGCGCTCCTCCTCGCTCATCGCCGAGATCACGTCCTCGACCTCGTCGATGAGCGGCGCGACCATCCGCTCGGCGTCGGCGGCTGCGGCATCCGACACCGTCACGATGAGCTTGCGCCCGTCGGACGGATGCCGCTCCCTGCCGATGTGCCCTCGATCCTCGAGCCTGTTGAGCACGAGGGTCATGGCGGCGGTCGAGATCTCGACCCGATGCGCGAGCTCGGTCGGCGTCGTCGGCCCGGACGAGATGAGATGGTCGACGACCTCCAGTCCGGCGGCATCCAGGTCGAGCCGCTTCGCGAGCGACCTCTCGAATCGCTGCTGCCGCATCGTGAGCTGCTGCACGCGCGACCGGATGTCGCGCCCCTCCGCCGGTTCGGTCTCGTGGCGCCTCGACGGCGAGTAGCCCCCTCGTCCAGCCGCGCGCTGGTTCGACGTCGCATCCATGTCTGTCATAGTAGTATGAATAATTGCTAATTCTATTGATTATCAAGATGTGAGATGACATGGCCGAAACGACCGAACCTCCCTACCGCTGGCGCTGGGCGATCCTCGGGGTGATGCTCGCCGCCGAGATCATGGACATGCTCGACGCGACCATCGTCAACGTCGCCGGGCCCTCGCTGGAGACGTCCCTCGGGGTCACCCCGCTCGGACTCCAGTGGGTGATCGGCGGCTACGCCCTCGCCCTCGGCGCCGGACTCATCCTCGGCGGCCGGCTGGGCGACCGATACGGGCGCCGACCGATGTTCCTGCTCGGGCTCACCGTGTTCACCGCGGCATCCCTCGCCTGCTCGCTCGCGCCGAGCCCCGAGACCCTCATCGCGTTCCGACTCGTCCAGGGCGCCGCGGGCGCACTGCTGCTCCCCCAGGGGCTCGGACTGCTGCGCGAGAACCTCTCGGGCGCCGAGCTGGCGACCGCGTTCGGCGTGTTCGGGCCCGCGCTCGGACTCGGCGGCATCCTCGGTCCCGTCATCGGCGGCGGACTCATCGAGGCCGACCTGTTCGGACTCGGCTGGCGCTCCGTCTTCCTCGTGAACCTGCCCATCGGGATCGCCGCGCTGATCGTCGCCTGGCGCATCCTGCCGAAGCGTTCCGGCGACCGCAGGGTCACGATCGACCCCGTCGGAGGCGCGCTCATCATCCTGTCGTCCGGCCTCCTCGTGCTCGCCCTCACGTTCGGCCCCGAGCTCGACTGGCCGGTCTGGGCCTGGGTGTGCGTGGTCGTCGGCGCTCTCGGCTTCGTCGTGTTCGGCTGGCAGCAGCACAGCCTGCTGCGTCGAGGAGGCGTGCCGCTGGTCACCGCCACCATGTTCACGCGGCGCGCCTACACGTTCGGGCTCGTGGGCATCGCCCTGTTCTTCAGCAGCCTCACCGGCACGCAGCTCGTGCTGACGCTGTTCCTGCAGCAGGGCAACGGCTTCACCGCCGGCGAGGCCGGGCTCGGCAACCTGCCCCTCGCGATCGGATCCGCGATCGGCGGAGCACTCAGCGGCGCCTGGCTCGCCGAGAAGATCGGCCGCTCCGTGCTGCAGCTGGGCGCCGTGACGCAGCTCGCCGGCACCGCTCTGCTGTGGTTCGAGCTCCAGCAGCCGGGAGACTTCAGCATCTGGGGGATCGCCCCCGGCATCGTCCTCTTCGGCATGGGCGGGGGAGCGATCATCGCCGCCCTGTTCAGCACGATCCTCGCGGCCGTGAAGGATGATGAGATCGGCTCGGCATCCGGAGTGCTCACCGCGGTGCAGGCGATCGCCAGCGCCGTGGGCGTCGCGATCTTCGCCTCGGTGTTCTTCGACGCCGCGGGGTCTGGGTCACCGTCGGAGGCGTTCCAGCACACCTTCATCGTGCCGGCGATCACGCTCACGATCTTCGTCGCCGTGAGCTTCGCCTTCCCCCGCACGACCCGGGAGGACGCGCACGGTCTCGCCGACGCCGGGCCCGTGCGCTGAGCCCGCTCCGTCGCGCCCGGCCCCGTCCGCGCCCGACACCCCGCCTGCGAGACGACGCCCCACCTGAGAGACGGAGGCCGGGCCGGGCGTCGGCGCGCGGAGCGAGCCCTCCTGCTCCCGGCGGGCGTAGGTTGGACGCAGACCGCAGAAGGAGCATCCGATGACCGATATCGCCGTCACCCGCAACGACGACGCCTCCCGCTACGAGATCACGCTCGACGGCGGCCTCGCCGGCTTCGCGGAGTTCGAACTGCGCCCCGGCGCGATCCGCTTCACGCACACCGAGATCGATCCGGCGTTCCAGGGGCGAGGGCTCGCCGGCATCCTCGCGAAGGATGCCCTGACGGATGCCGCGGCATCCGGCGAGGCGATCGTGCCGCTGTGCCCGTACATCGCGAAGTACCTCGAGACGCACGAGATCCCCGGGGCGGAGATCCGCTGGCCCGGACGCCGCGACTCATGATCGGTCAGCACCGGCTCATCCTCGAGCCACGGGAGGTGCCCCTCGGCGGCGTGCGCGGCATGAACGTGCTGCGCGCCCTGCCGCACCGCAACCTGCCGACGATCGGCGCCTGGTGCTTCCTCGACCGGTTCGGTCCCGCAGACACGAGGATGCGCGTCGAACCGCACCCCCACATCGGGCTGCAGACCGTGACCTGGCCGCTGGTCGGAGAGATCCGGCACCGCGACTCGCTCGGCAGCGACGCCGACCTGCGCCGCGGGCAGCTGAACCTCATGACCGCGGGGAACGGCATCTCGCACTCGGAGTACTCGATCGGCGAGGATCCGATCCCGCTGGACGCCCTGCAGTTCTGGGTCGTGCTGCCCGAGTCGGCGCGGCACGGCGCCGCCGGATTCGAACGCCACACCGCGCTGCCGGGCGTCACGCTGCCCGCCGTCGACGGAGCGGATGCCGCGGCGACCGTCCTGCTCGGCGAGTTCGCGGGGGCGACTTCTCCGGCGACCGTGCACACGCCGATCGTCGGCGCGGAGATCGTGGTGCCGGCCGGGACGACCGTGCACCTGCCGTTGCGCGTCGACTGGGAGCACGGGATCATGCTCGTCGAGGGCGCGGCGACCGTGGCGGAGCATCCGCTCGCCCTGAACGACACCCTCTATCTCGGCGACTCGCGGGAGAGCGTGGAGGTGTCGAGCGCCGAAGGGGCGCTGCTGTTCCTGCTCGGCGGCGAGCCCTTCGAAGACGAGATCGTGATGTGGTGGAACTTCGCAGGCCGCACGCACAACGAGATCGCCGTCGCGAGGGCCGACTGGGAGGCCGCGTCAGCCCGCTTCGGCGAGGTCGAGGGGCACGACGTGCGCATCCCCGCCCCTCCCCTGCCCGACGTGCGACTGATGCCACGGGGCCGCAGGATCTGAGGTCGCCTCGCGGGAAGCGTTTCGTCTCGCGGCGGGCGCTTCGTCTCGCGAAGACCAGCACTGAGCGAGCGAAGCGAGTCGAAGTGTCGCTCAACGGCCAGGGGCGGTCGCGAGGCCGCGAGTCCCGGTCGTTGAGCGAGGAGCGCAGCGACGAGACGAAACGGGGTGGGGCCCCGGAGGACCCCACCCCGTTCCGACGGGCTACTGCGCGTCGACCGTGAGGATGGTCGACACCGCCGACTCGCCGTACTGCACGAGGCCGAGGTAGCGGGTCCCGGCGGTGAGGCCGCTCCAGCCGAGCTGGAAGCTCGTCTTGGTGCCGCGCGTCGCCGCGATCGGGTTCGGGGTGGCCGTGAAGGCGCCCTCTCCGCTCGGCTGCACGTTGGCGACGGTCATGTCCCACGTCATCGGCGCCGAGGTCGAGTACACGTTCGCGACCACCAGGTAGGTTCCGGCCTTCGGAGCCTTCAGCGTGACCTGCTCGTCGGCCGAACCCGTCGCCGACTGCCACTTGTCGTAGTAGCGCAGATCGTCGGGGCTGACCACGCGGTAGACCGCGAGGTCGAGGTCGCTGCCCGTGTCATCCGACGAGTCGAGGTCGAAGCGCGACAGCGTCGTGCCGGCCGGCACATCGACCAGCCAGGAGACGTTCTTGTCGGCATCGCCCGACGCCTCGTCGCCCGAGTGCCCATCGACCCGGCCGTCCGGGTCGGCGAGGAGCTCGAACGGGGTGAGACCCGACAGCGTGATGGCGAGATCGCCGGTCACGCCGGGGACGATCTCCACCGTGGCGGATCCGTCGACACCGGTGCCCGAGGCCTCGGGCGGAGCATCCGCCGTCACCGGGAACACCGCGATCGGCGAGCGCACCGTGTTCTTCTTGCTCGTCCACGTCAGCGAGCCGGTGGCCCACTGCTCCACCGGGGCGCTCTGGTTGTCGAAGGTCACCGTGAAGGTGGCCGTCTGCCCCGCGCGGTCGAACTTCAGCGTCGACGGCGTCACCGTCGTCTTGACGCCGGGCAGATCGACGGATGCCGTGAACGTGCCCTTCTCGGTGGCCGTGACGGTCCTCGTGACGGTCTGCGCGCTGGCGAGCGAGCCGATCGAGAAGGACGCGACGTTGAGGTCGCTGCCGTCGATCGGGTCGACGCCGTCGAAGGCGCCGAGTCCCTTGCCCTCCAGGAACGCCGCCCAGTCCTTCGCGCCGTTGAGGTACAGCAGACCCGGGTTGAAGTAGCGCCTCGGATCGACCTGACCCGCGCCCTGCTCGAAGGGGTTCCGGTTCTTCGAACCGTCGGCGTTGACCGTGTCGTAGGCGGTCGTCATCATCGCGGACTTGATCTCCGCCGGCGTGGCCTTCGGACGCTCGCCGAGGTACAGCGCCGCGAGTCCGGCGATGTGCGGCGCCGCCATCGACGTGCCGGAGAGGATGCCGAAGGTCGGCTTCTCGTCCGGCGCGTTGTTCGTCGCCGCGAGGATCGCGACGCCGGGCGCTGCGATGTCGGGCTTCATGATGTCGCTGCCGTCGGCGAGCATCGGGCCACGGCTCGAGAAGCCCGCGATCTGCGGGACGGGAGTCGTGACGCCGGTGGTGTTCTTGCCGATGAGCGAGATCGGACGGTCCTTCCCGCCCTGCACGTAGGCGAGCACGGCCGCACGGTGCGCGGAGGCGAGGTGAACCGTCGGAACGGCGTGGAAGTCGTTGTCGAGCGAGTCGGCTCCACCCGGCACGTTCACGAGGACCATGCCCTTGCCGCCGGCGTCCTTCACGACCTGCGACTTCTCGGCGCGGGCGTTGTTGCCGCGGTCGCAGACCACGATGTGCCCCGCGACCTTCGTCGGGTCGAGGGTGCCGGGCAGGCACTGCTGCGCGTTCGCCGCTCCTGCTGCCGCAGCATCCCCCGCGTAGATCGACGGACCGGTCACGGTGGTGCCGAACGGCACGCTGACCGAGGCACCGGCCTGCGCGAACCCGTCGAACGTGACGGTGCCCTCCCAGGTCGGGATCGTGGATGCCGCGACCGTCGTGTACCAGGGCGATGCGTGATCGGCCGTGACAGGGTCGGGGCCGTCGTTGCCGGCGCTCGCCGAGACGAACACACCCGCGGCCGCCGCGTTGAAGAACGCGATGTCCTCGGGGGCGAGCACGGTCTTGGCCGCTCCGCCGCCGATGGAGTAGTTGATCACGTCGACGCCGTCGGCGACGGCCTGATCGATCGCCGCGACGAGGTCGCTCAACGCGCAGATGTCGTCGGTCGTGACCGCGGGGTCCGGGCCCTCGTAGCAGGCCTTGTACGCCGAGATCTTGGCACCGGGCGCGACGCCGGAGATCTTGCCGAAGTCGACGTTCTCGATCGACGCCTTCACTCCGAAGTTCCCGGCGGCCGTGCTCGCGGTGTGCGAGCCGTGGCCTGCACCGTCACGCGGAGACAGGTAGTCGTACTGGAAGTCGAAGCCGTCGGCCTGCGCACCGGTGTAGAAGTACTGGCCGCCGATGATCTTGGTCGAGTAGTCGCCCTTGTCCCAGCCCTGGCCTTCGACCATGAGGGACTTGAACTGCCCACCGTCCGACTTGTCGAAGTAGACGTAGGTTCCGTCGGTGTAGGGCTGGTTGCCCTTGTGGCGGTTGTGGTCGCGCTTCTGCTTCTTGAGCTTCTTGCCCTCGAACGAGGGGTGCTCGGGTGCGATGCCCGTGTCGATCACACCGACCACGATGCCCTCGCCCGCGCGGTCGACGCCGCCGGTCTGCTGCCAGAGGCCGCCGCGTCCCTTCTTGTCGTCGCCGAGTCCGAGGAAGGACGTCGACGTCTGCGCATCGGGGTGACGGATCTCGTCGGGGAACACCTCGTAGACGTCCTTCGACGCGCGGAGCTTGTCGACCTGCTCGCCCGTGAGCTGGGCGCTGAACCCATTGAGGACGGTCTGGTACGTGGTGTCCGGCGTGACGCCGACCTCCTGCGCGAGCGTCTGCTGCTCGGTCTCGAGGTGCTGGATGTAGCGCTGCGAGTCCTCGGACTCCGTCTCCAGTTGCTCGCCCTCGACGGGCTTGGTCGCCTTGAGTCCCTTGACCTCGCCCGTGTAGCTCGCCAGCGGGTCGGACTTCATCACGACGATGTAGTGCCCCGGAGTGCCCTCGACAGGGGTGGGATGCGTCACCTCCTCTACTCCTGCGTAGCCGGCGGTGGCGGTTGACGCGATGAACAGCGTCGCCAGGGTGGTGGCTGCTGCCATCCGGAGGGGTGTTCGACCCATTGGTGCTCCCGATGTCCAATGGTGCAGCCGCGTTGCCGCACCGTCGCTCAAAGTAGTCCCGGAATCCCGCTCTCACCAGATCCACAGCCGGTTCCTAGACGATCGGCCAGCCATCGCCGCCGTTGGTCGACAGTAGGCTGGAGACGTGGCATCCTCCCGCTCCCCCCTGCCGACCCGCGTCCTGCTCGTGTGCGCCGCGATCGGTGTGGCGACCGGCATCCTGGGAGGCATTGCGGGGCTGATCACCCCGGGCGTCCTCGTGCTCACCCCCTATCTCTACGGACTCGTGCTCGGCTCCCATGTGCTGCCCGGCATCATCGCGCAGGAGGTGCTCCGCCGCCCCCTCGTCGCCATCGTGACGCACGTGATCGCCGCGCTGATCGCGAGCGCTTTCAACCCCGCGTGGGCGCTGCGCTTCATCGGCACGGCGCTGCTGTTCGGCGCGATCCAGGAGGGCGTGGCCGCGCTGACGCGCTACCGTTCGTGGGGCCCCTGGCGCTTCTTCGTCTCCGCCGCGGTGATCGGCGTGTTCGTCGCGGTCGTGGTGTTCTTCGCCGCGCACCTGTCGACGATGGCGCTCTGGGCGCAGATCGCGTATCTCGTGATCTCGGTCCTCGGCCCGATCGCGTGGACCGCGGTGGGCCTCGCCATCGGCGCAGCGCTCAGCCGCGCCGGCGTCGCACGCCGCTAGCCCCGGCATCCCTCTTCTGCCCGTCGACGCCCTGCCTCGCCGTCGACGCCCGCAGGAAAGCCGCGTGGCGAAATAGGTAAGGCTCAGCTAAGTTAGTAGGGTCCGATCCGCTGACCCGAGGCCGTGCTAGTGCGCCCATCCGCGCCCCTTCTGCGCGTGCGTGACCTCTCGATCACCCACGCGGATGCCGCGCACCCCTCCCCGGGCGACGTCTCGTTCGACATCGCGGCCGGAGAGGTCGTGCTGCTGCTGGGACCGTCGGGCTCGGGCAAGTCGACGCTCACCCTGGCGCTCAACGGGCTCATCCCCCACGCCGTCCCCGCGACCATGACCGGCACAGTGACCGCGGGCGACCTCGACACCGCCGAGACGACGACCGCGTCGCTGAGCACCCGGGTCGCGATGGTGTTCCAGGATCCGGATGCCCAGATCGTCACGGGCACCGTCTACGACGAGGTCGCCTTCGGGCCGGAGAACCTGCTGCTGCCGCTCGCCGAGGTGGAGCGGCGCACCGAAGACGCGCTTCGACGCGTCGGCCTGTGGGACCGGAGGACGGACAACCCCGATCTGCTCTCGGGCGGAGGCCGCCAGCGCCTCACGATCGCCTGCGCGCTGGCGATGGGCTCTCCGCTCATCGTGCTCGACGAGCCGACCGCGAACCTCGACCCGCAGGGCATCGACGACGTCTACGCGGCCCTCGCCGACGTCGTCGCCGCTGGCGACAGGGCGATCCTCCTCGTCGAGCACAACCTCGACGCCGCGATGGGGTTCGTGACGCGGGCGATCGTGCTCGACCGCGACGGACGTGTCGCGTTCGACGGGCCCGCCGCATCCGTGGTGCGCGAGAACGTCGATGAGCTGCTCGCGATGGGGGTGTGGCTTCCGTCGGCGACACTGGCGGCGCTGCGGATGCGGGATGCCGGCGTCGTCCTCGAACCGCTGCCGCTGACCCCCGACGAGCTCGGGGCCGCGCTCGCCGCCGCCCCCGGGTCGTCGAACGCCTCCCGGTCGTCGAGCGAGGAGCGCAGCGACGAGCCGAGACGCCTCACGCCACGCACGACAGGAGCCGCGATGCACAGCGTGTCGTCTCGCTCCGCTCGCTCAACGACCGAGGCCGCACGCGAGACGACCGAGCAGGACGCGCCGCCGATCATCACGGCCAGCGGCCTGACCGTGCGGAAGGGGAAGCGGGAGATCCTGCACGGCGTCGACCTCAGCATCCCCGCCGGCAGCCTCACCGCGATCGTCGGCACGAACGGCGCGGGGAAGACGACGCTGATCCAGGCCCTCGCGGGGGTCGTCCCTCCGCCACGGCGTCGGGTGGATGTCGCGGGCGTCGACCCGGGCACCGCCTCTCCGCGCGAGCTGTCCGCCCGCATCGGATTCGTCTTCCAGAATCCCGAGCACCAGTTCATCGCACCGACGGTGTTCGACGAGCTCGCCCACGGCCTGCGGCTGCGGCGCACGCCAGACGACGAGGTCGAGAGCCTCGTCGCCGCGATGCTCGCGCGCTTCGGCCTCGAGCACAAGGCGCATGTGCATCCGTTCCTGCTGTCCGGCGGCGAGAAGAGACGCCTGTCGGTGGGCACCGCGCTCATCACCAGGCCGCGGGTGCTCGCTCTCGACGAGCCGACGTTCGGGCAGGACAGGGCACGAGCATCCGAGCTGCTCTCACTCCTCGACGACCTGCGCGCCGAGGGCACGACCATCGTCATCGTGACGCACGATCTGCAGCTGGTCGCCGAGCACGCGACCCGCACCGTCATCCTCCATGACGGGCGCGTGCACGCCGCCGGCCCCACCGCCGAGCTCTTCGACGACGGTCGCGCCTTCTCCGAGGCGGGGCTGCGCCTCCCCGCCCTGCAGCGGATGCTGGCGGGCAGATCATGAGCGCCGTGTTCGATCCGTACGCCGAGATGACGGCGACCTCGCCGCGGCAGTTCCTGTACGGGCTGAACCCGCTCTCCAAAGTCGTGGCCGTGCTGCCCGCGATCCTCGTGCTGGTCTTCGTGCGGGATCTCGCGACGCCGGCCGCGTTCCTCGCCCTCTCCTACGCCGTGCTGCTCGTCGGCGCACGTCTCACCGGCCGCACCGCGGCGATCCTGTTCGCGGCCGTGCCCCTCGGCATCCTGCTCATCGGCTTCGGGTTCTCGATCTGGGTGGATGCCGGTCTCGTGAGCGACACCGTGCCCCTGCTGCGCGTCGGCGACTGGACGCTCTACCAGGGCGCCCTCGCCATCGGCTTCGCCACCGGCCTGCGCCTCGGAGCGATCATCGCGCTGGCGCTGATCGGGGGGCTCACCACCACCGGCCCCGACCTGGTGCGGGCGAGCGTGCAGCAGCTGCGGGTGCCGTACCGGATCGGCTACACGGCCCTCGCGGCGTTCCGCTTCGTGCCCCGTTTCGGCTACGAGCTGTCGGTGATCCGTGCGGCGCACCGCGTGCGCGGCCATCACGGCGGGCGCGGTCCATTCGCCAGGATCGCACGCGGCTGGGGCTACATCGTCCCCCTGCTCGCCGGCGCGATCCGGCATGCGGAGCGTGTGGCCCTGGCCATGGACTCCCGCGCCTTCGGCGCCCACCCCACGCGCACCGAGCGGCATCTGGTGCCGTTCCGCGGGCGCGACCTCGTCTTCATCGTGGTGGGGATCGCGGCCTCCGCGACGATCCTCGCCCTCTTCTTCCCCTGGAACATCTGAAAGGCGCACCGATGGCGTTCAGCAAACTGGTCAAGCCGCTCTCCTCCGACCTCCTCCACGTGACGGTGCTGCGCACCGAGCGGCTCGCACCGCACTGGGTGAGGGTCACCCTCGGCGGCGGCGAGATCGAGAGGTTCCGGCCGATGGGCTTCGACCAGTGGTTCCGTCTCTTCCTGCCGATCGGCGGCGAAGCGGGGCTCGACCGCGTGCCCGCGAAGGCCAACAAGATGTTCGGATACCTGAAGTTCCTCCGCATCCCCGACGGCGAGCGTCCGGTCATGCGCAACTACAGCGTGCGCGCGTACCGCCCCGCCACCGCCGACGCCGGGGCGGAGATCGACGTCGACTTCGTGCTGCACGGATCAGCCGCCGAGGGCACCGCCGGCCCCGCATCACGGTGGGCCGAGACATGCGAGCCCGGCGAGCACGTGCTGATCATCGATGAGGGACTCACGTTCAACCCCGAGCGCGGCACCGATCGCGTCGTGCTGGTCGGCGACGAGACGGCGCTGCCCGCGATCTCCTCGATCTGCGCCTCACTGCCGGCCACGGCATCCGGTACCGCCCTCATCGAGGTGCCGAGCGAGGAGGACGCCCTCGACTTCCCGCACCCCGCCGGCATCGACGTCACCTGGATCGTGCGACCGCACTCCACGGCTCCCGGCACCCTCGCGCTCGCGGCGCTGCGCGAGGGCGACCTGCCCGCGGCTCCCTTCCACGCCTACGCCGCCGGCGAGCAGGCCCTCGCCTCGGGGGTCCGCAAGCACCTCGTCGGCGAGCGCGGAGTCGACAAGAACACGGTCAGCTTCTGCGGCTACTGGAAGATCGGGGCGGCGTCCCCCGCATCGAAGGCCGCGCGCGAGGCCTCGGCGGAGCCGCTGGTATGAGCGCGACGGACGGCGGGGCGCACACCCCGGAGACGGATGCCGCGGCCGCCGCTGCGGCGACGGAGAGGCAGCCCTACAACGGCGCAGGATCGGGGACCGCTGCGGCCCCGACCGATCGGCCCCGCGGAGCGAAGGGCGCGCGCTACTCCACGGCCGTGCTGCTCACCTGCGCGGCTCTGGGCGTCGCAGGGGCCGTGCTCCTGGTGCCCGCGAACTGGATCTCGACCGTGCTGACCGCGGGCCCGCTGTCGTTCATCGGCATGGGTCTCGCCGGGCTGTGGATCCTGCCCTCGGTCATCGCGCTACGGCTGCTGAAGCGCCCGCTCGTCGGCATCCTCGTCGCTCTCATCGCCGGGCTCGTGATGGTCCCCTTCTCGGGTTACGGCTTCAGCAGCGTGCTGACGAATCTGTGGTGGGCGGCGTTCACCGAGCTGCCGTTCCTCTTCGTGATCTGGCGCTACTGGGGCACCTGGATGCACTATCTCGGCGCCGTCGCGGTCGGCGTCGTGTACCCGATCTCGGCCTGGGCCTGGTTCGATATGGGCAGCCTCGGTCTCGGGTTCCAGATCGCGTTCTTCGCGGTCACCCTCGCGAGCTGCGTGGGTGCGACCGCCCTCGGCATCCTCGTCGCCGACCGTCTCCGTCGCGCCGGCGTCGGCGGCCGGACTCCTCAGCCGCGTCCGTAGCCGCGGCGACCGGATCCGGCCTTCACCGGGGCCATGACGTGCTCCCTTCTGGGGCACAGCTGCGGATCTCGAAGCCGACACGCCGCTCACCCGGCGTCCTCGCCGGCGTTTCGCGGTGCCGCTCCGAAGCTGTGCCCGCCGCCGCTCCGAAGCTGTGCCTGACCGCGCGGTCAGAGCGACAGGTGGAGCCGCATCGCCTCGTCGACCGCACCCAGGAGCTCCGCCGGCACCCAGCCGACCGGCCGCACGATCCGGGCGACCGAGACCGTGCGGATCTGCTCGGCCTGCGCCTTCGAGTCGCGATCGAGTCCCGTCGCGCCGGCGGGGAGGAGCACCTGGAACGGGAACACCTTCTCGGTGCGGGAGGTCAGGGGCACGACGGTCACCGTCGCATTCGAGCCGCGGCTCGCGACGGTGTTGGCCGTGTTGTTGCTCACCACGACGGCGGGGCGAGTCTTTCGCACTTCGGACCCGACTGTCGGGTCGAACGACACAAGGACGATCTGCCCTCGACGCAGCAGAGGGATGGATGCCGCGCTCACGCCGACGCGAGCCCGTCACTGTCGGCGAGGTCCCACTCGGGGTCGTACCCTTCGGCATAGGCCTCGGCGTAGGCGTCCGCGAGGCGGCTCTCACGGAGCAGACGGACGGCATCCTGCACCGCCGCCGATCGCGACGCGTACCGTCCGCTGAGCGCCTCGAGGTCGAGGAACGCCAGATCGCTCTCACTCAGGCTGAGACTGACCTTGCTGTTCATGGCTCCATGCTACTCAGGTGGCAAGGAGCCTGCTACCCGAGTGCCCCACCCGCGACGAGCACGGCTGCGGAGCCCGTTCCCGACACGCCGCTCTACGGCGTCCACTCCTCGGCGCGCCTCGCCCCCGCTCCGAAGCCGTGCCCGCCCCCGGGCCCACTCGACGGGAGGATGGACATGCAGAAGGGCCCCGGATGCGGCATCCGGGGCCCTTCGTGCAGCGTGCGTCAGCGCTTGCCGGCGATCTGACGTCCGACGAGGTCGCGCATGATCTCGTTCGTGCCGCCGTAGATGCGGTGCACCCGGGCATCGGTGAAGGCACGAGCGATCGGGTACTCCATGATGTAGCCGTAGCCGCCGTGCAGCTGGACTCCGGTGTCGAGCACCTCCCACTCGCGCTCGGTCGCCCAGAACTTGACCTTGGCGGCGTCCTCGGCGGTGAGCTTGTTGTCCTTGTAGGCGAGCAGTGCGCGGTCGATGTACGCCCACATCGCGTCGGTCGTCGCCGACATGTCGGCGAGGCGGAAACGCGTGTTCTGGAAGTCGGCGATGCGCTCGCCGAACGCCTCGCGGTCCTTCGTGTAGGCGGTGGTCCAGTCGAAGGCGGCCTGGGCGGCCGCGGCTGCGGCGACGCCGATCGAGAGGCGCTCGAGCGGCAGGTTCAGCATCAGCTGGATGAAGCCCTGACCCTCCTTGCCGCTGATCAGGTTCTCCTCGGGGACGAACACGTCAGTGAAGCTGAGCTCTGCCGTGTCCCAGCCGTGGAAGCCCATCTTGCTGAGCTTCTTGCCCTGGTCGAAGCCCTCCATGCCCTTCTCGACGAGCAGCAGGCTGAACGCGTCGGGCCGGTTGCCCTCGCCCGTCTTGACGAAGGTCACGACGACGTCGGCCGTGGTGCCCGACGAGATGAACGTCTTGGCGCCGTTGAGGATGTAGCCGCCGTCGACCTTCTTGGCGTTGGTCTTGATGCCGCGCAGGTCGGAGCCGGCGCCGGGGTCGGTCATGGCGAGCGCGCCGAGCACCTCACCGGTGGCCATGCGGGGCAGCCACTTCTCCTTCTGCTCCTGCGTGCCCATGTGCACGAGATACGGCACCGCGAGGTCGTCCTGGATGCCGAAGGCGCCGGCGAGCGAGCCGGCGCCGGCCGCGATGACCTCTTCCATGACGATCGTGCGGAAACGGTAGTCCTGCAGCATCCCCGCGCCGCCGAACTCCTCGGGCACGGACAGGCCGATCAAGCCCGCTTCACCCGCGGCCAGCATGGTCGCGCGGTCGATCTCTCCTGCGGCATCCCACCGCTCGATGGCCTCGTTCGTCACGTGGCGCTTGACGAAATCCTTGACGAGGTCGCGGAATGCCTCGTGATCCTCTTCGTAGATGTCGCGTTCCATTGCGTCCTCCTGAGCATGTCGTGCGTCTTTGCTCCGGTGATTCTATGCCGGAAACACGGGGCACGGCAGACCATTGTGAGAATGCATCCCACAATCCGTGAGACTGGGTACCGCGATTGTCGGATGCCGCAACAGGGCATCTCAGTGGGGGTAGTCGGGCGCGGCGGGGAGGCCGAAGAACTCCTCGAGCGTGTGGAATCCGCCCTGGTGATAGGCCGCGGCGAGCTCGACGCCGATGTAGCGCACGTGCCAGGGCTCTGGCTTGTAGCCGCTGATGCCCGTCGCGCCGGCCTCGTACCGCACGATGAACCCGTACTCCCAGGAGTGCTCCGCGACCCACGCCCCCTGGGGCGTTCCGCCGAACGCGTCGATGCCGCCGCACGGCGCACAGGCCACGAGATCGAGGGCGAGCCCCGTCTGGTGCTCGCTGTGCCCGGCTCGGGCGGAAGCTGCGTCAGCGCTCTGCTGCCCCTCGGCGCGCACGTGCGTGGCGTAGGTGCGCACCTGCAGGTCGTACGAGCGGTAGCCGTTGTTGGCGCCGATCTGGCCGACTCCATCGGCGGCCGCGGCAGCCGCGAGCTCCCCCACCGCCTGGGCGACGTCGGTGCGCGCCTGACCCGATCCGGTGGTGATCTGCAGCGGCGCATCGGTCAGCGACGCCGGCGCGAAGTCGATGGGGTTGAGCGGGCGCGCCTTGTTCACCACGACCCACACGTGCGCAGGGTCATCGAGGGAGATGCAGGGCGCGTTGCCTGCGACGACGGCCGCGCGGAACCTCTCCCCTCCGCCGAAGCCCGCGATGATCGCCGCGTCGTCGGCGGTGGCGATGGCGTCGAGAACCGCGGGGTCGGAACACGGATCAGCGGCGGGGATCGCGTCGGTCTCGACCGGCGGCACCTCCTGCACCACGCTCGGCTCGGGCATGGCCTGCGGGGCGGACGCGTCGCCCGACGGCACGGTGGCGATGGAGAGCAGGATGCCGAGCGCCGTCACCGCCAGTCCGACGGGAAGGGCGGGTCCGTGAATCGGGGAGCGCGGCCGTGCATGCTGGGGCTGCCGCGCGGAGTACATGGCTCCATTCTCCCCCATCGCCGTTTCGAACGAATATCCCATCATGGTTGACATGAATATCGTTGTTATGTTCGAATGAATCATGCGCTGGCAGGGTCAGAAACTCGGGGAGACGGATTCTGCCGCTCTGCCGGGGCTCGAAGACCGCAGCAGCGTGCTGCGCACGGTGACCACGCCCGAGTTCGCGGGGATGACCTTCCACGAGGTGCTGTCGCGCTCGGCGCTGAACAAGGTCCCCGGATCGTCGCGGATGCCGTTCGGATGGACGATCAACCCCTACCGCGGATGCAGTCATGCCTGCGTATACTGCTTCGCCCGCGGCACGCACGAGTACCTCGACCTCGACGGAGGAGCCGACTTCGACTCCCAGATCGTGGTGAAGGTCAACGTCGTCGAGATGCTCGAGAAGGAGCTGCGGCGGGGTAGCTGGCAGCACGAGCTCGTCGCGCTCGGCACCAACACCGACCCCTATCAGCGGGCAGAAGGGCGGTACCGCCTGATGCCGGGGATCATTGAGGCGCTCGCGGCATCCGGCACCCCGATGTCGATCCTCACCAAGGGCACGCTGATCCGACGTGACATCCCGCTGCTCGTCAGAGCGGCCGAACACGTGCACGTCGACATCCAGATGTCCATCGCGATGTACGACGACGACCTGCAGAAGGCCATCGAACCGGGTGCGCCGACGACGCAGGCCCGCCTCGACACGGTGAAGGCGCTGACGGATGCCGGATTCCGCGTGACCGTGTTCCTGATGCCGATCATGCCGCACCTGACGGACTCCATCGATGCGCTCGACACGGCGCTGGCCCGGATCAGAGCGGCGGGCGCTGCACGCGTGATATACGGGGCGCTGCACCTCCGGCCCGGCGTGAAGCCGTGGTTCTTCCAGTGGCTCGGCGAGTATCGGCCCGACCTGCTGTCGTCCTATCGCGGCCTGTACCCCGGCGTGTCCGCGGAGGCCCCCAAGGCCTATCGGCAGTGGCTGGCGAAACGGGTGCGCCCCCTGATCCGCATGCATGGACTCGACGGTCGGCACGAAGACGACTATCCCGTCCGCGGCACGCGCCCCGGATTCGCGCCGTCGGCGTCGACCGCGGCATCCGCCCCTGCGCAGCCGATGCTCTTCTGAGCGCGTTCCCTCGACCTCCTCGTCCGGCGGCGACCGCCCTGGCCAATAGGCTCGACCCATGGCAATCGGATCGACGATGCACACCTTCGAGGTGCAGCTCGCAGACATGGACCGCGGCGTCTTCGAGGAGTACGCGTTGCGCGTCGCACGGCATCCGTCGGAGACCGACGCCTACATGCTCACCCGCGTGATCGCGTACGGACTCGAGTACGCGGAGGGCATCGTGTTCGGCGGCACGGTCTCGCAGTCCGATGAGCCCGCTGTTCTCGTGCGTGACCTCACCGGTGCGATCACGGTCTGGATCGAGGTGGGCGCGCCGGATGCCGAGCGCCTCCACTACGGCAGCAGGCTCGCGGAGCGCACCGTCGTCTACACGCACCGCGATCCCGCGAAGGTCATGGTCCCCTGGGCGGACAAGCGGATCCACCGCGCCGAGGACATCCGCGTCTACAGCTTCGACCCCGGGTTCATCGACTCGGCGGTGCCCCTGCTCGAACGCCGCAACATGCTGTCCCTGACGGTGACCGAGCAGACGCTGTACCTCTCGCTCAACGGCACGATGCTGACCACCGGGGTGCACGAGCACGAGCTCGCCTAGCGAACGGCATCCGCTCTCTTCGCCACTCCCTGCCCGGCGCGACCGCCAGGCTGCGCGCTCGGGAGGAGTTCGCACGCTCGGGAGGAGTTCGCACGCTCGGGAGGAGTTCGCACGCTCGGGAGGAGCGATTCGGCGGATCTCTCCTCCCGATCGTGAGATCTCCTCCCGCACGGACGACATGTCCGTGCGGGAGGCGCGCGCCGCGCATACGAAAGTCGAGGCACGCAGACCGAAGGCCCCGCCCCGCGGATGCGGTGACGGGGCCTTCGATGCGGAGGGTCAGGCCGTGAGGTCGGCCGCCGTCGGCACGCGACCGGCGATCTCCTCGATCAGGTCGTCGTCCACGCGGGCGTTCTCGAACGGCGCGTCGATCTCGGCGCGCTGCAGCAGCTCGGTCATCCGCCGCTGACGCTGACGCGTGATGAGCGTGACGACGCGGCCAGAGCGGCCGGCACGGCCGGTGCGGCCGGAGCGGTGCAGGTACGTCTTGTACTCATCGGGAGCATCGGCCTGGACGACCAGGTCGATGTCGTCGACGTGGATGCCGCGGGCGGCGACGTCCGTCGCGACCAGCACGTTCACCCGACCGGAGGTGAGGCGCTCGAGGTTGCGCGTGCGCTTCGCCTGGTTCAGGTCGCCGTGCAGCGAGACCGCGGGGATGCCGGCGTCGTCGAACTGCTCGGCGAGCATGTCGGCGTACGCACGGGTGCGGGCGAACACGAGCGTCTTGCCGGCGCGGTCGACGAGCGACGTGAGGATGTCGGCCTTGTCGCGGTGCTCGATCACGAGCACGCGGTGCTCGATCGTGCTGGACTCCTGGTCTTCACCGGCGACCTCGTAGACGGCCGGGTCGACGAGGAACTCGTCGACGAGAGCCGCGACCTCACGGTCGAGCGTCGCCGAGAAGAGGAGCTTCTGGCTGCCGTCGGCGGTGTGACGCAAGATGCGCTGCACCGGCTCGACGAACCCGAGCTCGCACATGTGATCGGCCTCGTCGAGCACCGCGATGCGGCAGTCCGAGAGGTCGAGCTTGCCCTGGTTGATCAGGTCCTCGATGCGACCGGGGGTGCCGATCACGATGTCGACGCCCTTCTTGAGCGCACCCACCTGGCGTCCCTGCGGCACACCGCCGTAGATCTGCGTGGTGAACAGGCCGACGCTGCGGGCGATCGGCTGGATCGTGCGGTCGATCTGCAGCGCGAGCTCACGCGTCGGAGCGAGGATGATCGCGCGGGGCGACCGACCGAACTCACGGCGCTTGCCGGCCTGCGACTGCAGCACGCGCTCGACGAGCGGGGCGCCGAACGCGATGGTCTTGCCGGAGCCGGTGCGGCCGCGGGCGAGGACGTCGCGGCCCTCGAGGACGGCCGGGATGCTGGCGGCCTGGATCGGGAACGGCGTCGCCGCGCCCATGCCGACGAGGGTCTCGACGATGTTGGAGCCGAGACCGAGGTCGCCGAAGGTCACGCCGTCGACCTCGACCGCAGCGACGGACTTCGCCTCGAGGCGCTCGTGCACGACGTCATCCGTCGGCTCGAACGCGGCCTTGGGCTTCGCGCTCCAGTCGTTGCGGCTCGGACGCTCGTCACGGCTCGGACGCTCATCACGACGCGGACGGTCGGTGCGGTAGGCGCCACCGGTCGAGGGGCGGCTGCGCTCGCCCGGTGCGTCGTAGGAGCGCTGGGTGCGGTCGCGGTCGAACGCACGACGAGCGCGGTCCGCGTCGTAGGAGCGGGCCGGACGCTCGGCGGAGCCGGCGTCGTTGAAACGGGGACGCTCGGCGCCGCCGCGGTCGTCACGGCGCGGACGCTCGTCACGATCGAAACGAGGACGGTCAGCCCCACGATCGTTGACACGCGGACGCTCGGACGAGCGGTCGTCACGGCGCGGACGCTCGTCACGATCGAAACGAGGACGCTCAGCCCCACGGTCGTTGAAACGCGGACGCTCGGACGAGCGGTCGTCGCGGCGCGGACGCTCGTCACGATCGAAACGAGGACGCTCAGCCCCACGTTCGTTGAACCGAGGACGCTCAGCGCCGCCGCGGTCGTCACGACGCGGACGCTCGTCGAATCGGCGGCCGCCGCTCGGACGCTCGTCGCGGTAGGTGCCGGGACCGGTGGGGCGCTGGCCTGCGCGGTCGTTGAAGCGAGGGCGCTCCTCACCGCGGTGGTGGGGAGCCTCACGGCGTCCGGACTCGGCACGGTTGCGGATGCTGCGGGCCTCGTCGCGTCCGGCGCGCTCCTGCGCACCCCAGCGCTGCTTCGGGGCGCCGGACTCGGCCTCGGCGGGGCGGTATCCGCGGTGGCCGGCGCTGCGGCTGCCCGGACGACGGTCGTATCCGCCGGCGGCGGGTGCGCTGCGGCGGTCGCCGGCATCCGCGCGTCCGCCGCGCTCGTCGCGGGCGCCGTCGCGCGCTCCGGCGTGACGGTCGTGGAAGGAGGTCTTCTTGGCGCCGTAGCGCGGCTCGAAGTTGGCGGACGGACGTCCGCCTCGGGGCTTCTTGTTCTTGGGCATGGGTATGTCCTTCTGAGTTCTCGCACGAGAACAGCGCCGCGCACACGCGCGAGCACCCTGCGCCTGAGCGCGGGTCCGGACTGTCAGCGGCCGGGGCCATTCATGTGATGGTTGATTTGCGTCGATCGACGCTCACCATCGGCCCCTGGACTCACACTTCTTGCACAAAAACGTCCGCGCCATGCGCGGGTGTCCGAAGCCGACCGAACGAGTCTACCGGTACAGGCTGAGAGAGTGCCCGACCCGCCCGCTCCAGAACTCCGGAGAACCGTGGCGGAACCGGGGTTCAGGCCGCGCCTGGGCGGGAACCGCGTACATCTCCGGAGTTCCGGCGCCAGGCCACCGCGTGGCGCTGAGGACTGCGCACGGACGGCGGAGAGCCGGAGAACCCGGCAGGGCTCACACGCGCGTCAGCGGAAAATGTGGCGGGGGCGGGAGCTCGACATCGATCGTGTCTCCGGCGGCCACACGCCCGCCCCGGGAGACGATGCCCATCACCCCCGCGAGGCGGATGACACGGCCCTCCTCGTCCGTACGGACCACCTGCTTGAGCAGACCGGACTGGAAGTCGTTGATCTGCTGGCACGGATTGCGCAGCCCCGTGATCGTCACGACCGCGTCGCCGAAACGCAGCCGGGTGCCGACGGGGAGCCCCAGCAGATCGACGTCTCGAGTGGTGACGTTCTCACCCAGATCCCCCGGCGCGACCGTGTAGCCGTTCTCGCTCAGCGCGTCGAGCAGCTCTCCGTGGATCAGATGCACCTGCCGGACGTTCGGCTGCGACGGGTCCGCGGCCACACGCGACCGGTGCTGCACGGTCGCACCGCAGTGCGCATCGCCTTCGACTCCGAGGCCCTCGAGAAGAGTGATCGACTCTCGCGTCGACTTGCTGAAGCCGTGCGCGGCGTTGGAATGGACGGCGACGACACGAGACGGCATCCCCTCATTGTTCCACCTCGAGGGCCCCTCTCCGGAGTTCCGGCGCCACCGAGACCGTACGATTGCGGAGTGAACTCCGCACTCCCCACCGGCACGCAGGTGCAGCTCCAGCTCGCCGACGTCACCGCCCAGATCGCGCAGGTCGGCGCCTCCCTCCGCTCTCTCCGCATCGGAGGGGTCGACGCGGTCGCCCCCTATCCGCTCGACCAGCCGACGCCGTCCTGCTCCGGAGTGGTGCTGACCCCCTGGCCCAACCGCGTGCGCGACGGCCTCTGGAACGACGGCGACGTCTCCCGTCAGCTCGCGATCACCGAGCCCAAGCTCGGCAACGCGAGTCACGGACTCCTCCGGTTCACCTCCTACGTGATCGAGCAGACGGATGCCGCCAGCGCGACCCTCCGCGCGACGATCGTGCCGCAGACCGGCTACCCGTACCTCATCGACACCGCTGTCGCATACGCGCTGCAGGCCGACGGCATCCGGGTCACGCACACGCTGACGAACCGCTCGTCCGAGGCGGCGCCCGTCGCACTCGGCACCCACCCGTTCGTCACGATCGGCGACGTCGACCCGCACGACCTGGTGCTGAGGATCCCCGCGTCCACCGCCTTCGACACCGATGAGCGGATGCTGCCCACCGGCACCCGGCCGGCGGATCCGGCCCTGAGCGACGGGGTCCGCCTGGGCGATGTCGCGCTCGACACCGGCTTCACAGACCTCGCGCGCGATGCAGACGGGCTCGTCCGCCACTCGCTCACCGCAGCGGACGGACGCCGCGTCACGCTCTGGCAGGGCGCGGGCTTCGACTACGTGCAGGTCTACACGACGCCGGGCTACCCCGGTCAGTCGCTCGCGGTCGCGATCGAGCCGATGACCGCGCCCGCCGATGCGCTCAACAGCGGTCTCGGCATCCGCCGACTCGCGCCCGGCGAGACCTGGACGCTCGAGTGGGGCATCACGCTCGGCTGAGTCTCCGTCGGCGTGCGCGGGAGCACCCGTTCACAACTCCTCACAGAACGTGCGAGAGGGGCCCGGATCCTGAGGATCCGGGCCCCTCTTGTCATTTCATGAGGAGTTGTGAACGCGACGCGGAGATCACTCCCCGCGTTCGCGCAGCTCCCGCCGCGTCAGCTGCGGTGCGTGCGGCAGTCCGTCGGAGGTCGCGGTGGCGGTCGCACCAGCGGATGCCGCGTCGGACTCCCCGCCGATGCCGGCCGCCGCGGGCGTCCCGCCGACTCCGGCCGTCACCAGCTCCCGGTCGCCGCCGGCCGCGTCGGCATCCGGGCCCGCCTTGCGCGCCCTGCGACGCTCCTTCGCACCCTCGACGAGGTTGTACAGCGTCGGGAGCACGATGAGCGTCAGCACGGTCGACGAGACGAGTCCGCCGATCACGACGATCGCGAGCGGCTGCGAGATGAAGCCGCCGTGCCCGGTGATGCCGAGCGCCATCGGGATCAGCGCGAAGATCGTCGCCAGCGCCGTCATGAGGATCGGGCGCAGACGCTTCTCGCCACCGGCCATCACCGCCTCCGCGGTCGACAGCCCCTTCTCCCGATACTGGTTGACCAGGTCGATGAGCACGATCGCGTTCGTCACCACGATGCCGATGAGCATCAGCACGCCGATCAGGGAGGCCACGCCGAGCGGCACCCCGGTGACGATCTGCAGCAGGATCGCACCGGTCGCCGCGAACGGCACCGACACGAGCAGCAGCAGAGGCTGACGCAGCGACTTGAACGTCGCCACCATCACCACGTACACGATGAGGATGGCCGCGAGCATCGCGAGGCCCAGCTGCGAGAACGAGTCGGCCTGCTGCGTCGCGACGCCGCCGACCTCTGCCGCTGCGCCGTCGGGCAGGTCAACCGCGGCGAGCGCGGCCGAGACCGAGGCGGTCGCGACGGCGAGGTTGTCGGATGCCGGGGGCACCGTCACGGTGGCGGTGCGCTTGCCCTTCTCGGTCGTGATCGAGGTGGGGCCGTTGCGCTCCTCGACGGTCGCGATGTCCTGCAGCTGCACGATGCCGGCCGGGGTCGGGATCGCGAGCTCCTTCAGGGCCTGCGCCGTCGTGGGCGGCTCGGGCGCCGCGATGTACACGGTCAGCGCGGTGTCGTCGATCTCGACGGATCCGGCCTGCTGCGGACGCATGGTGTTCGACACGATGGTGCCGACGGCGACCTCGGAGAGACCGCGCTCGGCCGCTGCCTGACGGTCGACGACCACGGCCAGGTACGGCAGGGCGGCGGCGAGGTTGTCGGTCACCTGTCCGACGCCGTCGCGTCCCTTGATCTCGTCGACGACCGCGGCGGTCGCCTTCTCGAGGTCGGCGGAGTTCGACGCGGTGACGGAGACCTCGATGTCACTCGACCCGAGACCGGCGGATGCCGCGACGGCGACGTCTCCGACGTCCTTCAGACCGTCGATCGACTTCTGCACCTCGGCGCGCAGCTTCTCCTGATCGGCGTCGCTGTCGGTGAGCACCGAGAACGTCACTCCGGCACCGCCGGAGAACGCGTCGCGCAGCGCCGATCCGCTGGAGCCGATCGAGGCCTGCACGTGGGTGATGCCGTCGATGTCGAGGAGAGCCTTCTCGACCTTCATCGCGGCATCCGACTTCGTCTCGAGGCTCGCGGTCGGGCCGAGATCCTGCGTGACCGTCATCGTGTTCTGGCCGGAGTCGCTGAGGAAGTTGACCTTCATCAGCGGGGCCGCGGCGAGCGTGGCGCCGAGGACGACCACCGCGATGATCACGGTGATGCCGGAGTGCTTGAGCGTCCAGCCGAGGATCGGCCGGTACGCGCGCTGCAGCCGCGTCGGAGGAGCGTCCGGGTGCTCGGGGTCGATCTGCACGCCCTGCTCGTCGAGCAGCGGCTTGCCCGGCCGGAGGAACCAGTAGGCCAGAACGGGCACGATCGTGAGGGCGACGAGCAGCGATGCGACCATCGCGATCGTCACCGTCATGGCGAAGGGTCGGAACAGCTCGCCGACCATGTCGCCCACGAAGACGATCGGCAGGAACACCGCGACGGTCGTGATGGTGGATGCCGTGACGGCCGCAGCGACCTCGCGCACGGCGAGGCGGATGGCATCGCCCTTGTCGGCGTCTCCGACGTAGTGGCGCTTGATGTTCTCGATCACGACGATCGAGTCGTCGACCACGCGCCCGATCGCGATGGTGAGCGCGCCGAGGGTGAGGATGTTGAGCGAGTAGCCGAACGCCTGCAGCCCGATGAACGTGATCAGCACGCTGGTCGGGATCGAGATCGCGGTGACGAGCGTCGACCGGATCGACAGAAGGAACACGAGGATGATGATCACGGCCATGACGAGGCCGAGGAGTCCCTCGGTGGCGAGGGTGTCGATCGACTGCACGATGAACGGCGCCTGATCGAACACGATCGTGAACTTCGCGTCGGGGAACGCCTCCTTGATGTCGTCGAGGGCGGCGATCACGCCGTGCGAGACCTCGACGGTGTTGGCGGCGGGCAGCTTCGTGATCGAGATGGAGAGCGCGTCCTTGCCGTCCACGCGCGAGAACGAGGAGACGGGGTCGTTCTCCTGCACGACGGTGGCGACCTCGCCGATGGTCGTGTCGGTGCCCACGAGCGGAAGTGCGGCGATCTCGTCGACGGACGTGATCTTCGCACCGGTCTGCACGGTGAGGGTCTGGCCGTTCTCGGTGATGTCGCCACCGGGGAAGAGCGTGCCGTTCTGCTGCAGGGCGGAGCTGATCGCCTGGGTGCTCTCGCCCGCCGCGGCGAGCTTGAGGAGGTCGGGGGTGATCGTGATCCGCTGTCCGACGCCGCCGACGATCTGCGCGGCATTGACGCCCTTGACGTCTTCGAGCTTCGGGATCGCGACGCTCTGCAGCTCGGCCTGGGCGTTGTCGGCATCCGCGAATCCGGTCACGGCGACCTGGATCACCGGGAAGTCGTCGATCGACACCGACAGCACCTGCGGGGTGACGTCGTCGGGCAGCGTGGAGGAGATGCGGTTGATCGCCTGCTGGATCTTCTGCTCCGCGGTCGCCAGGTTTGTGCCGTAGGTGAACGTCGCCTGCACGATCGAGGCGTTCGTCGTGCTGGTCGCGGTCGTGCCCTCGAGCCCCGGGACTCCCTGGATGGCCGACTCGATCGGAGTGGACACGTCGTTCTCGACGACCTCGGGCGATGCACCGGGGTACGTGGTCATGACCATGAGGTTGGGAAGCTCGAGAGAGGGGATGAGCTCCTGTTTGAGGTTCGTCAGCGCGAGGCCGCCGAACACCGCGGCGACGATCGTGATCAGCGCGATGAGCGCGCGGTTCTTCAGGCTCAGGACGGCGAGTTTCGACAAGGCGGTTCTCTCGGTTAGGCAGATGCTGCGGCTGGTGTCAGGATTCCGGCGAGGGCGTCGCGGATGAGGCCCTCGCCGAGCGGTTCGTCGTGGATCTGGGCGTGCCAGAGTACGCCGTCGATGAAGACGGCTGCTGCCCTGGCTCGGTCCGGACCGTGAACGGGTGCGATGAATCCGACCACCTCGTCGGACCAGTGCCGTGCGAGTTCGCGCACGCGGGGATCGTGGACGGCCGCGGTGACCACCGCGCGGTCGGCCTGCACGGCGCGCGCGTCTTCGAGCCCCTGATGGATCAGGTGCGCGAGACCGGCGGGGGTGACGCCGTCGGCGACGACGGCCTCGCGCGTGATCTCGATGCGCTCCTCGACCTCGGCGACGAGCGCGCCGAGGGCCGCATCGCGCAGGTCGTCGAGCGTGGCGAAGTACTGGGTCGTGGCGCCGAGCGGCACTCCGGCGCGCGCGGCGACCTTGCGGTGCGTGACCGCGTCGACCCCGATCTCGACGATGAGCTCGGCGGCGGCGGTCACGATCTCGCGACGGCGCGCCTCAGGGTCGCGTCTGCGGCGCGTTCCCTCGGTCATCCGAACCCCCTGTACGTGCGTACATGTACGTTTGTACAGTTTCGGATTGTGAGGACCCTGGGAGCCCCGGCATCCGTGGCCGCTCCCGCCCACCGGGCACGGCTTCGGAGGTCGCCCAGGACACGCCGCGGCGAGGCGTCTCGCCCCCGGCGTGGCCGCTCCCCGCTCCGAAACTGTGCCCGGCGAACAGCCGCCCCGGCGAACAGGCGAATGGTGGCCGCGGGCTACGCCACCTGGCCTCGTTCGAAGTAGGCGACGAGGTCGGGATCGAGCGCGGGGACCTCGATGGCCGAGCCGTCACCGCGGAGGGACTGCGTGGCGAGGATGCCGGCGGCCACGGCCTCACGGGCCGCGACCGGTGACGTCTCGGTGAGCCCGCCGTCGCGCACGAACCGCAGGAACTCGGCCACGAGCAGCGCGTCGGCGCCGTCGTGTCCGGCGTCCGGCACCTCGGGGACGATGAACGTCTCGTCGGCGTCCGCGGCGCCGCGGTGGCGTCGGTTCCACAGCCTGACCTCGCTGCCCGCGGTGTCGCCGAAGTTCTCGATGCGCCCCTCGGTGCCGATCACCGTGTAGTTGCGCCAGTAGTCAGGCGTGAAGTGGCACTGCTGGTACGAGGCCATGATGCCGCCGGTGAGCCGCATGTTGACCATCGAGATGTCCTCGACGTCGACCACGGGGTGCAGCCCGGTGAGCGAGGCGGGGGGCCAGTTGTCGAGGCTGAACCAGTCCGGCATCCGCTCCCCCGTGCGCTCCCGGCGGTCTGCGATGTCGCCGTACACGCTGAGCTCGCCCATCGCCGCGACCCGCTCGGTGTAGGCGCCGGCGAGCCAGTGGATGATGTCGATGTCGTGCGCGCCCTTCTGCAGGAGGAGCCCGGTGGTGCGCCGACGGTCGGCGTGCCAGTCCTTGAAGTAGTAGTCGCCGCCGTGCCCGACGAAGTGACGCACCCACACGGCCTTGACGTCGCCGATCCGCCCGTCCTGGATGAGGCCGCGCATGAGCGTGATCACGGGCATGTGCCGCATGTTGTGGCCGATGTAGAGGCGGCTGCCGGTGCGGCGGGCGGTCTCCAGCATGGCGTCGGCGTCGGCGAGGTCGATCGCGAGCGGCTTCTCGCAGAACACCGCGACGCCGGCTTCGAGCGCGCGGATGCTGAGCGCCGCATGCGTGTCGTCGGGGGTCAGCACCATCACGGCGTCCACGCCCGAGGCGAGGAGCTCGTCGAGGGAGTCGGTCACGAGAGCGTCGGGGACGAGGCGGCGGGCGTCGGCGCGGGCGCGCTCCGACGGGTCGCAGATCGCGGTGATGCGCGAGCCCTCGTCGGGCCGCTGCACCTCCTCGCGGAGTGTGGCGCGCGCGCCGAAGCCGATGATGCCGATCTTGAGATCCACAGTGGTCCTTCTGAGAGTGATGCGGGCTGAGGCGCGACGCCGTCAGCGGGTTGCCGGGGCGTCGAGGTCGGTCGACCCGCCGGGGAAGAGCGACCATTCGAACTCGTGGAGCCGGCCGGGCCGGTCGTCCACGCCGAGAGCACGGTCGATGATGATGCGGGCCTGCCGCTCGTAGAAGTCGGTCGGGCCGACGGTGGTGAGCGTGGGGGCGATCAGCCGCGCGTCCGGGGTGTTGCCGACGCCGATCACCGCGACGTCGTGGGGCACGCGCAGACCCAGCATGTGGGCCGCGTTGATCGCCGCGATCGCCGCGAAGTCGGTGGTGGCGTAGATCGCGTCCGGCCGGTTCTCCCCGGAGAGGAGCCGCACGGCCGCCGCGAAGGCGCTGGCCTGCGTCTCGGCGTAGGTCTCGACCCAGCGCGGATCGACCTCGATGCCCGCCGCAGCCATCTTCTCGACGTACGGCGTGTACCGCGTGACCTGCGTCGACGCGAGGCGTACGGCGCCCTCCGCCGCGAGGCACCCGATCGCCGTGCGCCGCTCGAGGAGGTGGTCCATGGCGATCTCGCATCCGGGGATCGCGTCGGAGCGCACGACGTCGAACCCCTGCGGCTCGAGGTGCTCCGAGAAGACGACCAGCCGCTGACCGCGGCTCACCAGGTCGCGCAGCTTCTGCGTCGCCGCCTCGTCGAGGCCGACGCCGTCCAGGTAGGCGACGTCGCTCTCGACGCGGTCGAGAGCCGCATGCCAGTCGCCGTCCGCGAGGATCAGCGTCGTGAGGCCGTGTCTGTTCGCCTCGACGTTCACGGCATCCGCCACCGCCAGCGACCACGGGTCGCTCAGCATGTGCAGGGACAGCTGCACCATGCCGCTGCGACCGGTGCGGATGGCCCGCGCGGCGCTGTTGGGACGGTAGTTGAGCTCTTCGGCGGCGGCGAGCACCCTGGCGGCGGTCGCCTCGGCGGCGCCTGCCCCCGAGGCGCCCGCACGTCCGGACAGCACGTACGAGACCGTGGCCGTGGAGACCCCTGCGCGCTCCGCCACCATCCGCAGCGTGGGGCGGCGGGAGTCGTTCTTCGTGCGCGGCATCCGTCAGCCCTTCGATCCGCTGAACGCGATGCCCTGGATGAACTGCCGCTGCAGGATCATGAAGGTCACGAGCATGGGCAGGGTCGCCAGCAGCGAGCCGGCCATCAGCACGGGGTAGTCGGTGCCGTGGATGCCGACGAGCTGCGAGAGCCCCACCGACAGCGGCATCTTGGCCGGGTCGGTCGTCACGATCAACGGCCAGAGCAGATCGTTCCAGGACCACAGCACAGTGAACACCACGAGAGCGATGATGCCAGGCTTCGCGAGCGGAACCATGATCCGCCAGAAGGTCTGCCACGGATTCGCCCCGTCGATGCGCGCCGCCTCTTCGAGTTCGGCGGGCATCGACATGAAGAACTGGCGCATCAGGAAGGTGCCGAAGGCGCTGAAGATGCCGGGCACGATCAGCGCCTGCAGGGTGTTGAGCCAGCCGAGCGACTGGACGATCTCGTACTGCGGCAGCAGGTAGAGCTGCGAGGGGACCATCAGCACCGACAGGAACACGACGAACAGCGCGTTGCGACCGGGGAACGGGATGCGTGCGAACGCGTACCCCGCCATGGTGCACAGCACGACCTGTCCGACCGTGCGGCCGACCGTGAGGAGCACCGAGTTCAGGAACATCTGCGCGAACGGCATCGAGTCGAAGACCTCGGCGAAGTTCGTGAAGACCCACTCCCTCGGCAGGAACGACGGCGGAACCTGCACCGAGTCGGACAGCGTCTTGAACGAGGTCAGCAGCTGCCAGATGAACGGGAACACCATCAGCACGGCGCCGACGAGCAGCACGATGTGCACGGCCCAGAGGCCGGGGTTCTTCGGCTTCCCGACGCGGCCGCTCGCACGGCCGGCCGGTGCGCCGATGACGGCGCGGGTGTCGAGCGAGACGTCACTCATAGTGCACCCACCTCTTCTGCAGACGGAACTGGACGACCGTGAGCAGCAGGATGATCACGAGGAGCAGGAAGGCGATCGCTGCAGCGTACCCGCGGTCGTTGTCGAGGAAGCCCGCTTCGTAGAACAGGTAGACCACGGTGCGGGTGTTCGGCATCGCCGGGTTGCTGCGGCCGAGCATCATGTAGATGAGGTCGAACACCTGCAGCGCGCCGATCACGCTGATCACGCTGACGAAGAAGATCGACGGCGACAGCAGCGGGATCGTGATGGAGAAGAACTTGCGCACGGGTCCGGCCCCGTCGAGGTCGGCCGCCTCCATGATCGTGTCGGGGATGCCCTGCAGCCCCGCGAGGAAGATCACGATGTTGGTGCCGAGCCCCGCCCAGATGCCGACGACGGCGATCGCGACGAGGGCGGTGTTCGGGTCGGTGAGCCAGCTGCGGCCGTCGATGCCGATCGCTCCGAGCGCCGCGTTGAGCACTCCGTAGTCGCCGTTGTAGATCATGCGCCACACCAGCGCGATCGCGGCGGGCATCGTGACGACGGGGATGAAGTACAGCGTCCGGTAGGCGCTGCGCCCCTTGAGCCCGGTGGTGTTCAGCAGGGCCGCGATCGCGACGGCCAGGGGGATGCCGATGAGGGCGATGACCGTGTAGATCGCAGTGTTGCGGAGGGCGCCGATGAGCTCGGGGTCCTGGAAGAGACGGGCGTAGTTCTCGATGCCCACCCACTCCGAGCCCCCGAAGGGTCCCGACTTCGTGAACGAGATGATGAGGGTGCGCACGGTCGGCCACAGGTAGAAGACCGCGATGCCGAGGGCGGTCGGTCCGATGAAGACCAGCGCCCACCAGGGGGAGGCCCCGGGGTTGCGCCGTCGGCGGCGGATGCCGGGGCTGGGGACCGCCGGCATCCGCTCTTCCGACGTGCGCGCGTGGGGCGCGACGACGCTCATGCGCGGCTACTTCTGCTCTGCGTCCAGCGCGGCCTGCATCTTCGCGGCGAGGTCCTTGAGGCCGGCCGCGGGCGTCACGGCGCCCGACCAGACCTGCGACAGGATCTCGCTCTCGATGCTCGTCCACGCCGACGTGTTCTTCGAGACCGGGTAGGGCACCGCGGTGTCGAGGGCGTCGATGTAGACCTGCAGGTCGTACTGCGGCAGGGCGTCGACCCAGGCCTGCTGGGTGCCGTTGAATGCGGGGATCACGGTGCCGGTCTCGGCCTGGATCTTGGCGGCCTCTTCACCGGAGGCGAAGGCGGCGAACTCCTGGGCCTCCGCGAGGTGCGCGCTCTTCGCGTTGGCGACGTTGCCGACGCCGTGGATCACGCTCTGGTTGCCCTCGGGGCCCGCGGGGAGCGGTGCGACGTTCACCTTCGCGCCGATGTCCTTGTTGTCGGCGTAAGCGATCGCCGCCCAGGAGCCGTTCTGGAACATCGCGACCTTGCCGGAGAGGAAGAAGTCCTCGGGGTTCGTGTCGGTCATCTGCTGCGCCGTGGGAGACGACCCGGCCTCGATGAGGTCGGTCCAGAGCTCGATGCCCTTGAGCGCCTCGGGCGAGCCGTAGCCGCTCTTCGTGCCGTCGGCCGAGATGACCTCGCCGCCGGCCTGGGCGATCGAGTTGTAGTAGTTCTCCTGGCCGTACTGGCTGGCGGCGACGCCGTACTGGCCCTTGGACGGGTCGGTGAGCTTCGCGGCGGCGGCCGTGAAGTCGTCCCAGGTCCAGCCTGCGCTCGGGTACGCGACCCCGGCGGCGTCGAAGAGCTCCTTGTTGTACCAGAGGGCGACGGTGTCGAAGTCCTTCGGGGCGCCGTAGAGCTTGCCGTCGTAGGTGTAGAGGTCGATGAGGCCCTGCGGGTAGTCGGAGGCGTCGATGCCCGAGTCGTCGAGGGGGGCGAGCTGCCCGTTGGATGCGTACAGCTGGAAGTTCGGGCCGTTCATCCAGAACACGTCGGCCGCGGATCCGCCGGTCGCCGCGGTCTGGAGCTTGGTGAAGTACTCCTTGTACGGCGTGACCTGGATGTCGATCGTGACGTTCGGGTGCTCCTTGGTGAACGCCGTGGCGATCTCCTCCATCGCGGGCTTCTGGTTCTCGTCCCAGATGCCGTAGCTGAGGGTGATGTCGCCGCCCGACGATCCGGAGTCGCCCCCGGTCGAGGGCGAGCACGCGCTGAGCGCGAGGATGGCGGCCGCTGAGGCGGCGAGGGCGCCGACGGTGCGGCGGGGAAGGCGAGCCATGGTGTCTCCTTTGACGGTGCGTGGTGCTCGGGGGTTCGGGTTTCTGGACCCGGGCGAAGAGGTCTGTTAATCGATTAGCAGTTAAACGATTAGCAAGAATGTACCCGGTCACGCGTCACGAGCGCAACCATCAGTTGCAGGGGCCCCGTCCGCGGCATCCCCTCCTGCCGCCGACGCCTCACCCGGCAAGTGGGGCATCGAGCAGGGAGAGGAAGGACGGCAGCGCTAGAGGGCGGCGCCGAGGGCGAGTCCGAGAGCGGCGGCCAGGAGGCCGAGCAGCAGCATGCCGATCGCGTTCAGAGCGGATGCCGGGCGCTCGCCGTCGCGCCACAGCGCGACCGTGTCGAGCATCGCCGTGCTGAACGTCGTGTAGCCGCCGAGCAGACCCGCCCCGAGCAGGAACGCCTGGTCGGGGAGAGCCGAGATCACGAGCCCGAGGGCGAAGGAGCCGCTGAGGTTCACGACGAGAATGCCCCACGGGAAGCGGCGTCCGGCGAACCGGGCGACGCCGAGGTCGACGAGGTAGCGCAGCACCGCTCCGACCCCTCCGGCGAGCGCCGCGGCGGCGAACATCAGCGGGTTCATGCGGCGACCCCTGCGCGGGGTCGGCCCAGTCTGAGCCCGAGGGCGACCGCCGCGACGCCGAGCACGAGGGAGCCGGCCGCGTACGCGACGGCGGCGAGCGGAGCATCCGCCCAGAGCTGGACCGTGCCCGTCATGAACGCGCTGTACGTCGTGAAGCCGCCGAGCACGCCGGTGCCGAGGAGCAGCCGCAGATCGGTGGCGCGCGGCAGCCGCGCGGTGAGGATGCCGATCAGGAGCGCCCCGACGACGTTCGCGAGGAGCACCGGGAGCACACCGGCATCCGTCAGCAGGAGTCCGAGCGCGAGCCGTGCCGCCGTGCCCACGGTGCCGCCGAGGGCGACGAGGAACACGCGGCGGAGGTTCACCCGTGCAACTGTAGTCGCGCGGACCATGGCGCGTTTCGTCTCGTCGCTGCGCTCCTCGCTCAACGACCGGGGGATATGAACCCGCCGCCCGCTCAACGACCCGGCGGGACGCCCCGCGCTCAACGACCGGGGGCGCGCTCCTCGCTCAACGACCCGGCAGGGAGACACCCCGCGGGCCGTTGAGCGAGCGCAGCGAGACGACACGCGGTGCCGTCTCGCGGACCGGACTACAGGTTCGCCTCCGCGTAGACGCGCAGCGCGTCGCGGACGAACTCCGCGCCCTGGGTGCCACCGGCCGAGGTGGCGTAGTTGGCGCCGAAGCGCGGGTCGGCGACGTACATCTCACCGAGCCCGATCACGTACGCCTTCACGTCACCGCCGGGTACCGCCGCGGGGGTGCCGGGGATGCCGGTCAGCCACTCGACGTGGCGGCGCGCGACGTCCTGAGCCTCGGCGGATGCCGGGTCGGTGCCGCTCTCCGCGGCGGCGATCCAGTCGCGTCCGAGGTCGGACACGCGGCGCTGCCAGTCGGAGCGCTCGGCATCCGTCATCCCCCGCCACCAGCGGTCGCTGTCGGCGTAGGCCTTCTTGCCCCAGCGCTCCTCGACCTCGTCCTTGTACTGCGTGTGGTCGAAGCCGTCGAACATGTTCTCTGCCATCAGTTCTTCACCTCCTCTCAGTGCGTCGATGGTCGATTCGACCGACGCGATCTGCCGCGCCAGCCTGGCCTGCTCCTCGCGCAGCAGCGCGAGGTGCGTCTCGAGAGCGGACGCCTCGGCCCGCTCCTGGGCGAGCACCTGCGCGATCTGCGGCAGGCCGAGGCCGAGCTCGCGCAGCAGCAGGATGCGCTGCAGCCGCACGAGCGCCTGCTCGTCGTAGTGCCGGTACCCGTTGGACGCGATGCGCGACGGCGGCAGCAGCCCGATGTCGTCGTAGTGACGCAGCGTCCTGCTGGTGGTGCCGGCGAGACTCGCGATCTCCTGGATGGACCAGTCACGAGCGGTCATGTCGCCCTCCTTCCGTGTCGATGTCTCCACGATAGAAGTTGACGCAACGTCAATGTCAACCGCACTTCAGAACCGGGATGCCGGGATGTCACGCAGACAACCGAAGAACGTAACGTCTTCGACATGTCCTCGACCCGACGGGGTCGCTACGGTCGAGGAGTGACCACCACGCACCCGCTCGACCTCGCCCCCGCGCACACTCCGGACGCCTTCGCCCACGAGTTCCTGCTGAACCTGAACTTCGACCGGGGCGTGACCCTCGCCGAGTCGAGCGCGAACGACCGCTATCTCGCCCTCGCCCACACCGTGCGCGACTATCTGATGGCCCGATGGCTCGACGATCTCGCCCGTCAGAAGCAGACCCAGGCCAAGGGCGTCTGCTACCTCTCGGCCGAGTACCTGCTCGGCCGCCAGCTCGACAACAACCTCCTCGCCGGCGGACTCACCGACATCGCCGCGCAGGCCCTCGAGGGACTCGGCCTCAGCCTCGACGAGCTCCGCGGCCACGAGGTCGAGCCCGGTCTCGGCAACGGCGGTCTCGGCCGCCTCGCGGCCTGCTTCATCGACTCGCTGGCGACGCTCGGCGTGCCCAACATCGGCTACGGCATCCGCTACGAGTACGGTATCTTCCGGCAGACGTTCGTCGAGGGTCAGCAGGTGGAGCAGCCGGATGCCTGGCTCGCACTGGGCTCGCCGTGGGAGTTCGCCCGCCCTGAGGACGCGCAGACCGTCTCGTTCGGCGGACGCACCGAGAAGTACGACGACGGCGGCGTGACCCGCTCCCGCTGGATCCCCGCGTGGAACGTGCAGGCCGTGCCGTACAACTACATGGTCCCCGGCTTCGAGAACGGTCGCGTGAACACCCTCCGCCTGTGGAGCGCGGTCGCGACGAACGCCTTCGACCTGCGCATCTTCAACTCCGGCGACTACGAGGAGGCCGTGCGCGCGCAGACCTACGCCGCGAACATCTCGAAGGTGCTCTACCCCGAGGACTCCACCCCGCAGGGCAAGGAGCTGCGCCTGCAGCAGCAGTACTTCTTCGTGGCGGCATCCATCCACGACTTCCTCGACAACATGCTCGCCGAGGGCTACGACCTGAACCGGCTGCCCGAGCGCGTGATCTTCCAGCTCAACGACACCCACCCGGTGATCGCGGTGCCCGAGTTCATGCGCGTGCTGGTCGACGAGAAGAAGCTGGAGTGGGATGCCGCGTGGGCGATCACGCGGCAGTGCTTCGCGTACACGTGCCACACGCTGCTGCCGGAGGCGCTCGAGGTCTGGCCGGTCGAGCTGCTCGGCAGGCTCCTTCCTCGGCATCTGGAGATCATCTACCGCATCAACGAGGAGTTCCTGGATGCCGTGCGCGAGCGCTACGGCGACGACGAGCTCCGCATCCGCAACATGTCGATCATCGCGGAGCATCCGGTCAGGTCGGTGCGGATGGCGTACCTCGCCACGGTCGCCGGAGCACGAGTGAACGGCGTCGCCGAACTGCACTCGCAGCTGCTGCGCGACAAGGTCCTCTCCGACTTCAGCGACTTCTACCCCGAGAAGTTCACGAATGTCACCAACGGCGTCACGCCGCGGCGGTTCCTCCGGCTCGCGAACCCCTCGCTCTCCTCGCTCATCACCGAGACGATCGGCGAAGGGTGGGTGACCGATCTGGAGCGCCTCCGGGAGTTGGAGCCCTTCGCCGACGACGCGTCGTTCCTCGCACGGTTCGCCGAGGTCAAGGCGGCGAACAAGAGGCGCCTGGGCGAGGTGCTGCGTGAGCGCGACAGCGTCGACGTGAGCGACGGGCACATGCTCGACGTCATGGTGAAGCGCCTGCACGAGTACAAGCGGCAGATGCTCAAGGTGCTGCACATCGTGTCGCAGTACGAAGGGGTGGTCTCGGGGCGGCTCTCGGCATCCGACCTGCAGCCGCGCACCGTGATCTTCGGGGCGAAGGCGGCGCCGGGGTACGCGATGGCGAAGCGCATCATCCATCTGATCAACGCCGTGGGCTCCGTCGTGAACGCCGACCCGCGCCTCGACGACCGCCTGAAGGTGATCTTCCCGCCGAACTACAACGTCACCCTCGCCGAGCGGGTGATCCCCGCAGCCGACCTGTCGGAGCAGATCTCCCTCGCCGGCAAGGAGGCCTCCGGCACCGGCAACATGAAGTTCGCGCTCAACGGCGCGCTCACGATCGGCACCGACGACGGTGCGAACGTCGAGATCCGCGAGCTGGTGGGCGATGACGACTTCTTCCTGTTCGGCATGAGCGAGCCCGAGGTGTCGGCGCTGTCCGACCGCGGCTATCGGCCGAGCGAGTTCTACCAGGCCGACGAGGGGCTGCGCAGGGCGATCGACCTGATCGCCTCCGGAGCGTTCTCGCGCGGAGACCGCTCGGTGTTCGAGCCCGTCGTCTCCAACCTCCTCTACGAGGACCGCTTCATGGTGCTGGCCGACTACGCCTCCTACATGACGGCGCAGGAGCGGGTGGATGCCGCGTACCGCGACGCCGACGGATGGAACCGCTCCGCCGTGCTCAACGTCGCCCGCACCGGGTTCTTCTCGTCTGACCGCTCGATCCGCGACTACATCGACCGCATCTGGCACACGCCTCCCGTGATCTGAGTCCCGCACCCTCCTCCCTTTCTTCGCACGGGTTCCGGTCGCAAACCTGGTCGTGATTCCACTCGAATCCGAGCCAGGTTTGCGACCGGAATGTGCGTGTGGAGCCAGGTGTGCAACCGGAGCTTGACAGACTCGCGTTATATCGTGTTATTCTTCTTGGACGCGATATAACGCGATTCCGAACAAGGAGAAGCACATGACCGAGAAGTGGCTCATCGCCCCTGGCGAGGAACGCGTCATCGACATCGAGAACATCAGCCGACTGAAGATCGGGCTCGTCGGCGGGCAGGTCGACGTGATCGCCCACGACGAACCCGGCATCCGCATCGAGGTGCACGGCGTCACCATCAAGGACCTGCGCATCGAGTCCTCCGACGGCGAGGTCGAGATCGACCACCCGCAACTCGGCTGGGACAACTTCCTCGAGGTGTTCCGCAACTTCGGCTCCGGCGGCCCCAAGGCCGAGGTCAGCGTGGCGGTCCCCCGTGCGATCGCCCTCAACCTCGGCGTCGTCAGCGCGGGCGCCCTCGTCTCCGGCATCCGCAACGACGCCCGCCTCAACACCGTGTCGGGCGACATCATCGTCGACACCCTGATCGGCGACCTCACCGTGAACTCGGTCTCCGGAGACGTGCAGGTGCGCGGTCTGACCGGCTCGATCAACGCCAACAGCGTCTCGGGCGACGTCGCCGCCACGGGCACGATCCGCAAGGCGACGGTCGACAGCGTCTCCGGCGCGACCCTGATCGACGCCGCGGGAGATGTGAACTCGATCAACGTGAACACCGTGTCCGGCGGCACCACCGTGCGCCTCGACGAGTCGCTCGCCGCGAACTACGTGGTCCGCTCGATGAGCGGTCGGATCCTGATCGACGGCGTCGAGCGCGGGTCCTCCGGGCCCAGCAACTACACCGGCTCCACGGGCGAGCTCGCCGGCCGCTTCGTCGACCTCCGCGCCAACTCGGTGTCGGGCGGAGTCACCGTGCTGCGTCGCGCGACCGCGTCGATCGCGAACGACGAGGAGTGGGACTCGTGAGCCCCGCGGTCTTCTCCCACGGCGACCTGCGCCTGTACCTGCTGTCGCTCCTCGCGGAGTCCCCGCAGCACGGCTACGGCGTCATCCAGGCGCTGACGGATCGCACGGGGGGCACGTACACCCCGAGCGCCGGCACCATCTACCCGCGACTCGCGAAGCTCGAGGAGGAGGGCCTGGTCACCAAGACCGTCGACGGCCGCACCACGATCTACGCGATCACGGATGCCGGACGCGCCGAGCTCGCATCGCGCGAGGGCGACCTCGCCGGCATCGAGGCGGGTCTCACCGACTCCGTGCGGCTGATCGCGAACGAGGTGCGGCAGAGCGTGAAGGAGGCGATGAAGAGCCTCAGGGCCGACCTCGCCAGCGCCGAGCACGACGACCGCCAGGCGTCCAAGTCGCGCCCCCGCACGCCCATGGACGACGAGCGCATCCTCAGCCGCGAGGAGATGCACAGGGCGGATGCCGTCATCAACGCGTTCCGCGCACGGGTGCGCACCGACCTCCGCACGCACATCGCGAAGGGCGGGGCCCTTCCGGCATCCGTCGTCTCCGATCTCGAAGACGGCCTGGATGCCGCCGCGAAGGGCGTGACCTCCGCCCTCGCCGGCCTGGGGCGCTGAGCGTCAGCCCCCACACCGGTCGTCGAGCGAGCACAGCGACACGAGACGCGGATTCAGTCGTACGACTGGATCCGCGTCTCGTCTCGGTCGCTCAACGGCCGAAGCCGAGGCGGGCTACTCGACCCAGATCTCCTTCTGGTCGTCGGGCACCGGCTCTTCCAGCGGGACGACGAGCACCGAGCGGTGCTGCCGGTGCGCGAGCCGCGCGGCGACGGAACCGGTGAAGAACTCCCTGATCGACTCGCCGATCCCGCGCTTGCGGGTTCCGACGACGATGAGCTGGGCGTCGAGCTTGTTCGCGAGCTGCTTGATCGCGAGAGCCGGGTCGCCGACGAGCTGCCGCGCGGTCCAGGTCAGTCCCGTGCCGTCGAGTGCGGCGGAGGCGGTCGCCTGCACGGCCTCGAACTCGGCGGCTCCCGCTTCGAAGTTGATGTCGATCGGCGCCGAATGCACATAGCCGTCCGGGTCCTCGTAAGTGACGAAACGGGTCACGTCGACGTGCACGACCACGAGCGGAGCGCCGAGCAGACGCGAGTACTTGACGGCCTCATCGAGGACGTGCTGTGACTGTCCGGGCTGCAGCCCGACGATCACCGCCTTCTGCAGGGCCGCGTTCTGCACGGCTTCCTCTCGTGGAGCAGAGGTGTTGTCGGTCATGAGGATCGCTCCCTTCACCAGGCTGGCCTCGGCCAGAGGGTCTTACCCGCGTGCTATTCTGAATGCTACTCTTACCGGCTTCAGGCCGGTGTCCTGAAACGTGTCGGGCCCCGTGTAGCCCGCAGCTAACTCGTGAGGGGGTCTCGCGCATGGGCCGTGGCCGTCAAAAGGCGAAGCACACCAAAATCGCCCGCGAACTCAAGTCGTTCAGTCCGTCTGTGAATTACTCGGCACTGGAACGCGAGCTCGGGCACCCGAGCGACGACTCGGAACCCGAGTACGTCGACAAGTGGGCAGACGAGTATGCCGACGAAGACGAGGACGAGCTAGAAAAGGCCTGACCGCCTCAGCTCGTCGTCTCCCCCGTGCGTTGCGCGGGGGTTTCGTCGTGCCCGGACGCCGGAGCGGATGCCGTGATCTGCGGCACCCCCTCGCCGTCCGGCCCCGTTCGACCCCCCTCGCCGCCCGGCCCGTTCGCGCTGCTCATCGCTGCACACGCTGTCGACACTTCTGCCGCGCCTACAGACTTCAGCAGCGCAACTCGCAAACCGACCGCGCGTGCAGACTTCAGCAGCGCGACCCGCCAACCGACCGCGCGTGCGGACCTCCGCAGCGCGACCCGCGGCACCTGCCGAAGGCACAGCATCCAACGCTATGTCAGCGCTCCCTTCTGTGTCGAGGAGACCGCATATTTCGATTGCATTTCAGAGCTTGTGAACGCAAACATTTTCTGATTTGATGTGCAGAGTGATCGACGCCGCCCGCGGCGCCTGGCCCCCGCCCTGGGGCGATCCGCATGAACCTGACCTCAAAGAGGAGAACAGCATGGCACTCACCCCCCGCTTCACTCGCACCGCGGCGATCGTCGCGGTCGGTGCGGTCTCGGCCTTCGGCCTCGCGGCGTGCTCGTCCGGTGACACCGGCGGCGACGCATCCGGCGAGCCGATCACGATCGAGTACGTGCACCGCCTTCCCGACGGCGACGGCATGACCAAGGTCTCCGACATCGTGAAGCGCTGGAACGACGACCACCCCGACATCCAGGTCAAGGCCACGAAGTTCGACGGCAAGTCCAGCGACATGATCCTCAAGCTCGAGACCGACATCAAGGCCGGCAACGGCCCGTGCCTCGCACAGACCGGCTACTCCGAGGTCCCCCAGCTGTACGTCAAGGGCCTGCTGCAGGACGTCGCGTCCGAAGCCAAGAAGTACGAGGACAAGTTCTCCGCCGGCGCGTTCAGCGGCATGAAGGTCGGCGACGCGATCGTCGGACTCCCGCAGGACACCGGACCCCTCGTGTACTTCTACAACGAGACCGCGTTCGCGGCCCTCGGCCTGGAGGCCCCGAAGACCCTGGACGACCTGACCGCCGACTCGGCCACCGCCGCCGCCGCAGGCAAGTACGTCACCGCGTTCACCCCCGACGAGGCGCTGAACTGGCTCGCCGGGCAGTCCGCCGCCGCAGGCGACACCTGGTTCTCCACCTCGGGTGACAAGTGGAAGGTGGATGCCGAGGGCGAAGGCTCGCAGCGCGTCGCCGCGTTCTGGCAGGGCCTGCTCGACAACAAGCAGACCCTCGCGACCGAGCGCTGGGGCGAGGGCTTCACCGCCGCCCTCAACGACGGCAGCCTGATCGGCCACGTCGGCGCGGCCTGGGAGGCCGGCTTCCTGCTCGACTCGCTCGACGGCACCCCGGCCGAGGGACAGTGGCGCGTCGCGCAGCTCCCCGACTTCGGCGCAGGCGCGCTGAGCGGCCCCGACGGCGGCTCCGGCGTCTCGGTCATGAAGGGCTGCAAGAACCCCGCCGAGGCCATGGAGTTCAACGCCTGGCTCAACACCCAGGTCGACGACCTGGCCTCGCAGGGACTCGTCGTCGCCGCCAAGGGCAGCGTGAAGACCCCCGAGAAGATGCTGCGCCAGTTCGGCGGACAGGACGTCCTCGCCGAGCTCGCCACCGCGACCGAGAACCTCAACCCGGACTTCCCCTACGCTCCGGGCTTCTCGACCCTGTCGACGATGAACGAGACCGCGGCCGCGGCCGTCGCCGGCACCGCGAAGGTGGCCGACATCTTCACCACCGCCCAGGAGACGGCCGTCGCCTCACTGAAGGACCTCGGCCTCCCGGTCGCGGAATGACCCTCGGACAAGGCATCATCTGATGATCGACGGCGGAGTGCACACCACCACGGTGCACTCCGCCGTCGTCATGAAGCGAGAGGCGAAAGCATGGTCACCGTGACCGACAGCAGGGTCGTCCCGAAGACCCCGACCCCGGCATCCGCACCCGCACGACGGCGGCGCTCCGGCATCCGACGCGAAGGACTCACCGGCTGGCTGTTCATGCTGCCGTTCGCGATCCTGTTCGTCGTCGTGTTCCTGGTTCCGATCATCGTGTCGGTGCGCTCGGCCTTCTTCGCCCAGGTCCCCGCGGGCGACGGGCTCTACGGCGGCGGTGAGCTCGTCGACACCTTCGTGGGGCTCGACAACCTCGTCATGGCCGCGACGAACAGTGCGTTCTGGGCCGGCATGGGCAGGGTCGTGCTGTTCGCTGTGATCCAGATCCCCGTCATGATCATCGGCGCTCTCGCTCTCGCGTTGCTGCTGGACTCGTTCATCGTGCGGCGCCCCGCACTGTTCCGTCTCTCGTTCTTCCTCCCGTACGCGGTGCCTGGCATCATCGCCGCGATGATGTGGCTGTACCTCTACACACCCCAGGTCTCGCCGTTCCTGCCCTACCTCCCCGAGGGCACCGACCTGATGTCACCCCAGACGATCCTGTTCTCGATGGCGAACATGACGACCTGGACCTACATGGGCTACAACATGCTGATCTTCCTGTCGGCGCTGCAGGCCGTGCCGCGCGACCTGTACGAGGCGGCCCGTCTCGACGGCGCATCCGGGTTCCAGGTCGCGATGCGCATCAAGGTGCCGCTCGTGCGAGGAGCCGCACTGCTGGCCGTGCTGCTGTCGATCATCGGCACGATCCAGCTGTTCAACGAGCCGGTCATCATGGAGGCCGCGAACTCGTGGATGGGCAAGGACTTCACGCCGATGATGCTCACCTACAACTCGATGATGGGCGAGATCTCGCCGTCGGGCAGCGGCCCGGCATCCGCCTACTCCCTGCTCATGGCCCTGATCGCGGGCGTGCTCGCGATCGTCTACGCACTGCTGCAGCGCCGGAAGGGTGACGCCTGATGACCACCACACGACTCCTCACGGTCGCCCCGGCATCCGCTCGCCGAGCGCGCAAGCCGCAGGCTGCGGATGCTCCGCCCCCGTCGATCGCGCCCGGCCCCCTCGCGCGGACCTTCGGCATCATCGCGCTGGTCATCGCGACACTGTACTTCCTGGTGCCGGTGTACTGGCTCATCGTCGCGTCGACCAAGAACAACACCGACCTCACGTCGACCTTCGGCTTCTGGTTCGCCGACTGGAACCTCGGCACGAACTACGACAGCCTCATGGGCTGGACCCAGGGGCTGTTCTGGCGCTGGGTGGGCAACTCGCTGTTCTACTCGGTGAGCGCCGGCGTCATCGGCACCCTGTTCGCGGTGATGGCGGGCTACGCGATCGCGAAGTTCGCGTTCCCCGGCAAGCGGATCGCGGTCGGCGTCATCATGGCGGGGCTGCTGCTGCCTGTCGCCCTGCTCACTGTGCCGCTGTACATCGAGTTCCACTCGCTGGGGCTCACGAACACGGCCTGGGCGATCATCATCCCCTCGGCGGTCTCGCCGTTCGGCGTGTTCCTCGGCATGGTCTACGCGCAGTCGTCGGTGCCGACCGAGCTGCTCGAGGCCGCGCGCATCGACGGCGCAGGAGAGGCGCGCATCTTCTTCACGATCGTGCTGCGCCTGCTCGGGCCCGCGATGGTGACGATCTTCCTGTTCATCTTCGTGGCCACGTGGAACAACTTCCTGCTCCCGCTCATGATGATCTCCAGCGCCGACCTGAAGCCCGTCACCCTCGGTCTCTACGGCATGATGAGCTACTTCTCCCCCGACAAGGGCGCGGTCATGCTCGGCGCCCTGCTCGGCGTCATCCCGCTGATCATCCTGTTCTTCACCCTGCAGCGGTACTGGCGCTCCGGCCTCGCGGCCGGCGCCGTGAAGGGCTGAGCCCTCCCCACGTGCGTGGCGGGGAGACTCTCCCCTCATCCCCGCCACGCCGGTTCGGGAGGAGAAAGCGCGTTCGGGAGGAGAACGCACGTTCGGGAGGAGGACGCCCGTTCGGGAGGAGAAAGCCCGTTCGGGAGGAGCCTCCGCGCGGAATCCTCCTCCCGAGCGTGAGAACTCCTCCCGAGCGTGAGTTCTCCTTCCGAGCAGGAGTTCCCCTCCCCAGCAGGAGTTCCCCTCCCGACAGGAGCTCCCCTCCCGACAGGAGCTCCCCTCCCGACAGGAGCTCCCCTCCCGACAGGAGCTCCCCTCCCGACAGGAGCTCCCCACCCGACAGGAGCTCCCCACCCGACAGGAGCTCCCCTCCCGACAGGAGCTCCCCTCCCGAGCGTGAGCTCCCCTCCCGACAGGAGCTCCCCTCCCGACAGGAGCCGGATGCCGCGGCATCCGGCTCCTGCTAGAGTCGGGCCGTGGGAACAATATGCTCCGCGCCCGTGACGGGGCGCTTCTTCACCTTCCGCGACCGCCGCGCCTGACGGCGCGCTCGCATCCGCTCGATTGAGCGCGCCGTCCCTCCGAGACGTCATCACGCACCTCGGACGGGCGCTTCCGCATACCCGCGACCCGGCCTCTCCGTGGTGCTCCAGAACCTTTCCTTGGAGCGCTCCCATGCCTCGTTCCCTTCACGGCGGCCGCCATGAACTCGGCCAGAACTTCCTCGTCCACCGACCGACCATCGACACCGTCATCGCCCTCGTCGACGCGACCACCGGGCCCATCCTCGAGCTCGGGGCTGGTGACGGCGCCCTCACGCGCCACCTCGCGTCGACCCGCCGGCCGCTCACGGCGATCGACCTCGACGAGCACAGGGTGCGGCGCCTCGCCCGCGCCCTCCCGCACGTGCGCGTCATGCACGCCGATGCGCTGCGGCATCCGCTCGACGCGCCCGTCGTCGTCGGCAACGTCCCGTTCCACCTCACGACGCCGATCCTGCGGCGCCTGCTCTCGGAGCGCCGCTGGGATCACGCCGTGCTCGTCACCCAGTGGGAGGTCGCCCGCAAGCGCGCCGGCGTCGGAGGCGGGACGATGATGACGGCGCAGAGCGCACCGTGGTTCGAGTTCTCCCTGCGGGGGCGGGTGCCCAGCTGGGGATTCGCGCCGCGCCCCGGCGTCGACGGCGGCATCCTCACGATCACCCGTCGCGGATCGCCCCTCGTGCCGTACGCCGAGAGACGCGCGTACGAGAGGTTCGTCCGTGACGTGTTCACTGGGCGCGGCGTCGGTGTCGAGAGCATCGTCAGGCGGATCGCGCCGGTGAGTGCCACGACCGTTCAGCACGCCCTCGCCGCGGCGAAGGCGCCGCCTCGCGCACTACCCCGCGACCTGGCCGCCGCGCACTGGGCATCGCTGTGGGCGGCGGTGCGCGGCGCGCGATGACCGCCTCCTCGGCGCGGCGCGGTCCTGTGCGGTGCGGTGGATCAAAAGTGCATCCGCCGGGCCATCCCCAGCGGCATTTCTGATCCATCTTCGCGCGACGCGGGACGCGGGAGCGGGACGAGACGGGACGCGGCCCGGAGGACTCATCCTCCGGGCCGCGTCGTGCTGCGGGTCTGCGGGTCAGCTCAGCCGACGCCGCCTCGTCCACAGCACCGCACCGAGGGCCAGCAGAACCAGAGCGGATGCCGCCACGGCCGACCACAGCGAACCATCGGCTCCCGTCGTGGCGAGACCCGCTCCGGAGCCCGTGCCCGCACCGGGCGCGGCCGTGACCGCCAGCCCGGCCGATGCGAGCTCGACGCCCTCGGCATCCGTCGCGACGAGCGTGTGGGCGCCCGCCGGGGTGGAGGCGGGAACCGTGATCGACAGCACCGCCTCGCCGTCATCGGACACCGTCGCCTCGCCGACCTTGACCGGCTCGGAGTGCAGCCACAGCTGCACGAGCTGACCGGGCTCGAATCCGCCCAGCTGCACGGTCAGCGTGCCGCCGGAGCGCACCGTCCCGACCGACGGGGTGATCTTCGGGGCCTTGGCCGGCTTGGCCTTCTTGACCTTCAGCTCCGCGCTCGCGAGCTCGGCTCCTGAGCCGTCCTTCACGATGACGCGGTGCTTCCCGATCTCGGCATCCGCCGGGATGAGCAGCGGCGTGCGGAGGGCTCCGTCGGCGTCGACCGCGGCATCCGCGATCTTCACGCCGTCGAGCCAGAACGACACGGTCGAGGAGGGGGCGAAGCCGGTCAGGGCGGCCCCGACCGTCTCTCCCGCCCGCACCGAATCGGCGTCGAGAGCGAGCGCCGGGTCGGTCGCGGGGGTGCACTCGCCCAGGTCATCGGCCGGACGCGCCTTCGGGGCGTGGCCGTCCTTCGGCGCGGGCGTGCCGTAGATCGCCATCTCGGCGATCGCGGCGAACTGCGTGCCCGAGATCGACGAGGTCGCGGTGACCTTGACGTACCGTGCCGACACGGAGGCGAAGTCGACGTCCTGCCAGTCGGCGACGTTCTTCCACTCCCCCGCGGCGACGTCGGTGAACGTCGTGCCGTCGGTCGAGACCGCCACCTGGAAGCCCTTGATAGGGCCGTTCTGGTTGGCTCCGCGGCGCAGGTACGAGATGCCGTCGACCTGCTCGGCGCTGCCGAGGTCGAAGGTCACCACGTGCGGGTACGACGTGGCGTTCGCGCTCCAGCGGCTGTGCCAGAAGGTGCCGGCCTCGCCGTCGAGCATGTTCGCGGCCTTTCCGTCCTCGCCCTCGGTCTCCTCGGAGCTCGCGGATGCCGTGATCTGCGCGTTCGGGATGCGAGCACGCGACGCGACCGAGGTCTGCTGCACGGTCGACACGGTGCGCACGTCGCAGTCGACGAGGTACGTCGCCGAGATGCCGATGTCGACCGCGGAACCGGCCGCCGCGGCCGGAGCCGTGATCAGCCAGGTCGTCTCGACGCTCGCTCCGGGGGCGACCTCATCGAACAGGTTCGACGAGCCGTCGGCCACCTCGACCGTGTACCCCTCGGGCAGCGCGAGCTGCACGCCGATGTTCTCGGCGGTCAGCGCCTCACTGTTCGTGAAGGTCGTGGTGAACGTCGCCTGCGCTCCGGGGCTCAGCACCGCGGTGCCGCCGGAGACCGTCGCGCACGGCGTGCCGCCCGCGGTCGGTCCGAGGTCGGTGACCGTGAAGTCGTCGAGCACGAAGTCGACGTCGGGTCCGCCCGTGCGCTCGAGTCCGACCCAGGTGTAGTCGCCGCATCCGACGATCACGTCCTGGCTGAACGCCGTGGTCTCCAGCGCCTGGGCGATCGGCGTGCGGCTCAGCGTGGTCGAGGCGACCTCGCCGCCCGCGACGACATCCGTGCCGGTGAGCCAGCGGTAGGCGCCGCTCGCTCCCGCCTGGTAGTCGAAGCCGATGCGGTACGAGTGCCCGGCCTGCAGCGGCACGAGCGTGGGGTCGGTCCGGTAGACGATGCCGTTGTTCTCCGAGTGCGACATGAGCGAGTGCTCGCCGGTCAGGGTGGAGTCGACCGCGAGACCCGCGAGCGCGCCGCCGGGGGCGAACGGGGATGCCGTGTTGCGCCAGTCGCTGCTCGTGTACGGGTCGTGACGGCGGGAGATGCTCGTGCGGGGGTCGTCGATGCCGTTGGCGTCGCCCTTCACGAACGGACCCCAGCCGGCCTGGTTGCCCTCGAAGTCGTTCGAGTACACGGTGCCGGCGGCTGCGGGAGCCGTCGTGTCGGCCATGATGCGCGCGTTGTCGATGCGCACCTTCGCCCCGCCGGCGGCCGCGGAGACCGAGACGGTCACCTGCCCGGACGCGGGCGCGAGGAAGGATGCCGTGCCGCGCTGGTAGTGCTGCCCGGCCTTGGAGTCCGCCCGCATGTAGTTGTACGTCGGGGAGAGGTTCCAGGTGCGCTGCACGGCGCCGGCCCCGGTGTCGACCGCCACGGTGACGTCACGCGTGGCCGTCGGGTCGATCTGCACCTGCGCGGAGAACGAGTAGCGCTGGCCGGGGGTGAGCCCGGTCACGGTCTGGCTGATCGACGAGGCCGCCGCACCGAAGACCGCGATGTTGTCGCCGCGCGACTTGTTCTTGCCGGAGCCCTCGTTCGTGCGGGCCAGGGTCACATCGCCGCTCGGGTGCCAGACGTCGAGCGAACCGGAGTTGAAGCCGGGGTCGTCGAGGCCCGCGTCGTGGTAGGTCACCGCGGCGCGCTGCGCTCCGCCCTGAGGCACGACGACGTAGGCCACGCCCTTGTCGCCGCTGATCGTGAGCTTTCCTCCGACCGCGTTCACGGTGCCGACCTTGACGCGGCCCTGGTCGCCCAGAGTGAAGACGTCGAACGCGATGTTGCCGCTGAAGGCGTCGGTGAGGCCGAACGTCTTCTCGCCGCCCGATGCGGAGTAGAAGTACATCTTGTCTGCATCCACCGGGGATCCGGCATCCGCGTTGGAGGCCAGCGACTGCCACGGCAGCAGGTAGGAGTCGCCGCGGAGCACCGTGGCGCCGTCCATCGTGATGACGCGCGTGCTGCCGTCCATCGAGATCTTCACGTCGTCGGTCAGCGTCGCGGCCTGCCCGGCCGTGTAGCTGAGCAGATCGAAGTGCTGGATGAACTTCGTCGGCAGGCTCTGGGTCCAGACGTTGTCGATGAAGCCGTCCCAGTTCTGGTTGCCGACCCAGCCCTCGGCGTCGACCAGGCGCTGCTGGCCGAGGAGGGCGTCGTTGTTCCAGATGTCGGCCTGGCCGTTCTGGATGAAGCGCACCATCGTGGAGTTGATGCCCTTGTTGGTCACTCCGCCGTAGCTGAGGTCGTTGGGCCAGTGCGACCAGACCGTGTTGTCGACGAACTTGTCGCCCCACTCGGTCGCGACCTCGAGGCCCATGCCGTGCAGCTCGTCGGCGAGCTCCTCGGCGACCCAGCCGTTGGAGTAGTAGACGTCGATGTAGACGCCGCTGAGGCCGGGGACCTCGTCGCGCAGCTGCTGGAACCGGTCGAGCACGCGGCCCGAGCCGAGGTCGGCCTGCTGGTTGATGTAGTACGACTGGTCGAGCCAGTTCCAGCCCGGCTTGTAGGGTGCGGCGCCGTCGATGATGGCCGAGTCGAAGGCGTTCGCCTGCGGGTACATCTCGGTCGCGTTGACGTGCACGCTCATGTCGGCGTTGAGCTTCGCGCCCTCGTCGACCAGGTGGTTGAGGTCGCCCACGCCGCCGGCGCGCTCGTTGAAGTTGTCGCCGTAGTCGGTGTTGGCCGAGTCGTGGCCCTCGCTGCCGAAGCCCTTGTTGAGCACCCACTGCCCCAGGCCGTCGGTCTGGTTCGCGATGCGCTTGGTGTTGTCGAGCGTGAGGTCGAAGTAGTTGGTCGCGCTGGAGGCGAAGTTGAACGGGATGCGGCTGACGACGCGCTCCGCGACCCTGTCGGCCCCGAGGCGCGGGGTGTCGACCTCGCGGTAGCGGATGCCGGCGTCCTGCCAGTCGACCGCTCCGTCGCCGTTGCGGTCGCCCGCGAACAGCACGGTGACCTTCGGCAGCTCGTACGTGGTGACGCGGCCGTCGACCGCGGTCGTCGGGTGGATCAGCCACGTGTTCGAGCCGATCTCGGCCGTGCGCCCGTCGGCTTCGGTCACGCGGGTGAGGAGGCGGCTGTTCCACGAGGGGGTGCTGCCGGATGCCTGCGTGGTGGCGTTGGTGATGACGCTGCCGACGACCTCGCCGTTGCCGAGGAACGCGAAGGACGCGCCCTTCTGCCCCGTCGCCGTCGTGCCGCTCAGAGCGATGTGCTCGTCGGCGTTCTTCGTGCTGTCGGGGCTGATCACGGTGCGGTCGAGCACCGAGCCGGCATCCGATGCGCTGGTCGACAGGAACGCGTTGTCCGGCAGGCCGAGGGTCGTGACCGGCGCGGTGCCGTCGACGCCCGTGACCGCGAAGGAGACGGTGCCGTCAGCGGCGACGCGGATGCTGCTGCGCACCGTCACGTCGACACCGGTCAGGACCGAGACGTAGTCGATGCCGGATACCGTCGACGTCGCCGTGGTCGTCGAGGCGTAGGAGGTGCCGTTGACGGCCCACTTGCCGCCCGACGTGCGCTGGCCGCCGATGGACGAGCCGCCGACCGTGTACCCCAGGATCTGCGGGAAGGTCTTCGACACGGTGGCCGTGGTGCCGCCGTTCGCGATCTGCACGGTCTCTCCGGCCGGCGGGGTGCCGGGGTCGGTGACGATCGGCGGGAGCGCCTGGTCGGAGAGGACCTCGATCTCACCGGCGCCGCCGCCGTTGCCCGCGGGGTCCTGAGCGTCGAGCACGACGAGGGCGACGTAGCGCCCGGTCTTCGCCGTCGCGAGCTCGATGCGCTGCTTCTCGGTGTTGGCGGTGGGGGCGTGCAGGGTCGCCGTCCCCACGGCCGCACCCCACCCGCCGTCCTTCGGCGAGGTCGTCGCGACGGACGCGTCGTCTGTGACGTACACCTCGACGTTCTTCGCGTCGATGCGCTGGCCCTTCTTGCCCGAGTAGTCCAGCGCCTTCACGGAGATCGACCGCTGCAGGTCGATCGCCAGCCAGTGCGGAGCCGGGGCCGGGACCGTGTACCGCGAGACCCACTGCGTGGCGTAGTCGCCGTCGAAGGCCCCGAGGGCGGTGCCGTCGAGAGCAGGGGGCGCAGGGTACGCGTCCGACTCGCTGGACACCGCCGCCAGGCGGTACTCGGTCTTGGGGACGGGGATCAGGTCGGCTGCCTGTGCGGGAATCGCCTGCACGGCGACTCCGCCGAAGACGAGCACGCTGGTCAGCAGTGAGCTGACCGCGCGCGTCGCGCGGGGTGGTCGGGTTTGAGTCGACACGTCTTACCTCTCGAACGGGAGGTGCTCGGAGAGAAAGACGCTCCGATGCGCCAGGGTGGAGTCATCGCTCGCACGATGTTTGCGCAATCACTCTATGGGAGCAGGTATTGATATTTCAATACCTTCCAGGGAGGCGAGCGCAAACATTTACACGATCGACATCGGCCGCTCCGCACGTCGAGGCTCGCACGGCATCCATCGTTCGACGGAGAACGTCGTCAACCGTCCTCGCGATGTCACCGCTCTCCCGCCCCTGTGGAGTGGAGGACATGACCGACTCCTCCGCGCGCCAGCGCCTCTCCGACCGTCTGACCTCACGACGAGGGGCCTGGATCTCCCTGGGGCTCGTCCTCCTCTTCATGACCCTCCTCTTCGGCGCGTTCGGCTCGGCGAAGGCGCCGGGGGGCAACGCCCAGGCGCCCGCCGCATCGGAGTCGTCCGAGGCGGCGGCGCTCCTCGACCGGTTCCCTGACGCCGACCGGCAGTCGGTGCTGGTCGTCGCGTCGCGCGACGACGGACGCGCGCTCTCCGACACCGACATCGCCGATCTGGAGAGCCTCCTCCCGGTGCTCGAGCCGCACGCCGACGCCGAACCGAACGGCCCGATGGTGAGCGACGACGGCAAGGCCGCCGTGATCGCGACCCCGATCCTCGTCGGCGACACGAACGCGGAGACGGCGGAGACGATCGACGCCCTGCGCACCGCCATCGCCGGAGACGCGCCCGAAGGGATGAGCCTGCAGGTCACGGGAGGCCCGGCCTTCGGGGCCGACGTCGCCTCCTCGTTCGAGGGAGCCGATTTCACCCTCCTGCTCGTGACGATCCTCATCGTCGCCGTGCTGCTGATCGTCACCTACCGCTCGCCGGTGCTGTGGCTGATCCCGCTGGTCGTCGTCGCGCTCGCGGACGGCCTGGCCGGACGCATGACCGCGGCGGCGGCATCCCTGTGGGACCTGCAGTTCGACGCCGGCATCATCAGCGTGCTCGTGTTCGGCGCGGGGACGAACTACGCGCTGCTGCTCATCTCGCGCTACCGCGAGGAGCTCCTGCTCTCCGACGACCACCGGCAGGCGCTGAGCACCGCCTGGCGCAAGTCCGCCCCGGCGATCGTCGCCTCGAACGCGACCGTCGTGCTGGCGCTGCTGACCCTAGTGCTCGCGGTGATCCCCGGCACGCACGGCCTCGGCATCACCTCTGCGATCGGACTGCTGATCGCCCTCGGCTCTGTGCTGTTCCTGCTGCCGCCGCTGCTGGCCGTCTGCGGTCGCGGGGTGTTCTGGCCCTTCGTCCCTCGTCCAGGAGCGGCCGTCCGCCACGGCGGCGGCTGGCGACGAGCGGCGACGCAGGTCGTGCGGCGCCCCGTGGTGAGCCTCCTGTCGGGAGTCGCCCTGCTCGCGGTCATGGCGGCCGGCCTCTTCGGCACGGCGGTCGGGCTCGACCAGCTCGACAGGTTCCGCGTGCAGTCCGAGTCGGCGACGGGACTCGAGGTGGTCTCCGCGCACTTCGCGCCGGGAGAGGCCCAGCCGATCCTCATCGTCTCGCACAGCGACGGGGCCGACGCCGTCATCGCCGCGGCAGAGAACGTCGACGGCGTGGTGCGCGTGAACGCCGCAGGGACCACGGATGACGGCACACTGACGAAGATCAGGGTCATCAGCGAGTACGGCCCGAGCACCACGCAGAGCCTGGATCAGATCGCCGCACTGCGTGACGCGGTGCACGCCGTGGACGGCGCCGACGCGGTGGTCGGCGGTGCGGTGGCGACCGACCTCGACGCCAGGGAGGGCGGTCAGCGCGACCTCCTGCTCATCGCCCCGCTGGTGCTCGCCGTGAGCGTGGTGGTGCTGCTGATCCTCCTCCGCTCCGTCATCGCCCCCGTGCTGCTGCTCCTCGTGAACGTCGCGAGCGCCCTCGCCGCGATCGGCGCCGGAGCCTGGCTGAGCAGGGTGCTCTTCGGGCAGCCCGCGCTCGATCTGCAGGTGCCGCTCCTCGCGTTCCTGTTCCTCGTCGCTCTCGGCATCGACTACACGATCTTCCTCGTTCACCGCGCGCGCGCCGAGGCGTCCCTCCACGGCACCCGCGACGGCATGGTCGAGGCGATCGCCCACACCGGAGGCGTGATCACGAGCGCCGGGATCGTGCTCGCCGCCGTGTTCGCCGCCCTCGGCGTGCTGCCGCTCGTCACCCTCGGTCAGCTCGGCCTCATCGTGGGCGTCGGTGTGGTGGTCGACACGCTCGTCGTGCGGACCGTGATCGTCCCGGCGGTCTTCGCCCTCGTCGGTGACCGCATCTGGTGGCCGGGGCGGCCTGCGGTCAGGAGCCGATGAACTCCTCCGGCGGGCCGAACGACGGCTGCTCGCGGATCTCGACGGCCGCACCCAGGCCGTCGAGATCGAGCACCACGACCTCGTTGGCCCCCTCGCGCCAGAGCGGCGCCGGCGCGTACAGCGTCTCCTGCGGACCGATCTTCCAGTAGCGGCCGAGCAGGAAGCCGTTCAGCCACACCATGCCCTTCGAGCCGCCGGGGAAGGCGAGCCACGCGTCGAGAGGTTCGGCGACGTCGAGGCTGGCCACGGCCACTCCGTCGGCGGAGGGGGTTCCGGACGCGGCATCCGGAGCCCCCTGCGGCACGATGCGGTGCGTCCAGCCGTTCACGAAGCGGCGTCCGACCATGACGGAGCCCATGATGCCCTTGCCCTCGCCCGTGCGGGGGCCGTAGTTGATGCGGCCGAGGCTCTCGACGATGATCGTGAGCACGCCGCGACCTCCGGAGGCCGGAAGCGCGAGCGACGTCTGCGCATCGCGGTCGAGGGTGCCGAGCCGTGCGTCGTCGAGGAAGACCGTGGCCCGGTCGTGCAGCCCGTCGATCGTGAGCGTCGCATCCGCGGGGAACGACACGGGAGCCTCGTAGACGACCAGGCCGTCTTCGGCGCCGAGCTGTTCGAACGTGCGCGGCATCGGCGTCGAGCCTCCGGTCGTCGGAAGCGCGCGCACGACGTCGAGAAGAGAGCGCACGGGCACGAGCGGGGCGGATGCCGCGGCCTGGCGTCGCGGGTCCGCGGGGATCTCGGGCAGCTCGCCGTCGTGGAAGGGGGCGAGCATCGCGCGCAGCGCGTGGAACTTGTCGTTCAGCGTGCCGTCCTCGCCGATCGGAGCGTCGGAGTCGTAGCTGGTGACGGTCGGCTGCAGCACCCGGTCGTGGTTCGCGCCGTTCCACAGCCCGAAGTTCGTGCCGCCGTGGGCCATGTAGAGACTGACCGAGCCGCCCTCGGCGAGCAGGTCGCCCACGGTGCCGCCCATGCTGGCCGCGGAGCGGACGTGGTGCCGCTCGCCCCAGTGATCGAACCAGCCGCCCCAGAGCTCGCTGCACATCAGCGCCTCGTCGCCGCGGCGCAGCTCGACCGCCTTCGCCACACCTGTGCCGAAGGTGAAGGTCGTCATGGCTCCAGGGACGCTGCCGTGCTCGATCATGTCGGACGTGATGCCGTCGGCCGTCGTGAGCATCTCGACGATGCCGCGTGCGCGCAGCCCGTCGCGCAGGTGCACGAGGTGGGCCGCGTCGCTGCCGAAGGATCCGTACTCGTTCTCGATCTGCACCGCGACGATCGGCCCGCCGTGCGCCGCCTGCAGGGGGGCCAGTCGCGGGATGAGCTCGTCGTACCAGGCATCCACCGCCGCGAGGTACGCGGGGTCGCTGGTGCGCAGGGCGTCCACTCGGCCGGAGAGCCAGAACGGGATGCCGCCGTTCGACCACTCGGCGCAGATGTAGGGGCTGGGCCGCACGAACACGTCGAGGCCGATCTCGCCGGCGAGGCGGATGAAGCGCTCGATGTCGCGCCAGCCGTCGAACCGCGCATCGCCCTCGGTGCGCTCGTGGAAGTTCCAGGCGACGTAGGTGTCGACGGTGTTCGCGCCCATCGCCGCGAGTCGGAGGAGGCGGTCCTCCCACTGGTCGGGGTGGACGCGGAAGTAGTGGATCGCACCGGACAGGATGCGATGCGGCGCACCCCGGCGGATGAGCTCACCGGCGCGCCAGGACAGGGCGGGACCGGAGGAGGGTGCCGCGGGCGCCGGGTCGGCGAGAGTCGCGGTCGGGCCGTCGACAGCGGCGGCGAGAAGGTCGGACATAGCGCTCCAAAGACGAGTGTTTGCGTTCACATTATCGCATCATGACCCGCCTGAGTTACTGAGATTCCGCCGATTGATCGCTACCATTGAGACATGTCACCTCGCCGTCACCAGGAAGACAGGGCCCCGAGTCAGGTCGATGTCGCCAAGCTCGCGGGCGTCTCGACGCAGACCGTGTCCCGCGTGATGTCCGGCCAGGACAACGTGCGGGCCGACACCGCCCGACGGGTTCTCGCCGCCGTCGACGAGCTCGGCTACCGTGTGCACGCCGCCGCGGCATCCCTCGCATCCGGGCGCACCCGGGTGCTCGGCGTGATCGTCGTGTCAACCGACCGCTACTCCTCCGCGGCGCTCGGCGTCGGCATCCAGCAGGCCGCCGCCGCCAACGGCTACACGGTGTCGACCGCCGCCGTCGCCGACCACGCGTCGACCGAGGCCTTCCTCGAGGCGTTCGACCGACTGGAGCGGCAGGGCGCCGAGGGCATCATCCTCGGCGTGCCCGTCGAGCTGGAGACCCCCGCCATGCGGATGCGCATGGAGCGCACTCCAGCCACGCGCAGCGAGCGCACCTCGCTCGACGAAGACGCTCCCCTCGCCGTCGATCAGCGCGCCATCGCCAGGCTCGCCGTCGAGCACCTGCTCGACCTCGGCCACGAGACCGTGTGGCACGTGTCGGGCGACGACTACTGGACCGAGACGCAGCAGCGCAGCGAGGCCTGGGAGCAGACGCTCCGCGACCGCGGCATCGTCCCTCCGCCCGTGATCCCCGCCGACTGGACACCAGAGTCCGGCTACCGCGCCGGCCGCACGATCGCGGCGATCCCCGAGGTCACCGCGGTCTTCGTGTCCAGCGACGAGATGGCCTTCGGCCTCATCCGCGCCCTGCACGAAGCGGGCCGCAGCGTGCCGGAGGACGTCTCCGTGGTCAGCGTCGACGACATCGCCCTCGCTGCCTACGCCTCCCCCGCCCTCACGACCGTGCGTCAGCCGTTCGAAGACATGGGCCGCGCCGCCGCGCTGCGCCTGATCGCGCAGATAGAGGGGCACGACGCGATCGGCGACATGCCGTCCACCGATCCGCAGCTCGTCGTCAGGTCGTCGACCGCTCCGCCGCGCGCCTGAACGGACGCACCGTCACCAGCGCCCGTACCGGCGCTCCCACTCGTCTTCGATCGTGCGACGACGTCCGGCGATCCAGCCGAAGGGACACGCGACGACGAGTGCGCCGGCGAGGAGCAGCAGCGGAACCTGCCACCCTCCGGTCGTCTCGTGCAGCAGGCCGATCGTCAGAGGGAACAGCGCGGCCACGCCGTAGCCGAGGCTCTGCACGAAGCCGCTGAGGGCCACGGCGCTCTCGGGGGTGCGGGCGCGGATGCTCAGCAGCACCAGGCTCAGCGGGAACATGATCGCGGTCAGTCCGAAGATCATGACCCACAGCGCGAGGGCCGCGGTCGGGAAGAGCAGGAGGCCGGCGAGGCCGACGAGCCCCGCGCCGACCGCGAAGAAGAACAGCGGTCTGGTGGCCTGATAGCGCACCACGAGGATCGGCACGAGCATCGAGCAGGGCAGACCGACGAGCGCGAACGCCGACAGCAGAAAGCCCGCCGTCGCCGGGGTGACGCCGCCGATGTCGACGAGCATCGTCGGCATCCAGGCGAACGACGCGTACGCCATCGACGAGGATGCCGCGAACACGACCGCGAGCGCCCAGGCCAGCGGCAGCCGCCACAGCCTGCCGAAGATCCGCGGGTTCGCCGACGCCGTGGTGATGGGCCCGGTCGCGACGGCCACGGCATCCTGCGCCGACGCCTCGCGGACGATCGCCGGCCGGTCACCAGCGGGCTCCTCCGCCACATCCGGGGTCGTGCGGTTCGTGACGAGCATCGTGATCCACGGGATGAGCGCGACCGCGGCGAAACCGCCCCAGATGCCGAGCGACACGCGCCAGCCGAGCGTGTCGGCGATCGGCACGGCCACCAGCGGCGGCAGGAAGGTCGAGACCGCCATCGTGGTCGAGTAGACCGTCATCATGACGCCGAGACGGTCGGGGAAGTACTTCTTCACCAGTGGCGGGAGCAGCACGTTGCCCGAGCCGACGCCGGCGAACACGACCGCGGTCGCGGCGAGCAGCGTCGTCGAGTCCACCGCGAAACCGCGCAGCAGGAGCCCGGCGGCCATCAGCCCGATCGCGAACACCGCGACCCGCTCCAGCCCGAAGCGGCGCTCGAACAGCGGGGTCACGATGCCGAAGATCGCGAAGCACACCGGAGGCGCGGCGCCGATCAGACCGACGACAACGGGCGACATCGGGAAGTCCCGTGCGATGTGGTCGATCACCGGAGACAGCGACGCGACCGCGGATCGCAGCGAGAACGCGACGAGCACGATCCCGAGCAGGGCCAGTGCCCGACCCTCCCAGAGCGGTCGGCTCGCAGGCGTACCCAGGGATCCGGTCATCAAGAGGTCTGCGACCCCTCCACCCACGCGAGGTACTCGTCCGACACCGTGCCGGTCACGTAGCGTCCGTCGAAGCAGCTCATGTCGAGCTCGGTCACCGCCGAGCCCTCCGTGATCGCGGCCTTGAGGTCGTCGACCTCCTGGTACACGAGGTGGTCGCAGCCGAGCACCTCGGCGATCTCGGGGATCGTGCGGCCGTGCGCGATGAGCTCCTGACGCGACGGCATGTTGATGCCGTAGACGTGCGGATGCCGCACCGGAGGCGCCGCGGAGGCGAAGGTCACCGAGCTCGCGCCGGCATCCCTGGCCATCTGGATGATCTCCTTCGACGTCGTTCCCCGGACGATCGAGTCGTCGATCAGCAGGACGTTCTTGCCCTGGAACTCGGTCGACATGGCGTTCAGCTTCTGCCGCACGCTCTTCTTGCGCACCGCCTGGCCGGGCATGATGAAGGTGCGGCCGACGTAGCGGTTCTTGTAGAAGCCCTCGCGGTACTCGATGCCGAGCTTGCGGGCGACCTCCATCGCGGCGGGGCGCGACGAGTCGGGGATCGGCATGACGACGTCGATCTTGTCCATCGGCACGTGCTTGGCGATCGTGTCGGCGAGACGGTCGCCCATGCGCAGGCGCGACTCGTAGACCGAGATGCCGTTCATGACCGAGTCCGGACGCGCGAGGTAGACGTACTCGAACGCGCAGGGCGCCAGGGTCGGGTTCTGCGCGCACTGCCGGGAGAACAGCTCGCCGTCGTTCGTGATGAACACGGCCTCACCGGGCTCGACCTCGCGGACGACCTCGTAGTCGCCGTTCTCGAGCACGAGCGACTCGCTGGCGACGACCCATTCGTCGCGGCCCTCCGCGCCCTCCACGGTGGACGGACGGCGACCGAGGATCAGCGGGCGGATGCCGAAGGGATCACGGAACGCGAGCAGGCCGTAGCCGGCGATCACGGCGATCACGGCGTACGCGCCCTCGATGCGCTCGTGGGTGCGCTCGACGGCCTCGAATACGCGCTCCGGGTCGAGGTCGACCGTCGAGGTGGTGTTCTGCAGTTCTCCGGCGAGCACGTTGAGCAGCAGCTCGGTGTCGCTGGAGGAGTTCAGGTGGCGGCGGTCGCGCTGGGCCATGTCGGCCGTCAGCTCGCGCGTGTTGGTGAGGTTGCCGTTGTGGATGAGGATGATGCCGTAGGGCGCGTTCACGTAGAACGGCTGCATCTCCTCCTCGTTCGACGCCGTGCCCTTCGTCGCGTAGCGCACGTGGCCGAGGCCGACGTTGCCGAGGAGCGCGCGCATGTCGCGGGTGCGGAACGCCTCGCGCACCATCCCCTGCGCCTTCGCGTTGTGCATGACGCCGTTCGACTCTGCGGTGGCGATGCCCGTCGCGTCCTGGCCGCGGTGCTGCAGCAGGAGGAGAGCGTCGTAGATGTCCTGGTTGACCGGGGCCGTTCCGACCATTCCGACGATGCCGCACATGGGGTGGTTACTTCATCCGTTTCTTCAGTGGGAGGAGTAGGCGCCCACGAGGCGCACCGCTCCGCCGTCGACGCCCTTGGCGCCCTGTTCGAACTCGCCGGCCGGACGCGCGCCGAAGCCCACGGTCGCGACCTGCCAGGCGGGCATGCCCTCTGCGGCGAGCGCAGCGATGGCGGCATCCTTCTTGTCCTGCGCGATCACCGCGAGGAAGCCGATGCCGAGGTTCCAGGTGCCCTCCGCCGACTCGAGCGTGGAGCCGGCGATGTCGCTGAGCACGCGGAAGACGGGGCTGGGGGACCACGTGCCGCGGTCGACCTCCGCCCAGGTGCCCTGCGGGAGCACGCGCGCGAGGTTCGCCGCGATGCCGCCGCCGGTGACGTGGCTGAGCGCGTGGACGCCGCCGCCGAGCGCGTCGATGAGGCGCAGCAGCGGGAGCGTGTAGAGGCGGGTCGGCTCGAGGAGCGCTTCGCCCCAGGTGGTGCCGAAGTCGGCCGCGGTGTCGGCGTAGCTGATGCCGGCGCCGGTGACGATGTGGCGCACCAGGGAGTATCCGTTGGAGTGCAGGCCGCTGGACTGCACGGCGAGGACGACATCGCCGTCCTGCACGCGCTCGGCGCCGAGGATGGCGTCGGCCTCGACCACACCGGTCGCAGCGCCCGCGACGTCGTAGTCGCGCGGTCCCAGCAGACCGGGGTGCTCTGCCGTCTCACCGCCGACGAGCGCGGTGCCCGTGGCGGAGCAGGCCTCGGCGATGCCGCGCACGATGTCGGCGATGCGCTGCGGCACGACCTTGCCGCACGCGATGTAGTCGGTCATGAAGAGCGGCTTGGCGCCCACCACGACGATGTCGTCGACGACCATGCCGACCAGGTCCTGCCCGATCGTGTCGTGCTTGTCGATCGCCTGGGCGATCGCGACCTTGGTGCCGACGCCGTCTGTGCTGCTGGCGAGCAGCGGCCGGCGATAGCCGAGCAGCGCACTGGCGTCGAAGAGGCCGGCGAATCCGCCGACACCGCCGAGCACTTCGGGTCCGTGCGTCGCGCGCACGGAGGACTTCATCAGCTCGACGGCGAGATCGCCTGCAGCGGTATCGACGCCGGCTTCGGAATAGGGATTGGTGGGGGAGGCAGCCACCCCTCGATCCTACCGTCAGCCGCGACCCCCGAACTCCGGAAGACGAAGAGCGGATGCCGCGCTCTCCCCATACGATGGGGCCATGTCCGACAAGCCGCAGTGGCTGATCCGCGAAGACGCGAGCGTGCCGGTGCTCGTCGCGCTCGCGCTGCGGCAGTCCCTCGGCATCCGCACGCCCTCCGACCTGCCCAGCCTGCGGGATCTGCCGGTGCGCGCCCCGGATGCCGTCGACGCCGCTCCGCTCGTCGAATCGCAGTGGCGGGACTACTGGGACATGACCGTCGAGCCGCGCGCGCATCACTCCGGCGTCCCGCTCGAGCTCGTCGACGGGTTCGACACGCTCGTCGCGCTCCCCGCGACCGGTGCCGAGGAGCTCACCGCGGCGATCACGCCGTTCGCGGCTTCCGCCCTCGACTACGCCAGGTCGGCCCACGACCGCTATGTCTCGTCGCTGCACGGCCCCTCGGCGGGCAAGCCGGGCACCGGCGGAGACTCCTACCGGGCGTACGCCAGCGCCATCGCCGAGTTCGAGCGCGAGGTGGGGCGCCGCGCGCACTCGTTCGAGCTGAACGTGCAGGTGCTGCCGCTCTCGCAGCGGGGCATCTGGTGGATCGGCGCACTGTCCGTCGCCGTGACCGACGGCCTGCGGCGCGACGTGGTCGCCTTCGACGGGGCGATCCGGCCGATCATCGCCGAACTCGCCTGAGGCGAGGGTTTCGGGTCAGTCGTTCTCGATGATGGTCTCGCGCTCGACGCGGACCACCCGGTCTCTGCGGCGCGCGACCCGCTCCGCGATGAGCCCGGCGACACCGCCGAGGGCGAGGCCGATCGGCGCGGTCCACAGCAACAGGAATCCGAAGACCTGGCCGGGAGGGTAGACGACGTCGAGGGCCTCCGAGGGCTGGAAGCTGCCCGCGAACGTGAGGATGCCCGCGACGATCACGCCGACGACGACGCCGACGCCCATGAACACGCCGTAGCGCGGCACGCGGCGCACGGTCGCTTCGACGGTCTGCTCGGATTCGCTGGGGGCCATGCATCCATTGTCCCACCGCGGGGCCGTGGTGCTCGCCCCCTTCTCCGTGCCGCCGCGGCGCCTCCGTCGGAGCCGCACGCGCTGAGGAGCCGGATGCCGACGCGAGTCGCCCTCCCCGCGCGGGCGAGGAGGGCGACTCGTGGCGCTCAGGCGTCGACGGAGGCCTCGACGGCCTCGGTCTCGCCCTTGCCGCGACGGGCGATCAGCACGCCGCCTCCGGCGATCAGTGCGACGAGCACCAGACCGCCGACGATCCAGGGCCACACCGGCGCCCCCTGCACCTCAGGGACAGCCGTGACCGCGGTCGCCGCCGCACTGCCCTCCGACTCGCTCTTCTCCGGGGCGACGGGCGCGGAGCCGCAGTCGGCGCCCACGGGGATGACGGCGCTCACCGGGTCGAGCTCCTCGCCGGCCGCGTAGGTGCCGAACGCGGCGGCTCCGGCGTCGGTGAGGGTGGTGGGCACGGCGTCGAGCGTGATCACGCCGTCGGCGAGCGCGGCATCCGGCACCGCGAACTCCGCGAGGCGAACGCCCTGCTGATCGACGACCTCTCCGGACTGCGTGGTGCCCGCGATGTCGAACACGAGGTAGCCGGCGGATCCGGCGAGCTCGACCCTGGCGTTCGACAGCGTCGTGTTCAGCGCGCCGTCGTGACCGGTGAAGGCGATGCCACCGCCGTAGCCGATGAGGCCCGTGCCGCTCTCGCCGTCGAAGGTCCCCGTGCCGTTCGCCCACACGAACTGCGGGTACTCGTACGCCACGTCGGTGAGTGTCCACCCGCCCTTGGCGATGCCCTCGATGTAGGTGCGGAACGACTCCTTGTAACCCCAGTTCAGGGTGGCGCCCTCGACGGTGCACGCGCCGATCGCCGCCGTCGTCCTGGCCAGGGTGAACGCCAGCCCGCGGTCGACCGAGCCCTGCAGCGTGAGGGTGTGGTCGCCGTCGGCGAGGGTGGCCGGGAGGGTTCCGGTCCACGAGGCGATGCCCGCGGCATCCGCCGTCACGGTGCCGAGCACGACCGGAGTCGAGTACACGACCACCTTGATGCCGGTCTCGCCCGATCGGAACCCGGATGCCGAGATCGTGGCCTCCTCGCCGGCCTGGAGCGCGGTGAGGTCGTCGGCGCTGATGTCGATCCCGGTCGACGCCGGCGGGGTCTGCGGAAGCGGCTTGGCCTTGACCACCGCGGCAGCGGCGACGGTACCGGTGGTCCCGGCCGGTGCGGCCGCGGCCGATCCGATCGTGAACGTCACGGGGTCAAGGGTGGTCGAGTAGCCGGCGAGCACCTGGTCGCGCCCTGCGGACGTGAGCGCCGCGGGCGCCGCGCTGTACGTGACAGCGCCGTTCGCGGAGATCCGCGCCGCCCGCGAGAGGTCGAGCGTCGCGAAGGCGACCTGCGTGCCCCCGCTGGTCACGAAGAGCGTCGCGGTGTCGGCCGAGGTGATCCGGATCTGCGGCTGCGAGACCGTCACGTCGAGCACGCCGTGGTGCCCGGTGAACCGCACGGCGCCGACGTACGAGACCGTGCCGAGGCCGGTGCCCTGGTCGTAGGTGCTGCCCGTCGCCTGACCGAACTGGAACTGGCCGCCGGAGCGGGTGGCTCCACCCGACACCTCGATCGCACCCTGGGCGATCGGACCGGTGACGTAGCTCGTGAAGGAGGAGGAGACGGCCCACTTCAGCGCGCCGCCGGGGACGGTGGTCGGCGGCGTGGTCGGGGTGCTCGGGGTCTCGGGCTCCGGCTGGGTGAGAGCCTTCCACTGCTCGGGACTGATCGCGACCGTGGAGCGCGCGAAGATCGTCGCTGCCGACGGCACCGAGTGCTGCCGCCACACGATCACCTCGTAGGTCTTCGCCGGGTCGAGCTCGGCGACCTTCGCCGTGAGGTCGACGGAGAAGGCCCCGGCGGTGATCTTCTGCACCCACTGCATCGCGAGGAATCCACCGCCGGCCGTGACCTCGGCCTCGGTGCCCGCCTCGATCAGCGCGACGTAGGCGCCGGTGACGTCGCCGAGTCGGGATCCGGCTGCCGTGACGGTCAGGCCGCCCGCCGCCGTCGCGCTCTTCACGCTCGTCGAGACCGAGGAGGCGAGGCCGTAGTCGAGGGCGACACTGCGCTCCTGGTCGGCGTTGACGACCCCGCCGGCGCCGTACGTGTAGACACCGTACGAGCCGGGGGTCGCCGGGGTGTCCTTCAGCGTCAGCGTCGCCTGGAACGACCCGTCGGCGGCGATGTCGGCCCACTGCGCCCGGATCGTCGGCTGGTACTGAGCAGGCACCTGATTCAGCACGCTCTCGGCGAGAGCCCACGCCTGCGTGCCCACCGAACGGGTCGCAGAGGCCGCGCCCTTCGACGGCTGCCAGGTCGCAGCGAAGTTCCCGAACACCACATACGTGCCCTGCGGCAGCGTCGACGGAATCGGCGCCCCCCGACCACCCACATTCGCCGTGGGGTCGTAACCCGTACCCTTCACGACGACCCTGTCACCTGCCTTGAGCGCGACACCGGTCGCCGGGGTGACGCCGTCGGCGAGGAACACGGAGAGAGACGGGGATGCCGGAGCCGGCTTGATGACATCCCAATCGGCATCGCTGATCGCGACGGCCGCCCGCGCGAGCATCGTCGTCGCGTCGGGGTTGGAGTGCTGCTTCCACACGATCACCTCATAGGTCTTCGCGCGGTCGAGCTTGTCAGCGGGCGCCGTGAGCTCGACGGTGAACGCCCCGCCCGAGACACCGCGGACCCACTGCATCGCGGCGTAACCGCCTCCGCCTGTGACGTTCGACTCGGCGCCCGTCTCGATGATCGCGGCGTAGACGCCGGTCGCGGTGCCGAAGTCCTTTCCCGTGACGGTGGCGGTGATGCCGGGCGAACCCGCGGTCACGGCCGAGGACACGGTGATCTTCGGCGCGATGGAGTAGTTCAGGGCGACGCTGCGCTCCTGGTCGGCGTTGACGACCCCGCCGGCGCCGTACGTGTAGACACCGTACGAGCCCGGAGTCGCGGGGGTGTCCTTGAGCGTCAGCGCCGCCTGGAACGAGCCGTCGGCGGCGATATCCGCCCACTGCGCCCGGATCGTCGGCTGGTACTGAGCAGGCACCTGATTCAGCACGCTCTCGGCGAGAGCCCACGCCTGCGTGCCCACCGAACGGGTCGCGGAGGCCGCGCCCTTCGACGGCTGCCAGGTCGCAGCGAAGTTCCCGAACACCACATACGTGCCCTGCGGCAGCGTCGACGGAATCGGCGCCCCCCGACCACCCACATTCGCCGTGGGGTCGTAACCCGTACCCTTCACGACGACCCTGTCGCCCGTCTTGAGCGCGACACCGGCCGCCGGGGTGACACCGTCGGCGAGGAACACCGAGAGAGACGGAGATGCCGGAGGCGTCGTACCCGGATCGGTACCGGGGTCAGTACCCGGATCGGTACCGGGGTCAGTGCCCGGATCGGTACCGGGGTCAGTGCCCGGATCGGTACCGGGGTCAGTACCAGGATCGGTACCGGGGTCAGTACCAGGATCGGTACCGGGGTCAGTGCCCGGATCGGTACCAGGAACGGGGCCGAAGACGGCATCCCACTGCGCGCCGCTGATGCTGACGGCGCCGCGGCCGTAGATCGTCGTCGCGTCGGGGTTGGAGTGCTTCGCCCAGACGAGCACCTCGTAGGTCTTGGTGCGGTCGAGCTTGTCGGCGGATGCGGTCAGCGTGAACGCGCTGGCGCCGGTCGTGACGACCGGCATCATGAACGCCGCGTACCCGCCGCCACCGGTCAGCCCCCCTTCGGTTCCCGTCACGATCAGCGCCGCATACGCTCCCGTGGCATCGGCGGGGAGACCCGAGGCCTGCACCTGCACGGAGACGCCGCTGGAGTCCGCCGAGCCGACGCTGACGGAGACGATCCCGTCGGCGGCGAGCGCAGGCTGCGCGACCGCGAGTCCGGCGACGATGAGGAAGAGCGATATCAGGGCGGCGAGGCCTGCGCGGAGGCGCGTGCTCGCCGTGGGGGCTGGGGCTGTGTCGTTCACGGATTCTCTCCGGACTCCGAGGCGCGCGGGCACACGCGCCGGCGGTGCCGCTGTGCAGTCGGGCGGGAAGGGTAGATGTTGGTTAGGCTTAGCTAAGTCGCACCATCTCCGACAGTAGACGGACGTCGCAGGGCGCGTCAACTTTTAGGTTAGCCTTGCCTAATGCGTCGTACTCTCGTCGTCCTCCTGGTCTCCACGCTCGCCTTCGGCCTCTCCGCCTGCGGCGGCACCGGAGCACCGGCCTCCCCCGCGGCCTCGCAGGACGACTGCCCCGCGGCATCCGTGCCCCTGGCCTCGCTCGACCTCGTGAAGGACGTCCGCGCCGCGAAGGGGCAGTCGACCGCCTGCCTTCCCAGCCACGCCATCGAACCGGTCTCCGACGAGACCGCCCCGAAACTCCCCGTGACGGTGACCGACAGCGAGGGGCGCGAAGTGACCGTGACGGATGCGGACCGCATCCTGCCCATCGACATCTCCGGCACGATCTCGTCGACCGTGTTCGCCCTCGGGCTCGGCGACCGCGTCGTCGGACGCGACTCGTCCACCGACTTCCCCGGCACGGAGGAACTGCCCGTCGTCACGAAGTCGGGCCACACCCTCAACGCCGAGGCCATCCTCGAGCTGGCGCCCACCGTGGTCCTCACCGACACCACGATCGGCCCGAAGGAGGTCAGGCAGCAGCTGCGCGACGCCGGCATCGCGGTCGTCGTGATCTCCAGCGACCGCAGGCTCGACACCACCGACGAGCTCGTCACGGAGATCGCCGCGGCGCTCGGCGTCCCCAGCCGCGGGAAGGCCCTGATCGAGCGCCTCGACGCCGGACTCGACGACGCGATCACCCAGATCGCCGAGGTGACCCCCGCTGCGGAGTCCGACCGGGCGCGGATGCTGTTCCTTTACGTGCGCGGCAGCGCGAACGTGTACTACATCTTCGGTGAGGACTCGGGCGCCGATTCGCTCATCGACGCGGTCGGCGGGATCGACGTCGCGGGCGAGATCGGGTGGCAGGGCATGAAGCCGATGACGGCGGAGGCGCTCGTCGAGGCGCGGCCCGATGTGATCGTCATGATGACCGACGGACTGGAGTCGGTCGGCGGCGTCGACGGCCTCATCGAACGCATCCCCGCCGTCGCCCAGACCCCGGCCGGCGCCCACCGCCGCGTGATCGACATGGCCGACACCGAGGTGCTCAGCTTCGGCCCGCGCTCGGCCGACGTCGTCCTCGCGATCGCCCGCGCCCTCTACGCCCCCGAGATGACGAAGTGACCGGAGAGGTCGTCACCCCGACGCCGACGACGCACCGGGGCCTGCGGTTCGCGCTCGTACTGATCGGGCTGATCGCGGCCCTCGTCATCACGTGCGTCGCGTCGATCACGAGCGGTCAGTACCAGCTGTCGCCGTCGGGCCTCGTCGGGGTGCTCCTGCACGGCATCGGCATCGACACCGCGTGGGCGCCCGACAGCGCCACGGACTACGGCGTCATCTACAGCATCCGACTCCCCCGCCTCGTGCTCGGCCTGCTCGTCGGCGCCGCCCTCGCCGTCTCCGGCGTGCTCATGCAGGCGATCTTCGGCAACCCGCTGGCGGATGCCGGAGTCGTCGGCGTCTCCTCCGGCGCGGCCCTGGGCGCCGCGGCGAGCATCACCCTCGGGCTCGCGTCGTTCGGGATGTGGACGACACCGGCTTTCGCGTTCCTCGGCGGCCTCGTCGCCGTGATGGCGGTCTACCTCATCAGCCGATCCGGCGGGCGCACCGAGGTCGTCACGCTGCTCCTGACCGGCATCGCGATCAACGCGATCGCCGGCGCCGGCATGGCCTTCCTGACGTTCCTCGGCACCACGTCGACGCGCGAGCAGATCGTCTTCTGGCAGCTCGGGTCGCTCAACGGCGCGCTGTGGTCGCACACGGCGCTCGTCGCCCCGCTGGTCGCCGTCGGCGTGATCGTCGCACTCGTCGTCGCACCGGGCCTCGACCTCTTCGCACTCGGCGAGCGCACGGCCAGGCACCTCGGCCTCAACGTCGAGCTGCTGCGGATCGTGGTGATCGTGACCGTCGCCGTGCTCGTGTGCGCGGCCGTGGCCTTCGCGGGGATCATCGGGTTCGCCGGACTCGTCGTGCCGCACCTCATGCGCATGATCATCGGCCCCGCGCACCTGCCCCTCGTGATCGCATCGGCGTTCGGCGGGGCGCTGCTGATCTCGCTGGCCGACCTCGTCGCGCGCACCGCCGTGCCTCTCGCCGACCTTCCGATCGGCATGATCACAGCGCTCGTCGGCGGCCCGTTCTTCCTCTGGCTGCTGGTGCGCACCCGACGGCGATCGGGAGGATGGGCATGACCGTGCGTCTCAGCGGCACCGGCCTCACGGTGCATGTGGGCGAGGGGCGGACCATCCTCGACGACGCCGCGATCGACATCAGGGCGGGCGAGGTGCACGCGCTGGTCGGGCCCAACGGGGCGGGCAAGTCGACGCTGTTCGGCGTGCTCGCCGGTGACGTCTCCGCCGCGGGAGCGGTGGCGCTCGACGGACGTCCGCTCGGCGGCATCCGCCCGCAGGAGCTGGCCAGACAGCGCGCCGTGCTGCTGCAGGAGAACGCGGTGACCTTCCCCTTCACCGTCGAGCAGGTGGTGCGGATGGGGCGGGCGCCGTGGGCGCGCACGCCCTCGTCCGCCGAGGACGACGACATCGTGATCGCCGCGATGACGGCGACCGAGGTCCTGCCCCTGGCCCTCCGCGCCGTGACGTCGCTCTCCGGCGGCGAGCGCGCTCGGGTGGCCCTCTCCCGCGTGCTCGCTCAGCGCACCGGCATCCTGCTCCTCGACGAGCCGACCGCCGCCCTCGACCTCAAGCACCACGAAGACGTGATGCGCCTGATCCGCGAGCAAGCCGCCGATGGCGCGGCGGTGGCGATCGTGCTGCACGACCTGAACGCGGCCCTCGCCCACGCCGACCGCGTCACCCTCCTCTCGAACGGACGAATAGCGGCATCCGGCACCCCGTCCGAGGTGCTCACCGCCGCCAGGATCGAACAGGTCTACGGGCAGCCGGTCGACGTCTTCCCCCACCCCACGACCGGGGTCCCCCTGGTGGTGGCGCGGCGCTGAACCGGGCAGGTGCGACCGGGTCAGGGACGCAGGGGCAGCACCTCGGCCAGGTCGGCGCGGGTGCCGGATGCCTGGACGCGACCGGATGCCGCGGCATCCGCCCATCGCTCCGTCCCGGTCGCGACGGCGATCCAGGTGGCGGCGTCCATCTCGACCACGTTCGGCGGGGTCCCGCGCGTGTGCCGCGGCCCCTGGATGACCTGCACGGCGCCGAACGGCGGGACGCGCACCTCCACGCTGTTGCCCGGCGCCTTCTCGTCGAGCAGCTGCAGCAGATAGCGCACGGCCGTCGCCAGGGCGGTGCGCGCCGGCTTCTCACCCGCGGCATCCGCGGCGCCGACGGCGGCGAGCGCCGCACGTCCGTCGATGATGTCGATCCTCTTCGGGGGCATGGGATCAGGGTACGCGGCGGGGCGCCCGCTCGGCGGTGCCGGTGCTTGTCGGGAGCGCACAAGATCCGCGCCCCACCCCTGCCCGCAGGCTTAGGCTCGAAGCGATGACTCCGAACGAGACCCTGCACGGGGCGCGCGCCGAGCTGCTCGCGGCGGCGCAGCGCAGCGCGCGCTGGGCAGCGCCGTTCCCTCCGACCGACGACGGCGCGCACGCGGCATCCGTCCTGGTGCTGTTCGGCAGGCTCGACAGCATCCCCGCCCGCACCGACGAGCTGACGGTGGCGGCCGACCTCGACGTGCTGCTGCAGCGACGAGCGGCCACGCTCTCGTCTCACCCCGGCCAGGTGTCGTTCCCCGGCGGGCGCAGGGAGGAGCAGGACGCGGATGCCGTCGCCACGGCGCTGCGCGAAGCCGAGGAGGAGACCGGACTCGACCCCGCGGGCGTCGAGGTGCTCGCGACACTGTCGGAGCTGCCCCTCGCCGCGAGCAACCACCTCGTGACGCCCGTGCTCGGCTGGTGGCGGTCGCCGTCGCGGGTCGTCGCGGTCGATCACGCCGAGACCGTCGAGGTGTTCCGCGTGCCCGTCGCACACCTGCTCGACCCCGACATCCGCTTCACATCGACGATCAGCCGCATGGGCCGCACGTGGAAGGGCCCGGCGTTCGACGTGGACGGCACGATCGTGTGGGGCTTCACCGCGATGGTCCTGGACGCGCTGTTCGACGCCACCGGCTGGACCATCCCCTGGGACCCCACGGTCGAGCGGCCCGTCACGGTCTGAGCCACCCGCTCCGAGGCTCCGCCGCACCCGGTCCGAAATCCGGACGCGCGGCCTCGGTAGTCTGGACGGGTGAAGATTCTCGTCCTCGGTTCCGGTGCCCGTGAGCACGCGATCATCCTCGCCCTGCGGGCCGAGCAGACGGAGCACGAGATCTTCGCCGCCCCAGGCAACGCCGGCATCGCGCAGGACGCGACCCCTGTCACGGTAGACCCGCTCGACGGCGCCGCGGTGACCGCGTTCGCCAACGAGCACGCGGTCGACCTCGTCGTCGTGGGGCCTGAGGCTCCGCTGGTCGCCGGCGTCGCCGACGTGCTCCGCGCGCACGGCGTCCCCGTGTTCGGACCGGGCAAGGCCGCAGCCCAGCTCGAGGGGTCGAAGTCGTTCGCGAAGCGGATCATGGATGCCGCGGGCGTCCCCACCGGCCGCGCCGTGCGCGCCGCCACCGTCGCCGAGGTCGAGGCCGCATTCGACGAGCTCGGCGCCCCGCACGTCGTCAAGGCCGACGGTCTCGCCGCCGGCAAGGGCGTCATCGTGACCTCCGACCGCGCCGAGGCGCTCGCGCACGCGGAGCACTACCTGCCCTCCGGCCCCGTGCTCGTGGAGGAGTTCCTGTCGGGCCCCGAGGTCTCGCTGTTCTTCCTCAGCGACGGCGACACCGTGCGCGCGCTCAGCCCCGCGCAGGACTTCAAGCGTGCTCTCGACGGCGACGAGGGCCCCAACACGGGCGGCATGGGCGCGTACTCGCCGCTGCCCTGGCTCGATGAGCAGTTCGGCAGCGAGCGCGCCTTCGTCGAGGAGGTCACGCGCGACGTGGCCCTTCCCGTCATCCGCCGGCTGGATGCCGAGGGCACGCCGTTCATCGGACTGCTCTACGCGGGCCTCATCCTCACGCCCGCCGGCGTGCGCGTGATCGAGTTCAACGCGCGGTTCGGCGACCCCGAGACGCAGATCGTGCTGCCGCGCCTGGTCACTCCGCTGTCGGAGCTGCTGTTCGCCGCGGCATCCGGCACCCTGGAGGACCAGCCGGAGCCCGTCTTCAGCGACGACGTCGCGATCACCGTCGTCCTCGCGAGCGAGGGCTACCCCGAGGCGCCGCAGACCGGGCGTCCGATCGAGGGCCTTGCGGATGCCGCGGCCGTCGAGGGCGTCCGCCTCGTGCACGCCGCGACCGCCAGCCCCGACGCCCCCGGGGGCTCACTCGTCGCGACGGGTGGCCGGGTGCTGAACGTCGTCGCCGTGGCATCCGACTTCCGCACCGCGCGCACCCGCGCCTACGAGGCGATCGCGAAGATCTCCCTCGACGGCTCGCACTACCGCACCGACATCGCCGCCCGCGTCGCGGAGTAGCGCGCGGCGCCGTGTCGCGGCATCCGTTCTTCGGATGAACGCGCGTTTATCGGAGGATTCCTGCCTGATCGTCCGAGATTCCTGCCATTCTCCGAATTTCCGCACGCTCGCCATTGACAATGTTGGCTTTCTTCAAGAAAGTTAGCGGATGCCGCTCCGCTCCGACTGGTCCTCGGCGACCTGCCCGATCGCCCACTCCGCCGACGTGCTGGCCGACCCGTGGGTGCTGCTGATCCTGCGCGAGATGTTCTCCGGACGGACGCGCTTCGACCAGCTGCGCGCGGCTACCGGAGCCGCCGACTCCGTGCTCTCGCGGCGGCTCACGGCCATGACCGACGCGGGTCTCGTCGAGCGCGAAGACCCCGCGGCGGCGCGCGCCGGCTATCGGATGACGGATGCCGGACGCTCCACGCTTCCGATCCTGCACGCCTACGCCCGCTTCACCCAGGTCACCGACCCCGACGGGCCGTGGGGCCTCACGGTCACGTGCGGCCGGTGCGGGGCGACCGCGGCATCCGTCGACTGGTGCGCGGTCTGCGCCGCTCCCCTCGACGCGGACAGCACCCGATGGTCACGCCGCAGCATGGGCGGAGAGCCCTTCGCCCTCACCGGATCGAGCGCGGCGCCCGGCTCCACCGGGGCGACCTCCCCCTCCGAGACCACCGGATCGAGCGCCGCATGACCGCCGAGTCCGTCGAGGAGCCGACCGGCACCCGCCGCCGCATCCACCCCGCCTGGATCGTCGCGCTCGTCGCCCTGATCGCGCTGATCGGCGCCGCGGGATTCCGCGCCGCCCCCGGCGTGCTGATGCTCCCGCTCCAGGAGGAGTTCGGGTGGACCACGGCGGAGCTCTCCCTCGCCGTCACCGTCAACCTCCTGCTGTTCGGCCTCACCGCTCCGTTCGCCGCCGCGCTCATGCAGCGCTTCGGCATCCGCGCCGTCACCGTCACCGCACTGCTGGTCATCGGCGCGGGGTCCGCGCTCAGCGTCTTCGTCGCCACCCCGGCGCAGCTGATCCTGGCGTGGGGTGTGCTGATCGGCCTCGGCACCGGGTCGATGGCCCTCGTCTTCGCCGCCACCATCACCGACACGTGGTTCGCGACCCGTCGCGGACTCGTCTCCGGCGTGCTCACGGCCGGCAGCGCGACCGGCCAGCTCATCTTCCTACCGGTCATCGCGGCGACCGCGGAGGGCGTGGGCTGGCGTGCGGCGTCGCTCATCATCGCGGGAGGTGCTCTCGCCGTGGTCCCGCTCGTGTGGATCTTCCTGCGCAACCGACCGGCCGACCTCGGCGTCGGCCGGTACGGCGAGACGGCGCCGGTCGCGGCATCCGCCCCTGCTCCCCGCGGCAGCGCCTGGGGCGCGGCTCGACTCGCCCTCACGACGCTGCGCGACGCCGCCCGCACCAAGACGTTCTGGGCCCTGGCGATCGGCTTCGCGATCTGCGGCGCCACCACCAACGGCCTCATCGGCACGCATTTCATCCCCAGCGCCCACGATCACGGGATGCCGACGACCACGGCGGCCGGTCTCCTCGCCGTCGTCGGCGTCTTCGACATCGCTGGCACCGTGCTCTCGGGGTGGCTGACCGACCGGGTGAATCCCCGCATCCTGCTCGCGGCGTACTACGCGCTGCGCGGGGTGAGCCTGCTGTTCCTGCCGAGCCTGCTGTCGGCGTCGGTGCAGCCCAGCATCGTGGTGTTCATCGTGATCTACGGTCTGGACTGGGTCGCGACCGTGCCGCCGACGATCGCCCTGTGCCGCGAGGTCTTCGGCGAGCGGGGTCCGCTGGTCTTCGGCTGGGTGTTCGCCGCGCACCAGGTGGGCGCCGGCGTCGCATCGGTGCTCGCGGGCATGGTCCGCGACCACACCGGCCAGTACACGATCGCCTGGTTCGCCGCCGCCGGCCTGTGCGCCGTCGCGGCTCTCGTGAGCGGCACGATCCGCCGGCATCCCACCCCCGCCCCGCGCGCCTGACCCCGCGCGCGTCGCCTCGCCTCGCGGCGCGTCGAGTGCACGAGAAGTCGACGGAGGATGCCGCGGACGCGACTCAGAGCACCTTCGAGAGGAAGTCCTTCAGGCGCTCGTTCTTCGGGGATCCGAACAGCTCGGAGGGAGGAGCCTCCTCCACGACCACGCCGCCGTCCATGAACACGGTGCGACCGGAGACCTCGCGGGCGAAGCCCATCTCGTGGGTGACGAGCACCATCGTCATGCCGCCGGACGCGAGATCGCGGATGACCTGCAGCACCTCGCCCACCATCTCGGGGTCGAGGGCGCTGGTCGCCTCGTCGAAGAGCATGATCTCGGGGTCCATCGCCAGGGCGCGGGCGATGGCCACACGCTGCTTCTGACCGCCGGAGAGGGATGCCGGCTTCGCATCCGCCTTCTCCTTGAGCCCGACCCGGTCGAGCAGGGACAGCGCCCGTGCCCGTGCATCCGCCTTCGACAGCCGACCGAGCTCGATCGGCGCGAGTGTGATGTTCTCCAGCACGGTCATGTGCGGGAACAGGTTGAAGTGCTGGAACACCATGCCGATGCGCTGGCGCACCTCGTCGAGCTTGACGCTCTTGTCAGTCAGGTCGACGCCGTCGATGATGACGTGACCCGAGGTGGGCTCCTCGAGCTTGTTGAGGCAGCGCAGCAGCGTGGACTTGCCCGAGCCGGAGGGACCGATCACGGCGATGACCTCGCCGTCCTCCACCCGGAGGTCGATGCCCTTGAGCACGTGGTTGTCTCCGAAGGACTTGTGCAGGTCCCGGACTTCGATCTTGCTCATGCGGTGAACTTCCTCTCCAGGCGGTTGGCGAGCAGCGTGAGCAGCGTGATCACGACGAAGTAGATGAGGGCGACGATCGTCAGCACCTGCGCAGACAGGTAGGTCGAGGCGATGATCTGCCGCGACTGGAACGTCAGCTCGGCCAGGCCGATCACGCTGATCAGCGACGTGTCCTTGAGGGTGATGATGCCCTGGTTCACGAACGACGGGATCATGATGCGGAACGCCTGCGGCAACACGACCTTCTGCATGGTCTTCCAGTGGCCGAGGCCGAGCGAGCGCGAGGCCTCGTTCTGGCCCGGGTCTACGGCCTGGATGCCACCGCGGATGATCTCGGTCATGTACGCGCCGGTGTTGAGCGACAGGGTGATCGCTCCGGCGACGAACGGGTTGAACGTCAGCCCGGGGAACAGCTGCGGGATAGCGAAGAACACGAAGAACGCCTGCACCAGGATCGGGGTGCCGCGGAACACGAAGACGTACGCGGTGGCGAGCCAGCGGAACAGGAAGAACCCGGAGATGCGGCCGAAGCCGAAGACGATGCCGAGCACGAACGCGGCGACCAGCGCCACGAGGGTCGCGAGGATCGTGAGCCACAGACCGCTCATGAGCGCCGGCCAGTACTTCACGGCCACCGAGATGATGTCGGTCGGCTGCGCCGACTCCTCGCCGCCGGAGAGGTACCGGTTGACGATCGTCTCGTACTCGCCCGACTTCTTGAGGTTCGCGAGGCCCTTGTCGAACATCTCGACCAGCTCGGGGTTCTGCCCCTTGTTCACCGCGAAGCCGTACTCGCCGCCGAGCTCCGGGTCGCCGACCAGACGGAAGCCCGACCCCTGCTGGATGCCGTAGGCGAGCACCGGGAAGTCCTCGAAGTAGCCGACGGCCTGGCCCGCCTTGACGGCGTCGACCATGTCGGTCGTGTCCTGGTACGGCGTGATGGTGAAGCCGTACTCCTTCTTGTTCTCCTCCGCGAAGGTCTGACCCTGGGTGCCGGTCTTCACGGCCACGGTCTTGCCGTCGAGGTCGTCGAGCGACTGGACGTCGCTGTCCTTCATCACTCCGAGCTGGATGCCGCTGGTGAAGTAGGGGTCGCTGAAGTCGAAGGTCTTCTTGCGCTCGTCGGTGATCGACATGCCGGCCATGACGGCGTCGACCTGGTTCGCCTGGAGCGCCTGGACGGCGGCGTCGAATCCGAGCTGACGGATCTCGACCTCGAAGCCCTGGTCCTTCGCGATCGCGCGGAGCAGGTCCATGTCGATGCCGACGAGCTGGCCGTCGGAGTTCGTGAACTCGAAGGGCGCGAAGGTGGTGTCGGTGCCGATGACGTACTTCTCATCGGCGGCGGTCGCCGCGGTCGGCGCGACGAGGAGGGCGCCGACCGCGAGGAACGCCGTGAGGACGGCTGCTCCCGCGGTGCGCCCGAACCTGCGCAGGCGCGCGGAGGCGGAGGAAGGATTGCGGATCACGACGGATGCTCCCGGGATCGACGACGACGACCGGTTGGCCGCCGACCAACAACCCTAGCCGCCGGTCGCGTTCTCGCACGCAGAACCGGCACAAGGGCCGGTGGGCTGACTACAGCGTGATCCAGTAGCGGCGCAGCAGCGCGTGCCCGCGCTCGGTCTGGTCGCTCACGTCCTGCAGCACACCGCCGGCGCCCTCGATCGTGCGGGCGGAGGCGACGTTGTCGTCGTCACAGGTGACCAGCACGCGGTCCAGCCCGATCTCGCGCGCACGGTCGAGCGCGAGGGCCAGCGCCTTCGACGCATAGCCCTGGCGGCGACGCGACTCCCGCACCGCGTAGCCGATGTGCCCGCCGGCCTCGCGGAGCCACTCGTTGAGGTCGTGGCGGAACGAGAGGAATCCGATCACCTCGGCGTCGTCGACGATCCAGTAGAGGTCGTTGTGCACGCGGTCCTCGGGAGGCGCGATCGAGGTGTCGGCGAGCCGTGCGGCATCCGCGATCAGCTGGTCGAGGGTGACCCGCCCCGGGATGACAGGCGCCTGCAGACCCGAACCGTCGATGTGACCTCCGCCGAACTCCGCCACGGCGGCGGCCCAGCTGTCATAGAGGTCGGTCGTTGGTCGGATGAGCGCGATCGTCATCACCCGATGACATCACACGCGCTCGCTCCTGCCAAACCCGTCCGCCTCCCGGCCGCCGACGCCCCGGCCGACACCGACGCCCCACCTGTCTGTCGTGCGTCAGGTGGGGCGCCGGAACTCGGAGGGGGACGTCGAGACGCGGATGCCGGGAATCCGGTGCCGCGTCAGAGCGTCAGCCCTTCCCTCCCGACGCGGCCGCGGGCTCGGACTCGTAGCGTCCGAGGAACAGCGACGCGACGAGGGCGACGACCATGACGCAGGCCGGCAGCAGGATCGCCTGCGCCATTCCCGCGGAGAACCCGTCGGCGACCTGCGGGGGCAGCGCGCCTCCGGTGCCGATGCCCCCGGCCGCGTCGGACAGTCCGGGGAGGTTGGCCTCCAGCCGCGACTGCATGAACGCCGCGATGGATGCCGAGCCGATCACCGATCCGATCGTGCGGGTGGTGTTGTAGATGCCCGCACCGGCGCCGGCCTGGCGCGGCGGGAGTTTGCGGGTCGCCGTCGTCGCGAGGGGACCCCACATGCCGGCGTTGCCGATGCCCATCAGGGCGGACGGGAGCAGGAACATCCAGATCGGGGTGTCCATGTTGATCAGCGCCGAGTACCAGACGAGGGCCACGCCCACGCAGAGCAGACCGGGCACCAGGATGATGCGCGGATCGACGCGATCGAGCAGCTTGCCCGCGAGCGGCGCGAGCACGCCGGACAGCACCGCCATCGGGATCATCAGCAGCGCCGCCTCGGTCGGGGTGAGGCCGCGTGCGATCTGCAGGAAGAACATCATCGGCAGCGACATGCTCGTCACGGTGAAGCCGACCGCGGCGATCGCGACGTTGGCTCCCGAGAAGTTGCGGTCGCGGAACAGGTCGAGAGGCACCAGCGGCTCGCTGCGCGTGCGGGCCTGCTGCACGATGAACAGGGCCAGCACGACGAGGCCCGCGATGATGAGGCTCCACACGGAGATCGGGCCCCAGATGACGCCCCACTTGAACTTCTCGCCCTCCTGCAGTCCGAAGACGAGGAGGAACAGGGCGACGGCGCTGAGCACGACGCCGAGCACGTCGAAGCGATGCGGGTGCGTGGCCAGCTTGGGCACGTAGATCCACGCCAGCACGAAGCCGATGACGCCGACGGGCAGGTTCACGAAGAAGATCCACTCCCAGCCGAGGCCGTCGACGAGCAGGCCGCCGACGAGCGGGCCGACGAGCGTCGCCACACCGGCGGTCGCGCCCCACAGCCCCATCGCCGCTCCCCGGCGCTCGGCGGGGAACGTGCGCGTGATGACCGCCATCGTCTGCGGCGTCATGAATGCGGCGCCGAGACCCTGCACGGCGCGGGCCACGATCAGCCCTTCGAGCGTCGTCGACAGGCCGCACCACAGGGAGGCCAGCGTGAAGACCGCGAGGCCGATGAGGTAGATGTTCTTCGGCCCGAAGCGGTCACCGAGGCGCCCGGTGATGAGCAGCGGAACGGCGTAGGCGAGGAGGTAGGCGCTGGTGACCCACACGACGTTGTCGAGGTTGTTCGTCGTCGGGTCGAGGGCGGCCTTGATGGCCGGGTTGGCCACCGAGACGATGGTCGTGTCGACGAGGATCATGAAGAAGCCGATGACCAGCGCCCACAGAGCGGGCCAGGGGCTCTTCGGTCGGTGGCCGACGGAGTAGGTGCCGGTGGACGGCCCTGAAGACGAGGGGGCGGATGCCGCGGCCCCGGTCGATGCGGATTCGGTCATTGCTGTGCGGCCTTTCGCTGGGCGAGATAGCGTTCGGTGTCTTCGAAGGCGTGCGGTCCCCAGGGGAACGCGGCGGCCTCGAGACGGGTGAGGAGGGAGTCGAGCCAGCGGAGCTCTGCGTCGAGCAGCATCTCCTGGCGTTCGAACTCGACGAGGACCTGTTCGGGGACCCCGTTGGCGCGGGCCCCGCGCAGCCCGTCGCTGTGCTGGGCATGGGCATCGGCGAGAGCCGCCCGGCGGATGCGGAGGCTGTCGATCGCGTCTGGTCGTTCGAGGTTGTGCGCCTCGGCGAGCGCGATGCGGAAGTCGGACGGACGGTCGATGCGCGACAGCTCGCGCCGCACCCAGCCGATGACGGCCTCACGGCCCTCCGCGGTCAGCGTGTACGTGGTGCGCTCCGGCCTGTTGCCGTCGCGATCCACACCGACCTCGTCGAGCAGTCCTGCCCGCTGGAGGCGCGCGACCGTGTGATAGAGCGTGCCGTTCGTGATCGGGAGCAGGCGATCGTCGCGGCGCGCGCGCATCAGCCGCACCATCTCATAGGGGTGCATGTCGCCCTCGCGCAGCAGCGCAAGCACCATCACCCCCATCGGGGTGAGCTTGTCGACGGCATCCGGCATTGTTAGTCCATTCCAATTAGTCCACGTGGACTATACGCCCGAAACGACCCCGACGGCAAGCTCGGATCAGCGCAGCGCCACCTCGAGCTGCGCCTCGGTGAGCGGACGGTCCGCGTAGACCAGACGCATCACCGCGGGGTCGGGGTTGCCGGCATCCGGACCGCGATGCACCAGCTCGAGCCCCAGCTTCTCCGCGACGTGCGCCGACGCCGTGTTGTGCTCGACGAGATAGGCGATGAGCGGCCACTCCGGAACGCGTTCACGCGCGAGCTCGACCCCCGCCCGCGCGAGTTCGGTCGCATACCCGCGCCCGTGGTGGTCGGGCGCGATCCGGTATCCGACGTTCCACACCGCACCCTCGGTGCCGAAACCCCGCACCGAGCTTCCGCCGTTGCCGACCATCTCCCCGGTCTCGCGCAGCCGCGCCACGAAGGACCCGAGTCCGGCATCCGCCCACCCCTCCTCCCACTTCCGCATCATCGCCAGCGTCGGCTCCGTGTCGAGATGCCGCAGGGACGGGAAGTGGGTCCACACGCGGGGGTCGTTGTGGATCGCGAAGACCTCATCGAGGTCGCTGGGCGCCGGTCGCGTCAGCACCAGACGCTCGGTGAAGAACTCCTCAGGCATGCCCTCACGCTACGACCACCCTCCGACACCGGGATAATGGCTGGGTGAGCGAAGCACAGAGCATCCCCGGCTGGCGGCACGTCTACTCCGGCAAGGTCCGCGACCTGTACGCCTCGGAGGATGCGGCGGACACGCGCATCCTCGTCGTGGCGTCCGACAGGGTGAGCGCGTTCGACTACGTGCTGTCCCCCGGCATCCCCGAGAAGGGGGCCCTGCTCACCCGCCTCAGCCGCTGGTGGTTCTCCGCGCTCTCCGACGTCCCGAACCATCTCGCGGAGGGCGAGATCCCGGCGTCCGTCGCCGATCGCGCCATGCTCGCGCAGTCCCTCGAGATGCTGCCGATCGAGTGCGTCGTGCGCGGCTACATCACCGGCACCGGCTGGGCCGAGTACCAGGAGAGCGGCACCGTGTGCGGCATCCCGCTGCCCGCCGGTCTGCAGAACGGCGACCGCCTGCCCGAGCCGCTGTTCACCCCCGCCTACAAGGCGCCGATGGGAGAGCACGACGAGAACATCACCTTCGAGCGGGTCGTCGAGCTGGTCGGCGCCGAGCGCGCCGCCGAGCTGCGAGACGTCTCACTGGCCGTCTACGGCCGGGCCGCCGCGATCGCCGAGGAGAAGGGCCTGATCCTCGCCGACACGAAGTTCGAGTTCGGGACGGATTCCGACGGCGTCCTGCGCCTCGCCGACGAGGTGCTCACGAGCGACTCCTCCCGGTACTGGGATGCCGAGGCCTGGGCCGTCGGCACCACTCCGAGCGCGCGGATGGCGAGCTTCGACAAGCAGATCGTGCGCGACTGGCTGGCGCTGCACTGGGACAAGCAGGGCGAGCCGCCCGCGCTGCCGAAGGACGTCGTCGAGCGCACCGCCGCCCGCTACCGCGAGCTGATCGAGCGCCTCGGGGCCTGAGTCGCGGCATCCCGCGCACCCAGGCAACACTCAGGAATCGGTAGTGTGGCTCCAGCACTCCGACACCCCCGACCCTGAGGAGCCCCGCAATGCCCCTGTGGAAGCTGCACGGAGACGGCCGCACCGTCGCCCCCGGCGCCGTCGTGCGCCCCGATGAGCGCCTGAACTGGCCCGGCACGATCGCGATCGGCGTCCAGCACGTCGTCGCGATGTTCGGCGCGACGTTCCTCGTCCCCATCCTCACCGGGTTCCCGGTGTCGACGACCCTGCTCTTCTCGGGCGCGGGAACACTGCTGTTCCTGCTGCTGACCCGCAACAGGCTGCCCAGCTACCTCGGCTCATCCTTCGCGTTCATCGCCCCGATCACCGCGCTCAACGGCGGCAAGGCCCTCGAGTCGGCCGAACAGATCACGCAGGCGCTCGTCGGCGTCGTCGCCGCGGGTGTGCTGCTCGCCGCGATCGGCTTCCTCGTGCAGGCCGTCGGCACCGGCTGGATCGACAAGCTCATGCCCCCGGTCGTGGCCGGGTCCATCGTCGCCCTGATCGGCTTCAACCTCGCGCCGGCCGCCTGGAACAACTTCCAGAAGCAGCCGGAGCTCGCCACGGTCACCCTCGCCGCCGTCGTGCTCTTCAGCGTGCTGTTCCGCGGGTTCCTCGGCCGCATCTCGATCTTCCTCGGCGTGGTCGTCGGCTACATCGTCGCCCTCTTCACCGGACAGGTGAAATTCGACGGCGTCGCGGAGGCCGCCTGGATCGGCCTTCCCGACTTCCACCTCGCCGCCGTCGGCGACCCGAAGGCCTGGGCGCTGGTGCCGATGTTCCTCCCCGTCGTGCTCGTGCTCATCGCCGAGAACGTCGGCCACGTGCGCGGCGTCGCGACCATGACCAACGACCCGGAGATCAACAAGCACACCGGGCGCGCCCTCGTCGCTGACGGCCTCGCGACCACCCTCGCCGGCGGCTTCGGCGGCTCTGGCACCACCACCTACGGCGAGAACATCGGCGTCATGGCGGCGACCCGCGTCTACTCGACGGCGGCGTACTGGGTGGCCGGCGTCGTCGCGATCCTCCTCGCGTTCTCGCCGAAGGTCGGCGTCATCTTCAACAGCATCCCCTCCGGCGTCCTCGGTGGCGTGACGACGGCGCTGTACGGCCTTATCGGCGTCATCGGCATCAAGATCTGGGTCGACAACCGCGTGGACTTCTCGCGTCCGGTCAACCAGTACACGGTCGCCGTGTCGTTCGTCATCGCGATCGCCGGCTTCATGATGAGCTGGGGCACGTTCCAGCTCGGCGCCATCGTGCTGGGCACGGTCGCCGCTCTGGTCATCTACCACCTGGGCAACGCGATCGCCCGCTGGCGCCGGAGCGGCGCCGATGACGGCGGCCCCATCCCCGCGGTCGGCCCGCTCGGCGGCGACCCCGCCTGACCCGCCTGGAGGGGGACGGATGCCGCGGCATCCGTCCCCCTCCACGCACCTCAGCCCACCGTGCCCGTGTCGGGGCACACCGCACCGGACGCGCGCGGACGCGGCTCGCCCCGCCGCGGAGGCATCGCCAGCGGCAGCGGCTCCTCGGGCTCTGGCAGCCCATAGCTGCGGCGGACCCAGCGCCGCGCGTCCTCCAGCGGATAGGTGTCTCCGAAGACGGCGAACTTCACGAACACGCCCTCGAGCAGGCTGCGCAGCATGACCTCCTCGAGACCAGGGTCTGCCGCACCGCGCGCGCGGAACAGGTCGCGCACGGCGTCTTCCGTCGCCGTCACCGCATCGGCGTGACGCCGCTCGGACTCGGCGAACAGCCGGTGCGTCGCGGGCTGCTGCTGCATCGCGAGGACAGCCCGCTGCAGGGGCACCGCGAAGGCCGTGGCCATGAGGGCGCCGTCGATCACGGCGGCGAGCGCCTCGTCCGGCGTGCCGTCGACGCGGGCGAAAGAGAGCACGGTCTCGAACCAGCGGTCGATCACGGCGGAGACCAGCTGCTCCTTGCCGCCGAAGTGGTAGTTCACGAGCCCCTGGGCGACGCCGGCCCTGGAGGTGATCTCGGCGATGCTGGCGCCGGCCACTCCTCGCTCGGAGAACACGGTGATCGCAGCCTGCAGGATGTTCTCCCGCGCCCTCTCCCTGGCGATGCGGTTCTGCTCATCGGAGCGTGCCACGAGGCATCCTCCTCTGCGATGCGGACGAGTGTCTTTGCTGAACGGCCCCCACCGTATAGATTACTCACTGAATAATCGTTCAATCTATGAGGATCCGTCAGATCCCCCACTTCCAGGAGCCCCCATGCATCCCCTCGCCCGTGTCGATCTCAACGACCTCGGCTCCCTGATCGAGTGGCTCATCTCGCAGTGGTGGGTGTGGGCGATCGTCGGCGCCGTGGTGCTCTTCTTCATCGTGGTCTGGCTCATGCCCGGCTTCAAGGTCAAGGCCGATGAGAAGTTCTCCACCACCGACACCGAGGCCAACGAGATCGCTCTCGGCCTCCTGCAGATCGTGAACCTCCCGTCCGGGCACTGGAACGATCCGACGGCGTCGATCCTCGGCGACCGCGAGAAGAAGGTGCTCGTCGACCAGTGGGGCGTCCCCACGCGCCAGGACTGGCTCGACAACATCGAACGCCTCGTCACCGTGCGCCGCCGCCGCGAGATGTGGGTCCTCTACCTCGCCGTGCGCGCGCAGCTCGCCGAGCAGCTCGGCCGCGTCCCCAAGGCGAAGGAGTGGCTGAACGCGATCGTCACCGAGGGCGGGGACAAGCGCGATGCGCGCACGTTCGTCACCTCGATCGAGTACACCGAGGGCCTCATCCGCAAGCGCGTCGGCAAGGACATCGTCACGCCCGACCTGTTCGTGAAGACCCTCGACGGCTACGCGCTCGGCCAGGCCGTGGGCATGACCACGTGGGGTGTGGCGCTCGGACACGGCGACGTCGCCGAGGCGCGCCAGATCATCCACCGCATCAACGTCGAGGGCCGCCCCGCCTTCTCGTCGTGGGCGGACTTCGGCCTCAGCTACATCGCCGGCCGCGTGATGCACTGGAGCGACGGCAAGGTCGAGGAGAAGTCCTTCGACAAGTTCGGCGACGGGTGCGTCGACTTCCAGGCCGCGGCCACCGCGAAGCGCAACGGTCCGTGGGCGACGCTGTCATGGAGCCTGTGACCGTAGACCTCGACCCCCTTCGACGAGGGGCCGGCTTCCGCGACATCCTCGCGTACGAGCGCATCTGCCGCACGCCGCTGCACCGCCGCTTCGTGTTCATCCTCGTCGCGGTGCTGCTGTTCGCCGCGGCGATGCTCGGGGCGCTCTGGTTCCTCGGGCGCAGCGACATCCTCGCCGTCGCACCGATCCTCGGGGTGTTCGTGGTGGGCTACACGGTGCTCGCCGCCGTGGGGTTCGTCTGGTACGCGATCGGACTGGGCCGCAGAGTCAAGGTGGCGGCCTTCGCCTGGCGCAACGACTGGGCTTACGCCGATCTCCTGGAGAGCACGCGGCGCCCCGGCGCGGCGTTCGCCCGCGTGAACCGAGGACAGGAGCGCGCGGTCGTCGCCTGCGACGACGAGCGGATGCCGTTCGAACTGGGCATGCACCACTCGGTGGCGCGCGGCCAGGAGGCGGCGACGATCCAGCGTCCATTCGCCTTCATCGAGCTGCCGCTGCCGTCGGCGGTGCCCCACATCGTGCTGGCGAACCGCCGACGCAGCATCATCCCCACCCTCGGCCTCGGCCGTGGCGCGGCGAAGATGCAGCTCGAGGGCGAGTTCGCGTCGGTGTTCCGCCTGATCGTGCCCGAGGGATACCAGCAGGACGCGCTCTACATCTTCACGCCCGACCTCATGGCCCGCGTGCTCGATCTCGGCTCCGGCGCGGAGATCGAGCTCGTCTCCGACCGTCTCTACGTGTACCTGCCGGCGCGGACGCGCTTCGATCGCGCCGACACGATGGCCGCGGCCGTGGTCCTCGCCGAGGAGTTCCACCGTCGCTTCGCCGCGCGCACCGAGCTGTATCGCGACGACAACGCCGGCGAGCTCGCCGCCAGGGCCGGCGTCTCGGTCGGACTGCGCGGACAGCGCCTCGGCGGCAGCGGCGTCTCGGTGATCGCGATCGCCGCGACGGCCGGCGTGCTGCTGCTCTCCGCCGGGGTGACGGCGTTCTCGCTGTTCGGCGGAGACATCCTGCGCACCCTCACCGGGTGACCACAGACCCACGGGTGCGGACCTGGCCGGGGGGCATAACAAATGTCCGCACCCGTGTTCCCCTCTTCCTCGATCCGACGTCAGACTTCGACGTCCGTCGAGCCCGGCCGACACCTTCGGCCAGGCTGAGCGCACGCAATTGTTTACCTGAGTACAAGAATTCGTGGGCACGCCGTCGCCGACCTTGACCCGCTCGAATCGACGCGGTTACCGTGAGCGGGCTTCGGCACGGCGGCGGCGCAAGGAAGCCCGTCCTCCGGATCGGAGTCCGCTCGCCGACCGGGCGTGCGGCATCGCTCAGATCGAAAAGGATCATCCATGCGACTCACGAGAACACTCGCGCTCGCCGCCACCGCGGCAGCAGCGCTCTGCATCGGCGCGGTCATCCCGGCCGCCGCTGCGACCAGTCCGGACAACGGCTCCGACGTGCCCACCTTCCAGGAGTTCGCCGCATCGACCTTCCGGGACGTCGACGGCAGCTACATCGTCAACGGAGACGAGGTGATCTCCAACCGCGGCGAGCTGCGGAAGTTCTACGACGTGCTCGTGGGCCCGGCGACACCCATCGACGGCCTCATCGTCAACACGGTCAGCGGCACCGACGACAAGTGGTCGGCGCAGCAGGTCGGCAACCTCACGTACTGCGTCAGCACCGCCTTCGGCACCCGTCACGCAGACGTCGTGAACGCCATGGCCAGCGGCGCCGCGCTCTGGGAGGCCGCATCGTCGAAGATCAAGTTCCAGTACGTGAGCAGCGCCGACGGCAACTGCACGACGCGCAACAAATCGGTCGTGTTCTCGGTCGAGCCCGTGCAGACGACGCAGTACATCGCCCGCGCGTTCTTCCCGAGCACGCCGGACCGCCAGCAGAACGTCCTCATCGACGACTCGATCTGGAGCTCGGGCTCCTGGACCCCGACGAACATCCTCGGCCACGAGCTCGGGCACGTCCTCGGGTTCCGGCACGAGCACACCCGTCCGGAGTCCGGCACCTGCTTCGAGGACAACAACTGGCGCCCGCTGACCCCGTACGACTCGGCGTCGATCATGCACTACCCGCAGTGCAACGGCTCGTCCGACGACCTGTCGATGACCAGCACCGACCGCGCGGGCATCGTCGCGCTGTACGGAAACTGAGGCTCATCGCCCGAACACGGCGTGACGTCTCAGCGGGGTCCGGCCCATTCGGCCGGGCCCCTTCTGCGCGCAGACACGGAGAGACCGCCGCCGAGAGCCCCGCTGCCACGTCTCACGCCGAGGCGCGCACCACCAGCTCTGTGGGCAGGATCGTCGACCGTGGAGCCTCGCGCCCCGCGAGCACGTCGAGCAGGACGGAAGCCATCGCCTCGCCCTGCGCGTACATCGGCTGCTGCACGGTCGTCAGCGGCGGATCCACCGCGACCGCCACCTGAGAGTCGTCGAATCCGACGATCGCGACGTCTTCGGGGATCCGGATGCCCGCCGAGCGGAGCACGCGCATCACGCCCCTGGCCATGAGGTCGCTCGCGACGAACACGGCATCGGGGAGCGGCGAACCCGCGGCGAGAAGACGTCGGGCGGCTTCCGCCCCGCCTTCCTCGGTGAAGTCGCCGTCGAGCTCTGCGGCAGGGGGGATGCCGGCATCCATCAAGGCGTCCCTGAAGCCCTGCACGCGGTCGACCGCCGCGGGCATGCTGAGCGAACCCGAGATCGTGGCGATCCGCCGGTGACCCCGGTCGAGCAGATACTGCGTCGCCACGCGGCCGCCCAGCACGTTGTCGACGTCCACCACGTAGTCGCCGGGGCGCGCGCGCACCGGGCGTCCGCCGAACACGACGGGGACGGCCTCGGCGATGCGGTCGACGAAGGAGTCGCTGGTGTGGTGCGACACGATGATCGCCCCGTCGACACCTCCGTTGCGCACGAATCCGGCGGTCTTCGCACCGCCCTCCTCGCTCGCGATCAGGAGGTTGAGGATGTAGTCGGACCTCGTCATCCTGGCGCTGATGCCCGAGACGATCGTCGCGAAGAACGGGTCGCCGAAGAAGCGCGTGGTGTCCTCCGGCACGACCAGGGCGATCGCGTTCGTCTGCCTGCTGGCGAGCGTGCGGGCCGCGGGGTTGGGCACGTAGTGCAGCTCGGCGATTGCGTCCTGCACCGCGGCGAGCGCCTCGGGGCTCACGGACGTCGAACCGTTCACCACGCGGGACACGGTCGAGCGCGACACCCCCGCCGCCGCCGCGACCTCCTCGATCGTCGCCCTGACCATCGCCTGCTCCCCGCTCTGATGCTGTCGCGGCGGCAGCCTCAGACGGCGCGCGCTGCGATGATCCGAGCGTACTGGAGGCCGGAGTCCTTGACGACGCGCTCCTGGGTGTCGTACTCGACCCGCACGATGCCGAAGCGCTTCTCGTACCCCCACGCCCACTCGTAGTTGTCGAGCAGGGACCAGTAGAAGTAGCCGCGCACGTCGACGCCCGCATCGATCGCGTCGCGCACCGCGGAGACGTGCGCGACGAGGAACGCGGTGCGATCGGCATCCGGCACCGTGTCGCCCTCGCGGACGTCGTCGTAGGCGGCGCCGTTCTCCGTGACGTACAGCGGGATGCCGGGGGCGTACTCCGGCCCGACCCGCTGCAGCAGACGCGTCAGACCCTCGGGCTGCACCTCCCAGCCCATGCCCGTCCGGGGCAGCCCGCGCTCGACCCAGTGGATGCCCTCGTGCGAGGGGAACGGGGAGGCGACGGCCCGCTCGGTCGGGGCGTCTCCCGCCGGCGGCTCCTCGGCCGGGGCGGTGCCGGCGAGCAGCTCGCCGTGGTAGTAGTTCACGCCGAACGCGTCGAGCGGAGACGAGATCGCCTCCATGTCGCCCGGCTGCACGGCCTGCTCCCACCGGGCCACAGCGGAGGAGTCGACGGTGCGGAAGTCGCGGATGACGTCGGCGGGGTAGGCGCCGCGGAAGATCGGGTCGAGGAACCAGCGGTTGAACTGCCCGTCGATGCGGCGGGCGGCGTCGACATCGCCGGGGGCGTCGGGGTCGGCCGGGTCGGCCACCGTGAGGTTCAGCGTGACACCGAGGTCGAGGGAGGAGTCGCGCGAGCGCAGCTCCTGCACGGTCTTCCCGTGGGCGAGCAGCAGATGGTGCGCGGCGAGCATGCCGTCTCCGACGTCCATCCGCCCTGGGGCGTGGATGCCCGCCGTGTACGACAGGAACGACGAGCACCACGGCTCGTTGAGCGTCGTCCAGTACCGCACCCTGTCGCCGAGCGCGTCGTGCATGGTGCCCGCGTACTCCAGGAAGCGGTCGACGGTGTCGCGGCTGGTCCAGCCGCCCTGCGCCTCCAGCGCCTGCGGCATGTCCCAGTGGTACAGCGTGAGCCAGGGCACGATGCCGGCATCCAGCAGTTCATCGACCAGCCGACTGTAGAAGTCGACGCCCTTCTCGTTGACCGCGCCGCCGTCTGGACGGACCCGCGACCACGACGTGGAGAAGCGGTACGTCTGCAGCCCGAGCTCCTTCATCAGCGCGACGTCCTGCGGGTAGCGGTGGTAGTGGTCGCACGCGACGTCGCCGTCGTCGCCGTTGATCACCGCGCCGGGCACGCGCGCGAACGCATCCCAGATCGAGGCCGTGCGGCCGTCCTCGAAGGCGGCGCCTTCGATCTGATAGGCCGCGGTGGCGGCGCCGAACAGGAACTCCTGAGGGAAGGGGCGGGTCATAGGGGTCATCCTTTCACCGCACCCGCCATGATGCCACTGACCAGCTGCCGACCTGCGAACACGAAGAGCAGCAGGAGCGGGATGGTCGAGAGCAGCACTCCGGCGAGCACGATCGAGTAGTCGACGAAGTGGTTCGACTGGAGCAGGGAGAGCGCGACGGGCAGGGTCGGGTCCTGCCGGTCGAGCACGATGAACGGCCAGAAGAAGTTGTTCCACGCCGACACGAACGTGAACAGCGCGAGCATGGCCGCAGCGGGACGGGCGGCCGGCACCCCGATGGTCAGGAACGTCCGGAACGAGGAGGCGCCGTCCATGCGCGCCGCCTCGATGAGCTCGTCCGGCACGGCCTGGGTGAGGTACTGGGTCATCCAGAAGACGCCGAACGCGCTGGTCAGAGCGGGAACGATGATCGCTCCGGGGGTGCCGGTCCAGCCGAGCTCGCTGAACAGCACGTACAGCGGCACCACGCCGAGCTGCGTCGGCACGGCCATCGTCCCGACGACGAAGGCGAGCAGCCAGCCGCGGCCCCTGAACTTCAGCTTCGCGAACGCCCAGCCCGCGAGCGTGGAGAAGAACACGACGGATGCCGCGATCAGGGCGGACGTGTAGATCGAGTTCCACAGCGCGCGCCAGAAGTTCACGGCCGGGTCGTTCACGACCTCCAGGGCGTTCTGGATGAAGTTGCCCCCGGGGATCCAGGAGCGGTTCGGGTCGCGCAGCGTGTACGCGTCGCCCGAGCCGATGAGGAAGGACCAGTAGAAGGGGAAGAGGCTGCTCAGCAGCACCACCCCGAGAGCCCCGTACACGAACCACCCCGGTCGGGAGCCGCGGATGCGGCGGGTGCGACCGGCTCCTCTCCTCGGCGACACGGGCGCCCGGTCGTCTGCGGCGTCGCCGGCGGCGGCATCCGTCCTGTCGATCACGGTCATGAGCGCTTCCCCTCGCTGCGCACCAGGGCGCGGGTGATGAGCAGGTTGATCGCGCCGATGACGAGCACGATGAGGAACAGGATCCAGGCGAGCGCCGAGGCCCTGCCGAAGTTCCACTCGCCCCAGCCGATGTTGTAGAGGTACAGGGTGATCGTCAGCCACTGGCTGTCGGCGCCGCCGGTGCCGTACTGGTCGTACATGCGCGGCTCGTCGAAGATCTGCAGCCCGCCGATCGTGGAGGTGATGATCACGAAGATCAGGGTCGGCCGCAGACTCGGCAGCGTGATCGCGAAGAACTGGCGCACGGCGCCGGCCCCGTCGACCGTCGCGGCCTCGTAGTAGTCGCGCGGGACGGCCTGCATCGCGGCGAGGAGGATGAGGGTGTTGTAGCCCGTCCAGCGGAAGTTCACCATCGTCGCGATGGCGATGTGGCTCGCGAAGGCGTTCGAGTGCCACGGCACGGGGCCGAGCCCGATGCCCTCCAGCAGGCTGTTCACCAGACCGTACTTGTCGCCGAAGAGATTCGAGAAGATGAGGGCCACGGCGACCGGCGCCATCACGTAGGGCACCAGCACGCCCATGCGCCAGAAGGTCTTGGCACGGATGTTGCGGTCGAGCATCGCGGCGATGAACACCGCGGCGATGAGCTGCGGGACGCTCGACAGCACGAAGATGCTGAACGTGTTGCGCAGCGCGATCCAGAACTTCGGCTGGCCGAGCACATAGGCGTACTGCTCGAAGCCGATCCAGGTTCCGGTGCCGCGCACCTGGTCCCAGTCCATGAACGAGATCACAGCGGTGTAGGCGATCGGGAACAGCCCGACGATCAGGAACAGGATGAAGAACGGGGAGATGTAGAGGTAGGGCGAGAGCCTCAGGTCCCAGCGCGAGAGCCGCGCTGACCCGAAGCCGAATCGCCTCGGCGGTGCAGTGGTGGTCATGTCGAGTCCTCAGTCGTGGGTCCGGTCCGTCGGGCGGGGCGGCCTCCCCGCAGGTCGTCGAGCGAGCGCAGCGAGAAGACACGCGCCCGCTCGACGACCCGGGAGTCCGGCTACTTCAGCGCCTTGACCTCTTCGGTCCACTGGGTCCAGGACGCATCGGCATCCTGCGTGCCCTCCTCGACACGGGTCAGGGCCTTCTGCATCGCATCGTTGATCTGGAAGTAGAAGGCGCCCTTGAACGGGGCGACCGTGACGGCCTGCGCGCGCTCCGAGAGGATCTGACCGGTCGGGGCGTCGTTGAAGAACGCGTTGGTGGCTCCGAGCAGCGCGTCATCCGTGAGCGCGTCGTTCTGGCTCGGGAAGGTGCCCGCGTTCGAGAACGCCTTGATCTGCTGCTCGGGGGCGGTCAGCCAGTCGGCGAGCTCCTGCGCGGCCTTGACGTTGGCGCCGTTCGCGGGGACGGTCAGGTACGACCCGCCCCAGTTGCCACCGCCGCCGGGGAAGACGTTGGCGATGTCCCAGCCGGTGACGTCCTTGGCGTTGCCCTCGATGACGCCGAGCATCCATCCGGGGCAGAGCATGGTCGCGAAGGAGCCGTTGGCGAGCCCCGCCATCCAGTCGTCCGACCACTGACCGAGGTGCGCGGACTGGGTGGCGGATGCCGTGAGCACCTGGTCGTAGATGTCCTTGACCTCGTCGTTGTCGGTGGCGATGATGTCGCCCGACTTCGGGTCCTCGTAGGCCGCCTCGACCTGGTTGATCATGCCCTGGTAGGTGCCGCCGGCCGAGTCGAAGAAGGCCTTGCCGGTGGCGTCGGTGTACTGCTGGCCGACCTCGAAGTAGCGCGCCCAGTCGCCCTCGAGGAGCTTCGCGACCTCGTCGCGGTCGGTGGGGAGCCCCGCGGCGGCGAACAGGTCGCTGCGGTAGCAGACGCCCTCCGGGCCGATGTCGGTGCCGTAGCCGATGAGGTTGCCGTCCTTGTCGGTGGCGGCCGCGGTCTTCCAGTCCAGCCAGCGGTCCTTGAGGCCGTCGTCGACGGGTGCGAGCAGGTCGGAGTACTTCATGACCTCCGGCAGCCAGTCGACCTCGATGGCCTCGATGTCGGCGAGGCCCTTCTTGCCGAGCTTCTGGAAGTAGTTCTCGCGGGCCTCGTTGCTGGTCGCGGCCCGGTTGTGCACGATCTTCACGTTCGGGTGCTCGTCCATGTACTCCTGGAGGAGCTCATCGGTGTAGCCGAAGTCGTTGAAGGTCGCGACGGTGAGGGTGATCTCGCCGCCGGATCCGCCGGACTCGGCGGCGCCTCCGGCGCAGCCGGCGAGAGCGAGGGCGGAGACGGAGGCGACGGCGGCGACCGTCGTCAGTCTGCGTGCATGCGTATTCACGGGGCACTCCTTTGTGTGCGTGGTGTGGATGTTCGTGGTGCGGGGTGATCCGTTCATGGGAGCGCTCCCACAAACTTCTGAGCACTCTATGGGAGCGCTCCCACGAGTGTCAAGCGCGGACCGGCGCCTCCGAGAGCCGGTCACTCGCCCGAGATCCGGTCCTTTCCCCCGCCGTCATCCGCATCTCGGGCCAGCATCCGGATGCCGGCGGATGCCCGCGGATGCCGACAGATGCCGAACGCCGAGTAGCCTTGACCGGTGCCCGAACTCTCCCCCGCCCTCACCCGCGCAGAAGCACTGATCCGCTCCATCCCGGACTACCCGGAGCCCGGCATCGTCTTCCGCGACATCACGCCCCTCCTGGCCGACGCCGAGGCGCTGCGCGTGACGACTGAGGCGATCATCGAGCCCTTCGCGGGACAGTTCGACGTCGTCGCCGGCATCGAGGCGCGCGGGTTCATCCTGGCCGGGGCCGCGGCGATCGCGGCCGGAGTGGGGCTCATCCCGATCCGCAAGGCCGGCAAGCTCCCTCGACCAGCGGCATCCGTCGACTACGCCCTCGAGTACGGCACCGCGACGATCGAGATGCACGACGACCTCCCCGCGGGGTCGCGCGTGCTGCTCATCGACGACGTGCTCGCCACCGGCGGCACCCTCGCGGCGGGCCGTGAACTGGTCGAGCGCCTGGGCAGCCACGTCATCGGCATCTCGGTGCTGTTCGAGATCGACGGGCTCGGCGGCCGCGAGGCCATCGGCGACCTGCACACCGTCTTCCACGCCTGACCCGCCCTCCGCCCAGCGGCGTCGACGTCACGTGCAATCGCCGAGTGCACGGCATCCTCGCGTCAGCATCACGTTCACTCGACGACATCACGTTCACTCGGCGACATCCGTTCCCTCGTCGACATCACGTGAGGTCGGCGGGGACCCGCGAAAAGGCGGTGCGCGCGAGCCGGTAGACTGAAACTGCCCGTCCTCCCACGACTTCCGGAGCCGTCATGCCCACCATCGTCGTCGACGTCATGCCCAAGCCCGAACTGCTCGACCCGCAGGGGAAGGCCGTGTCCGGAGCGTTCACCCGCCTGGGCGTCGAGGGCTTCACCGCCGTCCGCATCGGCAAGCGCTTCGAGCTCACCGTCGAGGGCGAGGTCACCGACGAGGTCCTCGCCGAGGCCCGACGCATCGCGGACGAGGTGCTCTCCAACTCCGTGATCGAAGACGTCGTCGGCATCGAGGTCGCCGAGTGACCGTCCGCATCGGGGTCGTCACCTTCCCCGGTTCGCTCGACGATCGCGACGCGCAGCGCGCCGTCCGCATCGCCGGCGCCGAGCCCGTCGCCCTCTGGCACGGCTCGCACGATCTCGACGGCGTCGACGCGCTCGTCCTCCCCGGCGGCTTCAGCTACGGCGACTACCTGCGTGCAGGCGCCATCGCGGCGCTCTCGCCGATCATGTCCGAGGTCAAGGATGCTGCGGCCAAGGGCATGCCGATCCTCGGCATCTGCAACGGATTCCAGATGCTCGTCGAGGCGCACCTGCTGCCCGGCGGCCTGATCCGCAACGACCACCAGCACTTCGTGCGCCGCGACCAGCGGCTCACGGTCGAGAACTCCGACACCGCGTGGACGAACACGTTCCGCACGGGTCAGGAGATCGTCATCCCGCTGAAGAACGCCGACGGCGGCTACATCGCCGACGAGGAGACGCTCGACCGCCTCGAAGGCGAGGGCCTCGTCGCCTTCCGCTACGCGGGCGTGAACCCGAACGGATCTCTCCGCGACATCGCCGGCCTCACGAACGAAGCCGGCAACGTCGTGGGGCTCATGCCGCACCCCGAGCACGCCACAGAGCCCGGCTTCGGCCCCGACACGGCGGCCGCCATGCGCTCCGGCGTCGACGGCGTCGGCTTCTTCGCGAGCGCGATCGCCGCGGTCGCGCGCGTCGCCGCCTGATCAGCCTTCCGAAGACGGATGCCGCAGCTGCGGCATCCGTCTTCGTCGTTGCGGGGCCCGGTCAGTAAGTCGAGCCCGGCCAGTCGGCGAGACCCTGTCAGTCGACGGGGTCCGACCAGTCGGCGGGCCCCCTCAGTCAGCCGGGACCCGGCCATCCGGCGGGGCCCCGCCAGTCGACGGGGCCCGGTCAGGCAGCCGAGCCCCGCCAGTCGACGGGGCCCGGTCAGTCGGCGGGGCCCGCTCAGTCAGCCGAGCCCAGCCAGTCGACGGCAACCGGCCAGTCGGCGGGGCCCGGTCAGTCGGCCGGGAGGCGGAAGGGGTCGTCGCCCGCGGCCGCGAGCAGGTACCACGCCGTCGTCCCCGTGTGCAGGCTCGCGTAGTAGAGGTCGCCGAACCCGGAGTCCAGGCCGTCGCTCGAGGTGGCGACGATGCCCTTGCCGTCGCCGTTCGGGGCGTCGCGCTGCGCGAGGCGGATGCTGCTCAGCAGACTCTCCGCTCGATCGGCGTCTCCTGCGCCGTCGCGGAGCCGGAGCGACAGCGCCAGGTGACCGGCACCCTCGAACCACACCTTCGAGACGTCGACGTTGCTGATCGAGGGCCCCTGGTACGGGCCGTCGGTCGCCATGAGGTTCGTGAGGGTCCAGTCCAGCGCCGCTCCGTAGCGGCTGTCTCCCGTGGCGAGCGAGCTCCAGGTCTGCGCGTCGAGCGGTATCGGATGCGTGTTGACGGTGGAGCCGTCGAGAAGGGTGCCGGTGTCGACGTGTCCGTCCTGCGCCTGCATCGCGGCGACGAATCCGGATGCGACGCCCGCCCTGTCGGCCCACACCGCGTCGCCGGTGAGCTGCGCCAGCTGGGTGAAGAAGCCCGCCACGTCGGCGTTGTGCTCCGTCGACTTCCAGGTCAGGGAGGCGCCGGCATCCGTCTGCCCTCCCGTGTACCCGTAGGGGGCTCTGGTCATGTCGGCCGTGTTCGTCTGGATCCACCCGCCGATCCGCAGCGCCCCGTCGAGGTACCGCTGATCCCCGGTCGCGTGGAAGAGCCGAGCGAGGGCCATCCCGACCCAGGCCTCGTTGCCGGTGAAGGTTCCGGGTCCGGTGATCTCCACCCGCCCCTGTCGGATCCCGTGCGGTTCGTAGGAGGTCCTGACGCGGCCGTCACCGATGGGGTCGTTCGCCTGCACGAAGAGCAGCGTGTCGCCGATCGTCCGCGCGCGGCGGAGGTCGTCGGGCAGCCCTCGGGCGGTGTACGCGATCACGACCAGGGCGTCGTCGTACACGAACGACGGCGTGAAGTCCCAGCTCGGGGTGGTGAAGAACCCGCCCTGGTAGCTGCGGGGCAGGCAGTGCCCGTCGCCGTCGCAGAACTCGTCGACGCGCGCATCGAGGAACTCGTAGGCCCGCGCGACCGACAGTGCGGGGTCGAGCGGGGTCACGTCGGCCGCCGAAGGGTCGTGCATCGTGACGGCGGCGGATGCCGACGGCGCTGCTCCCCCGACCGCAGCCGCGACGACGAGCGCGGCGACGACGGCCCACAGCGCGGAACGACGCGGAGAACCCGGCATGGAGACCTCTCGGACTCAGCCGCGATCCGCGGGCGCGGACGCGCGGACGACCAGGAGGCCGTGTTCAGAATCCTGGCATGCTGGTTGACAGCGGGGTAGCGGCGAAGGTCCAGCATCCCCTGTCCGTTCGTCGAATGCCGACGCCACGGCCGAGGAGACGCCATCGCGATCACACTCTCCGCGGACTAGCCGAGTGCGGGCGGCCACACGCCGATCAGCACGGCCATGACCACCACGGTCACGAGCTCGTGCGCGATGTTCATGGTGGTCAGCGCCGTCGGGCGCCCCTCGAACGCGTCGTGGGTGATGAAGCGGGCGGCGGTGAATCCGGCCCACAGCGTGACCGAGGTGATGATCGCGCCCCAGAAGAACGATCCTCCGTAGAAGTGCCAGGCGATGGCGGATGCTCCGGCCAGCACCCACGCCGTGATGAAGCTCACGATCACGGTCGTGATGATCGCCATCGTCGCGCTCGATCCGGCGCGGTCCATGTCGACGTTCGCCAGCTTCGACCACCGCGTGCCGAACACCTTCGGTGCGTACCAGATCGACCCGACGAGCATGCTCGACGCGGTCGCCAGAAGGACGGCCCAGTAGTTGATCTCGGGAACCATGACAGCCTCCACTCGTCGGATGCCGCCACACTACTCCCCGGCATCCCCCTGGCCGCGGGTCGCCTCGCCGACAGCAGGCCCAGCCTGCACGATCCCGCGACGCCGTCCCGCCTGCGCGATCCCGCCTCCACCCCGCCCACGCGGATGCAACAAGCCCCTGACCCGCGGCGGAGAACCCTCCGTCGAACCGATTCGATTCCTGCTCTGGCGAGAATGTAAGCGTTTGCACTAGCCTGATCCCATGGCACAGCTTGAGCAGATCGCAGCCCCCGGTTCCGAGTGGTGGCGCAGCGCAGTCATCTACCAGATCTACCCCCGCTCCTTCGCGGACGCCTCCGGCGACGGCATCGGCGACCTGCCCGGCATCACGAGCCGCCTCGACTCCCTCAGGGAGCTCGGCGTCGACGCGATCTGGCTGAGCCCGTTCATGACGAGCCCGCAGCGCGACGCCGGCTACGACGTGGCCGACTACCGCGACGTCGACCCGCTGTTCGGCACTCTCGCCGACTTCGACGAGATGCTCGCGCAGGCCCACGCCCGCGGCATCCGCGTCGTCGTCGACCTCGTCCCGAACCACTCCTCCGACCAGCACGTCTGGTTCCAGGAGGCCCTGAAGGCGGCCCCCGGCAGCCCCGAGCGCGCCCGCTACATCTTCCGCGACGGCAAGGGCGAGAACGGCGAGCTCCCCCCGAACAACTGGGAGTCCGTGTTCGGCGGCGGCATGTGGGAGCGCATCACCGAGCCCGACGGCACGCCCGGCCAGTGGTACCTGCACATCTTCGACGCCACGCAGCCCGACTTCGACTGGACCAACGAGGAGGTGCGCGAGGAGTTCCGCTCCATCCTGCGCTTCTGGCTCGACCGCGGCGTCGACGGCTTCCGGGTCGACGTGGCACACGGCATGATCAAGGCCGAGGGGCTGCCCGACTACACGCCCCCCGCAGACGCCGACTCGATGGGCGGCGGCGAGGCGGACGTGCCGTACTGGGGTCAGGACGGCGTGCACGACATCTACCGCGACTGGCACAGGGTGCTCGCCGAGTACGACGGCGACCGCGCGCTGTGCGGCGAGGCGTGGATGCCGACGCTGAAGCAGACCGCTCTCTGGGTGCGCCCCGACGAGATGCACCAGACGTTCAACTTCCCGTACCTGATGACCCCGTGGGACGCGAAGGCTCTCGGCGACGTCATCCGCGAGTCGCTCGACGACTTCGGCGCCGTCGGGGCCCCCAGCACCTGGGTGCTCTCCAACCACGACGTCGTGCGACACGCCTCGCGCCTCGCGCTGACGGCCGACAACCCGCAGGGCGAGGGCATCGGCCCGAACACCCCGCACAAGCCCGACACGAAGATCGGCCTGGCCCGCGCCCGCGCGGCGACCACGCTGATGCTCGCCCTGCCCGGTTCGGCGTACCTGTACCAGGGCGAGGAGCTGGGCCTGCCCGAGGCCATGGAGATCCCCGACGAGTTCCGTCAGGACCCGACGTGGTTCCGGACCGACGGCGAGCGTTACGGACGCGACGGATGCCGCGTGCCGCTGCCGTGGGAGGCGGATGCTCCGGCCTTCGGCTTCAACGACACCGGCCTCTCGTGGCTGCCGCAGCCGGCCGACTGGGCGAGCTACGCGCGCGACACCGAGGAGGGCGACCCCGTCTCGACCCTGTCGCTGTACAAGGAGCTGCTCGCCGCGCGCCGTGAGCACGGCTTCGGCTCCGGCTCGCTGGTGTGGGAAGACGCGGGGAAGGATGCCGTGGCCTTCCGCCGCGGCGACGTCCACGTGCTCGCCAACCTCGGCACCGCGCCGCTGCCCCTGCCCGCCGGCGCCGCCGTGGTCCTGAAGAGCCAGCCCTTCACGGGCGACGCCCTCCCGGTTGACACGGCCGTCTGGTACACCACGGCCTGAGCCGACTCCCCCGTTCCGGTCGCGAACCTGGTCCTCTGCACCGTCAGATCACGACCGGGTCCGCGACCGGAACGAGGAACCCCGAAAGGAACACCCATGGCGAGCATCGATGAGGTCGCCCGGCTCGCCGGGGTCTCGACGGCGACCGTGTCGCGTGCGCTGAGCGGACGCGGGCACGTCTCCGAGTCCGCGCGCCTGCGGGTGCAGGAGGCGGCATCCGCCCTGGGCTACGTGGTGTCGTCGCGAGCCTCCAGCCTGGCGTCCGGACGCACCCGCAACATCGGCGTGATCGTGCCGTTCCTCGACCGGTGGTTCTTCAGCACCGTGCTCTCCGGTGTCTCCGCGGCGCTGATGCGCGAGGGCTACGACATCACGCTGTACAACATCACCGCCGACAAGGACGTGCGTCGCCACGTGTTCGACACGTTCCTGCGCCGCCAGCGGGTGGATGCCGTCATCGCCGTCTCGATCGAGCTCGACGACGACGAGACCCAGTACCTGCTCGACCTCGGCCTGCCCGTCATCGCGATCGGCGGTCCGAACCCGAAGCTCGACACCCTGACGGTCGACGACGTCGCCGTCGCGCAGCTCGCCACCGAGCACCTGATCGGCCTCGGCCACCGCGACATCGCGCACATCGGCGCGAACCCCGAGTTCGACATCGACTTCCACATCCCGACCAACCGGCGCCTCGGCTTCGAGAAGGCGCTGGCGAAGGCCGGCATCCCGCTCAATCCGGCCTTCCTCGAACCCGCCGACTTCACCGTCGAGGGCGGATACCGCGCGGCCAAGCAGCTGCTCGGCCGGCCTGGTCCTCGTCCGACCGCGGTGTTCGCGGCATCCGACGAGATGGCGATCGGCGCGATCCTCGCCGCACGCGACCTCGGGTTCGGCGTGCCGGAGGACCTCTCGATCGTCGGCATCGACGGCCACGAGCTCGGCGAGTTCTTCCGCCTGACGACGGTCGACCAGTTCCCGCTGGGTCAGGGCGAGAGAGCGGCGGATGCCGTGCTCGCCAAGCTCGCCGCCGACGGCGCCACCCGCGCGCCCGTCGCACTGCCGTACGAGTTGAACGTCCGCGGCACGACCGCGCGTCTGCTCTAGCCTGTGCGCGGCTACCCTGGAGTCATGACCGCCTCCGTGCCCTCCGTCCTGTTCGTCTGCGTGCACAACGCCGGGCGCTCGCAGATGGCCGCCGGCTTCCTGCGCGACATCGCGGGCGACCGCATCGAGGTCCGCTCGGCAGGTTCCCTCCCCGCCGAGCAGATCAACCCGATCGCCGTCGAGGCGATGGGCGAGCTGGGAATCGACATCACCGCGGAGTCGCCGAAGGTGCTCACCACCGAGGCGGTGCAGGATTCCGACGTCGTCATCACGATGGGATGCGGCGACGCGTGCCCGTTCTTCCCGGGGAAGCGCTACGAGGACTGGGCTCTCGACGACCCGGCCGGTCAGGGCATCGACGCCGTGCGGCCGATCCGCGACGAGATCCGCCGCCGCATCGAGGCCCTCGCAGGAGAGCTCCTCGCCTGACGGCCTCGGCCGCTGAGAGTCTCAGGCGCGCAGCGCCGACGCGGCGGACCTCGGCCCCACCGCGAGGTGCACGAGCATCGTCGCCGAGAGCACGACGGCCGAGATCAGCAGCAACTGATCGGGGGCCACGCCGATCTCCAGTGCGGCCCCTCCCAGGCCGCTGCCCAGCGCCGATCCCAGCGCCATCGCGCTGCCGTTGAGCGCGAACACGAGCGCCGCCGAGTCCGGAGCCATCGCGCTGAGGCGGGCCTGCAGCGGAACGCCGGAACCGCCGTTGCCGACCGCGCACGCGAAGAACCACACGATCGCCGCGACCGTGCCCAGTGCGCCGGGCAGCAGCAGGCCGAGCGAGCCGAGCAGCGCGGAGGCGATGAGCAGCCCCAGGATGCCGGTGACGACCTGCACGGGCGGGCGTCGGTCGGTGAGCCTGCCCGTGAGCACGTTGCCGACCAGGCTCAGCAGGCCGTAGCAGAACATCACCAGGACCATGACGAGCCCTCCGCCCACCCGCGGACCCACGATGAGCGTCGCATAGGTGAAGCAGAGGTAGCTCGCGCACATGATGCCGACGGGCACGACGAGCGCGGCCAGCAGACGCGGCTCCCGCAACGGCTGCAGCGTCTCCCGGAGCGAGCGCGGAGGCAGGCGCAGCCGCGGGACCCGGAGCAGGATGCCGACGAGCGCCGCCGAGCCGACGGCGACGACGAGGAACAGCGGAATCCGCCAGTCGCGCTGCCCGAGCAGCAGGCCGAGCGGCACGCCGAGCGCCGTGGCGGTCAGCCACCCGCCGAGGACGAGCGAGAGGGCGCGCCCTCGGCGCTCCGGAGGCGTCTTCGCCACCACGTAGGCGCTGATCACCGCGTTGAGCAGGGCGCCGCCGAGCGCCGAGACCACCCGCCCTGTCATGGCGATCGCGTAGGTGGGGGCGAGCGCGACGACGAGGTTGCCGATCACGAAGACCCCGAGTGCGCCGACGATCGTCGCCTTGCGTTCCCACCCTCCGGTCAGCGCGCCGAGCACGGGTCCGGCGAGGGCGCTCGTCAGGGCGAACACCGCCATCAGCTGACCTGCCGCCGCCGGTCCGACGCTCAGATCATCGGCGATCTGCGGGAGCAGGCCCGCGAGGACGTAGCCGTCGATGCCCATCGAGAACGTGGCGACGGCGAGCCACACGAGCGCTCCGACTCCTGCGCCACGGGCGCCATCAGCCCTCTCCCCCTCGACGTCGCACACTCCGCCATCCAATCAGAGTCGGCGCCGCCACGACCGCGACGCCCCGACGTCAGGCGTCCTGCTGATACACGTCGGGCACGCCGTCGCCGTCCTCGTCGAGAGCCTCCCTCTCGGAGATCGCACGGTAGCGGCGGTTCCGCAGGCCGAGGAGGACGGATGCCGCGAGCGCCGCGATCACCGAGGCGCCGAGGATCGCCGTCTTCGCCGCATCGTGCGCGACCCCCGCGGGGAAGCTGAGCTCGCCGATCAGCAGCGACACCGTGAACCCGATGCCGGCCAGCATCCCCACCCCGACGAGGTCGACCCAGCGCAGTCCGTCGCTCAGGCGGCTCCGCGTCACGGTCGTGGTGATCCAGGTGGCCGCGACGATGCCGAGGGGCTTGCCGATGACGAGCGCGCAGACGATCGCGATGGTCACCGGATGGGTCACGGTCTGCACGAAGCCGTCGCCCACCACTGTGACCCCTGCGGCGAAGAACGCGAAGACGGGCACGGCGAACCCTGCGGAGAGCGGGCGGAACCGGTGCTCGAACTCCTCGGCGAGACCGGCGTCGGAGGAGCCGTCTGCGGGCTTCACCGGGATCATGAAGGCCAGCGCCACGCCGGCGATCGTCGCGTGGATGCCGGAGGCGTGCACGAAAGCCCAGACCGCGACGCCGATCGGGAGGAGGATCGCCCACGCCGCGAACCGGTGCCGGAGGAAGAAGCCGCGGCGGCGCTGCGCGAGCGCCGCGTAGAGGGCGAGTCCGAGGAGAGCGGCGGGCAGCGGCATCGGATTGAGGTCGTCGGTGTAGAAGACGCCGATGATGACGATCGCGATGAGGTCGTCGACCACCGCGAGGGTGAGCAGGAAGAGCCTCAGCCCGCTCGGCAGGTGCGAGCCGATGATCGCGAGGACCGCCACGGCGAAGGCGATGTCGGTCGCCGTGGGGATCGCCCATCCGCGCAGCAGCGCGGGGTCGGGGCCGACCACGGCGAGGTAGATCACGGCGGGGACGACGACCCCGCCGACGGCCGCGATCACCGGCACGAGCGCGGTGCGCACGTCGCGGAGGTCGCCGACGACGAACTCGCGCTTGAGCTCGAGCCCGACGAGGAAGAAGAAGACCGCGAGCAGCCCGTCGGCGGCCCACGCGCCCAGGCTCAGCTTGAGGTGCCAGGGCTCGTAGCCGATCTCGAGGTCGCGCAGGGCGAAGTACCCGTCGGCGAACGGAGAGTTCGCCCACACGAGGGCGATGCCCGCCATGACGACGAGCAGGATCCCCCCGACGCTCTCCTTGCGCAGGAGCGCGCCGATGCGGCGGGCTTCGCGGTGACTGCCGCGCGCAGGGAAGGTCTGAGGGGCGGCGTGCGGAGGGACGGACATGGGATCTCCCTGGGGTCTCGACAACGATGTGTCGACCAGGCTTCCCGACTCTCCGCCGCCCAGCTTACCGGGCGCCGCGCGGCCTTCCCTGGGAGGTCACGCGGCCGCGATCACGCGGAGGGAAGCGCGCGCACCCTGTTGTTGCGCGGGTTGTGCTCCAGCTCGACGAGACCGAGCGCTTCGAGGAGCGGAGGCACGTACATGCCGAACCGGCCCCGGTACCCCTTGCGCTGCCCGTACCAGCCGCCCACCGGGTTGTCGTCTGAGCGACCCCACGCCTCGACCGTGTCGGGCGCGGCATCCTTCTTCTCATCCGCGGCCCCCAGCGCGACCCAGTCGCCGCGGCGCAGCAGCTCGGAGTGCAGGTCGTCGACCGCACGGGCGAGGTACGTCAGCTTCGTGGATCCGACCTGGCACACGAGGAGCGCGGGATCGGACTCGTCGTCGCGATGGATCGTGTATTCCGACGAGAGCGGAGCGGTCTTCAGCCGCCACGGGTCGGATGCCGTGCCCGTACCGGACCAGTGCTGCTCTGTCATGCGCGATTCCTCTCGACGGCGTACTGCCGGGGATCGGACGGACCCCCGGCAGTACATTGTGCTCCTCCGGACCGCTGCGGCGGCAGCATCCGGAGGGAATCCGTCACTTCGCGACGATGAGCCCCTTCGTCGCCTCCTGCGCGCGCTGGAACCGGCGCTGCACGTCGGGCCAGTTCACGATCTCCCAGAACGCCTTGACGTAGTCGGCGCGCACGTTGCGGTAGTCGAGGTAGTAGGCGTGCTCCCAGACGTCGAGCTGCAGCAGCGGGGTGACGCCGAGGGGCGCGTTGCCCTGCTGGTCGAAGAGCTGGAAGATCACCGGACGCGCGCCGACGCCGTCCCAGGCGAGCACGGCCCAGCCGGAGCCCTGCACGCCGAGCGCGGTGGCCGTGAAGTGCGCGCGGAAGGCGTCGAGCGACCCGAACGCGTCGTCGAGGGCGGCGGCGAGCTCGCCCTCGGGGGAGCCGCCGCCGTCGGGCGAGAGGTTCTCCCAGAACACCGAGTGGTTGATGTGGCCGCCGAGGTTGAAGGCGAGGTCCTTCTCGAGCTTGTTCACGGCGGCGAGGTCACCCGTCTCGCGTGCGGCGGCGAGCTGCTCCAGGGCGGTGTTCGCACCGGTGACGTACGCCTGGTGGTGCTTGGAGTGATGCAGCTCCATGATCGTTCCGGAGATGTGCGGTTCGAGGGCCGAGTAGTCGTACGGCAGTTCGGGGAGGGTGTACGGAGCGGACATGCGTCTTCCTTTCGATGGAGGTTCGGGGGTCAGTGCTCGCCGCCGGGTGGCAGCGCGTGGAATCGGCGGTCGACGTAGACGAGCGGACGCCCCGGGCGGCCGTGCCGCACCTCGAGCACCTCGGCGATGACGACGGTGGAGGAGCCGACGGGGACGCTCTGGATCGGGCGGCAGCGCAGGGCGACCCTGGCCTCCGGAAGGTACGGCTCCCCGGTCGGGAGCGTGCGCCACCCCTGCTCGGGGGTGAACCGCTCCGACCCGCTCACGGCGAAGCTCTGCGCCAGGGCGGAGTGCTCGTCGTCGACGAGGTGGACGACGAAGCCGTCAGCCGCGAGGATCGCCCCCGCACTGCCGGTCGCCCTGGTCACCGAGAACACGATGGCGGCGGGGTCGACGGCGACGGAGGCGACGCTCGACGCGGTCAGACCGACGGGCCCGGCGGGGCTCGCCGCGGTGATGATCGCGACGCCGGCCGGATGCTGTCGGAAAGCGGCTTTGAGGCTCTCGCCGACCTCGGTGGGGACCGGGGCCGCCGGTCGCGTGTCGTTCATCGTCATCGGGCGCGCACCGTCCGATGCGGGGCGCGTGCTTCTCGTGTTCGGGTCACGTCTGCAACGCTAAGACCTCAAGTACACTTGAGGTCAAATCGAGCGAAGGACGCCCCGATGAGCGCAGACACGGACCGCACGCCGCACGCCCCCGATGAGCCCCTGACGATCGGCGAGATGAGCAGACGCACGGGCGTCGCCCCCTCCGCTCTGCACTTCTACGAGGGCCTCGGACTCATCGCCTCCACCCGCACCTCCGGCAACCAGCGCCGCTACGCCAGGCACATGCTCCGCCGCGTCTCCCTCATCACCGTGGCGAAGCGCCTCGGCATCCCCCTCTCCGACGTGCAGGAGGCGTTCGCCGACGTGCCCCTCACGCAGACGCCGAGTCACGCCGACTGGCAGCGCGCCTCCCGCCGCTGGAAGCGCGAGCTGGAGAAGCGCCGCGAGGGCATCGAACGGCTCGAACGCGAACTCACCGGATGCATCGGCTGCGGCTGCCTGTCCATGAAGGCCTGCGGGCTGCTGAACCCCGACGACGCGCTCGGCAGCCAGGGCGCCGGCCCCCAGCGGCTGCGCGAGGACTGAGCCCGACGCTCGCGCCGAGCACCCTCGAGCGCCCCCGACCCGCCGGTAGGCTCGGGCCATGACGATCGACCTCGAAGCGCTCTACATCGACCTGCACCAGCATCCTGAGCTGTCGTTCCAGGAGACCCGCACCGCCGGCATCGCGGCGCAGCACCTTCGAGATCTCGGCCTCGAGGTCGAGGAGGGCGTCGGCGTCACCGGCGTCGTCGGCGTGCTGCGCAACGGAGACGGCCCCGTCGTCTGGGTGCGGGCCGACATGGACGCCCTGCCCGTCGAGGAGCAGACCGGACTGGCGTACGCGAGCACGGCGAAGGGCGTCGACCCCGCGGGCACGACCGTCCCCGTCATGCATGCGTGCGGCCACGACATGCACGTGACGGCGATGATCGGCGCGGTCGAGAAGCTCGTCGCCGAGCGCGCCGACTGGAGCGGCACCCTCGTCGTGCTCATCCAGCCCGCCGAGGAGTACGGAGCAGGGGCGCGCGCCATGCTGGACGCCGGCATCCTCGACCGCTACCCGAAGCCCGACATCGTGCTCGGACAGCACGTCACCCCGCTCCCCGCCGGGATCATCGGCGTGCGCGGCGGCACCCAGATGGCGGCATCCGACGGCCTCACCGTGACCCTGCACGGGCGCGGAGGCCACGGCTCCCGCCCGCACGCGACGATCGACCCCGTCGTCATGGCGGCGGCGACCGTCATGCGGCTGCAGACCATCACCTCGCGCGAGATCGACCCCCAGGGCGTCGCGGTCGTGACGGTCGGCTCGATCCACGCCGGCCTGAAGAACAACATCATCCCCGCGGAGGCGAAGCTCGAGCTCAGCCTGCGCTACCCGGACGAGGACGCGCGGGAGAAGGTGCTCGCCAGCGTCGAGCGCATCGTGCGCGCCGAGGCCGCGGCATCCGGCGCCGAGCGCGAGCCGGAGATCCGCACCGACCACACGCTGCCCGCCACGATCAACGACGAGGAGGCCACGGCGCGCGTGACCGCCGCGCTGCAGCGGGTGCTCGGCGAGGCGTCGGTCATCGACCCCGGCATGTTCACCGGCAGCGAGGACGTCTCGTGGTTCGCGAGGGATGCCGGAGTCCCGCTGGTGTTCTGGTTCTGGGGCGGCGCCGACCCGGCGACCTTCGCCGCGGCGAACGCCGCCGGACGCGTGGCCGAGGACATCCCGACCAATCACTCGCCCTACTTCGCCCCCGAGATCCACCCGACCATCGAGGTCGGCGTCACCGCCCTGTCGACGGCGGCGCGCGAGTTCCTGAGCTGAGCGGTCTCCCCGCCCGGTCGTTGAGCGAGCGCAGCGAGACGACACGCCGCACCCCCGTCTCGTCTTGTCGCTGCGCTCCTCGCTCGACGACCGGACGGGGGACGTGTCGTCGCGCTCTCGCCCAGCGAGACGACACGCCCGTCGCGTCATCCGGCTACTGGATCTGCCACTTCTGCACGGCGCTCGCCGACACGGCCTGCTGCGTCAGCCCCGTGCCGTTCGTCGACGCCGTCGCGGTGAGCAGGAGCCCGCTCTTCACCGACGTGAGCGTGTACGTGCCGTCGGACTGGGCGGCCGCGGTCCAGCGCTGGTTCGTCCCGCCGTTGCAGGTCCACTGGATGATCTTGGCCCCCGCGGCGGCCGACCCTCCGTCGACGTCGGCGCACATCCCCGACTCGACGTTCTTCACCTCGTACGAGCCGTCGGCCTGCCGGGTGAACTGCCACTTCTGGTTCGCTCCCGTGTTGCTCGTCCAGATCACCAGCTGCGTTCCGGCCGTGGTGCTGTGGTTGGGGTTGTCGATGGACTTCCCGCCCGAACCGATGGTGCGGATGCCGTCGAGCGCTCCCGTCGACGCGACCGGGGTCAGGGAGAGCGTCTGCTCTGCGGCGCTGCGGGTGCCTCCGACCGCGGTTCCGGCGGCGGTCCAGCTGCGGACCGGGGTGGTCTCGGCGAGGCGTCCGGTCGTGGCGGACACCGAGATGACGAGTCCGCTGTAGCGGTTGACCAGACGGACGGTGCCGTCCGGTGCGTTCGTCGTGGCCGAGCGGTTCTGCACGACCCACCACTGCTGACCCGCAGACGGGGATGCCGCGGCCACCGCCGTGAGCGGGGCGCCCCAGGCGCGTCCGGCCGACGACTGCGACGACACCCCGAGCAGGGCGCCCGTGGCGTCGTTCGCGACGGTGAACGCCCCGTCTCCCGTCGGCGAGAACCTCCAGGTCGCCCGGCCGTTGTCGGCCGCCGAGGACGTCACGCTCGTGTCGGCGGTCGACTGCACCAGCATCCGTCCTCCCGAGCCGATGCGGTAGGTCTTCGTCGTGTCGACGGGGGTCGCGACCGTGCCGCCGAGCGAGACGTTCACGTACTCGCCCGACTTGCCGCCGGAGCATCCGAACGAGCAGTACATCCGGAAGTCCTTGCCGACGATGGCCGAGCTGGTCTTGCTCACGGGATCGAGGAACCAGCGGTACCAGGATGCCGTGTGATAGGCCCCGGTGTCTCCGATCAGGGTCCACTTCTGCGAGGACAGGTCGTCGGTCGCGTAGATCTGCTGCGGGGCGTTGCCGCTCTGATCGACGGCCTGCGGCTCGCCGATCCAGAGGCCGAGGTAGGCGTTCCAGGCCACGTCCATCACGAAGAGCGGAGAGGTCGGCGGAGTCGTGCCCGCGGCGACCTGCTGGGCCACCGTGCCGGGGGTCGACGGCGAGTACTCGGCGCCGACGGGCGTGTACCCGGTGGTGTTCGAGGTCGTCACCGGCACCATGTTGCTCTCCTTGCCGCCGATGCCCGGCTGCGACCACTGGCCGTCGTACCACTTCTGCCAGCTGCTCGGGGCCATCTTTCCGGAGATGGGGGCGCGCGCGACGTGCGCATGGAATGCCGCCCAGCTGCCGTTCTTGTTCACGATCCGCGAGCCGTAGAAGACGTAGAAGTAGCCGGACGCGGCATCCACGACGAGCCGGGGGTCGCCGTCTCCGTAGTGGTAGGTCTGCTGCGGGAAGTCCGTGCTGCTGCCGCGCGTCGTGCCGAACGGCGAGGTGATGATCCGGTTGCTGATGGTCCAGGTCCTGCCCTGATCCCTGGACACCGCGAGATCGATGCCGTCGAAGTGGATGCCGTCTCCGTAGGGCTGCGGGGTGAACTCGTTGTGCACGAGGCCGTACCAGTCGCCCGAGTCCGGATCAACCCAGACTCCGGCGAGGTCGCAGAAGTTGCGCTGGGAGTACGTGGTCGTGCTCGGCGCGTACGAGGACACGAGTCCGGTGGGGCTGTTGTTGCAGCGCCAGGTGGTGTCCTTGTTCGAGTCGTTCGCGTTGGCCGGATTCACCGAGTCGGTCAGCGCGCTCGACAGGGTCGCGGTGTCCATGTTCGTGCCGGTGTAGAACGACCATCGCCGTTCCTGTGTCGCACCGTAGAGGGCGTGCGCCTGCTGGAAGTAGTAGGTGCCGTCCTTGTCGATGTAGCTCGCGGCCGGGGTGTCATCCGGCTTCGTCCAGGTGCCGGTGCTGCCCACCGTCACCGTGTACGTCCCGGTCACGGCCGCGCCCGCCGGCACGGACGCGAGGCCCGCCAGCAGAATGCTCGCACCCGCCGCCGCGATCAGTGAAAGTCGTCTTGTCCACGCCATCGTGTCCCACTCTCCGTTGAATGTTTGCGTTACCACTGAGAGCGCGATCTTCTCGCTGTTTTTGGACTGTGTCAATGTTTGAGAAAGGCTAAGCGCAAACAGTTTCGCGAACACCCGTCAGGACGGCCCGCTCGACGGCGCGGCATCCGTCCGGCATCCGTGCGTTTCTCGGACGGATGCCCGTTTCTCGGACGATCCTGCGCGGATCGTCCGAGAAACGGGGGATCGCCCGAAGAGCGGATGCCTGTCGTCAGCCCTTCGAGACCAGGAACTCCCTGAAGTCGGCCGCGGCGAGCATCGCGCGGACCCCGGCGGTTCCACCGGTCGCGCACGACGGATCCGTCACCGACACCCTGGCCTGGTCCCACGACGAGGTGCGCTGCCCCGTCGCGGTGATCGTGCAGCCCGAGGTGCGGAGCGTGACCCGGTACCAGGAGTTCACCTGCACGCCGCCGGGCACCCCGGTGTCGGCGAGCGGCGTCCACGACCCGTTCGCCTTGCCGAGCGACAGCCGCCCGGTGCTGCCGTCGACGCCGGCGAAGTAGCCCGTGTACGCATCGGGGCCGACTCCGGGAGAGGTCATCCGCGCGAGCACGCCGGCGTTTCCGCTCGGCGCGGTCAGCGACGTGAGCCGCACGTCGGACGACACGGTGTAGGCGTCACCGGCGATCGGAGACGCGAACTTCGGACCGTCGGTCGCGGATGCCGACTGACGTTCGATGCCGCCGGCGATCGTCGACCAGCTGCCGCCGTACCCCGTCCACCCCGTCGAGGCGCCGGATGCCCACGAGTCGGCGTAGGAGGCCGCCGTCGACGCACCGGCCTGGGTGACCTGGAGGTTTCGGAACGACGCCGAGCTCAGGTGCGTGCGCACCCCCGCCTGACCCGAGGCGAAGCATCCGGCGTCGGTCGCGGTCGCCGTGGTGGATGCCGTGCCGTTGTCGGGCTTGATCGTGGCGGTGATCGTGCAGCCGACGATGCTCGCCGTGAGGTGGTACCAGGTGCCGGCGCTCACGCCGCCGGTCACGTTCTGCAGGGCGAGCGAGGTCCAGTTGTTGTTCTGCTTGCCGATGAAGATCGTGCCGTTGGTCTCGACGCCGACGTAGTACCCCGCGTGCGCGTCGGCGCCGACCGCGGGCGCGCGAGTGCGCAGCAGCACGCCGGCCTGGCCGGTCGTGTCGAGGCGGATGTCGGTGTCGAGCGTCACGTCGGTCCATCCCGTCGAGCCCACCAGGGACTTCGGTCCGCTGGAGGCTCCGGCCTGGGAGTAGACCCCGCCGCTCACCGACCAGGCGCCGCCGTACGTGGACCAGCCCATGTCGTTGCCGGAGTCGAACGGCGCATAGAGGGGAAGAGTGCCCACCGGGCCGGTGCCGAACCGCACGTCGCACCTCGTGGTGGACCCGGCGACGAACTTGGGTGAGACCATCATGATCGCCGACCCGGATGCCGTCGGCACGATGCTCGGGCTGTAGTTGGCGCAGTGCTTGCCCGGTCCGTTGTTGTAGTCGCCGGTGGGGTCGATCGTCATGGGCGCTGATACGGCCTGCCAGGCGCCGACGCCGAGGTTGGTGTTGGTGAACACCACGCGTCCCGACTCGGGCTTGACGACCGTCGTCGGGCCGTCCGCCCCCGTGACGACCCGCTGGCCGGACATGATGAGGGTGCCGTTCGGACCTCCGGCCGGACTCCACGCGAGTGCGGGGGTGTGCAGCAGCTGACGGCCGTCCGCCGTCTGCACGAGGGTGCCGAGGTCGGTCGCCGACCCCCACGAGGCTCCGTCCGGCGAGGTCTTCAGGTAGACGCGACAGGTCTGGTCGGCGTTGCCCACCGAGTCGCGGCACAGCTCGTAGCCCAGCGCGTAGGTGCCGTTGGGCAGCTTCCGCACGATCGGCATGCCGGGGCGCGAGCTGCTGTCGCCCACCGCGACGACGTCCGTCTGGCTGCCCCAGGTCGCGCCGCCGTCGGACGACGTCGTCATCACGAGCTTCTGGCTGTAGCCGGAGGAGCGCAGACGCTCATCGGAGAAGTGGCAGGCGAGGTCGCCGTTGGCGTTCAGCACGATCTCCGGCTCCCACAGGCCCGTGGACACCTGGTTGGGCGCCCCCGACTTCGTCACGCAGTTGCCGCGGCGGGTCCAGGTGGCTCCGTAGTCGGTGCTGATGAAGGTCTGCACCTCCTGATTCGACCAGTTCACGTTGTCCCAGGCGTTGCCCGCGGCGATGATCGTGCCGGCGGGCAGACCTCCGGCCGCCTGCGGCAGCTCGTACATCGATCCGAAGTAGATGCCCCACCCGGCGGTCGGCGAGTAGAGGGTGCTCAGCGTCGACCAGGTCTGGCCGCCGTCGGTGCTCCGCTTGACCACGGAGTGCGTGCGCACGCCGGTGTCGTTGACGCTGTACATCACCAGCAGGTCGCCCCGCCGGCTCTGGTCCGCGCTGGCGCCCAGCCGGATGATGCGCGGGTAGTCGTTGTTCTCCGCGCCGCTCGGCGACGACGGCGCCGCGACCACCGAACCCGGTGAGGCCGAAGCCGCCGTGGGGAGGGCCACCAGGCCCGCCGCCCCCAGCACCGCCGCCGCGAGGACGGCCGTCAGACGGGAGGGTCGTCGCCGCCCCGTGGATGATCTCTGCATGACGCTGCTCCTTCTCTTCGTCGAGACGGACGTTCGCCGTCCCGGTCTAGGTGTGCGCGATCCCGCGCACCACGAGCCCTTCCACGCGGAGATCTCCGCCCGCCGCACGGATGCCGGTGGCGCCCGTGGCGTGAGGGAGGACGTCCGCGACGTCGATGATCGGCACGCCGTCGAGTTCGACGGCGATGCGCTCGCCGCGCAGCCTCACGACGACACGGTGCGGCGCCTCGGAATCGATGTCCGCCGCTGCGGAGGCGAGGATGCGCTCGTCGTAGTCGTGCCGGGCCAGCACCACCCGGCCGACGTGCAGCTGCACGGAGTACCCGAGCAGGAAGTTCACGCCGAGTCGGGTGTCTGCGCCCTCTCCTCCCTCGGAGAGGGCGCTCGCCCTCACCAGGAGGTCTCCGTGTCCGCCGCTCTCGGTCGCCGTGAACGCGAGCGCCGCCTCGATGTCGACGTCGGCGCGCGGGGTCGGATCGAGGAGGGCCTTGCCGTAGCCCGAGAGCGCGCCGCCGACCGGGCCCGCGTCACCATCGCCGAGTCCCGGCGAGACCGTGATCAGCTCGATGGCCGGCCTGCCTGCCACGGCGGAGATCCGCAGCGGGCTCTCCCCGTGCGCGAGGCGGATCTCCGCCGTCACGACGTGACCGTCGTGACGCACCGGAACGCGGGTGCTCTCCCCTCCGGCATCCACCCCGATGACGTCTCCGGCGGAGAACACCCCCGCGAGCTGCAGGGAGAACGCGCCCCCGCGCGCGGCGTGCAGGCGGTAGCCGGCGGACTCCCCTGCGGCGAGCGCGAGGCTCTCGCCCTGCGTCGACGGCGCGTCGGGCGTGAGCGCGGCCCAGAGCCTCCCCGGCACCGGGACGACGGCCCGGCGATCGGACTCATCGGGAGTGGTGTCGGTGAGGGCGACGTGGCCGATGCGCACGCCCCCGCCCCGCGCATGCACGCCGACGAGGGCGCGGGCGCCGAGCGGCGCAAGCTCCAGCGGCTGACGCCGCCCGTCGAGGAAGACCTCGATGCGGTCGTGGTCGGCGACGATCCTCCACGTGTGCAGCGCGGCGTGCGCGAATCCTGGCGGGAGCGGTGCATTCCCTGCCGGCTCCCCGCCGTCGGTCGCGTGCACGCGGTGCGCGTCTCGATCGATCCCGACCACGATACGACGGCCGTCCTCCGTCTCGAGCATCACTCCGTGCTCGGCGGCGTCGAGCGCCGTCAGCGACACCTCGGCGGTGAGCGCGGGCACGGCCCCGATGCGCCAGAGCGCAGCGGCGTCCAGCGCGCCGGTCAGCACGGCGGAGCGATGACCGGCGGCCAGCATCCCTGCCTCGACCTCCCAGGACGCGGCGTCGCCGTCGTTCCAGGCGCAACGGTGCGTCGGCGCCGCGGGGGCGGGGGCCTCGCGCGACGGCCCGAGCACGAGCAGCCGACCGCCGCTCCACACCTGCCGGTCGATGTTCAGATGCCGGGTCAGGTCGGGGTTCATGTTGTGGAACACGAGATAGGTCGACACCAGGTCGGGGCCGACGACGCTGCAGCTGTGCCCGAGCCCGGTGTACTCCGGGTCGGTGCTGACCACCAGCGGATTCAGCGGCCCAGGAGTCCACCCGGTGAGCGGATGATCGCTCGCCGCCGCGTCGATCCGGTAGCCGGGGCTCAGGTAGTGGTTGCCCGTGAGCGTCATGTGGTACCTGCCATCGCGCTTCGCCACGAAGGGACCCTCGGTCCAGCCGTTCATGTGGATGCCGGTGAGCACGGGCTCCCCGAACTCGGTCGGCGAGGGCATCTCGCACCCCCAGATGCCCTCGTCGCCCGCCCAGTAGAAGTACCGGCGACCGTCATCGTCGATGAGCACGTTGCCGTCGATCGCGTGCCCGACGTTCCCGCTCACGTCGACGAACGGACCGGTGGGGCTCTCGCTCCGCAGCACGTGGTGTCCTTGACCGGACGGCGAGGTGTACATGTGGAACTCCCCGTCGGCGTAGACCACCTCCGGTGCGAACGGGACCAGCCCGGGGAAGACGTCCGGCGCGATCGTCGGCCCCTCCGGCGCCCAGTGCAGGAGGTCGTCGGAGCTCCAGCAGTCCACCTGCGGGGTCGTCGAGTAGAGGTAGTAGCGGCCGTCATGGCGGAGCACGAAGGGGTCGGCGTAGTCGCCGTCGCGGGCGATCGGGTTCTCGTAGACGGCCACGGTCACTTGATCCCGCTGATCGCGAACGAGTCGACGAAGTGCCGCTGCATGAGGCTGAACAGCACGACCACGGGGAGCACGGCGATGACGGACGCCGCCATCACCATCGGGAAGTCGGTCTGCTCGGCGTAGTAGCCGGTGAGCGAGGCGACCACGAGCTGCACGGTCGACTTGTCGGGCGAGTTGGTGAAGATGAGCGGACCGAGGTAGTCGTTCCAGGTCGCCATGAAGACGATGATCACGTTGGCGGCGATCGCCGGTCGGCACAGCGGGAGGAAGACGCTCCAGTAGATGCGGAAGTACCCCGCTCCGTCGAGCTTGGCGGCGTCGAGGAGCTCGGTGGAGAGTCCCATCATGTACTGCCGCAGGAAGAACAGCATGAGCACGTTGCCGAGGGTGCCCGGCACGATGAGCGGCAGCAGGGTGTCGATCCAGCCGACCTCCGCGTAGACGAGGAACTGCGGGATGAGCGTGACGATGACCGGCACCATCATGGTCGCCAGCAGCAGGGTGAACAGCAGTCCCTTGAGCGGGAAGTTCAGCTTGGCGAACGCGAACGCCGCCATGGTGGTCGAGAAGGTGCCGATCGCCACGACGAGCAGCGTGACGATGGCGCTGTTCAGCAGGCCCGAGGCGAGGGGCACCACGTTCCACACGTCGACGTAGTGCGAGAAGTCGAACGGGTCGGGGATCCACTGCGGCGGGAACTCGAAGACCATCTTCGACTCCTTGAGCGAGGTCGACACCATCCACAGGAACGGCAGCACCATGGTGAGCGCCCCGAGCAGGACGAGCACGAAGAAGACGACGGTCGTCGCTCGACGTCGCGCCGTGAGGGTTCGCAGAGTGGCCATGTCGGTTCAGTCCTCCGTGTGCACCCAGCGCCGGGACACCCGGAACTGGATCAGTGTGATGACAAGGATGACGAGCGCGAAGAACACCGCGACGGCCGAGGCGTAGCCCATCTGGTTCGAGGCGAAGGCCTTCTCCCAGATGTAGTAGGTGATGGTGGCCGCGCTGTAGTTCGGCCCGCCGTTCTTGGTGAACAGCTGCACCTCGACGAAGGTCTGCAGTGAGCCGACGATGCCGACCACGATCAGGAAGAAGGTCACGGGAGAGAGCATCGGCAGGGTGATCGAGAAGAACGTCCGGATGCCGGATGCCCCGTCGAGCCGCGCGGCCTCGTAGTAGCTGTCGGGGATGTTGTTGAGGGCGGCGAGGTAGTAGATCGACGTGATGCCGATCATCTTCCAGACGATCATGATCACGATCGTGACCTTGATCCAGGCGGGGTCTCCCAGCCAGTCGGGCCCGCGGATGCCGAACCAGTCGCTGAGCCCCTGGTTGATGGGACCGAACTGGTAGTTGAAGAGCCACTTCCACATCACCACGAGCGCGACGATCGACGACACGTAGGGCAGGAAGTAGAGCACCCGGAAGACCTTGTTGCCAGGGGTGCGGCGGTGGCTGGCGATCGCGAAGAACAGCCCGAACGCGAGGTAGAACGGGATCGGCAGCAGCATGAAGAGGGTGTTGCCCGAGGCGATCCAGAACTTGCGGTCGGAGAGGAACGCCGTGAAGTTGTCGACTCCGACGAAGTGCTGCTCGCCGCTCAGCACGTTCCAGTCGGTGAAGCCGGCGTGGACGGCGACCGAGACGGGGACGACGAAGAACAGCAGCAGCTGCAGGGTGATCGGCGCGACGAAGACGGCGCTCCAGGTGCGCTCATGGCGCGCCTGTCTGGACGCTCTCCTGGGTGCCGTCATGGGCGGGCCTCTCTCGTGAGGGGGTCGTCCGGGCCGGTGCACGGCCCGGACGACCCTGTCCGTCTGGTGCTACTTCGCCGTCGCGATCGCGTCGTCGAGCGCGGTCTGCATCTCCGCCTCCACCGACTTCGTGTACTCGGCGGCGGTCACCTCGCCCCGATAGACGCTCGCCACGTTCGACGAGAACACGTTCCACCAGTCGCCGTTGTAGGTGAAGGTCTGAGTGGGTCGGTGGCCGACCTCCTCGATGATGCGGATGAACTGCTGCTTGTTGGCCGGCGGCTTGTCCATCGTCAGGTACTCGTCGTTCGTCATGTCGATGAGGTTGGGGACCGCCTGGCCCTTCTCCATGTTCGTGCGCTGCGCGTCTTCGTTGAAGGCGAGGAACGCGGCGAGGTTCTCGGCGTCGGTGGGGTTCTTGCTCGCCTTCGACACCGCGAAGCCGACACCGCCGTACCAGGTCGCCTCCGACGAGGTGGGCGTAGGGACCGGCCACGGCATGAGGTCCCAGTCGAACGTCACCTCGTCCCAGAACTGCCCCTGGCTCCACGGGCCGATGCCCATCATGCCGATCTTGCCGTCGATGAACCGCTGGAAGCTCCCCAGCGAGCTCTCCTCCTCCGAGCTCGGCGCCACTCCCTCTTTCAGGGAGAGGTCGGCGACCCACTGCAGGGCCTCGACGAACTTCGGGTCGGTCACGGAGACCTTCGTGTGATCCGCGTTCAGCCAGTCGGCGTCGTTCGACCACACCGCGGACTCGAGCGAGTACGGGGCGGTGCCGTAGGTCTTGTCCGCGCCCTCCCCTGAGGTCAGCTTCTTGGCGTTGGCGACGAACTCGTCCCAGGTCCAGGGGACCTCGGGGTCGGGATCGGGGATGCCGGCCGCCGCGAAGAGATCCTTGTTGTAGGCGAGGGCGAAGGGGCCGATGTCCTTGGGCAGCGCGTAGATCGCCCCCTGCCCCGGCGTCGTGCCGTCGAACTTCCAGAGGTCGATCGCGTTCTTCCACACGTTGTCGGCGTCGAAGATCTCGTTGTCGGCGACGTAGTCGCTGAGATCGGCGATCACGCCGTTCTTCACGAGCGGCTGCAGGTTCTCGCCCACCATGTAGAAGACGTCCGGCGTCTTCTTGGCGGCGATCATGGTCTGCAGCTTGGTCTGGAAGTCGGCCGCGGGCACGCTGATGTAGTCGACCTTCACCCCCGGGTACTTCTTCTCGTACTGCGCGATCATGTCCTTGAAGACGTCGACCTCCTGCGGGGACCCCCACCCCATGAAGGTGACCGTGCGGTCGCCGGACTGCTCTCCCGAGCCCCCGCCGGAGCATCCGGCCAGAACCAGGGCGGTGGCCGCGACCAGAGCGACTGCTGCGGTGCGTGTTCTCATCTGCCTCTCCTGAATGTGTGAGGAGCCGCCGGTCTCCCTCGACCGCGGCGCTGCGGGTATCCGGCCTGGGAGGACCGGCGGGAACTGCTCTGTTCGGGACGCTAATGTATAGCGCTGTAAATGTCAAAGGATTCTTGCTCGGGTTCGGCCCTAAGATGGCGGAATGGCGACAGGCAGGTCCGGCGGACGGGTGCGATTGCAGGACGTGGCGACCCTCGCCGGCGTCTCGATGAAGACCGTGTCGAACGTCGTCCACGACTACGAGCACGTGTCGGACCGGATGCGCGAGCGGGTGCAGGCGGCGATCGACGAGCTCGGGTACCGCCCCAACCTCACCGCGCGACGCCTGGCGACCGGCCGCACCGGGATGCTCGCGCTCGCGATCCCGGAGATGGATCAGCCGTACTTCGCCGAGATCGCCCGCTGCGTCGGCGAGGAGGCCGGCCGCCGCGGCTACCGGATCATCGTGGAGCAGACGCTGAACGACGTCGAGGCCGAACGCGCCGTCATCCGCGACCGCGAGGAGGGACTGGTCGACGGGGTGATCTTCCACCCCGCCCGCATCGACACCCTCGAGATCGCGCGCCTGCGCCCCGACACCCCGCTCGTGCTGCTCGGCGAGGCCGCGCGCCCGCTCACCGCCGACCACGTCATGATCGACAACGTGCGGGCGGCCCGAGAGGCCACCGAGCTGCTGCTCGCGACAGGGCGGCGGCGGATCGCCTTCCTCGCCTCGGTGCGCACGGAGATCGCGGAGTCGACGCACCTGCGCCTGCTCGGCTACCAGGAGGCGCTGATCGGCGCCGGCATCCCCCTCGACCCTGCGCTCGTGATCGAGAGCGACGGCTTCGGGATCGACGACGGCGTGCGCGCCCTGACCGCCGCGCTCGACAGGGGCGTCGCCCCCGAGGCCGTCCTCTGCCGCGACGACCTCTTCGGGCTCGCCGCGATGAGGGCGCTGAGCAGCGCCGGACTGCGCGTCCCGGAGGACGTCTCGGTGCTCGGCTGGGACGACACGTCGCTGGCCAGGTACGCGACGCCGGCCCTGTCATCCGTGTCGCCGGACAAGCGCGCGATCGCGGCGTCGGCGCTCGATCTGCTCGAGGACCGCATGAACGGCTACGACGGCATCGGGCGCCACCTCCTCGCGCCGTACACGATCGCCGACCGCGGCACTGTGGCTCGACTGCCTCACTGAGGCAGTCGAGCCGAGGCATCGGAATCCATCACCGGATTGCATCTTTCTAGCGCTGCAAGTTTTGGATATGCTTCCTGCCATGCCACAGGAAAGCCTCGCGTCGGCCAGCAGCCAAGACGGCCGGTACCCCCGCCCGCAGCTCGTTCGCGCCTCATGGGCCGATCTCTCCGGCCCCTGGCGGTTCGCCGTCGACCCGGACGACCGCGGAGTCCCGGAGGGCTGGGCGCAGGATCCGGCGGAGATCGCCGGGGAGATCATCGTGCCGTTCCCCCCGGAGTCGCCCGCGTCGGGCATCGGCGACACCGGGTTCCATCGCGTGCTCTGGTACCGACGCACCATCGCCGCAGCTGAGGTGGCCGAGGCCGGTCACGAGGGAGGCCGCACGCTGCTGCTGCACTTCGGCGCGGTGGACCACCGGGCCGACGTCTGGATCGACGGCGCCCACGTCGGAGCGCATGAGGGGGGTCACACGCCGTTCACGGTGGTGGTGCCGGAGAGCGCGGCAGACGGGTTCGACCTCGTCGTGCGCGCGGAGGACGACCCCCTGGACCTCGCGCAGCCCCGGGGCAAGCAGGACTGGGAGGAGCGGCGCCACGTCGTCTGGTACGACCGCACCAGCGGCATCTGGCAGCCCGTGTGGCTGGAGTCGGTGCCCGCCCGTCACGTGCGCAGGCTCACCTGGAGCACCGATTCGGATGCCGCCGTCGTGCGCCTCTCGGTCGAGCTCGACGGCCACCCGTCGCCGGGAACCCGGCTCTCGGTGCGCATCACCCGCGGAGAGGAGGTGGCCGCGGCACAGGTGACGGAGCTCACCGGACCCCGCCAGACGCTCACGCTCTCCCTGCCCGCGCTGCGCAACGGCCAGGCACGGGATGCCTGGCTCTGGACCCCCGAGCATCCCCTGCTGCTCGACGCGGCGGTGGAGCTGCTGCCGCCGCACGGCGAATCCGACCGGATCGGCTCGTACCTCGGCATCCGCTCGGTGGGGACCGACGGCGGCCGGGTGCTCGTCAACGACCGGCCGGTCGCCGTGCGCGCGGTGCTCTCCCAGGGCTACTGGCCGCAGTCGCATCTCGCGGCCCCGGACGCCGACGCCCTGCGGCACGAGGCGCAGCTCATCAAGGACCTCGGGTTCACCTCGGTGCGCGTGCACCAGAAGATCGAGGACCCGCGCTTCCTCTACTGGACCGATCGCCTGGGTCTTCTCGTGTGGGCCGAGATGCCGAGCGTGTACGAGTTCTCCGCGCTCGCGGTCGAGCGGCTGGTGAGCGAGTGGACGGCCGTGGTTCGGCGGGACTCGTCGCACCCCAGCATCGTCGTGTGGGTGCCGCTCAACGAGAGCTGGGGGGTCGACCGGATCGCACAGGTCTCCGAGGAGCGCGAGCTGGCCCGCACGCTCTACCACCTGACGAAGACGCTCGACGGCTCCCGTCTGGTCGTGTCGAACGACGGGTGGGAGCACACCCGCTCCGACCTGTTCACCGTGCACGATTACGAGAACGACTCCACGGTGCTGCGGGCGCGCTACGGCACATCCGATGCCGTGCGGCAGACCCTCGACGGCATCGCCCCGAACGGCCGGCGCATGCTCGTGGGCACGCCGGAGGAGTCATCCGACACCGCCGGACGGCCCGTGCTGCTCAGCGAGTTCGGCGGCGTGAGCGTCGACCGCGCCGCCGACGGCACCTGGGGCTACCGGACCGTCGCCTCGGACGAGGCCCTGGAGACGCATCTCTCCACGCTGTTCTCCGCGGTCCGGGACTGCGCGCCGCTGGCCGGATGGTGCTACACGCAGCTGACCGACACGGCGCAGGAGACCAACGGACTCACCGACGAGAACCGCGTGCCGAAGATCCCCGTCGATCGACTTCGGCGGATGATCACCGGCGGCGCCGAGCTGCCCGCCGCATCCCCCGTCTTCCACGCCTAGCCCCGCCCCGCTCCCGGCATCCGAACTTCGGACGCATGTCGCTTTTTCGGACGATTCCGCGCGGGTCGTCCGAGAAACGGGTGATCGTCCGAATTTCGGATGCGGCGGTAGGCGGATGCCGGACGGATCAGGTGCGGCGGTAGGCGGATGCCGGGTCAGACGCCGATGATGCGTGGAGGGGGCGGGGGCGCCAGCTGACGCCGCGGCACCCCGTGCGCTTCGCGGTGCAGGCGCTCCATGCGGCTGTCGAGCTCGGCCGCGGCATCCGCAGCATCCGTCAGGCTGTCGACGAGGTGCGAGGGCACCTGATTCGAGAACTTGTAGTAGATCTTGTGCTCGAGGCTGGCCCAGAAGTCCATCGCTATCGTGCGGAACTGCACCTCGACCGGCACCGACAGCGCCCCCGTGGAGAGGAACACGGGCACCTCGAGGATGGCGTGCAGGCTCTTGTACCCGTTGGGCTTGGGGTTCTTGATGTAGTCCTTCACGATCCGCACGGTGATGTCGTCCTGCGCGGTGAGCAGATCGAACAGCCGGTAGACGTCGGCGATGAAGCTGCAGGTCACGCGGACACCGGCGATGTCGGTGATCTCCTCGCGGATGCGGTCGAAGTCGGGCTCCTCGATGCCCTTGCGCGCGATCTTCTCCACGATGCTGTCCGGCGACTTCACCCGGCTCTTCACGTGCTCGATGGGGTTGTACGCGTGATCGTGGGTGAACTCGTCGCGCAGGATCGAGATCTTCGTCTCGACCTCGCGCATGCCGAACTCGTACTCGCGGAGGAAGCGCTGGAACTGATCCCTGAGCTCTTTCGCCTCGGTGATCGCGCTCTCGTCGACGGAAACCGTGCTCATGCTCACGACGCTACGCACTCGTGATCGGAAATCCCTGTGCATCGTCGATGAACGACGCTCAGGCACCCGCGGTGCGCGACTCCGCGGTCACCTCGACATCGCCTCTCGCGTCGACGAGCTCCTGACCGGTGACGAGGCCGGGGAGGCCTCGGCCGAGACGCGTCGTGAACAGCAGCACGACGGACGCGAGGATGAGGAGGGACGAGATCCCGTCGAAGGCGTCGCCGAGCAGGGGCAGGGCCCCGATGCCGCCGATGCCCGCGGCCCAGCGCAGCGGACGGGTCAGCGCCGCCGGCATCCGCGACCCGGCGTAGCGCAGCTGCACCGCCAGGTCGCCCACCGACCGCCCGCTGATCAGGATGATGAGCAGCCACAGCCCCGATGCCGCCGAGATGCCCATCACCTCGGCGAGGCGTCCGTCGAGGACGGTCTGCCGATCGTGCAGGACGTACTCGAACCACAGCTGCGTGACCACCGCGACGCCGTACATCACGAAGCCGTAGGCGAGGGCATCGCAGAGCATCGCGATCGCGCGACGTCCGCGCGTCACGGGGCGCGGCTCGCCGGCATCCGCACGAGCGCGCACGCCGCGCAGCGAACGAGGCACCACGAGCGCGAACACCGAGCCGAGCACCGCACCCGTCGTGTTGGTCATCAGGTCGCCGACGTCGAAGAACCGGTAGGCGCAGGGGTACAGGCCCCAGACGCCGGTCAGCTGCGTGGTCTCGATGAGGAGCGAGAGACCGAACCCGACAGCGAGGGCGGTGGGGATGCCGCGGGCGCCGAGCACCCGCAGGAAGACCCCGAGCGGCACGAACAGCAGCACGTTGAAGACGAGCTGCAGCAGCGCGGGGTGGCGCAGCGGGTTGCCCGGCGCGGCGAGCGCCTTCTGCACGTCGCGCACGACCTCCATCGGGTCGGTGATCATGCCGACGCAACGGATCGTCTCGGGGTCGGGCAGCGGCAGCAGCGTGTAGGTCCAGATCGCCCAGAAGTAGACGAGGGCGGCGAGCCAGAGCAGGGTGCGGCCGAAGCTCAGACTCCCCCGGCGGCGGTAGCTGATCGCCACGAACGGCACGAAGAGCAGGATGCCGAATCCCACTCCGATCGCGATGGCGATGAACCCCAGAAACACTTGATCCCCCACGGGATCCCAGTCTATGTCGCCCCGTAAGGATTCCGTTAGGGCAGTGCACGCGGGGCGTAGGGATTCCGTGAGGATGTCGTGAGGAGCACAGGGAGTGGCGTAGGCTCGCCCGACGTGTCAGACGAATCCCGGGAGAATCCGGACGCACCGCAGATCGCCAAGCGGATCCTCATCGGAGACCCGCTGACGAGCGAGCAGGCCGACAACCAACTGCTCCCCAAGCGCATGGCGCTGCCGATCTTCGCGTCCGACGCGTTGAGCTCGGTCGCGTACGGTCCGCAGGAGATGCTGCTGACGCTCGCGCTCGGCGGGCTGGCGTTCCTCACCTTCGCCCCGTGGGTCGCCGCAGCCGTCGTCGTCCTGCTGATCGTGGTGGTGCTGAGCTACCGCCAGCTCATCAAGGCGTACCCGTCCGGCGGCGGCGACTACGAGGTCGCGTCGAAGAACCTCGGCGAGATCCCCGGGGTGATCGTCGCGGCCGCCCTCCTCGTCGACTACATCCTCACCGTCTCGGTGTCGATCGCCTCCGGAGTCGACAACATCATCTCCGCGGTCCCCGAGCTCGACCCTCTCCGCGTGGAGCTCGCGGTGGGCTTCGTCGTCCTCATCGTCATCGTGAACCTGCGCGGCGTGCGCGAGGCGTCCACCGTGTTCGCGATCCCGACGTACCTGTTCATCGGCTCGGTCGGCGTCATGATCGTCACCGGCCTCATCCGCACCTTCCTCGGCGACGCCCCCGTGGCCGACAGCGCCGCGTATCAGATCCAGGGCGAGCACCTCGCTGATGCCGCCATCATCCTGCTCATCCTTCGCGCCTTCTCGAGCGGATGCTCCGCCCTCACCGGCGTCGAGGCCGTGTCCAACGGCGTGCAGGCGTTCCGCGCCCCGAAGATCCGCAACGCCCAGACGACCCTGGTGATGATGGGCTCCATCGCCGCCCTGCTGTTCGCCGGTCTCACCGCCATGGGGCTCATCACGAGCGTCCACTACGCCGAGAACGCCTGCGACCTGATCGGCTTCGACTGCTCGAAGCCGCAGCCCAGCGTGATGGCGCAGATCGCCGCCGCGACCTTCGGGGGCGGCAGCATCCCGTTCTTCATCGTGCAGGCGGCGACCGCCTGCGTGCTGCTGCTCGCGGCCAACACCGCGTTCAACGGCTTCCCGCTGCTGGGCGCCGTGCTCGCCCGCGACGGCTACGCGCCCAAGTCGCTGAACACCCGCGGCGACCGCCTCGTGTTCTCGAACGGCATGATCGTGCTCGGCATCGCCGCGATCATCGTGCTGGTCGTGTTCCAGGCGAAGCTGACGACCCTCATCCAGCTGTACATCATCGGCGTCTTCGTGTCGTTCTCGCTCGGGCAGATCGGCATGGTGCGGCACTGGAAACGGCTGCTGCGGCAGACGGACGGCAGCGTCTCGGCATCTGATCGCCAGGGCGCGAAGGTCGGCCTCGTCATCAACACGATCGGCGCGACGCTGACGGTCTTCGTGCTCGTGATCGTGACGATCACCAAGTTCACGCATGGCGCGTACCTCGTGTTCATCGCGATCCCGGTCCTGGCGTTCCTGATGCTGGGCGTGAAGCGGTACTACCGCGACGTCGAGCACGAGATCGCGATCGACGACATCACGAAGTTCGGCGCCACGGGAGACGTCGCGCTCGTCCTCGTCAGCAAGCTGCAGAAGCCCGTCGTGAAGGCCGTCGACTACGCCATCGCCGCCAAGCACGGCAAGACGATGGCGATCCACGTCGCCGTCTCCTCCGAGGAGGCCGCCGCGCTCCAGAAGGAGTGGGAGGATCACCTGATGCCGATCCCGCTCGTGATCGTGGAGTCGCCGTACCGCTCCTTCGCGCAGCCCATCGCCGGCTTCATCAAGAAGTACCGGGCGAAGCACGGATCGTCGGTCGTGACGGTCTACCTGCCGCAGTACATCGTGGGCCACTGGTGGGAGACGTTCCTGCACAACCGCCGGTCGAGGCGCATCGCCAACCAGCTGATGCTCATCCACGGCGTCTCCATCACGCTCGTGCCGTGGCTGCTCGACTCGTCGGAGCTCATCTACGGCCGGCGTTCGCGTCCGCTGCCTGGCCAGGAGCGCGCAGGTCGCCCCGTCGTCGTGAACGGACGACGCGCCCACCGCCCCGAGGGGCCGCCGTCGGAGGACCCGACGGCGAAGAAGGGCGCGAACGAGGCCTGAGGCTGCGTGCTCAGCCCGCGACGAGGCTGAGCACCAGCGCCGCGACGACCACGGTCGGCACGGCCACCGCTGCACCCCAGAGCATGAAGCGGCCCCAGCGGATGTCGACGCCGAGGGAGACGACCCTGTGGTGCCAGAGCAGGGTGGCCAGCGACGCCCACGGGGTGATGAGCGGCCCGAGGTTCACGCCGATCAGCAGGGCCATGAGCGCGACGGGTCCGTGCGCGGAGGGTTCGAGGATCAGGTAGGCCGGGAGGTTGTTCACGCCGTTCGCCGCCACGGCCCCCGCCGCCGCGAGCCCCAGGAGCTGGCCGGGCCCCTCGCCCGACGACGCGAGCGCGTCGAGGAACCCCAGGACGCCCTCCGCGTGCGCGGTCTCCACCAGCACGAACAGCGCACCGGCCAGGCCGAGCGCACGCCACGGGATGAGCGACAGGCGCAGCACGTGCCTCCGGCGGACGGCGAAGAGGACGACGAGGGCGCACGCCGCGGCCGTCGCGGGGATCCAGACCTCCGTCATGACGGCCAGCAGCGGCATGAGCACGATCAGCACCCCGGTGGCGCTCCAGAACAGGATGCGGTCGGAGGGCGCACCGCCCGTGGGCACGCGGTAGGCGGCGAACAGCGTGCGGCGATGCGCGACGGTGAGGATCGCGACCGGGATCGCGATGCCGACGAGCGTGGGCGCCCAGCTGAGCGCGAGGAACGCCCCCGGATCGCCGCCCATGCGCTGCGCGGCGAGGAGGTTGGTGAGGTTCGAGACGGGGAGGGCGAGGGATGCCGTGTTCGCCAGCCACACGGTGGCGAGGGCGAACGGCAGCGGGCTCACCCCGATGCTCTGCGCCAGGACCACCACGACCGGGGTGACGATCACGGCGGTGGTGTCGAGCGACAGGAACACCGTGCTCACGACGGCGAGCGCCACGACGGCGGCCCACAGTCCGATCACCCGCCCTCGACCCCAGCGGGCGAGATGCTGGGAGAGCACGTCGAACACGGCGGCATCCCTGGCGAGCTCGGCGACGACCGTGATCGCGATGACGAAGCCCATGACCGGCGCGATGCGCAGTCCGAGCGCCTCGGCGTCGTTCGTCGGGAGGATCCCCGTGAGCACACAGATCGCCGCGACGGCGACGAGCGCGAGGATGATCACCGTCCCCGCGCTGATCCGTCGAGTCGGTGCGCCCACCCCGCGAGTGTAGACCTCCTCAGCGCGCCTCGAGAACGCCGCCCAGGATGCCGGCCGCCTCGGTGAAACGGGCCGGATCGGCGCTCGCGTAGTTGAGCCGCACGAAGGGCCCGGACGGCTCGGCGGGGAACCACTCGGCGCCGGGGGCGACGATCAGTCCGCGGAGCTCGCACTCGCGGGTGATCTGCCCCACGTCGGACCCCTCGGGCAGTCGCACCCAGAGGTTCAGACCGCCGACGGGCACGGTCTCCACGGTCGCGAGCGGGGCGTGCTCGGCGAGGCACGAGAGCATCAGGTCGCGCCGGGAGCGCAGCTGCTCGCGGAGGCCGCGGAGGTGCGTGCGCCAGCCCGGCTGCGTCACGACCTCGAGCGCGGCGAGCTGGAGCAGACCGCTGACGTACATCGATCCCGCGGCACGGTCGCCCAGGATGCGCTCCCTGGCCGGTCCTCGCGCGATCACCGCCGCGACACGGAGCGCCGGAGACACGCTCTTCGTGAGCGATCGCAGGTACACGACGTGCCCGTCGTCGTCGAGCGCGGCGAGCGGACGCGGCTCCGCATCGATGCCGAGATCGTGCGCCCAGTCGTCTTCGATGAGGAAGGCACCGTGTCTCCGCACGCTCTCCAGCACCGCGTGCGCGGTCTCCGCCGGCCACTGCGCGCCGGTCGGGTTCGCGAACGTCGGCTGCGCGTAGAACGCGCGGGCTCCGGTCTGCGCGAACGCCCGCTCCACGGCATCCGGGTCGGGCCCCGCCGGTCCTGAGGGGATCGGCACCAGCACGACCCCGGCCTGCTCCGCCGCGAGCATGGCGCCCCAGTAGGAGGGCGACTCGATCAGCAGCGGCCGGCCCGGTCCGACCACCGCGCGGAAGATCGAGCTCAGTCCGCTCTGGCTGCCGGAGATGATCAGCGCGTCCCGCGCCGCCGCCGGGGTGACGCCGGCAGGGGCGGATGCCGCGAGCTCCCCGGCGAACCACGCCTGCAGATCCGGGACGCCCGCCGCCGGCGCCCTGGTCATCGCGATCTCGGTGCGGGAGACGCGCGCGAGCGCCTGACGCACCAGACGCTCGGGGAGCAGATCGACCGCGGGATACCCCGCATGCAGTCCGATCGCGTCGGGGGCGGCGACGCGCTGCGCCGATGCGAGCGCCGATGTGCGGTTCGGAGGAGCACCGAGGGCTCCGGTCTGCCAGCCGTAGTCGACCGACCGGGCCGCGCGCACGGCACGCACGAACGTGCCGACCCCTGGCCGCGACTCCACGAGCCCCAGGCCCACGAGCCGGCGCATCGCCTTCTGCACCGTCACGGGGCTCGCGCCGTACTCGGCGGTCAACGCTCGGTTCGACGGCACCTGGGCACCCGGAGGGGCCGCGGCGATCCATCCACGCAATCCGGCGACGATCCGGTCGGTGCTATCCTGACTCATGAAAGATCAGAGTAGCGTTATCCTCGATCAGCCGAAAGCGCTATCCTCGCGCGCCGGCCTCTGGTGGGGTCTCCTCGGCATCCTCGCGTTCTCGTTCACGGTCCCGTTCACCCGCATCGCCGTGGGCGGCCTCTCCCCTCTCTTCATCGGCGCCGGACGCGCGGTCGTCGCCGCCGGCCTCGCGGCGATCGCGCTGGCGGCGACCCGACAGCATCCGCCGACCCGTTCGCAGTGGGCGCGCCTGGCCGTCGTCGCCGGCGGTGTCGTCGCCGGCTTCCCGCTGCTCACCTCGTTCGCGCTGACGACCGCCCCCGCCGGACACAGCGCTGTCGTGATCGGCCTGCTCCCCGCGGCGACCGCCGTCATGGTCGTGCTGCGCACGAAGGAGCGACCAGCGGCATCCTTCTGGGTCTTCGCCGTCCTGGGCGCGGCCGCCGCCGTCGCCTTCGCGTCGCTGCAGAACGGTGGTTTCGGCGGGCTGCAGTGGTCGGACCTGCTGCTGTTCTGCGCCGTGCTGGCGGCGGCGATCGGATACGCGGAGGGCGGGCTGCTCGCACGCGAGCTCGGCTCGTGGCAGACGGTCTCGTGGGCGCTCGTGCTCGCCGCACCGCTGATGATCGCGCTCACCGCGGTCTCGGTCGCCGCCGACCCTCCGAGTGCCACGCCCGTCGAGTGGCTGGCCTTCTCCTATCTCGCCGTCGTGAGCATGTTCCTCGGCTTCTTCGCCTGGTACCGCGGCCTCGCAATCGGCCCGATGGCGCAGGTCAGCCAGGTGCAGCTGGCCCAGCCCGTGATCACGATCCTCTGGGCGGCGCTCCTGCTGCACGAGCAGATCGGCTGGGCGACCGTGCTCGGCGGCCTGGCCGTGATCGCGTGCGCCGCGCTGGCCGTGCGCACCCGACTCACCCCCACCCGATCGACCGAGGAGTCCTGATGCGCCACACGCCCCGCTACCTGATGACCGACCAGGAGGAGGTCAAGCGGCTCATCCGCGGCAACCCGTGGGCGACGTTCGTGTCGCCGGCATCCACCGGTCTCGTCGCATCGCACTACCCCGTGCTGCTCGACGAGGACGAGAGCGGCATCGTGATCGCCAGCCACTTCGGCCGACCCGACGAGCATCTGCACGAGCTCGGCGCGCACGAGGTGCTCGTGATCATCCAGGGACCGCACGACTACGTGTCGCCGAGCCTGTACGAACCGGGAGACCTGGTGCCCACCTGGAACCACGTGACCGCGCATCTCTACGGCACGCCAGTGATCCTGGACGAGGAGGAGAACTACGCGATGCTCTCCCGCCTCACCGACCACTTCGAGCAGCACAGGGCGCACGGCCGCAGCCTGAGCGACGACGAGGAGGGCACGCGCCGTGCGGCCAGGGGCACGGTGGGCCTGCGCATGCGGGTCACCCGGTTCGACGCCAGGGCGAAGCTCAGCCAGAACAAGCAGCCGGAGGTGCGCGAGCGCATCACGCGGCGGTTGGATGAGACCAACGGCCCGCTCGCCGAGGAGATGCGGCGCATCCAGGGGTGACCGGGCGGCGCCTCACCGCGCCGCGACGGCGAGCGCATGCGCATACGCCGCCCGCCACACGCGGTCGAATCCGGCACGGTCGCTCACGCCCTGACGGCAGGCGACGGCGGCATCCTCCAACGCCTCCGCCAGGGTGTCGAGGCGGCGCTGTCGGGCACGCTCGTCGGCCGTGTCGTCGCCAAGCCCCGATCTGCTCGACGAGAGAGTGATCGTGCGGCTCCTGATGCCGCGGGAACGACGGGAGAGGAGGATGCCGACGGGCAGGAGCACGACGGCGAGCGCGATCGCGGCGAGCAGGGGAGGCGCACCGACGGCGCACAGGGCCACCCACGCGACGACGCTGCCGCCGAAGGACAGCGGCGCGTACAGCCGGTTCGCCTCGGCCAGCCGGCGCTCGGCATCCGAGGAGTCGGGCGGATAGATGGCCAGCACGCAGGCGACGGTGCCGTAGTGGCTCACGCTCCGCGACAGGTGCCCCCACCGCGGGGCGCGAACGAGCGCGGCGGGCACCGCGGCGGTTACGGGTGCGGTGGTGAAACGGGGACGGTGGATGAGGGACATGCCACCCACACTCCTCCGCGCGCGACCGCGAGGCGCGGATCCAGACAGAACCCGAACGGCTCCCGCCCGTTTCCATGCGGAACGGCAACGATCCCCCTCCTCATCGGTCCTACCGGCCCCGATCCGACGCTCACTCACCACACGGACACCGAGCACCTCCGCGCCGGTCGCCGGTCACGGCCCCGGCGAAGGCGTCGGAGAGCGGATGCCGTGAGCATCCCGCATGCGTCGCCCTGGACGCCGTAGGGGAACCGTGAGGATCGCGGCGGCGACCCTCGCACAGGAGTTTGATCGACTCTCGTGCTCGACATCATCTACATCGCGCTGACTCTCGCGCTGTTCGCCCTCGTCTCCCTCGTGGCCAAGGGGGTGGAACGACTGTGATCTTCTTCGAGATCGCCGCCGCGGCTCTCGCCGTGGCCGCCGTCGTCTACCTCGTGGTCGCCCTCGTCGCCCCGGAGAAGTTCTGATGGGCGGGGAGATCTGGTTCGGCGTCGCACAGGCGGTCGCCGTGATCGTGGTGCTCGTGCTGCTGTACCGTCCGCTGGGCGACTACATGGCGCACGTGTTCAGCACCCCCAAGGATCTGCGCGTCGAGCGCGGCATCTACCGCCTGATCGGCGTCGACTCCTCGTCGGAGCAGACGTGGCGGGCCTACCTGCGGGGCGTCCTCGCCTTCTCGGTCGTCGGACTCCTCCTCGTCTACGGCCTGCAGCGGCTCCAGGCATTCCTCCCCGAATCGCTCGGCCTTCCGGCCGTGCCGGAGGGACTCGCGTTCAACACCGCGGCATCCTTCGTCGCCAACACGAACTGGCAGTCGTACTCGCCCGAGACCACGATGGGCTACACCGTGCAGCTCGCCGGTCTCGCCGTGCAGAACTTCGTGTCGGCCGCGGTCGGCATCGCCGTCGCCGTCGCACTCGTGCGCGGATTCGCCCGCCGCGGCTCCACGACGATCGGCAACTTCTGGGTCGACCTCATCCGCGGGCTCGGACGCATCCTGCTCCCGATCGCGCTGATCGGCGCCGTGGCACTGATCGCCGGAGGCGTCATCCAGAACTACGCCGGCTTCACCGACGTCACCACGGTGTCCGGGGGCGCGCAGACGATCCCCGGAGGCCCCGTCGCCTCGCAGGAGGCCATCAAGCTCCTCGGCACGAACGGCGGCGGCTTCTTCAACGCGAACTCCGCCCACCCCTTCGAGAACCCCACAGGGTGGACGAACCTGCTGGAGATCCTGCTCATCCTCGCGATCCCGTTCGCACTCCCCCGCACGTTCGGACGCCTGGTCGGCGACGACCGGCAGGGGTACGCGATCGCCGCGGTCATGGGCACGATCTTCCTCGTCTCCACCTTCGCGCTCTCGGCACTGGAGCTGGCCGGTCGCGGCAGCGCCCCGGAGCTCGCCGGAGCGGCGATGGAGGGCAAGGAGCAGCGCTTCGGCATCCTGGGCTCCGCCCTGTTCGGCAGCGCGTCGACCCTCACCTCGACCGGGGCCGTGAACTCGATGCACGACTCCTACACGGCGCTCGGCGGCATGATGCCGATGCTCAACATGATGCTCGGCGAGGTCGCCCCCGGCGGCGTCGGCTCTGGACTGTACGGGATGCTCGTGCTCGCGATCATCGCCGTGTTCGTCGGCGGACTGCTCGTCGGGCGCACGCCGGAGTACCTCGGCAAGCGCATCGGCCCGAGGGAGATCAAGCTCGCCAGCCTGTACATCCTGGTCACCCCGACCCTGGTGCTCGCCGGCACCGCGCTGAGCTTCGCGATCCCCGCCGTCAGGGCGGACGTCGAGGCCACGAGCATCTGGAACCCCGGGGTGCACGGCATGAGCGAGGTGCTCTACGCCTTCACCTCCGCCGCCAACAACAACGGCTCGGCGTTCGCGGGGCTCACCGCGAACACCCCGTGGTTCAACACGGCGCTGGGCATCGCGATGCTGCTCGGCCGGTTCCTCCCGATCGTGCTCGTGCTGGCGCTGGCCGGCTCGCTCGCCGCTCAGCAGCACGTGCCGGAGACCTCCGGCACCCTGCCCACCCACCGGCCGCAGTTCGTCGGCCTCCTCATCGCCGTGGCGGTCATCGTCACCGCGCTCACCTACTTCCCGGTGCTCACCCTGGGCCCGCTCGCCGAAGGACTCGTCTGACATGACGCTCATCACCACACCCGCAGAACACACGGATGCCGCGGCATCCGCTCCCGCCCCGAAGCCGCGCTCGTTCAGCTGGGGCCAGCTCGTCGAGGCGCTGCCCGGCGCCCTGCGCAAGCTCAACCCCGCCTCTCTCGTGCGCAACCCCGTCATGCTGCTGGTCTGGGCCGGCGCCGCGTTCACGACCGTGCTCGCGATCGCCGAGCCGTTCCTGGGCGGCCCTGCCGAGTCCGGCGGCACGGCGGTGCCCCCGATCTTCACGTGGGGCATTGCGATCTGGCTGTGGTTCACGGTGCTGTTCGCGAACGTCGCCGAATCGGTCGCCGAGGGGCGCGGCAAGGCCCAGGCGGCCAGCCTGCGCAAGACCCGCACGAGCACCATGGCCCGTCGCGTCGCGCGCTACGATCAGACGACGGATGCCGCGGCCGAGCGCTCCGAGATCGTCGAGGTGTCGTCGGCCGAGCTGCAGCGCGACGATGTCGTGATCGTCACGGCGGGTGAACTGATCCCCGGCGACGGAGACATCGTCGCGGGCATCGCGACCGTCGACGAGTCGGCGATCACGGGCGAGAGCGCCCCGGTGATCCGCGAATCGGGCGGCGACCGCAGCGCCGTGACGGGCGGCACGCGGGTGCTGTCCGACCGGATCGTCGTCCGCATCACCTCGAAGCCCGGCGAGACCTTCGTCGACCGCATGATCGCGCTCGTCGAGGGTGCGAGCCGTCAGCGCACGCCCAACGAGATCGCGCTGAACATCCTGCTCGCGAGCCTGTCGATCGTGTTCGTCGTCGTCGTGCTCGCGCTCAACCCGATCGCGTCGTACGCGGCGTCTCCCGTCAGCATCCCGGTGCTGATCGCCCTGCTCGTCTGCCTCATCCCGACCACCATCGGCGCCCTGCTCTCCGCGATCGGCATCGCGGGCATGGACCGCCTCGTGCAGCGCAACGTGCTGGCGATGTCCGGTCGGGCCGTCGAGGCCGCGGGCGACGTGACGACGCTGCTGCTCGACAAGACCGGCACCATCACGTACGGCAACCGCCGTGCGCACGAGGTCCTGCCGCTGCCGGGCGTCGACGCCGATGAGCTGCTGCGGGTCGCCGCGCTGTCATCGCTCGCCGACCCCACCCCGGAGGGCGCGTCGATCGTCGAGCTGGCGACGGCGCGGGGCATCCGCGTCGACGAGCCCTCGGACGCCGTGGTCGTGCCGTTCACGGCGCAGACCCGCATGTCGGGGCTCGACCTCGTCGACGGCACGCAGATCCGCAAGGGCGCAGGCTCCGCTGTCGCCGCGTGGCTGGGCGGGACGGCGGATGCCGAGCTCACCCGCCTCGTCGACGGCGTCGCGCAGAGCGGCGGGACCCCGCTCGTCGTCGCCGTGACCGCAGCCGACGGCGACGCCCGGATCCTCGGCGTCGTGCACCTCAAGGACATCGTCAAGGAGGGGCTCCGCGAGCGCTTCGACGAGCTGCGCAGCATGGGCATCCGCACCGTGATGATCACGGGCGACAACCCGCTCACGGCGGCGGCCATCGCGAAGGAGGCCGGTGTCGACGACTTCCTCGCCGAGGCCACTCCCGAGCAGAAGCTCGAGCTGATCCGCCGAGAGCAGGAGGGCGGACGCCTCGTCGCGATGACCGGCGACGGCACGAACGACGCCCCCGCGCTCGCTCAGGCCGACGTGGGCGTCGCGATGAACACCGGCACCTCGGCCGCGAAGGAGGCCGGCAACATGGTCGACCTCGACTCCGACCCGACCAAGCTCATCGACATCGTCCGCATCGGCAAGCAGCTGCTCATCACGCGCGGCGCGCTCACGACGTTCTCGCTCGCGAACGACATCGCGAAGTACTTCGCGATCATCCCCGCGATGTTCATGGGCGTGTTCCCCGGTCTCGCTGCGCTCAACGTGATGCAGCTGCACTCACCGGCATCCGCCGTGACCAGCGCGATCATCTTCAACGCCATCGTGATCGTCTTCCTCATCCCGCTCGCCCTCCGCGGCGTCGCCTACCGGCCGGCGAGCGCATCGCAGATCCTGCAGCGCAACCTGCTGATCTACGGCCTCGGCGGCGTCATCGCGCCGTTCATCGGCATCAAGCTCATCGACCTCGTCGTCAGCCTCATCCCGGGCTTCTGAAAGGCGCACACCATGTCCTCCACCCGCACCGCCCTGCGCACCACCGGCGTCGCCGTCCGTGCCATGCTCGTCCTCACCCTCCTCCTCGGCGTCGGCTACACACTCCTCGTCACCGGCATCGGCCAGCTGCTGCTGCCCTGGCAGGCGAACGGCTCCGCGCTCCCCGGCGACAAGGGCAGCGCCCTGATCGGGCAGTCCTTCACGGATGCCGACGGCGACGCCCTGCCGCAGTACTTCCAGTCCCGCCCGTCGGCCGCCGGCGACGGCTACGACGCGGGCGCGTCCAGCGGCAGCAACCTGGGACCGGAGAACCCCGACCTCGTCGCCGCGATCCAGGAGCGCAAGACGGCCATCGCCGAGCGCGAGGGCGTGGACCCGGCGCAGGTGCCGGCCGACGCCGTGACGGCATCCGCCTCCGGTCTCGACCCGCACATCAGCGTCGCCTACGCCCTGCTGCAGGCGCCCCGCGTCGCCGAGGCGCGCGGACTCTCGGAGCAGGAGGTCACGGACCTCGTGGAGTCTAGGATTCAAGGGCGGGATCTGGGATTCCTCGGCGAGGAGCGCATCAACGTCGCCGAGCTCAACCTCGCACTCGACGAGCGGGAGAGCGAATGACGCCAGAGCGGACGGACCGCGAGCGGATGCCCCGCCGCGGTCGTCTTCGCGTGCTGCTCGGCGCCGCGCCAGGAGTCGGCAAGACCTTCGAGATGCTCGCCGAGGGGCGGCGCCTGCTGCAGGAGGGCCGCGACGTCGTGATCGCGGTCGTCGAGACCCATGGCAGGGCGGCCACCCTGGCGCAGACGATCGGCCTCCCCGAGATCCCCCGGCGCACGGCGGTGCACCGCGGCGTCGAGCTCACCGAGCTCGACCTGGAGGCGGTGCTCGAGAGGTCGCCCGAGATCGCCCTCGTCGACGAGCTCGCCCACACGAACATCCCCGGCTCCGCTCATCCGAAGCGCTGGCAGGACGTGGATGCGCTGCTCGACGCCGGCATCGACGTCATCACCACCGTCAACGTGCAGCACATCGAGTCGCTCAACGCTGTCGTCGAGAAGATCACGGGCATCGCCCAGCAGGAGACGCTGCCGGATGCCGTGGTCCGCGGCGCCGACGAGATCGAGGTCGTCGACCTCGCGCCGCAGTCGCTGCGGGACCGGCTCTCCGCGGGCCTCGTCTACCCCGCCGAGCGGATCGACGCAGCCCTGTCAAACTACTTCCGCCTCGGCAACCTCACGGCGCTGCGCGAGCTCGCGCTGCTGTGGCTGGCCGACGAGGTCGACAGCGCCCTGCGCACCTACCGCGCCGAACAGGGCATCGAGGGCACCTGGCAGGCCCGCGAGCGCGTCGTCGTCGCGCTCACCGGCGGCCCCGAGGGCGAGACCCTGCTGCGCCGCGGCGCCCGCATCGCCGCACGATCGGCCGGAGGCGAGCTGCTCGCCGTGCACGTCACCGCCCAGGACGGACTCCGCGACGAGACCCCCGGAGCCCTCGCCGCCCAGCGGTCGCTCGTCGAGTCGCTCGGCGGCAGCTTCCACCAGATCATCGGCGACGACATCCCCGGCACGCTCGTCGAGTTCGCGCAGGGGGCTGACGCCACGCAGCTGGTCATCGGCGTCAGCCGGCGAAGCCGCCTCACCGCCGCCCTCACGGGACCGGGCATCGGCTCGGAGATCATCCGCCGCTCCGGCGACATCGACGTGCACATCGTGACCCACGCCGCCGCCGGCGGACGGGTCGTGCTGCCCCGACTCAAGGGCGGAGCGCTCGGCTGGCGCCGAGAAGCCCTGGGCTTCGCCACCGCCCTCGTCTTCGGCCCGCTGCTCTCCTGGGTGATGTTCACCTTCCGCAGCCCGGAGTCGATCACCGCCGAGGTCCTCGCCTATCAGCTGCTCGTGGTCGTCGTCTCGCTCGTCGGCGGACTGCGTCCGGCGGTGTTCGCCGCCGTGCTCTCCGGCATCACGCTGGACTTCCTCTTCGTCGCCCCGCTGTTCACCATCACGATCGCCCACCCGCTGCACGTCCTCGCGCTCAGCCTGTACGTCGTCATCGCGATCCTGGTCAGCCTCATCGTCGACCAGGCCGCCCGCCGAGCCCGCACGGCCCAGCGCGCCGCCGCCGAGGCCGAGCTGCTGGCCGCGGTCGCCGGCAACGTGCTCCGCGGAGACAACGCCGTGCTCGCCCTGGTCAGCCGCACGCGCGAGGCGTTCGGGTTGAGCGGCGTGCGGCTGCTGTCGCCGGAGGGCGAGCTGCTGGCCAGCGACGGCGAACCCGTGGCCGACGGCCGGGCGACGACCGTACCCGTCGGACTGACCGTCACCGGGGCGCCTCGGGCCCTCCTGGAACTCAACGGCGCTCCGCTCGACGGCCCGGAGCGGCGACTGCTCGACGCCATCGTCGCGCAGCTGTCGGCGGCGATGGAGCACACCGACCTGCGCGCGACCGCCCGCGAGGCCGAGGCGCTCGTCGAGACCGATCAGGTGCGCAGCGCCCTGCTCTCCGCGGTCAGCCACGACCTGCGCCGTCCGCTCGCCTCGGCGGTCGCGGCGATCGGCGGGCTCCGCGGGGCGCACGAGCTGTCGGCATCCGACCGCGACGAGCTGCTCGCCACGGCCGACGAGAGCCTCGCCACGCTGTCGACTCTCGTGACCGATCTGCTCGACGTGAGCCGCGTGCAGGCGGGGGTGCTCGCCGTGTCGGCCACGAGGATGGATGCCGCCGGCACCGTCCTCGCCGCGGTCGACGAGCTGGGCCTGGGGCCGGCGGACGTCGAGCTCGCCCTCGACCCCGACCTCCCCGCGCTGTACGCCGACCCCGTGCTGCTCCAGCGCGTGATCGTGAACGTGCTCGCGAACGCCCGCCGCCACTCGCCCGACGACACCAGGGTGATCATCTCCACCAGCGCCCTCGGCGACCGCGCGGAGATCAGGGTCATCGACCGCGGAGACGGCGTGCCCGCCGCGCGCCGCGACCGCATGTTCCAGCCCTTCCAGCGCTTCGGCGACACGGACAACACGACCGGCCTCGGCCTCGGCCTCGCCCTGTCGCGCGGGTTCACCGAGGGCATGGGCGGTAGCCTGACACCCGAGGACACCCCTGGAGGGGGACTCACGATGGTCATCTCCCTGCCGCTGGCCGCAGGACTCCCCGAGCCGGAGACGGAATGAAGCTTCTCATCGCCGACGACGACCCGCAGATGGTGCGGGCGCTGCGGATCACCCTCGCCGCCCACGGATACGAGGTCGTCGTCGCCCCCGACGGCGCCGCGGCCATCGCCGCCGCCGCCCAGACCCACCCCGACCTCATCATGCTCGACCTCGGGATGCCGCGGCTCGACGGCATCGAGGTGATCCAGGCGCTGCGCGGCTGGACGAACGTGCCGATCATCGTCGTCTCCGGCCGCACCGGCTCCGCCGACAAGGTCGAGGCGCTCGACGCCGGAGCCGACGACTTCGTCACGAAGCCGTTCCAGGTCGACGAGCTGCTCGCCCGGCTGCGGGCGCTCTCCCGCCGCAGCGTGCCCGCGGGCGGCGAGTCGACCGTCGGCTTCGGCGATGTCGTCGTCGATCTGGCCACCAAGACGGTCACGCGCGCCGGTGCGCGGGTGCACCTGACCCCGACGGAGTGGCGGATGCTGGAGCACCTGTCACGGCATCCCGGCGCCCTGGTCACGCGGCAGGACCTGCTGAAGGAGATCTGGGGCAGCGAGCAGGTCTCCGACTCCGGGTACCTGCGGCTCTACATGTCACAGCTGCGCAAGAAGCTCGAGGCCTCCCCCGGCGCGCCGGAGCACCTGCTCACCGAGTCCGGGATGGGCTACCGGCTCGTGCTTTGAGGAGGCTCTTCCTCTGAGGCGGCTCTTCCTCTGAGGCCGTTTCTCGCCCGAAGCCGCTCCCCGTCGAGGCCCCTCCTCGTGCGCCCGAGACCCGGAAAATCGACCGAGATCCGGATGCTGCGGCCGACGGCATCCGCATCTCGAGCGATCCGCCGGATACCAGGCGCGACCTGCGGCCGGTCGAGCGGCCCAAAAGATTGGCGGGTCGAGCGGTCCAAAAGATGCCGGGCCGCGGGGCCGCGTCTCCCCCTGCGCCCGAGATCCGGAGAATCGCCCGACATCCGGATGCTGCGGCCGACGGCATCCGCATCTCGAGCCATCCACCGGACACCGGGCGCGACCTACGGCCGGTCGAGCGGTCCAAAACATGCCGGGCCGCGGGGGGCAACGCCGCGTCCCCCCTGCACCCGAGATCCGGAAAATCGACCGACATCCGGATGCTCGGGCCGACGGCATCCGCATCTCGAGCCATCCACCGGACACCGGGCGCGACCTACGGCCGGTCGCGCGGTCCAAAACATGCCGGGCCGCGGGGGGCAACGCCGCGTCCCCCCTGCACCCGAGATCCGGAAAATCGACCGACATACGGATGCTGCGGCCGACGGCATCCGCATCTCGGGCCATCCGCCGGATCCCGGGCGGACCCGGGGCACCGGGCACCGGGGCACCGGGGCACCGGACAGAGCGTCCGGGCGGGGAGAACCTACGCCTCGGATGCCGGCGCCGCAGCGGGAGCCCAGTGGAAGCGTTCGATGACACCGGAGAGCCCGGGAACGCGATACAGGGCGAGCAGCAGCAGGTAGCCGAGCATCCCGCCAGCGACGTTGGAGAGCAGGTCGTTGACGTCGGCGATGTGCCCTCCGGCGAAGTACTTCTGCGCAGCCAGCTGGATCAGCTCGATGCCGAGGCTCGTGCCGACCACCGCCAGGAGCACCTTCCCCCACGTCGGCTTCGCGAGCAGCAGCGGGACGAGCATCCCGAGCGGCACGAACACCGCCACGTTGATCAGCGCGTCCTCGATCTCGTAGTCGGCGAAGGGGATGAGCGCGAGTCCGGGGGTCCAGTCATCCGGGCCGATGATGGGGTTCACGAAGATCGGGAAGACCGTGTTCCCGACGATGCCGGCGGCGTACACGGCCAGGGCTGCGGCCACCAGCGCCCGAGGAACGGAGAGCAGCCGCTTCGCCACGAGGCGCCACAGCAGCAGCCCGAAGATCACGATGCCGAGGGGGATGACCACCGGCAGCACCGGAACCTGAACTTGCTCATAGACGCCTTGCACGATCGTCAACGCTAGCTGACTTCGTATGTGAGGTTTCCGAAGGCGCTACGCCATCGCGGCGTCGATGAGGACCTCGGCTGCTCCGCGCGCCTGCACGGCGACCTGCGGATCGGCGGAGATCGCCGCGGTGCTCTGGGCGCCCTCGGCGAGGATCGAGAGCTGCGCGGCGAGGGATGCCGGGGCGCCCGCCTCGACGACGAGGTCCGCCATGTACGCCTGGAACGAGGCCTTGTGCTCGCGGACGATCGTCGCGACCTCGGGGTTGGTGCCGCCGAGCTCGCCGAACGCGTTGATGAAGGCGCAGCCGCGGAAGTCGACGGTGCAGAACCAGTCCTCCAGGTAGCCGTAGACCGCGAGCAGCCGGGCACGCGGATCCGTGCCGGCATCCGCCACCGCCGCCGCCAGCGACGACTCCCATTCGCGGTGCTTGCGCTGCAGCACCGCGGCGACGATGTCGTTCTTCGCGGGGAACAGGGCGTACAGCCGCCGCAGCGACACGCCGGCGGCAGCGCGGAGCTCGTCCATGCCGACCGCCGCGTAGCCCTTGCGGTAGTAGAGCTCCTCGGCAGCGGAGAGGATGCGCTCGCGGGCGTCGTCTTCGGTCATGCCACCAGTGTACTTGACATGAGAACGATCGTTCTCTAGATTGGAGCACATCGAACGAGAACGATCGTTCTCACCGAATCGAAAGGACACGATCATGGGCTACATCACCGTCGGACAAGAGAACAGCACCCCGATCGAGCTGTACTACGAAGACCAGGGAGCAGGCCAGCCGGTCGTGCTGATCCACGGCTACCCGCTCGACGGCCACAGCTGGGAGCGCCAGACCCGCGAGCTCCTCGCCCAGGGCTACCGGGTGATCACCTACGACCGCCGCGGCTTCGGCCAGTCCTCGAAGGTGAACTCCGGCTACGACTACGACACCTTCGCCGCCGACCTCAACACGGTCCTCGAGACCCTCGACCTGCGCGACGTCGTGCTCGTCGGCTTCTCGATGGGCACCGGAGAACTCGCCCGCTACGTGGCGCGCTACGGCCACGACCGCGTCGCGAAGCTCGCCTTCCTCGCCTCGCTCGAGCCCTTCCTTGTGCAGCGCGACGACAACCCCGAGGGCGTCCCGCAGGAGGTCTTCGACGGCATCGAAGCCGCCGCCAAGGGCGACCGCTTCGCGTGGTTCACCGACTTCTACAAGAACTTCTACAACCTCGACGAGAACCTCGGGTCGCGCATCAGCGAGCAGGCCGTCACCGGCAGCTGGAACGTCGCCGTCGGCAGCGCCCCTGTCGCCGCCTACGCCGTGGTCCCGGCGTGGATCGAGGACTTCCGCGGAGATGTCGACGCCGTGCGCGCGGCCGGGAAGCCCACGCTGATCCTGCACGGCACGAAGGACAATATCCTCCCCATCGACGCGACCGCCCGTCGCTTCCACGAGGCCGTGCCCGCGGCCGACTACGTCGAGGTCGAGGGCGCCCCGCACGGGCTGCTCTGGACCCACGCCGACGAGGTCAACGCCGCCCTGAAGGACTTCCTCGCGAAGTGATCGGATGCCGCGGCGGCTCAGTCGCGGCATCCTTCCGCTCCGGTCGCGAACCTGGTCCCATTCTGCGCAGAATGACGACCAGGTTCGCGACCGGAGCCGAAAGAACGACCGGAGCGGAAAGAACGACCGGAGCCGAAAGAACGACCGGAGCCGAAAGAACGGCGGAGGACGACGGAGCCCCGGAATGCTCAGCCGCGCATCGCGACGCCGCGGCGCCAGTAGCCCATGAAGGCCACCTGCCCGCGGTCGACGCCGAGGTCCTTCACGAGGTGTCGGCGCAGCGTGGTGACGACGCCGCTCTCGCCCGCGATCCAGAAGTAGCGGTCGGCCGGAGCATCCGCCGCGGCGATCTCCTCGCCGAGGCCGGAGTAGTCGGGGGTCTCCCACAGGAGGTCCTCGCCGTCGATGTCCTGCACCTCGAGGGCCGACGGGGCGTCACCCAGATGGGCGAGCACCGCGGGCATGAGCGCCGATCCGTGCAGCTCGCCCTCGGCCCGGGGCAGCCAGGTGACCTCGACGCCCGAGGGCGCATCGATCGAGAGGATGTCGGATGCCGTCGGCACCTCGATGAACGCGGTGCCGCGGAGCTCGCGCGGGGCGTCCTCCAGGATGCGGGCGATCGCCGGCGCCGCGGTCTCGTCTCCGGCCAGCAGCACCGACCTCGCGGTGCCCGGCGCGAACTCCGCGCCGCCGTGCACGCTCGCGGGGATGCCGCGACGCGGCCCGACGATGAACACCGGCTGGCCGACCTCGGCGGAGCTCGCCCACGTCGACGCGGGGCCGGTGAGGCCGGGTTCGAGATGCAGCACGAAGTCGACGACCACCTCGGTGCCGGCATCCGTCACCCTCAGCTCGCGCACGGAGTAGGTGCGCATCGATCCGCGCTCCTCCTCCGGCACGGCGAGGTAGGAGCCCCACCAGTCGTCGGAGTCGCGGTCGATCGCCGGGATCGCATGCGGCGCGGGCGGGAAGATGATCTTGATCCGCGCGTCGAAGACGTCGCCGGGCGTGCCGAACTCGTCGAGATCCTCGCCGCCGAAGGTGATCCGCACGAAGTTCGGCGACACCCGGTCGACCGCGCGCACCTCGGTCAGGGCGAGCGCGTAGGTCGGACGGGCCTTGGTCTCTGCAGCGGTGGTGGTCTCAGCGGACATGATGCCTCCCGATGGGTGTGACGAGCGGTGTCCCCGACACCGGGTCGATGGTGACGTGATTGGCGAGCCCGAAGACCTCGCGGACCAGCTCGGCGGTGACGACCTCGTGCGGGGTGCCGACGGCGTGCACCCGGCCATCCTTCATGGCGACGAGCTCGTCGGCGTAGCGGGCGGCGAGGTTGAGGTCATGCAGCACCATCACGATCGTGGTGCCGCGCGAGACGCTGAGGTCGGTGAGCAGATCGAGCACCTCGACCTGATGGGCGACGTCGAGGAAGGTGGTCGGCTCGTCGAGCAGCAGGATGTCGGTCTCCTGCGCGAGCGCCATCGCGATCCACACGCGCTGGCGCTGCCCGCCGGAGAGCTCGTCGACGCTGCGGTCGGCGAGCTCGGTCGTTCCGGTCGCGGCGAGCGCGTCGGCCACCACCTCGTAGTCGTGCGCGGTCCAGCGCGACAGCATCCTCTGGTGCGGATGCCGGCCGCGTCCGACGAGGTCGGCCACGGCGATCCCCTCCGGAGCGACGGGCGACTGCGGCAGCAGCCCGAGGACCCGCGCGACCTCCTTGGTCGGCCGCGCGTGCAGGGACGTGCCGTCGAGCACGATCTGCCCAGACGTCGGCGAGAGCAGGCGCGCCAGCGCGCGCAGCAGCGTCGACTTGCCGCATCCGTTCGCCCCGACGATCGTGGTGATCCTGCCGGGGGCGATCTGCAGATCGAGCCCGTCGATGATGGTGCGGTCTCCGTAGGCGAGGGTCACGGCCTCGGCCGACAGGGTGTGCGCCTCGGTCACAGGGAGCCTCCCGAGCGGTTGGTGCGGATGAGCAGGTAGATCAGGTACGGAGCGCCGAGCACGCCGGTGATGACGCCGACCGGGTAGCGCTCCCCGAAGGCGAACTGGCCGATCAGGTCGCCGCCGAGCACCAGCACGGCGCCGACGAACGCGCTCGGCAGGAGCAGGTTCGCGCCGGGCCCGGTGAGGCGGGCGGCGATGGGACCCGCCATGAACGCCACGAAGGCGATCGGCCCGGTGGCCGCGGTGGCGAAGGCGAGCAGCGCGACCGCGCCGAGGATGAACAGCAGACGGGTGGGGGTCACGCGCACGCCGAGCCCCGCGGCCGAGTCGTCGCCCAGCTGCATCGCGCCCATGGCCCTGCCCTGCAGGAGCATGAGCGGCAGGATCACCGCGGAGGCGATCGCGAGAGGGATGACGCGCTCCCAGGAGGCGTTGTTCAGGCTGCCCGTGAGCCACTGCATCGCCGTCTGGATGTCCCACTGCGCCGCCCGCGACAGCAGATACGAGATCACGCTCTGCAGCATGGCCGCGACGCCGATCCCGATGAGGATCAGCCGGGTGCCCGCGAAGCCGCCCTTGATCGACAGCAGGTAGATCGCCCCGGCGGTGAGCAGCGCCCCGCCGAGCGCGAGGAGCGAGACCGCCGGCCCGCTCAGCGAGAGCACCACGATGCCGATGACCGCAGCGGCTCCCGCACCGTCGGCGATGCCGATGATGTCGGGGGAGGCGAGCGGGTTGCGCAGAAGGGTCTGGAAGCAGACCCCGGCGATGCCGAACGCGAAACCGGCGAGCACCGCGAGCACCGAGCGCGGCAGCCGCAGCTCGCCGACCGTGAAGGAGGCGCCGGGGACCGTCTGCCCGAGGATGACGCGCACGACCTCGCTCGGACCGTAGAAGGTGTTGCCCACCATGAGCGCGACGGCCAGCAGCGCGAACACCAGGACGCCCAGCGCGATCGTCGTGCGCGCGTGCCTGCGGTGGCGGGAGCGGCGCCCCGCGATCACGGCGGCGGCACGGTCGCTCGCGGCGAGCACCGCGGTCTCGGTGGCGGTCACAGTTCACGCACCTTCTGGCGGCGGACGATCCAGATGAAGAAGGGGGCGCCGATGACGGCGGTGATGATGCCGACCTGGATCTCCTCGGACGAGGGGGCGATCACGCGACCGATGACATCGCTCGCGAGCAGGAGCGCCGAGCCGGTGAGAGCCGAGAACGGCAGGAGCCAGCGGTGGTCGGTGCCGATGAGCATCCGGCAGGCGTGGGGCACGATGAGGCCGACGAAACCGATCGGACCCGCGATCGCCGTCGCCGCGCCCGCGAGGATCACCGCACCGAGCGCCGAGACGAGCCGCGTGCGGAACACGTGCTCGCCGAGACCGGCGGCCATGTCGTCGCCGAGGGCGAGGGAGTTCATGCCCCGCGCGCTGGCGATGCAGATCAGCGCGCCCGCCGCGAGCACGGGCGCGGTGATCGCGATGCGCGGCCATTCGGCGCCGCCGACGCCGCCGACCTGCCAGGACTGGAACGCCGGGAGCAGATCGACGCGGGGCAGCATGATCGCGCTGATGAGCGAGGCGAACGCCGCCGAGGTGGCGGCGCCCGCGAGAGCGAGCTTGAGCGGCGTCGCTCCGCCGCGCCCGAGGGAGCCGACCGTGTAGACGAAGGCGGCGGCCGCCGCCGCGCCGACGATGGCGAGCGCCATCTGCCCGTACGGTTCGGTGAGACCGAAGAACGCGAGGCCCACGACCACCGCGAGAGCGGCGCCGTTGGTGACGCCGAGGATGCCGGGGTCGGCGACCGGGTTGCGGGTCACGGCCTGCATCGCGGCGCCCGAGAGAGCGAGGGCGGCGCCGACGAGGATCGCCAGCACGGTGCGCGGGACGCGCTTGACGATGGCGGCCTGCGAGATCGTCTCATCGTGCCCGGAGAGGGCGGCGAGGATGTCGGACAGGCTGACCTCGCGCACCCCGAAGGACACGGAGAGGATGCCGAGCACGACGATGAGTGCGACGCCGGCGAGGAGCCAGGCGGTGCGCACCACGACCGGGCGCCGCAGGTCTGCGGCGCCCGGTCTCCCGCTGGTCGCGGTGGTGATGGTGGAGCTCACGATGAGGTCGTTCCGCTGGCGCGGACCCGATGTCAGCTCGCGGCGAGCGGCTTCGCCAGCACGGCGAGGTAGTCGTCGAGGCCCCACGGGATCGACAGCGGCGACGGGTTGGCGGATGCCGCGAGCGGCGTCGCGTCGCCGAGCACGGCGATGCGCCCCTCGGCGATGGCGGGGATCTTCGACAGCAGCGGGTCGGCCTGGAGCACGGGGATGATCGACTCGTCGCCGTAGACGACGAAGACGTCGACGTCCTGGAACTTCTCCGCCTCCTCCGAGCTCACCGTCTGGTAGAACTCGGTGCTGTCGGCGCTCTCCTCGACGATCGAGGGGTACGGCAGTCCGAGGTTGTCGTGCAGGTAGCCGGGGCGCGTGTCGATGGCGTTGTAGAAGCCGATCTGGCTGAGGTCGGACGCGTCGATGTAGGAGAACAGCAGCTTCTTGTCCTTGAGCACGCTGTGCGCCTCGAGCGCGGCATCCGCCTCGGCCTTCAGATCGCCGATCAGCTTCTCGCCCGACGTGGAGAGGCCGATGGCCTTCGCGTCCAGACGGATCATGTCGTCGATCGAGGTGCCCCACGCGACGTCAGGGTAGGCGACGACGGGCGCGATCTTGGAGAGCGTGTCGTACTGCTCCTGCGTCAGACCGGAGTAGGCGGCGAGGATCACGTCGGGCTTGGTGTCGGCGACGGCCTCGTAGTCGATGCCGTCGGTCTCGTCGAACAGCACGGGGGTGTCGGCGCCGAGCTCGTCGAGCTTGTCCTCGACCCAGGGCAGCACGCCGTCGCCGTCATCGTCGCCCCAGGTCACCTTGGCCATGCCGACGGGCACGATGCCGAGGGCGAGCGGGACCTCCTGGTTGGACCAGGCGACCGTGGCGACCCGCTCGGGCTGCTTCTCGATCGTGGTCTCGCCGTAGGCGTGGGCGATGGTCACGGGGAACGTGCCGTCGGCGACGACCCCCGAGGAGTCGGCGGAAGACGTGGGCGCGCCTCCGGAAGAGGAGGACCCCGCGCAGGCGGTGAGGCTCAGGGCGAGCGCGGCGGCTGCGCCGAGGGCGAGGAGACGGGAGGTGCGCACAGGCGTTCCCTTCGGTTCGGGTGAGGGGGCGTGGCGCTGTTCGCGCCGGAGGCTTTGGTAAGCCTGGCCTAACCTAACACAAACGTTTAGGTCACCCTAACTTCCCCGTAACGCAGAAACCGGCCGGACCCGTGAGGGTCCGGCCGGTTCAGGAAGTCAGCGCGCGCTCAGAGAGCGCGGATGTTCGCCGCCTGCATGCCCTTGGGGCCACGCTCAGCGTCGAATTCGACCTTCTGGTTCTCGCGGAGCTCCTTGAAACCGGAGCCGGCGATAGCCGAGTAGTGGGCGAAGAGGTCGTCCGAGCCGTCATCAGGAGCGATGAAGCCGAAGCCCTTCTCCGCGTTGAACCATTTCACAGTGCCAGTGGCCATGTGTTTCTACTTTCTGTTGAAATGACCGCTTTCGCAGTCTGCGCCGCGGCGGAACATCCACCGCGCGCGCTCCGTCACCGTACCACGCCCGGCTGACAGTCTGCTCGTTCATTCCCCCGGGACGAAGAAGCAGCCCGAGGCGTCCGTGGTCGTGGCCGCCATCAGGTCGTCCATCTCGTCCATCCGGCGCTGCGTCATCACGAAGGTCTGCGGGTCGGACAGGAAGGCGATGAACACCAGACCCGCCCCGCTCGGCGGGTCGAAGCTGTAGCTGCGGCGCAGCATCAACGGGCGTCCGATGTGCGACGGGTGGGCGCGGCGGGCGTGGCTCGCCGCCGGGGTGAGCAGCCTCCCGTCCGCGGTCTTCGCGAACAGGTCGACCTCGTCGTCGGGGCCTCCGCCCGACAGCGGGGCGCCGGTGTCGCGCGAGCGCCCGACGGCCTGCTCCTGCGCAGCCACGGACTGCGCGGTGAACGATGCCGAGATGAGCATGCGGCGGACCACCAGGTGCGTGTCGTGGTGGGCGGCATCCGTCCAGACCCCGGCCTCGCGCAGCTCTGCGGTGCGCGGGTTGACGATCCCGTCGATGAAGCCGGTCGAGGTCCGCGCCGTGCCGTGCGGGGTGGGGGCGTCGCGGTAGCCCGCCTGCTGCCACACGATCCTCGCGCCGAGAGCCGCGACCACCGCGTCCGCGGCATCCCGCGCTCCGGATGCCGTCTCGGCGCACACCTGCACCGCGAGGTCTCCTCCCGTCACGATGGCGGGATCGTCGTGCGCGAACACGGGGAGCTCGGATGCCGCGGCGGCGCGCTCCGGCCACAGCGTGAGCGCGTGCGCCGGGGCGTAGCCCACGGTCACCGTCACCTCGCCGGCATCCGGCGGGGACTCGACGCGCGACGCGGCGGCGACCAGCGCGGGGAGAGCGGCCGGATCCACCCCGTCGAGCGCGAGGACGCGCAGCGCGAGGTGCCGCTGCGGCACGTCGGGGAAGGTGATGCCCGGGCGCCGGTCGGCGTGCGGCGACGGAGATGCGGATGCCGTCGGGGCTCCCTCCGCGGTCGATGCGTCTCCGTCGACCCCGCGCAGCAGCCAACCGGTCGCGCCCGCGGCGACCGCGGTCCCTGCGGCGACGGCGGCCCCGACGAAGAACCCACGGCGGGTGGGCCCCGTTCGCTCGTCAGCCATCCGCGTCCCCGAGCTCCAGCCCGGCCGGTCGCGGAAGCGGCACGTCGTCGGTGAGGAGGATCACGAGGCGCTCGTCGTCTCCGGCATCCATCCGGCGCAGCCGTCCGTCGCCGTCGAGCCAGAGCCTCGTCACCGCGTCGCCCCCGCCGTCGACGCTCGGCAGCCGGAACACCTGCTGCTGCTCGCCGTCCACGTCGACCTCGCCGAGGTGACGCGCATCGGACTGCCGCAGCAGCTGCGCGTTCTCGGGCCGGTCCGCGGCGAGCGCGAAGACCACCGACAGCGCGGGGTCGAGGACGGCCTCGGTCTGCCACTGTCCGTCGACCTGCCGCAGGAACGCCGTGGGCGAGAACGCCACGGTCTCCTCCACGGCCAGCGACGAGGGCCCGCGGAGCATGGCACCCCACGCGACGTGGTCCACCGGATCGAGGGTGACCTCGTACTCGCGGTGATCCACGTCGTCATCCGCAAGCATGCTGATGTGCAGCACGACATCTCCCCGGCTGGCGACCTGGAACCGCGTCTGCGCGAGCATCTCCGACTGCGCGACCGTCAGCGGCTCGCCCTCGTCGGACAACCCGGCCTGGCACCCGGTCAGGAGCAGCACGGACGCCGCGACGGCCGCCACGGCGGCGAGCATCCGCCTCATGACCCCGGCTCCGCCAGAAGATCGGCCGACGGCACGGACACGGCGGTGAGATCGGGCATCTCGACCGTGCGCGGCAGCGTGCGGGGCGTGTCGTCGACGTCGTCGAGTCCGGGGCGCTGGGGCTGCAGGGCGACCTTCGAGAACATGATGCCCGCCGGCCCCGGCGCCTGCGTGAACGAGCCCGGAGCCGTCGCGCATCCGCTCAGCCCCGCGGGAACGGTCGTCGCGGAGGCGTCCAGGGTGAAGCAGTTGTCCGAGCCCGCGGCCCGCCCGTTCGGCGCGAAGGCGACGTCGAGAGCGTTCCCCGCGAACACGTCACCCGCGAGAGAGGTGCCGGTGGGGGCGAAGTCCTCCGACGACGTCACCCACACCCCGGCCGCGCTGTGCCCCGTGATGAGGTTCGCCGTGACGACGGCATCCACCGTCCCGCCGAGTCCGACGCCGACGCCGAACGCGCCGCCCGCCTGCTCCGGCGTCTGCGCCTCGTTGTTGTCGGCGATCACGTTGCCGACGATCTGCACGCCCGCGGTCGGCCCGTGCGCCTCGAGGTAGTTGCTGAGCACGCTGATGCCGATGCGGTTGCGCACGATCCTGTTGCCGGTGATGACGACGCCCGACGCGTTGGCGAGCTCGAGACCCGCGGCGTTCATCGTGATGACGTTGTCCTGCACGAGCGCCGCGCACTGCTCGCACTGGCCCACGTAGATGCCCGAGTCCGAGCCGCCGCTGGCGAGGTTGTCGCGGATCACCCCGTCGGTGCGGTTGAAGGCGTAGATGCCGTACAGGCCGTTGTTGTTCGCCGTGACCCGCTGCACCAGATAGCCGGGCACCGGCGGCGGGCTCTGATCGGGGAGGTAGCCGTCGGGGCCCCGCGCGATGCCCGCGCCGTTCTCGTCGGTGACACCCGTGATGAGAACGCCGTTCTGCAGGAAGTTGCGGACGGTGAGGTTCTCGACCGTGATCCGCTCCCCCGTGCCGACGACGCCGTTGCTGCGGGTGAGCTCGCCGTCGAGGATCACCGCATTGCGGTCCTCACCCCGCACGGTCACGTCGTCGCCGCGCACGTCCAGGCTCTCGGTGTAGGTGCCGGGGGCGATCAGGATGATGCCGCCGTCGGCGACGAGCGCGCCGGCATCCGTCAGCGACGCGTCCTGCGGGACGCGCACGACGTCCTTCTTCTCCTGGGGATCGGGGGACGCTCCGGCCGCGCAGCCGACGAGGGATGCCGCAGCCAGGAGCACTGCCACCAGGACGGGGGCGACTCTCTTCACGTGAGCACGCTACCGGCGAGGACGCGACGCCTCGGGCGACACCCGACCCTATGACCCCCGAAAGGGGTCACAGGCCCTGGACGTCGATCGAGAACTCGCGCCGGCCCGACGTCAGCGGTTGACGAGATCGCCCGCGGCGAGTGAGCGCTGAGCCACCACGGCGGCCTCCGTGCGCGTGCTCACGCCGAGCTTGCGCAGCACCGCCGACACGTGCACGCTCACCGTCTTGACGCTGATGAAGAGCCGCTCGCCGATCTGCCTGTTGCTGAGCCCCTCGGCGATCAGGTCGAGCACCTGGTGCTCTCGCGCGGTCAGCGCATCGGCATCCGACGCCGCACTCGATCCGAGCCCCGCGGCCGCCGCGAAGGCCGCGACGGAGGACTGCAGCTGCACGTGACCGAGCTCCTCGGCGATCTCGGCCGCCCTGCCCAGAAGGGAGGCGGCCTCGACGCGGTCGCCCGCGGAGACGAGCAGGCGCGCGAGCGCGAGTCGGGCGACCGCGCGGAACACGACCGGCACGTCGTCGCCGTCGGCGAGTGCGATCGCCGCGCGGAGACCGGACGTGCTCGGCGCGAGCAGCGCGTCGAGGAGGGCCGACCAGGAGTCGCCCCTGAGCTGCTCGCCCTGCGCATCCCAGGCCGCGCGCACAGCGGCGACGGCGGCCCTCACGTCGACGCCCTGGGCCCGCAGCTCGGCGATGATCCACCCCGACTGCAGCATGAGACGCCGCTGGTGCAGCAGCACGGGGCCGTCGTCGCGGAGCATCGCGAGGATCGCATCGAGCGCGCCGGGGAGATCGCCCCTGCTCTCGGCGACCGCGACCGTCATGACGGTGATGTCGTACCAGATCTGCCGCTCGACGGTGCCCGTCTCCTGGAACGCGGACAGCGACTCGTTCAGCAGCTCGGCAGCCTCCTCGTGCCGCCCGCGCCACGACAGCACCCGCACGCGCGTCATCGTGGTGTACATGCGGAACACCCGCAGCGTGTTCTGCGAGAGCTCGCGGCGGAGCATCTCCTCCACGCGCTCGATCTCGCCGAGCTCGAGCAACGGCACGGCCATGTTCTGCGTCATCACCGAGCCGGAGGTGCGCTCGACGCCGAAGGTGCGCGACCGCGCCAGCCCCTCTTCCGCGAGCGCGACGGCCTCACGGTACCGGCCGAGCAGCGTCAGCAGATCGGAGTAGTTCACGCGGTAGCGCAGCTCGGCCGTCGAGCCCGTGGCGAGGGTGCGGGCGAGCTCGTACTCGCGGGCGCCGACGTCGAGGTCTCCGCCGTGGGCCGAGGAGGCCGCGCGCACGTTCGCGGCGATCGAGGCCTCGTCATCGGACCCCGCGCGGGCCGCGAACTCCCCGGCCTCGACGCCGAGCGCGTACCCGCGGTCGAGGTCGCCGGCGATCATGTACCTGCTCGCGAGGTTGTTGAGGATCGTCGCGCGCAGACGGTCGTCGTCGACCCTCCCGTCGAGCACCGACAGGGATTCGTGCAGCAGGGCGATCGCGCCTGGCCGCCCGAGGTTCATCGTGTAGTACGCCTTGTCGCGCAGCAGCCGCGCGTGCAGACGAGGATCGACGGCGGCCGGATTGAGCTCGCCGAGAGCCACGTTCACGACGGCGAGCGCGCGTTCGCCGTCTCCGGCGTTGCGCAGGATCGACCCCAGCACCAGCAGCAGGTCGAGCCGTTCGATGTGCGCGGCCTCCGCGGCATCCGGAACCTGCGCCCACAGGCCGAGCGCCAGCTCGCCGAACCGCGCCGCACTGGCGAAGGCGAACCGGGCCTTCGCATGGCGCATGGCGTCGACGGCGGCGATCAGCGCCCTTCGATCGTCTTGCGCGAGCTGCCAGTGATACGCGAGAGCCGCGGCATCGGCGCTGTCACTGCCGTCGCACTGCGCCTCCAGCGTCTCGGCGTACGCCCGATGCAGCCGCGCGCGCTCACCGGGGAGGAGGTCGTCGTGCACGGCCTCTCGCAGCAGCGCGTGACGGAAGCGGTAGTCGTCGTCCGCGACCACGAGGATGCCGCTGCGCGTCGCCTCCCGCACGGCCTCGTCGAGCCGGTCGTCGGGCACGGTCGCGAGCTCGACCAGCAGCGGATGGGACAGCGGACGCTCGGCGCCGGACGCCACCTGGACCACGCGGCGGGCGTCGTCGGAGAGGCGGTCGAACCTCGCGAGCAGCAGATCGCGCAGCCCGTCGGGGAGAGGACCCTTCGAGCATCCGGCGATCTCCTCCACGAAGAACGGCACCCCCTCGGCCCGCTCCTGGATGCGGTCGAGAGCCAGCGCGCTCAGGGCATGGCCGGTGATCTGCTCGGCGATCTCCCGCACGGCGTCGATGTCGAGGCGCTCCAGGGAGACGCGCTCGAGGAGGCGCGCCCTGGTGGCCTCGCCGATGAAGCGGCTCACCGCGTCGCCGCGGCGCACGTCGTCGGAGCGGCAGGTCAGCAGAAGGAGGATGCGCCCCCGCCCGAGGGCGCGCAGCAGGAAGGAGAGGATCGCGAGGGTGGATTCATCGGCCCAGTGCAGGTCTTCGACGACGAGAACCTGCGGAGCGCGTTCGGACGCGCACTCGATGAGGCTCGCGATCGCGTCGCGCAGCCGCTCGGGGCTCGTGCTCGCCCTGTCGTCGGACGTGGAGGCGAGCTCGGGCAGAAGCATGCCCAGCGCGTCGGCGCCGGCCCCGACGACCTCGCGCACCCGCTCGACGCCGACCGTCTGCACGATCGAGCGCAGGATGCCGGTGAGCGGACCGTACGGCGAGCGCGCGGCGCCGAGATCGAGGCACCAGCCGACGTGGATGTCGGCCCGGTTCTCGATCTCGTCGGCGAACTCGCGCAGCAGCCGGGACTTGCCGATGCCCGCCTCGCCCTCGACGAGGAGGGCGGTCGGCACCCCGCCGCTCGCGCGCTCGAAGAGCAGGCGCACGTGCGCGAGGTCGGCGTCGCGGCCGACCATCGGAGCGCTCGGAGCGAGAGGGGGCATGGACTCATCGTGCCACTCCCGTCCGACATCCGGGACTGCTGTCGGCAGAACGATCGTCACCGTGCGGCGACCGGCTCGCAGGTCGCCGGCGACGGGCTCTGCGAGCGTGTGCGCGAGCCGGCGGCGAGGCGACCCAGCATCCGACGGATCACGCCCTGCGGGCGGGCGACGATCTGATCGGCGTGCTCGGCGATGAACCGCGCGCGCTCGGCGGAGCGCTCCATCTGCTCCTGCTCGAACCGGGAGATCTGCTGGCTGAGGTACGGGTGCTCGTACATGGGGGTTCTCCTCTGTGGGTGTATGCCTACACTCCGCTCTGAGGCGGGACCCCGGCATCGGGCACCTTCCCTATCTTTCGGACAGGGGGTGCCTAGGCGCGTCCGTCTCCCGAACCGGGGGCGCCCCCGGCCGCGCTCGTGACACGGCGCTGACGCACCCAGGCGCCGATGATGAAGCGCGCGTCGTCGCTCTCGAGATCCACGCCGATCGACTCCGCCGCGCGCGCGAGCCGGTAGTACACGGTCGCGCGGTGCACGCCCAGCCGGTCGGCCAGATCGGCGACCCTGGCGCCGTGCGCGACGTACGCCTCGAACAGGGCGAGGACGTCGGGGGGCGCGTCGGCGAGACGGCGCAGCGGCTCGGGGAGCAGGTGGGCAGGGGGCTCGGCCGCGAGGAGCGTGACGATCGACGCGGCGACCGGATCGGCGGTCCACGAGGCGGACCTGCTCTCGCGCGATCGCGCGACGCGCACGGCGACCAGAGCCTGCTCGTACGACTCCCAGCTCAGCGAGAGCTCGCCCACCGGGGAGCCCACCCCCAGGACCCCCTGGAGCGGCTCGCTCACGTCGGCCGCATCCGTCTCCCTGATGATGGCCGCCACGACGTTCTCCATCGCCTCACGAGTCGGCTCGTTCCGGAAGCCGAGGAGGATCAGCGCCTCGGGCGACGTCGGCACGAAGCTGTACGCGTCGATCATGGGGGTCGTGATCGCCCGGAGCAGCGCCCGCGAGATCACCTCCCTCGACGGAGGGCCGTCCCACGGAGACCACTCGGCGCTCAGGGACAGGCAGAGCGCGACGAAGTGGCGCGAACGGGTGAACATGCCCAGATCGAGGAGCTCGTCCGCGGCCCTCCGACGGCTCGGCTCATCGGGGGCGAGGAGGCCGAGCATCTCCGATTCGACCTCGGCGTTGACCGCCGCGATCGACTGCGAGACGCTGACCAGGAGCGCCCGCAGCGTGTCGGCGGTCTCCAGCACGAGGAACGCCTCGCTCGGGGTGAGCGGCCGGGTGAGGGTGATCCAGAGGAACCCGAGCACCTCGTAGCGGGAGCGCACGGTGATCACCAGCCGCTCGTGCTCCATCCCGAGCCGCGGCTCGACGCCGAGCACCCGCGGGACGAGCTGCGCGTGCAGACGCCACGCCCTCATCTCGCCCACCAGCTCCGGCGCGGGACGACGCGCGGTGAGGGTGTGCAGTCTGGCCGGATCGAGATCGTCGAAGTGCGCGCTGCTGGCGAGCAGGGTCCACTCGGCATCCTCCAGCACCACCGACCGCTGCAGCGCCATCGCCAGCCGGTCGACGGTCTCCTGAACGGCGTCGAACATCGCACCTCCGCTCCCCGACCGGCGGGACGACTCCGATCCTACGCCGCGCTCGACGCCGCCGTCACTCGACGATCCGCCCGCCCTTGAGCACGGCCGCGACGTCGGTGAAGCGCCCGATCTCGTCGAGGTGGGCGCCGGGCACCGCCACCAGATCGGCGAAGCGCCCGGGGGCGACCGCACCGACGTCCGCAGAGCGTCCGAGGCACTCCGCCGCGACGCTCGTCGCCGACTGCAGCGCCTGCATGGGCGTCATGCCCGCCTCCACGAACTCCGGCAGCTGCCCGGCGTTGCGCCCGTGCGGGAAGACGATGGCGTCCGTGCCGTAGGCGATGCGCACCCCGGCCTCGACCGCGAGGCGCACGGCGGCTCGCGCCGACGTCCCGACGCTCGCGGTCTTCTCGCGCACGCCGATCGGATGCTCCTCGCGCTCGGCGTGCTCCTCCACCCAGTTCAGCAGGTAGGTGGTCGGCACGTAGTAGGTGCCGTGCTCGATCATCGCCGACATCGCGGTGTCGCCGAGCATGGTCCCGTGCTCGATCGTGCGGGCGCCGGCGCGGATGGCGCGCAGCGCACCCTCCTCCCCGTGCGCGTGCGCCGCGACGTAGAGGCCGTACAGCGCCGCCTCGTCGACGCAGGCGCGCAGCTCCTCCTCGGTGTACTCGGGCGCACCGGGCACCGTGCCCGAGGCGTACACCGCACCGGTCGCGATGATCTTGATCACATCGGCGCCCCGATGGGCGATGCGGCGCACGGCCGAGCGCACCTCGTCGACGGAGTCGGCGACGCCGAAGCGGAAGGACGTGGGCAGCGGGATGTCGAGGGCGAGGTCCGTGATCTCACCGCCGCCGGAGCTGCACGTGACGTAGGCGCCCGCGCAGACCATGCGGGGCCCCTCGCAGATCCCGGAGTCGATCGCGTCGCGCAGATCGCAGTCGACGAAGGCGCGGAAGCTGCCCACGTCGCGGACGGTCGTGAAGCCCGCGCGCAGCGTCGCCCTGGCGTGGCGCACCCCCAGCAGCGCGTCGCGCGCGGGGGAGCCGGTGAGGTACGGGCTGTAACTGCCGCGCTCCAGCTCGCCGATCAGATGGGTGTGCAGGTCGATCATCCCCGGAGCGACCAGGTGGTCGCTGAGGTCGAGCACATGCTCGCCGGCGTGCCGGGACGGCGACCAGGGCTCGACCGCGGCGATCCTCTCGCCGTCCAGCACGATCGCATGGTCGGCGAGCACCTCTCCGGCGAGCACGTCGGCGACCGCTCCGGCGCGGATCACCCTGATGTCCGTCGCCGCGCTCATCGGACGACCTCCACACCGTCGACCGCGACGAGTCTTCGGCCGAAGCCGATGCGCACGACGATCATCGCGACGGCGACGGCGGCGCCCACGATCGCGAATGCGGCGAAGTAGCCGGTCTCGTTCTCGCCCGGCGCGAACCCCTCGCCGGTCACGCCGGCCGCGGCGATCCCCATGGCGACCGCGAGGTAGTGCACCGAGAGCATCCTGGTCTCGAACCCCGGGGGTGCGACGGCCGTCGCGAGGGAGAGGCCGGAAGGGGAGACGACGACGTCGGAGGCGCCGAAGACGAACACGATGAAGACGAGGACGATGATCGGCGTGAGCCCTCCGGCTCCCGAGGCGACGGCGAGCCACCCCATGCCGATGGCGCATCCGGCGAACGCGACCGCGAACTTCACGGCGAGGGAGGGCTGGCGATCGCCGAGCCGTCCCCACACCGCGGCGAGGATCGGCGCCACGAGGATCGTGCAGAGGGGAGCGATGCCGAGCACCGTGGACGGCGGCAGCTCCACGCCGAACACGACGCGGTCCGTGCTGGCCTCGGAGTGGATCGCCACGGTCGTGTAGAGCTGCTGGTAGAGCATGGCGAACACGCCCGTCGCGACGAAGAACGGGAGGTAGCGGATGACCCGGCCCTTCTGCTCGCGGGTGAGATCGCGGCGCGACAGCAGCTTCACCAACGCTCCGACCGCGAGGACGAGGGCCCCGAGGCCGACGATCGTCGCGGGGTTGAACCCTGCCGCGACACTGCCCACCACCAGCACGATCGCGAGCGCCACCGCCGCGATCGGCCACACGAGGGCCCAGCCGCGGACGCCGGTCACCGGGACGGGCGGCGCCGTCGCCTCGGTGCCGCGTCGGAACGGCAGGTAGATGAGGAGTCCGATCAGGATCGCCACGGCCGACGCGAGGAAGCCGAGTCGGAAGCCGACGGCCGACTGCAGCACGCCGCTGAGGGTGATGCCGATGAGAGCGCCCCCTGCGCTGCCGAGGTAGTAGACCGTGAAACCCGCCTCCCGGTGCGATTCGTGCGCGTCGAGCGTGCCGCCCAGCACCACGCCCTCACTCACCCACATCGAGGCGGCGCCGAACGCGATGGCGATGAGTCCGATCGTGAGCCCGATGGCGCCGGGGACGATCGCGAGGGTCAGGTAGCCGGCGAACGCGAGCACGGCGCCGTAGCGGAGTCCTCGCCCCGCGCCGAGCACGTTGTCGGCGAGCCACCCCATGAAGATGGTGGCGAGGAAGGTCGCGGCGCTCGACGTCGACACGATCGCGATCGCGACGGCCGGCTCGAGAGCCAGGCCCCCCTCGCTCGCGGAGAAGTACACGTAGTAGACGAGGATCGTCTGCATCCCGTAGAAGGAGAGGGCGTCGAAGCCGGCGAAACCCGCCACGGGGAACATGGTGCGAGGCAGGCCGAAGAACGTGCGCCCGACGGGTGGGGCGTCTGTCGTGCTGCTGAGGGTCATTGCGCCTCCATCGGAGCAGTGGTGCCGCCGCGCGGCTTCAGGGTTGTCGAGAGTCAATCCGATCCCCGAGGCGCCGAGGATCCGACAGACGTCGGAATGTCCGGCAGAACCTGCGACACATGTCGCCTCCACCGCCATCATCCACCCGCGACCATGGTCGGATGAGCATCGACGCAGATCTGCCCTTCACCCGAGACGAGTACGCCGATCGCCTGCGACGTCTGCGGGCGGCGATGGCCTCGGCCGACGTCTCCGTGGCGGTCCTCACCGCTCCGGACACGATGGCGTGGCTCACCGGCTACCGCAGCCGGTGGTACCGCCAGCACACGTCGACGTCGATGCCCCCTGCGCAGTGCGTGGTCCTCCACGTCGAGGAGGGCGCCCCCTTCCTCATCGAGGCCGGCTACCACGAGGAGCTCGCCCGCACGACGACCGTGCTCGACGACATCCGCACCCTCTCCACGACGGACGAGACCAGGGAGTCCACCCTCGGCGAGTACGTCGCCTTCCTCGCCGAGCAGCTGCGGCCGTGGGCGGGGAGCCGCGTCGGCATGGAGCGGTGGAGCTGCATCCCGAGTCCTGCCGTCGCCGACGTTGTCGACGAGATGCTCGACGGCCTCGGATGCCGGGTCGTCGACGTGACCCTGCCGTTCCGGGGCGTCCGGCGCCTCAAGAGCCCCGCGGAGATCGGGAAGATCGAGGCGGCGCAGCGCGCGGCGGATGCCGGCATCCGCGCGATCCTCTCCGAGGCGACGCCCGAGACGACCGAGCTCGAGGCCTGGGGCCTCTACTCCCTCGGCATGGTGCGCGCTGGGGGCGAGCCCGCCGTGCTGCACGAGACCGTCGCCGCAGGGTCCTCCGTGTCGGCGCTGCACCGGCTGAGCGGGCACACGCGCCTCGGCTCCGGACCGGTCGTCCACCCCGACATGGCGTCGGCCGTCGACGGCTATCACGCCCGCGCGACCAGGCCCCTGATGTTCGGCGCGCCGTCGGCGGAGCACAGGCGGGAGGTCGCCGTCGCCGCGGGGGCCTACGACATCCTCGCCGAGCACGGCAGGGTCGGCGCCCCCTGGCGCGTGCTGCTCGACGCGCTCCGACGCCACTTCGCCGACAGCGGCGTCGACGGGTCGGGAGCCGGAGGGTACGAGCTCGGCCTCTCCGTCGCTCCGACGGACTGGGTGGGCGAGTTCTGCTGGTCTCTCGGCGATGACAGGGACGACGTGATCGAGGCGGGACTCGTGACGAACTTCGAATCGTGGAACTCCCTGATCCTCGTCGACACGGTCGTGTTCGAGCAGGACGGCCCCCGCTTCCTCTCCTCCCTCCCCCGCGAGATCCTGGAGTTCTCGTGATCGGGGCGCCGTGGATCCGCGAGTTCGAGATGCCCGTCGCGCACGGGAGTCTGCGCGTGCGCGAGTGGGGCGACCCGCACGGTCCGCTGGTGGTGTTCCACCACGGGACCCCGAGCAGCTCGATCGCCGTGCCCGGCGGATGGAGCGGACCGGCATCGGCGGGTGTGCGGCTGTGCTCCTACGACCGCCAGGGCTACGGCGGCTCGCCGACCCTCCCCGGTCGGACGGTCGCGGATGCCGCGGACTGGAGCGCCCGCATCGCCGACGCGTGCGGGGCCGACCGCTTCGCCGTCATGGGCACCTCCGGCGGTGGCCCGCACGCCGTCGCAGCGGCGGCCCTGCTCCCCGACCGGGTGACCGCGCTCTGCGTCGACGTCGGGATCGGCCCGTCCGGGTTCGGCTTCGACGCGTCGACGGGCATGGTGCCGGAGACGCTCGCGGAGATCGACGCGGCACGGCGGGGCGAGACGGCGCTGCGTGCGTACGTGGAGTCGCTCGGCGACGGCGCGGAGGCCCTGAGCGACTGGGTCGAGCGCCTGCCCCCGAGCGACCGCGAGGTGCTCGGCCGCGCAGACGTGCAGCATGAGGAGTCCGTCGAGGCCGACGAATGGGCGGCGCAGGGCGTCGAGGGCTGGATCGAGGACGATCTCGCCCTGTTCGCGCGCGAGTGGTCCTTCGACGCCGCGGCGATCACGGCGCCGACGCTCCTGGTGTACGGCGGAGCGGACGTGCTCGTGCCCTCCGCGCACGGAGAGGCCTGGCTCGCGCTGATCCCCCACGCGGAGCTGCGGATCGTCGCGGGCGGCGGGCACTGGCTGCGCGATCACGAGGTCGGCGCCCTGCGCTGGTGCGCAGCGCAGGGCGCGGCGACTCCCGTCGTCTGAGCTCAGTGCGCGGGAACGGGCATCACCGTGTTGCTCCGGCGCGCCTCCTCCGCGAGCCACACGATCCGGTGCGTGGCGAGGCTCTCCGCCGGTCCGGAGAGCAGCAGCGACCTGTCCCCCGTGCGCACGGCCGCCAGGAAGGCCTGGACCAGCGCGTCATCGGCGCCGCCGTGGCCGTCGGCCGCGCTCGCCGCCCCGCGGGACTCGGGCACGACCTCGTACTTCTCGTCGCGCACGAAGTCGTGCACGAGCAGCGTCCTGCCGTCGCCCTCGATGCTCCCCGACGTGCCGAAGAGGCGCGTCTTGCGGAAGTCCAGTTCGGTGAACGCGGTCACGGTGAAGGATGCCGTCACCCCGCCGCTGTACTCGATGTTCACGACCTGATGGTCGACGACGTCGTTCTGGCCGTCGAACACGCATCGTCCGTACGGGCCGTCGCGGAGCGCGCGCTCCACCCCCTCCGGGGTGACGTCGGTCGTGAGCACCGCGAGGGGCCAGCGCTCGAAGGTCTCGTCGCCGAGGAAGCCGCGGTAGATCGTCGTCGCGGAGTACGCGCAGGAGTTCTGCAGCGGGCAGTCGAGGCACCGCGCCGTGGCGTCGGCCGGCTTGTTCTCCGGCCGGAAGTGCAGGAGGCTCCCGAACGACGACACGCGCTCGGCCGGGAGACCGACGATGTACGAGAGCCAGTCGATGTCGTGACTGCTCTTGGTGAGCAGCATCGGCCCCGACTCCTCCTCGCGGGCCCAGTTGCCCCGCACGTACGAGTGCGCGAAGTGCCACCAGCCGATCGGCTCGAGGTGCTCGACCGACACTAGCCGGCCGATCGCGCCGTCGTCGAGCAGCCGCTTGAGGGTGTGCGAATAGTCCGAGTACCGCATGACGTGGCACACCGCGAGCATCACCCCTGCGGCATCCGCGGCGGCGACGATGCGGCTCGACTCCTCCTCCGTGGGGGCGATCGGCTTCTCCAGGAGGAGGTGGTACCCGGCTCCGGCGAGGCCGATCGCGGGCTCGGCGTGCAGGCGGTCCGGCGTGGAGACGACCACGGCATCCGCGACCCTCTCCTCTCGCGCGGCGAGGTCCTGCCAGGTGCCGAAGCACTCGATCGGCTGATCGGCGAACTCGGCGAGGAACACCCGCAGTCTCTCCGCATCCGGCTCCACCACGGCGGTGATCGTCGCCCCGTCCGCGACGGCTCGGCGCGCGTATCCGGTCCCGCGCGATCCGGCTCCGACGATCGCGAGGCGGAGGGGGGCGTGGGCGGTCATTTGAGGGCTCCTTGCACGAGGCCGGCGACGAACTTTCGCTGGAAGATGAAGTAGAGGACGACGATCGGCGCGATCACGATGATCGTCCCGGCCGCGAGCAGCGGGATGTTCTCCCCGTACTGCTGCACGAACGTGCCCAGCCCGGACGGGGCCGTGCGGCGCGAGGGATCGCGGATGAGGATGAGCGCGAGGAGGAACTGGTTCCACGCCCACATGAACGTCAGCAGCGCGTACGTGATGATGGCGGGCTTGGCGCCGGGGATCAGGATCTGCACCAGGGTGCGGAACCGACCGGCGCCGTCCAGCTGGGCGGCCTCGATGATCTCGGCGGGCACGGATTCGAAGTGCGTCCGCATCCAGAAGATCCCGAACGGCATGAACGCTCCGACCAGGGGGAGGATGACCGCCCAGTACGTGTCGATCAGGCCGGTCGACCTCATCGAGAAGTACAGCGGCACGACGATCGCCTCGTACGGGAGCGTGAGCCCCGCGATGAAGAAGGCGAACAGCACGCCCTTCGCCGGCATCCTCATCGTGCCCATCGCGTAGCCGGCGAGCGTGGCGCACACCACCGAGATCGGGACGACCACGACCGCGATGATCGCGCTCGAGGCGAGGAGGGAACCGAAGCCGGCCATGCTCCACGCCGTGGCGAAGTTGCCCCACTGCGGATCGCTGGGCCAGGTGAGTCGGGGGACGAGGGTGTCGGCCGGCTGGAGGGCCGCGGACACCAGCGCGAGGAACGGGATGACGACGCTGAGCACCGCGACGAGCAGGAACACCGCCGACAGCACGCGGGAGGCGGAAGATCTCATGCGCTGCGCCTTCCCACTCGGCCGATCACGGCGACGAAGACGAGGATGATCGCGCTCAGCACCGTCGCGAGGGCGCAGGCGAGCCCGACCTCGTTCGAGGTGAAGACGAGCTTGTAGATCAGCACGCCGGGCACGATCGTCTGATCGCCGGGGCCGCCCCCGGTGGTGACGTAGACGATGTCGAAGCTCGCGAGGGCGGAGATCAGCGTCACCGTGACGGCCACGACGATCTCTGCGCGCACCCCTGGCACCGTGACGTGCCAGAACTGGCGGATCGGTCCGCAGCGGTCGAGTCGCGCCGCCTCGTAGAGCGAGGGGTCGATCTTCTGGATGCCGGCGAGCAGGAGCATCATGCACAGTCCGGTCGTGACCCAGGTGCCGATGATGCCGACGGCGGGGTACGCCCAGGTGAAGTCGCCGAGCCATGCCCTCGCGACATCGCCGAGGCCGATGGCGGTCAGGAACTGGTTGATCGGACCGTCTGCCGCGTAGAGATAGCGCCACACGACGCCGACGGCCACCAGCGGGAGGATCTGCGGCAGGAAGAGCACGGTGCGGACGAGCCCGGAGCCGCGCCTCGGGCGCGCGGCGATGACCGCCGCGATGACGAGACCGAGCACGAGCGGGAACGCGGTGTAGAACACGATGAATCCGAGGCCGTTGCGCAGGGCGACGAGGAGCCGGTCGTCCGTGAACACGCGGAGGTAGTTCTCGATGCCGGCCCAGGTGGCGGCCCCGATCCCGTCCCAGTTCCAGAAGGAGAGCCAGATGCTCTGCACCCAGGGGGCGATCGTGAACGTGCCGTAGAAGACGAACGCCGGGAGCAGGTACAGGAGCGAGCTCCACCCTCGGCGGGGCCGACGGGAGGGGCCGGCCGCGAGACCGGACCCCTCCCGCCGGGGAGACAGCGACGTGGTCATGGATCAGCCGGCGTGGGCGTCGGCCCAGTCGTCCTGGACCGAGGTGAGGAAGTCGTCGACCGAGGCCTGTCCGGCGATGAGCTTCTGCGTGCCGGCCTTGAGCGTGTCGTTCATGGTCGCCGTCGCGTTGTTGTTGAACGCCACGAGTCCGTTCGCCTCCGCGACCCGCGCCCAGGCCGCGACGATGTCGCCCTGCAGGGTTCCCTCGTCCGCCACCGCGACCGTCGGGTCGTCGGGCATGAAGCCCTGCGCGAACTGCTGGGCGCTCGCCTCGGGGGACCGCAGGAAGTCCAGGAACGCCGCCGCCTCGTTCGGGTGCGCGCTCTTCGTGGAGATCGCGTAGGCGACCGAGGTGCCGATCCCCGTCACGTTCTTGCCGGGGAACGGGAGGAAGCCGGCATCCGCTCCCAGCCCCTCGGCGATCTTGCCGGCGTCCCAGATCCCGTCGACGAGGAACAGGCCCTTGCCCGCGATGAAGTTGTCGACGGCGCCCTGGAGGTCGGTGCCGTTCACCGTCGTCGGATCGCCGAGGTAGCCGGCCTTCTGCCAGGAGACGAGGGTGTCGACCGCGGTGCGGTTGGCGTCGGTGTCGAACGTCTCGCCCTTGTGCCCGAACGCCCAGGCGTTGGCGTCGTCGGCGCCGCCCTCGCCCTGGCCGAGCAGCTGCACCACGAAGGCCGCGTGCCCCTCCGCGTTGCCGAGCTGGACGGGGAGGATGCCGGAGCCCTGGGCCGCGGCGAGCGCGCTCTCGAAGTCGCCCAGGGTGGTGGGTGCGGTGATCCCGAGCTGGGCGGCCAGGGCCTTGTTGTAGTACGTGCCGACGAGCGAGAAGCCGGCGGGGGCCGCGTAGAGGTCTCCGCCTTCGCCGAGGGTGGAGCCGTCGTCGGCGACGCGCCACTGGTTGAGCTGGTTGGTGGGGAAGAAGTCGTTCCACCCGTAGAGGTCGGCGTAGTCGTCGAGGGGCAGGACGAGCTTGTTCTTGACGGTGTTCGCGACCGCGTTCAGCAGGACGATGTCGGGGGACTTGTCGCCTGCGAGGTTGAGGTTCACGCTCTGGTTGTAGTCGTCGTAGTTGGTCTGGGAGTACTCGATCGTGATGTTCGGGTGCTCCTTCTCGAAGGCGGCGATCGTGGCCTCGGTCGCCGCGCCGGACTCCGGTGTCGACATGAGCGTGAGGGTGATGTCGTCGTCGGTGAGCGTGGTGCTGGCGTCGACGGCGGCGCCGCTGCCGTTCGTCGCCGGTCCTGGCGCGCAGGCGGTGAGGGCGAGGCCGAGGAGGGCGCCGGCGGCGAGAGGCGCGAGCACGAGTCGGGTGCGTCGTTGCATGTGAGTGTCGCTTTCTGGTGAAGAAGGGGAAAGGGTATTTCGCAACTCTCTGTTGTAATTCACAAGATAGGTCAGCCCCCTCGCACTGTCAAGCCGGGGTTGCCGGAATGTGATAGTCAGGACAGGTGACCACCCAGGCGCTCGGCACCGACCTCGCAGCGATGCGTCGGCTCAACGACCACGCGGTGCTGACCACCCTGTGGGACGCGTCCTCCCCGATGACGGCCAGCCAGCTGGCGACCTCGACCGGCCTGTCGCGCACGACGGTCGAGACCGTGCTGTCCGGGCTCGTCGAATCCGGCCTGGCCGACTCCGAGCAGCTGCGCCCGACGCGCGCCGGCCGCCCGGCGCGCGGGTACCGATTCGCCGCCGATCAGGGCGTCGCCGTGGGGATCGACGTCGGCCCGCACGGCATCTCCGGCGTGGCCGGCGACCTGCGCGGAACGGTCAGCGCGGCCCACCGCCGCCAGGAGCACGACCTGTCGAGCGGAGAGCATGCGGCGGCCGCGATCATCGCGCTCGTGACCGAGCTGCTCGACGAGTCGACGACGGCATCCCACGAACTCGTCGCGCTCACCGTCGGCATCCCCGGCATAGTGGATGCGGACGGTCGCCCGGTGAAGACCACGGTGGTGCCGGACTGGCTGACCAGCGACATCGACGCGCAGCTGCGCGCCGCCTTCCCCGGCGCCAGGATCGCCTTCGACAACGACACCAAGCTCGCCGCACTCGCCGAGATCGAGCACGGATCGGTCGGGGCGGATGAGACCGCCGTGCTCCTGCGCATCGGGAACCGGATCTCCGCGGCATCCATCGTCGACGGCCGCGTGGCCCGAGGGGCGCACGGGGCGGCCGGCGAGATCGGAGCGCTCGGCAGGGTCGCGTGGCCGGAGGCGCAGCAGAGGCTGGCCGAGCGCGCCCCCGACGGCCTGGAGCAGCTGTTCACGGCCTCTGCGGCGCCCGGTGCAGAGGGCACGGATGCCGTCACCGGGTTCGCCGCCGACATCGCCGACGGCCTGGGCGCCCTGGTCCTCGCGATCGATCCGCACGTCGTCGTCGTCAGCAGCAGCATCCCCGGCGCCTCCGCGAGACTCGCGGCGGCACTGGGCTCCGAGCTCGCCGGACGGTCACTCTTCCTCCCCGACGTGCGCACCTCCGACCTCGGTGCGATCGCACCGTCGGTCGGAGCGCTGGCCGTCAGCGCGGCGAGCGTGAAGGAACAGCTCTTCGCCCGCGAGTATTGACAATTACGCAAGAGTTCGGGTTAATTACCTCGCAGGACGGTGCGCACCGCACCGCGTCCACGCACTGATCACCGACGATCACCGAGGAGAACCCCATGTTCCATCGAAAGACATCCCGCGGCGCCGCCGCCGCAGCCGCGTTCGCCGTCGCGGTCACCGCCTTCACACTCGCCTCCCCCGCCGCCTTCGCGGCCGACACCCCGCCGAATCCCGTCGACAAGCCGGGCTACACCCTCGACTTCAGCGAGGAGTTCACCGGTACGACGCTCAACACCTCCAAGTGGCTGCCGAACTACCTCCCGCACTGGGTGCCCGCCGCCGACATCGCCGACACGGCGGCGCGCTACACGATCTCGAACGGCACGATCAAGCTCCGCGTCGACCAGGACCAGCCGCCGTGGAACCCCGACCAGGACGGCACCGTCGTCTCGTCGGCGATCCAGACCTTCAACCAGAACAACTGGCACAGGTTCAACTCGTCGGCGGTGAACCGCAACAACCTGCCCACGTTCAACGGCTACTCCACGAAGTACGGCTACGTCGAGGTGCGCGCCAAGAACTCGAACGCCGGGGGCGGCGGGCACCAGGCCCTCTGGCTGGTCGGCACGAACACCACCGGCGGCCAGTCCGAGATCGACATGATCGAGACGTTCTTCAGCACCCCGAACAGCTGGCGCATCGCCGCCTACGGCTGGGGTGACCCGAACTTCCTCGGATCGTGGTCTCTCGACACCGTGCCCGTCTCGGGCTCTCCGACCACGGAGTTCCACATCTACGCCATGGACTGGACGCCGACCCAGCTGCGCTTCTACTACGACGGTCAGCTCGTGAAGACGCTCAACGACGCCCCGAACACCGCCATGGGCATCATCATGAACATCTACACCGGTGCGGGCTCCGGCCAGCCCAACAGTGTCTGGCCCAAGCAGTGGGAGGTCGACTACCTGCGCGTCTACAAGGACAACGCCGGATACTCGGAGGCCGTCTCCCCCACCTGGAAGCTCATCAACAACCGGCACAGGGCCGGCGCCGTCAACGTCGAGCCCAACGACGGCATCGTCCGCTTCGGCGAGGTCCCCAGCACCTACTGGAGCGCCCAGTGGGTGCCCGAGACCACGGCATCCGGCACCACCAAGTACCGCAACCGGTGGACCAACCAGTACCTCTACGTGAGCGGCTCGACCGTTCGCCACGGCACCGCGGCGACGGCGGGAACCGCCGCCGAATGGTCGACGCCGTCCGCCGGCAGCGGGTACACACGCATCCAGAACGCCTCCGGCGCCCTGCACGTCGAGAACGGCACGGGCATCGTCGAGTTCGGGAACGTGCCGACCACGTGGTGGTCGTCGCACTGGCAGCTCAACGCCGCTCCCGCCAACTGACCGACCGAGAGACCCGGGGAGGGCCGCACCGCCCTCCCCGGGAGGAGGAACCCATGCTGAGAACCACCGCGAAGGCCCTCGCCGTCCTCGTCTCGCTCGTGATCGGATCGGTCGCGCTGTCCGGATGCACGGACAGCGGCCCATCGACGGCATCCGAGGGCTCAGCGGCCACGCCGAGCGCGAGCCCCACACCGCACTTCGACCCCGACGACACCCTGTGGACGATCGCGTCGACAGGGGAGCACCTGACCCTCGACGACCCCGACGTCCAGGCGCTGCAGCAGGTCGTCGCGCTGCACTCCGGAGCATCCGACAACCGGACCCCGAGCACGGTCGCCGACTCCGTCGCGGCGGAGGAGCAGTTCTTCTCGCCGCTCTTCCTCGACAAGCTGGCAGGCGAGGACTACGCGGATGCCGTCACGGCCATGTACGTCGACAACGACCTGTCGATCGCGCAGACCGGAGTGGCCTGGACAGCCTCGACGATCGACGCCGACCGGCAGCACGCGACCGTCGGATTCGAGTCCCTCTTCACGATCGTCAGCGCCTCCGACGGCTTCCTCCACGAGCTCGGAGCCGACGCCGGAGACGAGTTCGCCCAGCCCCGCGAGTACACCCTGACGAAGGTCGAAGGCGCCTGGCTCATCGACGACATCGCGAAGGGCCCGCTGCGCGCCGCCGCCGCGACCCCCTGAACTCGCTCGCAGGACGGATGCCGTCACCCGAGTAGCGTTGTGCCATGCGCATCCCCGTCGCGATCAGGGCCGCCAGGCGCTCACCCCTGCTGCAGGTGGTGAAGTCCGCCGCGGCGACCATCGCCGCGTGGCTCATCGCGGGGGCGATCTTCCCGGAGCAGCTGCCCGTGTTCGCGGCGATCGCCGCGCTGCTGGTCGTGCAGCCCAGCGTCAACCAGTCGCTGTCGAAGGCGCTCGAGCGCAGCATCGGCGTGATCGCCGGCGTCGTGATCGCGCTCGCGCTGGGCTGGCTGCTGGGCTCGCCCGCGTGGATCGTGCTGCTCGCGATCGTCGTCGCCATGCTCGTCGCCTGGGCCTTCCGCGCCTCCCCCGGAACCGGCAACCAGATCGCCATCTCGGCGATGCTCGTGCTGGCCCTCGGCTCGTCGACACCGGCCTACGCGCTGTCGCGCATCGTGGAGACGCTGATCGGCGTCGGCATCGGCATCGTCGTGAACGCGCTCATCGTGCCGCCCGTGCTCACCGGACCCGCACGGCGCGACCTCGGGCTCCTCGGCCGCGAGCTCGCCGCCTGCCTCGACCGTCTGGCCGCGGCCCTGCCCGCACCGCAGTCACCAGCCCGCCTGCAGGAGCTCATGCTCGAGGTGCGGCTGCTGCGGCCGATGAAGGATGCCGCCGAGGCCTCGATCGCCGCTGGAGAGGAGTCGCTCACCCTCAATCCGCGGCGCTCGGCCCATCGCGACGAGCTGCGGGAGATGCGCGCGCTGCTGGAGCGGCTGTCGCCGATCGTCACCCAGACCATCGGCATGACCCGCGCCTACTTCGACCACTACGACGACACCATCGGCGAGGAGCCCGCGGTGGCGGCGATCGCCGAGCAGCTGCGGCGCGCCGGCCACGACGTGCGCCTCGCCGTGCAGCTCGCGGAGGTCTCGCCGGAGCCCGAGGCGCTGACCTCCGCGATCCCTGCGCTCACCGCTCCGCTGGTGATCACACCGCCCTCCTCCGGCCACTGGATCCTCATCGGTTCGCTCATGGAGGATCTCCGCCGCATCCACGGCGAGCTCCTCGGCGAGGGCTGAGCGCGCCGCGTCGCGCCGACACGGGTGCACCGACACGGTGATGCCGCGGCATCCTCCGGTCGCGGCATCCTCCGGCCGCGCATCCTCGAACGGCGGCATCCGTGTGCGGCATCCTCCGGTCGCGGCATCCGAAATTCGGACGGATGCGCGGAATTCGGATGATGACGGCGCGTGCGTCCGAGAAAAGCGCCATCATCCGAAATTCGGACGACCCCGGACGGACACGGACGACCCCGGACGGACGCGGACGGGACACGGACCGCGCCACGACTCGAGAGGATGCGAGGGACGCCGCGGCCCCGAGCCCTACCCTGGAGACATGGAACTCGCTGATGCCCTCGCCGAGCTCGCGGCGCTGGAGGATCCGAAGATGCGCGCGGCGAACGAGAAGCGCGGCGACGATCACGGCATGAACCTCAGCCGCCTCCGCGCGGTCGCGAAGAAGGCCAAGACCGATCAGCCGCTGGCCCGCGAGCTGTGGGAGACGGGCGAGACCCCGGCCCGGCTGCTCGCGCTGCTGGTCTGCGCCCCGCGGCAGTACTCCGCGGAGGACCTCGACGGGATGCTGCGCGAGCCGCAGCCGCCCAAGGTCAACGACTGGTTCGTGAACTACGTGCTCAAGAAGACGCCGCTCTCCGACGACCTGCGAGAGGGGTGGCGGCACGACCCCGCCGACACCGTGTCGGCCGCGGGGTGGTCACTGACGTCCGTGCGGGTCGTGAAGCAGCCCGACGGCCTCGACCTCGGCGCCCTGCTCGACGAGATCGAGCGGGAGATGAAGGATGCCGCACCACGGACGCAGTGGGCGATGAACGAGACGCTGGCGCAGATCGGCATCCACCATCCGCACCTGCGCGACCGCGCCCTCGCGATCGGGAACGATCTGCAGGTGCTCGCCGACTATCCGACGGCGCCGGGGTGCACGTCTCCGTTCGCCCCGATCTGGATCGCCGAGATGGTCAGGCGCCAGGGCTGACCGGTCGTGCGGATGCACGACGTCGCACCCACAACGCGACGAGCAGCACGCCCCAGCCCATCTCGAACGCCATCACCGCGATCTGATACCAGAGCGGAGCAGCACCCGGGGTGATCAGCTGCGTCCAGTTGCCGAGCGCGTGCAGCACGACACCCGGCCAGATGCTGCCGACGAAGAGCCGCAGACGGGCGAAGCAGACGCCGAACGTCGTCGCGCTGAGCACCTGCCACCACGTCTCATCCGGACTGCTGCCGAAGAACACGCCGTTGCCGAGATGCCACAGACCGAACAGCACCGAGGTCACGAGCACCGCCCGCCAGATCGCCCCGGTCGAGGCGACCGCTCCCAGCGGCAGTCCACGCGACCCGGTCTCCTCCGACACTCCGAGTGCGAGCATCCCGATCGCCAGACTGATCATGACGCCGCCGTCGCCCTGTACTCCGGGCACGCCTTCGCGTCCGAGCCACAGGTAGCCGAGGGCGATCAGCAGCACGGGAGCTCCGGCCCACAGCATCCGCGCCTCGCCACCGCGCCAGCCCGCCAGAACCTGAAGCCCCGTGTCGCCGAGCCACCCCGCCCGCGAGAAGAGCGCCGCGGCGGCCCACACGGCTCCGAGGCTCAACAGGTTCGTGATGACGGTTCCGAGGTTCGGGAACCATCCCGGCTGCAGTTCGGGGAACGGGATCGATCCGAACCCGTAGGTCACCACCCACCAGAGAAGCATCAGCGAGACTGCGACCACCCCGCGTCTGACGTCGGTCACGCGGACCACCCTACGTCACAGAGCAACCGCCGTCATTACTCATGCGACTCTTCGGCTCGCGACACTCATGCGGCTCTTCGGCTCGCGACCCGGCCGCAGCTCTAGAGGACGTACTCCCAGATGATGACGGCGATCCCGCAACACAGCGCTCCCAGTGCGATCGCCGTCCACACCCGCCTCCGCCGATGAGCAGCAGCGGCACGACGCGCGTTCTCGATTCGGGTGGCCTGGAGTGAATGCGCGCCGAACGTGCGGACGGCGGCCGGTGCCATCCACGCGAGCATCATGAGCGCGTCGCGTGGCCGTCTCAGCTCGGTGAAGGTGTCCGAGATCCTCTCGGCCGCCTCGAGCGTGACGAGGTGGTCCGATCCATGCTGCAGTTCAGCCGCCTCCACTGCGCGGGCGTACTCGCGAATGGCGGAGTCCCGCTCACCGAGCGTGCGGAGCCGGTCACCGGCGACGATCTGCTGACGTATGAACTCGCTCTGTTCGCTCGCGTCCGGCACTCTCGACCGCCTCCCCCATCCGTGTCACCACCGTGTCCAGCATCTGCGAGAACCCGAGTCGCCCAGCCGCCCTGCTCACGAGAACAGCGCCGCGGTGGCCCACACCGCCCCGAGGCTCAGCAGGTTTCGCGACCACCGCTGACTCTAGGCGATCGCCGCCTGCTCCCGCGTGCTCTCCACGCGTCCGCGGATGAAGATCAGCAGTACCAGTCCGACGATGATCACGACGATGTTGCCGAGACCGGCGATGCCGGTGAGCGCACCCTCGGCGGGGTGGGCGGACTGCAGGAAGATGCTCGGATCGGTGGTGGCGTGCAGCAGGATCGGCACGATGATCGTTCCGGTCACCCGCATCGCGAGGTACATGCAGATCCCGAACGCGAAGGTGTAGCCGAGCTGGACCAGCGTCGGGAGCAGCGCCTGACCGGACAGCAGGTTGCCGGCGTGCAGACCGGCGAAGACCGCCGCGGAGACGACGGCGACGACGATCTCCCGGTAGCCGGCCTTGCGGAGCAGATTCACGACGAGTCCGCGGGTGAGCACCTCCTCCGCGAAGCCGATCAGCAGCCCCGCCAGCATCCAGGCCGGCACGACTCCCGCCTCGGTGTCGGCGTAGTCGATCGTGGCGAAGCGCAGGATGTTGAACAGCAGGACGGCCGCGACGGCGATCCACATCCAGCCGCTGCCGCGGATCGGCTGCGGTCCGAAGATCTCGCCGAACCAGCCGACCGACCAGATGAACGCGATCAGCAGCAGCGCGCCGACCGTCACGGGCAGGACGTAGAAGACGAACACGGCCGCGGCGCTCTGCGGGTCGGTGATCCCCTCGGCCAGCGGTCCGAAGAGGAGCGACAACCCTTCGTACAGCACGAAGTAGACGGCCGCGAGGACGAGCGCCCTCCACCAGCCGCCGCGCTCCCAGAATCCGCGCCACCCCGATGCCGCCGCGTGCTCCGCCATGTCGCCTCCCTCTCGCCGCGAGAATCGCGATCCCCTTCACGCTATAGGAACCGGAATATCAGTTCCAGGCACCCCGCGCGGCGACCCCTCACTACGCTGACCCCATGAGCACGCACATCGCCGCAGAGCCCGGCCAGATCGCCCCCATCGTCCTGTTCCCCGGAGATCCGCTGCGGGCGAAGTGGATCGCCGAGACCTTCCTCGACGACGCGCAGCTGTACTCCGAGACGCGCGGGATGCTGGGCTTCACCGGCACCTGGGAGGGGCACCACGTCTCGGTGCAGGGGTCGGGCATGGGCCAGCCCTCGATGGCGATCTACGCGAACGAGCTGTTCGACTCCTACGGGGTGCAGACGGTCGTCAGGGTCGGGTCGTGCGGCGCGCTGACCGAGAAGCTGAAGGTGCGCGACATCATCATCGCGAACGGGGCGTGCACCGACTCCGGCATCAACCGGGTGCGCTTCCACGGACTCGACTACGCCCCCGTCGCCGACTTCTCGCTGCTTCGCGCCGCCGTCGAGGCGAGCGAGTTCGAGCCGCCGGAGTCGAATGTGCACGTCGGGCTTCTGCTCTCGAGCGACCAGTTCTACAGCACCCGCCCCGAGCTCACCGAGCCGTTCGTGCAGCACGGCGTGCTGGGCGTCGAGATGGAGACGAGCGGCCTCTACACGCTCGCGGCGTACTACGGTCGGCGGGCGCTGAGCATCTGCACCGTCTCCGACCACATCGTCACGGGCGAGGAGACCACCGTCCTCGAGCGCGAGCAGACCTTCGGAGACATGATCCGCATCGCGCTGCAGGCCGCGACCGCCTGAGGGTCGCACACCTCCTCTCGCGCGGGCTTCTCCCTCTCGGGCTTCCCCCTCGCGGGCTTCCCCCCTCGCGGGCTTCCCCCGCGCGCGGACCTTCCCCTTCACGCGCCTCCCTGCCCTCACGTTCGGGAGGAGAACTCACGCATCGGCTGAGGATCCGTCCGCATTCCTCAGCCCGAGGGTGCTTTCTCCTCCCGAACGCGCGAGCGGCGCACGCGTCAGGGAGACCCCCGGACGCGAGGAAGGCCGCCGCGACGGATCGCGACGGCCCTCCTCATCCTCGGTCAGTCGATCTCGACGGCCTCAGCGGTCGCGCGGCGGCGACGCATCAGCACGAGCGCCGCGCCCAGGAGGAGCAGCAGACCGGCCGCTCCGCCGAGCACCCACGGCACCGCACCACCCGTGACCGCGAGGCCAGGAGCCACGATCGGAGCAGGAGGCGCGAAGCCCGCGTCGAGCGTCGGCAGGTCGACCTCGCCCGGCAGCGCCGAGTTCGATCCCGTCGCCGGAGTGGTGAAGGTCACGCGGCCGGTCTTGGGGTCGGCATCCGAGTCCTTGTCGTCACCGCCGACGTTCGCGGACGTCAGCGGATAGGTGACCCCTCCGATGACCACGGAGGTCGGGAACTCGATCGAGTACTGCGTCGACGGCTCCAGGTCGGTGAACACGTAGAACCCGTTCGCGTCCGTCTTCGTCGTCGCGACGAGGTTGCCGTCCGCGTCGTACAGCTTCACATCGACGCCGGCGACCGGCTTCTCCGCGGGGTCCTGCACGCCGTCGCGGTCAGCGTCGATCCAGACGTAGTCGCCGACCGAGACCTTCACGGGCGCGTAGCCCGCATCGATCGTCGGGTCGTCGGCCTCGCCGGGCTCCGCCGAGTTCTGCCCGGAGGCGGGCGTGGTCACGGGTGCGCGACCCGTCGTCACGGCCGGGTTCGAGTCCCCTCCGTCGCTCTCGCCCGCGCCGGGCGTGGTGAGTCGGTGCTCCACGCCGTCGACGGTGACCGAGAGCGGGAACTCCACGATGAAGTCCGTCGAGTTCGGCAGGTCGGTGAAGACGTAGTAGCCGTTCGCGTCGGTCGTGGTGGTCGCGATGACCGTCTCGCCGTCGGGCGAGAGCAGCTTCACCTCGACACCGGCGACGGGGGACTCGCCCTCGTCCTGGATGCCGTCTCCGTCGGCGTCGAGCCACACGTAGTCGCCGATCGAGACCAGCACCGGCACGTAGCCCGCGTCGATCGTCGGGTCGTCGGCCTCGCCGGGCTCACCCGAGTTGCCGCCGCCGAGGGGCGTCGTCACCGGGGCACGGCCCGTGTCGACGGCCGGGTTGGAGTCGGTCGCCGACCCGCCCTGCGCCGGCGCGGTGAGCACGTAGCGCACGCCGTCGACCGTCACGGTCGTCGGGAACTCCACGACGTAGTCGACGCCCGGCGCCAGGTCGGTGAAGGCGTAGAAGCCGTTCTCGTCGGTCGTCGTGGTCGCGATGACCGTGGCGCCGTCGGGCGACAGCAGCCGCACGGTCGCGCCGGGAACCGGCTTCTCGCCCTCGTCCTGCTGGCCGTCGCGGTCGGCGTCGAGCCACACGTGGTCGCCGATCGAGACCGGCGGGGCGATGAAGCCCGCGTCGATCGTCGGGTCGTCGGCCTCGCCGGGCTCCGCCGAGTTCGCTCCGGACGCCGGCGTCGTGATCGAGACGCGGCCCGTGTCCGGGTCGGCATCCGAATCCGCAGCGTCGTCATCGCCCGCGTCGCGCTCGGTGAGCGGGTAAGTGATGCCGCCCACGGTCACCGTCGTCGGGAACTCGATGATGTAGTCGGTCGAACCGGGCAGGTCGGTGAAGACGTAGTAGCCGTTCGCGTCGGTCGTGGTGGTCGCGATGACCGTCTCGCCATCGGCTGACAGCAGCCTCACCTCGACCCCCGCGACGGGCGTCTCGCCGGCATCCTGCACGCCGTCCTTGTCGGCGTCGATCCACACGTAGTCGCCGACCGAGACGATCGGCACGTAGCCCGCGTCGATCGTCGGGTCGTCGGCGTCACCAGGAGTGCCCAGGTTGTCGCCGGACGCGGGGGTGCGCACCGGCGCGGCGCCCGTGTCGACGGCAGGGTTCGAGTCGGATGCCGAGGCGCCCCTGCTCGGCGCCGTGAGACGGTACACGTCGCCGTCGACCGTCACGGTCGTCGGGAAGACGACCGTGTAGTCGCTCGATGCACGCAGATCCGTGAAGGAGTAATAGCCGTCGGCATCCGTCGTCGTGGTCGCGATCACCGCTCCCGTCGAGTCCTTCAGCTGCACGGTGATGCCGGCCACCGGAGGCTCTCCTGCGTCCTGCTGCCCGTCGTTGTCGCGGTCGATCCAGACGTAGTCACCGATCGAGACCGGCGTCGGGACGAAGCCGAAGTCGAAGGAGTGGTCGTTGCGGCCTGCGGCAGGGGAGGTGACGTTCGCGACGACGGTCGGAGTGCCGCCGACGTCGACGGTCTCGCCGTTGCTGTCGATGCCGCGGTTCGGCCCCACGGCGGTACCCGTGGGAACGGTTCCGGCGAGCGGCCCTCCGGCGGCGAAGTCCGCCGGGCGGTCGAGACGGATCTGGTAGTCCGTCGCCGGCAGCAGACCGTCGTCGGTGTCGAACCAGTACTCGCCGTTCGCGTCGGTCACGGTGGTCGCGATCAGCGTGCCGGCCGTGTCGTACAGCGACACCTGCACACCGGCGACCGGCGGCTCGTCGGCATCCTGGATGCCGTCCTCATCGGTGTCCAGCCAGATGCGGTTGCCGATCTGCTGGGTCGCCGCGAGCACGAGCGCCTCCATGTCAGCGAGTCCTTGCGCCTTCTGGAAGTCGTCGGTGACGAGCACGTTCGCGGAGCCGGTGCTGCCTGCCGCCTGGTTGCCCGTGGCGGGGTTGAAGGCACGCAGGCCGTTCGAGAACAGCCCGGTGGCATCCATCTGGTTGATGACGAGTCGGTCGGTGCCCGGCACGTGGACCATGCCGCCGAACGCGGCCTCGTTGTGGAAACCGCCGAAGTCATCGAAGTCGCCGCCCCGGGGCTGGCTGCCCCGGCAGTCGAAGTCGAGCGTGGAACCGGAGGCGCACACACCGACGATGTCTCCGGCGGTGACGTAGTTCGAGTAGGCGCCGAGACCGTTGGTGCGGGTGCCGTAGTAGAGCAGCGAGCTGTACTGGTCACCACCACGGTCGCGGAAGGCGAGGATCATGTCGCCGGCGGCGGTGAACTCGATGTCGGAGAGCATCGGCTGCGGCACCGAGAACTGCCCGGCGAGTCCGTTGGCCGCCGGGTTGATGGGCGTCGAGGCGGCGCCGGCGTTGATGCACGCCTGCGCGACGCCGTCACTCCACGGCAGCCAGTCCACGAAGCGGCACGAGGCGTCGACGGCGAGGTTGCCCGACATGGCGCCGCTGTGCCCGGGGGCCGTCGTCGGGTCGCCGGAGTAGACCACGCCGGTGGGACTGAGGATGCCGGAGGCCGAGATGTCGTACTCGATCACGCTCGCCTGCATGGTCACGCCGCACACGGCGCCGACGTAGATCTTGCCGGCGTTCTCGCCGATCGCCATCGGCGCCCAGTCCTGATCCGCCGCACAGGCGACGGCCGGGATCGGGAGCGTCTGCACCGGAGCAGGGTTCGGGGCCGTCTGCACCGGGTACACGACGACCGAATCGGTGTGCATGTTCACCGCGAGGAGGTACTTGCTGTCCTCCGTGACCTCCACGTCGCCGAGGCTCTCACGGCCCACCGCGGTGCGGAAGTCGAAGTCCTGGGTCTGGTGCCCTGCACCGTTGACGCTGGTCATGTCGTGCACCGTGGTGCCGACGTCGGCGACCGTGGCGTAGACCTCGGTGGCTCCCGACCACGGGTCCACACGGTAGATCGCACCGGGGCCGCCCGCACCGTAGACCGAGCCGCGCTTGGCGTAGGCGCCGGCGTAGAGCTTCTGTGCCTTCTGGTCGAGGCCGATGCCGTACACCGACCCCGTCGTGACCCGCGAGGTGACGCCCGTCGGGGCGCTGTTCAGGCGGTAGGGGACCTGGTAGATCTCGCGACCCTCACCCGCGCCCGGCCAGATGCTGTCGGGCTGGATGGCGGAGAAGATCGTGGCGTTGGAGGGGCCCAGCGTGCTCACGTCCACGTAGCCGATGCTGAGCGCGGCATCCGCACCGCTCGACACGTCGACGAAGGAGGTCGCCGGGGCGAACTGCGGCTCGGCGTGCCCGTCGAGGATGCGCGCCTCGGTGTAGGTGCCGGTGTTCGGGTTGGTCACCTCGATGCGGTACTTGCCGCCCACGAGCGTGTTGCCCGCATCCGCTCCGCCGAGCACGACCTGACCGGCCGCGTTCGTGGAGCGCGTGAACGTGTGGTTCTGCGGGTCGGTGAAACGCACCGTCACCCCGTTGAGCGCGGCGTCGGCGGCGTCGCGCGTGCTGTTCGCGTTGACGTCGTTCACGACGGTGAGCGTGATCGTCCCGTCTCCTGCCGCGGCGACCGCCGGCGGCGCGACGACGATGGACAGTGCGGCCGCGGTCGTCAGCGCAGCCACTCCAGCGAGTGTCTTCTTCACGTGTTCCTCTCCCCCGCGCCCGATTCCCCAACCGGCCGCGACTCTCGTTTCGAGTTCCCCAGAAGACTTGTGCCCACCGACATACTGGCGAGCACATGGCCTGCTGTGCCAAGGTGACGCTCCCTCTGACCCCCGTGAGGGGTCAGAGGGAGCCTCACGCCGTTTCGACCCGCCCGATCAGGCGCGACGCCGGCGCGCACGCACCAGCATCGAGCCGCCGAGCAGGAGCACGGCCATCGCGCCGAGCGCGACGCCGGTCAGGTCTGCCCCACCGGTGTTCGCGAGCGATCCGCCGGTGCTGCCCTTGCCGCCCGCGCCACCCGTGGTGCCCCCACCGGTTCCCGGCACAGTCGGGCAGGCTGCCGTCGTGAACGGGATCGTCGCGCTCTTCACTCCGTCGACGGTCTGGTCGACGACGTACTGCGTGTTGCACGTCAGACCCGAGGTGAGCGACCAGGCGCCGTTCTCGCCGACCACGGCGGTGGCGACGACGTCGCCCTTCGTGTTGCGGACGGTGATCGTCGCGCCCGAGGTGCCGGTTCCGGTCGCGCCGGTAGGCGTCGTCCCGGTCACGGCCGGAGCGGCAGGAACGACAGCGGTGTCCTCGTCGATGCTCGAGTACTGCGAGGTGAACCCGTTCGCGTCGACGGTCTGCACGCGCAGGAAGCCCGTCGTGTGCGTGGTGGGGATCGACACGGACGCGCCGGGAGCGACACCCGTGATCTCACCCAGGTACTCCTCGGCATTGTCCGCCGCCGTCCAGTAGACGTGGAGCGTCACGGGAGCTGCCGCGGTGTTGTTGCCGATGAGGTTCGCCGGCTGGACGGCCGTGAACGTGGCGGTGGCGCCGTCGTAGCGCACCGTCTCCGGACGGAACGTCTGCACCGTGTTGTTGCTCACCGAGTCGCCGACGTTCCAGAGGAACCAGAAGCCGCTCTCCTCGATCACCGGGTCGGTGCCGCCGCGGGTGTTCGCGCCGAACGTGTTGCCGATCACCGGCAGCTTGCCGATCGCGTTGTGCACGATCGGAGCCTGCGAGCGGTCACGACCGCCGAAGCCGTCGATCGCGTTGCCGATGATGCTCCAGCCCACCGGGGCGTCGGCGTTCGCGGCGTTCGCGGAGTTGTAGATCGCCCAGTGGTTGTCTGCATGGGCAGGCAGGGTGTCGTCGGCCAGATCCTGGAACAGGATGTTGTTCTGCACGATGTTGCCGGTACCGGGGGCGTCGATGCGGATCGCCGAGCGCGAGATGTCCGCGATCAGGTTCTCGATCGAGTTGTCCGCGATGACGACGTCGGTGGCGCCGGCGCCCTGCACGCGGATCGTGTCGACGGCCCAGATCACATCGAATGCGTTCCCTGTCACGTCGACGTTCTCGGTCGTGCTGCCCAGCTGCAGAGCGGCGAACGCGCCGTCGCTGACGTTGGTGAACGAGTTGTCGGCGAAGGTCGCGTCGGTGAGCGTTCCGCCGAAGACGACGGAGCCCGCGTAGGAGACGTCGTTGCCGGAGAAGACCAGTCCGTTCCAGTCGGCGGTGTTGTTGCCGATCGTGCGCGAGATGTTCTTGCCCACGTTGCCGCCGAAGGTGGTGCCCGTGATGCTCGTGTCGGTCAGCGTCTGACCTGCGCCGAGGAAGAACAGGCCGTTCTGGTTCGGCGACTGGATCGTCGAGTCGGCGATCGTCAGGCCTGTCACCGCGACGTCCGCGTTGACGTAGACGCCGTGCGAGGGCGAGGTCTCAGCGGGGTTGCCGAGCACGCTGTCGCGCACGGTGAAGCCCGTGACGGTCGAGGCGTCCTCGAACATCACGTGGCCCCAGGCCTCGACGCCACGGCTGGCGAGGCCGTCGACGACGGTGTTCGTCACGGTGGCGCCGTTGTCAACGACCACGCTGCCCCAGTACGGGCTCTGGATGACGAGATCTGTGAGGGTGGTGTCGGCCGCGCCGTCGATGAGCAGGACGCCGACCTCCTGCCAGTTCGTGTCGTTGTCCTTGAGCTCGACGTTCGTGATCTTCGTGCCGGCGCCGCCGACGACGATGCCGGACTCCGCCGCCCGCATGTTGGCGAGGTTGCTGAGGGTGACGTCGTCGGAGGCGACGTAGATGCCGGCAGCGGCCGAGCCGTCGATGTCGGTGATGCCGTCGAGGTTCGTGAAGTCGATCGAGACGGGAACAGTCGAGTCGACGAGGAAGCGCGCACCCAGGGTGGAGTTCTCGGATGCCGGACCGGTCATGTCGGTGGTGAGCATGCTGTTCGCCGAGCCGCCGGTGAGCGACAGCTCGCCCGTGCCCGCGAGAGCCGCATCGAAGACGATCCGCACACCGTCGGGGTTCGTGGAGGCGTTCGCGGTCTCGAGCGCTCCGCGCAGCGTGCCTGGACCGCTGAGCCCGAGGCTGGTGACCGTGATAACGTCTTCCGCCGCGCTCGCAGCGGTGGCGGGCAGCAGGACCCCACCCAGAACCGTGACGGCTCCGACCGCCCATGTCATCGATCGGGTGAATCCCCGACCCCTCGTGCCACGGCTGCTCGCCGTCCGACGCGATACGTGCTCCATACCTTGCCCTCTCCCTCGGTGATGTGTCGCCCGTCTCCGATCGCGCAGCGAAACGAGTCCATGAGGGGACTCAGGAGCCTGCGGGGATGTCGAAGCGGACGCATGGCGCGCACTGGGGGGCGCGCTCGGTGGGGAGTCAAGCAGGATGCCGCATCGACGCGTCATATCGGACGTGCAGGTGACCCCTGACGGGGGTCAATTCCACCGTGGGGCGTCACTTCCCCCGACCCCGGCGGCACACGACGACGGTAGGCCGGCATCCGTCCGGTAGGGGATGATCGAAGGATGCTCCTCGATCACACGGCCGTACCCGACGGATCCGATGCGGATGCCGTGTACCTGGCGTTCGTCGAGTGGGCCGAGTCCACCGGCATCAGCCTGTATCCCGCGCAGGACGAGGCGGTCATCGAGATCGTCTCCGGGAACAACCTGATCCTCTCGACACCGACCGGCACGGGGAAGTCGCTCGTCGCGGTCGGGGCGCACTTCGCCGCCCTCGTGTCCGGTCGGAGGACGTACTACACCGCCCCGATCAAGGCTCTGGTCAGCGAGAAGTTCTTCGCGCTGGTCGACATCTTCGGCGCCGCGAACGTCGGCATGATCACGGGCGACTCCTCCGTGAACGCCGATGCCCCGATCATCTGCTGCACGGCCGAGATCCTCGCGAACCTGGCCCTGCGTCAGGGCACGGATGCCGAGGTGGGACAGGTCGTCATGGACGAGTTCCACTTCTACGCCGACCCCGACCGCGGCTGGGCCTGGCAGGTGCCGCTGCTGGAGCTGCCGCAGGCGCAGTTCATCCTGATGTCGGCGACGCTGGGCGACGTCACCGAGCTCGCCGCCGACCTCTCCCGACGGACAGGTCGCGACACGGCATCCGTCACCGGCGTCGAGCGGCCGGTGCCCCTGCACTTCTTCTACGAGACGACGCCGATCCACGAGACGATCGACGACCTGCTGAGCACCGGCCAGGCGCCGGTCTACATCGTGCACTTCTCGCAGGCCGCAGCCATGGAGCGCGCGCAGGCGCTGTCGAGCACGAAGGTCGCCACGCGCGAGCAGCGCGACGAGATCGCTGCGCTGATCGGAGAGTTCCGCTTCACGACCGCGTTCGGCAAGACGCTCTCCCGGTTCCTCCGTGCGGGCATCGGCGTGCACCACGCCGGCATGCTGCCGAAGTACCGCCGGCTCGTCGAGCAGCTCGCCCAGCGCGGGCTGCTGCGCGTGATCTGCGGCACTGACACCCTCGGCGTCGGCATCAACGTGCCGATCCGCACCGTGCTGCTCACGGCGCTCACGAAGTTCGACGGCACCCGGATGCGGCAGCTCAACGCGCGCGAGTTCCACCAGATCGCCGGTCGCGCCGGTCGCGCGGGGTACGACACCGCGGGCACCGTGGTCTCGCAGGCGCCCGAGCACGAGAGCGAGAACGCCGCCGCCATCAAGAAGGCGGGCGACGACCCGAAGAAGAAGCGCAAGATCGTGCGCAAGAAGGCGCCGGACGGCTTCGTGTCGTGGGGCGAGCCGTCGTTCCGCAAGCTCATCGACGCCGTCCCAGAGACGCTCACCTCGCACATGCAGATCACGAGCGCGATGATGCTGAACGTGATCGCCCGCGGCGGAGACGTCTTCGGGAATATGCGCTCACTGGTATACGACAACCACGAGCCCCGGAGACGCCAGCGCGAGCTCGCGCTGCGGGCCCTCGGCATCTACCGGACCCTGCTCGAATCCGGCGTGGTCGAGCAGACGGATGCCGGTGAGATCCGCCTCACCGTCGACCTGCAGCCCAACTTCGCGCTCAACCAGCCGCTGTCGCCGTTCGCCCTCGCCGCCTTCGATCTGCTCGACCCCGACTCCGCCGGTTTCGCGCTCGACATGATCTCGATCGTGGAGTCCACGCTCGACGACCCCAGGGCCATCCTCGGGCAGCAGGAGTTCCTCGCCCGCGGCGAGGCGGTGGCCGAGATGAAGCGGGAGGGCATCGAGTACGACGAGCGCATGGAGCTGCTCGAGCAGATCACCTATCCGAAGCCGCTCGACGAGCTGCTGAGCGCGGCGTTCGAGACGTTCAGCGCGGCGCAGCCGTGGATCCGCGACTTCGAGGTGCATCCGAAGTCCGTCGTGCGCGACATGTACGAGCGCGCCATGTCGTTCGGGGAATACGTCGCCTACTACAAGATCGCCCGCTCGGAGGGCGTGGTGCTCCGCTACCTCTCCGACGCGTACCGCGCGGCGTCGCAGACGATCCCCGAGGAGCTGAAGAACGACGACCTGCGCGACCTCATCGAGTGGCTCGGCGAACTCGTGCGGCAGGTCGACTCGAGCCTCCTCGACGAGTGGGAGGAGCTGGTGCACGGTCACCCCGTCGACCACGAGGACGGTCCGGTGGTCCCCCCAGCGCCCAAGCGCCTCACGAGCAACGTCAGGGCGTTCCGCATCCTCGTTCGCAACGAGCTGTTCCGCCGCGTGCAGCTCGCCGCCAGGGAGGACGTCGAGTCCCTCGCCGAGCTCGACCCGCACTTCGGCGCAGCCTCCTGGTCCGACGCCCTGGACGCCTACTTCGCCGACCACGACGACATCCTCACCGGCGCCGACGCCCGCAGCTCCTCGCTCATCCTCGTCACCGAGGGCGCGTCCGAGTGGACCGTGCGGCAGATCCTCGACGATCCAGCGGGCGACCACGACTGGGGCATCTCGGCGACCGTCGACCTCGCGGCGTCCGACGAGGAGGGCGCCGCCGTGGTGACCGTGACCGGGGTCGACCGGCTGTAGCCGTCACCCCGACCGCTGTGCGGTCAGTGCTGCACCTCCCGAGATCCGGAGGGCAGCGCTCTCGCCCGCTCCCGCGCTCGAGTCAGGGGGAGCAGCGGGTCGAAGAGGATGCTCAGCCCCAGGCGCATCAGCAGCGCGTGCACACCGAGGCAGATCGCGATGACGACCGCGGCGAGCACGAGCGGCTCGACGGCCTCGATCAGCGGGACGGTGCGGATGCCGGTCGACCGCAGCGCTCCGTCGAGCAGGGCGAGCGGGATCATGTGGATCACGTAGATCGGCAGGGTCCGCCGCCCGATCCAGCGCAGCGGTCGTGCGACGGCCTCCACCCGCCGGTCGAGGAGCACGCACGCCGCGATGCCGAACGCGACGGCGAGCACCGACAGCAGGGGCCAGACGCCCGGCCACTGACGCATGCCGAGCACGCCGACGGCCGCGGCCGCCGCGATGTATGCCGCGGCGAGCATGAAGGCTCGGAGCAGGCCCGTCGTCGCCGCGAAGCGCTCGACGAGCTCGCGGAGACGCAGCCCCGCGAGGAAGAAGAACAGGTTCTGCAGGACCTGCCACAGGTTGCCGAGGTCGGGGAGCACTCCGGATGCCGCCACCGCCGACACCACGAAGGCCGCCGGCAGCAGCACCGCCGTCGGCACGTGCCTGGTGAACCGCGCCACGGCCAGATACACGGCGAGCGCGAGCAGGTACCAGAGGTTGGTCGGGCTGAAGGTCAGCTGCGCGAGGAGCTCCCCGGCGTCCTCCGCCCGAGCCGTGTCGAAGTCGGGGGTGAGCGCGAGCACCGCGGTCTGGATGAGGACCCAGACGACGTAGACGAGAGCGAGACGGCCCGCGCGCATGCGCCAGCTCCCGCCGCTCGGCGCGGTGACGGCGCGTCCGGCGAACATCCCCGAGATGAGGAAGAACAGCGGCATCCGCAGCGGCAGCAGCTGGGCGTTCAGCGTGGCCCAGGCATCGGTGACCGGCCCGGCGCCCTGCACGTCGATCGCGTGCTTGGTGACCACGTGCCAGAGCACCACGAGGACGATGCACACGCCCTTCGCGACGTCGGGCCACCCCTCACGCTCGCGCATGGTCCCTCCGTGTCGTCGCACTGCGCTCGCTCGACGCCCGACGGTCGGCCGCGGCCCGCACGAGTCTGTCCATGAGCTCGGGGTACGGCACCTCCGCCGCCGCGAACATGCGCGGCACCTGCGAGGCCGCGGTGAGCCCCGGCATCGTGTTGACCTCGTTGAGCACGGGCCCTTCCTCCGTGAGGAAGAAGTCCATGCGGGCCACCCCGGCGCAGCCGAGCGCGTCGAACATCGCCACGGCCGTGCGCGTCAGCGCTCCCGCCTCCGCCGGCGTGAGCGCCGCGGGGACGGTGAACCTCGCGGTGCCGTCGTACTTCATCGCCGTGTCGAAGAGCCCGGCGGCGTGGATCTCCAGCGGCGGGGCCGCCCAGCGCACTCCCCCGGCCTCGCGGATCACGGCCACGTCGATCTCGCGACCGCGCATGACCTCCTCGATGAGGATCCTGCTGTCGAACCGCGCCGCGGTGCGCAGCGCATCGAGCAGGTCGCCGGGCTCGCGCACGAGCCCCACGCCGTAGCTGGATCCGGCGGAGACCGGCTTCACGACGACCGGTCCCTCGTACTCCACGTCGCCGAGGTCGGATGCCGAGATCACGAACCCCGGTGCGGTCGCTATACCCGCCGCCTCCGCCACGAGCTTGGTCGCCCACTTGTCCATGCCGATCGCCCCCGCGCGCAGGTCGGAGCCGACGACGGCGACTCCGGCGAGCGCACACAGGGCCGCGAGCGCTCCGTCCTCGCCGAGAGCACCGTGCACGGCGGGGAACACGACGTCGGCCCAGGCGAGCGCGGGCATGGCCGCGGCGAGCGACTCGGCGGGGGTGGCGACGGGCGCGGCATCCCACACCCCGTCCCGCGAGATCGTGACCGTGCGCACCTCGTGGCCGATCGACCGCAGCGCCGTGGCGACCGCGGCCGCCGAGGCGAGCGACACCTCGTGCTCGGAGTTCTGTCCTCCGCCGATGACCAGTACCCTCATGCCCTGCTCCTCTCCACTCGCGGGCCGATGCCCGTCACGATCGTGTGCGGGATGGTCCCCGCCCAGCGCGCCCACTCCTGCACGCTGGGCACGGCCCCGCCCTCCGGTCCGAACACGGTCGCCGTCTCCCCCCTGGGGAACTCCCTGCCCCCCGTGTCGACGACGATCTGGTCCATCGACACCCTCCCCACGATCGGATGCCGAGACCCCCCGATCTCGACACCCGCCCCCTCCGTCAGCTCGCGCGGGATCCCGTCGGCGTACCCGACGCCGATCACGCTGAGGTGCGTCTCCGCCGGGGTGACGTACGTCCCTCCGTAGCCGATCGCCGTACCGGCGCGCACGAGCGCCGAGTGCACGACGGATGCCGTCAGCCGCGACGCCCCGTGCAGCTCCACGGTGCCCGACGGGTCGATGCCGACGAGGCCGGCGCCCACCCGCACCAGGTCGAAGTGCGTGGCGGGGTCGGTGAGCGCGCCCGAGGTCGCGGCGAGGTGCGTGACCAGCGGTCCGAAGCCCGCACGCAGCACGGTGTCGCGTCCGTGCCGCATCCGCAGCACCGCGGCGGCGTTCGCCCGCGGATCCGCGTCGTCGGCCAGGGGCAGATGCCCCATCACCCCGACGATCTCGATGCGGCCGGCGGCGGCCCGCGCGACGCGCAGCAGCTCCGCCCAGTCCTCGACCGGGCACCCGCCGCGCGACATGCCGGTGTCGAGGTGGAGGTGCACGCGCACGGGCTCCTCGGCATCCCCGGCCAGCTGCCGCAGCTCCTCGACGGAGCCCACGGCGATGTCGACCCGATCGGCGGCGGCCTGCGCCGCATCGACGCCGGACGGGTTCAGCCACGCCAGGATCGGCACCTCGAGTCCCGCGTCGCGGAGCGCGGTCGCGTCTGCGGCATCCGTCACCCCCAGCCAGTCGGCGCCGGCGTCGACGGCCGCCCTGGCGACGGCGACCGCGCCGTGCCCGTAGCCGTCGGCTTTCACGACGGCCATGATCCTGGCGTCGGTCGCCGCGCGCACGCGGTCGACGTTGGCCGCGACCGCGGCGGGAAGGGTGGTGAGCGTCGGCGCGTGCAGACGCGACAGGGGGGTGGTGAGCGTCATGGTCATCGCTGGGTCCTCGGATCGGCGGTGGGGTCGTCGTACATGAGCGGGCAGTCGTTGGCCGGAGCCGACGGACGCAGCTCGAAGTGCCACGGCTCGTTGCCGTAGATCTGGCACAGGCCGAACTCCGCACCGTGGCGCGAGAGCCAGTCCTGACCGGCGACGGGGCCGAGGTCGATCGCCTTGCCGGAGACGTGCTCCGACCGCTCGGGCGTCGCCACCCAGCGCGCGGCCTCCTCCGCCGAGCCGTACTTCGCGACGGCGTCGGCGAGCAGCTCGTCCTGGTAGGCCGGGGAGCGCCAGCCGCTGTTGACGTGCAGACGGATGCCGTCCTCCTCGGCGGCGGTGGCGGCCGACCGCACTGCGGCGAGCAGGTCGGCGTCGAGGTTCGACACCGCGGGGGTGTCGGCGAACACCGAGATCCGGTCGGCCTCCTCGATCTTGCCGTCCTGTTCGTCGACGGTTCCGTCGGTGGCCGCCGCGCCTCCTGGGGCATCGATGGTGGCGGATGCGGGGGCGGACGCCTGCTGGGCGATCACGGCGATGAATCCGGCGACCAGGGCGGCGAGGAGCGCGAGGCCGAGCACTGTGGTGAGGCGTCGCTGTCTGAGGGAGCGGCTGTCGTTCATGATTCCAGTGAAGAAGGGAGCCTGTTGCCACGGCGTATGCGGTTTTCCATATGCTCCCGATATGCCCGGTTGCGTAAGCTCTCAGCCATGCGCGTGCTGATCGTCGAGGACGAGCCCTACCTCGCCGAGGCGGTTCGCGATGGACTGCGCCTGGAGGCCATCGCCTCCGACATCGCCGGAGACGGCGACACCGCGCTCGAGCTCCTCGCCGTCAACTCCTACGACCTCGCCGTGCTCGACCGCGACATCCCCGGCCCCTCCGGCGACGACGTCGCCCGGTGGATCGTGGCCTCGGGCAGCGGCATCCCAATCCTGATGCTGACCGCCGCCGACCGCCTCGACGACAAGGCCTCCGGCTTCGAGATCGGCGCCGACGACTACCTCACCAAGCCGTTCGAGCTGCGGGAGCTCGTGCTGAGGCTGCGCGCCCTCGACCGGCGTCGCCAGCACAACCGTCCGCCCGTGCTCGAGGTCGCGGGGCTGCGGCTCGACCCTTTCCGCCGCGAGGTGTTCCGCGACGGACGCTACGTCGCCCTCACACGCAAGCAGTTCGCCGTGCTGGAGGTGCTGGTCGGCGCGAACGGCGGGGTCGTCAGCGCCGAGGAGCTGCTGGAGCGCGCGTGGGATGAGAACGCCGACCCGTTCACGAACGCCGTGCGGATCACCGTCTCGTCGCTGCGCAAGCGCCTGGGCGAGCCCTGGCTGATCCTCACCGTGCCCGGGGTCGGGTACCGCATCGGGACGGATGCCGATGCCTAGGCGCCGCGGGATGACGGCCCGCATGAAGCTCACGCTGAGCTACGCGGGGATCGTCGTGGTCTCGGGACTCCTGCTGCTCGCCGCCGTGGGGCTGTTCCTGCTCCGCTACGTGCCCGACGTGCAGATCCCTCAGGCTCTGGAGGGCATGTTCATCCCCAACCGCTCCGACCTGATGCGGGCGTTCGTCCCGGTCGCGATCCTGGTCATGATCGTGCTGCTCGCCATCGGCTGGGCGGGCGGCTGGTGGCTGGCAGGGCGGATGCTGGCTCCGCTGAACCGCATCGGCTACGCGGCGCAGCTCGCCGCGCAGGGATCCCTGTCGCACCGCGTGGCGCTGGAAGGACCGCGCGACGAGTTCCGCGACCTCGCCGACGTGTTCGACTCGATGCTCGACCGGCTCGAGCAGAACATGGCCGAGCAGCAGCGCTTCGCCGCGAACGCCTCGCACGAGCTGCGCACCCCCCTGGCGATCTCGCAGACCATGCTCGACGTGGCCCGCGCCGATCCCGACCGCGACGTGGACGAGCTGATCGACCGCCTGCAGGAGGTCAACGTCAGGGCCATCGAGGTCACCGAGGCTCTGCTGCTGCTCAGCCGCGCCGATCGTCGGGCGTTCACCCGCGAGATCGTCGACCTGTCGCTGCTCGCCGAGGAGGCCGCCGAGTCGCTGCTGCCCCTGGCCGAGAAGCGCGGCGTCGCCGTCGACGTCGCGGGCGATGCGGCGATCGTGCTCGGCAACCCCGCGCTGCTGCAGCAGCTGATCATGAACCTCGTGCACAACGCGATCGTGCACAACCTCCCCGACGACGGCGCCGTCACGGTGCGCACGCACGCGCAGGAGCGGGCCCTGGCCCTGGTGGTGGAGAACACCGGCCCCCACCTGCCCCCGCACGTCGTCGCGGCTCTCGCCGAGCCGTTCCAGCGCGGAGCCGAGCGCGCCCGCGACGCCGACCACGTGGGCGTCGGCCTGGGGCTCGCGATCGTGCAGCGCATCGCGCAGGCCCACGACGGCTCCCTCGTCCTGACCGCACGCCCCGGCGGCGGCCTGAACGTGACGGTGTGGCTGCCGCATCCGCTCCCCTACCCGCTGCAGGGGCACCCGGTCGCGTAAGCGCGCGGGGTCACCAGGGGCTGGGCTCGTAGTCCTTCAGGAACACGCCGTGCACGTCTTCGCCGGCCTCGCCGCGCACGATCGGGTCGTACACGCGGGCGGCGCCGTCGACGAGGTCGAGCGGGGCGTGGAAGCCCTCCTCCGCCAGGCGCACCTTCGTGAAGTGCGGGCGCTCGTCGGTGATCCAGCCGGTGTCGACGGCGGTCATCAGGATGCCGTCGGTCTCCAGCATCTCTCCGGCGCTGGTGCGGGTCAGCATGTTCAGCGCGGCCTTCGCCATGTTCGTGTGCGGGTGACCGGGGCCCTTATAACGGCGGGAGAACTGCCCCTCCATCGCCGAGACGTTGACCACGTACTTGCGGTGCGAATCGGATGCCGCCATCGAGGCGCGCAGGCGACTGATCAGCAGGAACGGCGCGGTCGTGTTCGCGAGCTGCACCTCGAGCATCTCGAGCGGGTCGACCTGGTCGATCGACTGCACCCAGCTGTTGACGCGGTTCACGTCGGGCACGAGGCCGCCGGCGTCGATCGCGGTGCCGTCGGCGTGCTTCTCGAGCGACGACGACCCGGGCGCCATCGCGAGGCGGGCGAGGTCCTCGGCGGTGAGCGCCTGGCCGCCCTGCTCGGCGACCGTGCCGCCGAGGGCGGCGACGGAGAGCAGCGGATGCGCGTCGACCGAGGCCTGCAGCGCCTGCGGGTGCGGGTCGGCGGTGTGCCCGAACGTCTCCATCTCGGGCAGCGGTCCGTCGGGCAGCGGCTGCAGCTCGGCATCCGCCAGCAGCGAGTACGCGCCGGGCGAGCGCCGCACGGTCTGCGCGGCGTTGTTGATGAGGATGTCGAGCGGGCCCTGGGCGGCGACCGAGTCGGCGAGGCCGATCACCTGGGCGGGGTCGCGCAGGTCGATGCCGACGACGCGCAACCGGTGCAGCCAGTCGGCCGAGTCCTCGAGGGCCGAGAAGCGGCGGACGGCATCCCGCGGGAAGCGCGTCGTGATCGTGGTGTGCGCGCCGTCGCGGAGCAGCCGCAGCGCGATGTGCATGCCGATCTTCGCGCGGCCTCCGGTGAGCAGCGCGCGCTTGCCGGTGAGGTCGGTGCGGGCGTTGCGCTTTCCGTGACTGAACCGTGCGCAGTCGGGGCAGAGCTGGTGGTAGAACGCGTCGACGAGCGTGTACGGCTGCTTGCAGATGTAGCAGTTGCGCGGCTTGATGAGCTCGCCGGCGATCGGGGCGTCGACCACGCTCGTCGCGAGGTCGTTGCCGCGGGTCTCGTCGTCGATGCGGTCGGGGGCGCCCGTCGCGGTGCGAGCGACGACGGCCTTGTCGGCCTCGGCGATCGCGTCGCGGATCTCCTTGCGACGCACGCGCTTGACGGCCTTGAACATCGCGGCGGTCGCGTGGCGCACGGCCACGAAGTCCGGATGCTCGTTGTCGATCTCGTGCAGCTCGGACAGCACTCGCAGCGTGGTCGCGAGATCGTCGGGGTCGACGCCCGGTCCGAGGAGGTCAGCGGGGTCGGGGGCATCGGTCATTGTGCTGATTTTACGCGAGTGTCCTGGGGGCGGCATCCGCTCCCGTCGCGAATGATCCCGGTATCCGCTCCGAATACCGGGAGTTCTTGCGACGGGAGCGCCGCGACGCGTCAGGCGTGCTGGCGGCGGAGCGCGGTGAGCACGGTGCCGTTGGCGCCCGCCCATCCGCCGAGCGTCGCCGGGACGATGGGCGGAACACGATGGAACGTCGCCCGCTCCCGCACGTAGCGCTCGGCGAGCGTCACCAGATGATGCGGCGCCTGGGCGAGCCCGCCGCCGATCACGATGCCCCCGGGGTCCACGACCGCGCAGAGCGTGAGGATGGCTTCGGCCAGAGCCGACGAGGCACGGCGCACGATCGCGGTCGCCGCGCCGTCGCCCGCCGCGAACGCGTCGAGCAGCGCCTCCGGTCCACCGCGGCCACCGGCATCCGCCCACGCCGCATCGAGCGCGGGGGCTCCGATGATGGTCTCCAGGCACCCGCGGCGACCGCACGAGCACTCGCCGCCCATCGGGTCGATCGTGACGTGTCCGAGCTCCCCCGCCGATCCGTGGGCACCCGTGACGACCCGCCCGTCGACCACATGCGCGCCGGCGATCCCGGTGCCGAGGGCCAGCACGAAGATGTCATCGATGCCGGCGCCCGCACCCCACGAGGCCTCGGCGACCGCCGCCGCGTGCCCGTCGTTGATCACGTCGACCGGCACGCCGAGCGCGGACTCGAGCTGGCGTCCGAGGGGGGCTCCGTCGAGCGCGGGGATGTTGGTCGACCGGATGACGACGCCGTTCTCCTCGTCCACGATGCCGGGGATCGAGAGCACGAGGCGGGCCAGGGAGTGCTCGCCCGTCACCGTCTCCGCGATGGCCGCCAGTGCCTCGGCCGGCGCGGAGGTGGGCGTCGCGTTCCTGCCGCGCGCGAGCGGCGTCGGCGGCTGCGACATCGACGCGTCGGCGCTGGCGAGGAGGTGCTTGACGCTGGACCCGCCGACGTCGAGCCCCAGCACGACCGCGGTGCCGCGGTCACTCATCCTGCCCCTGCTCCTGTGCGCGTCGGAGGCGAGCGCCGTCACGGGGCGGTCACCCGGGCGGCCGCTCGGGCCTCCCGTCGCAGCGCCTGCTTGTCCGGATCGGGCACGGGGACCGAGGCCAGGAGGCGACGGCTGTAGGGATGCTGCGGAGCCAGGAGCACGTCGTCAGCCGAACCGGTCTCGACGATCTCGCCCTTCAGCATCACGGCCACCCGGTCGGAGATCTCGTGCACGACCGCGAGGTCGTGGCTGATGAAGAGGCAGGCGAAGTGCATCTTCTCCTGCAGGTCGCGCAGCACCTCGAGCACCGCGGCCTGCACCGAGACGTCGAGGGCCGAGGTCGGCTCGTCGGCGATGATGAGCTCCGGCTCCAGGGCGATGGCGCGGGCGAGGCCGATGCGCTGACGCTGTCCGCCCGAGAGCTCGTGCGGGTACCTGGTCGCGTAGTTCGCGGGGAGTTCGACGGCGTCGAGCAGCTCGGCCACGCGGGTGCGGCGCTGCGCGGCGGTCGTCGGCATCTTCCGCCGCTGCACGAGCATCGGCTCGGAGATCGCCTCTCCCACCGTCATGCGCGGGTCGAGGCTCGACCCCGGGTCCTGGAAGATCGCTCCGACCCTGCCGCGCAGCTCGCGCTCACGCCGCCCGGAGACGCCGCCGCGGCCGACCTTCTCGCCGAACAGCGTCATCCCGCCGCTCGACAGCGGCAGCAGCCCGAGGGCGGCGCGGCCGAGCGTCGACTTGCCCGAGCCCGATTCTCCGACGAGACCGACGATCTCACCGGGGGCGATGCTCAGGCTCACGCCGTCGAGCGCGAGGAAGGGCCGTCCGCCGCGACGGTAGGTCACGCTGGCGGCATCCAGTTCGAGCACGGCGTCGACGAGCTCGCGCTCGGGCTCCCGCTCCACGACGCTCGCGGCGTCGGGCAGCGAGGGCACGGCGCTGAGGAGCTTCTTCGTGTAGTCCTCTCGGGGCGCGGTGAGCACGGTGCGCGTGTCGCCGACCTCGACCATCGTGCCGCGGAACATCACGGCGACCCGGTCGGCGATGTCCGCCACGACGCCCATGTTGTGCGTGACGAGGAGGAACGCGGTACCCGATTCGGCCGCGAGGCGGCGGATGAGATCGAGGATCTCCGCCTGCACCGTCACGTCGAGCGCGGTCGTCGGCTCGTCGGCGATGATCAGCTGCGGCTCGCACGAGAGGGCGATGGCGATGACGACGCGCTGACGCTGACCGCCGGACAGCTCGTGCGGATAGCTCTTCGCCCGCCGAGACGGATCGGGGATGCCGACGCGTCCGAGCATCTCGACCGCGCGCTCCCACGCGTCGGCCTTCGACACGCCGCCGTGGTTGAGGATCGCTTCGGTGATCTGATCGCCGATGCGCATGCTCGGGTTGAGCGCGGTCATCGGCTCCTGGAACACCATCGAGATCTCGGCGCCGCGGATGCCGTTCATCTCCGCTTCCCTGAGCGGAAGGAGCTCTCGTCCGGCGAGCCGGATCGAGCCGGTGACGGCGGCCGTGCGCGGCAGCAGCTTGAGGATGGCCATCGCCGTGACGGACTTGCCCGAGCCGGACTCGCCGACCAGCGCGAGCACCTCACCGGGGCGCACCTCGAGGTCGATGCCCTTCACGGCATCCACGGCGCCGTCCTCGGTGCGGAACGTGACCTTCAGATCGGAGATCTGCAGCAGTGCGTCGCTCATGCGGCACGCCCCTTCACGTCGAAGAAGTCACGGAGTCCGTCTCCGATGCTGTTGAACGCGCAGACCGTGAGCACGATGCAGAAGCCTGCGGGGAAGATCAGCCACCAGGCACCCGCGTACGTGTACGTGATGCCGCTCGTGAGCATGGCGCCCCAGTCGGTGGCCGGCTTCTGCAGCCCCATGCCGAGGAACGAGATGTAGGCGACGAGCAGGATGGCGTCGGCGACCTGGAACGTCGCGTTCACGACGATCGTGCCGACCGTGTTCGGGACGATGTGCTTCAGCACCGCGCGGGAGTGGGTGCCGCCCATGGCCCGCAGCGCCAGCACGTACTCTCGCGACTTCAGCGAGATCGATTCGGCGCGCACCAGACGCGCGGGGACGAGCCAGGACACCAGCCCGATGACGCAGATCATCAGCGGGACGCTCGGACGCAGGATCGCGGAGAGGATCAGCAGCAGGAAGGTCGCAGGGATCGCGATGCCCGCGTCGACGACGCGCATCATCACGGTGTCCACCGCGCCGCCCACGTACCCGGCGATCGCTCCCCAGAGGGTGCCGATCACGGTCGCGAGGACCCCGGCCGCGAGCCCGATGAGGATCGAGATCTGTCCGCCGACCATGAGGCGACCGAGCACGTCGTAGCCGACGTCGTCCGTGCCGAGGGGGTGCCCGGCCGAGCCAGGCGGCAGCATCGTGCTGCGCAGATCGGTGTGGATCTGATCCGTCGGATGGATCAGCGGCCCCACGAAGCAGAAGAGCAGGAACAGGGCGATGGTCACGATCCCGAAGACCGCGAGCTTGTTCTGCAGGAAGCGGCGCATGCCGCGCTGGCGCGGGGTCAGCGTGCGCATCACGATGGTCGTCGTGCTCACGAGAGCTCCTCTCGGGTGCGCGGATCGAGCAGCGCCTGGATGATGTCGGCGAGCAGCGATCCGATGACCGTCGCGAGCGCGATCACCAGGATGCAGCCGATCAGCACGGGGTAGTCGGAGGTCTGCGCCGAGGTCCAGAACAGCAGGCCCATGCCGGGGTAGTTGAAGAGCGATTCGACGACGATCATGCCGCCGAACATGACCGGAAGGTAGTAGCCGAGCATGGCGATCACGGGGGTCAGGGAGTTGCGCACCACGTGACGGGTGATCACCACGGGGATCGGCGTGCCCTTCGCCCTGGCGGTGCGGACGTAGTCCTCGGAGAGGTTGTCGATGGTCGCGGAGCGCATGTAGCGGGAGAACGTCGCGATGATGCCGAGCGCCGCGGTCAGCACCGGCAGCACGAGACCCGCCGGATTCGCCAGCACCTCGCCGACGGTCTCGCCCTGCGGCGCCTGAGCCGGCACGAGCCGCAGCCACTGGGCGAACACGATCACCAGGATGAGCCCGAGGAAGAACGACGGGGTCGAGTAGATGATGAAGTTCCAGGTGGTCAGCGCGTAGTCGGCCGCCTTGCCGCGGCGCACGGCCTGGAAGATGCCCATCGGGATCGCGATGATCAGGGCGAAGATCATCGAGATCAGCGCGAGGATCAGCGTCTTCGGCAGGCGCTGGCCGATGGCGTCGGCCACGGGGCGGTTCAGCTTGAACGAGTCGCCGAGGTCGCCCTGGACCAGCTGCCCGAGGAAGTTGAGGTACTGCTGCCACAGGGGCAGATCGAAGCCGTTCTCCTTGTTGAACGCATCGATCTGCTCCTGCGAGGCCTGCATGCCCAGGATGCCGGCTGCCGGCCCCTGCGGCATGGCGAGGTGGAGCAGCGCGAACACGATCAGCGTCACGATGAGGATGACGATCACGCCCTGGCCGACCCGTCGCAACAGGTACCACCAGAACCGCGGGCCGCCGGCCCTCTCCTTCTTCTGCTGCGCGTTCTGCGCCGCTTCCACCACGCTCATGTCACCTACTCGTTACTTGGCCCAGGACCAGCGCTGCGGCAGGAACGACGCACCCGGGTCCTGGTGGGCGATGTCGAGTCCGTCGCGGACGACGGAGACCTGGTAGACCGGGTTCGGCATCCACATGACCGGGAGGTCGGTGGCGAGGAACGCGGAGTACTTCTTCGCGATCTCGGGGTCGGTCGAGAAGGCCATCGCCTGCACGAGCTCCTCCGCCTCGGGGTTGTCGTACTGGCCCGCGTTCCACTTGGTGTCCTTCGCGAAGACGCGCTCACCGGTGGCGTAGGGCGGGAAGTACCAGCTGCCGGCCGTGCCGAAGAAGACGAGCTCCCACGTGCACGCGCTGCCGGTCTTGCACTCCTGCGCCTGGGTGAGGACGGTGTCCAGCGGCTTGGAGTCGATCGTCATCTTGACGCCGATCTTGCCGAGCGAGGACTGGATCTCCGCCATCATGTTGTCGGTCTCCTGCGAGCCGTTCTGCGTGGTGACGACGATCTCCGCCTTCGCACCGGCGGCGATCCCCTCACCGCACTGGTCCTCGCCCGCGCCCGCCTCGGCGCACTCGAGGGTGCCGTCGGATCCCTTGACCCAGCCGTGGTCGGTGAACAGCTTCTCGGCCTTCTTCAGGTCGAACGGGTACGGGTTGTCCTTCTGCACGTCGGAGAGTCCGTTGGAGTCCGCCGTCTGCGGGATGGGACCGTAGTCGGGCGTCGCGGCGCCGTGCCAGACGACGTCGGAGATGCTCTCCTGGTCGACGGCGTGCTGCAGCGCCTGGCGCACGTAGAGCTGCTTGTAGAAGGAGCCCTTCTCGGGGTTGGCGAAGTTGTAGGGCATGTACGTGATCGACCAGCCGGCCCACGGCTCGATGCTGTAGCCGAGGTCGGTGAACTGCTTCTCGTTGGTGAGCTGCGAGCTGGTCACGTAGCCGTAGTCGACGTCACCGGAGCGCACGACGTTCATCTCGGCGTCCGCCGAGGTGAACGGCAGGAACTTGACGTTGTCGATGCTCGGCTTGTCCTCGCCGGTGTACTTCTTGTTGGCGGTGAGCTCCACGAGGCCCGAGTCCGACCAGCTCTTCACCGTGTAGGGACCGGCGACGGTCTTCCACAGGTCGTTCGAGGCGTAGGTCTTCATGTCCTCCGCCTCGGAGAAGAGGTAGTCCAGCACGTCGGCCGCGCCCGCGGCGTCGCGGTCGTGATCGCCGATCTCGCCGTCTGCGCTCGTCTTGTCCCACACGTGCTGGGGCATCGGGTACATGAGGCTGAGCTGGTTGCCGAGGAGGAACTCCTCGTTGTACACCTTGTCCATCGTCAGCGAGAACGTCTTGTCGTCGACGGTCGTGAACTCGACGATGTTGTCGGGCATCAGGCCGGCCGAGTAGCCGCCGGTCTTCTCGCCGTTGAAGCGCACGAGATTGTACCAGAACTCGACGTCGCGCGAGGTGACGGGCGTGCCGTCCGACCAGTCGAGGTCGTTCAGCGTGATGGTGATGGTCTTGCGGTCCTCCGAGAACTCGTAGGACTTCGCTGCGGACGCCTTCTTGTCCCAGCCCATCTCACCGTCGACGCCGTTGTACTCGAACAGACGCGGCCACATCGTCGCCTTGATGGCGCTGTTGTGCGTGGCCATCTTGTCGGGCGACGAGATCGGCAGGATCCAGTTGGGACCTGTTCCCACCTGGAGCGCGAAGCTGACCGTGTCCTTCTCGCTCGCCGTGCCGTCGCTCGTGGCTCCGGCCTGGCAGGCGGTCAGGGCGAGCGTCGCGACGGCGAGCGCACCCAGGGGGGCGAGCAGCCTGCGACGCAGCGACTGAGATCGCATGTAAACCTCCTCGTTCACCGCCTCGTCACCGAAGCGTTCGTCCAATTTAAGACGCACTTTGAATCATGCACGAACTAAGTTAGTCACAAAAGTCGATCTTGTTACGTTTGAGTAACTAACTTGCTTCGCTGTCGAACCAAAGAGGAACGACCCTCGTCATCCCACCATCTCGGCGGTCAGGTCGGGCGCGGCGTCGAACGCGTCGAACGGATGCATCGGCCGCTGGATGCGGTGGTGCCCGAGGCGCTCGAGGTCCTGGTCGACGCCGCCAGGGGTGAGCGCCAGCGTCCATCCGCGCATGATGGCGTAGAGCTCGGGCTCCATGTAGCCGATCTTCGTGACGACGATCTGCGCCGCGACCGGGTCGAGTCCGATCGAGGTGAAGTCGGAGACGTCGTGGTACGCCTTGCGGTACTCCGTGACGATCACGTGGAGCCCGCCGACCCGGATCACGGCGATGCCGCCCGCATCCTCATCGCCCTCGTGCAGGCTGTGCAGCACGCCGTTGACCAGGACCGGCCCGTGCGGACCGCTGTCGACGCGCGCGCCCACCTCGACGGACACCCGCTCTCCCACCGCACAGCCGCGAAGGATGTCCAGCGCGCCCTTGTCGAACACCGACGCGCACAGCGTCACCGGCGCATCGTCCGCGGTGAGCTCGGGCTTCTGCAGCAGCTGGGCGAGCGTCCAGGTCACGTCGCCCGTGCCACCCGCGCCGGGGTTGTCGCCCGAGTCGCTGATGAAGTACGGGGTGTCGGTCGCGGCCAGTCCGGCAGCGACCCCCTCGTCGAGCGTGCCGGGAGGGCCCACGAACTCGAAGTCGTCGCGCACGTCCCAGAACGCGCGACCGAGCTCCGACGCGGCAGCGGACGTCGCCTCGTCATCGGTGCCGGTCACGACGACCGTGGCGTGGCATCGGGGCTCATCGGCCCAGGCGTAGCCGATCCAGATCGCCGCGTCGGTGACGCCGGGGCGCGACTCGATCTCGGGGATGCGGGCATAGAGGCTCCTGGCGGGCTCCACACGGGTGCTGGTCTTCTCACCGGGCAGCAGGATGGGCACGCGCACCCAGGCGCGACGCGGGGTGACGCCGCTCTCGAGCGCCTCGACCAGGTTGCGGATGGCGCGGTCGCGGGTCTCCCACGTGTCCTCGTGCGGGGCCAGTCGGTAGCAGGTGATGATGTCGACGTTCTCGATCAGGGCACGCGACACGTTGCCGTGCAGATCCATCGATGCCGAGACGACGACGTCCGCGCCGATCACCTCGCGGATCGCGGTGATCAGGTCGCCCTCGGCATCGTCCATGCCCACCACGCTCATCGCCCCGTGGATGTCGAAGAAGAGACCGTCGAGCCGCCCGCCGCCGGCCACGAGTTCGCGCAGCCCGTCGCAGATGCGCGCCTTGATCGCGTCGTACACCTCGCGCAGCACCGCGCCGCCGGGAATCGACCGGGCGTAGTACACCGGCAGCCACTCCGCCTTCCCCGTGAGCTCCCCTTCGCGCAGCGCGTCGTAGCGCCTGACGAGGTCGTCGCCCTCGATGCGGAGGAAGTCCCGTTCGCCTGCTCGGTGCGGCGAGAAGGTGCTGGACTCGATGGCCATGCCGGCGATGGCGATGCGCGGGAGCGGTGAGGTCTCGGTCATACTCCGAGTCTAGGGTCGCTCTCGAATCAAGATGAGCCACTTGGTGCTACCGGCATCCGACTTATGCCGATGATCGAACTACTGAGTGACGAGACGCAGCTCCTCGTCGATTCCGGCGGGGTCGAGCAGCCGCTCCAGCAGCTCCCAGGCGACGCCGCGGGCCCCCGCCAATGCACCGGCGCGGCTCACGCCGATCTCCAGAGCATCCGTCGACATCGGAAGGCAGAGGGTGAACAGCGCCTGCCGCACCCCCGCCACGAAGGCATCGGCCGTGGCCAGACGCCCGCCCAGAGCGAGCGCCTGGGGGTTGAAGAAGTTGATGATCGTCGCGAGCACCTCGCCCGTGCGGGCACCCGCCTCCCGCAGGGCGGAGGTGGCCTTGGGGTGCGCGTCCTGCGCCAGTGCCAGCACGTCGTCGAGCGTCTCCACCGCCGCCCCCGCCTCTCGCAGCGCATCGACGATCGCCGCCCCGCTCGCGACCACGTCGAGGCAGCCGACCCGACCGCACGAGCAGATGATGGGCGGTGCGTTGTGCAGGGCGACGTGGCTGATGTCGCCCGCCACCCCGCGGAAGCCGCGGTAGACCGCACCGTCGAGGATGATCCCGCAGCCGATGCCGCTGCCCGCCTTCACGAACACCAGCTGCTCCTGCTCGCCGCCGCGCTCGATGAACTCGCCGACGGCCATCGCGTTCGCGTCGTTGTCGATGAGGAAGGGGAGCCCCGTGGTCTTTCCGAGGACCTCGCCGACGTCGACGCCGTTCCAGCCCGGCATCCGCATCGGCGCGAGCAGTCGCGAGGTGCGCGAATCCACGGGACCGGGGAGGCTCATCGCGATGCCCTCGATCGTGAGGCCGCCGTGCTCCTCCGCCAGTCCGCGAGCGTGCTCCCACACCTGGTTCACGACGCTCTCGACACCGTCGAGGAGCGACACCCGGGCGACGGTCGAGGCGACGACCTCCGCCCGACGGTCGAAGAGCGCGACGGTCGCGTGCTGCTCGCCGAGATCGACGCCGACGACGACGCTGCCCCCGGCCTTCACCGTGAGCACGCGGGGCCTCCGCCCGCCGCGCGACACGCCCTCGCCGTTCTCCTCGATGTAGTCGTGGGCGATCAGCGCCTCGATCCGGAGCGCGACGGTCGACGGGGAGAGCCCGGTCAGCCGGGCGAGGTCGGCGCGCGACTGCGCCGCTCCCGTGCGCACGAGCCGGAAGATCTCACCCTCGGAGAATGCGGTCTGGGTCGCCGGCGCCACGGTGTCCTCGAATCATCTTGTTTCGGTGGTCAAACAAAGATACTCCCAGGACCGCACAGTGTCACCCCGTACGACACGGGGTGACACACGTGTTCAGGCGATGCCGCCGCCGTCGACCACCAGGGCCGAACCCGTGACGTAGGAGGAGTCGTCGCTCGCGAGCCAGACGACGGCCTGGGCGACCTCGCTCGGCTGCCCCATGCGGCGCAGCGGGCGATCGGCGGCCTCCGCGAGGAACGACGCCGGGTCCTGCCCGAGCTGACGGGCCTCGTCGCTCAGCATCCCGGTGTTCACATCGCCGGGGTTGACCGAGTTGACCCGGATGCCGGCGGGGCCGTGGTCGATCGCGAGCGCGCGGGTCATGTTCACGACCGCGCCCTTCGAGGCGCAGTAGGAGATCGCCTGCCCGCCGCCCTTGAGCCCCCAGCCGGAGCCCGTGTTGATGATCGAGCCGCCGCCAGCAGCCTCCATGATCGGCACGACGTGCTTGCACATGAGGAAGATCGAGCGCACGTTCACGCCGAACACGCGATCCCACTCCTCGACGGTCGTCTCCACGGCGGTCGTGCGGCGGATGATGCCGGCGTTGTTGAAGACGACGTTCACGCCCCCGAACTCTGCGACGGTCGTGGCGATGACGCGCTCGATGTCGGCCTCGCTGGCGACGTCGGCGGCGATCGCGACCGCGGCTCCTCCAGCCGCGCGGATCTCGGCGGCGACGACCTCCGCGGCCTCGGCGTTCAGGTCGACGACGGCGACCGCCGCCCCCTCCGCGGCGAGCGCGAGCGACGTGGCGCGGCCGATGCCGCCCGCGCCGCCGGTGACGATGGCCTTCTTGTTCTCGAGACGCATGATGTTCCTTTCAGAGGGTGTGGGAAGAGGCGACGGCGTACAGGCTGCTGGTGCCGACGCCGGTGGTGATGCGCACGTGGCCGGAGAGGCGCGCGTCGAGCGCGGCGTCTCCGGTGTCGACCAGCAGCGGACGCCCGCGCAGGTCGATGATCTTCTGCTCGGGGGCCACGACCATCAGAGGCTCGTCGCCGAGGGAGCGGATGACGGATGCCGAGAGCTGCTGATTGCCCCGGCCGAGCAGGAACCCCTGGCCGCCGATCACGGTGACGACGGCCTGGGCGGGCCCCGCGGCGGTCTCGGCGAGAAGCTGCTGCTCGCTCGCGCCCGCCACCGTGACGGCGCCGTCGAGCACGACGTCGACGCCGAGCGGGGTGCCGACGACTCCGAGCTGACGGGCGACCTCGGCCGTGGTGCCGCCGGGGCCGAGCAGGTAACGGACGCCAGGCCGCATGCGCGCGACGGCGCCTCTCGCCGCGGCCTCGACGGCGGCGGCCTCGCTCGCCGGGGTCGGCGCTTTGCGGGCCTGGGTGCGGCCGCGGCGCACCGGAACCCGCAGGAATCCGTGCAGCACCGGGTCGACGCGTGCGCGCCGCAGCGCGGCCTCGTCGATGTCGAGCACCTCGCGCTCCTCGGTCGGCAGCACGCCCTGCGCCACCCAGTCGGCGGCGATCGCCCCCGCGGCGGCCGGGCTCACGGCGAACACCGGCGAGTACATCTTCACTCCGGCCGGGATGCCGAGCACCGCCGGCATCCGTTCACAACTCCTCATAACCTGCGTGGTTTCAGCGGAGCAGGGGGCTTTCCCCGCCGAAACCGCGCGTTCGTGAGGAGTTGTGAACGCACCGAGCCCCGCGACGGCGTCGCGCAGCGTCCCGTCCCCGCCCACGACGAGGATCAGTTCCGCGCCCGCCTTCGCCACCGCCTCCACGGCACGCGCCGTGTCCGCGGCATCCGTCTCCTCGGTGTCGCCGTCGAGCGCACGAGAAGTCGTCGAGTGCACGGGCTCTCGACGTGAAGAACCCGTGCACTCGGCGAGATCACGTGCACTCGACGCGGCAGACGACGCGGCACTCGACGCGGCATACACGACGCGCGGCACCAGGGCGGCGGCGCGCACGGCGTCGGCGCCCATCGGGCCGGCGGCGGTCAGCACCTCGAGGGACGGATGCCGAGCGGCCAGCACCGCGAGAGCGGCGGCCGTGCGCTCCTGCACGCGCGAACGGGCGCCGCGCGCGAGGGCGAGGCGCTGCACGTCCGCGCCGTCGGAGCCGGCGAGACCCGCGGGCCCGCCGACTCCGGCGACAGGGTTGACGACCAGTCCGATCACGTCGCGTCAGGCCTGCGCGGCCAGCTCCGCCGCGCGCCGTCCTGAGCCTGCCGAAGGGTACTTGCGCTGGTACGCCCGCCAGGTGATGGCCCAGCGCTCGGGGTCGTCGAGGTCGTCGTGATGCGTGTGGTGCACGGTCTGGTTGTGCGGGGCCGTGCGCACGACCTCCGGGGTCTCCCTGGCCTCGCGCGCCACCTCGGCGAGCGTGGCCGCGTACTCCTCCAGCTCCGCCTTCGAGTACGACTCCGTGGGTTCGAGCGTGAACGGCTGCGGCACCACGTAGGGGTGGTGGCTCGTCCAGTAGTGCATCCCGAAGTCGGTCATGCGGATGCCGATCTCCTCCGACGAGACGCCGGTCTCCTCGAACAGCTCCTCCCACGAGTAGCGCACCTGCTCGATGCGGCGGCGGCCGGTGGCGTAGGGCGCGGAGGCCCCGGGGATCGCCAGCACGAGCGACATCAGGTAGTTGTTGTTCAGCACCGCGGTCTCGGCGGCGGCGAGCAGGCCGGGGGCGCCGAGCGCCATGATCCACGAGTACGCCTTCACGAGCGCGGGGATGACGCCGTAGAACGGGGCCACCGCGCCGATGGACTGCTCGCCCGCCTCGGAGACGGCGAACGTCCCGTCGTCCTCCCGCACCACACGGGGTCCGGGGAGGAAGGGCGCGAGCGCCGCCGAGACCGCGTTGGCGCCGGAGCCCGGTCCGCCGCAGCCGTGCGGCGTGCCGAAGGTCTTGTGCAGGTTGAAGTGGCACACGTCGAAGCCGGCGTCGCGGGCGCGGGTGATCCCGAGGATGCCGTTGGCGTTGGCCTGGTCGTAGGAGGCGAGGGCGCCCACGGCGTGTGCGGCATCCACCCACTCCCGGATGGCCGGGTTGTAGATGCCGGTGTCCTCGGGGTTGGTGACCATGATCGCCGCCGTGCGGGGGGACAGCGCGGCCTTCAGCGCGTCGAGCGAGGGGTAGCCGTCGGCATCCGGGTAGACCGTGATGACCTCGTAGCCCGCGGCCTTCGCGGCCGCCGCGTTCGACGGGTGGCTGAAGATCGTGGTGATGACCTCGCGGCGCTGCTCACCCTCGCCGTTGGCCTCGTGGAATCTGCGGATCATGGCGATGTTCGACCAGATCGCGGCGGATCCGCCCTGGGTGTGCAGGGAGACCTCGTCCATGCCGGAGATCTCGGCGAGCATCCGCTCCAGCTGCCAGAGGATCTCCAGCACGCCCTGAGCGTCGGCCGGGTCCTGATGCGGGTGCATCGCGGTGATCTGCGGGGCGCCGGCGAGCTGGTCGTTGATCTTGGGCGCGTACTTCATGGTGCACGTGCCCTGGCCGATGTCGACGTTGAAGTCGGCGCCGAGGTTCTCCTGCGACAGCCGCAGGTAGTGCTTGAGCACGCGCATCTGGCCCATCTCGGGGAGCTTCGCTGCCGACGGGCGACGCAGGGATGCCGGGAGCTCCGCGACCACGTCTCCGACGGCCTCGCGGATGCCGGGCTCGACCTGCGAGACGAGCACTCCGCGCTCACCCGGGGTGGACAGCTCGAAGATGATCGGCTCGTCCCAGCGGGCCTGCTGGAAGCGCCGCAGCGCGGGCTTCGGGGCGACGGGAAGGGTCACTTCGACTCCTCGATGACGGTGGCGGATGCGGTGGCGGATGCGGTGACCTCGGCGAGCGCCGCGGCCAGGGTGTCGATGTCGGCCTGGGTGGTGAGCTCGGTGACGCACACCAGCAGCCGGCGCTCGCCCACGACGACGCCGGGTTCGATGCCCTTCGCCCGCAGCGCGGAGACGACTTCGGATGCCGGGATCGGCAGGGTCACGGTGAACTCGCGCAGGTGCACGGCGTCGTCGTCGAGCGCGACGCCGGGGATCGCGGCGAGCGTCTGCTGCGCGTAGCGGGTGCGGGCGAGGAGGGTCTCGCCGAGCTCGGCCATGCCTGCGGGGCCCATGAGGGCGAGGTAGACGCCCGCGGCGATGCCCCAGAGGGCGGCGGCCGTGCCGACCCACTCCTTGCCGTCTTCGCGGTGGGCGAAGGAGGTGCGGTCGTAGGCGACGTCGCCGAATCCGTACTCACCGGGGACGTCGGTGGACTCCAGCCCGAAGAGCCGCGAGGGCATCTCCATCACGAACGTCGGGTCGTCGTGCACGGCGATGAATCCGCCGTGGGCGCCGCCGAACCACTGGTGCAGGCCGAGCGACTGGATGTCACCGGTGACGATGTCGGCGCCGTGCAGCGACGGCGGGGTGAGGATGCCGTAGCCGATCGGGTCGGTGCCGACCACGACCACGGCGCCGGCGGCGTGCGCGGCATCCGCGATCTCCTGCAGCGAGGCCTCGACGGCGCCCGTGACGCTGGGCGTCTCGACCCAGACCGCCGCGACGTCGTCGCCGAGCGCGGCGCGGATCGCGGTGACGTCGGCCGTGCCGTTCACCGTGGGCACGTGGTCGAGGGCGAGATGCGCGCGGACGTAGTCGTGCACCTTCGACAGCTTCGCCGGCAGCACGTCGCTGACGACGAGCACACGGGGCCGCCCGGTGATGCGGCCCGACATCGTGAGGCCGGTCGCGGTGGCCTGGTAGCCGTCGTAGGTGGGGACGTTCACGACGTCCATCTCCAGCAGCTCGGCCATCAGCGACTGGTACTGGAACAGCGCCTGGAAGCGGCCGTGGTCCTCGTAGGGCTCACCGGCGTAGGCGGTGAGGAACTCGCTGCGGCCGATGACCTCGTCGACGACGGCCGGCACGTAGTGGTTGTAGACGCCGGCGCCGAGGAAGCTCAGGCGCTCCTGCGTCGAGCGGTTCCTGGCGAGCAGCCCGCGCACGTGACGCGCGAGATCCTGCTCCGCCACGAGCGGCGCCGGCAGGTCGAGCGGGCGGCCGAGGCGCAGGGACTCCGGCACGTCGGCGTAGAACTCGGAGACGTCGGCGGCGCCGACGGCGGCGAGCATCGCGGCCCGCGACTCCGGCGCCGTGTTGGGGATGTACGGATGCACGAACGGCTCGGTCATGCGTCCTCCTTCGCGGTCGGGATGAGGGTGGAGAAGGGGATGGTCTCTGCACGGGGCGCCGCGAGCACGGCGACGCCGTAGCGGCCGAGGTCGAGGCGGTCGGAGTGGCGGATGCCGGTGAGCAGGTCGGTCGCGTCTCCGGGGAGCGCGAACGCCACCGGGCTCTGCCCGTGGTTCAGATAGAACGTGTAGTCGGTGGTCTCGTCGGCGCGCGTGACGACCTCGACGTCCACGTCGGTGTCGTCGCGGGCGGGGAGGCCGGCGCCGACCAGAACGTCGCGGAACACCGGCAGCATGCTGTCGTGCTCGAGCATGGCGCTGAGGTACCAGGCCGCGCCGGCTCCGACCGGGCGCCGGGTCACGGCGGGGAGCCCGGTGAGCTCGCCGGAGGAGTACGCACCGCGCACCTCGACGTCGGCATCCGCCTCGATCCATTCGCTCCAGCTGGGCGCCGTGAGCGTCTCGCCGGCGTAGTCGACCGTCTCGGTCAGTCCGTCGGCGATCGGCCACTGCTCGTCGACCTCGATGCCGAGGAGGTCGCGCAGCAGGCCTGGCGCGCCGCCGTCGTGCACCTTCTCCGTCGCGTCGACGACACCCGAGAAGGGGCCGACCACGAGGTGCCCTCCGCGCTCGACGAAGGCGCGGAGGGCATCGGCCTGCGGCTGCTCGATGATGTAGAGGTTCGGCACCACGACCACGTCGTACTCGTCGAACGGCCCCGTGGCGCGAACGGCATCCGTCGGCTGGCCGAGCGTATAGAGCGCGCGGTGCCAGGCCCGGGCCTGCTGCGCCCACTGCAGGCGCTGTGAGGGGAGGGATTCGAGGGCGCTGGAGCCCCACCAGGAATCCCAGTCGACGACGAGCGCGACCCGGGAGCGCACGCGGGTGCCGCGCACGGGCTCCAGCTTCTTCAGCTCGAGCCCGAGAGCCCTGGTCTCCCGGAAGCTGCGCGACTTCTCGCCGCGGTGGCCGAGCATCGACGAGTGGAACTTCTCCTGGCCGTACTTGGCCTGGCGCCACTGGAAGAACATCACGGCGTCGGAGCCGTGGGCGACGGCCTGCAGGCTCTCGACGCGGATCTTGCCCGGCGCCTTGGGCACGTTGACGTCGCGCCAGCTGGTGGCGGATGCCGACGACTCCAGCAGCAGCCACGGCTGTCCGCCCTTGAGGGAGCGCATGAGCCCGTAGTTCAGGGCGGCGCCGACGTGCGAGGTCGGGTCGGCGGGCTCGGGGTAGGCGTCGTCGGTCACGACGTCCTCCGCCGCGGCGAAGTCCCAGTAGTCGAGGTCGCGGAACATGCTCATGAAGTTCGTCGTCACGGCGATGTCGGGGGTGACCTCGCGCAGCACGTCGATCTCGATCTGGAACAGCTCCAGGAGGGCGTCGGAGGAGAACCGCTCGAAGTCGAGGAGCTTGGTGGGGTTGATCGGCCCTGGCGCCTTCTTCGGGGTCTCGATGTGGTCCCAGGAGGTGTAGCGCTGACCCCACACGTTCACGCCCCACGCCTCGTTGAGTCCGTCGAGGTCGCCGTAGCGGTCCTCCAGCCAGCGGCGGAAGTGCGCGGCCGATTCGGGGCACCAGCAGCGCGAGGTGTGGTCGCCGTACTCGTTCGAGATGTGCCACAGGGCGAGCCCGGGGTGCTCGCCGTAGCGCTCGGCCATGGCCCGCGTCATCCGTGCGACGTTCTCGCGCCAGACGGGAGACGAGGGGCAGTACGTCTGGCGGGAGCCGAACTCCAGCCGGTGCCCGTCGGCATCCCAGGGCGCCATCTCGGGGTGGGCGCGCAGCAGCCAGGAGGGCGGCGTCGCTGTGGCGGTGGCCAGGTCGATGCGGATGCCGGCCTCGTGGAGCAGATCGATGATGCGGTCGAGCCATCCCCAGTCGTAGACGCCGGGCTCCGGCTCCAGCTGCGGCCAGCTGAAGATCGGCAGGCTGACCATGTTCACGCCGGCCTCGCGCATCAGGCGGATGTCCTCATGCCACGTCTCCTCCGACCACTGGTCGGGGTTGTAGTCGCCGCCGTAGGCGAGAGCGTCGATGCGGACGCGTCGGATCGGCTGGTCGGATGCGGGCACGAGGGCTCCTCTCTGAGTCATCTGCGGCGGACTCTGGTGCAATTCCCCTGTCCGCTGTATTCTGTATACACCACAGTAGATCGTCGCACCGGAGCCGTCAACCCATAGGCTGACGGGCAGGGGCGACGCAGAAGGGGGATGCCATCCATGGCCATCGAACGCAAGAACCTGCGCTCGCAGGTCCGCGAGGAGCTCCTGACGCGGATGCGGGCCGGTCTCGTCCAGCCCGGCGAGGGCATCAACGAGGTGCAGCTCGCCGCCGAACTCGGCGTCAGCCGCACGCCCCTGCGCGAAGCGCTGATCGCCCTGGAGTCCGAGGGGCAGATCGAGAGCGAGAACGGCAAGGGGTTCCGGTTCGTGCCGCTCAGCGCCTCGGAGTTCCGCGACCTCGCCCCCGTCATGGCGGCTCTCGAGAGCCTGGCCCTCGAGCTCAGCCCGCTCGACGAGCTGCAGGCCATCGGCGCGCGGCTCAAGGAGATGGCCGATGCGTTCGCCGATGAGCTCGTCGAGCACCAGCTCGTCATCACCAAGGACGACGAGTGGCACAGCCTCATGCTGTCGGCGTGCCCGAACCAGCGGCTCCTCGACGTGATCGAGAGCGTGCGCAGCTCCTTCCACCGGTACGAGTCGCTGCTCGTGCCGGAAGACGTCAAGGTCGAGCGCGTCGCCGCGGAGCACGCCGAGATCGCAAGGCAGCTCGCCGCCGGTGACGTCCCCGCCGCCGTCGGCGCCCTCAAGCTGAACTGGACGCACGGCATGCAGCGCATCCTCGACAACGCGTCGAGCTCGTACTTCACGGCGTAGTCCGGCATCCGCGCTCCTGTCGCGAAAGATCCCGGAATGGCGACGTCATGGCGGGATCTTCTGCGACGGGAGCGCTGAGTCTAGCTCGACAGGCGGACGGCGAGGTCGATGAACAGCGCAGCCGACCAGCCGAACGCCGTGGTCGCGCGCTCGGCCTTGAACCCTGTGCGCGGGTTGAAGTACTCGTGCGGGCCGCCGCCGTGGATCACGAGGGCGACGGTCTGCTCGCGCAGCTCCCGCGCGCGCTCCGGGTACCCGGAGGCCTCGAGCCCCTCGGCCACGAGCACGCTCGTGTTCACCCAGATCGGCCCCCGCCACATCCGCTCCGGCGAGAAGTCGGGGTCGGATGCCGCGACGGTGGGCAGGCCCCACTCCAGGGCGAACCGGGACGGATCGTCGACGGCCGCGCGCAGCGCCTCGGAGACGGGGGCCGGGAGCGTGCCGGTGAGCAGCGGCAGGAGTCCGACGACCGTGTCGCTCTGCAGCACCTCGCCGCCAGGTGCGCCGAGGGCTCCGGGGATCGTCCCACCGCCGTACGCGAGGAACCGGCTCTCCTCCGACGACCACATCGTCAGCAGGAGCTTCTGCGTGCGGGCCGCGCGCTCGCGGAAGCGCGTGACGTCGACGCCGGGCTCGTACCGCTCGAGGAGCGCCGCGATCTCGAGGTCCTGCCGCACGAGATAGGCGCCGAGGTCGGGAGCCGCCGTGGGCAGCGGTCCGTCGAAGATGGGGCTGTCGTCGAGGCCGGAGGAGTAGGGATGCCCGTATTCCGGCATCCCGTCGTGATCGAGGTCGCTGCCCGCGAACCACCAGTCCTGCGAGCGGATGACACGGGCGAGCTGCGTGCGCGCGTAGTCGGGGTCGTCCTGCACCTCGAGCACCGTGCGCAGCGCCCAGGCCGCGAGCGGAGGCTTGGTCAGCGGCACCGGCGCGCTCGGGTCGGCGATCTGCGACCCTGCCCTGCGCAGGTTCGCTCGATCGCTCTCGGGCAGGTCGTCGCTCGTCGCGAGCACCCCGAGCTCGTGCACGACGTCGGGCAGCTGACCGTCGGGCTGCGGGAACCGGAACGCGAGGTCGAGCTGCTCGCGCGCCAGCTCCGGGTCGCCGTGACGCAGGCCGACCGCGATGAAGTAGGCGTCCCACTGCCACAGCCCCACGTAGCCGATCTTCGACGGGACGATCGCGCGGGCATCGCCCAGAGACGGCAGCTCGACGATGTTCGCTCCGAGCACCCACCAGCAGAACGCGGTCATCTCCTGCAGGTCGTCGCGCACGATCGGGCACCTCGCGAACCACTCGTCCCAGACGGATGCCGTGGCCGCGAGCGCGCCCGCGTGCCCCCTGCTCTCCACGGAGACGGTGCGGTCGGCCGCGATGCGCAGCCGGATGCCGTCGCCCAGCGGATGCTCCTCGACGGAGCCGTCCGGCCGCACCAGACGTACGCGCGCGCCTGGCGCTCCGCCGAGGCTCAACGCCGATGGGCCGTCGAAGGTGAGCGTGACGTCGCCCCCGAACCGCACGCGCCCAGGCAGCACGTCGGCCACCGGAAGCACCGCTCCCTCGGCATCCGTCACGACGACCGCGTCCAGCACCCGGCACTCCGACAGCCGCTTCTCGTACTCCGAGGTGTGCACGCGCACGCCGTCCCCATTCTCCGCGCGGAACACGAGCACGCGCGAACGCGGCAGGGTGAAGGGCGCGGAGACGAGGTCGAGATGGCGGCCGGCGAGGGCGGCCAGGTCGGCGGCATCCGTCATGTCATCGTCCTCCGAGGCCCGAGGCGGCCATGCTGTTCAGGATCTTGCGCTGGCCGATCACGAACACGATCAGCATCGGCACGGTGGCGATCGCGGACGCCGCCATCACGAGCCCGTAGTTGACCGAGCCCTGCTGGCTCTGGAACGCCTGCAGCAGCAGCGGCACGGTGAAGAGATCGGGCGTGTTCAGCAGCACCAGCGGGAACAGGAACGAGTTCCACACGTCGAGGGCGACGATGATGCTGAGCGCGGCGAGGCCCGGCTTGAGGTTGGGCAGCACGACGCTCCAGAAGGTGCGCCAGCGTCCGGCGCCGTCGACGAGGGCCGCCTCCTCGAGCTCCCGCGGGAGTGCGAGGACGAACTGCCTCATGAGGAACACCGCGAAGGGGTTCGCCATCATGCCGGGGACGATCAGCGCGAGGTGCGAGTCGACCCAGCCGAGCTGCGACATCAGCAGGTAGAACGGGATGAGCGTCACCTGCTTGGGGATCATCTGCGTCGCGAGGAACACGACGAAGAGGATCCTGCTGCCGCGGAACCGGATGCGGGCGAACGCGTACCCCGCCATCGCCGAGGTCAGCAGCGTGCCGACGACCACGAGGACGGCGATGTACGCGCTGTTGAGGTACGCCTGCCCGAACGGCACCGCGTTCCACGCTGTCGTGTAGTTGTCGAACGTCCACGGGTCGGGGAGGAACTGCAGCGGGTTCTTCAGGAGCTGCGACAGCGACTTGAACGACGTCAGCAGCATCCAGATGAACGGGAAGACCATCGCGATGCCCGCGACGGCGAGCACCACGTGCAGCAGGGTCGCGCCGATCCGACGACGGGCGCGGTCGGCGCCGGGTCCGCCGCGTCCACGCGAGCGGTAGCCCGGAGCGGTGAGCGCGACCGTCGACCCCGTCGGAGGGGCCTGCCGGGTGAGGGAGGGTGTCTGGGAGGTCATGCCGGGTCATCCTCGTAGTGGACGAACTTCTTCTGCGCGGCGAACTGGATGCCCGTGATCACGAGGGTGATGAGCAGCAGGATCACGCTGGCCGCGCTCGACAGGCCGAACTCGAACTTCGTGAAGCCGAGATCGAAGATGTGGAACACGATCGTGCGGGTCGCGTTGTCGGGTCCCGCGTTCTGCACGAGCACGTAGACGGTGTCGAAGGTCTGCAGCGACGAGATGAAGGCGACGATCGACGAGAAGAACACGATGGGCGAGAGCAGCGGGAGGCGGATGCTGGTGAACAGCCGCCACGGGCCCGCCCCGTCGATGCGGGCGGCCTCGATGACAGAGGGCGAGATGTTCTGCAGACCGGCGAGGAAGATCACCACGTTGAGGCCCATCGACGACCAGATGGTGACGATGCAGACGGCGAGGAGGGCGAGCTTCGGATCCTGCAGCCAGTCGGGGGGCGCGATGCCGAAGATCTTCGAGATCGCGGTGGAGAGCACGCCGTCTGCGCGGAACATCTGCTGCCAGATCATCGCGACCGCGACGGTCGACGTGACCACCGGCGCGAAGAACAGCACGAGGTACAGCGTGCGGGTCTTGAGCTTCTCCAGAGCGATGGCGACGATCACCGCGAGCGCGAGCCCGATGGGCACCGTGATGATCGCGATGAGGAGGGTGTTGAGGATGGCCCGTCCGAGCAGCGGGTCGGACAGCTGGTCGGCGAAGTTGGCGAAGCCCACCCATTCGAGGTCGCTCAGCCCGTCCCACGAGGCGAAGGCGAGCACCATGCTCCCCAGGAACGGCAGCACGACGAACAGCCCCATGCCGATCAGCTGAGGGCCGACGAAGACGTAGCCCCAGCGGCGGTCGCGCCGGCGCCAGGCCGCCTCCTTGCGCAGGGGTAGGGCGGATGCCGCAGGGGTGGCCTGCGGCATCCGTCCGTTGTCGGTGAGCGTGGACACTCCTACTTCTCCGACCGGTCCTTGACGAGGCTCGCGACGTTGTCGAGCGCGGCCTTCGCGTCTTCCTTGCCCTCGTAGAGCTTGAGGAGCTCGTCGGCGATGTCGACCGGCAGGCCGGGGACGGCCGCCTCGGCGGGGTAGTCCTCGAAGCCGATGTCGCGCATGTCGAGGAAGGTCTGCGCGTGCGCCGGGTAGCCGTCTTCGAGCACGACGTCGTCGGCGCCCTTGATCGACGGGACCGCGTTGCCGCCGCCCTGCAGGCGGAAGGTCTGCCCCTCGGCCGAGAGGAACTCGGTCCAGAACGTGAACGCCGCGTCCTTCACCTTGGTCTTGCCGTTGATCGCGAGGAACGACGTGGCGACGCCGGTCGGAGCGGCCGTGCCGTCGGGGGTCGGCCACGGCGCGATGTCGTAGCTGGCCTCCTCGCCGGTCGCCTTCACGGTGCCGATCGTGTACCGGCCCTGCACGAAGAAACCGGCCTTGTGGGTCACGAACACGCTGTCCGCTCCGGCGCCGTCCGGCAGGCTGTCGGCGACCACGAAGGTGCCGTCCTGGAACAGGTCGCCGAACTGCTGCATCGCGTCGACCGCGGCGGAGTCCTTGTTCGCCGTGAACTCCCCGGAGTCGCTGTAGGGCGCGTCGACGCCCTGCGAGGAGAGCCAGCTCCAGTGGGTCGCCCAGTAGTTCCAGTACATCGTGCCGGTGAGGCCGGCGTCGTGGAGCTTGGCGTTCATCTCGAGGAACTTGTCGGTCGTCCACTCCCCGTTCTCGGCGAGCGTCGCGGGATCCTCGGTGATGCCGGCGGTGGCGAGGGCCTGCTTGTCGTACCAGAACACGTCGGGGTTGGAGTCGTTCGGGGCGGCGTAGGTCTCGCCGTCCTTCTCGGCGGCGCCGAAGAGGCCGGGGAAGAAGTCGTCCTTCTTGGTCTTGCTGTCCTTCGAGTCCATGAGGTCGTTCAGCGGCATCAGGCGCTTCGAGTCGACGAACTGGCCGATCTTGTCGTCGCCGACGTAGAAGACGTCGGGGGCGGTGTTGCTGGTGAGCTGCGCGAGCAGCTTGGAGTGGTAGTCGCCGTAGCTGGCGACCGGCTGCAGCTTGACCTTGATGTCGGGATGCCGCTTCATGAAGTCCTTGTTGAACTCCTCGTAGCGGGTGAGTTCGTCGGCCGTGCCCCACGTGGACCACACGACGGTCGCGGTGCCGTCTGCCGAGACGCCCCCGCCGCCGCCGCTGCCGCTGCACGCGGCGAGCCCCAGGACCAGGGCTCCGGCGGCCCCCACTGCCAGATACCGCGTCACCTTCGCTCGTGCCATCTCGCTACCTCTTTCGTCATCGGAAGATCGTGTCGGGAACCCCTCGGGGCATACTCGTATTCTGTATACAGAACGCAGATGTGTCAAGAGACACCCCTCTTCCTCGGGGCATCGAGATCATCTCGTGACGTCGCGCGGAGTGGGCTTCAATGGGTGCATGAGCGCACCCGATCCGCACCTCCTCGGCCCCGGACTCCTGCCGACCCCGTTCACCGCCGCCGAGATCCGCGACGCCACGGGACCCGGCAAGACCATCCGCATCCGCATCGACCTGCCCGATGGCACGACGGCCACGAGGGTCAACCGGTTCAGCGAGACGGATGCCGACGGCGCCACCCTCGAGCGCTGGTCGCTCCCCGACCGCTCCGACCTGACGGCGGACCGCGTGACGTGGCTCGACCTGCAGCGGCACGCCGCCTTCGACGCCGCGACGACGACCGTCTCGACCGAATCGCTGACGACCCCGCTCGGCGAGGTCGAGTGCCTGCGGTACGACTCCGAGGACGGTACGTTCTGGTTCTCCCTCGCCCACCCGGGGATGCCGGTGCAGTACGAGTCCGAGGGCGTGCGCACGACCGTGGTCGACATCGAACGCAACCCCCGGGCGAACGTCGCACCTCCGGCGTAGGGTCGGGGCATGAGCAGCCGCACCGCATCTCCCGGAGTCGTTCCCTCCTACCTGCTCGCGCGCCTGGCCGAGTCGGGGCGGTTCCCGCGCGCTGCGGCCGCCGCACGACAGACATTGACCGCGGGACGCCCGCCGTTCCGCGCGCGCATCGACCTGTCGATCGACGAGAACGGCGACCTCGTGGCGCAGCTGTCCGATGCGCCGAACCGCACCATCAGCGACGCCGGCAACACGCAGAAGCTCCCCGGCATCCTGGTGCGCAGCGAAGACGATCCTCCGGTCGAGGACGCCGCCGTGAACCAGGCGTTCGACGGGCTCGGCGCCACCTTCGAGCTGCTGCTCGCCGCGTTCTCGCGCAACTCCCTCGACGATGCCGGGGCGCCGCTCGACGCGAGCGTGCACTACGGCGTCGACTACGACAACGCCTTCTGGGACGGCCAGCGCATGGTCTTCGGCGACGGCGACGGAGAGGTCTTCACGGGCTTCACGGCGTCGACCACCGTGATCGGGCACGAGCTCGCGCACGGCGTCGTGCAGCACACCGCGAACCTCGAGTACCAGGGCCAGCCCGGTGCGCTGAACGAGTCGATCGCCGACGTCTTCGGCGCGCTCACCGAGCAGTACCTGCTCGGGCAGACGGCGGCCCAGGCCACGTGGCTGATCGGCGCGGAGATCTTCACGGATGCGGTAGAGGGCGAGGCCCTGCGCTCCATGCTGCACCCCGGCACGGCCTATGACGACGACGAGCTCGGCAAGGATCCGCAGCCCGACCACATGAGCGGATTCGTGCGCACGACGGAAGACAACGGCGGCGTGCACATCAACTCCGGCATCCCGAACCGCGCCTTCGCCCTGTTCGCCCGCGATCTCGGCGGCAACGCCTGGGAGGGCGCGGGCCTGACCTGGTACCGCGCTCTGACCGGAGGACTGTCGAGCACCGCCACGTTCGCGCAGTTCGCGGAGGCGACGATCACCGCGGCGTCCGCGATCGACGACGCGACGGCGGCAGCCGCTCGACGCGCCTGGACGACCGTGGGAGTCTTGGAGGATGAGCGAGACCCCTCCTCCAGCCGAGGAGCGCACGCAGACTGACGACGACATCGTCGTCATCGCGGTCGTGCGCACCGGCGGCATCGCCGGCATCCGTCGCCGCTGGCGGGTGACCGCCGCCCCCGAGGACGCAGGGGACTGGATCGCCCTCATCGATCGCTGCCCCTGGGACGCACCGCCCTCTGACACGGAGGGCGCCGACCGCTTCGTGTGGAGCATCCGCGCCCGCACCCCCTCCGAGCGGCGGGAGCAGGACCTGCCCGACGCGGCGCTCGACGGTCCGTGGCGCGCGCTGGTCGACGCCGTGCGGGCAGCATCGGCGGAGTGACTACGCTGAACCCACGTCGACCCAGGGGGAACCATGCTCACACCGGATGAAGCCACACGGCTGCTGTCGCTCGCTCAGGATGCGCAGACCAGGGGCGATGTGCTCCTGCATCTGCACGTGGAGATCGGGCGGCTGACCGGACAGACGTCGTCATGGGGCTCGGCAGACAACGGCCTGGCCGTGAACGAGAGCATCGGATACTTCCTCGGGCAGGTCGAGCGGATCGGGTGGCGGCTCGAGCACACGGGGTACACCTTCATCGAGTCCGGGGCGACGACCTCGAACCGCGTCCTGAGCACGGGAACCGGCGTGGTCAACCACGGCGCCGTGTCGGGGTACTTCACGTTCCGGCGCGCCGCCCCCACGGCATCCTGAGCGGCGCACAATAGGGACATGGGACTTTTCCAGCACCGTCCAGAGGAAGAGGAGAACCAGTGGGTCCTCCCCTCCGAACCGCTCGATCGCGATGCGGCCGATGTGCTCGACGCCGTGCCCTCGGCCGACCCGCTGTCGCTGGGGTTCGAGGGGCAGGTGACCTCGATCGTCTTCCCCGTCGCGCCGGTGCTGCCGGAGGCCGGAGCCGACGAGACGGGCGAGCCGAAGGACTGACGGGGCACTGCCCCCCGCCCGCCGCCGGGCGGTGTCGCCGACCGCGGCTACGGTGGAGGGATGACGATCACCGCCGCCGCAGACGGCTCCGCCCTGGGCAACCCCGGCCCGAACGGCTGGGCCTGGTACATCGACGACGCGAACTGGGCCGCCGGCGGCTCACCGCACGGCACGAACAACCAGGGAGAGCTGCAGGCCGTTCTCGAGCTGCTGCGCGCCACGGCCGGCGCCTCCGAGAAGCTGGTGATCGAGTGCGACAGCAAGTACGTGATCGACTCGATCACCAAGTGGATGCCGGGCTGGAAGCGCAAGGGATGGCGCAAGTCCGACGGCGGACCCGTGCTGAACCGCGACCTGATGGAGGCGCTCGACGAGGCCATGCGAGGCCGAGACGTGACGTTCGAGTGGGTCAAGGGCCACGCGGGGCACCCCCTGAACGAAGCGGCGGATGAGCGTGCGAACGGCGCGGCCAAGGCGTACCAGGCGAAGCAGGAGCCGAACCGCGGCCCCGGTTTCACGCGGGGCGCGGCGGATGTCGATGCCCCCATGGCGACGCAGCCCGACCGGGACTGGCTCGCTCCGGCCGACGACGCGCGGGCGGATTCCCCCTCCCCCGCTGCCGCACCCGCTGCTGCATCCGTCGCCCCCGTCGCGTCTCCCGCCGACCTTCCCGCCGAGCCGCTGTGGGCCGAGGCATCCGACCTCTTCGACGGCCTCGACGACGCTCCCGCAGACGACCCGATCGAGCTGCGCCTCACGCTCAGCGGCGATGAGCATGCGCGTCTCGCCGACCTCGCGGACGCGCAGGGCGTCACCCTCGAAGAGGCGCTGCGCCGCCTGATCTGAGCCGTGCGTCGACACGGCGTTCACGACTCCTCACGAATCACGGCCGACGCCGCAGAAAAGGCCGGATCCCGTGGGATCCGGCCTCTTCTCGAGGAGTTGTGAACGCTCAGACGGCGAGCAGCTCCCGCTCCAGGCGGGCGTACGAGGCTTCCATGCCGTCGGTCATGCCGGTGGCGAGGATCATGTCGCGCGTCTCCTTGTCGGGGTACTCGATGAGGAGGGTGATGAGCGTCGCGCCGTCCTCTTCGTAGAGGTTGAGGTCGTTGAGCGTCTCCGTCGGCATCCCGGTCATGCGTTCCGTGGTGACCGCGCGGCGAGGGGCGTCGACGAGCAACGCCTCCCCCTCGAATCCGAAGGGCTGGCCCTCGGTGTCACCCACCGGCGCCCACGAGGTGCGGTACGTGTCTCCGGGCGCGGTCGCGACCACGCACTCGGTCATCTCCCACCCGTCGGGTCCGAGCAGCCACTGCTTCATGAGCTCGGCCTCGTGGTGCGCACGCCAGACCAGCTCGCGCGGACCCTCGACGAGCCGGGTGATGCGCACGTGCGTGTCGTCGATGAGCTCGGTGCGGGTGCCCTTGCCCTGCGCGTAGTCGCGGAGGTCCTGCAGCACGGCGTCGAGCTGGGCCATCGCCATCTTCGTGCCCTCGACCGCGCCCATCGACACGACCTGCTCCAGCGCATCGGCAGACGCGAAGTGGCTGGTGGTGACCATGCGCGTCCCCACCTCGGAGGGCTCGAACGTGAACACCATCCGCATCGAGGGCAGGTCGGGGTCGGGCGTGCCCTCCTCGTCGGCGAACGCGTCGAGCACCTCGAAGCCGTGCGGGGCGTCGATGCGCAGGAACTCCCACGTACCAGAGGCCTTCTCGCCGCGGGGTCCGTTCATCGTGTAGTTGGCCTTGCCTCCGACCGTGTGGTCCCAGGCGGTGAAGGTCGCCGGCCATCCGGGAGGACCCCAGAAGCGCTCGAGCTGGCGCGGCTCGCTGTACGCGGCCCAGACCCGCTCGATCGGCGCCGCGAAATCGGCGACGACGGTCATCGTCAGGTTTTCGGCATCGGTGATGACGTCGGTGACAGGCATGTCACTCTCCTTCTTCTCTTCGTTCGTTGTCGGTGGCGTTGTCTGCTCGACCCGCGGGCGCTTCGGCCAGCAGGTCGTCGAGCCGGGCGATGCGCGACCGCCACAGCTCTTCGTATCGGGCGAGGAGCGCCCTGGCGCGGGCGATCATCTCGGGGTTCGCGCGGACGAGCCGCTCGCGCCCATCGGCGCGCTTGACGATGAGGTTCGCCGCTTCGAGCACGGACACGTGCTTCTGCACCGCGGCGAAGGACATCTCGTATTCGGAGGCGAGGGTCGAGACGGACTGCTCCCGCTCGATCGTCCGGCGCAGGATGTCGCGCCGGGTCGCCGTCGCCAGTGCGTGGAACACACGGTCGACCTCCGCTTCGCTGAGTTCTCTTTGTACAACCATTTGGTTGTACGTTATGCGACGACGGATGCCGTGTCAAGAGGTTCCCGCGAATCGGCTACCGCGGTCCGATCTAGCGCCGCCGCCCCTCCAGAGCCCCGGCGAGCAGCACGGCCACGAGTCCGGCGACGGGCGCGATGACGAGTCCGACCCGAAGGCTCGTTTGATCCGCCACGAGGCCGACCAACGGGGGCGCGAAGAGGAAGCCCAGGCGCAGCAGCCACGACACGATGGTCAGGCCGACGCCATGCCGCAGGCCCGGCAGCTCGTCGGCGGCGTGCATCGCTGCAGGGATCAGCGTCGCGATGCCGAAGCCCACAGCGGCGAAGCCGACGATCGTGCCCGGGATGCTGGGGAACAGCAGCGCGAGACTCATGCCGATCGCGGCGATGATCCCGCCCACGCGCGCGACGGCGCGCTGCCCGAACCGATCGACCAGGGGGTCGCCGAGCATCCGCCCGATGAACTGCGCACCGACGAGGGCGATGAAGCCGAGCGGGGCCACCGCGGCCGGGGCGTCGAGGGAGTCGGCGAGGTACAGCGTCGCCCAGGAGTTGCCCGCATCCTCCGCGATGCCTCCGGCCATCGCGATGAGCGTCAGCGCGGCGAGCATGCCGACGATGCGCGGGCTCACCCTCCGCTCCGGGGCGCCAACCTCGGCCTCGGTGGTCACGGCATCCGCAGCATCCGGTCCGGGGAGACAGAACCGCAGCGCGCAGAGCGCGACGACCGCGAAGAGCGCGGTGGAGATCGAAAGATGCAGGCCCACCGGAAGCCGCAAGGCGATCGCGACGGCGCCCATCGCACCTCCGAGAACCGCTCCGATCGACCAGATCGCATGGAACGAGTTGATGATCGAGCGTCCGAAGCGCCGCTGCACGCGGAGCCCGTGCGTGTTCTGGGCGACGTCGGTGATCGCATCGCTCGCCCCGGCGAAGAACAGCGCGGTGGCGAACAGCACCGCCGACGGCGCGAACCCTGCGCACAGGTACCCGCCGCTCGTGAGCACCGTGCCGAACACGGCGACCTTCGCCGAGCCGAAGCGACGCAGGAGGACCGCGGCTCCCAGACCCGCGACGATCGCACCCGCGGGGAGCGCCGCGATCGAGAGACCGTACGCGGCGTTGTCGAGTCCGAGCGCCGCCTTGATCTCCGGGTAGCGAGGCAGGATGTTCGCGAACAGGGCGCCGTTCGTGAGGAAGAGCGCGGAGACGGCGATGCGGGCCCGTCTGGCGGCGGCATCCGTCGTGTTCATCGCGCCCCATCCTCCCACGGGGCGACGGCTCACAGCCCTTCGGCGATCTCCTTGATCGCGGCGAGGCGGCGGTCCCAGTCCCGGCCGATGGCGTCGAGCTTCGCGGCGGTGACGGCGAGCTCGGCGCCGATCACGCGGAAGCGCACCTCGCGCCCGACCGGGATCGGCTCGACGAGCCCGACCTCCTGCAGGACCGCCAGGTGCTTCGCGATGGCCTGACGGCTCACCGGCAGGCGCCCGGCGAGGGCGGATGCCGAGGCATCCCCCTCGCCGAGAGCCGTCAGGATGCTCCACCGCGTCTCGTCTGCGAGAGCGGCGAACATGGGGATCAGGGTGTCCGCGGTCACACTTCACCTTCGACCAGGGCGACGAGCTTGTCCAGCTCGGAGTCCCAGCCGATGCGGTGGCTCTCGAGGTTCTCGAGCGGGGCCGACGTGCGCTCGAAGCCGCTCTCGACGACGGTGAGCTGCGTGCCGCCGTCGATCGGCTCCAGCGTGAACGTGAAGACCGTCGAGGTCTCGGGGTCGAGCACCTCAGGTCGTGCGTCCTGCGCGTCGTCGTTGCCCCAGCGGTAGGCGATGAGGTTCGGCTCGTCGCAGGCTTCGACGCGCAGCGGGATCGCTCCGTAGTCGGGGAACGTCATCGTGCCGGTCGCTCCGACGCCGGCGCCGTCGAGCACCGTGCGGCCGAACCAGCGCGAGATGTGCTCCGGTTCGGTCACGGCGCGCCAGACCTTGTCGACGGATGCCGCGATGCGGATCGTGCGCCGCACCGAGAACGTCTCCTCGTCGACGACGGATGCGGGGTTCTCTGTCATGTTGACCATCATGGTTCCTTTCCCGGGGTGCGGCCGGATCGCCGCTCACCTGCAACTCAAGAGTTGCACACACTCCTCACTGACGCAACCCTGGAGTTGCACTTGTTCGACGGCCCTGTCTCACGTCCGGAGCGTTCGCGCAACCCGCTGTGACCCCGAGCACCACGCGCCTACGCTCGGAGCATGGCCGAGCTCACCCAGCCCACCGGACACGAAGACGCACTGCGCGCCCTCCCGCGCGACGACGGCACTCCTCCGCGCGTGCTGGTGCTCGGCGCGACCGGCTACATCGGCGGACGCCTCACCCCGCGACTCCTGAACGCCGGCTACCGCGTGCGCATCCTCGCGCGCGACGCAGCGCGGGCGGCATCCTTCCCGTGGGGAGCCGACTGCGAAATCGTCGAGGGCTCGGCCGACGACGCGGATGCCGTCGCCGACGCCGTGCGCGATGTCGACGTCGTCTACTACCTGATCCACTCGATGAGCGCGGGCAAGGGCTTCGAGGAGGCGGACGAGAGGGCGGCGGAGACCGTCGCCGAGGCCGCGGCGACCGCGGGCGTGCACCGCATCGTGTACCTGGGCGGGCTGCATCCCGCCGACGTCGCGCTCTCCCCGCACCTGCGCTCCCGCGTGCGCGTCGGAGAGATCCTCCTGGCGTCCGGCGTGCCGACGCTCGTGCTGCAGGCGGGGGTCGTGATCGGCTCCGGCTCGGCATCCTTCGAGATGATCCGGCACCTGACCGAGGTGCTGCCGTACATGCCGGCGCCGAAGTGGGTGCGCAACCGCATCCAGCCGATCGCGGTGCGCGACGTGCTGCACTACCTCCTCGGGGCGGCCCGCGTGGACGCCGACGTCAATCGCGCCGTCGACATCGGCGGACCCGACGTGCTGCGGTACGGACAGATGATGAACGGCTATGCCGTGGAGGCCGGACTCCCGCAGCGGGCGATCGCCGCGCTGCCCGTGCTCACGCCGGGGCTCGCCTCGCACTGGGTGAACCTCGTCACCCCGGTGCCCCGCGCGATCGCGCGGCCGCTCGTCGCGTCGCTGCAGAACGAGTGCGTCGTGAAGGACAGGGCGGTGGACGAGATCATCCCGCTCCCGTCGGGCGGACTCACGCCCTACCGCCAGGCCGTGTCGCTCGCGCTGGGCCGGCTCGACGCCGACAGCGTGGAGACCAGCTGGCAGGATGCGGAGGTGTCCGGCGCCCCGAGCGACCCGCTGCCGAGCGACCCGGACTGGGCCGGCCGCACGGTGTTCACCGACGCGCGCACCGTCGAGACCGACGCCTCGGCCGCGGACCTGTGGCGCGTCATCGTCGGGATCGGCGGGGAGAACGGGTGGTACTCGTCGCCGCTGCTCTGGGCGGTGCGCGGGTGGATGGACCGGCTCGTGGGCGGTGTCGGGCTTCAACGAGGACGCCGCAGCCGGAGCGCCGCGAGGGTCGGCGACGCGATCGACTTCTGGCGCGTCGAGGCCGTCGAGCATGCGGATGCCGGGAGCCTCCTGCGCCTGCGCGCCGAGATGAAGGTGCCGGGCGACGCCTGGCTGGAGCTGCGGGCGGTGCCGGAGGGGGATCGGGCGAGGTACGAGCAGCGGGCCGTGTTCTTCCCCCGCGGGCTGGGCGGGCGGCTGTACTGGCTGGCCGTGCTGCCGTTCCACGGCTTCATCTTCGCGGGCATGGCGGCGCGGATCACCGCGGCGGCCGAGATGCCCAGGGAGCCGATGACTCCGGTCGCGGACATCGCGGACGACGCCGCCCCCTCGCGCACCTGACCGTCGCGCGACGGTCAGGACGGACTAGCGCGGCCCGCGCCTGCCCACGCCCGCGAACAGCGAGTGCAGCAGTGGGAGCACCGACACGCAGACGAGCGTGATCCCCAGCGGCGGAGCGGACGGGACGAGCAGGGCGCCGCCGATGAGCAGCGCCGCGAACAGCACGCCGGAGGCGATGCGCCTCGCGATGCCCTCCAGACGATCGAGCCGTCGTTCGAGGCGCGACGTGTCGAAGGTCACGCTGCCCTCGTCGACGCGCGAGATGATGTCGTCGATCCGCTTCGGCAGCCGCCAGGTCACGGCGGCGTTCTGCATGGCCTGCTTCGCGAGGTCCTGAATCAGGTTCCCGGACTCGTCGCGCAGCAGGCGCCCGGCGTAGGGCTCCGCGGCATCCCACACGTTGAACGACGGGTCGAGGCTGCTGCACATGCCCGACGTCAACGAGACGGCACGGATCAGCAGCAGCATGTTCTCCGGCAGCTGCAGGGGCAGCGAGCGCACCATGTCGCCGAACTCGTCGGCGAAGTCGCGGAACTCCCGCGGGTCGACCGTGCTGAGTTCGGCGAAGCCCATGCCGCCGAAACGCGCGAACAGGGCGGTCAGCGCGCGTTCGAGCTCGGCCGTATCGGCCGAGGGCAGCAGCACGCCGATCTCCTGCGCGGCCTTCACGAGACCGCGGCTGTCGCGCCCGGCGATCGCGATGAGGAGGGTGCGCAGCCCGTCGCGGAGACTGTCGGGCACCTCGGCCATCATCCCGAAGTCGATGAACGTGAGCCGGAAGCCGCGTTCCCCGGCGGCGGATGCCGGCACCGGGGTCACGAAGATGTTGCCGGGGTGCGGGTCGGCGTGCACGAAGCTGTGGGTGAAGACCTGGTCGAACATGACCTCGGCGAACACGTCGGCGACCTCGGAGGGGTCGATGCCCGCGGCGCGCAGGGCGTCGGTGTCGTTGATCTTGATCGCGGTGACGTCCGACAGGGTCAGCACCCGACGCGTCGAGCGCTCCCAGACGATCTCGGGGGTGTCGACGCGGGGGTCGTCGGCGAAGTTCTCGCGGAACCTCTCGGCGCTCGCAGCCTCGTGCAGGTAGTCGATCTCCTCGAGGCTCGTCTGGGCGAACTCCTCGACGAGACCGGGGGCGTCGACGCGGTCGGCGACGATCCGCACCCGGGTGAGCCAGCGGGCGACCCGGCGGAGAGCGGCGAGGTCGGTCGCGACGATCGCGTCGATGCCCGGTCGCTGCACCTTGACGACGACGTTCTCGAGGCCGGTGTCGGCGGCGTCGAGGTCGGAGAGCCGGGCGCGGTGCGCCTGGCCGAGGGATGCCGCGGCCACAGGGTTCTCGTCGAACCACGCGTAGGCGCGCTCCAACGGAACCCCCAGCTCGGCCTCGGCGACGACACGGATGTCGGCGAACGGCACGGCGGGCACCTCGTCCTGCAGCCCCTCCAGCTCCTTCGTGATCTCCGGCGGGAGAACGTCGAGGCGGGACGACATGAACTGCCCGACCTTGATCATGAGCCCGCCCAGAGCGATGGCGAGGGCGTGGAAGCGCCGGGCGAAGCGCTGCATCCGACCGGCGCGCGTCCGCTCGGACACGCGGCTCAACCCGATGCGGGGCAGGACCAGCTCGAACCACCAGATGGCGAGGAACTCGCGCGCCGCGAACGACAGGATGCGACGGTAGCGGGCGCGGTGTGCGCCCTGCGCCGCAGCATCCGTCATCGCGCCGTCCTCTCGCTGCTCCTCAGCGGAGGCCGCACTGCCACGCGGTCAGTCCTGGGCGAGGATCGAGTACAGCCTACGACGGGCCTCGTCGAGCACCTCGATGGCCTGCTGCACCTGCTCGGGCGACCCCGTGCGCCCCACCTGGGCGGCAGCCGCGGCGAGGTCGACGCCGGCCTTGGGCAGCGCACTGAAGCGGGTGTGGTCGCGGGGTCCTGAGGCCTCCCACGGCGCGGGGGTCTCGGTGGCCTCGGCGGCGACCTCTGCTCCGGCATCCGTGAGCGAGTAGGTCTTGCGGCCGTTCTGCTCCTCGGCGGTGATGAGACCCTCGTCGGCGAGCAGCTGCAGGGTCGGGTAGACCGAGCCGGCGCTGGGCTTCCACGATCCGCCGCTGCGCTCGGCGATCTCGTTGATGATCTGGTAGCCGTGCATGGGCTTCTCGGCGAGAAGCGAGAGCACGGCCGTGCGGACGTCGCCTCGCGCCATGCGCGAGCCGCCGCTGGGTCGGGGCGCGAACGAGGTGCGCAGCTGCTCCATGGCCTCGAAGAGGGCGGATGCCGGTCCGGCGCCCGCACCCGCGAACGGGTTCGAGGGGAATGAGTTGTTCATGGTGACCTCCCGATATCGGTAGCGATACTCAACGATATGTCGTTAAGACTGGGAGTGGGGTGGGAGTCTCAGACGTCGAGACGGCCGTGCACGACGCCCCACGACTTCGTGACCGGGTCGAGGATCGCGGGCACCTCGGAGTGCGGAGCCGCTCGGCCCGCCTCCACGCACTGCCCCTGACTGCACTGATGCTGCACGACCACGAGTTCCTCCTCTGGCAGGCGGAGGAAGAGCCGGAAGATAATGCTCTCGTCGGCGATCTCCTCCGATCGCAGCACGCGGAGGGCGGTCGGGGCGCCGACCCTGACCAGCTCGACCGTGGCAGCCGCGCTCATGCCGACGTGGAACCAGAGGCTCAGGCCGATGATCCCGAGGAAGACGCTGACGAGGAACACCGACACGACGACCCACCAGTCGGGCACGGCGAGGATGCTCAGGACCACGCCGACGAGACCGACCACGACGAGCATGGCCGCGATGATGCGCTGACCGACCGCGCCGCGGTGGCTGGTCAGCTCGACCTTGGTCCATTCCGGGGGTTCGGCGGGCATGTGGTCACTCTAGGGCGCGCCGTCGCGGAGACGGGCTTCCGGGGGCCAGTTAGCTCCCGGAGGGCTCAGTCGGTTCCCGGAGGCCTCAGTCGCGCAGCACGGAGTCGAGCAGGCCGGGGAACAGCTCGTCGAGGTCGTCGCGGCGCAGCGTCAGCGTCCGTCGGCGCCCGTTGGGCTCGTTGCGGATGACACCCGCTTCGCGGAGCACCTTCATGAAGTGCGACTTGGTCGACTTCGGCAGGTTCGGGTCGGTGGAGTGGCAGGCGGCCATGTCGAGAGGGCCGTCGGCGAGCTGTCGCGTGATCGCCAGACGCTCGGGGTCGCTGAGCGCGAAGAGCACGTCGGTGAGCCGGATGTCGGATCGATCCGGGTGGGGGAGGTCGCCAGGCATGGTTCGAGAATAGTTGAACAATCGACGGATGGCGAGTACGCTCCGATAGTTCGATGATTCTCGAACCGACAGGAGAGGTCATGACCATCACTCAGCCGATCGTCACTCCGGGGGCGACCCACTCGCCCGCCGGGCCGCGGCGCGCACGGTTCGGTTTCGCGCTCGCGATCGCGGCGCAGATCGCGATGATGATCGGCGCGAGCGCGCCGTCGCCCTTCTACCCGGTGCTCGCGCAGGACATCGGGTTCGACGCGATCGTGATCAGTGCGGTGTTCGCCGTGTACGCGATCGCCCTGCTGCTCGCGCTGCTCACCGCGGGGCCCCTCTCCGATCATGTCGGGCGTCGGCCGGTCGCGATCGCCGGGTTCCTGCTGCTCGCCGCGAGCATGGCGCTGTTCTGGCATGCCGACTCCGTCACGGCGCTCGTCCTCGCCCGCGTGCTGCAGGGCGTCGCGAGCGGCATCCTGATCTCCGCGCTGTCGGCCGCCGTGCTCGACCTCGCGCCGGGTGGACGGACCGCCACCGCCGCACTGTGGAACGCGCTCAGCCCCGGCATCGGCCTCGCGCTGGGGGCGCTCGTCTCTGGAGTCGCTCTGGACCTCACCGGTCAGCCGCTGCTCGACGTGTTCGCCCCGCTCACCGTCGTGTACGTCGTGCTGGCGGCGCTGTTCCTGCTCGCGCCGGAGACCGCTCCGCGACGACCGGGGGCATGGGCGTCTCTGAGCTTCCGGCTCTCGATCCCCGCCGGCATCCGCGCGGACTTCTGGCGTGCGGCGCCCGCGGTGATCGCCGGCTGGGCGACCGGTGGACTGTTCCTGTCGCTGGGCGCGACGATCGTGCGCACTGAGCTGGGCGGCGAGGCGCACACCTGGCAGGGACTCTCGGTGGCGATGCTCGCCGGGGTCGGAGCGCTCACCGCGTTCGCGATGCGGCGGCGTCGCCCCCGAACGACGGTGATCTTCGGCACGGCCGCTCTCGCATCCGGCACGGCGCTGTCTCTCCTGGCGCTCGGGGCGGGGTCGCTGCCGTTCTATCTCGTGGCCACGGCGATCACGGGCATGGGCTTCGGCACCGCGTTCTCGGGGGTCGTCGCTTCGCTGGCTCCGCGCATCCCGGCGACGGAGCGGGCGGACACGTTCGCCGTGATCTTCCTGCTCGCGTATCTCGCGTTCGGCGTTCCGGCGGTCGTCGCCGGCGCCCTTGTCGGCGTGGTCGGGCTCGGTCCGGTGTGCATCGGCTACGGGCTCGTCGTGATCACTCTGGCGGTGGTCGCGCTCGTGCTGCGGGTGCGGCGCGGGGAGTAGCGGGACGCCGGCGCGGCCAGTGTGATGGATGCGCTGGGGAGCTCGGGCGGCGGTCGCGTGACGGTCACCCGTGCGAGCCCGAGGGCGGTCGTTCGCGTAAGTAGAGCTCGCTGGCGGTCGTTCGCACAAGTAGAGCTCACGGGCGTTCGTGTGCGTGAGCACAGCTTACGGACGGTCATTCGCGTGAACTCGCGCGAAGGCGACCCGCGCCGCCTCACGCCGCGATGTCGAACCGCGCGCGCCCGCCCAGCCTCGGCGTGCGGGACGCGTCGACGTATCCGGGCGGGATGAACCACACCCGTGCCGAGACCCGCGCACCGTCGATGCGGATCTCCCACCCGTTGTCGTGGATGCGGTGATGACAGCTCTCGCAGAGCAGCACGCCGTTCGACAGGTCCGTCGGACCTCGGTCCCTCCGCCACCAGCGGATGTGATGAGCCTTCGTCATCCCCGGCGGGAGGCCGCACATCGCGCATCCGCCATCGCGTTCGACGAGGGCGAGGCGCTGCGCCCGCGTGAAGAGCCGCTTCTCTCGCCCCCAGTCGAGGATCTCGCTGTCGCCGCCGAGCACACAGGGGATGACTCCGCCCGCCGCGGCCATCCTGCGGGCCGCTCCGACGCTGATCGGCTGATCGATGCCGTCGATCGTCGCCGAACCGGTGCCGGACTCGAGATCGTCGAGGGTCATCCGCACGATGACGGTCGCACCGGCCAGCGGGAGCCGTCGGTTCTCGCATCCGAGGACGTGCGCGCACACGGCCGACAGCGCGTCGGCCTGAAGCATCGGGACCGTTCGCCGGTCGACATCGGGCGCATCGACGTCGGGCGCATCCTTGCGCGCGGCGAACGCCGCGGTGACGTACCCGCGGATGGCGGTGACGAGCGGCGCCGCGGTCTCGGCATCCAGTTGCGCGGAGAGATGCAGCATCCCGTCGCGCTCGAACATGGTGAGCGACCGTCGTGAGCACTGCTCGTCCGACCGCGGCTCGACGCCGTCGGGGTCGAGCCACGCTTCGGCGCGCACGACGAGTGTGCGAACCTCGTCGAGCGCGAGCCCTGCGGCCGCCGCGGTCAGCACGCGCTCACCCTCCGCCACTCGCCCCGCACCGGCCGCGACGCGGCAGCGTTCGAGCAGGCCGATGATCAGCGACGCCGCCTGCGCGCCGATCTCCCCCGCGGCGAGCGCGGCACGGACGAGCGGATAACGCGCGGGGAGACGAGCCCCCAACAGGTCGGTGCGGGGCGCCGTCGCCTCACCCACCGAGACCAGCCTCGACGCGTCGCCGGTCGAGACGCCGACCGTCGCGGCGATGAGCTTCGCCGGCGAACGGAAGCCCTGTTGCTTCGCCAGCCCCTCGGCCCCCAGTTCAGGTCGCGACTCCCGCGAGATGGAGGCCGCCACATCGACGTGCACGGCATCCAGTCGCCTGCGCACCATGCCGAGGGCCTCGTTCACGGCGAGAAGCTGCTCCCGACTCAGGTCGGTCGAGTCGTCGGCATCCGCCCACGCCTCATCGAGGCGGGACATCGCCTCCTGCAGACCGACCAGCTTCGACATGTCCCCATTTTAGGAGAGATGAGGTCGAGTTTCGTAGTTATGTTCGAATGAATTCCAGAACACCGGCATCCGTCGGTGGCGCTCTCGCCTCGTCATCCGCGGGGCAGTGTCAGCACCTCCGCGCCCGACTCGGTGATCGCGATCGTGTGCTCGGTGTGCGCCGTGCGGCATCCCGTGGCGCTGCGGAGCGTCCAGCCGTCGTCGTCCGTCACGAGCCGGTCGGCGTCGGCCATGACCCACGGTTCGAGGGCGAGGAGCAGTCCGGGGCGCAGGATGTAGCCGCGCCCCGGGCGGCCGTCGTTGGCGACGTGCGGATCCTGGTGCATCGTCGAGCCGATCCCGTGGCCGCCGAACTCGAGGTTGACCGAGTATCCGGCACCGCGCAGCACGGTGCCGATGGCGCGCGAGAGGTCGCCGATGCGGGCGCCGGGGCGTGCCGCGGCGATGCCGGCCGCCAGTGCGCGCTCGGTCGCCTCGATCATCGCGAGATCGTCGGGAGACGCCGCCTGCCCGACGACGAAGCTGATGGCCGCGTCGGCCGCGATCCCCCGCAGTGAGACGGCGAGGTCGAGCGTGAGCAGGTCGCCTTCTGCGAGCGCGTAGTCATGCGGCATGCCGTGCAGCACGGCATCATTGACCGCCGTGCAGATGTAGTGACCGAAGGGTCCGCGCCCGAAGGACGGGGCGTAGTCGACGTAACAGGACTCGGCACCGGCATCCTCGATCATCTCCTTCGCCCAGCGGTCGATGTCGAGCAGATTCACCCCGATCACCGCGCGCTCCTTCAGGGAGTGCAGGATGCCGCCCACGAGCGCCCCCGTCGCTCGCGCCCGCTCCAGCTCGTCGGAATTCAGTATCTCGATCATGATGCGCCTGCTCTCCAATAACTATCCCGGTAATACTATCCCGGTATTAGAATCGTCACCATGATGGTCCGCCTGCCGTTGACGCCCGCCGAGATCGAGCGAGGAGAGCGGCTGGGCGCGCTGCTGCGGCGGGCGCGGGGAGAACGCTCCATGCTGGGCGTCGCTCTCGACGCCGGCGTCTCGCCGGAGACGCTGCGCAAGATCGAGTCCGGACGCGTGGCGACCCCCGCGTTTGCGACGATCGGCGCGATCGCTCACGTGCTCGGCCTCTCGCTCGACGAGGTCTGGGCGGAGGTCGGCCCTCAGCCCGTCGACGCGACCCGCACCCGGCTCGCGTCCTAGCGTCGTCCTACCGCCCGCGGCAGTTCCCGAGGCGGTCTGCCTCCGGCTGAGTCACCGCCCCGCGAGCAGCTCCCCGAGCCTCCGGGCCTCGGCCTCCGGCATCCCGTATCCGTGCTCCGGCGCCGGGTACACGCCCTCGCGCACCTCGTCGGCGTAGGCTTCGACGCCCGCGACGGCGGCGGTGCGGAGGTCGGCGTAGCGCTTGACGAACTTGGCGGCGCTGCCCGGATAGAGGCCGAGGAGGTCGTGGAAGACGAGGACCTGCCCGTCGGCATCCGCTCCGGCGCCGATGCCGATCACGGGGATGTCGAGCAGCGGCATGAGGGCCGCGGTGACCTCCGACGGCACGGCTTCGACGACGAGCAGCGAGACGCCGGCCGCCTGCAGGGCGAGGGCGTCGTCGATCACGGCGAGGGCGGCCTCGGCGGTGCGGCCTTGAGCGCGATAGCCGCCGAGGGCGGTCGCGGTCTGCGGGGTGAGTCCGACGTGGCCGACGACGGGGATGCCGGCGTTCACGAGCGCGCGGGCGCGGTCGACGGTCGTGCCGCCGCGCTCGATCTTGACGAGGTCGACGCCCGCCTCCTTGACGAAGTGCCGCGCCGTCTCGATCGCCTCGGAGTCTGAGGCCTCGTACGAGCCGAACGGCAGGTCGCCGACGAGGAGCGGGCGGTCGAGTCCACGGCGGACCGCCCTCGTGAGCATGAGCATCTCGTCGACCGTGACGGGCACGGTGCTGTCGTAGCCGAGCACGGTCATCGCGGCGGAGTCGCCGACGAGCACGAGGTCGACCCCGGCATCCTCGACGATCTGCGCGCTCGGGAAGTCGTAGGCCGTGACCATGACAAGACGCTCGCCCGCGGCCTTCTTGGCGGCGAGGTCGCCGAGGGTGAGGCGCTTCGTGGGGGCGGCGTGGGCGCTCACGCGGTCACCAGCTCTCCGACGGCGTCGTCGACCCTGATGATCGTGTTGCTCCGGTCGACGTGCACGACGGTCGGCACGTAGTGTTCGAGGTCTTCTCGGGAGTAGTCGGCGTAGGAGATGACGATGATCGTGTCGCCCGTGTGCACAAGGCGCGCGGCGGCGCCGTTGACCTGGACGACGCCGGTTCCGCGCTCTCCTTCGAGGGCGTAGGTCACGAAGCGCGAGCCGTTGTCGACGTCGACGACGTGCACCTGCTCGTGCGGGCGGATGTCGGAGGCCTTGAGCAGGATGGGGTCGATCGTGATGGAGCCGACGTAGTGGAGGTCGCTGCCGGTGACGGTGGCGCGGTGGATCTTCGACTTCAGCATGGTGCGGAGCATCAGCGGGTGCCGTTCTGTTCTGAGGTGCGGCGGGGTTTTGCGGGGTGGGCGGGTTCTGGGGTGCGGCTGGGGTCTGGGATGCGGCTTGGTACTGGGGTGCGGTCGGGTTCTGAGGGGTAGGCGGGATTTGGGATGCCGCTGGGGCCTGGGATGCAGTCGCGTTCAGTGATGCGGTCGTGCTCCGAGATGCGGTCGTGTTCCGAGGGGTGACCGGTGAGGAGGTGGTTGTCGATCAGGCGAGCCGCGCCGACGTGCGCGGCGACGGCGAGGAGGGCGTCCCGTGACGTGTCGGCGACGGGTTCGAGCGTCTCGGCGTCACGGAGCTCGAGGTACTCGGTGCGGATGCCGGCGGCGTCGAGGACGTCGCGGGCGGCCGCGAGGATACGGGCGGAATCCCGTTCGCCGCCGTCGTGCAGCTCCTGCGCGGCGTCGAGGGCGCGGTTGAGCGCGGTGGCCTGCTGCCGGGCGGCGGGGTCGAGGTAGACGTTGCGCGAGCTCATGGCGAGTCCGTCGGCTTCACGGACGATGGGGCACGCCTCGATGCGGACGTCGAGGTCGAGGTCGCGCACCACGCGCCGCACGACCAGGACCTGCTGAGCATCCTTCTGTCCGAAGTAGGCGGCGTCAGGGCGGACGATGCCGAACAGCTTGGTGACGACGGTGGCAACGCCGTCGAAGTGGTGCGCGCCACGGCTCGCACCGTCGAGGACGTCGGTGATGCCGGCGACGTGAATGCTGGTGGCGAAGCCGAGCGGATAGACCTCGTCGGGCGCGGGGGCGAAGAGGATGTCGACGCCCTCCGCCTCAGCCTGCGCGGCATCGCGCGCTTCGTCGCGCGGGTAGGTGCTGAGGTCTTCGTTCGGGGCGAACTGCGTCGGGTTGACGAAGAGGGAGACGACGACAAGGCCGTTCTCTTCGCGCGCGCGGCGCATGAGGGAGAGGTGACCCTCGTGGAACGCACCCATCGTCGGGACGAGGCCGACGGTTCTTTGTTTGGCCCTGGCTTCGCCGACCGCCTCGCGGACCTCGGGGATCGTGCGGAGGATCTTCATGCGCGGTCCTTCTCGGGGGTGTGCGGGGCGGCCTCGGGGGTGCGTGGGTCGGGCTCGGGGGCGTGCGAGTCGGGCTCGGGGGTGTGCGGGTTCGTCTCCGGGGTGCGCGGGTCGGCCTCAGAGGTGTGAGACACGGGCTCGGGGGTGTGCGGGTTCGTCTCCGGGGTGCGCGAGTCGGCGATGCGCCTCGTGGCGGTGGTGAGCGCGTCGAAAAGGTCCCGGTGCGCGCCTGTGGCGGCCCTCTGCGTCGCGACGGTGGCCTCGTCGCCGCGGACGATGGGTCCGGTGAGGGCATCCGCCGCGCCCTGATGCTGCCAGTTGTCGACCGACTGCCGGACGAGCGGGGCGAGGACTTCGCGCGGATCCTCGACGCCCGCGGCGATGGCGAGCTGCTCCGCCGCATCGAGCACGGTGAGCACGAAGTTCGACGCGAAGGATGCCGCCGCGTGATACGCCGCCCGATCGGTCACAGTGAACGGGGTCATGCCGAGGGCGCGAGCGAGGTCTCTCGCGAGGCTCTTGTCCTCCGCGGTGCGTCCGTCGATCGCGGCACCGATGCCGTGGAACACGTCGGGAGTCTCGCCGCCGGTGAAGGTCTGGAGCGGGTGGATGCTGAAGTCCACCGCGTCGAGGCCAGTGGCGCCGGAGAGATGGGCGACCCGGCGCACATGCGGGCGCGCGACGAACGCGACGGCGGAGATCGCAGCATCCGGGACGGCGAGGATGGCGATGTCGGCGGCCGGCATCGGCTGTTCCCGACGGAGCGGTCCGAGGACACTGAATCCCGCCGCACGAAGCGCCCGGGTGAGAACTCCTCCGAGACGACCGGCGCCGATGACGGCGATGGTCGTGGCTGGCGCGAGTTCAGAGTCAGGATTCATGGGGAGGGCTGGTCGGAAACGGCGACGTGGATGCCACGAGTATCTGCCTGCGACAGCATCCACTCCAAATCGGAGAGCAGATCGCAATGGTTCTTACCCCTTCTGATTGTCGTTCTGCCACCAGTTCCTGACACAGTCTTACCTTTTCGCTCTCGCTATCCTCGCAACGCGAGACTGAGCCCGTGTGGATTGGTTGGATCGAGTTCGACAACCTGCAGGGCGACGTGCGCTCGCTAAAGAAGAAGCGCGGAGCCATCCCGCCCCTCATCGCCGATCTCCGTCGGCGCACCGAAAGCGCGATCGCCGAGGTCAGCGCGCAGGATGCGCGGTGCGCAGAAGGTCCTCCCCGGCGTATCGAGGCTGTCTACGATCTGCCGCTCGACCCGCTGGCGCACGACGATGTCGAGGTGCTCGGGCGGGTGATGACACCTGCGCGCGAATCCGCCGCGGTCGGCGGGAAGGCATAGATCGAAGGCCGAGTGACACCCGCAGGTCGTTCAACCAGCGAAGCGAGACGAAACGCCACCACCCTCACCCGTCAGGGCAACGTCATCGGTGAGATCTCGACGTCGATGGTGCCGAACGGGAAGGGGCTGAAGACCGACCAGGACCCTGACATGAAGTCCTCGATCGAGACCAGACGGAACCACACCTGCGAAACGACGATCGCGAGCACCACGATCCCGACGACGGCGAACGCCGAGCGGTTGAGGCTCCTCCGGGCGGTCAGTTCGCCAGGCGCCTTCATCGCCCGACCGATCGCAAGGAGGACGAGCACGGCGATCCCGACGTAGAGCAGCGGGCTCGGGCCGAGGGCCAGCTGGACGCATCGGGGAGCTTCGTCTACAGCTCGACCAGACGCATCGATGAATCCTCCTTGTCCGTCGAATCCGCCGGCACAATAGCCTCGGCTCGCAGTCATGAAGACCGGGTAGAAGAACGCAGCGATCACCGAGACGATCACGAGTCGACGGATCACGCCGATCACAGTCGCACCGGGAAGCGCCGAAGATGCGACGCCGCGCAGCGAAGTCTGGGTCAGCGGCAAGACGGTCTCCTTCGGCGTCGGTCCTCCTCATCATGTCTCATCGGTGATAGGTGCGGAAGGGGCCACAGATGCTGACCCGCGAGTTGCTCACAGGTCCGTGGCGGTCGGAGTCGTTGGCGGGGTGCTGGTCGCATCGGTGCTGTCACGCAACGGTTCGCCGGCTATACACGTGGTTATGAACGACACGAGCGAGTATCCAGCCGACGCCTTCGCTCCCAGCGGTGAGCTTTGGTGGAATCTGCAGCATTGGCCTGGCACGCAAACTCGGTTCGGCCAAGAGGCACGGCTTTCCGCCTGGTTGTGGTTTACCCGCGAGGTCGGCGATGTTTTCACTTTGCCAGAGGCAAAGGCGGAACTAGGAGAGGATCTCGCTTCAGACTCCCAGCACTTTGATCGGCGCCTCCGTGAACTCCGGAGGGTGGACTGGCTTATCCCTTCTGGGCGTGATGGCGGCAACGGACTTAGGCCCGAGCAGTACCGGCTCGAGTACAAGGGCGTGCGCTGGTGGATCCCTGAGGAGCGCCGTGGCGTCAAGCGGTTCGCGCCATCGTCGACCATTCGTCGATACGTGTTTGAGCGCGACGGCGAACGTTGCGTTCTATGCGGGGTCGGCTCGCGTGAAAGTTATCCAGGGGAGCCGAACACAGTGGCCAGACTGACCTTAGGCCATCGAGTCCCTCAAGAGCGCCTGCGCCAGTACGGCCAGCGTGACAACATCGATAACTGGCGCACAGAGTGCGCCAGATGCAACGAAGAGGTGCGAGACTCAGCCCCCGACCCCCAAACCTACGAGGAAGTAATGGCTTCGGTGAAGGCCCTAACCAAGTCAGAGAAGTCACAGCTGCGTGACTGGGCTACACGGGGCGAGCGCGTTCGCACTGCGCTCGATCGCGCGTATGACCAGGTGAGGATGCTCAGTGAAAGCGATCGCGTCCGCGTTCTGGCATACGTCGAGGGCTTCTAGAAATCCGTGCTGTCGGACTGGGCTCAAGCGGCCAAGGAATCCCACCTGCGGCACCGCAGTTTCGCGGCCACTAGCACCAGCCGATGCGCGGTTGCTTCCGAGGTAGAGCGTCGTCAGGCTACTTGAACGCCACATCCGGAGCCCCATCCAGACACTCCTCTGATTCGCTCGCTGCGCGCCATGGAGCACCGTCTAGCTCCGCTACAAACGGCTCATCCAGACGAGCACGACGGAGACGGACACTCACAACTTCTCCCGGCCCCGGAACTGCAACGCCAAGCTCCGCTGCGACGATTCGGTGCTTCTCATAGTCTCCTCCAAGAATCACGTACCCTTCGGGTCGCAGAGCGGTGCGTGCGCCGCCGTTAGCACGCACGCGCTTCATGAAGTCATCCTGCTGCGCGACAGTCGCGATAACATTCCGTCCGATTCGCTCCCCTGTGATAAGTCGAAACAACTGATTGACACGCTGTTGCCCAGATCGAGGATCAAAGATTGCGGCGATCGTCTGGGAATCACACTGGAGCAGAACATTCGGCGGCAGATCCCCAGGTCGTTGAAGCCACCGAACGGCGTCGCGACCTGTTTGGTTCAACTGAACCTTGGCGTCGCGGTTCGTTGTCGTACGGCAGTGTTCTGCCGTCGCCCGGACCACGCCAAGAGCGAACTCACGCTTGGCGTCGCTGACATAACCCACGACAAGAAGGTGTCCTAAGGCCTCCGGCGGAATCATCCACCCATTCATCCGCTGGGAGAACTTACAATCGACGTCCACACCAGCGATCTTGTAGTCCAGCTTGATTCCCTCATCGATGACGTCGTCAAACTCGCGGCGGAGGTTGATCTCAAAGAGGGTACCGAAGTGCGTCCGCTCAGTCTTGTGCAGCTGTTCCCATGAGTAACGCCCAGTTCGCTGCCCGTCGTACAGCTGATCCAGCGTTCGGCGCATTAGTCGCCCCGTTCGAGTCCCGTCAGGATCCGCGTTGTTGAGCACTCGAAACACAGCAATGAGCTCCGAATCGCCCTCCTCTTCTAGAGGGTCGACTTCCCATCCGCGCAGGAGATCGAACGTCATTCTGGCTAGCTGACTCGGTTTCGGAAGCGTGACACAACCTCATGGCGCCAGTGATCGGACTGCCCGATGAACCCCTTGAAGTCACCGAGGAGATAGCGTTCCGTTCCCTCCACATCAACGGTATGAAGCTCAAAATCTCTTCCGATGGCAGCGAGTCGCTGTTGCACTGCGGATGCGCTTCCCTCGTTGTACGCGTCAACCAGCTCTTGAAGGCTCAACGGCCTGTCGCTTTGTGCCAGCGCTCGATACACAGGATCGTGCAGACTAACCTGTCCAGGCTCATTATCCATCGCTGTGCCTTCATGATTGAGCGCGGCACGGATGCTCCGCCCGATCGCTTCCGCTACCGGAGGCGGGAACGCGTTCCCGATCTGTCGGTACTGCGATGTCTTGCGGCCAGCGAACATATAGCCGTCCGTCGTCGTCCAACCCTGAATGCGTGACGCCATCTCGATGGTCAACCGCGGTGGGGTTGTCCTGAACGATGGCGACCTGCGGTCCGGGGGCGAGTCCGCAATGCCTCTGCCGTCCACACTCAACTTGGCCCACGCAGCCTTTGCTCTGGTAGGACCAAGATCTGCTCCACCGTGCTTCTTGCTGCCACCCACTAGCGTCGGCCCAATATCATTTGCCGCGTCGCGCCATGCGTCCGCGTATTTCCAGCCATCGACGGCCATTAGATCGTGCAGCGCGTCACCGACCGTTACCCGCGGCCCGAGATGCGCCTCGGGCCAATAGAAGTAGCGCATCTCGCTAGTCGGCATGGCAACAAGCACGAACCGGGGTCTCAACTGCGGAACCCCGAAGTCGGATGAGTGAAGCAGTTTCCACTCCCCTACGTATCCAAGCTCGTCGAGACGGTCTAAGATCCGTTGGCGGTATGCGGCAAACCTAGGAGCCGCGAGCCCTCGCACGTTCTCAAGCATCACCGCACGAGGCCGGATGATCGAGACCTGCTCGATCGCCCAGGCGAAGAGATCCCGTTCATCGGAAGTCCCCAGTTGCTTGCCGGCAGCAGAAAACGGGGGGCATGGCACTCCGCCCGCAAAGAGATCGACTCCCTCGTACGACCGAGGCGTCCACACTGACGGATCCGCCACGTCTCCAACTGCAACTTGCACTCCGAGATTTGAGCTCAGAGTCTCCGCAGCCGTCGCATCGATCTCGATCGCCAACGAGTGAGAAAAGCCTGCCTTATGCAGCCCCAGAGATTGCCCTCCGGCACCGGCACATGCCTCAACGAGGCTCAACGACTGTTCTGCGGATCGCTCGTTTTCTGGCACGCAATTATCGTACGACTGCCCAGCGACATCGGCATGGCGCACCGCCGACCTGCCGTCGCCACCCGCGGCGCGTCCTGCCTTTGCGCCCGGATGGGTCTATCCGCGGAGTGCACGGCGTCAGGCTCCGGCTCCCCGGCCAAACTGCTCCCCGGGTTCACCTGCTGAGCCACCCGCCGCAAGGTCAACAACAACGGCTCCACCAGCACCGACTCCAACATCAGTACTGCACCCTCAGCGGACTCGTCCGGCGCCTCGGCGATCTCGGCGTCCGCAATCCGCCGCATGCTCGCGAAGTAAGGAGCCGCCGGCAGCATCCTGCTCGCTCCGGTCACGATCGGATTCCAGGACATAGACGGCGATGACCTGCGATGGATCCGGGAGCGCTGACACCTCGCCGTCTACGTTGCAATCCCCCGCAGCAACACCGCCACCGTCGCATCCACCCGCGCATCTCCCAACGGCCGCCCCAACAACGCGGCATAACTCGCCATTGCGATGAACTGATCCGCAACCGCGGCAGCATCCACATCCGCCCGCACATCCCCCGCGGCAACCGCGAGCGACAGGCGCGATGTCACCCACTCGCGAATCGGCGCAGCCAGCTTCTCGTTCAGCTCCAGTCCCAGCCCCGGGTCCGACGCCGTCACCGCGATCAGCGCCCGCGCGACGGCGACGCCATCCGCATCCGCCAGCCCCGCCGACATCGCCGAGAACCACGCCCGCAGATCCGCCCCGAGGTCCGCGGTCATCGGCACAGCGACATCCGCCCCCGGCAGCTCCCCCTCCAGCAGCGCCTCCCCGAGGATCGCGGCCTTCGACGGCCACCACCGGTAGATCGTCTGCTTCGAGACCCCGGCGACCTCGGCGAGGCCCTCGATCGTCACAGCCTCGTAGCCCGAAGAGGACAGGGCGGCGCGCATCGCCTCCAGCACGGCCTGCCGGGCGGATTCACTTCGAGGTCTAGGCACGATCACAGGCTACTCAGGCGTACACTGATCCATAACGAGACGCACCGTTGCGAAACAAGAAGGAGCACCAGCATGGCCCTCACCGCTCACTCCACCATCGGCGACTGGCTGAACGACGAGGTCGGCGGGCCGCTCATCCGCGGACTCTTCGAGAAGACCGGCGCCGACCCCGAGCTCCTCACCCCCGTGCTCGGGCTCCCGCTGCAGCAGCTCGTCGCGATGAGCCAGGGCGCACTCCCGCAGTCGGTCGTCGACGACCTCGTCCGCGCGGCCAACGGCGGCGAGATCCCCGAAGACACCGGCGCTGAAGGCTGGTCCGAGACGCCCACCACCGGACGCTTCGCCGGCAAGACCGTGATCGTCACGGGCGCGGCATCCGGAATCGGCAGGGCCACGGCATCCCGCATCGCCCGCGAAGGCGGACGCGTGATCGCCGCCGACATCTCCGCCGAGAAGCTCGACGCGCTGAAAGCCGAGCTTCCGGGCGTCGTCACCGTCGCTGGTGACCTCACCCAGCAGAGCGCGATCGACGCCGTCATCGCCGCCGCGGGCGACCGCATCGACGGCCTCGCGAACGTCGCCGGCATCAACGACGACTTCTCCCCCGCAGGCGAGACGACGGATGCCGTCTGGGACCGCGTCATCGCGATCAACCTCACCGCCCCGTTCAAGCTCATGCGCGCGGTGCTCCCGATCATGGAGGCGGCCGGCAGCGGTTCGATCCTCAACGTGTCGAGCGAGGCCGGCCTGCGCGGCAACGCCTCCGGCAACGCCTACACGGCCAGCAAGCACGGCATCATCGGCGTCACGAAGTCTGCGGCGTTCATGTACGGGCCGAACGGCATCCGCGTGAACTCCGTCGCCCCGGGCGGCGTGGCCACCGGCATCCCGATGCCCCCGAACATGTCGGAGTACGGTTCGGGTCGCCTTGCGCCGTTCCAGCAGGCGATCCCCACCGTCGCGACCGCCGAGCACCTGGCGGCGTCGATCACGTTCCTGCTCAGCGACGATGCCGTGAACATCAACGGCGCCGTGCTCGCGTCGGACGGCGGGTGGTCGGTGCAGTAGGGGGCAGCCGTACAGAACGGGTATGCCCTGATCAGCGGAGCGCTGAGATCAGGACGGAGTCATGCAATCGTCTTGTTCTCTGAAGAAGACCCGGATCTCGATTGCCCACGATCGCACCAAGGTAAACAATCGCCGAAGCGCCATCAATATCGTGCCCCGAAGCATCTGCGTACCGTCGAACAACGTTGAGCGTCTCTGGCCGAGTGAGCGCGCTCATCAGATCTTGAACCGTCAACACGTCAACCTGCTGCAGGACCCCAACAAGTCGATCAGCGTCCTCGATCTCCAAGGAAAGACCATCGGGGCCAAGCTTCGGCGCGTCCCTCAAACCTTCAGACAAGGCGCCAAGCAATCTAAGTGAACTCAGCTTCTCTTCAAGACCGCTGCCCGAATGGTATGCGGATTGGAGCTCGCGAACATGGTCCACCAGATCTGAAGCGATCGAGGAAAACTCACGGTCAATCAGTTCAAGCGCACCTGCGAGCGCGTCGAATCGTCGCTTCAAGGGTTGCGGAACGGAGTCGCCAGCTTTATACCTAAACGAGTGTTCAATCTCGGCCCACGCATGCGAGATAACGCTTCGAATCTGAACTTCGACTACTGCGATACGAAGAACTTCCTTGACGTCCTCGAGCCCAGTGGGTTTTGGCTTCAAAACGAGATGAACGCTTCGGTAACCAACTTCACCGGGCCCAAGACCGTCAGTCTTATTGACAGAGTATTGAGGCATCTCCTGGAAACGACGCTTGAGGATGTCGCCCGCCTGCTCGATCGAGTGATCGAACAGAGTAACGACTCGGGCACCGAGGATGTCAGTCATCTGTTGCGCCGGCCTCCCATAGGCTTTGCGAGAGATCTTTTCCGCGGCAGAGTCAGGATCTTTCGCGCGGACATCAATCATCTGCACGCCATGAGCTCGCCCCGAAAGCGCGTCCTCTAGCTGCTGGCGAACCTCGTCAGCAGCTCTCTCATAGCTTGTGAACTCTGACCGATACCTCGCCAGCCACTTTTCTGCGACGACACCCATGATTTAGGCCTCGCCTGTCACCACTTGCCGAAGGATATCGATACGCGTCCGACGCGGACGAATGTTGTCCGTCTGCCTCGACTGTGCGGCTAGGTAGGCCGCCTTTCGCGGATTCGCCTCATCGTTGTCCAGCAGCTCACGATCGAAGCGAGAAAGACGCTCAAAGAGCTGCTCCGAAGTCGGAAGCGAGTCTCCATCAGCCTCGATTTCGCTAAGCGCCCCGACAAGTGCGTAGAAGTTTGCCGGCCTCTTGATGAAGAGCTGCTTAATGTTCGGAAGGGACTCTCTGATCATCTCCACATACCTCAAGAGACGTTCCTTCAACTGATCACCTTCAACAAACTCAGTTGCATACGCCTCGTAATACAGATCCACCGATTGCTTTTTGTCCTGAGGGCCCTCCTGCAAGAGGATCAGTAGCTCGGCGGCAAACTCATCGTTCTTCATCCTCTTAGCAGCCTGGGGGGAGACGATCCCCATCTGCTTCCACTGGCCCCAGCCGCCGACGCTCTCTGCCAGTCGTTTGAACTCACCATCCTCGCCCGCATGGCGTCGTTCCTGAGGGTTCAGCGCAACGACATAGCGGTTCATCCTTGCGAACATCGCTCGAATCGCGGTAGGAGTGAATCCTGAAAGCTCTTGGATAACAAAGTCATACTCGAGAATCTTCGAGCGGTCGTCGGCAGAGAGCGTCTTCCACCTCAAGCGGCTCCACGACTCGCCTTCAGACTCGGTGAGCGAGAAGCGATTGGCGAGAAAGTCCATCACCGCGGACAACCGTTGCTGTCCATCCACAACTGTGTACTCGATACGACCGGTCTGTACACTCACCGTCCGCTGAAAGTAGAGCACAGGAATGGGATTTCCGGTGAGAATCGTATCCATGAGGTATGCCTTAGCCGGCCTTGGCCATACAGCATTCCGCTGAAACTCCGGACTGAGCTGAAGCTGACCCTCATCGTAGAGCTGCTTAAGGAGACCGATGTCTTTGGTCGTGGTCGCAATCTTCGGGGCCAAGATCTCTCCTCACAGCTCGTTCACGCCGGACCGGCGCACAGTTACTCCACCGACGTTACAGATGAATCAGCCTTGGAACCACAATAGGATCCTGCTCCGCCTCGGTCGCCACCACAGGCCCCCTACCGCACTCCCCCACTCAGGCGTACCCTCACCTCAGAGGTGCACTGATGCCCGTTCCCGACAGCATCTTCTCCGGGTCCATCCCTGAGAACTACGACCGCTACATGGTGCCGCTGATCTTCGAGCCCTATGCGGCCGATGTCGCGCGCCGGGCGGCGGCGCTGGAGCCGCGACGGGTGTTGGAGACCGCGGCCGGAACGGGCGTCGTCCCGCGATTCCTGCTGCCGCTGCTGCCCGCCGGCTCGGCCTATGTCGCGACCGATCTGAGCGCGCCGATGCTGGACTACGCGGCATCCGTCCTGCCCGATCCGCGGCTGCGCTGGCAGACCGCCGACGCGCAGGACCTGCCCTTCGACGACGGCGCCTTCGACCTGGTGCTGTGCCAGTTCGGGGCGATGTTCTTCCCCGACCGCAGGCGCGCCTACCGCGAGGCGCGACGGGTGCTCGAACCCGGCGGGAGCTTCATGTTCGCCGTCTGGGACGCGATCGAGAGGAACGACTTCGCCGACGAGGTGGGGCACGCGCTCGCGGCGATGTTCCCCGCCGACCCTCCGCGCTTCATGGCCCGCACCCCGCACGGCTATCACGACGTCGCCCTGATCGAGCAGGAGGTGCGGGATGCCGGCTTCACCACTGTCACGATCGACACCGTGACCGCGCAGAGCGTCGCACCGTCGGCCCTCGTCGCGGCGACCGCGTACTGCCAGGGCACACCCCTGCGCGGCGAGATCGAGGCGCGGGACCCCGTCGGCCCTCGCGGAGGCGACGGTGCGGGCAGCCGCCGCGATCGCCGCCCGTTTCGGCGACGGCGAGGTGCGGGGGCGGATCCAGGCGCACGTCGTCACGGCCTCGGGCTGACGCGCGACGGGCGAACGGGCGACGAGCGACGAGCGACGAGCGACGAGCGAACGTTTCGTCTCGCTGCGCTCGCTCAACGACCGGGGGGCTGTGCCCCTCCCCTAGACTTCCCTCAACCATGGGAGTCCCGGCAGGGGCTGAGAGGGCGCTGACGCCGCGCCGACCGTCATACCTGATGCGGGTCATGCCGCCGTAGGAAGTCGAGCCATATGTCGCGCCTCATCGCCGAGCCCACCGTCTCCCCCTCTCGAGCCCGCAACGCCGTCCGCGGCGGACTGCTCGGCAACTTCGTCGACCAGGTCGACATCTTCCTACCGGTCATCGCCCTCGCCCCCGCCGCCGCGATCGTGCTGGGTCCCGATGCGGCCGCCGCCCAGACGGGCCTGATCTTCGTCGCCACTCTGCTCGGACGTCCGCTCGGCGCCGCGATCTTCGGGAGCCTCGCCGACCGTCACGGACGAACGAGAACCACCACGGCGGCGATCACCGGCATCGCGATCACGACGCTGCTGATCGCCCTGATCCCCACCCACGACGTCGGCGGCGCGGCGACCCTGTGGGCCTTCGTGGCCCTGCGCTTCGTCGGCGGCGTCTTCCTCGGCGGCGAGTACTCCGCGGCGATCCCCCTCGCCATGGAGTGGACCGCCCCGCGCCGGCGCGGCCTGCTCAGCGGCGGCATCATGGCCATGTCACCCCTCGCCAACGCGTTCATCGCCGGGCTCACGCTGACCCTCGTCCAGGTGCTCGGACCCGACGCCTACGCCGGCTGGGGGTGGCGGATGCCGTTCATCGCCGGCGCGCTGCTCGCCGCGGCGATGCTCTGGTACTACGTCGCCGGCGTCGACGACGCCCCGATCCCGACGAACGGCGCCCGCCGCGCACGTCCGCTCACCGCCATCCTCATCGGTCCGTTCCGCCGCCAGCTGTGGCAGGTGTTCGTGCTGATGACCGGGCTCTGGCTGTTCACCCAGATGGCGATCCCCGTGCTCACCGGGATGCTGCGCGAGGCGCCGCAGGTCGGACCGACGACCGTCCCGTTCATCATGCTGATCGCGACCCTCGTCTCGGCAGCCGCGATGCTCTCCGCCGGCGCGCTCTCGCAGCGGATCGGACGGAGACGCTTCTTCGTGGTCTTCGGTGCGGGGGCGCTCGTCGCCGCACCCCTCGCCTTCGCGTGGGCACTGACCTCGCAGGGCGTCGCCGCCGTGCTCGCGGTGACCGTCGTGCAGATCGTCACGGTCTCGGCCTACGGTCCGGTGGGCGCGTACCTCGCCGAGCGCTTCCCCTCCGCCGTGCGGTCGAGCGGCTACGGGGTCGGGTACTCGCTGTCCCTCGTCGTGCCGGCGCTCTTCCCGTTCTGGCTGCCCTGGTTGCAGAGCACACTCGGCCCGGTCGCGGCGGTCATGGCCGTGCTCGCCGCGGCATCCGCTCTCCTCGTGATCGGTGCGCTCCTCGGCCCCGAGCCGGATCGGACCGCAGCTCTGGAGTGAGCGACGCGTGAGGAGTCAGAGAACGTCGGATCCGGACGGTCGGATGCCGCGATCTCTGACTCCTCACGGCCCGGATACCCCGGGTCAGTCCTTCGGGACGTTCTCGTCGGAGCTGTAGTTGCCGTCGCCCGACAGCGAGAGCGCACTGAACCGGATGGGACGCGTCACGCTCTTGAAGTCGAGAGGGCAGTGGCGCAGCCCGGCCGGGATGTACAGCGCACCCGACGTCGTGACCGAGTACGTCTCGCCGTCGAGGTCGATCAGCAGTTCGCCGCCGAGGTCGTGCGGGTTCTCCGGGTCGGACCCGGTCCAGATGAGCACTTCGTCGTAGTCGTGCTCGTGCTCGTTGACCCAGTGGCTGGGCTCGTCGGTGGGGTTGATCCACGAGTAGGTCATGTGGACCTTCGCTCCGGGGACGTCCGCCGCGCGCATCAGGGCGAACGCGTCGCCGATGTGGGCGGGGCGGGGCTCTCCGGTGCCGATGGCGCCCTCGTTCACGAGGTCGTCGGTGGTGTCCTGCATGTGCCGGACGAACAGGTGCTCGTACTTCGCTGTCACGACTGCTTCCTTTCAGATCGGGCGGCCCGCATCGCCGAGATCAGGGGATGCGGATGCCGCCGCCTTCGACGCTAGGTACCCGTCCGACGCCCCGACCAGGGACTTCCATCGCCTGTCCTGGTACGTCCGCGGGGTACCTTCCCCGCACCCTCCCCGCCCGCACGACAATGTTCGACATGACCTCACCGAACGTGCTGTCCGACGACGCGCAGCGCACCCTCCCCGACCTGGACCGGCTCGTCGGCCTCCCCCTGCGCCGCAAGCCCCGCATCCTCAGCCGCTGGATCCCCGCCGTCCTCTTCGGCGCCGTCGCCCTCGCGATCGGCTGGACCGTCGTCAGCGCACCCGCTCTGAGCTGGCCCGTCGTCGGCGACTACCTCTTCAACCCGCGCATCCTCAGCGGCGTGCTCCTCACCCTCGTGTTCACGGTGCTGACCTTCGTGATCGGCCTCCTGCTGGGCGTGCTCCTCGCCGTCATGCGCCAGGCCGGCAACCCCGTGCTCACCGTCCTCGTCACCGGCTACGTGTGGATCTTCCGCGGCACCCCGCTGCTCGTCCAGCTCGTCTTCTGGTTCAACCTCGCGCTGCTGCTGCCGTTCATCGGCATCCGCATCCCCGCATGGGGCATCGTGATCGGCGGAGAGACGAACGCCATCGTCACCCCCTTCCTCGCTGCGCTCATCGGGCTGGTGCTGCACACCGCCGCCTACATGGCCGAGGTCGTACGCGGCGGGTTCCTCGCGGTGCCTCCCGGCCAGACGGATGCCGCGAAGGCGCTGGGCATGACGACGCTCGGTGCACAGTGCCGCATCGTGATCCCGCAGGCGATCCGCGTCATCCTGCCCCCTCTGGGCAACCAGTTCATCGACATCCTCAAGGCGACGTCGATCGTCTCGGTGATCGGCGGAGGCGACCTCATGACCCAGGCCCAGCAGATCTACGGACAGAACTACCAGGTCATCCCCCTGCTTGTCGTCGCCTCGCTCTGGTACCTGGTGCTGGTCACCGCGGCGAGCATCGGACAGTACTTCCTCGAACGGTCCGTCGACCGCTCGAGACGACGCGTCGCGATCGCGAAGGAGGCCGCACTGTGACCGGCAACGCCCTCACCCTGCGCGGACTACGCAAGGCCTTCCACGGCACCACGATCCTCGAATCCATCGACCTCGACGTCGCCCCCGGCGAGGTCATCTGCATCATCGGACCCTCCGGCGGCGGCAAGTCGACGCTGCTGCGCTGCATCAACCATCTCGAACCCCTCGACGCCGGCATCGTCCTCGTCGAGGACGAGCTCGTCGGCTGCGCGGTCGAGGGCGAGCACCTCGTCGAGACCGGCGACCGCCAGACCAGCAGGGTCCGCCGCCGCATGGGCATGGTGTTCCAGCAGTTCAACCTCTTCCCTCACCTGACGGCGCTGGAGAACGTGACGATCGGTCCGATCAGGGTCCTGAAGGAGCCGAGGAGGGATGCCGAGCAGCACGCCCGCGCCCTCCTCGACCGCGTCGGACTCGGGCAGCACGCCGACAAGCATCCGGCCCAGCTCTCCGGCGGCCAGCAGCAGCGCGTCGCGATCGCCCGCGCCCTCGCGATGCGCCCGTCTCTCATGCTCTTCGACGAGCCGACCTCGGCGCTCGACCCCGAGCTGGTCGGCGAGGTGCTGCAGGTCATGCGATCGCTCGCGGATGCCGGGATGACGATGCTCGTCGTGACCCACGAGATCTCCTTCGCCAGGGAGGTAGCCGATACGGTGGTGTTCATGGAAGGCGGCGTGATCGTCGAGAAGGGGCCGGCGGCCCAGGTCCTCGCGCGCCCGACCTCGCCCCGCACGGCCTCGTTCCTGCGCAGCACGGGCACCCTGTCTCCCCAGCCGGAAGACGTCGGGCTCCAGCCGTGACCGTCGCGCAAGGCCGCCCTCCTCTGCACTCCATCGACGCCACGATGGCCGCGGCGGGAGGGCTGTTCCTGCTCGCCGACCTCCGCACCCAGGGCCCCGGTCCGTGGGCGGAGGTGCCGCACCGCCACGACTTCGTGGAGCTCGCCTGGCTCAGCGCCGGCTCCGGTCGCCACGTCATCGACTTCCAGGAGCACACCGCCGAACCCGGCGACCTCTTCATCGTCGCCGCAGGGCAGATGCACCACTGGGAGCGCGGCGAGGTCGAGACCGACGGCGCCCTCGTGCTGTTCCGCCCCGAGCTGCTCCTCGGCAGGGGCGGCCCCGGAGAGTGGGCGCCACTGTCGGGCAAGTGGCACCCCGACCCCGCGTCCGCTGCGCGCATCGACTCCCTCCTCGCGCAGCTCGACGTCGAGCAGCGGCAGCGCGCCCCCGGGCACGAGTTGGCGATCCGCAGCCTCCTCACCGCCCTGCTCGTGCTGTGCGGCCGGTACGTGTCGTCCGGCACGGTCGCCGACGGACTCGCCGCCCAGTTCGAGCGCCTCGCGCGCGAGAGCCGCGGCACGCTCCGCACGGTCGCCGAGTGCGCCAGGGAGCTGTCCGTCACCCCCGGCCATCTCAGCGAGGTCGTCTCGACCGCAACCGGACGACCGCCGGGGGAGATCCTCCGCGAGGCCGTCGTGTACGAGGCCCAGCGCCTCCTCGCCCGCTCGGACTTCAGCTGCGCCCAGATCGCCAGGGAGCTCGGCTTCGACGACGCGTCGTACTTCTCCCGCTTCTTCCGCCGCGAGGTCGGGATGACCCCGTCGCGGTTCCGCGACCTCCAGCGCGACCACATCTCCGCGGCCTGAGCGCGGGGCCCCGCCCTCGGCGGACGCCCCGCGAAATGTGCCAGCCCTCCCGCTCTGGGTCCCTCGTCGGCGGCATCCCGCGATTCCTACGCTGACAGCATCCCGCCGCATCTCAGTACGAAGGAGTCCTGAATGATCACCCGAACCCGTCTCACCCTCGCCGCCTCCGCCTCCGCCTCCGCGCTCGCCCTGCTGCTCGCCGGCTGCGGGTCAGGCGCCGCCGCCGGCCCGTCGGGAGAGAGCGCCGACCCCGCCCTCTCCGAGCTCATCACCCCCGGCGTGCTCACCGTGGGCCTCGTGCTGCCCGACGCGCCGTACTACATCGCCGATGACGACAACGTCCCCGTCTCCGGCATCACGAAGGACCTGCTCGACGCCGTCGCCGACGAGCTCGGCGTCGAGGTCGAGTACGTGCCCGTCGCGTGGGAGGGCGGCATCACCGGCGTCGCCGCCGGGCGCTACGACATCTTCGGCGGCAGCCTCTACGACACCGCGGAGCGGCAGGCCGCAGGCACCTTCATCGACTTCATGAAGGAGCAGGCCACCCTCATCACCACCGCGGGCAGGGCGGGCGAGTTCTCGGAGCAGGCGGATGCCTGCGGCCACTCGGTCGCCACGATCCGCGGCACCACCGACGTCGCCTACGCGACCGCCCTGTCGGAGCAGTGCACGAAGGACGGGGCCGAGCCGCTGACCGTCACCGAGTACCCGACGCAGCAGGACGCCGAGCTGGCCCTCGAATCCGGTCGCACGGATCTCGGCATCCAGAGCGTCCCCGCCGCGGAGTACGCCATCAGCCAGGGCGCGAACAAGGCGCTCGTCGGCGACCCCTTCGACGGCGGCTTCTATGTCGGCAGCATGATGAACACGCAGAAGAAGGCGCTGATCGACGCCGTGCTCGCCGCGATGACGACGCTCTACGACGACGGCACCACCGCCGAGCTGTTCGCCCCCTACGGCATCGAGCCCGCCGCCCCCGGCGTCAACCTCCAGAAGTAGCGCGTCGCGCGGCGCGTGCGTGAGCGTACTTGCTTGCTTGCTTGCTTGCTTGCTTGCTTGCTTGCTTGCTTGCTTGCTTGCTGAGCGTGCGTGCTGAGCGTGCGTGCTGAGCGTGCGCGTGAGCGTGCACGTGGTGAGGAGTCAGAGAACGTCGGATCCGGACGGTCGGATGCCGCGATCTCTGACTCCTCACTGCCGCTTGAGGCGCGGGCGCAAGGCGCGGGCGCGGGCGCGAGGCGCGAGCCGCCGTTCGGGGCGCGGGGCGAGCGCGCTCAGGAAGCGCGCACGTCGAGAACCCACGTGACGCCGAAGCGGTCGGTGAGCATGCCGAATCCGGCGGACCACGCGGATGCCGCGAGCGGCTCGACCACCTCGGCGCCCACAGCGAGGGCGTCCCAGTATCCGGTGAGCTCGTCGAGCGACGTGGCCCGCAGCGACTGGAAGAACGGGCGATCGGTGATGGTCAGACCGTTCTCCCTCCGCGTCTCGCCCGCGGTCGCGGAGGCGTCGTCGAGGCCGGGGATGTCGTAGGCCATGAGACGGATGCCGCCGCCGTCCAGCTCTCCGAACACGAGGCGGTCAGCGCCGGGAGCATCGGCCGGCATCCCGAACTCCCCGTAGGTGGCGAGCGCGATCTCGCCGCCGAACACGGAGCGGTAGAACTCCAGCGCCTGGCGTGCAGTGCCGCGGAAGTTGAGGTGCGTGGTGGTGGTGATGGTCATGGTGTCTCCTCGGATCGGCGACGGCCGAGTGCCGTCTACGACCACGATTCCCGCAGAAGAGGTCTGTTTCTGTCCTCTACTCGGAAGAGAATGGGGGAATGACCGGCAGCTCCTCCCGCATGCTCGCCCTGCTGTCGCTGCTGCAGACGTCGCGCGACTGGCCGGGGAGCGTGCTCGCCGGCCGCCTCGACGTGAGCCCGCGCACCGTGCGGCGCGACGTCGAGCGGCTGCGCGAACTCGGCTACCGCATCTCCGCGATCAAGGGCCCAGACGGGGGCTACCGCCTGGCTGCGGGTTCCGAGCTGCCGCCGCTGCTGTTCGACGACGACCAGGCCGTCGCGATCGCCGTCGCTCTGCAGAACGCCCCGTCGAGCGGCATCGACATCGACGAAGGAGCCGCGCGCGCCCTCGCCACCGTCCGTCAGGTGATGCCCTCCCGACTGCGGCACCGGGTCGACGGCATCCGTTTCTCCGGCACGGGGAACGAGACCAGGGTCGATGCCGCCGTGCTGGAGGCGGCGAGCGCGGCCGTGCGCGACCGGAAGGTGCTGCGCTTCGACTACGGCGCCGATGACGACCGGCCGGCGCGGCGCACCGAGCCGCACGAGATCGTCGCGCGGGAGAACCGCTGGTACCTGCTCGCGTGGGATCTGGATGCCGACGACTGGCGCATCTTCCGCCTCGATCGGATGCGGCCGCGCATCCCGACCGGCCCGTCGTTCACCCCGCGGCCGCTTCCCGCGGGGGATGCGCGCACCTATCTCGCCGCACGCGCCAAGGGCTCGGATGCCGAGGACCGCTGGCCCTGCGTCGGGGAGGTCGTGATCGCGCTGCCGGCGCGCGAGGTCGCGGTGTGGATCGGCTCCGACGGCACGGTGCAGCCCCGCGACGAACGCTCGTGCCAGGTCACCGTCGGGTCGTGGTCCTGGGTCGGCGTGCTCGCGTCGGTGATGAGGTTCGACGCCCCGTTCACCGTCGTGGGCCCCGAGGAGCTCCGCGTCGCCGCGCAGACGCTCACCGCTCGCCTCGCCGCCGCGGCATCCCCGCGCTAGCTCGCCCCGAGCGCTCCCCACGCCCACGCCCCGCCCCACACACCCCACGCCCCCACGCCCCACGCGCGCGCCCACCGCCCCGCACACCCCACGCCCACCCGCAGGCTGAGGGGCCACGAAGTGCCGCGTCAAGGGGCGTGGATGCGGCGCTTCACGACCCCTCACGACCGAGGAACGAGCATCGCCCCGCCCGCGGGATGCGGACGGGGCGATGCGTTCAGGATGCTGCGATCAGGATGCTGCGGTCACTCGCTCTCGGTGGCGCCGAGCGCGCGGCGGCGACGGTGCGTCATCCACGCGCCCGCTCCGAGCGCCATCAGCAGCGCACCGAGCAGGGCCGCGTTCGCCGCCGCACCGGCGTCGCCACCGGTGTTCGCCAGCGTGCCGCCAGTCCCGCTGCCCGTCCCCGCCGCCGTGCCCGAGCCGCCGGCGCCGCCGCCGGCTCCGGCTGTACCGGTCCCGGCCGCCGTGACCGTGAGCGCGAGCCTCGCGAGCTCGGTCTCACCGTCGCGGATCACGATGTGATGCGCACCGGGCTCGATGTCGGCGGGGATCACCAGGGCGATGTCGAGCGCGCCCTCGGAGACCTCGACGTTCGCGAGCGCACGGTACGTGCTCTCGATCCCGATCTCGACCGCCTCCGACGGAACCCCGGATGCCGTGAGCGTCACCGATCCGCCCGCGGCGACCTCGGTGCGCGACAGCTGGGCGACGAGCTCGGCGCCGGGGCCGTCGTCGACCGGCGTGAACGCCCAGTTGTCGACCTCGAACAGGTCGGCATCGGCGTCGGCGCCCTCGGGAGCCGCGAAGACGAAGAACACGTCGTGCTCTCCGGCGGCTCCGGTCACGTCGGCCTGGACGGTGGTCCACTCGCCGACGGTTCCGTCGACCGGGATCTCCGCGACGACCTGTCCGTCGACGTCGTCGAGACGCACCTGGATGCTGCCGCCCTCGACGATCGGCTTCACGCGCGCCGACACCGTCTTCGCGCCGGAGCCGAAGTCGACGCCGGAGACACCGGCGAAGTCGCCGTCATCGACACCCGACAGCACCATGTTGCCCCCGCCGTTGTGCTCGGGGAACTCGACGGATGCGGCATCCGTCTTGGCCGTGCTGATGCCGAGCTGCCAGGCCAGCGTCTCCGCCTCGAACGTGCGGTACGGGTCGAAGCTCTCGACCTGCGCGACACCGGCACGCGTGCCGACGATCGGCTTGATCGTCCCGTCGGCGTTGAACTCCAGCTTGTCGATGTGCACCGAGCGGTAGCCCTGGGTCGCCCCGGGGGTTCCGAGCGCCGCCGCCCACGCCGCGCCGCGCGTCTGCGCGTGATACGTGAAGTACGTCTCGCCCTTGTAGGTGAACATGTCGGAGTGATTGTTGCCGCCGTTGCCCGCTCCGAAGAACGTGCCCTGGTTCTGGAACGCCACACCCGCGTACTCCGACGATCCGAGCTTCATCGGGTCGTCGGTCATCATGTACGCGATGCCGCCGCGCGACGGGTACTGCCCCGGCACCTCGTTGACCTGGAAGTTCGACGAGTAGGAGTAGTAGTACGTGTCGCCGCGCTTGAACATGCTCGAGGCCTCGAACATGCCGGGGCCGTCGATCTCGACCGGGTCGCCGTCGAGGGTGACCATGTCGTCCTTCAGCTTGACCACGCGGGTCGACTTCGGGTTCTGCGGTCCCTGCACGTTCGGCGCGGTACCGATCTGGGAGTTGCCGCCGAAGTACAGGTAGCCCTGGCCGTCGTCGTCGATGAACACCTCGGGGTCGAAGAGCCACATGCCCGCGGGGAATCCGCCGCCGGCGATGTAGTCACGAGACACGGTGTCGGGGATGATCTTCTTGCCCAGCGGGTCGTTCCACGGGCCGAGCGGCGAGCCGCCCACGACCACCGCGGTGCCGGTTCCGCTGTCGCAGAAGTAGAGGTAGACCTTGCCGTCCTTCTCGATCGCGGCGGGAGCCCAGGAGTTCCTCGACCACGGAGCCGCTCCGCCCTCACGGGCGATCGGGATGCTGCCGTGGTCGACCCAGTTGACCATGTCGCTGGTCGACATGACGTTGAGGCGGGTGATGCCGCCGTACCCGTTCGACTGCGTCGGAAGCCCGTTGGCGTCCTTGCTGTTCAGCTCGTACTGCTGCGTGTCGTCGGTCGAGTAGATGTAGAGACGGCCGTTGTAGATGAGGTGGTGCGGGTCGGCTCCGAACTTGTGGCCGACGAGCGGGTTGTGGTCGCCGACCGGCTTGGTCTGCACCTTCTCGAGGCTGGTGAACTCCGGCCCTTCAGGGGCGTCGGCGATCTTCACGAGCGACAGCTCGTCGACCTTGAAGTCCTGCAGCGCACTCGATCCCCAGGGCGTCTCGACGAAGAGCCAGCCCGCGGCGACGTGCTTCGCCTCGGCCGTGAACTCCTGCGAGAACGACCCCCACTCGCCCTTCGTGAACGTGTGACCGTAGTCGGCGCATCCGTTGAAGTTCGTGGGGCAGAACGTGAAGTTGAACTGCTGGGTGGCGTTGCCCTCGTCGTACTTGAGCTTGCCGGTGAGCCGGTAGGAGGCGCCGAGCTCGATCTTGTCCGCGACGCTCGCGAACGGACCGGACTGGGTGTTCTCGCGCCCCGTCACCTGCAGGGAGTGCGCGCCGCTCGCGGCGTCGTCGCTGAGAGCGAGCGTGCCGCCGCGGGTGTTCGTCCATCCCGTGAATCCGGAGACGAAACGGCCGTCCGGCAGCAGGTTGCCCGGCACGGCGGGCGGCTCGACGACGGCGGGGCCGCCGTCGTCGGTGGTGAGGGAGACGTCGTCGATCACGAACGACTGGATGTCGGTGTTCCAGGGCGTCTCGACGAAGAGGATGTCGTAGTCCGAGGTCAGCGGGGTGAACGTCTTCTGCACGCTCGCCCACTGTCCCGCGGTCGCCGTGGTCGACGCGACGACGTCGCAACGGCTGCGCGACGACGTGCACAGGACGATGTTGAAGTTCTGCGTCGCCCGCCCGGTGTCGAACTTCAGCGAGAGGTTCAGGTCGTAGGACGCGTCGGTCGACAGCAGCCCGGTGACGGTGGCCGTCGGCCCCGACTGGAACGAGGTGCGTCCGCTGATGGCGAGGGACTTGGTGCCGGACTTGGCGTCGGTGCTCTGCGAGAGGGTGCCGCCGAGCGGGGCGCTCCATCCGGAGATCCCGCTCTCGAACGTCCCGTTCTGGATGATGCTGGTCGGCGCCGCGTAGGCGGCGCCACTGATGCCCACCGCGGTCACGGACGAGGCGATGAGCGCGGTCACGCCCATCACCGCCGCGGCGCGAGCGCCCGGTAGCCGTCTCCGGCCCGATCTGACTTCTGGTCTCACGTGTCTCACTCCTTGCTGTCGATCGCTCGAGGGCGCACGAAAGCAGCGGCTCCCGTCGATGGACGGAGCCTGCGATCGGCCTCGGGCGAAGCGGGGATGTCGCCGGCCGACGCAGCGTCTTGGGGGTCGCTGCGGAAGGCCGGTCCTGCGTCGGTTCTGAGAGCTCGATCCCGCACTGGCCGCCGATGCGCGGCCCAAGGCGAGTCTCCCTGGCGTTCTCCTCCTCGAGATCCGAGCGCACGGCCATCGTGCGCGCATCGCACGGTGCGGGGACGTGCGTCTGGGGACGCTTCGAAAGTTACCGGTAACAGAGAGTTCTGGCAACCCTCGATGAGAATCCTGTGACGTTCTCGTGACCTTCCCTCCCACCTCTGCGGCGCGAGGGGTCGGAGAACGTCGGATGCACGCCCCGCGATGCCGCACTTCGCGACCCCTCAGGGCACTGACCCCGCGAGGGAAGGGGGCTCGCACGCCCGGTAGAATGGGATCGCCCGCCGGCCCCCTTCCTGAGGAGTGCGCGTGACCAACGCCCCCGAAGCCACCGCCCACACGCACGTTCCCGACTCCGTCGAGAACGCGATCGCGACTCCCGAGAAGGAGCAGCCCTACGCGGCCCTCGGACTCAAGGACGACGAGTACGCGCGCATCAAGGAGATCCTGGGCCGCCGCCCCACCTCGGGCGAGCTGGCGATGTACTCGGTGATGTGGTCGGAGCACTGCTCCTACAAGTCGTCGAAGAACTACCTGCGCCGCTTCGGCCAGAAGGTCTCCGACGAGATGAAGGAACGCCTCATGGTGGGCATGGGCCAGAACGCGGGCGTCATCGACGTCGGCGAGGGCTGGGCCGTCACCTTCAAGGCCGAGTCGCACAACCACCCCTCGTTCATCGAGCCCTTCCAGGGTGCGGCGACCGGCGTCGGCGGCATCGTCCGCGACATCATCTCGATGGGCGCACGCCCGGTCGCGGTCATGGACGCCCTGCGCTTCGGCGCGATCGACCACCCCGACACCGCCCGCGTCGTGCACGGCGTGACCAGCGGCATCAGCTTCTACGGCAACTGCCTCGGCCTGCCGAACATCGGCGGTGAGACGGTCTTCGACTCCGTCTACCAGGCCAACCCGCTCGTCAACGCCCTCGCGGTCGGCGTCCTGCGCCACGAAGACCTCAAGCTCGCCAACGCGACCGGCGTGGGCAACAAGGTCGTGCTGTTCGGCGCCCGCACGGGTGGCGACGGCATCGGCGGCGCCAGCATCCTGGCCTCCGATTCCTTCGACTCCACCGGCCCGACCAAGCGCCCCGCGGTGCAGGTCGGCGACCCGTTCGCCGAGAAGGTGCTCATCGAGTGCTGCCTCGAGCTCTACCGCGACGAGCTCGTCGAGGCGATCCAAGATCTGGGTGCCGCCGGCATCTCGTGCGCCACGAGCGAGCTCGCGGCCAACGGCAATAGCGGCATGAAGGTGTCGCTCGACAACGTGCTGCTGCGCGACCCCACGCTGACCGCTGAGGAGATCCTCATGTCGGAGTCGCAGGAGCGCATGATGGCGATCGTCGCTCCCGAGAAGCTCGACGCGTTCCTCGCGGTCGTGAAGAAGTGGGACGTCGAGACCTCGGTGCTCGGCGAGGTCACCGGAGACGGCCGCCTCATCATCGACTGGCAGGGCGAGCGCATCGTCGACGTCGACCCCTCGACCGTCGCGGTCGACGGTCCCGTCTACGACCGTCCGGTCGCGTACCCGACGTGGATCGACGCACTCCAGGCGGATGCCGCCGAGAACCTGCCCCGCTCGAACGACGCCGACGTGCTGCGGTCGCAGTTCCTCGATCTCGTCGCGAGCCCGAACCTCGCCGACACCCGCTGGATCACGAACCAGTACGACTACTACGTGCTCGGCAACACGGCCCTCGCGTTCCCCGACGACGCCGGCATGATCCGCGTCGACGAGGAGTCGGGCCTGGGCTTCGCGATCTCGACCGACGCGAACGGCCGCTACTGCCAGCTCGACCCGTACGCGGGCGCGCAGCTGGCCCTCGCCGAGGCGTACCGCAACGTCGCCGTCACCGGCGCCGTGCCCACCGCGATCACGGACTGCCTGAACTTCGGCTCCCCCGAGAACCCCGAGGTCATGTGGCAGTTCGGCCAGACCGTCGACGGTCTCGCCGACGGATGCTACGAGCTGGGCACCCCGGTGACCGGCGGCAACGTTTCGTTCTACAACCAGACCGGCGACGTGCCGATCCACCCGACCCCGCTCGTGGGCGTGCTCGGCATCATCGACGACGTCTCCCGCCGCATCCCCTCGGGGTGGCAGGACGAGGGCCAGAACATCTACCTGCTCGGCACGACCGCGACCGAGCTCTCCGGCTCGGCGTGGGCCGATGTGGTGCACCAGCACCTCGGCGGCCTGCCCCCGAAGGTCGACCTCGCCGGCGAGAAGCGCCTGGCCGGTCTCCTCGCCGCCGCGCGCGACGAGTGGCTGATCTCCTCGGCGCACGACGTCTCCGAGGGCGGTCTGGCTCAGGCCCTCGCCGAGGGCGTCATGCGCTTCGGCGTCGGCGCGCGCGTCTGGCTGAACGAGATCATCGAGCGCGACGGCGTGGACGCGGCATCCGCCCTCTTCTCGGAGTCGACCGGTCGCGTGCTCGTGACCGTCCCCCGCGAGGACGACGTGAAGTTCCGCGGGCTGTGCGAGGGTCGCGGCTACCCGGTCGCGCGTATCGGCGTGACCGACAGCGAGCCTCAGCTCGAAGTGCAGGGCGTCTTCACCGTCTCGGCCGCCGAGCTGCGCGAGCGCTCGCAGGCCACCCTTCCCGCGGCCTTCGGCCCGACCGTCGCGGAGCCGGTCGCATGACCGACGACAGCGACTACGGCGACCTCGACGTCCGCCGCAACCGGCGCGTCCGCATCGTGGCCTGGACGGTCATCATCGCGCTGATCCTCGGCGGCGGCGGCGCGACCGTCCTGACGCTGCTCTTCGGCTGAGCCGGGGCGTATCACCGCACACCTTCTTTAGATTTGCATCGCATCTCACCAATAGGACAGGATGCACATTGTGCCCACCTCTGCGTCGCGTCCATCAGAGACTTCGGCCGGTCACGCATGGCTCTCGCACTTCGAAGGAGACGAAGTCGACACCGCGTCGCTGCTGATCGATAGCCTAGAAATCCACGAGCACACCCATGCGCTCAACGCCCTCCGAGATGAACTTCTCCGCGTTTTGGGCGAGGTGGGATCGCAACCCGCGGCGCTGATCGCAATCCGATCGCTTGAAGATCTACCCGCAATCGACGAATCTGCTAACCACGTTGCGTATCGAACGTTCCAACCTGGATCTGCCTTCCCCTCCCTTCCGGGCAGCGAGGCAGACATCGGAGCACTCAGCAGAGACCTGGTGAATTCCTACCCTGATGTATTTCTGTCTCCGGAACTGGACCTCGTAGAGCTGAAGCGTCGTGAAGTTAGGACCATATACCTAGTCTCTGATTACAGCGGCAGCGGCAAGCAGGCCCTGCGATTCGCCGAGACGTTCTTGAGCAACCCAACGATTGCAAGTTGGATTTCATATAAGCTCATACGCGTTCGAATTCTGACGTATGCCGCGAGCCTCACTGCCGCCTCTCTGTTTGAGAATAGCAAGCACTTTGACTTCAGGTCGCTTCAAACCGCAAAGTCCGCGGAAGGGGCCAATTGGAGCCAAGAGCAGCGTCACGCGATCGAGCAATTATGCACGAAATATGCCGACCCTACTCAGGATGATGCACTCGGGTACAAGGGTAGCTTCGGTCTACACTTGTCAAACTTTCGCGTACCGAACAACTTGCCGCAAATCTTGATTAGAGGATCGGGTGCTGCGTGGCCGGGGCTATTTGCCAATAGGTCACTGCCAGTCGGGTTCTACAATGAACTGCCATCTTACCGCCCCTCCGATTCTTTGACGCAAACGCTACGCAATTTGGGCGCGAGTGACATTGCCGACCGGATAGAGAAGAGCCACCGCCCTGTGCCTGGCTTGCGCGCACTCGCGGCGCTTCACCTGCTTGATTACAACCTCTCCGAGGCCCACGTGTTTGGATTACTCGAGATGTCAGAAGAGAACCTACATAAACTCAAGGCATCGCTGCTTTCACTGGAGCTGATTACGATCAATAATCGGGTGACTCGACTCGGGCGACAGGAACTTTCGCTCGCTCGACGGCGAGCCAGTCCGCGAACTTACCGCGAGCAGTCCGGCGGCCTGGTAGATTATGTACCAACTCGGTTGAGGTGAGCGAGTTGGGACACCTAGTGATGAAGCTGACCGAAAGGGTCGGCTCTGGTGCCGATACGGCATCGGGTTGCAGCTCTCTGCAGCCGTTGGCCAAACACGCGATTCGGAGGCAACGGGGTGGATTCGCACTCCGAAGCCTCAAAGCACGAACCCACCCCGTCCCCTCCGGGGAGAATTCGAAGTAGATGTCGCATGCACCTCACCTCAGCCGAGTCATCGCCTCTCAGCACGGTCTCGACCCAGACTCGACCTCCGCATACATTCGGCGTCTTGAGATTCTTCGTGCGACAGGCTCCCCAGCGCTGCTCACACTTAACCATCTGGCACTAAGCGCAAACGTTGACTGGGCTGAGCTGCGCGGTATAGTGCGACGCTCCAGCGCGCCATACCGCCCTATTCGCATCCGCAAGAAGAGCGGCGGCCACCGCGATCTACTTTCTCCGAACGACGAGCTCCTCAAGGTGCAGAGGTGGGTACTGGACAACATCCTTGTTCACTCTCCAAGGCACCCGGACAGCTTCGCCTATTTTGAAAAGGTTACAACTCGCGAGTGCGCTGAGCGGCACGTTGGAGCAACTTGGATGCTCAAGACGGATCTCCACGACTTCTTCCCGTCCGTGACAGAGCGCCAAGTGTATCGAGTATTTTTGGAACTCGGATATTCGCCGCTTCTCTCGTTTGAACTAGCACGCCTGTGCACCTGGCCCAATCAGCGCACATCGGTGGCCTCATTGAGCCCGAACGATACACGTCCATATGCAAGAACCGTGGAGGGAGTTCTGCCACAGGGTGCGCCGACGAGCGGCGCACTTGCGAATGCTGTAAGTCGCGGTCTGGACAGAGGTCTTTCGAGACTCGCGTTGAGACATGGCCTGGTGTACACCCGATATTCGGACGACATTACGCTTTCGGGAAGCGGTTCATTCTCACGCAAATACGCGGCTGCTCTGATCCCAAAGGTACGAGCAATAGTGGAACGGAGCGGATTCAACCTCCATCAGAAGAAGACCAGGATCATTCCGCCGGGCGCGCGGAAGCTCGTGCTCGGCATAATGGTCACTGAATCTGGTCTTGCCATAATGCCCGAGCAAAAACGTCGCGTTGACCTCTACATACACAGCGTCGCAAAATATGGACCGGTTGAATTTGCCAAACATCGAAAGTTTGAATCCGCACTCGCGATGATAAACCATGTCGAGGGGTGGCTTGCATATCTTTATCACATCGATGCCGCCTGGACACGAACCCGTTCTGTGAAGTGGTTTAAAGCGCTCGAGTCCCACCAAGTCTTCTCTGCAGCCTTGGCCTGATCGGAACCGGTCGCGCATTCCGGACCGGCTCCCTCGCGGTGCCTCCTCGATCGCGAGCCAAGCGGGACTTTTCATCGCCGTAGTCGCGGCGAGCAGTCTCGACGTCCGCCGCAACCGGCGCGTCCGCATCGTGGCCTGGACGGTCATCATCGCGCTGATCCTCGGTGGCGGCGGCGCGACCGTCCTGACGCTGCTCTTCGGCTGAGCCGGCCCGCCGCTCCCGTCGCGAAAGGTCCCGCCATCCGCGGCTGATAGCGGGATCTTCTGCGACCGGAACGCGACCGCGACCGTCGGACCCCCGGCCTAGAGTGTCGGGATGAGTCCCGATCCGCGCACGATCCTCGACAGCCTCCGCGCCGTTGCGGCCGCCCGCGCCGCGGCGACGGCGGCGACCCTCGGCGAGCTCATGCACGACCGCGAGGGCTCGAACGACGACGACGAGCACGACCCCGAGGGCGTGACGCTGTCATCGGAGTGGTCGCGGTTGACAGGGCTGGCGGATGCCGCGGCATCCGAACTCCGCCAGGTCGACGAGGCACTCGCCCGGCTCGACACGGGCGACTACGGCGTGTGCGCCCGGTGCGGTCAGCTGATCCCTGCGGCGCGCCTCGAGGTGCGCCCGTACGCGACGCACTGCGTGGCCTGCGCGGAGAAGCTCGGACGCTGACGCGCACCACGATCGCGCGCCGAGGGGCCAGATAGCGCGGCATCCGACCGCCGCGATCCCGCACATTTCGACCCCTCGCATGGAGAGCTCGCTCACGCGCGAACGCATGCTCACACACGCCCGGACGTGCCCACATGCGAGGACGTGCGCACACGCGAACGCATGCTCACGCGCGCGGAAATGCTCACATCCGAGGATGGCGCACGCGCGGACGTGACCTCGCGGAAGGGCGCGCACGAGCACGCGCTCGCTCGGGAAGGCGTGCGCTCAGTTCGCGTCGACGTTGCGTCCGCCCGCTTCCAGCACGTCTCCGGCGGGGCGCTCCTGGTGCCCGCCGAACTGCAGGCGCATCGCCGACAGCACCTGGTTGGCGAAGCGGTCCTCGTCACGGGAGGCGAAGCGCTCGAAGAGGGATGCCGCGAGCACCGGCACCGGCACGCCGACGTCGACAGCGGCCTTCACGGTCCATCGGCCCTCGCCCGAGTCCGACACGCGTCCGGCGAGGCCGTCGAGTCGAGGGTTCTCATGCAGGGCGGCGGCGGTGAGGTCGAGCAGCCACGACGACACCACGGATCCGCGTCGCCAGAGCTCGGCGACCTTCGCGGTGTCGATGGGGAACTGGTAGTACTCGGGCTCCTCGAGCGGAGCGACTTCGGCGGAGTGCTCGGCTTCGCGGATGCCGGCATCCGCGTTCTCCAGCAGGTTGAGCCCCTCGGCGATCGCGGCCATGATTCCGTACTCGATGCCGTTGTGCACCATCTTCACGAAGTGACCGGCACCGGACGGACCGCAGTGCAGGAAGCCCTGCTCCTCGGGGGCGAGATCTCCGCTGCGCCCCGGGGTGCGCTCGATCTCGCCCACTCCGGGGGCGATCGTGCGCAGGATCGGCTCGATGTGCTGCACGGCGGTATCCGATCCGCCGACCATCAGGCAGTATCCGCGGTCGAGGCCGAAGACGCCGCCGCTGGTGCCGATGTCGACGAACTCGATCCCGCGCTCGCGCAGCGCCGCGGCCCGACGCACATCGTCGCGGTAGTTGGAGTTGCCGCCGTCGATGATGATGTCGCCGCGGTCGAGCACGGCGGCCACCTCGTCGACGACCTGGCCGGTGAGGGATGCCGGCACCATGAGCCAGACGACGCGCGGCGTGTGCAGCTTCGCGGCGAGGTCCGCATAGCTGTCGGCGCCCGTCGCCCCCTCGGCCACGAGCGTGGCGACCGCCTGCGGATTCACGTCGTAGACCACGCACTCGTGCCCCGCCCGCATGAGGCGCCGCACGATGTTCGCGCCCATCCGTCCGAGTCCCACCATCGCCAGCTGCATGTTCGCTCCTCACACCACGGACGGCTCTCTGCGGAGCCGGATGCGCTCATCCTGACACGCGCGCCTGAATCCCTCAAACGCGAGGGGCGCCGACCCGCGCCGCTCCCAGACCTGCAGGTTGCGCTGCCCTTCGCTGTAGACGCGGCCGAAATCTCTGCCGCGCGTACAGCGAAGAGCAGCGCGACCGGGGAGTCAGCCGCGCATACAGCGAAGAGCAGCGTGTGACTCGGAGACCAGCAGCGCGACCCGCGGACCAGCAGCGCGACCCGCGGACCAGCAGCGCGACCCGCGGAACAGCAGCGCGACCGGACGAGCTCCGGCGGGCTTCGATGACCGAGCGTCAGGCGACGGGGTCGAGGCGGGACTGTGCGGCGAAGCCGTTCCAGACGGCGCGGAGCCGCGCGACCATGTCGATGGATCGGTCGAGCAGCCACTGCTGCTGCAGTCCGTCGGCGGCCGCGACGATGATGTCGGCGATCAGCTCGGGGTCGGCGTTCGGCCCGAACTCCCCGCTCTCCTGCGCCGCGCGCACCGACTGCGCCGACAGCTCGCGCACCCACGCGTAGCGCTCGACGAAGTACTCGTGGGCCGGGTGCTTGCCGATGCTCGCCTCCGCCGAGAACTCGACGTAGAGCTGCACGAGACCTGGTACCCGCGTGTTGTGCTCGATCACGTCGAGGAAGCCCTGGAAGTTGCGCTTGTCGACCCAGTGCGCCGCGGTGTCGCGCTCGTCACGGGCCCGGAGCACGGCCAGGTACAGCTCTTCACGCGAGCCGAAGTAGTGCATGAGACCGGGCTGGGTGAGCCCGACACGGCTGGCGATCTCGCGGTTCGAGGCGTTGCGGCATCCGAACTCGGCCACGACGTCGAGCGCCACCGCGAGGATCTCCTCCCGCTTGGCAGCGCCCTTCGCGTACTGACCCCGACGATTCATCGCCATAAGTCTAGGAGACGGACGAATCCGGCAGGCGAAGAGCTCTCCTCCGTGCACCGCGCGGTGGTGGGGCGGCCGGAATCCCCCGAGGATCCGGCCGCCCGGTCTGTGTCACGCGGTCATCTCACCGACTTGATCGGGAAGATGACCAGCGCGCCGATTAGGGCCGCGATGGCGCAGATGGTGAACCAGACGGAGTAGTCCGAGCCTGCCGCTCCTCCGAACGTCGCCATGACGAGACCGCCGACGAGCGGGGCGGCCGTCTGCGGCAGCGCGTTGGCGAGGTTCAGGACGCCGAGGTCCTTGCCCGCGTCATCCGGGTTCGGCAGCACGTCGACGACGAGCGCGAGGTCCACGCCCACGTAGATGCCGTACGCGGCGCCGAGGAACAGTTCGAGCACGTAGTACGACGGGACGTCCTGGATGAAGATCAGGGCGAGCGTGCCGACCGCGAACAGGGCCGTCGACGTCCAGACGAAGACCTTGCGCCTGCCGATCCTGTCGGAGATCTTGCCCGCGATCCACGCCGTGACGACGAGCGCTCCGGTGTAGACGAGGGTCGTGTTGGCGATGAGGAGGCCGACCTCCTCGACGGGCACCGACAGGTGGTACTGCATGTAGAAGAAGCGGAACGTGGTGAATCCGAACGCGGCGAACGTGATCAGGAAGCGCGACCACCAGGCCAGCGCGAAGTCGGGGTGCTTCGCCGGGCTGACCCAGATCGTCCCGAGGATCTCGCGGAACGTGATGCGCGTCGGCTTCACGGGGAGCTGCTTGTCGGGGAGCACGATGACGAAGATCAGCAGCGCGATGATCGACAGGATCGCCGGGATGACGAAGACGATGAACAGGCTGAAGGAGAACCAGCCCGCGACGTACACGCCGCCGACGATGCCGAGGTTCTGGGCGATGCCGAGACCGGCGGTGATCGATCCGCGCTGGAACTTGGGCACCTGGTCGGCGATCGTCGCGACGAAGGGCGCGAGCGTCATGTTCGCGCCGAGCTGGGCGATGGCCCACCCGACCGTCGCGATGGCGAGGCTGTCGCCGAGCGCCATGAACACGAAGCCGATCGTCATGATGACGGCGCCGAGCACGATCCAGATCCGGCGACGCCCCCACTTGCTCGTGGTGCGGTCGGAGATGCGCCCGAACGTCACGTTGGCGATGGCGGCGAAGAAGGCGCCGACGCCGCCGAGGATGGCCGAGGCCGAGTTCGCCGCGGCGGCCCCCTCGGCGATCGCACCCGCGGCCTGCAGGGAGGTGATCTTCAGGCCGACGCCGACGATCGCGGGGCCGAGCAGCGCGATGAAGAAGACGAACTGCGCGATGATCAGCCACGTCACGTAGCTCTTCTTGGCCGGCTCAGTCGGCTCCGCGAACCAGTGATGTCGGCCCGAGCCGAGCGTGCGACTCGCAGACGTCATCCCGGACGGATTGCCCGCGGCCGCGCCGCTGACTGAACTCATAGCTGCCTCCTTTGGCTGGAGGGCGCCCCGTCGCTCATCGCCGAGCGCGAGTCGGGTGACGCCCTTGTCGATGAAAACCTAGACGGCTAAGGTTTCTAGCGCAAGAGGCGTCACGAAGTGTGTCGAACCGGTCGAGGCGCTCCCTCTGCCGACCGCCGGGATAGGCGCGACGGCCTGCGGAGCGCGCGGGTTCAGCGCCGCGACGGCCGCCCTGTACGTGCGGGCTGCGCAGCGTCGAACAGCTCCGGATGCTGCGTCCGCACCGCATCGAGATCGGCGAAGACGAAGCGGAGGTGCTCGCGCAGCGCATCGGCCGCGGCATCCGCATCGCCCGCGGCGAGCGCCTCGACGACCCGCTCGTGATCGTCGACGTAGTCCTGCACGGTGCGCGTGGCGCTCATTCCGACGTACCGCGCACGGTCGAGGTGCCCCTTGGCTGCGCTGACCGCGGCCCAGGCGTTGGCGTGACCGGCGAGTCCGAGCAGCGCCCGGTGGAACTCCTCGTCGAGCGGATAGAACGCGTCGCGGTCGGATGCCGCCCGCTGCCGCGCGATGATGTCGCGCAGCATCCGCTCCTCGTCGTCCGACGGCGTCGCGCACGCCGCGAGGGAGGCGAGCTCGATGGCCTCGCGGATGAACTGCGCCTCGCGCACGCGGTCGGGGTCGATGCGCGTGACGTAGGTGCCGCTCTGCGGGCGCACCTCGACGAGCCCCTCCTGCGCGATGAGCAGCAGGGCCTCGCGCACGGGCTGGCGGCTGATGCCGAGCGCGGCGGCGAGCTCGTTCTCGGAGAGCAGGGCGCCGGGAGCGCTGCGTCCGGCGATGATGTCGTCGCGGATCCGGCCGTAGGCGAGCACGCGGGCGGAGGGGCGCGCACTCGGCTCGGACTCGGGCATACCGTCACGATAGCTTGACGAAACTTGTATGGCAGTGATTTCATGAGAGTGCCATACAAGATGTGCGCGCGATGCCGCCGCACCGAGCCCGAGGAGCAACGATGTCCATCGACAAGGCCGAGGTGATCGTCACCAGCCCAGACCGCAACTTCGTCACCCTCAAGATCACGACGGCCGACGGGGTCTCCGGACTCGGCGACGCGACGCTGAACGGCCGCGAGCTCGCCGCGGTCGCCTACCTCGCCGAGCACGTCGTCCCGCTGCTGATCGGCGCCGACGAGGACCGCATCGAAGACACCTGGCAGTTCCTCTACCGCAGCGCCTACTGGCGTCGCGGCCCCGTCACGATGGCCGCGATCGCCGCGGTCGACATGGCCCTGTGGGACATCAAGGGCAAGAAGGCGGGGATGCCCGTCTACCAGCTCCTCGGCGGAGCCAGCCGCACCGGCCTCCTCGCCTACGGCCACGCCTCCGGCAAGGAGCTCCCCGAGCTGTTCGACTCCGTGCGCTCTCACCTCGAGCAGGGGTACCGCGCCATCCGCATCCAGACCGGCGTCCCCGGGCTCAAGGCGATCTACGGCATCGCCTCCCAGGCGGCGGATGCCGGTGGCGGCGAGGCCCGCTACGACCACGAGCCCGCCCGCCGCGGCGCGAAGCCGGTCGAAGAGGACTGGGACACCCGCGCGTACCTGCACCACCTCCCCGGAGTGTTCGAGGCCGTGCGCAACGAGTTCGGCCCCGACATCCCCCTGCTGCACGACGGCCACCACCGGATGACGCCGATCCAGGCCGCGAAGCTGGGCAAGTCGCTCGAACCCTACGACCTGTTCTGGCTCGAGGACTGCACCCCCGCTGAGAACCAGGAGGCGCTGCGGCTCGTGCGCCAGCACACCACCACGCCGCTCGCGATCGGCGAGATCTTCAACACGGTCTGGGACTTCAAGGACATCATCCGCGACCAGCTCATCGACTACGTCCGCGGAGCGGTCACCCACATGGGTGGCATCAGCCCGCTGAAGAAGACGCTCGACTACGCGGCGATGTACCAGATCAAGTCGGGCATGCACGGACCGACCGACATCTCCCCGGTCGGCATGGCCGCGGCGATGCACCTGGGGCTGTCGATCCACAACTTCGGCATCCAGGAGTACATGCAGCACGGCAGCCGCACCAACGAGGTGTTCCAGCAGTCGTTCACGTGGCGTGACGGCCTGCTGCACCCCGGCGACCAGCCAGGACTCGGCATCGAGCTCGACGTCGACGAGGCGGGCAAGTACCCGTACGAGCGCGCGTACCTGCCCTACAACCGCCTGGCCGACGGCACCGTCCACGACTGGTGAGCCCGGCTTCACATTCCGTGCTCCTCCTCCGGCCGCACGGGAAGTAGGCTGGGCACACTATGGAGTGGTGGGGTTACTGGTGGCTCATCTTCCCGCTGATGGGCGTCGCGGGGGCGGTTGCCAAGCGCTGGGAGTGGGCGGCACGCCGCCGTCATGAGCGCCGTCTCGAGACCATGAAGATGAAGGCGCAGCTCAAGACCGCCGAGATCGAGGCCCGCTCGCTCACCCAGCAGGCGAAGCGCAAGGGCCCGACGATCGTCGACACCACGGCATCCGTCGCTCCGAACCACCTTCTCGAGCGGCTGTTCTCCGAGCACGACGAGATCACCGCCCGCTGGCTCGACTACGAGCTCGACGTCGCGAAGCTCATCGCCTTCCCCGCCATGAGCGACGGGCGCCAGCCGCTCGTCGCCGCGTTCCTCCGCGCGAAGAGGACAGCCGACGCCCTGCGCCCCGACTCGGCCGACGCGAACGTGTCGGAGAAGCAGGTGTCGGAGTACCTCGACGCGGTGGGTGCCTACGCCGTCGCCTTCGAGGTGGCCGAGAAGGATGCCAGGCGCCTGCGCGACTCCACCTTCACCGAACCGGAGCGCAAGCGTCTGGAACGCGCGCAGCAGCTGCTCAAGGTCGCCGTCGACGAGTCGGCCACGCAGGCCGAGCGCAACGTCGCCTACAAGCGCGTGCGCGACGAGCTCGACGGCCTCATCCTGCTCTCCGACGACGCGGTCGAAGTGCTGGAGAAGCAGGTCGCCAGGGCGCTGCCCTCCGCCCCGGATGCCGCGACGCCTGCGCCCGAGCCCGAACCTCTGCCGATCCGACGCGACGACGCCTGACGACCGGGGTGCCGCAGACCTCACCACGTTTCGACTCGCTCCGCTCACTCGACGACCCGCGGGGGTGGGAGGGGTCCGGTCGTTGAGCGAAGGAGCACAGCGACCGAGACGGAACGCGGTGACGTCCTCGACGCTCAGCATCCGGAGCCTGAATCCAGGTTGGGGGAGTATGCTGTCCCGTTGGGTCGTAAGACCCTCGAGTGCTCGAAAGGCGGTGATGGCGATGTCCGGTGATAGTCACGACGCCGCCTTCGCTGCGTCGCACTCGCCCGCGCGTTGAGCATCCGCTCCGCGTCTCGCAGGCCTGATCTTCCGCAGCCGTCGGCGGCGTCATCCGCACCCGATGGATTCTGCGCACCCGCTCCCTGAGCCGGCGTGCGCCTGCAAGAACGGAGCCGCACCATGGCGCTCATCGACAACGGCGTGTACGTCCACGGACGTCGCGTCGAGACCCCGAAGAACCTGGACGAGACCTACCGCATCCTCGACGCCCACGGAGGCATCGCGTGGATCGGCCTGTACCGGCCGAGCGCGCAGGAGGTGCACTCGGTCGCCCGCGAGTTCGACCTGCATCCGCTGGCCGTCGAGGACGCGCTGTCCGGCCACCAGCGCTCCAAGGTCGAGCGCTATGGAGACACGCTGTTCGCGGTGCTGCGGCCCGCCCGCTACCGCGACGAGCAGGAGTCGATCGAGTTCGGCGAGCTGCACCTGTTCATCGGCCCCGACTTCGTCGTGACGATCCGCCACGCCGAGTCGCCGAACCTCGCCGCCGTCCGCCGCCGCATGGAGGCGCACCCCGACCTGCTCTCGATGGGACCGGAGGCGGTGCTCTACGCGATCCTCGACGAGGTCGTCGACGAGTACGAGCCGATCGTCGCCGGGCTCGAGAACGACATCGACGAGATCGAGGACGAACTGTTCGGCGACAGCGACGACGACGCCCTCTCCCGCCGCATCTACCAGCTCTCCCGCGAGGTCATCGGCTTCCAGCGGGCGGTGCATCCGCTCGCCGGGATGCTGGAGTGGCTGCGCCGCGGGTCCGACAAGTACCGCATCGACGAGGAGCTGCAGCGGTCGCTGCGCGACGTTCTCGACCATGTCATCCGCGTGAACGAGCGCGTGGACTCCTTCCGCGCGATCCTCGACAACGCGCTGACCGTGCACTCGGCGCTGGTGTCGCGGCGGCAGTCCGACGCGAGCCTCGCGCAGAACGACGAGATCAAGAAGATCTCCTCGTGGGCGGCGATCATCTTCGCCCCGACCCTCGTCGGCACCGTGTACGGCATGAACTTCGACGCCATGCCCGAGCTGCACTGGCAGTTCGGCTACCCCCTCGCCATCGGCGCCATGGCCGCGTTCGCGATCGGCCTGTACGGAGTCTTCAAGTACAAGCGCTGGCTCTGACCCGCGCGCGGGTCGCGCCTGCGTTCGCGCGTGGTCTGGCACTGCGTCCGCGTCGAGATCCCGCGCACTCGCCGAGTGCACGGGATCTCTGCGTGAAGAGCCCGTGCGCTCGGCAGGATGGCGTGCACTCGGCGCGATCCCGGGTACTCGGCAGGATGCCGTGCACTCGCGTGCTCACGGGCATTCCACGGGTTGCCACTCGGCGTGATCCCGGGCACTCGGCGCGATCCCGGGCACTCGGCGGGATGCCGGGCGCTCGGCAGGATCGCGCGTACGCCGCGGGTTGCCGGTTACGCGGAGGATCCCGTGCATTCGTCGAGATCCCGTGCACACACCGAGTGCACGGGATCTCTGCGTGAAAAGCCCGTGCACTCGGCAGGATGGCGTGCACTCGCGTGCTCACGGGGCGCAGGGCGGGCGGGGCGTGTCAGCGGGAGGGCCGCAGGAGAGGGGTGAGGGCGACGGCCACGGCGGTCAGCACGGCGGCGGCGATCAGGATGCCGTGCACCCCGGCTGCCGTGTACGCCACCGCGGCGAGCGCGGGGCCCGCGACCGCGCCGAGGTTGAGCGCCACCGTCGCATAGGCCCCGCCGAGGACGGGAGCCCCCGACGCCTCGCGCACGATCCGTGAGATCAGGGCCGCGCCGACGGCGAACGACACCAGCCCTCCCGCGAAGGCGCCGACGTGCACCAGGATCGCCGCCCCTGAGCCCAGAGCGAACAGCATCCACACCGCGGTCGCCGCGACGGTCCCCGCAACGATCCATGTGTGCTCCCTGCGCGCGGCCGCCCGCGCGGTGACACTGACCCCGAGGAACGCGCCGACGCCGAACACCGCGAGCAGCAGAGGGATCCACGGCTCGGCGACCCCCGCCTCCGCGCCGATGACGCCCAGGAAGGTGAACACCCCGAAGGTCGCCGCATTGACGAGCACCGCGAGCGTGATCGGCACCACCACGCGTCGACGGCGCAGCTCTTCGAGCTCGAAGCGCACGCCGGGATGCGCGGCCCGCGCGACCGACTCCAGGGTGCGATCCCTGAGAAGGGCGACGACCGCAGGCACGCACAGCAGCACCACGCCCCAGAACGTCGAACGCCAGCCGAATGCGGCGGCCAGCATCGCTCCGGCCGGCACGCCGACGATCGTCGCGAGCGTGGTGCCCGCGAGCAGCGTCGAGACGGCGCGGGTGGTCAGCGCGGGCGGCACGATCGCCCGCACGGTCGCGAGGGCGATCGCGAGGAACCCGGCGTTGGCCAGGGCCGCGACCACCCGGGTGAGCAGGAGCAGCCAGAACGTCGAGGCCACCGCGCCGACGACGTGCGCGGCGATGAACACCGCCAGCAGCAGCACGAGAGTGAGACGCGGCCGCCAGCGGGATCCGAACACGGCGACCAGTGGAGCGCCGACGACCATGCCGACCGCGAAGGCAGAGGTCAGCAGCCCGGCGGTGGCAGGTTCGACGCCGAGGTCGGCGGAGAGCGGGAGGAGGAGTCCGGCGAGCATGAACTCGCTGGTGCCCTGGGCGAAGATCGCCAGGGCGAGGACAGGGATGAGGAACGGCATGAGGCATCCAGACAGGACGAAGCCATCCGCGCCGCACGGGACGGCGGACGGCGAGCGAGAAAGGGTCGACAGAGGATGCGGGGAGCGCACGACGTGCGCTCTCACCCGCAGGCTACGGTCTGTCTGACTCGGGACTCACGGCTCCACCCTAACGCGCAGACGGCACCTGCCACCCGTGCGGCGCTAGGCTCAGAGCCGTGCCGAACGCAGAATCCCCCGCCTCCGCAGCATCCGATCTCCGCCGACTCACCGAGGCTCTCGCCGCAGAGACACCGCTGAACTGGGTCATCACCGGAGACTCCATCACGCACGGACTCGTGCACACCCAGGGCGAGCGCAACTACGCCGAGCACCTGCACGAGCTGATCCGCGGAGAGCTCTCACGCACCCGCGACATCGTGATCAACTCGGCCATCAGCGGTCACCGCATCACCGACATCCTCGGCGACTGGGAGCGACGCATCTCGTCGTGGAAGCCCGACGTGGTCACCCTCATGATCGGCACGAACGACCTGGCGATCGGCGACGACGGGGTCGGCATCGACCCTGCCGCGTTCGCCGCGTCGCTGCACGAGTTCGTCTCCCGCGCGAGGGAGCTGGGCGCGATCGTCGTGCTGCAGACCCCGCCGTCGATCGACATGCCCAACGCCCCCGGGCGGGAGAGGCTCGACGAGTTCGCCGACGCGGTCCGTGCGGTCGCCGCCGACGACGACGTGATCCTCGTCGACCAGCTCGCCCGCTTCACCGCCCTCGGCAACGGCGGGGTGCCGTGGGGGCTCATGGGCGACCCGTTCCACCCCAACTCGGCCGGGCACGCGGCGCTCGCCCTCGAGCTCGCGAACGCTCTCGGCTTCAGCCCCGAGCCGCTGCGCAACCGCACCCTGCCGCTGCTCGCCGCCCGCGTCGCGATGGCACGCCTCAACCCGTAGCCCCGGCCGGCCCGCCGGGTTCAGCCCGCCGCCCGGCCTCCCGCCCCGACCCCGCCCCGGCACCGCCGCCCGGGCTTGCCGCCGCCCGGTTCACAACTCCTCAAGGATGGGCCGGATCCCCGCGGATCCGGCCCATCCTGCCCTCGCACTCCGGATTCTTGAGGAGTTGTGAACCTCAGAGCGTCGAGAGGAGCTCTTTCATCTCGGCGATCTCGGCGCCCTGGGCGTCGACGATGCTCTGCGCGAGAGCAACCGCGTCGGGGTTCTGTCCGTCGGCGAGCTGCGACTCCGCCATGTCGATCGCGCCCTCGTGGTGCACGATCATCTGCTCCAGGAACAGCCGCGACGCCTCGGCGCCGGTCGCGTCCTCCAGCGCGGCGAGATCATCGGCGGTCATCATGCCGTCACCGTGATCCATCTGCCCGCCGGACTCTGCGGACACACCCCAGTCGTCGAGCCACCCCCGCAGCTGCTCGATCTCGGGGGACTGCGCAGCCTTGATGCGCTCGGCGAGGTCGATGACGCGCGGGTCGACGCCCTCCTCGCCGAGCACGAGGTCGGACATCTCGACCGCCTGCTCGTGATGGACGATCATCATGGTCGCGAACATCGCATCGGCGGCGTTCGCGTCAGATGCCGACGACTCGGATGCCGGAGCATCGGATGCCGAGTGGTCCATGCCGGGCATGGAACCTCCCGATCCCGTGGGTGCGCAGCCGGCGAGCGCGATGCCGCCGGCGAGGAGGAGGGCGGCCGCAGCCGCAGTACTGATCTTCATGTCTGTTCTCTCTGTCTGTGGGTTCCGTCGATGCGCGCGACCGCGGGCGCGGTGCGCGTGATGCGGGAGCACCCGCGGTTCAGGTTCGACTGATGCAGAGGACGATCAGGGATGGCGGTCGAGGGAACGCCGCATCGGCGAAGACCTCTCGTGACGGGAGACGGGACAGCGCGGGATGCAGCCGTCGATGCGCACGCGGAACGAGGAACAGGAGCAGGCCGGCGAGGAGCGCGAGCACGCACGCGGCCCACATACCGCCGCCCGCATCACAGTCGGCGCATCCCGACGAGCTGAGGAGAACGCCCCCGGACGGCGGTGCTGCGGCGAACGCATCCGCAGAGACCGAGCCGTACTCGGCGTGCACCACCCCCACCGCCGGGCCGTGCGCCCCCACCGCCGCCACGTGCACCGGGGCATCGTGCGCCGCCCCCACCGCCGGGCCGTGCGTCCCTGCCGCCGCATGGGCCGTGCCGTGCACGTCGAGCGCGTGCATGCCGAGAAGCCCCACGATGACGCCGGTGGCGAGCACGACGGCGAGCAGTGCGCTGCGCACCGCTCGCCGTCGTCTCATCCCTCCATGATACCCACCCGGGGTATGCGGACTACTGCCTCGACCCGATCTCGTCGATCGGCCGGACCCGCATCGTCGTGATGGTCGCGACCCAGAGCGCGAGAAGAGCAAGCACCGACATCGATCCGATGATGATCCCGCTCATCCCCAGCGGCAGTGCGGGGATCGGACTCCCGCTCACCCCGATGCTCATGCCCATCAGCGGCGGGATCGCGACGGCGACGCCGAACACCGCGGCGATCACGGCGATCAGCACGGCCTCCGTGCGCATCATCGCCCGCACCTGCCGCCGCGACGAACCGATCAACTGCAGCAGCGCCAGCTCCCTCGATCTCTCGGCCGTGGCCATGACCAGGGTGTTGATGACCGCGATCGCGATGTATCCGAGGATCACGATCAGCGCGACGAGGTTCACCCAGCCCTGCTGCGACTGCGCATCGGCGCCCGCCGCCTTCTGCCCGCCGACCCCCTGGACCAGCAGTCCCGCGCTCTCGAGCGACGCCCGGACATCGGATGCCGCGCCGTCGGCCACCGCGACGAGCGCGAAGTCCGTGAGAGCATCCGTCGTGTGCAGGCGCACGGCATCCGCCTCCATCGTGAGGTCGCCGAACCCGAGCCCCCGCTCGTAGGTCGCGACGACCACCGCCTCCAGCGGCGTTCCGTCGCCGAACCGCCCCTTGACGGTGTCGCCGAGGTCGACCCCCAGCGTCTGCACCATGTCGGTGCTCACCGCGACGGAGTGCTCTCCGTCCAGCGCCTCCAGGCCCCCCGACTGCACGCGGAGATCGAGGGTGTCGGACACCGCGTCGGGGGCGACCCCCTGCAGCGTGTGCTCGCCGATCATCGGAGAGCCGTCGAGATCGCGGTAGTCGAGCGCCGCCATGCTCACCGTCACCGGGTTCACCTGGGTCACCCCCGGCACGTCCGAGACGACGCCGAGCGCACCCGTCGAGATCCCGGCCTGCGCGCTCACGCGCAGATCCGCGATGACGCCGGCCTCCGCCTGCGCCGCGGCCTCCGCCGCGACGATCGCCGGAGCGCCGACCTGCACGAGGCCGAGGCCGATACCCAGCGCCAGGGGGAGGATGGCGCTCGCCATCCGCCGGCTGTTCACGATGCTGTTCTCGGCCGCGAGGAACCCCGCGGCCGTCGTGCGCCGCAGCACCGCACCGAGCAGCCGCATCACGAGACCGACGAGCCACGGCCCGAGAACGGCGAGCGCGACGATGAGCACCATCGCCGCTCCCGCTGCGGCACCCCTGGCGTACTCGCCGCGTGCGACGAGCGGCACGGTCGACAGCGAGACCCCCGCCGCAGCGAGCACGATGCCCACGATGATCCGCGGCAGGCCGATGCTCCGGGCCCCGGTGGCCGACTCACGCAGAGCCTCGACCGGGTCGAGCCGCGCCGGCCTCCGCGCGGCGATGGCCGCCGCACCCCAGGCGGAGCCGAGCACGAGCAGGAGCGCGCCGGCGGCGGGGATGGGACTGATCGCCAGCGCGAAGTCGCCGGGGATCACCCCGCCCTGCACGAACGCCGTCTGCAGCGCCGTCGAGAGCAGGTAGCCGGGCAGGATGCCGAGCACCGCCGCGACCCCCGCGACCGAGAGCACCTCTCGTGCGATCAGGGAGTGCACCTGACGCGGGCTCGCTCCGACAGCGCGGAGCAGGGCGAAGTCGCGACGCCGCGCCTGCACCGACAGGGACAGCGTGCCGGCGACGATGAACAGCGCGACGAGGATGCAGGTGCCGACGAACGCGCTGCCGATCGCGATGAGCGTCATGCGCGCGGCGCCGGAGTCGAGGAACTCGATGTCGCCGCGTCCTGCGCCGGTCTGCGCGCTGAGCCCGGGGACGGCGGCCCTGATCGCCTCGGCGACCTCGTCGGGCGCCGCCCCCTCCGCGACGAAGACGCCGAGCACCTGCGCGGCGCCCCCGTGGGGATCGAGGTCGGCGATGCGGTCGTCGGAGAGGTACACGTGCTGCGCTCGGGTGGCGGCTCCCGTCTCCGCGAGCACGCCGACGACGCGGTACTCCGCGCGCTCTCCGCCGTGGGCGAGGAGGACGGTCACGCCGACCTCGACGCCGGGACCGGCGACCAGGACGACCTCGTCCTCAGCCTCGGGGGCCCGCCCGTCGCGCAGCGCGACGGCGGACAGCGCAGTCGCCGACCACGGGTGCGCCTCGACGACGAGGCCCGCAGCGTCGACGAGCGGCACCGTGACGTCGGCCACCACGCTCGCCACGCCGGGCACCGCGGCGACGGCATCCGCCGCCCCGTCGGGGAGCACGGCCCGCTCCGGAAGGGAGATCGGGAGGTCCCCCGACGGCGGCACCTGAACGCCGTCCGGCACCCCGGGCGGCGGCTCGGCGGGGGCGGTCGACTCGGCCTGCTGGGAGGCGCCGACGACCACGTCGACCTGCGTGTAGCGCTCGGGGGCGAGCCCGCCGCGGATGCCGGACTCGACGAGCACGCCGAGGCCCGTGACGAGCATCGTCGCGACGAAGGTGGCCACCGCCACTCCGACGAAGCCGCCGAGATGGAAGCGGACGTCTGCGCGCACGAGTCGCCCCATGCGCAGGGGCGCGGCGCCCATCACCACTCCCCGAGCGAGCTCATGCGCTCGGTGATCCGGGCGGGCGTGGCTCCGTCGAGGTGGCCGGCGAAGGCTCCATCGGCGAGAAAGATCACGCGGTCGGCGTGCGAGGCGACGACGGGGTCGTGGGTGACCATCACCACGGTCTGCCCCAGAGACTTCGTCATGTGCGCGAGGAGGTCGAGCACCTGCGCACCCGCGCGCGAGTCGAGCGCTCCGGTCGGCTCGTCGCCGAAGAGCACGTGCGGACGCGTGATGAGCGCCCTGGCGATCGCCACACGCTGCTGCTGACCGCCGGAGAGCTCGGAGGGCCTCCGCCGCCGCTGCTCGACGAGTCCGACCGACTCCACCAGGAAGTCGAGCCATGCCCGATCGAGCGGGCGGCCGGCGAGGCGCAGCGGAAGCGTGATGTTGTCGTCGACGTCGAGCGCGGGCAGCAGGTTGTACGCCTGGAAGACGAAGCCGATGTGGTCGCGGCGGAACGCCGTCAGCGCGGCGGCGCGCATCCCGGAGATCTCGGTGCCGCCGAGCCGCACCGATCCGCTGGTCGGACGGTCGAGACCGGCGGCGCTGTGCAGCAGCGTGCTCTTGCCGGAGCCCGACGGACCCATGATCGCGGTGAAGGTCCCCTGCCCGAGGACGAGGTCGATCCCCCGCAGCGCGGTGACCTTGCCTGGCCCTGATCCGTAGGACTTGACGACACCGTCGAGGCGCAGCGCCTCGGTCACGGCTGCGGGGGCGGAGGCGGATGCCTGAAGTGGAGAAGTCATGCTTCGACGTTAGGAAGACCGCGCGCGGCATCCCATCCTGCCGGGCACCGGATGGATGGTGGAGCCAGCTGTACCGCGCCGGCTCGGGTTGTCCGTCAGACTGGCACGGTGAGAGATGGACGGATGCGGCGCTGGCTGCGCGACTGGGCGTTCGTCGCGGTAGACACCGCGGCATCCCTCGGCTCCCTCCTGCTCTTCTGCATCGGACTCGTGCTGCTCCCCCTGATGCTCATCACGGGCGGAGTCCTGCTGCTGCCGCAGTTCGTGCGGATCCTGCACGGGTGGAGCGATGTGAACCGCCGCCGCGTGGGGCGCTACCGGGGTGAGGTCGTCCCGTCTCCGGGCGGGACCCTGCACCGCGGCGCGACCATCGACGAGCGCCTGCGCTTCTCGTTCTCCCCCGCCGTGGGCCGCGAAGCCCTCTGGCTCACGGTGCACGCGCTGCCGATGATGTTCGTGTCGATCGTGACGATCGCGCTCCCCATCGGCGTGGTCCAGTCGCTCGCCATCCCGTTCTACTGGCAGCTCGCTCCGGCCGACGAGCCGATCGTGTTCGCCTTCCCCGTCACGTCCTGGCAGTCCGCGGCTCTCATGCCGCTGGTCGGCGTCATCTACGGCCTCATCTCGTGGGCGCTGATCCCCGCCATCGCCCGTCTCTTCTCCCTGATCTCGGCGCGGATGCTCACAGCCCCCCGCCGGTCTCTGCTCGCCGAGCGGGTCGACGCCCTGACCCTGAGCCGCGCCGCCGCACTCGACGCGCACGGCGCCGAGCTGCGGAGGATCGAGCGCGACCTGCACGACGGCGCGCAGAACCGGCTGGTGAACGTCGTCATGATGCTCGGCATCGCGGAGCGCGCGCTCGAGACCGGCGCGACGGACGCCGTCGAGCAGGTGCGCCGCGCGCAGGATGCCGCGACCGACGCCCTCGCGGGACTCCGCCGGACGGTGCACGACATCTACCCCCCGATCCTCGACGAGCTCGGACTCGAAGGGGCGCTCGCGTCGCTCGCCGGACGCAGCGCCGTGCCGTGCACGCTGGAGTCGTCAGACGTGGGCCGGGTGCCGGCGGCCGTGGAGTCGGCGAGCTACTTCGTCGTCGCCGAGGCCCTCACCAACGTGAACAAGTACAGCGACGCGGCGAGCGCGTCCGTGCGGGTGCGACGCGACGGCGACCTGTTGGAGATCACCGTCACGGATGACGGCGGCGGTGGGGCGATCGAACGCCCCGGCGGAGGTCTCGCCGGCATCCGACGACGCATCGAGGCGTTCGAGGGCACGATGGACCTGACGAGCCCCGCGGGCGGGCCGACGACGCTGAGAGCGGAGATGCTGTGCGGATCGTGATCGCGGAGGACGACACCCTGCTCCGGGAGGGGCTGGCGCTGCTGCTGCGCAGCGAGGGCTTCGACGTGGTCGCGGCCGTCGACAACGGCGACGACTTCCTGGCGCTGCTCGAGGATGCCGATGCCGCCGTCCTCGACGTGCGGATGCCGCCGACCTTCACCAGCGAGGGCCTGAAGGCGGCGGCGGAGGCACGCCGCCGTCGCCCCGGATTCCCCGTGCTCGTCCTCTCCGCCTACGTGGAGGACCGCTACGCCGGAGAGCTGCTCGCGGCGGGCGCCGACGGGCTGGGCTACCTGCTCAAGGAGCGGGTGGGCAAGGTCGCCTCGTTCGTCGACGCCCTGCGCCGCGTGGCGGCGGGCGGGACGGTCATGGATCCCGAGGTCATCTCCCAGCTCATGAGCCGACGCCGCGCCGATGATCCGGTGCAGACGCTCACTCCGCGCGAGCGGGAGGTGCTCGGGCTCATGGCCGAGGGTCTCGACAACCTCACGATCGCGAGCCGGCTGTTCGTCACCGAGACCGCGGTGAGCAAGCACATCGGCAACATCTTCGCGAAGCTCGGCCTCGCCGCGAGCGACAGCGGACACCGCCGCGTGCTCGCCGTCCTGGCGTACCTGCGCAGCTGACGGCATCCGTCCTCCCCTCCGCCGCCTGCGGAGGTCTCTTCTGCGACCCTTCGAGCTCGTCGGAGAAAGTTTGGTATTCGGTGTTGCTAAGTACCGGTACTCAGTGTTACTTTGTACTGGTACCCAGCAACACTGAGTACCGAAGACCGAGACAGAAGAGAGAGAGGAGGACCTGATGGGCAAGCAGATGACCGAGATGCTCAAGGGCACTCTGGAGGGCATCGTTCTGGCCCTCCTCGCCGAGCAGCCGGCATACGGGTACGAGATCACCACACGAATCCGCGACCACGGGTTCACCGACATCGCCGAGGGCACGATCTACGCACTCCTCGTGCGCATCGAGCAGAAGAACCTCGTCGACGTCGAGAAGGTTCCGAGCGAGAAGGGCCCGCCCCGCAAGGTGTACACCCTGAACGCGCAGGGCCGGCAGGAGCTCGAGGAGTTCTGGAAGACCTGGGACTTCCTCAAGACGCACATCGAACAGCTGAACAGCACGAACACACACGACAAGGAGAACTGACATGGCCGCGAAGTGGATCGAGATGATCACCGGATCGCTCGAAGAGAAGAAGCAGTACAAGCAGGCGCAGGCCCGCATCAACGCCCTCCCCGAGCCGTATCGCGAGATGGCCAAGGCCCAGCAGCGCTACAACATGTACTACGGGGGCATCACCGACGGCGACACCATCGTGAAGATGTTCCTCGACATCGCCGACATGTGGGAGCGGGCCGCGCTCGACGGCACTCCCGTCAGCGCGATCGTCGGCGACGACCCGGTCGAGTTCGCCGAGAACTACGCCGCGGCGTACGGCGGACGGCAGTGGATCGACAAGGAGCGCGGGCGCCTCATCAAGGCGTTCGACGACGCGAAGAAGAAGGAGAACCGATCATGACCACCCCCGCCATCTCGGTGCGCGGCATCGAGAAGTCCTACAAGGACCTGCACGTGCTCCGCGGCGTCGACTTCGAGGTCGCCTCCGGGTCGATCTTCGCGCTGCTCGGCTCCAACGGCGCCGGCAAGACCACCATGGTCCGCATCCTCTCCACCCTGCTGAAGTCGGATGCCGGCACCGCCACGGTGCAGGGCGTCGACGTCGCCGCAGACCCCCTCAAGGTGCGCGAGTCGATCAGCCTCACCGGACAGTTCGCCGCGGTCGACGAGATCCTCACCGGACACGAGAACCTCGTGCTCGTCGCGAAGCTGCGTCACCTGAAGAACCCGGGCGCCGTCGCCGACGACCTGCTCGCGAAGTTCCGGCTGACGGATGCCGGATCCCGCAAGGTCGGCACCTACTCCGGCGGCATGCGCCGCCGGCTGGACATCGCGATGAGCCTGGTCGGGCACCCCGAGGTCATCTACCTCGACGAGCCCACCACCGGCCTCGACCCCGAGGCGCGCATCGAGGTGTGGGACGTCGTCCGCTCCCTCGCCGACAGCGGCACCACGGTGCTGCTCACCACGCAGTACCTCGACGAGGCCGAGCAGCTCGCCGACCGCATCGCGATCCTCCACGAGGGCCGCATCATCGCCAACGGCACCCTCGCCGACCTCAAGAAGCTGCTCCCCGCGGCCACCGTCGAGTACGTCGAGAAGCAGCCGACCCTGGAAGAGATCTTCCTCACCCTGGTCGGCACCACCGGAAAGGAGAACGCAGCATGAGCACGCACTTCGTCGCCGACACCGCGACGCTCACCGGCCGCTCCATGCGGCACGTCTTCCGCAGCGCCGACACCATCATCACCACGGCGGTCACCCCGATCGCGCTGATGCTGCTGTTCGTGTACGTCTTCGGCGGCGCCCTCAAGCAGAGCACCGGCACCGAGAACTACGTCAACTACCTGCTCCCCGGCATCCTGCTGATCGCGATCGCGTCGGGCATCGCCTACACGGCGTTCCGGCTGTTCACCGACATGCAGTCGGGCATCTTCGAGCGTTTCCACTCCATGCCGATCGCACGATCGAGCGTGCTGTGGGCGCACGTGCTCACCTCGCTCGTCGCGAACGGCATCACCCTGGCGATCATCTTCGCGGTCGGCTTCCTGATGGGCTTCCGCACCGGGGCGAGCGTGTTCGCGTGGCTCGGGGTCATCGGCATCCTGCTGCTGTTCACCCTCGCGCTCACCTGGCTCGCGATCATCGCGGGGCTCAGCGCGAAGACGACCGACGGAGCGAGCGCGTTCTCGTACCCGCTCATCTTCCTGCCGTTCATCAGCTCGGCCTTCGTGCCCACCGACACGATGCCGGGGCCGGTGCGGTGGTTCGCCGAGAACCAGCCGGTGACCTCGATCGTCAACACGATCCAGGCGCTGTTCGCCGAGAAGCCCGTCGGGAACGACATCTGGGTGGCACTCGCCTGGTGCGTCGGCATCCTCGTCGTCGGCTACGTGTTCGCGATCATCGCCTACCGCAAGAAGATCAGTTGACCTCGCCCAGCGAGACGGAACGCTCCGCCCGGGGATACTCCCCGGACGGGGCGTTTCGCCGCGCTCGGCGACGTGCAGTCACGTCCCGCCCGGTCGGGTCCCGTACTTTCGTGTCCCGTACTTTCGTGTCCCGTACTTTCGTGTCCCGTACTTTCGTGTCCCGTACTTTCGTGTCCCGTCGCGTCGTGTCCCGTCGCGTCGTGTCCCGACGCGTCGCGTCCCGACACGTAAGGAGGAGAACTCGCGTTCGGGCTGAGACCTGAGCCGGATTCCTCAGCCCGAAGAAGAGATCTCCTCCCGAACACGCGCTCACCCCACGGCGGAGAGCGGATGCCGCGGCCTCACACCGTCCGCAGGGCCGTGGTCGGCGACAGCCGCGCCGCACTCACGGCGGGGTAGAGACCAGCGACGACGCCGACCGCGAGCGCCACGAGCGGCCCGCCGACCAGCACGACGATCGGTATCGACGCCGCCTGCCCCTGGATCGCGGCGTAGACGAACACCCCGACCCCGCCGAGCAGCATGCCGACCAGTCCGCCGAGCCCGCCCAGCACCAGAGCCTCGCCGACGAACTGCCCCGCGATCTGCCCCGAGCGCGCGCCGAGCGCCCGTCGCAGCCCGATCTCCCCTCGACGCTCCAGCACGGCGACCACCATGGTGTTCGCGATGCCGATGCCACCGACCAGCAGCGCGATCGCCGCGAGGCCGACCGCGAGGCCCGACAGCGAGTCATCCGCGGTCTCCCGGGCTCCGGCGAGATCGCCGAGCCCCATGACCTGCACGTAGTCGGATGCCGGGTTGGCTGCGCGCGCGACGGCGTCGCGCACATCCGCTCCCGTCCCGCCGTCCGCCATCCGGACGTAGATCGAGGCGATGGTGTTCTTCTCGCCATCCGCCGACACGTGCTCAGCGGCCCAGCGGTCGCCGAGGAACGCCGAGGCGTCGATGGACTCGGCGAGACCCGCCGAGTCGAGGATGCCGATCACCGTGTACCACTGCTCTCCGATCCACACCCGCACACCGGGCTCGGTGATCCCCATGCGCGCCGCGGCCGCGGCCCCGAGCACCGTGACCGGAAGGGAGCGCGTCGACTCGTCGAACCACTCTCCCTCGGCCACCGACCCCTCCACCGACGACAGGAAGTCCGGGCTCGCCGCGTACGCCGTCAGCCCGTTGCCCTGACTCTTCGCGATCAGGTCGTTGCGGTACACGCCGATCCCGTCCGGCACGCTCTGCAGCACGCCGACCTCCTCGACGCCGTCGACCCGGTCGATCATGCCCGCGGCCGACTGGGGCAGCGGCACCGGCTTATCATCGGGACCGTATCCCGGCTGGACGACGAGCATGTCGGCGCCGAGCGCGTCGAGCTTCGCGAGCAGCGCCGCCTGATTCGACGCCGCGATGCCCGTGATCGCGGTGAGAGCCGCGATCCCGACCGCCACGCCGAGCGCCGAGAGCGCCGTGCGCATCTTGCGGCTGCGCGGACCGATGAGCGCGGTGCGGATGCTGTCGAGGGCGCTGAGCCGCGGCATCCTCTCCCCTGAACGCCGCTTCATCGTGCTGCTCCTTCCAGGACCAGGGCTCCGGTGTCGCTGAGGATGCGCCCGTCGTGGATGCTCACCTGACGCTGCGTGCGGGCGGCGATGTGCGCATCGTGGGTGATGATCACCACTGCGGTTCCGGACTCGGAGATGGAGGTGAGCAGTTCGAGGATGCGCTCGCCCGTGGTCGAGTCCAGGGCGCCGGTCGGCTCGTCGGCGAACAGCACCGACGGATCGCCGACGACCGCCCTGGCGATCGCGACGCGCTGCTGCTCGCCGCCCGACAGCTGACCGGGCCGGTGCCGCATGCGCGCACCCAGCCCCACCCGTTCGAGTGCGACCGCGGCCCTCGACGCCCGCTCCGCCACGGGCACCCCGGAGTAGAGCAGCCCCAGTGCGACGTTGTCGAGCGCGCTCAGCGCCGGCAGCAGGAAGAACTGCTGGAAGACGAACCCGATCCGCCGCGCGCGCAGGGCGGCGCGCTCGCGCTCCCCCAGCCTCGCGACGTCCGTGCCGTCGATCAGCACGGTGCCGCTCGTCGGATCGTCGAGCGTGCCCATGATCGCGAGCATCGTGCTCTTGCCCGACCCCGACGCCCCCACCACCGACACGAGCTCACCGCTCCCGATGGCCAGGTCGACCCCGTGCAGCACGCGCAGCGGCGGGCTGCCCGGATACTCCTTGACGACGTCGACCAGCTCGACGACCGTTCCGGGCATCACTGGGCCACCACCACGGCGTCGCCCTCGGCGAGGTCTCCCCCGACGATCTGCACCCGGGCGTCGGCGATCAGCCCGACCTCGACCGCCACCCGCTCGACCTTCCCGTTCTTGCGGAGCACGTCCACCGCGTAGCCGCCGTCGGCCGTGGCGACCAGCGCGGTCACCGGGACGACGAGCGCGTCCTTGACCTCGTCGGCCGCGAGCACGACCTTCACGGCGCGAAGGCCGATGCCCTGCGCGGCCGCGGGGTCGGCCAGATCGACCAGCGCGGTGGGCGGCGTCGTCTCGCCCTCCTTCTCCGTCGGCTGCCCGCCGGGGTCGATCGACGTGATCGTCGCCGGTACCTCGGTGCCGTCGGGGAGCACGACCTTCACCGCCGTCCCCGGCAGGATCTCCCTCGCCTGCGCATCCGTGAGCTTCGCCACCACGCGCAGGGTCGTGCCCGTGTAGCTGAGCGGGCTGGAGCCGGCGGGGTCGCCCAGGTGGGCCTTCACCGCATCGACCCGCACCGAGGCATCGGCGATCGCGACGACGTCGCCCAGCTTCACGACGCCGTCCTTCGCCATCCCGAGCGACTTCTGCCAGGCCTTGACCGCGGCCTCCGTGACCTGGGTGAACTCGTCGTCGACCGTCAGGTTCTTGCCGAAGCCGAGGTCGGCGAGCGCCTGCTCCAGCTGACGCACGTCGGGCCCCTTCTCCACACCCATGCCGAGATCCCGCCAGAACGGCCGGTCGCCGCGCACCGCGATCACCGGCTTGCCGTCGACCTCGTAGAGCGCCTGACCGACGCCCACCACATCGCCGGCCTTCGGCAGCCGGGTGACGGTGCCTCCGCGCCCGGGGAGGTCGATGGATGCGCCGTAGCTGAGGCTGCCGTTCAGACGCAGGTCGGAGGTGAGCGTGGTGAGCTCGGCGATGGCCGTGACCGGCTTCTTGCCCTCGTCAGGACGCTCGGCGGCGGACCGCCAGGGCTGCAGCACGGCGAGAGCCACCCCCGCAGCCGCGACGAGCGCGAGGGGCGTCAGCACCCAGGCCACCCGGCGGCTCATTCGCCGCCCTCCGCGGGAACGACGGTCGTCGCCATGAACCCGCCCTCGAAGAACTCGCTCACCACGGCGAACCAGTCGAAGTCGAGCGCCTCGATGCTCTTCTGGGAGATCGCCGGCGGCATCTCGCCCATCGCGTCCTTGCACGACGTGAGCAGTTCCCTGGCCTCGTCTTCGGTGATGCCGGCCGGCAGCTCCAGCATGCCGTCGGCATCCGGATCAGCGAAGTCCGCGTACCCGTTCTCCCTGGCGCACTCGGCGAACTTCAGGCTCGCCTCGATCATGTCCTTCGCGGAGAACGCCTTGGCGCCCTCGGCCATCGACATGTCCGGTTCCGGCTGCGAGAACTCCGGGACCTTCTTCTCGCAGGTCTCCCACGCCTCCCGCTGGCCGCCGTCCTCCGGGTAGCCGTCGGCGGTGGTCGACGCCAGCCACATGCCGTCCTCGTCGGTCGTGACCATGGTCATGCCGAGGTTCTCGCCCTCTCCCGTGCTGAGCGTCGCCGACCCGCTTTCCATGCTCTCCATCGGGGAGTCGCCGGGAGCATCGGGCATGAGCATGCCCACCTGCCCGCCCTTGAGGATCTTCGCGGTCTGCCCCTCCCCGGTGAGGCACGTCACGAAACGCGCCGCTGCGGCGTCGTTCGCGGCATCCCCCTTGCCCTGTCCCTCCGGAGCCGCGCAGGCGGCGAGCACGATGACCGCCGCGATGGCGGGGAGCACCGCCAAGGAGCGGCGCTTCTTCACATCGACCATGACATTTCCCTTTCTCCCGGCCGCGGCTCGTCCACGACTCCGCAGTCAGTTCTATGGAGGCGGTGGTTTGCTGTCGGTATGACGGCTCCTAACCGGAAACTAACCGCGGCCCCCGCACCCTCGGATGAGGGAGGTGCCATGCGGCTGCTGCTGGTGGAGGACGAGGTCGATCTGGCCGACACGCTGGCCGACGGCCTGCGCCGAGAGGGGTACCTCGTGGACGTCGCGCGCGACGGCGCGAGCGCGCTCACGGCGGCCGCGGCATCCGACGTCGACGTGATCGTGCTCGATCGCGACCTGCCTGTGCTGCACGGGGATGCCGTCTGCCGCACCCTCGTGGCGCAGGGGTATCCCGCGCGCATCCTCATGCTCACCGCCGCGGGCGCCCTCACCGACCGCGTCGAGGGCCTCGACCTCGGCGCGGACGACTACCTCGCCAAGCCCTTCGCCTACGTGGAGCTGCTCGCGCGCATCCGCTCCCTCGCCCGCCGCACGCAGACGACGCGACAGAGCGCGGTGCGCGAGTTCGCCGGGATCCGGCTCGACGTGGCCCGGCGCATCGCGGAGCGGGAGGGGATGCCGATCCGGCTCACCCTCAAGGAGTTCGGGGTGCTGGAGACGCTGCTCACCGCCGAGGGCGGATACGTGAGCGCGGAGGAGCTGCTCGACGAGGTGTGGGACGAGCCGCTCGAACGGACCCGCGGCGTCGTCAAGATCGTGGTGCACACGCTGCGCCGCAAGCTCGGAGAGCCGGCCGTCATCCACTCGGCGGCCGGCCACGGATACCGGATGGGAACGTCATGAGACGCATGAGCTTCCGCACCAGGCTGGTGCTGATCATCACCGCGGTGTTCATCGCGGCGGGCGCCGCCCTGCTCGCCGTGCAGTACCTGGTCGTGCAGCAGCTGTTCGCCTCTGCCATCTCGCTGACGACGCAGAGCTGCGTGCCCGCGAGCACCCTGACCGGCAGCACCGACGTCACCGGGACGACCGCGCCTGAGGGCGCCGTCCCCTTCTCCACCTTCGGGTCGACGGACAGCGCGACCATCACCGGCTGCGCCTATTTCGAGGAGGTCGCACAGGCGATACCCGCATCGACTCCCGCCGAGACCGTGGCGGTCGACTCGGTCGGCGGCGCGGTGCTGCAGCAGTCGACCTTCCTCGCCGACGAGGTGGGCGGCGGCCTGCTGCTGTGGTCGGCGGTGACCCTCCTGGCGTTCACCGGGGTCGCCGCCGCGATCGCGTTCTGGCTCGCTCGGCGCTCCCTCGACCGCATCGGCGAGGTCACCGCCACCGCACGCGACATCTCCGAGCGCGACCTCGGACGACGCCTCGACCTCCCCGGCCCCGACGACGAGATCAAGGAGCTCGGCGACACGATCGACGGCATGCTCGACCGCCTGGAGTCGGCGTTCGCCGCGCAGGACCGCTTCGTCGCGAACGCCTCCCACGAACTGCGGACCCCACTCACGACCACCCGGACCGCACTGGAGATCCCGCTGGCCCAGGGCGACGTCCCGGAGGGGCTGGAGCCGAACATGCGCAGGGCCCTTCGCGCCACCGAGCAGAGCGAACGGCTCATCACCGCGCTCCTCACGCTCGCCCGTTCCCGCACCGACCTCGAGCACGTCGAGCACGTCGAGGTCGACAGCGTCGTCTCGGCGGAGATCGAGGAGCTCGCGGTGAACGACGTGACGCTGCACGCGGACCTCTCGGCCGCGTCGATCGACGGAGACGGGATGCTGATCGCCAGGGCCGTGCGCAACCTGCTGGAGAACGGCATCCGCCACAACGTGACGGACGGCGAGCTGTGGGTGCGCGTGCGCCGCGGCAGGGATCACGTCGTCGTCGAGGTCGAGAACACCGGCGCCCCCATCGCGCCGGCGACGCTCGCGCTGCTCACCGAGCCCTTCTACCGAGGAGACGCGACGCGCACCTCGACCGGTCCAGACGGCACAGGGCTGGGCCTCGCGATCGTGCAGAGCGTCGCGGAGAAGCACGGCGGAACCCTGCATCTCACCGCGCGCCCCGGCGGCGGCCTGATCGCCGCCCTCTCCCTCCCCGCTTAGCGCCGCGGCGCAGCTGAGGGGTCAAGAAGTGGGGGGGGCCCCCCGCCCCCGCGGGGCCCGGGGGGAGCCCCCAACCCCCCCCCCCCCGGGGGACCCCCAGCGCCCCCGCCCCCGGCG
>NZ_JBHVPJ010000001.1:675799-1477319 GCF_042887445.1 Microbacterium sp. NPDC057944
TCGCCCCGCGGCGCCGCGGGGGGCACACCAGGGCCCCCCCCCCCCCCCCCGGAGGCGCCACTTCTTGACCCCTCAACGCGAGCGCGAGCGCGTCAACGCGAGCGCGCGCGAGCGAGCGAGGGAGCGAGGGAGCGGGCGTCAGTCGACGACCCAGCCCAGGCGGTCGCCGTTCTGCTCGAGCCAGGCGTCGACGGCATCCGCTTCCTTGCCCTCGCCGTACTGGTTGACGACGAGGTCTTCCAACGAGCCGTACTGCTCGTCGTCCAGACGGATCTTCTCGATGAGCGCTGCGGCCTCGGGGAACTCCTTCGCGAAGCCCTTCGTGCCGAGGAAGTGCAGCCCCTCGGCCTCCCCCATCGCGCCCTTCGGATCCTCGAGATCCTTCACGGGGAACGCGTCGTTGGCCCAGAAGGGGCGCCACAGCGTGACCACGATGTCCTCCTGCTTCTCGGTCGCGGCCTTCAGCTCGGTGAGCATGGCCGCGGTCGAGGAGGTGAGCAGCGAGTACTCGCCGTCGAGCCCGTAGGCCGACAGCATCTTGACCGTCTGCTTCGTGAGGCCCGCACCGGGCTCGATGCCGACGATCTTGCCGCCGAAGTCCGCGCCCTTGCCCGCGAGGTCTTCGATCGAGTCGATGTCGGAGTACTCCGGCACGGCGATCGTGAGCTTCGCGTTGTCGTAGTACGCGCCGAGGTCTTCGATCGAGTCGGCGTACTTGGTCATGTACTCGGCGTGCGTCAGCTCGGGCCAGGCCGACGGGTAGAGGTCGACGTCGCCCTGAGCGAGCCCCGCGTAGAGCGGCCCCGCCTCGGTGAGAGTCTTCATCTTCACGTCGTAGCCGAGCTTGCCGAGCTGGTCCTGCAGCAGGTACGCGGTGCTGAGGCCGTCGGTCCAGCTGGGCAGGTACCCGAGCGTGATGGTGCCCTTGTCTCCCGTGCTCTGCCCACCGGTCGACCCGCCGCCGGTGAGGCCGCTGGTGCCTCCGGCGCCGTCGGTCGCGCAGCCGACGAGGGCGAGGGATGCCGCGGCGACGAGGGCCGCGGAGATGAGGATCCTGTTCTTAGGCATTCTGCAGCTCCTTCTCTTCGGCGGGCGTCTCGGGCTCAGCGGCGCTTCCGGCTGCGGATGCCGCGTCGGCGCTCTCGGCGGAGCGGCGGTGGGCCAGCATCCAGAGCAGCGACGAGGGGTTCTGCCCCAGCGAGCCGAGGGAGGCGGTGACGCGGTCGAGGAAGACGGCGATGAGCACGACGCCCAGACCGGCCTCGACGCCCTTGGCGATGTTGACGGTGGAGATCGCCTCGACGACCATCTTCCCGAGGCCGTCGGCCCCGGCCATACCGGCGATCACGGCCATCGAGAGGGCCAGCATGATCACCTGGTTCACTCCGGCGAGGATCGTCGGCATCGCGAGCGGAAGCTGGATGCCGCGCAGGATCTGCGCGGGGGTCGCGCCGAAGGCCTGACCGGCCTCGACGGTCTCGGAGTCGACCCCGCGGATGCCGAGCTCGGTGAGTCGCACGCCAGGGGGCAGGGCGAAGATGACGGTCGCGACGAGACCCGGCACCACGCCGATGCTGAAGAACACGATCGCGGGGATCAGGTACACGAACGCGGGCATGGTCTGCATGAAGTCGAGCACCGGCTTCAGCACCGCGCGCACGGTCGGGTTGCGGGCCGACCAGATGCCGAGCGGGATCGCGATCAGCACCGCGACGATCGCGGCGACGAGCACCAGGGCCAGCGTCTGCATGGCGGGCACCCACAGGCCCATCGCGACGATGAGGCCGAAGGAGATCACGGTGCCGATGGCGAGCTGCCAGGAGCGCACGAGCCACGCGATGAGGGCCGCCACGGCGATCACGACGAAGAAGTACGGCAGCAGCAGAAGGTACGTGAGGCCCTCGACGAGCGACGTCACGACGAACGAGACGACTCCGAGGAGGCCGTCGAGGTTGTCCTTGATCCAGTCGACGGCGGATTCGACCCACGTGCCGACGGGGAGATGGAAGTTCATCGGGTGGCCTCCTCGGCGCTGTCATCCGTGCGTTCGAGTCCGCGCTCCACGACGGGGAACGTCGCGGGCTCCGCGGTCCAGCCGTCGTCGAGCACGGCGTCGATCTCGGCCTGCGGCATCGGCATGAGCGGCAGGGTGAGTTCGCCCGTCGCGCCGGGGCCGGGGCCCAGGGCGGCGAGGAGGGTGACGCGGGGGATGACCCCGACCAGGCGGCCGGCGGAATCCGTCACCGCGAGCGGCACGGGGGACTCGACCGAGGGGATGAAGAGGTTCATCAGCACCTCGTCCTCGTTCACGGCGAGCGGCACCGGCTTGAGGATCGAGTCCAGCGTGGTGATGCCCTTGCGCACGAGCTTCACGGCGTCGCGGTCGGTCACGATGCCGACGAGCTGGCGGTCGCGGCCGACCACGTACGTCGCCGACATGTAGGCGTCGCGCATCTGGCGCAGCGCCGTGCGGGGGCCGGCGGTGTGCGCCACGACGGGACGAGGGCGCTCCATGACGTTCGCGGCGGTGAGCACACGGGCACGGTCGACGTCCTGCACGAACTGCTCGACGTAGTCGTTCGCGGGGTCGGTGAGGATGTCCTCCGGTGTGCCGATCTGCACGATGCGGCCGTCGCGCATGACCGCGATCCGGTCGCCGAGGAACATCGCCTCGTTGAGGTCGTGCGTGATGAACACGATCGTCTTCTGGAGCTTCTGCTGCAGTTCGAGCAGCTGCTCCTGCATCTCGCGGCGGATCAGCGGATCGAGCGCGCTGAACGCCTCGTCCATCAGCAGGATGTCGGTGTCGGCGGCGAGCGCGCGGGCGATGCCGACGCGCTGCTGCATGCCGCCGGAGAGCTCGGAGGGCAGCTTGTCGCCCTGGCCTTCGAGACCCACGAGGGTCAGGATCTCCTCGGCCTTCGCGAGACGCTCGCCCCTGGGCATCCCCTTGAGCTCCAGCGGGTAGGCGACGTTCGCGGCCACCGTTCGGTGCGGGAGCAGGGCGAAGTGCTGGAACACCATCGAGATGCGGTCGCGGCGGATCTCCCGCAGCCGCGAGGCCGGGATGCCGGTGATCGGGTCTCCTGCGACGATGACGCTGCCGTCGGTCGCCTCGTGCAGCCCGTTGAGCATGCGGATGATGGTGGACTTGCCGGAGCCGGACAGCCCCATGATGACGAAGATCTCACCGCGGTTCACGGTGAAGCCGGCGTCGATGACGGCGGCGGTTCCGGCGTCGACCACGTCGGTGCGGCTCTCTCCGGACTTCAGTCGACGGACGGCCTGGTTCGGATTCTTCCCGAAGACCTTGTACAGATGGCGCGCTTCAAGTGCGATTTCGGACACGTTTCCCCCGCGGCGCGCCCTGTGGGGCGAGCCCGCTTCGGTTACGCCCGGGTGACGTTCACGGGGCCGTTTCGAGTGCTTCGCTGTGGCGGCGCTGGCGAGGGATTTCGGATCCCTCGCAGAGAACATCGACCGTACGCCCGCGCCTCTTCGCAGCACAGCACATCGAAAGAAGGACGCGGCCGCGGACTGATCTTGGGCCGTCAGGCCCTCAACCCAACCTAACGAAATGGCCGGTCAGGGGCAAATCCGCAATTCTGATCACTGTTCGGTTTCGTCGGCTGACCGGGGGATTGAACGGGGTGGACGAGTATGGTCTCCCCCATGAGGATCTGGCTGTCGGCGTGGGAGTGGTCGTGCTGCGGAGAGCCGTTCGAGACCGGTTCGGAGGTCACGCTGGGCGTCAGCGCAGAGGTCGGAGAATGGTTCGAGAAGACCCTGGGCGAGGTGTTCGCGAGCGCCCTCGACGGCGTCGAGATGCACCACGAAGACGATCCGCTCCCGCAGGTCACGGGGATCGTGACGAGCATCGCAGTAGTCTGGCGGCGGCACGAGGACGGCGGCCGGATCTCCGATCCCGTGAACCTCGACCCGATCCCGCGGGTCCCCTGGCGCGAGGAGGGACGAAGGCCCGCCGGCTACCTCGTCGACCTGGACGTCTCACACTGATCGCCGACGCCGCCCGCCGCGCCCGCGATCAGTCGGGCAGCAGCCGTTTCGTGAGCGCCTGAACGTCGCCGTCGAGGCCGTCCAGCCGGTGCTCGACCCGATCGAGCCGCTTCTCGATGCCGACGAACCGACGATCCACCTCGTCGAAGCGCCGATCGACTTCCTCGAACCTTCGATCCACCTGCTCGAACCGATGATCCACGCTCTCGAACCTGACGATCATCTCCGTCTGCAGGCCCTCGATCTTCGTGTTCACCGTGGCAAACTGCGCGGAGATCGTGCGCATCATCAACTGCGTGGACAGCGCGATCGTTCCGGTGAGGGCTGCGGCGAGGATGCCGAGCGCGGTCCATATCTGAGGTTCTGTCACGGTGAGCACCTTTCCATCCTCCGGGCTGAGGGCTTCAGATTGCCAGCCATCGAAGTGAGGGAAAGTCCCTGTCAGCGCAGAATTCCGGATGCTGTGGAGAACTCGCGGGACGGCTCGATTGTGAAGGAGGAGTGGGGCGCTCTGCAGAGAGCGATCAGCGCCGGATGCTGCGGGTCACCGTGAACTTCGGGGTGCGCAGCACCTGCTCCGTCTCGCCGATCAGCCGCGACAGCTCCGCCCGGTATCCGAGGGAGGAGTTGTACACGGTCCACAGCTCGCCGCCGGGGCGCAGCATCCGCGCCGCCGCCTCGAACAGCCGGGTCGCCGCCCCGGTGTGGATGCTGGCGCCGAGGTGGAACGGCGGGTTCAGCAGCACGACGTCCGCGCTCGCATCGGCCAGAGCCGAACCGGCATCGTCGTGGGTGACCGTGATGCGGTCCACGAGCGCGTTCGCCTCGACGGTCGCTCGCGCCGACGCCACGGCGGACGCCGAGCGGTCCGTCGCGATCACCCGCGCCCCCGGATGGGCGAGCGCGTAGGAGACCGCGAGCACGCCGGTGCCGCAGCCCAGGTCGATCACGGTCGGCGCCCCGTCCAGAACTCCGGAGATCGGCGCCGAAAGTGACGCATCACGGCTCTCCGGGGCCCCTGTCGCCGTGCTTCTCCGGAGTTCTGGAGCCGCATCGGCGAGCGCGTCGAGCAGCACACGGGTACCGATGTCGATCCGGGAGCCGGCGAACGCCCCGCCGTGCGCGACGACCGTGAGGCCGCCGTGCACCATCGACACCGGGAACGGCGCGGCCGCGGGAGCCGGCAGCGGCGCCGAGGCCACGATCAGCCGGGACTTCCGCTCCGCCCGCTGCGGCTGCACCTCCGCGAAGCGCCGAGCGAGCACGTCGTTCTGCGCGAGGGTCATGTGCTTGACCCGCCCTCCGGCCACCAGAACGGCGTCGGGCGCGGCCCAGCGGGCCACGGCATCCGTGATCTCCTCCAGCTCCGCGAGCGCCTTGGGCAGCTGCAGCAGCACGAGCCGCGCGCCGTCGAGCAGCGAACGGTCGAGCTCGTGCGGCGCGAAGCCGCTCAGCCCCAGCTCCTCGGCGTTGCGCAGCAGGGCGCGCCGCCCCGTCGCGAGGTCCTGGTGCACGCGCACGCCGGTGCGACCGGCATCCGTCAGCGCCAGCGTGATCGCGCCGTACTCGTCGCCGATGACCGCGATCTCCTCGCCGGGGATGCCGAGCGCGAGCGCTCTTTCCACGAGCAGCAGGTCGGTGGCGTCGTGGGCCTGGAGGTTCTCGGCCTCGACGTCGGGCCATCGCCGCAGGCGGTCGTAGGGGAAGTCGGGCACCTCCCCACGATACGCGGCCGTCGCCTACCCGACCTCGCGGGCGATGCGCGCGGCCGTGCGCTCCAGCAGCGGGATGCGGTGGGCGAGATCGTCGAGGTCCTGCACCATCCGGATCGCGGTGAGCGACAGGGCGCCGACCACGCCCATCGCGGTGCGGATCGGCACGGCGACGCAGTTCACGAAGTCCTCGAACTCGGCGTCGTCGACCGCCCATCCGCGGGCCGAGATGACGTCGAGCTCGGCGTCGAGGGCGGAGCGCGAGGTCAGCGTGCGCGCGGTGTGCGCGGTCCAGTCGGTGCCGGCGAGCACGGCATCCCTCCTGTGCTCGTCGAGATCCGCGAGGATCGCCTTGCCCACCCCCGTGCAGTGCGGGAGCACGCGCGATCCGATGCGGGAGTACATCCGCACACCGCCCTGATCCTCGACCTTGTCGACGTAGACGATGGTGTCGTCGATGAGCGCGGCCACGTGCAGCGTGTTGCCGACGACCTCGTGCAGCTCGCGCAGGTGCACGGACGCCGCCCTGCGCAGGTCGAGGTTCTCGAGCGCGATCTGGGCGAGCGAGACGAGGTGGAACGCCAGCACGTACGCCCCGTCTGCCCGTCGGCGCACGTACCCCACGTCCTCCAGGGTCTGCAGCTCGCGGAACATGGTCGAGCGGTGCAGACCGAATTCGGTCGCGAGCTCCGCCACGCTCTTCGGCCTCGCCGCGATCGAGTCGATGATGAGGGCGGCCCTGCGCACGCTCTGAGACACGGCGGGGCCTAGAAGAAGGTCCGCACAAGCTCGACCACGCGGTCGTCCTCAGCGGACGCGACGACGGGCAGATAGTGCCACTTGTCGAAGGCGGTGCAGGGGTGGGAGAGACCGAGACGGACGACGTCGCCGATGCCGACCCCGGCATCCGTCAATCGCAGGAAGGTGTGCTGGTCGTTCATCGACGACACCGTCGCACCGGCGAGCGGGGCGAGGGCCGCCCCCGGGTCGGCGGCGACACCCTGCGGCGTCGGCAGCCCCTCGTCGAACGGCAGGTCGCGCTTGCCCCCGTCGAGCAGCGCGAGCCCCGGCTCGGGGTGCGAGACGACGCGGGTCCAGCCGTGCATGGCCGAGCGCAGGATGCCGTGCTCGCCGTCGTACGTCTCGTCGAGCGGGGAGATGCCCCGGTAGAAGCCGTCGTCGTGCACGATGTAGGCGCCGGAGCGGAGGGTCCAGCGGGTGCGCTCCCCACGGGCGATGGCGGGCGCGTAGACCTCGGCCACGAGGTCGAAGTACGCGCTGCCTCCGGCCGTCACGAACACGTCGCCCTCGTCGTCGTAGAGGTCGGCGAGGGAGTCGTGCAGCGCGATCTGGTCGCCGAGGTAGCGGCGCACGGCGGCGAGCGCCTCCGGCGAGCGGTCGTGCCCGAGGCTGCCCTCGTAACCGGCGACCCCGGCCAGCCGCAGGACGTCGGATGCCGCGATCAGCCGTGCGATCTCGCCGGCCTCGTCGAGGGTGCGGGCGCCGGTGCGACCTCCGGGCGCTCCGAGCTCGACGCACACGTCCACGCGGCGGGGCACGCCGATCTCGCGCAGGGCGCTCTGCATCCGCTCCACCGTGTCGACGGAGTCCGCCCAGCTGAGGAAACGGAACTCCGGGTCTGCCAGCTCCTCGGCGAGCCAGCGCAGCGAACGGGGGTCGACCACGGCGTTCGCGAGCATGATCTCCTCGAGGCCGAAGGTGCGCGCCGCGCGCACCTGATCCATGTTCGCGAGGGTGATGCCGGGGCATCCGGCGTCGAGCTGGCGCTGCCAGAGCGCAGGGGCCATCGTCGTCTTGCCGTGGGGCATCAGCTCGAGCCTCCGCTCGCGCGTCCAGGCGGCCATGACGTCGACGTTGCTGCGCATGGCGCTGTCGTCGAGCGCGATGAGAGGGGTCCAGAACTCGGAGAGGCGTGGCGCGGTGGCGAGGAACGCGTCGACGGTCATCCCGAACGCGCGCTCCGGGATACCCTTGTCTCTGGCCGAGAGGCGCTCAGCGCCGAGTCCGTCGAGCAGCAGTCGCTGTGCCATGGGTTCCTCCTCATACGGGTTCTGCGTCGAACCTACCCCCGGATGCGCCGGTGTGCACATGCTGCAACGCTCGTTGCGGGGACTGCACACGCTCGACATCATGGCACTCATGACCCCTGCCGCCACGCCGGCCCTGATCGCGATCGGGGAGACCATGCTCCTCGTCACCCCTCGCGACGCGACCCCCCTCGCCGACGCCGACGACGTGCGCCTGAGCATCGGGGGTGCCGAGTCGAACGTCGCCGCCCACGTCGCGATCCTCGGCGAGAGCTCCGCCTGGGTGAGCCGCCTCGGGGACGAGGTGCTCGGGCACCGCGTGCACCGCGCCATCGCATCGCGGGGCGTCGACACCCGCTGGGTCGGGTTCGACGCGGATGCCCCCACCGGGGTCTACTTCAAGGATCCAGGCAGCGGCGTGCGCTACTACCGTGCGGGATCCGCCGCCTCGCGCATGACGCCGGACTCCGTCGCCGCCGTGCCCCTCGAAGACGCGCGGATCGTGCACGTCTCCGGCATCACCCCCGCGCTCTCCGCGAGCTGCGCGGCGATGATCGAGGCCGTGATCACGCGGGTGTCCGCGAGCCCCGCCCTGCTGAGCTTCGACGTGAACCATCGCGCCGCGCTGTGGTCGGCATCCGATGCCGCCCCCGCGCTGCTCGCCCTCGCGAACCGCGCCGACATCGTGTTCGTCGGCCTGGACGAGGCCGAGACCCTGTGGGGATGCCGCACCGCCGCCGACGTGCGCACCCTCCTGCCCTCCCCCGCGCATGTCGTCGTGAAGGACGGCGACGTGGGTGCGACGGAGTTCTCCGCCGACGGCGTCGTGTTCGCACCGGCCATCCCGACCGAGGTCGTGGAGGCCGTCGGCGCGGGAGACGCGTTCGCCGCGGGGTACCTGGCCGGGATGCTGCAGGGTCGGTCTCCGCAGGAGAGCCTGCGGGCAGGGCACGAGCGCGCGCACCTGGTGCTGCAGTCGACCGAGGACGTAGTCGGCGCCGCGCAGACGGATGCCATGGGCTGACCGCCCGCGGTCGATGACGAGAACGGCCGCCCCCGCGGCCCGTGAGAGAAGAGACCGGCTGCCGCGGCGGCCGCGACGAGAAAGGGAAGACGATGGACAACTCCGGTTTCGAGGAGCTCTTCGGCGGCGCGCGGCTGATGGCGATCCTGCGCGGCATGGGCGTCGAGCGCAGCCTGGCGGTGTCGACGACCGCGTGGGACCTCGGCATCGACATGGTCGAGCTGCCCATCCAGACGCCGGAGGACCTCGAGGCGCTGCGCGCGGTCGCGGCGGCGGCTCGCGAACGGGGCAAGATCGTCGGCGCCGGCACCGTGGTGTCGCTCGAGCACGTCGCCCAGGCGACCGCGGCGGGCGCGTCCTTCACCGTGAGCCCCGGACTCGACCTCGAGGTCGTCCGGGCATCGCACGAGGCCGGGATGCCGAGCATGCCCGGCGTCGCCACGGCGAGCGAGGTGCAGCTCGCCCTCAAGGCCGGGCTGACCTGGGTGAAGGCGTTCCCGGCATCCGTGCTCGGGACGCCGTGGCTCACCGCCATGCAGGGCCCCTTCCCGCAGGCGAGGTTCGTGACCACGGGCGGCATGAACGCCGCCAACGCCGGCGACTACCTGAAGGCGGGCGCGAGCGTCGTCGCCGTCGGCACCGCGCTGGAGGACCCGGCGCAGCTCCCCCTCCTCGCCGCTCTGCTCGACGGCTCGGACTCCTGAGCCGCCGCACACCCCGACAACGCCTCCAGAGAGCCTCCCCGACGCCTTCGCCGGGGAGGCTCTCTCGCGTGAGACCTACCCGGCCGTGAAGGAGATGTTCGACGAGTACCAGGTGGTCAGCGCACGTTCGGCGTCTTCGCGAGCGCGATCGTTCTCGCGCTCGCCGGCCGAGGTCAGGTACGCCGGATCCTCACCGACCGAGTGCGCCGTGTCGTCAGGCTGATTCTCTCGAGACATGCCCACACGATACGTCGACAGGTCGGTCGCTGTCACGAGATCGAAGGAGGATGCAGCTTCACGCGACCTCTTGACACACCTCCCGGTTGCATGGTTACCTAGTCAAGTAACTAACCCACCAACCATCGGAGGACTCGTGATCGAAGAAGGCAAGCCCCTCTTCCTCCAGATCGCCGAGCAGATCGAGGACTCGATCCTCGACGGCTCGCTGGCCGAGGAGTCCCAGGCGCCTTCGACGAACGAGCTCGCCGCGTTCTACCGGATCAATCCGGCCACCGCAGCGAAGGGAGTCGCAATGCTCACCGACAAGGGCGTGCTGTACAAGCGCCGCGGCATCGGCATGTTCGTCGCCGCCGGCGCGAAGGACCTGCTCCTCGGGGAGCGCCGTTCCGCGTTCGCCGAGCGCTACATCGACCCGCTCCTCACCGAGGCCCGCACGCTCGGCCTCGACGCCACCGACCTCGCGGCACTGCTCGCCGAGCGCGCCGCCCGCACCGAAGGGAACCCCGCATGACCGCGGTCATCGAGGTGCAGAACCTCACCAAGAGATACCGGGACAAGAGGGCGCTCGACGACGTGTCGCTGTCGCTCGAGCCCGGCGCGATCTACGGCCTCCTCGGCCGCAACGGCGCCGGCAAGACGACGCTCATGTCGATCCTCACCGCGCAGAACTTCGAGACGTCCGGCTCCGTACGGGTGTTCGGCGAGCACCCGTACGAGAACGCCCGCGTGCTCGGTCGGATCTGCTTCGTCCGCGAGGGGCAGAAGTACCCCGACGACGCGACGCCCCGGCACGCGTTCTCGGCCGCACGCCTGTTCTTCCCGCACTGGGACCAGACGCTCGCCGACCGGCTGACCGCCGAGTTCCAGCTCCCGCTGAAGCAGCGCATCAAGAAGCTCTCGCGAGGGCAGCTCTCCGCCGTCGGCGTGATCATCGGCCTCGCCTCGCGCGCCGAGCTCACGTTCTTCGACGAGCCCTACCTCGGTCTCGACGCCGTCGCCAGGCAGATCTTCTACGACCGGCTGCTCGAGGACTACGCGGAGCACCCGCGCACCGTCATCCTGTCGTCGCACCTGATCGACGAGGTCTCCAACCTCATCGAGAAGGTCATCGTGATCGACAACGGCCGGATCATCCTCAACGAAGACACGGATGCCGTGCGCGACCGCGCCGTCACCGTGGTCGGCGACGCCGCCAGAGTCGACGCCTGGGCCGCCGGCCGCGAGGTCCTTCATCGCGAGGCGCTCGGGAGGGTCGCCTCCGTCACCACGCTCGGCGAGCTCAGCGCCGCTGATCGGGCGGGGGTCGCCGCCGCCGGCCTCGACCTCGCCCCGGTATCGCTGCAGCAGCTCGTCGTGCGGCTCACCCAGCGCGGCGACGTCACCGCCGCCGAGAAAGAGGAGGTGCGCTGATGCGACGCACACTCAACGTCGTCCGTCTGCAGATGATCAACCGGCAGACCTTCATCTGGACGCCGCTGATCATCCTGGTCGGGGCGACCCTGCTCTCGATCCTCGTGTACGCGATGATCCCGGTCGACACCCCGAAGTACGGCGGCGCCGGGCAGGCGCCGCTCTGGTACTTCATGGCGATCGGCATCGGGGCGATGACCTACACCTTCCCGTTCTCGCAGGCGCTGAGCATCACGCGCCGGGAATTCTTCCTCGGGACGATGCTCACCGCGGTGCTCGCCAGCGCCCTCATGGGGGTGCTGTTCCTGATCGGCGGCGGCATCGAGGTGCTCACGCACGGCTACGGCGTGAACGGCTACGTCTTCTACCTGGACTGGCTGTGGGAGGCCGGCCCGCTCGGCGCCTTCGTGGTCTACTTCACGCTCGCCCTCGGCCTCTTCGTGCTCGGCTTCACCGGGGCGACGATCTTCAAGACCTGGGGGCTCACCGTCCTCACGATCTCGTGGGTGGCCGTGGCGCTGCTGCTCGTCGGTCTGGGGTTCCTGGCGACGAAGCTCGACTGGTGGGGCGGCTTCTGGGAGGGCGTGATGACCCTCGGGGCCCTCGGCCTCGCGCTCTGGGGCCTCGTGGTCACCGTCGGCCTGATGGGGATCTCGTTCCTCGCCTTCCGGAGGGCGCTCCCCTAGACGATCGGAGGACGGATGCCGCGGCTGCACGAACACGTGCGGTCGCGGTATCCGCGTTTCTGCGCGCGAGGGGTCAGATCGCGTCGTCGGCGGCCAGGAGGTCCATCTGCCAGGCGCGGCCGTCCGGATCGTCCTGGTCGTGGGCGTCGACGGCCTCGGTGATGACCTCGTCGATCCGCTCCAGCAGGGTGCTGAACTCGTCGGTCGTGAGACGCACCACGCGCTGCACGAAGGCCGCGTGCACCCCGGTCGCCCGACCGGCGACGTACTCGGGGGTCCACTCGACCACGCGTCGCATCATGTCCTGATGGTCCTCGGCGAGCGAGCGGATCATGACGCTGCCGAGGGCCTCGTCCGGCACCGGGCTCTCCGGGCCGCCGAGGTTCAGCGCCAGCTTGCGCCCGACCCAGACCCGGTCGCGTCGATCGCGCGCATGCTCGGGGGCCTCCTCGATGAGTCCGGCATCCGCCAGCACCCGCAGGTGGAAGCTCGCGCTGTTCGGGGCAATGCCGAGCTCCGCGGCGACATCAGCGGCCCGCAGGTGGTCGCGGCGCGCGAACAGGGCGATCATCTGCCGTCGCAGCGGGTTCGCGTACGCCTTGAGCATGTCCGACGTCATCCAGACCGGATCGACGCGCTTCTCCTCGCTCATCACGTCAGTGTATCCGCATCCACAGTTGCGCAATAGGAGTTGCGCAACTTCTCTTGCGTAACTATCGTGTGAGCATGACCACCGTGACCGCGCCCCACAGGCTGTGGCAGAACACCCGCTACCTCACCTGGCTCCTCAGCGACACGAGCAAGGGGCTCGCGGCATCCCTCTTCGGATTCGCCGTCCCGCTGCTCGCGCTCATCATCACGAACGACCCCGCACAGGCGGGCATCATCGGCGGCGCGGGCATGGTCGCGCGGCTGCTGACCACCCTCGCGGGCGGGATCCTGGCCGACCGGCACCGCCGCTTCCTCCTCATGCTCATCGGCTCCCTGCTCGGCGTGCTGCTGTCGGCGGCCTTCATGCTCCTCGCCCTCGCCGACGCGCTCACCTTCTCGACGCTGCTCGTCATCGACGTGCTGCTCGCCGCCCGCAGCGGACTCTTCGACGTCGCCGGCGAGAGCGCCATCAAGGAGATCGTCCCCGACGAGGCGATGGGCCGCGCGCAGGCCGCGAATCAGGGACGGGATGCCGCCCTCCAGCTCGTCGGAGGACCGCTCGGCGGCCTCCTGCTCGGCGTCGGCGGGTGGCTGGTCGGCGCGGTGATGGCGGCGTGCCACCTGGCCGCGGCCCTCACCGCATGGATGCTCCGCCGGGGCGCGCGTCGCGACGGGATCGCCGACACCGGCGCGGACGCAGAGTGGGAGAGGGGAAACCCGGACGAGGTACGCGGCGGGCGGCGTGTCGAGGTCGGACACGCGGATGCCGACGCGGATGCCCTGGGTCTTCCCACCGCATCCGCAGGTCATCCGGCATCCGCGAGTCAACCGGCATCCGTCGCGAAGACGACCGCGTGGACGGAGTTTCGCGAGGGCTTCTCGTGGCTGCTCTCGCGCCCCGACCTGCGCGGCGTCCTGTTCATCACCACGATCATCAACCTCGGCTTCAACGCGGCGATCACCACGGTGATCTACTCGCTGCAGCAATCCGGATACTCCGCGGTGTTCATCGGCACACTGTCGGCGGCGCTGGGCGGAACGATGCTGCTCGGCGCCATCGTGGCCCCGATGCTCGTCCCCCGGATCAGCGCGGGAACGCTGACGATCGTGAGCCTCGCATGCGCGACCGCGGGCATCGTCGCCATCTCGATGATCACCGAGCCCTGGCTGATCGTCGGCGTGCTCGCCGCATCGGTGTTCCTGCTGCCCGCGCTGAACGCCGCGCTGATGGGCTACTTCATGGTCGCCACCCCGTCGCGGCTGCTCGGCCGGGCCAACAGCGCCGCCGCCGTGCTGGGCATGGGAGCCATGCCGCTCGCCCCGCTCATCGCCGGCTTCGGACTCGCGTCGGCCGGACGCGAGTGGACCGTCATCGCGTGCGCCGTGCTGTGCCTCGTGGCCGTGGCCCTCGCCGTCGGCAACCGCGCGCTGCGGGCGCTCCCCACCGAGTCCGGCTGGACCGCGCACGCGAAGCAGTTCGAGTAGAGCGCACCGCGCCGCACCTGCGGGAGACTGGAGCGGACCGAAGGGGACGCTCATGACACGACGATGGCGGGATGCCGTGCTCCCGACGATCGGCCTCGTCGCCGCCGCGGTCGCCGTCAGCTGGACGATCACGTTCTCGGTGCCGGTCGTGGTGCCGACGGCATCCGACACCGCCGATGTCGCCTTCGGCTGGCCGCTCCCCTGGTACCACCAGGATCTGTCGCGCTTCGCCTACGCCGACCACCCCGTCGAGGTCACGGTCGTCGGCGACCGCGCAGACCCGGTGCCGACGAGCGTCGACTGGCTCGCCTTCTCGGGGAACGTCGCCCTCACGTCGCTCGTGCTGTGGCCCATCGCCCTCGTGCTCATCCGCGGCCTCGCGCGGCTGGTCCTGCGCGCGCGGGAGAACGACGCGCCGACGGGAGAGACTTGACCCTGACACTGTGGAAGAAGGGATAACGGAAGCATGTTATCCATCGGAGCCTTCGCGCAGATCGGCCAGGTGACCCACCGGATGCTTCGGCACTGGGACACCGCCGGTCTGCTCGTTCCCGCCCACGTGGACGAGTTCAGCGGCTACCGCTCGTACGACCCTTCGCAGCTGGAGAGGCTGCATCGGATCGTCGCGCTGCGCCAGCTCGGCTTCGGCCTCGACGACATCGCGCTGATCCTCGAACAGGGGATCGACGCGGAACGGATCGCGGCCATGCTGCGTCTGCGTCGCGCCGAGGTCGAGGAGGAGCACCGGGTCGCGGCCGCCCGACTCGTGGACGTGGAGCGGCGGCTCCATCTCATCGAAAGCGAGAACCAGATGTCACAGGTCGAGATCATCGAGAAGCCCCTCCCCGCCGTGCGGCTCGCCGCGCAGACGGCATCCGTGCCCGAACACGAGGTCGGCTCCACGGTCGGCCCCCTGTTCGAGAGCCTCGAGAACGTGCTCGGCGACGAGTGCGGCGCCCTGTCGACGCCGATCGCGCAGTACAGCCTCGGCGAGGACGGCATGGACATCACGGTCGGCTACGCCTACGGCGGCGAGCGCCGCGACGGGTTCGAGCTCGTCGACCTCCCCGCCGTCGAGCTCGCGATCTGCGGGGTGCACCTCGGCGCGATGGACCGCATCAGGGAGACCTGGAGCGCGGTGCACGCCGAGATCATCGCCCGGGGCTACGTGCCCAGCGGACCCTGCCGCGAGCTCTACGTGCGCGCCGTGTCGGAGGATCAGTCCGACTGGGTCACCGAGCTGCAGCAGCCCGTCGAGCGCCCGTGACGTGTCGGGTCAGAGTGCGCCGGTGAGGGCGGCCACTCCCACCAGCACCGACACCAGGGCGAGCACGAGAGCGATGCCGATGAGCACCGCGTGCACCCGAAGGAACGCAGTGGGGCGGCCGTCGGCATCCCTCGCCCTCGGGTCCTTCGCGACCCTCTTGTAGAACTGCGGCCAGACGATCGCATTGAACGCGGCGTTGAGGAAGAGGACGACGGCGAGGGGGATCACCCCTCCACGCTAACCGCATCCGTTCGCCGGATGCGCCGCCCGTCCGCGCGGGCAGCGCATCCGGCGACGACGCGTCAGGAAAACAACCGCGTCCATGTATCACGAACCTCTTGCCGCGCTCCTTACAGGTGTGATCACAATGGGACTCATGATCGACGGCGCACCCGACGCCGATCTCGATCCGGCAGCGGACGACGGGGCGGCGCGGTGGCAGCGTGCCGCAGCCTTCTTCGACGCATGGCGAGACGGCGACAGCCGCGCGATGGACGACCTCGTGCGACTGATGACACCTGTGCTCTGGCATGTCGTGCGCGCGTACGGGCTGGAGCGGATGCTCGCCGAGGACGTGGTGCAGACCACCTGGCTCCGTCTCGTGCGCGGGCGCGAGACGATCGCCGACTCGCGCGCCGTCGCCGCCTGGCTCACCACCACGGCGCGGCGCGAGGCGTGGAAGGTCGGCAAGGCCCACGGCAGGGTCGACACCACAGAGCCGGAAGACCTCGACGCCCTCCTCCCCGAGCAGTCCTCCGCCGAGGACCATGCGGCGACCGGCGACGAGAACCGCCGCCTGTGGGCCGCGGTGCGCGTGCTCGACGACCGCTGCCAGCGTCTGCTGCGCGTCGTGGCGTTCGACGACCGCCCCGACTACGCCCGCATCGCCGCCGACCTGTCGATGCCGATCGGCAGCATCGGTCCCACGCGCAAGCGCTGCCTCACCAAGCTGCGCGACCTGCTCGACCCTTCGCCGAGGGGAGGCCTCTCGTGAACGAGCACGACGATGCGGAGCTGTTCGCTCGACTGCGGTCGATGTGGTCGGATGTCGACCCCGTTCCCGCCTTCCTGATCGACCGCATGATCGCGGCGGTCGCCACCGACTCCCTGTCGGAGGAGTACGCGCTGCTCACCATCGTGGAGCGCCCGCTCAGCGAGGTGCGCGGAGAAGCGGATGCCCTCACCCTGCAGTTCAGCGACGGCACCACGAGCATCCTGCTGCACGTCACCTCGACCGCGAACGGCCGGCGCCGGGTCGACGGCTGGGTCGACACGGCCGCTGCGGAGATCATGCTCACGCAGGGCGACGCCGTCCGCACGACGGCCCCCTCCGAGACGGGGCGATTCGTGTTCGACGACGTGCCACCCGGGCTCACCCGCGTGCGCCTGTCCACCAGGATCGGCGACGACGTGCGCACCCTGTCGACCCCGCAGTTCGAACTGTGATCCGCTCCGCGCGGGCACGAGACGCGGGCACGCCCGCACCGAGAGGATGACCGATGGATCAGCCCAAGGGATGGACCTGGCAGGACCGAGCAGAAGGGTCGATCCGCCGCGGCTCGGCGCTCGACCCGAACGTCGAGCCGGTGGACGGCATCCGGGCGTTCCCCACCGCGTATCTGCCGGAGCGCCTGCTGATCACGCACGATGACGACAACGGGGCGTACGACCAGGAGGTCAAGACCCTGCACGAGGCCGCCGGGTCGTTCGGCTGGGAGCTCGTGCTCGAGGAGCCGGAGCTGCGACGGGGGCTGACCGCCGAGATCCCGTGGTTCGTGCGCGCCCATCTCACGACACCGGATCAGCCGGTACGAGGAGAATCGCCCGTTCCACCCGACGCCTGGCGGGTCCTGCAGCGCGCCCGCCGGATCTCCCGATCGCGGATGCCGCGGACGAGCCTCGAGCACGTGCTGTCGATCGACCCGGTCGGGCTCAACCCGTTCAGCCACACGAACCCGTTCAGCCACACCAACCCGTTCAGCCACACCAACCCCGCCGGCGGGGAGCGGGGCGGGGGCGGCAGCGACGACTACCTCGCGCCGGGGCGGGGCGCCAGGCAGCCCGTCTCCTGGCTGGGCGCCGCGCCCGCACGCGGGCCCGCCCCGCGCAAGGGGCGGCGGCCGGTCGTCGCGGTGCTCGACACGGGATGCGGGGTGCACGACTGGCTCCCCGACACCATCGTCACCAGGCAGGTCGACCTCGACGGCGTGCCGGTGGGCCTGACCGACGAGGCCGACCCCGAGCGCTACCCCGATCTGTACGGCCAGCTCGACGGCGAGATCGATGCGGTCGCCGGACACGGCACCTTCATCGCGGGGTTGATCCGTCAGGCGGCCCCGGATGCCGACATCCTGTCGATCCGGATGGCCGGAGCGCTCGGAGTGGTCGATGAGAGCACCTTCCTGACCACGCTCGCCCAGGTCGTGGAACTGCTGCGCCGCCACCGCGAGAACCCGAGGACGGGTCATCCGATCGACGTGCTCAATCTGTCGCTCGGCTACTACCACGAGACCCCGAGCGACGGGCTGTTCTCCCTCACGCTGAACGCCCTGTTGACCAGGGCGCGCGAGTTCGGCTGCGTCGTCGTCTGCTCCGCGGGCAACGACGCGATCGACCGACCAGCGTTCCCCGCGTCGCTGTGGGCGTGGCCTGGCGCTGACAACGGCATCCCGACCGATGACGACGCCCCACTGGTCTCGGTGGGAGCGCTCAACCCGTCGTCCCGGTCGGTCGCGCTGTTCTCGAACGTCGGGCCGTGGGTGCGCGTCTACGCCCCGGGTGCCGCGGTGGTGAGCACGTCGCCGGGCTTCGTCGGCGGCGAACAGGCGACCTCCCGCGCCGACGTCGACGGGCTGCGCCGGGAGACGCTCGATCCCGACGACTACCGCGGAGGCTTCGCGATCTGGAGCGGCACCTCGTTCGCCGCGCCGTATGTCGCCGGTCGCATCGCCGCACAGCTCGGGGTCGTCCCCCTCGGCGGTGTGAAGACGGACGCGGCGAGGGCCGCGGTGACGAAGGTGCTCGACGCCCTGCCGGCGCCGTACGACCGCCGCTGACGCGGATGCGCGGGGATCATCCTCGCGCATCCGTGCTCGCGCGCCCTTCCGCACTTCCCCAACCGCCCGCGAGAGGGCCATGCTGGAGGAATGGCCCTGTCTGCGAGCGCACTGCACCGACGCAGCATCGAGGCAGCGAACTCCCGCCAGTTCGGTCGAGCCCGAAAAGACCTGGCCGCGGCATCCGCCCGCACCGACGATGGCGACCTCCGCGCCCGCATCGACGGCACCACGGCGTTCATCCTCGATCAGACCGGTGAGCACGCCGCTGCGGAGAGCCTCCTCCACGAGCTGCTGGGGCGCCCCGGTCTGAGCACGAACACCGTCGCACTCCTCCGGGGCCAGCTGGGCACCCTCCTCATGCACGCGGGCCGTCTGGAGCGGGCGGAGGAGATGCTGTCACAGGCGATCGCGCTTCTCGGCGACGAGACGACCGAGGTCGCGAACCTCCTGATGAATCGGTCGATGGTGCTCATGCAGCGCCATGACCTCGACGGCTGCACGGCCGATCTGCAGCGCGCGATCGCCGTGTTCTCCGCGACCGGCGCCGAGGACGCGCTCGCCCGCGCCCGCCACAACCTCGGCTATGCGGCGCTGCTCGGCGGCGACCTGGTCGCGGCGCTCGCGCTGATGACCCGCTCCCGACCGGCGCTCGCGGCCACGAGCGATCTGGCCGCCGCGATCGGCGATCTCGACCGCGCCGAGGTGCTCCGCGACGCGGGTCTCACGACCGAGGCGGAGGCTCTGCTCGCCGAGGTGGCCGTGCAGTTCGGCGCGCAGCGGATGCGGCAGGCCCGCGGCGAGGCCGAGTTCCACCTCGCCCGCTCGCAGCTGCGGCACGATCCCCGCGCGGCCGAGCGGACGGCGCGCACCGCGGTCCGCCGCTTCACGGCGCTCGGCAGCGACGGATGGGCCACCCGCGCCGAGGCGGTGCGTCTCGACGCACGGTTGCGCGCAGGCGGGAGGACGGACCCTGCGGAGTTCGCGCGCACGGCATCCGCTCTCCGTCGCCGCGGCTTCCGCACCGAGGCCACGGGGCTCACGCTGACCGCACGGCTCGGCGGGCGCGGACGGATGCCGCGCCTTCCGCCCGACGCTCCCACACCGCTGCGGATGCATGCGCAGGAGGTCAGGGCGGTGCGCGCGTCTGCGGCGGGGCGGGATCGCGAGGCGCTGCGCGCGGCCGCCGACGGGCTGGAGCTGCTCACGACGTGGCAGCAGTCGTTCGGAGCGCTCGACCTGCAGGCATCCGTCGCGATGCACGGCGCCGATCTGATGTTCGCGGGGCTCGCCGCCGCGGCGCGCACGGGCGACCCGGCCGTGCTGTTCGAGTGGTCCGAGCGCGCACGGCACCTGAGCCAGCAGGTGGCGCCCGTCCGTCCGCCGCACGACCCTGAGCTCGCCGGCGACCTCGCCGAACTGCGGATGCTGCGCGCCGATCTCGCCGGAACCGACTGGTCGGGTGACGCCAGGGTGCGCGCACTCCGGGCGCGCGTGCGCGAACGGCAGTGGTCGACGACGGGCGTCGGCGGCACCCGCACACGTGTCGAGCTCGCCGACGCGCAGGGACGGATCGCCGACGACACCGCGATCCTCGCCTATGTGTTCACCGGTGCGGAGCTGCAGTGCGTCGTGGTGACGGCATCCGACTCCCGCATCGTGCCGCTCGACTGGCCCGGCGTGCGCGGGGCCCTCGACGGCCTCCGCGCCGACCTCGACGTCGCCGCCCTCACGCGCGGCGGACCGATGGCCGCGCTGGTGGAGCGCTCGCTCGACGAGCGCCTGCGCGTCCTCGACGACGCGCTGCTCGCCCCCGTGCGCGCGGCGGTGCAGGCACGGCGCTTCGCGCTGACGATCCCCGGCATCCTCGCCGGCATCCCCTGGGCCATGCTGCCTGGGCTCTCCGGGGTCCCGTTCACCCTGGCGACCTCGGTGTCGCGCTGGCTCGCCGACCGCCCGACCGCAGACCGGACGCGAGCGCCGAGGGCCGGGTTCGCCGCCGGGCCGCGCGTCCCCCGCGCGGAGGAGGAGATCAGACGGGCGGCCGCGGCGTGGCCATCGGCGACCCTGCTCACCGCCGACGACTCCCGCGTCACGAGCGTCACCGATCTCGCGGGGGAGTCCGACGTGCTGCACATCGCCGCGCACGGACGCCACGCGACGGGCAACCCGATGTTCTCCGGACTCGAGCTCGCCGACGGCACCCTGTTCGGCTACGACGTCGACCTCATCCCGCACGTGCCGGCGACGGTGCTGCTGTCGGCGTGCGAGCTGGGTCGCTCCTCGGTGCGCTGGGGAGAGGAGGCGCTCGGCATGACGCGGGTGTGGCTGCACGCGGGCACCGGATGCGTGATCGCGGCGCCCGTGATGGTGGCGGATGCCGTGGCCGGCGAGCTCCTCTCCGCCGTGCACGAGGGGCTGGCCTCGGGTGCCGACGCCGCGGACGCTCTGGCCGCGGCATCCCTCTCCACCGGGCTGCGCGCCCCCTTCCAGTGCCACGGGAACGGATTCTGAAGATTTTCTCCAATCGCTGTATCAGAACCGGGGGGACCCGCTCCTGATCTACAGAAGGTGCCATGCGAAAGGGCTTCGAGAAGGCGGAGCGCGGGAGGCGCAGTCGAACTGGGGAACCTGTGCACTGGGGAGTGCAGGGATACGACAGGCCACCATCTGCCCGGAGGTGCCGCGGTTGCAACCGCGGCACCTCCTTCATGGGCGCCCGCATGCCGCAGCACAGGGGTCATACGCACCTCACTGCGTTTCGTCTCGCTCCGGCAAGGGAGACGGTCTCGTTGAGCGAGGGAGCGCAGCGACCGAGACGAAACGCCTCACGGTCCCCGCGACCCTGGTCGAAGTCGTACTCACCACACCCGTTTCGTCTCGCTCCGCTCGCTCAACGACCCGCGGGGAGGGGAGACCCGGCAGACGCGACTCAGGATGCCGTGATGACCTCGTACCCGGCGGCGCGCAGCGCGGCGACGGCGTCGACGTCGGCGTCTTCGTCGGTCAGCACCACGGGGAACAGCTCCACCCCGCCGACGCTGGCGAAGGCCGTGACGCCGAGCTTGCTGCCGTCGGTCACGACGACCGCACGGCGCGCACGCTCGGCCATCATCCGGTTCACCGCGGCCTCGCGCTCGTCCTGCGTGGTGGCGCCGGCCGCGGCATCCATCCCGTTCACGCCGATGAACGCGAGATCGAGCCGGACGCCGCGGAGCAGCTGCTCCACGAAGGGGCCGACGAGCTCGTAGGTGCGCGAGTGGATCACCCCTCCCGTGACGACCACCTTGATGTCGGGGCGGGTCGCGAGCTGAGCCGCGATGTTGACCGCGTTCGTGACGACCGTGATGCCGCCGCCTGCGGCGAGGTCCTCCCGTGCGGCGATGGCCGCGGCGATCGCTGTCGTCGTCGTCCCGCCCGAGAGCCCGACGACCATGCCGGGCATGACGAGAGCGGCGGCCGCCTGGGCGATACTCTCCTTCTGCTGCGTGCGGAGGTGGCTCTTGTACCGGATGGGCAGCTCGTAGGCCACCGCCTGGGCCACCGCTCCGCCGTGCGTGCGGGTGAGCAGCCGCTGCTCCGCGAGGCTGTCGAGGTCGCGGCGGGTGGTCGCCGGCGATGCGCCGAAGCGCTCGACAAGCTCCTCGACCGTGACCTCGCCGGCGTCGGCGAGCAGGTCGAGGATAGCGTTGAGACGGGCGGCGCGCTTCATGTCACCATCCTGCCCGACCCGGCGCCGCGGTCGTCCTCACGATTCCAGGGCGAACAGCCGGAGCATCCGCGCGGCCTCGTCGGCCAGCGCCTCGCGCGCGGGCTTCAGGTACTTGCGCGAGTCGACGAGCGTCTCGTCGGCGGCGAGCGTCGACCGGACGGCCCTGGTGAAGAAGCCGTTCAGGTGCGTCGAGACGTTGATCTTCGTCATGCCTGCGCGCACGGCGTCGGCGATGACGGCATCCGCCACACCCGAGGAGCCGTGCAGCACCAGGGGCACGGAGAGCGCGGCGTGCAGACGGGCGATGAGGTCGAGGTCGAGGGATGCCGAGCGGTCGAGCATCGCGTGCGAGGAGCCGACCGCCACGGCCAGCGCGTCGACGCCCGTCGCCTCGACGAAGGCCCTGGCCTCGTCGGGGTCGGTGCGGACGCCGGGCGCGTGCGCGCCGTCCTTTCCGCCGACCTCGCCCAGCTCTCCCTCCACGTAGACGCCCGCGGCGTGCGCGCGTGCGGCCACCGCCGCGGTGAGGGCGACGTTGTCGTCGTAGGGGAGGGCGCCGCCGTCGAACATGACCGAGCCGAAGCCGAGGGCGATCGCCTCGTCGACGAGCTCCGGACGCTCGGCGTGGTCGAGGTGGACGGCGACCGGAGTCGATGAGCGCCGTGCGACCGCGAGCGTCGCGAGCGCAATCGGCTCGAGGGCGCCGTGGTAGTCGGCGCAGTTCTGCGAGATCTGCAGGATCACCGGGAGTCCAGCCAGCTCCGACGCGCGCACCAGCCCCTCGGCGGTCTCGAGGTGGATCACATTGAACGCGCCGATGCCGGTGCCGCGGGTCGCAGCATCCGTCACGAGTTCACGGGCGGAGACGAGGGTCATTCGCGGTCCTTCTGTTCGTACGGGCGCACGCTCAGTCGTGCGTCGAGGTCGGGCCAGGTGTCGGAGATCTCGCCGGCGAGGGGCATCAGCACCGCCGCGGCCGACCAGGAGGTCGCGCGGCGGAGGATCCGCTCGGGGTCGCGCTCGCCCTCCGCGTAGAGCACGGCGCATGCCGCGACACCGGCGTCGCCGGCGCCGGTCGGGTTGCCGGCGAGAGGCGCGTCGAGGCGGGCGTGCACGACGTCGGATGCCGTCACGGCGAGCATCCCGTCGGCCCCCAGCGACAGCAGCACGAGCTCCACGCCGCGCGCGATGAGCGAGCGGGCGCCCTCGACGGGGTCGGCGATGCTCGTGGCGTCGACGAGCTCCGCGGCGTTGGGCTTGAGGACGGACGCTCCGGCATCCGCCGCCTGCAGCAGCGCGGGGCCGGAGGTGTCGACGATGACCGGCACCCCGGCGTCCCGGCCGACGCCGATCAGGAGCGGGAGGAGCGTGCGGGGAGCACCGGGCGGAAGGCTCCCCGAGATCACCAGGACGTCGGCGGCGGGCAGCCGTTCGACGACCTCGGCGAGCAGGGCGCCCCATTCCTCGTCGGTCGGGTTGACGCCGCGCTCGTTGACGACGGTGGTGTCGCCGAGGTGCTCGTCGACGATCGCCACGCTCTGCCGCGTGGGTCCGGCGACCTGGACGAGCGCGTGGGGCACTCCGGAGAGCACGAGCTCGTCGGCGAAGTCGGCGCCCGCCCTGCCGCCGACCGTGGTCACGGCGACGACGTCAGCGCCCTGCGCGTGCGCGACTCTGGCGACGTTGAGGCCCTTGCCTCCGGCGCGTGCGGCGCCGGCATCCGCCCTGTGCGTCTCGCCGACCGTGAGGCGGTCGACGCGCCAGGTGAGGTCGAGCGCGGGGTTCGGGGTGACCGTGAGGATCATACGAGCTCCCTCGCGCGCAGCGCGGCGCCGATCAGCCCCGCGTTTCCGGAGAGCTCGGCGGGTACGAGCTCGGGCAGGCGGTGGAAGCTCAGTCGTGCGGCGAGTCGCGAGCGCAGTTCGTCGAACAGCGCCCCGCCGGCGCGCGACAGACCTCCGCCGATCACGACGGCCTCGGGCGCGACGACCGCGGTGAGTTGCGCGAGCGACATGGTCAGCGCGTCGAGCGCGGAGTTCCAGATGTCCGCTGCGATCTGGTCACCGGCGGCCGCGCGGGCGATCACGTCCTTCGCGCCGTCCGGCGTGACGCCGGTGGCTTCACGGTAGCGGCGGGCGATGGCTCCGGCCGAGGCCACGGCCTCCAGGCATCCGCGGGCGCCGCACGCGCAGATCGGACCGTCGGCGATCGGGGAGTGCCCGATCTCTCCGGCGTACCCGCCTGCGGTGTAGGGGACGCCGCCCACGAGGAGGGCGCCCGCGATGCCGGTGCCGATCACGAGGACGACGGAGTTCGCATAGGCGCGGGCGCCGCCGAGGCGGTGCTCCGCCCAGCTCGCGGCGCGCACATCGTGGTCGAAGCCCACGGGGAGACCCAGCTCCGCGGCCGCGAGGTCGCGGATGGGCGCGTCGTGCCACCCCAGGTTGCTGGCGAAGACGCCGAGCCCGGCATCCGCGTCGACGATGCCGGGAACCACGAGGCCGACCGCCTGCGGCACCACGTCGGGGTGGTCGGCCGTGAGCTCGGCGGCGAGCACGCCGAGGCGCTCGATCAGCACGCCGGTGCGGTCACCGTCGGCCACCGGCGTCGGCGTGCGGCGGAGACCTCGCGCGATGCCGTCGGCGTCGAACAGCGCGGACTTGATGTCGGTGCCGCCCACGTCGAACGCGAGCACCGGCGCCCCCTGTCCGAGCGACCGCACCGAGGCGAGTCGCTCGCCGGAGGCGTCCTTCACGACATCGGGTACGGGTGCGGTGTCGCTCGGATCAGGGGAGGCCATCATGCATCCAGGATGACGGAACGCGAGAGGTTGCGGGGCTGGTCGGGGTCAAGCCCGCGCACGACGGCGCGGTCGAGGGCCACGCGGTGCAGGCGCACGAGGTCGGCCATCGGGTCGATCGGGTTCTGCACGAAACGCGCCCCCGTGGCCTCGACCTGCGCCGCGAGCCCTTCGGGGGCCTCGCCGAACTGCCAGGTGACGCGGCCGGGGGCGGCGATCGCGATCGGGCCGTGGCGGTAGTCCATCGACGGGTACGACTCGGTCCACGACTGCGAGGACTCGCGCATCTTCAGCGCCGCCTCGTGGGCGAGGCCGATCGTCCAGCCGCGTCCGAGGAAGGAGTACTGGTCGGCATCCCGCAGTCCGTCGTCGTCGACGCCGGCGAGCACGCCCCTGGCGTCGTCGATCGCGCTGGTGAGGTCCTCGCCGAGCGAGGCGCGGAACAGTGCGAGGGCGGTCGTGGCGAAGCGGGTCTGCACGACCGACTTCTCGTCGGCGAACGGCAGCAGCACGGCCTCGTCGACGAGCGACACCAGCGGCGAGGTGGGGTCGCCGATCACGCCGACGACGGGGACGCGGCCCTTGATCTTCTCGACGAGCTCGAGCACCTCGGTGGTCGTGCCGGAGCGGGTGAGGGCGACGACCGCGTCGTAGTCGCGGTCGATGAACGCCTCGGATGCCGCGAACGCGTCGGTCTCGCCGAGGCCGGCGTTCTCGCGCAGCGCGGCGTAGGACTGGGCGATGAACCAGGAGGTGCCGCATCCGACGACCGCGATGCGTGCGCCGGCCGCCGGGAGGAGCGCCTGCTCGTCGCGCAGATCGGCCGCCCGCGCCCAGGTGTCGGGCTGCGAGTTGAGCTCTTCGCGCATGTGCGCGCCGGGCAGAAGTTCGGTCATGATCGACCCCTCCAGAGGAAAGTTTGCGTGATTGTGATTGTTTGAAGCTTGATTCGATCATAGTATGTCGTCAAAGAAGATCATTGCAAGGTTCTTCTTGATTTTGTTTGTTCTCCTGACAAATAATCGAACAAGTTCCACCGCCTCTCCGCTGATCCCGTCGACGAAGAGGTCGCCCAGAGCCCATCCGGCTCACATGGTCCCCCTTCCCGCAAGATCGGGGATCACACGCACCGTCGCGTGAAAGTGTTCGCGACTGTGCACTACCCGCCTCTCCACTGGAGGGCAGACCACCGCTCTCCTCCGAGGCGGCGGACACACACAGTGAGGAATGCAATACACATGAAGAAGTCACTGCGATTCGGCGCAGCCGCTGTTGCGGCCGTCGCCACGCTCTCGCTCGCTTCGTGCGGGTTCGGCGGCTCCACCGGCGGCGACGGCGGCGGCGATGCCGGCGGCGCGACCACGCTCGACCTCCTCGTCCCCAGCTACTCCGACGCCACCAAGGGCCTCTGGGAGGACGTCATCAAGGGGTTCGAGAAGGAGAACCCCGACATCAAGGTGAAGCTCGAGGTGCAGTCGTGGGACAACCTCGAGAAGGTCGTCTCCACCAAGATCCAGGCGAACGACGCCCCCGACATCTACAACGGCGGCCCCTTCGCCGGCTTCGTCGGCGATGACCTGCTGTACCCGGCCAAGGACGTCGTCTCGGCGGACACGTACTCTGACTTCCAGGACGCCTTCCTGAAGAACGCCGAGGTCGACGGCACCGCCTACGCCCTCCCGCTCATCGCATCGGCGCGCGCCCTGTTCGTGAACAACGCACTGCTGAAGCAGGCCGGTGTCGAGGCTCCGACCAACTGGGACGAGCTGCTGGATGCCGCGACCAAGGTCTCCGCACTCGGCGGCGGCGTCTCCGGCTACGGCATGCCGCTCGGCTCCGAAGAGGCTCAGGCCGAGGCGGCCGTGTGGCTGTGGGGCGGCGGCGGCTCGTTCGGCGACGCGAAGGACATCACGATCGACACCCCCGAGAACCTCGTCGGCGCCGAACAGATCAAGAAGATGATCGACGCGGGTGCGACGCAGGCCGACCCGGGCTCCACGCAGCGTTCGCCGCTGATGGACATCTTCATCCAGGGCAAGATCGGCATGCAGGTCGGCCTCCCGCCGACGGTCGGCCAGATCGAAGAGGGCAACCCCGACCTCGACTACTCGATCGTCCCGATCCCGACCAAGGACGGCTCGCCGTTCACGCTCGGCGTCATGGACCAGCTGATGGCGTTCCAGAACGACGGTGACAAGAAGGAGGCGATCACCAAGTTCTTCGACTACTACTACTCCGCCGACGTCTACGTGCCGTGGGTGCAGGCCGAGGGCTTCCTCCCCGTCACCAAGTCGGGCGCCGAGAAGCTCAACGGCGACGAGAAGCTGAAGCCGTTCCTCGACGTGCTGCCGGACGCGCAGTTCTACCCGTCGACGAACCCCAAGTGGTCGGCCACCGACGGCGCCTTCAAGTCGCTGTTCGGCCAGCTCCAGTCGCAGTCCGCCGCTGACGTCCTGAAGCAGATCCAGGCCCAGGTCGACGCGGGCTGATCCGCCGGAAAGGGAGAGGTTCGGGTACAACCATGAGCCAGACAACAGAGTCCTCGAACCTCGCGGGGGCGGCTGACAGCCGCCCCCGCACCCCGAAGGCCTCCGGCGCCGCACGCGGCAAGCCGGGCATGAAGGATCTCCTCCAGGCGCTGCCCTGGATCGCACCGGCCCTGGTGCTCATCATCGGCGTCGTGCTCTTCCCCGCCGGCGTGATGTTCTACAACTCGACCCGCGACATCTCGCTCTCGGGTCTCGACAAGGGGTCGGTCGGCCTCGAGAACTTCGCCACAGTGTTCGCATTCGCGGAGTTCTGGCCGATCTTCTTCCGCACCATCGTGTGGGTGGTGACCGTGGTGCTCTTCACGGTGCTCATCTCGCTCGCCCTCGCGCAGATCCTGAACAAGGCCTTCCCCGGCCGGCAGATCGTGCGGATGGCCGTGATCGTCCCGTGGGCGGCATCCGTCGTCATGACCACGATGGTCTTCTACTACAGCCTCGAGCCGTACTTCGGCATCTTCAACAAGTTCCTGTACGACATCGGGCTGTCCGACGACCAGGTCGGCTTCGGCTGGACCAAGAACCCCACCACGGCGTTCATCTGGTCGATCGTGATCGCGATCTTCGTCTCGCTCCCCTTCACGACCTACACGATCCTCGCCGGGCTCCAGACGGTGCCAGCCGACACCCTCGAGGCCGCGAAGATGGATGGAGCCGGAGCCACCCGCACCTACTGGACCATCGTCGTCCCCCAGCTGCGCAGCGCCCTCGCGGTCGCCATCCTCATCAACATCATCAACGTGTTCAACTCGCTGCCGATCCTGAAGGTCATGACCGGGTCGATCCCCGGCTACGGCGCCGACACGATCATGACGATGATCTTCAAGTACATCGAGCTGCAGAAGAAGGTCGACGTCGCCAGCGCCCTGTCGGTCGTCGCCTTCCTCATCGTGATCGTGATCGTCGCGATCTACGTCAAGGCCGTCAAGCCCATGAAGGAGGTCTGATCATGACCGTGACCGAGACCGCCCTCGTCACCACCCGCGGCACCGGGGCCCGTGCTCCGCAGATCGGCCGCAAGCGCCGCTACACCGAGGACCAGGTGTCGCTGCCCCGCGTCATCCTGCGCATGGCCGCCGGCCTGCTGGTGCTCCTGATCTTCGTGCTCCCGTACCTGATCATGTTCTTCGGCTCGGTGAAGACCAAGCCGCAGATCCGCTCCGTGAATCCCACCTACTTCCCCACGGAGTGGCACTGGGAGAACTTCGTCACGATGTGGTCGACGCCCGAGACGCCGCTGCCGTACAACCTGATCTCGACCATCATCATCGCCGTCTTCGCGACGCTCCTGGTGCTCGTCGTCTCACTGCCGGCCGCGTACTACACGGCCCGGTTCAAGTTCCCCGGCCGCATGGTGTTCCTGTTCCTGGTGATCGTGACGCAGATGCTGCAGCCCGCGGTGCTGACCTCGGGTCTGTTCCGTCAGTTCACGACACTGGGGCTCGGCGACACGTGGGCCGCGATGATCTTCATCAACGCCGCGTTCAACCTGTCGTTCGCGGTGTGGATCATGCATTCCTTCTTCGCCGGCATCCCCAAGGAGGTCGACGAGGCCGCGCAGATCGACGGCGCCGGGCGCTTCACGGTGCTGTTCAAGATCAACCTGCCGCTCGTGTGGCCGGGCATCGTGACCGCGATCGTGTTCACCTTCGTGGCCTGCTGGAACGAGTTCGCCGCATCGCTCGTCATCCTCTCCACCGACAAGAACCAGCCGCTCTCCGTGGCGCTGACCAAGTTCGTCGGCCAGTACGAGACAAGCTGGCAGTACGTGTTCGGCGTCTCGATCGTCGCGATCCTGCCGGTGGTCATCCTGTTCATGCTCATCGAGAAGCGCCTCGTCGGCGGCCTCACGGCGGGCTCCGTGAAGTAGGCCCCCGTTCGCCAGAAGGGCCCCGGATGCTGCGGCATCCGGGGCCCTTCTGCTGCGGGTCCTGGGGCGCTGTTTCCCGCGTTGCGCGCCCCTGCATGCGCTGCTCTCCTCCGGGTCGCGCGGCCCATCCCCGGGTTTGCGCGGCCCATCTCTGCACGCGCTGCACTTCTCCATGTCACGCGGCCCATCCCTGCACGCGCTGCAGACATATCGACAGCGTCTTCAGCGAACAGCAGCGCGGACCTACCCCGTCCGGGCCGGAACCCAGCGAACAGCAGCGCGAACTCAATCGAACAGCAGCGCGAAACCCAGCGAATAGCAGCGCGATACCCGACGGAACCCGACGCGACACGACGCGGGAGCGGATCAGTGAGCGGATGCCGTCCGCAGCTGGTCGGGGCTCCAGCGCACGCCGAGCGCCGCCGTGAGCGCGAACTGCGCCACACCCGTCGAGATGACGGCTCCCGCGTCGGCGTACCTCACCGGCACGCGCGCGGTGCCCGTCGCCGCGTAGTCGAGGTCGGCGCGCACGAGCTCCAGGAAGGGCTCGCCGAGCGCCCGCACGGGGCCGCCGATCACGACCTCCGCTGCGTCGAGCACCGCGGCGATGAGCTTGATCGTGCGGGCGAGCGCCCTGGCGCCCTCCGCGAACACGTGCTCGTCGACGCCCGCGGCGAGCGCGGTGATCACGCCGTCGTCCATGGCGTCGGTGAAGTCGTCGCCGAGCATCGCGGTCATCGACGACGCCGACTCCAGGCATCCGTAACGCCCGCACCGGCATTGCCGCGCCTCGTCGCCGAACTCGACCTGCACGTGCCCGATCTCGCCCGCACGGTCGCGGGGACCGGGGGCGAGCTCCCCGTCGAGGGTCACGGCCGCGCCGATGCCCACGCCGATGTGGATGAAGAGGCGGTAGCCCGATGCCTCATCCTCCATGGCGGCCTCGGCGATGGCCTCGGCATCCACGTCGTTCACGAGCAGGACGGGAACGTCGAGCAGCGACTCCAGCCGCTCGGCGAGGGGCACGTCGCTCCAGCCGAGCTGCACGCTCTCGAGCACCGAACGCCCGTCGGTCGTTCCGGGCAGCTGGGCGCCCGCGATGAGCAGCCGGTCGCCGTGCTCGGCCGCGATCTGCGCGACCGCGTCGCGGATCAGATCGTCGCGGCTCTCCGCCGTGTATTCGATCCGGCGCGTGTCCACCTCGGAGCCGTCCAGCGCCACGAGGGCGAGGCGTGCATCCGTCGGGCGGATCACCATGACGAGGATGAGGTGGTGCGCGGCATCCACGCTCAGGGTGGTGGCCCTCTTGCCGCCGGTGCTCGCGGCCTGCGCCCCCTCGACGACGAGGCGGCTCTCGATGAGCTCGGCGACCAGGGAGGATGCCGTGGCGGCCGTCAGCCCCGTCGCGCGGGCGATGCCGGCCCTGGTCTGCGCCCCTGACCCGCGGAACACGAGCTGCAGCGCACGGCGGAGGTTCGCCCGGCGCACGGACGCCTGCGTGTCGAGAGCATCATCGCTGTTCAGCATGGGCGGATTCCGTTGTCGAAAATGGTTGACAGGGATCGGGTCACTGCGTACCCTCGATCATAGTTTATTCAATAAACTAAGTTGACTGCCCCGGGCGGATGAGTGCTGCACACACCGTCGTCCGCCCGGGGAATCATCTCAGCGGCCTTCGGCGGCTTCGGTGTGATGACGGATGACCTCCGCCACGACGAACTTGAACCACTTCTCCGCGAACTCCGGGTCCAGATGGGCCTGCTCCGCGAGAGCGCGCAGTCGAGCGACCTGCTGCTCCTCGCGCCCTGGGTCGGATGCCGGCATCGCATGATCCGCCTTGAGGTGCCCGACCTGCTGCGTCGCGCGGAAGCGCTCGGCGAGCATGAAGATGAGCGCCGCATCGATGTTGTCGATGGTCGCGCGCAGTCGGAGAAGTTCGGACTTCGGGTCCACGGCGTCGGTCATGGTCTTACTCTACGGTCCCGCACCCGCCCGCTATCGTGAGCACATGAGCGAAGAAGAATCGGCGCCGTCCGAGAGCGCCACGGGCGCAGCATCCGTCCCCGTCGAGGAGACGGCGGCACCCGCCGCGCAGGCCCCTGCCCCGCTCACCCCGCGGCCGGTGGTGATCGAGCCGATGACGCCGAGCCGCTCGTTCTGGACCCGCATCGACCGCCCGTTCGTCTTCGGCTTCCTGGTGACGCTCGGGGGCCTCGGGGCGATCGTGCTCGGCCTCGCGGTGACGAGCCTGTCGACCGTGCTCATCTACATCGCCCTCGCCCTCTTCGCCGCCCTGGGCCTCGACCCGGCGGTGCGGTTCCTGGAGCGCAGAGGACTCTCCCGCTCGATCGCGGTGCTCGTCGTCATCCTCTCCCTGATCGTCATCGTGGCGCTCATCCTCTGGATGGTGCTCCCCATCGTCATCGAGCAGGTCGCGAGCTTCGTGCGCTCGGTGCCCTCGATGATCCAGGACTTCACGCGCAGCGACATCTACGCCACGCTCGAGAAGCAGTTCGGCGACCAGTTCGAAGACCTCGTCGCCGACATCCAGAAGTTCCTCACCAACCCGGGCAACATCGCCACGATCGGCGGGGGCGCGCTCAAGATCGGCGCCGGCATCGCGACGGGCATCTCCGGGGCGATCGTCGTGCTCGTGCTCACGCTGTACTTCGTCGCCACGCTCCCCGGCATCAAGACCTCCCTGCTGCGCCTCGCCCCCGCCCGTGACCGCGCCAGGGCTGCCGACATCACCGAGCAGATCACCGACTCAGTCGGCGGCTACGTCATGGGGATGGTCGTGCTCGCGTTCTTCAACGCACTGCTCGCGTTCCTGCTCTACCTGTTCCTCGGTCTGCCGTTCCCGCCGCTGATGGCCACGGTCGCGTTCTGCATCACCCTGATCCCGCTCGTCGGCTCGGTGATGTTCTGGATCATCGGCACCGGCCTCGCGCTGTTCACGAACCCGCTCGCCGCGCTGGTCTTCGGCATCGTGTACCTCGTGTACATGCAGGTCGAGGCGTACGTCATCACCCCGCGCGTGATGAACAGGGCGATCTCGATCCCCGGCTCGCTCGTGGTCATCGGCGCACTCGCCGGCGGCACGCTGCTCGGACTCCTCGGCGCACTCGTGGCGGTGCCGGTCGCGGCATCCATCCTCATCATCATCAACCAGGTCCTGGTGCCCCGGCAGGACGCCCGGGTGTAGTCGCAGCCCCGCTCTCGCATCGCGCGAAGGGGCGCATCCCGGGTCGATTCGGGATGCTCTGCGCTCTTCTAGGGGGTCAGAGATCCTGGTCGAGGATGCCGACGAACCGGCTTCCGACGCCCTCGAAGTAGCCGCGATGCAGCCCGTCGGCCGGTTTCGGGAGTTCGTCGGATGAGTGCTGGCGGCAGATCACGGAGGTGAACTCGGGCCACCACTTCTTCGGTCTCGCTGCCTCGGAATAGCCGCACACATCGCAGGTCAACGTGACCCAGACGGGGCGCGCGCCCTTCTTGCGGTTCGATCGGGACTGCACGAGCCATGCGGGCGGATCCTGCTCGAGCGCCGCGAGCTCGGACTCGCTCACGCCGTCGCCGAAACCGTGACGGTCGGCCATCTCCAGGGAGATGTCGAGCCGCTGGGCGAGATCGCGCTTCGAGATCATGCCGAAGTTTCCGTTGCCATACGCTCCATCCTCTCAGGCCGCTCCCTTCGGCCACACCGCACGTACACGGAAGGGGCCTTCGGACTGTCGTCCGAAGGCCCCTTCCGCACTCGATCAGACCAGGCCCTGCTCCTTCAGCCAGGCCTTCGCGATGTCGGCCGACGACTTCTGGTCGACCGTGCTCTGCACGTTGAGGGCGACGAGCTCATCGGCGGTGAGCTTGGCGCTGATCGCGTTGAGCACCTTCGACACCTTGTCGGAGATGTCGCTCGACACGATCGGCACGACGTTGGAGGCGAGGATCATGTTCTTCGGATCCTCCAGCGCCACGATGTCCTTCGTCTGGAAGGCCGGGTCGGCGGTGTAGATGTCGGCGACCTGGATCTCGCCCGCGAGCAGCGACTCGAGCGTCGTCGGACCGGTGGCCGAGAAGTCGAGGCTCACGCCGTAGATCTCCTTGGCCGCGGCGGGGCCGTAGGGGCGCTGCTCGAACTCGGGCGCGGCGCCGACCGTGACCGGCGTCGTGACCTTAGAGAGGTCGGCGATCGTCTTCAGGCCGTGCTCCTCGGCGAAGCTCTTGAGCACGGTGTAGGTGTCCTGGTCGGACGCCTCCGCGTAGTCGAGAGCGGTGAGCCCCTTGGGCAGCGCCTCCTTCAGAGCCGCGTACACGTCATCAGGGTTGGTGACGTCGGCGCCCTTGTCGAGGTACTCCAGCAGGCTGCCGGTGTACTCGGGGAAGACGTTGATCACCCCCGACTCGACCTCGGGCATGTACGCGTCGCGCTGACCGATGTTGAGCTTCTTCTCGACCGTGAAGCCGGCATCCTCGAGCGCCTGGGCGTAGATCTCGGCGATGATCTCGTTGGAGTAGTACGCCTGCGAGCCGACGACGATCGTGTCGCCGCCCCCGCTGGAGCTGGACTCGGACGGGGTGTCGAGCGGGTTGCTCGATCCACACGCCGAGAGGGCGAGTGCGGCGGCGGCGACCAGGCCGACCGCGAAGGCTGTGCGCGTGCGTCGTGCTGTGAACATGACTTCCTCTTCTCTGGGACTTCTGGGGTGTCGAGTGCTGTGGACGGATTCAGGCGGTGGCGGATGCCGCGACCGGCGCGGCGGCACGGCGGCGTGCCGGTCGACCGGTGCGCAGGCCGCGCGGAACGGCCGCGTGCTGTGCGGACGCGAGGAGCAGATCGACCAGGAGCGCCAGGACGGCGACGATGATCGCCCCGCCGAGCACCTGGTCGAAGCGGCGCAGCGGGATGCCCTGGATGATCGGCCAGCCGAGGCCGCCGAGATTGACGTACGCCGCGATGGTGACGGTGGCGATGACCTGCAGCAGCGCCGAGCGGATGCCGCCGACCAGGAGGGGCAGGCCGAGCGGAAGCTCCACCTTGAAGAAGATCTGCCACTCCGTCATGCCCATCGCCCGTGCCGCGTCGATCACGCGGCGGTCGATCGCCTCGAGCCCGGTGTATGCACCGGCGAGCAGCGAGGGGATCGCCAGCAGCACGAAGGTGATGACGGCCGCCTCCGGCACGTGGAGCACGCCGAGGAGCAGGACGAGCAGCACCATGAGCCCGAACGCGGGGATGGCGCGGGCCGCCCCCGAGACGGCGACCGCGATCTCACGGCCCCTTCCGGTATGGCCGATGAGCCAGCCCGCGGGCAGCGCGATCGCGGCGGCGATCAGCACGGAGACGAGCGTGAGGGCGAGGTGCTGGCCGAGCAGCACGGGCAGCGCGTAGCGTCCCTGCCACTGCTCGGGGGCGAACATCCAGGCGATGGCCTCGGCGAAGAGGTTCATGCGGCAGCCCTCGTGGTGACGGCGCGCGCGGTCGTCACCCGCGAAGAGGTGGAGCTCGCGCGGGTCCACGGCATGAGCGCCGTGCCGATGAGCAGCAGGATCAGGTCGATCACCAGGGCGATCACCACGACCGCGATGACGCCGGCGAACACCTCGGCGATGATGCGCCGTTCGAGACCGTTCGTGAAGAGATAGCCCAGGTTCGTCACGCCGATCAGGATGCCGACGGTCGCGAGCGAGATCGTGCTGACCGCGGTGACCCGGAGCCCCGCGAGGATCACCGGCCCCGCGAGCGGGAACTCCACGGCCCAGAACCTGCGGAACGGCCCGTACCCGATGGCCGTCGCCGCCTGTCGCACGTCATCGTCGACGGAGTCGAGGCCGTCGGACACCGCACGGACGAGGATCGCGACGGCGTAGATCGTGAGCGCGATCACGAGGTTGGTCGGGCTGGTGGCGAGGTACCCGAACGCCGCGGGCATGAGGATCAGCAGTGCAAGAGAGGGGATCGTGTAGAGCAGGCCCGTGAGCACGATGATCGGCCCGCGCACCAGCCGATACCGCCACGCCACCCATCCCAGCGGTAGCGACAGCACGAAGCCGAGCAGGATCGGGATGATGCTCTGGCGCAGGTGGTCGACCGTGAGCTCGAGGATCAGGCCGAGGTTGTCGACGATCCAGTTCACGGGGCCCCCGCCCCCTCGACGGGCTCGGGCACGGGGAGGCCCGCAGCATCCGATCCGACGATCGCGCCCTGCGTTCGGCCCTCGGAGTCGACGACGACCGTGCCGCGCGGAGTCTGCTTGAGGTGCAGCGCACGATGCCCGCGGTCGGCGCCGATGAAGGCGGAGACGAAGTCGTCTGCGGGATTCTCGATGATCTCGCTCGGGCTGCCCACCTGCACGATGCGCGCGCCCTTGTCGAGGATGACGACCTGATCGCCGAGCAGGAAAGCCTCGTCGATGTCGTGCGTGACGAAGACGACCGTCTTGTCGAGCTCGCGCTGCAGCCGGATCGTCTCCTGCTGGAGGTCGGCGCGGACGATCGGGTCGACGGCGCCGAAGGGCTCGTCCATCAGGAGGATGTTCGGGTCGGCCGCGAGCCCGCGCGCGACGCCGACGCGCTGCTGCTGGCCGCCGGAGAGCTGGCTCGGGTACCGGTCGGCGAGAGCGCGGTCGAGCCCGACCGTGTCGAGCAGCTCCCTCGCGCGCTCGTGTGCCGCCTTGCGGGCGACGCCGTTGAGCCGCAGCACCGTCGCCACGTTGTCGATCACGCTGAAGTGCGGCATGAGGCCCGAGTTCTGCATCACGTAGCCGATGCTCCGCCGCAGGGCCACGGGGTCGCCGCCGAGCACGCTGACGCCGTCGATCTCGACCTCGCCCGACGTGGGCTCGACCATGCGGTTGATCATGCGCAGCAGCGTCGTCTTGCCGCATCCGGACGATCCGACGAACACCGTGGTCTTGCGCGACGGCAGCACGAGGCTGAAGTCGTTCACGGCGAGAGTGCCGTCGGGGAATCTCTTGGTGACGTTGCGGAACTCGATCACGACGTTCTCCAGTCGGGGGTGCGCGCGACGTGCGCGATCAGGGTGCGACCTCGACGCCCGGCGCGAAGGCGACGTAGCCGGAGAAGTCCTTGCCGACACGGTCGAAGGCGGTCGGATACGGATGCGGGTAGGACCATGCGAGGTCGGCGTGCAGCTCGCCGCCGGCCTGCACCGAGTAGTACTGACACACGCCCTTCCACGGGCAGGTGTACGGGGTGGGGCTCTCCACGAGCGCCCCCTCGACGACGGATGCCGGCGGGAAGTACCAGTTGCCCTCGATGCGGATGAGATCGCTCTCGTCGGCCTCGGCGATGACGGTTCCTGCGAGTACAGCCTTCATGGTCCTGCCTCCTCGGATGTGGTTTCGAGCGTATAAGAGGTCACGGACATCAGGGCCGGGATCGCCCGGAGTCCGTCAATGTGCGACACATTCCCGCACCTGTTCGGAGCCGCCGCGCGTTCGGATTGCCTGCGCGGAACCCCGGATGCCGGTCGCATCCGCGCGGTGTCCGCCGACGAAACGGACTGCCGGCCGACACTCCGCAGCCGATGCGCTCACCGCGCTCATGCCGACTCCCCGTTCACGCCGACTCCCCGTTCACGCCGACTCCCCGCTCACGCCGACTCCCTGCCGTAGCCCTCCAGCAGCCGCAGCCAGACCTCGCTGATCGTCGGGTACGCCGGCACCGCGTGCCACAGCCGCGCGATCGGCACCTCGCCGACCACCGCGAGCGTGGCGGTCTGCACGAGCTCCGCCACCTCGGGCCCGACGAAGGTCGCGCCGACCACGACATCCCGCTCCGTGTCGATCACGAGCCTGGCCTGCCCCGCGAAGCCGTCTTCGTACAGGCTCGCCCCGGCGACCCAGCCGAGGTCGTAGTCCACGACGCGGATCGGGAGACCGGCATCCTGCGCCGCTTTCTCCGTCAGCCCGACCGAGGCGACCTCGGGGATCGAGAACGTCACCTGCGGCGCGGCGGCGTGGTCCGCCGTGGCGACATGGCGGCCCCAGGGCGCGTCGTCGACCTCGCCGCCGAGCGCGCGCGCCGCGATCACGTCTCCGGCGGCGCGCGCCTGGTACTTGCCCTGGTGGGTGAGCAGCACGCGTCCGTTCACGTCGCCGACCGCGTACAGCCAGTCGACCCCCGGCACGCGCAGGGTGTCGTCGACAGCGATCCACTTCCCCGGTTCGAGGCCGACCGTCTCCAGCCCGATGTCGTCGCTGCGCGGGGACCGCCCCGTCGCGACCAGGACCTCGGATGCCGTTACGGTCGAGCCGTCGGACAGCTCGATCCGCACCCCCTCCTCATCGCGGCGCACCGACGACGTGCCCGTCGACAGGCGCACGTCGACGCCGAGCTCCTTCAGGCCGGCGGCGACCCGCTCTCCGGCGAAGGGCTCCATCCCGCCCAGCAGCCCGCCGCGAGCGATGAGGGTGACCGTCGAGCCGAGGGCGGCGTAGGCGGTCGCCATCTCGACCGCGACGACCCCGCCGCCGATGACCGCGAGCGACTCCGGCAGCTCCTTCGCGCTGGTGGCCTCGCGGCTCGTCCACGGCGCCGACTCGGCGAGTCCGTCGATGGGAGGGACGACGGCATCCGATCCGGTGCTGATCGCGACGGCGTGCCGGGCGTGGAGCACGCGCTCGGTTCCATCGGCATCCGTCACCGTCACCTCGCGCTCACCCGTCAGGCGGCCGTGACCGCGCGCCAGGTCGATGTGCGCCGACTCGAGCCAGCGCACCTGGCCGTCGTCAGACCAGTTGCTGGTGAAGGAGTCGCGGCGGGCGAACACGGCGGCGACGTCGAGCTCTCCGGTGACGGCCTCGGCGGCGCCTGCGACGTGCTGCGCAGCCCGCAGCGCCTGCGCCGAGCGCAGCAGCGCCTTCGAGGGCATGCACGCCCAGTAGGAGCACTCGCCTCCGACGAGCTCGCTCTCCACGATGATCGCGGTGAGACCGCCCTGCACGGCGCGGTCGGCGACGTTCTCGCCGACCGGACCTCCGCCCAGGACGATCAGGTCGTACTCGTCGGTCTTCTCAGCAGTCATGCGTCGCACCTCTCCGTCGCCCAGTCTTGCTCAAGAGCAACGCGGAGTCACGGGGGTCTTGTTCCACCCGCCCGCCAGAACTCCGGAGATCCATCAGGTTCGGTGGCCCGCACGTGCGCCCCGCCCCTGAACCGCGGTGGTTCTCCGGAGTTCTGGCGGATGCCGCCGCGAACAGAGCGCCGGACGGACAGGCGTCCGCACCGAACACGCATTCGGGGGGCCGATGCGACCGCCGCGAACAGAGCCCCGGCGCGGTCAGCCCGCCGACACCTCCCGCGGCGCGAGCCGGGGAGCCAGCACCGCCGCAGCCAGGCCGATCGCCGCGGCCAGCGCGAACACCGCGGTGAACGGGTCGGCGACCGCCGCCGTTCCGGCGAACAGCACCCCCGTGAGCGCGAGCGCGAGCGCGCTGCCGAACGAGTCGGAGACGGTCATGGCCGCGCTGTTGAACCCCTGGTCCTCGGTCGAGGACATCCCCAGGGTCAGCGCGCTGCTCCGCGGACTCATGAGACCCATGCCGGCGCCCGCGACGATCCAGGCGACGACGATCACGATCGCCTCCGCCCTGAGCGCCGTGGCGACGAGCGACACCCCCACCCCGGCGAAGACCAGGGCGGTGCCGATCCGCACCGCCACGACGCTGTCCAGGCGCGCCCCCATGCGTCCCTGCACCGTCGCCGCGATCGACCACGCGAGTGCGCCGCCGGTCAGGGAGAGGCCGGCGATCGTCGGCGAGAGACCGTAGCGATCCATGAGCAGGTAGGGGATGTAGATCTGGGCGCCGAAATACGCCGCCGCGGTGAGTCCTCGCACCAGGATCACCGACGGGAGTCCTCGTCGGGCCCGCAGCGCCCCTGCCGGCAGCAGCGGGCGGACGGCGATCAGCGCCACGACGACGGCCGCCGCGGCGAGCGCCGGTCCCGCGCCGGGGACGTCTCCGAGCAGGTTGAGGCCGAGCACGGCGAGAGCGGCCAGCAGCGACCATCCGAGCCGGCCGAACGCCCAGGGCGTCGCCGCGTCGCCGCTCCGGGCGAGACCGCGGAGCGCCGGCACGACCATGAGGAGAGCGACGAGCACCAGCACCACGACGCCGAGGAACACCCAGTGCCAGCTCCACAGCTCGGTGACCGCGCCCGCGACGGACGGCCCGATCAGCGAGGGGATGACCCAGGCGGCGGCGAAGCCGGCGAAGATCGCGGGATGCAGGTCACGGGGGTAGACCTTCGCGACGACGACGTACAGCGCCACCATGAGTCCGCCGCTGCCGAGGCCCTGCGCGAAGCGGCCGACCACCAGGACCGCCATGCTGGGGGCGAGCCCGGCGACGAGGAGTCCGGCGACGAAGACCGCCACCGAGGTGTACAGGGGCTCGACCGGTCCTCGGCGATCCGCCCAGTTGCCCGCGACGACCATTCCGATCACGCCCGTGGCGAGGGGGCCGGCGAAGGCGAGGGCGTAGAGCCGCTCGCCGTCGAGCTCGGCACTCACGGTGGGCATCACCGTCGTGACGGCCAGCGACTCGAACGCCCCGAGGAAGACGAGCGCGCACGCGCCGATGGTGATCCAGAGGTACGCGCCGCTCATGATGCCGGGGGCGGCGGCCTTGGCGGTCGACACCCCTCCCGTGTCGAAGGTCATGGGTTCGACGCTAGAACCTCAACAATGGTTGAGGTCAAGCGGGGGATGCTCGGCACGTCGGCACGCCCGCGCAACCGATACATTGGAGTCTTTGCCGATGAGGAGTTTCCCGATGGATTGCGTACTGGCGGAGACGGGCACCGAGCCCAGTCTCCTTCTTCTGATCGTGGGCGTCGTGGCCGCCGTGACCGGAGCCGTCCTGCTTCTCCGAGGGAGGGGCCCGCGTCTCGTTCGGAGCACCTTCGCCCTCGGCGCGATCCTGCTGGGAGCAGCGGCCTTCACGGGGCTCGCCGCCGAGCCCGCGTCCGCGGCCGCGGATTGCCCTCCCGCACAGTCGCAGGCGCAGACGCCAGCACCAGCACCGGCACCGGCGGAGACGCCGTCACCCTCGCCGTCGCCGTCCGAGACGCCGATCACACCCCTCGTGATCGACGGCGAGGTCACCGCCGCGGTCGTCCAGACGTTCGACCAGGCCAGCGGAGTGTCGACGCTCGACTACACGGGATCCTTCGGACCGAGCGCCGCATCCACCGCCGCCATCCCCGCGGGGTCGACCGTGGAGTTCACGATCGTCAACCATGAGATCAACGGGGATCTGGGTACGGGCAGCGGGGCGATCGACCCTCGCCTCACCTGCACCCCTTCGTCTCTCCCCACGTCGCTGAACGCGGGAGGGGTCTTCGAGGAGACCGTCGTCGTGTCCTGCCAGACCACCGCGGCTCTGAACCCCGGGGACGCCCCCGCTGGCATCTCCCTGAGGGTGAGCCCCAGCCACAGCGGGTCGATCACGTCCGCCGTGGTGACCCTGCCCGGCGACGCCGACGCCACGAACAACACCCGCAGCCAGACGGTCGTCGGCCCCTGAACCGCCCGTCCCGGTGAGCGCAGAGCGCGGGGTCGCGGCGATCGCCTCGGCCCCGTGCTGACCTGCCGAGGACGCTGCCTGAGCACGCTCCACAGCCGCACGCACGTCGCCCCTGACGACGCGGTGCTCACTCCGCGCGCGGCATCAGCGCACAGGGCGACACCCTTCGACGAGACAGAGCTCACCGCGCGCGACCTCAGCGCACGGGCAGGAAGTGCGTCGGCGTGGGTGCCGGGGCCCGGTGGCGGATGCCGAGGGGCGCGCCCGTGCGCTCGTCGAGGTCGATCAGGCTGATCGTGTCGGAGCGCTGACCGGCGACGAGCAGCTTGCCCTGGTGCACGAGGTGGTGCCTCGGCCAGTCGACCCCGGAGTCGGCGAGCGCGATCGACTCGAGGGCCTCACCGGCGCCGCGCACGCGCAGCGCCGCGATCGTGTTGCTGCCGCGCAGCGCCGTGTAGAGGAACTGCCCGTCGCGCGTGCGGGCGAGCTCCGCGGGGAAGTCGACGCCGATCTCGGCGATCGGGCTCGACAGCACGGACGACACGACCGCCCAGGTGCCGTCAGGGCCCGCCGCGAGCGTGAAGACCTCGCAGGAGTACTCGGTGACCACGTGCAGATGCCCGCTGGGGTGCACGACCATGTGCCGCGGCCCCGTGCCCTTCGGCAGCACGACCTCGTGATCGAGCGCGAGGCCGCCGGCGGTCTGCCGCCAGATGCGCACGAGGTCGAAGCCGAGGTCGGTGGTCGCGATGCGGCCGTCGGGCAGGAAGGCGGCGGCGTGCGCGTGCGACTCACGGCCCTCGTCGCCGTAGGGGTCGGATGCCGCGGCCGCGGTTCCGGCCGGGGCTCCGGCTTCCGCCGCGGGCTCGCCCAGGAGCGCCGCGCGCAGTTCTGCGGCCTTGTTCGCGGCATCCGGGATCGGTCGTCCGGCGGCGTCGAGGCCGATGCGCACGACCCTGCCGTCTCCGTAGCAGCTGGCGATGAGCGAGGAGCCGTTCGGGGCGACGGCGACGTGGCACACGTACTGTCCGGCCTCGACGGGCTCGCCGAGCGGGGTGAGCGAGGACTCCCCGCTGCGGGCGAACGCCTGCACGGCGGCATCCCCCTCCAGCGCCGCGTAGACGATGTCGAGCGTGGGGTGCTGCGCCAGCCACGACGGCGACGGGGTCGACGTGACGGCGCCGCGGTAGCTCAGCGACGTCTCCGCGCCCTCATCCCCCGCGAGCAGGCCGATGCCGTCTGCGATGCCCTCCATCGCGGGGCCGTATCCGCCGAGCCAGAACCGCGTCATCCGTGTCTCCCTCTGTCACCGTCGATCCGGAAACCGCTTGCCGGACCGGGGACCAGCGTACGCCGGTCCCCGATCGCGCGCGCTCAGTCGAGCAGATCGTGACGGACGATGACCTGATCGCGCTCGGGGCCGACGCCGATCACCGAGATGCGCGTGTTGCTCATCGCCTCGAGTGCGAGCACGTAGTCCTGCGCGTTCTGCGGCAGATCCTCGAAGGTGCGCGCGACCGAGATGTCCTCGCTCCAGCCCGGGAAGTACTCGAGGATCGGGGTGGCGTGGTGGAAGTCGGTCTGGTTGACCGGGACCTCGTCGAACCGCACGCCGTCGACGTCGTAGGCGACGCACACGGGGATCTGCTCGAGTCCGGTGAGGATGTCGAGCTTGGTCAGCACGAGGTCGGTGATGCCGTTGATGCGGGTCGCGTAGCGCGTGATGGGGGCGTCGTACCAGCCGACGCGACGCGGACGGCCCGTGGTGGTGCCGAACTCGAAGCCCTGCTTGCGCAGCCACTCGCCCTGCTCGTCGAACAGCTCGGTCGGGAAGGGACCGGAGCCGACGCGCGTCGTGTACGCCTTGACGATACCGACGATGCGGTCGAGGGCTCCGGGGCCGACGCCGGATCCGGTGGACGCCCCGCCCGCCGTCGCCGACGAGGAGGTCACGAACGGGTAGGTGCCGTGGTCGATGTCGAGCATCGTCGCCTGGCCGCCTTCAAACACGACGACCTCGCCGCGCTCGAGGGCCTGCGCGATGAGGTAGCCGGTGTCGGCGACCATCGGGCGCAGACGCTCGGCGTAGGACAGCAGGTCCTCCACGATCTCGTCGGCGGTGATCGCACGGCGGTTGAAGATCTTCACCAGCAGGTGGTTCTTCTGGTCGAGGGCGCCCTCGACCTTCTGACGCAGGATGTTCTCGTCGAAGATGTCCTGCACGCGGATGCCGACGCGGTTGATCTTGTCGGCGTAGGCCGGACCGATGCCGCGGCCGGTGGTGCCGATCATGCGCTTGCCGAGGAAGCGCTCGGTGACCTTGTCGAGCGTGCGGTGGTACTGCGTGATGATGTGCGCGTTCGCGCTGACGCGCAGGCGCGACACGTCGATGCCGCGGGCCGCGAGGGCCTCCAGCTCGAAGAACAGCACCTCGAGGTCGATCACGACGCCGTTGCCGATCACGGGGTTCACCCCGGGCGACAGGATGCCGGACGGCAGCAGGTGCAGGGCGTACTTCTCGTCGCCGACGACCACGGTGTGCCCGGCGTTGTTGCCGCCGTTGAACTTGACGACCCAGTCGGTGCGCTCGCCGAGCAGGTCTGTGGCCTTGCCCTTGCCCTCATCGCCCCACTGGACGCCGACGATAACGATTCCTGGCATGGGAGACCCCCTTGCTTTCGCCGGGTTTGCACCGGCTGATGAGCTGGCCCTCTTCGGGCGACTCCATCCTATCGAAGGCTGGTTTCGGTCTTTCCGGGAGGAGCAGCCGCGCACGCTGGCGCGAATCCGTCGAGGGTTGGCGCTCCGGCCGGTCGACGGATGTCGGTGACCCGGAGCAGGATCGAAGGATGCCGGACACCGCCCAGAACCCCTCCACACGTCCGCCGCGCACGGGCGCACAGGGACCGCTCGTGCTCGTCGCGGCCCTGGTGACGGTGGTGCTGTGGGCCTCGGCGTTCATCGGCATCCGCGGGGCCGGTCCGCACTTCGACCCCGGAGCGCTCGCGCTGCTGCGCATGGCCGTCGGCGCCGTCGCCCTCGGGCTCATCGCGCTGCGCCGCGGCATCCGCCCTCCGTCTCGGCGGCAGATCCCTCTCGTGGTGCTGTGGGGCGTCGGCTGGTTCTGCGTCTACAACCTCGCGCTCAACGCCGCCGAGCGCACGCTCGACGCGGGCACGGCCGCGATGGTCGTGAACCTCGCCCCGCTCATGGTGGTCGTGTTCAGCGGGCTGTTCCTGCGCGAGGGCTTTCCGCGGCCCCTCGTCATCGGCGCGCCGATCGCCTTCCTCGGCGTGGTCCTGATCGGCATGAACACGTCGTCCGGAGACGGCTTCGACCTCACCGGCCTGCTGCTCGCCCTGCTCGCCGCCGTCATGTACGCAGGGTGCACGCTGCTGCAGAAGCACCTGCTCAGCGCCGGAGCCGACGCGACCACGCTGACGTGGTTCGGCGCCGTCGCGGGCACCGTGGCGCTCCTCCCCTGGACGGGCAGCCTCATCGGCGCACTGCAGACCGCACCGCTCGACGCGACGCTGTGGGTCATCTACCTCGGCATCTTCCCCACCGCGATCGCCTTCACGACCTGGGCCTACGTGCTGCAGCGGAGCACGGCGGGCCAGACGTCCGCCACCACCTACGTCGTCCCGGCGATCGCGATCCTGATGTCGTGGATGATCCTCGGCGAGGTGCCGACCCCGCTGATGTTCCTCGGCGGGGCGCTCTGCCTGCTCGGCGTGCTCGTCACGCGGATGACGTGGGGGCGGCGGGCGACGACAGCGCCCTGAGGGGTCGCCGAACACCGCCGCGGGGCAGGAACGCCCCGACCGGCTCTCAGAGCGCCGTGTCGACCCCGACGCCGTGCTGCGTGCGGAACCAGCGCTCAGCGGCATCCGCGTCGCCCAGGAGCATCGCGCTGCGCATCTCCTCGAAGCACTCGGCACGCATGGCGGCCGACCCCTCCTGCTGGCGGACGTGGCGGAGGTTGCGCGCCACGAGCAGGTTGGTCTCCGACATCATCCTGATGAAGACGGGGTTCCCCGACTTCGCCACCAGGAAGCCGATGAACGCCTGCGACTCGGTCATCAGCGCGTCGGAGTCGTCGGCCCTGGACGCCGCGATCATGCGGTCGAGGAAAGACACGGCCTCGACCAGCTCGTCGGCGCTCATCCGCCGCATCGCGAACTGGAGAGCGGTGCTCGCCTGCATCCCGATGTGCTCGAGAGTGCTGAGCACGTCGTCGTCGGTGACCTGGGTCACCCTGGTGTACCGGCTCGGCGACACCTCGACGAGCCCGACCCACGTGAGACGCTGCAGCGCCTCCCGAACGGGCGTGCGGGAGATGCCCAGAGCTGCGGCCACTTCCTTGTCGTTGACCTTCTCGCCCGGCTCGAGCACTCCGTCGACGATCGCGGACCCCACGAGGTCGAAGATCTGATCCGCCAATGCCATGCCCTCGACGGTGAACGGCCCCAACCGCGCGTCGAGTGACAGATTCGTATCCGTCATCTTGCTTTCCCAGCTCCTTCATCGGCGCCCACGGTCCCCTCGCGGCGCGCCGTCGATGATACGCCGCCCAGCTTGGGGCCACCTGGCAGCCGCGCGCTACAGTGTCGATCGGAGGACCGATGACAACCTGGTGGCCCTACGCACGACTCGCAGCGGCAGCTCTCGGCCTGGCGGCGATCATCCGTCAGCTGTGGCTGGCGATCGGCAACGCCCTCGCGGCACAGACGGAATGGGCGAGTCATCTCCCCACCGTCGTGACGAACTTCTTCAGCTACTTCACGATCCTCTCCAACCTCGCGGCGGTGCTGGTGCTCATCGCCGGAGCGGTGTGGGCTCTCCGCACGCGGGGCTCCGATACCCCGGAGCCCCGCTGGCTGGCCACCGCATTCGCGTGCGCGAGCACCTACATGATCGTCACCGGCATCGTCTACAACCTCCTGTTGAGGCAGTACCCGATCGCCGGCATCTCCGACGTCTGGACCAACGAGACACTGCACGTGATCATCCCCGTCGTGATGCTCGCAGACGTGCTGTTCGCGCCGCGGCGGCGAGCGCTCGGCTGGGCGACGATCTTCGAGGCCGCGATCTTCCCGATCGCGTGGGCCGTGTACACGCTGATCCGCGCGAACTTCATCACCGCCCCGATGGACGGCAACCCGTGGTGGTACCCCTACCCCTTCCTCAACCCGAACATCCAGCCCGGCGGCTACGTGACGGTCGCCCTGTACATCGTCGGCATCGCGGTCGCCATCATCGGCGTCGCGGCATTCGTGGTGTGGGTCGGCCGGCGCCGCGGCATCCGCCCGAACTGAATCGGCGCTCGCACCGAAGCTGAATCCCGGTATATTTGCTGGAGCATGCGCCGGCAGGGAGTGGTCGGCGCAGCGCACACAGGGCCACGGGCTCGCGATGAAGGGATCGGTCGGAGATGCATCAGGGGCAGGAGGGGCCCGATCCCGACGTCGCCGCGCCCGCAGGCGCCAGCAGGAAGGACAGCCGCCACGCGGCCGATTCGACCGCTGCTCTGCCCGCGGCAGGCGCGGTCGCACGCGCGCACGCCACCGTCGCCGGCTGGTCGCGCGGTCGCAAGGCGCTCGCGATCGTCTCCGCCGTCGGCGGCGTCGGCCTGATCTCGGTCGGCCTGCTCACCTCGGGCGGCGGCGATCTGTCGGCCCTCGCGAACATGCCGGTGACCACCTACGCCGATCGCGCCGAGACCGTGCAGGACACGAAGGTCCCCGTCGGCGAGCCCGACTCGAGCGACACGCCGGATGCCGGTGAGAAGACCGTCGACGACGATCGGGCCGACGACAAGGACGGCGGCAAGAAGACCGACGCGCCGACGTCCGAGGCCCCCGGATCCGATGCGGGCCCCGGGACTCCCGGCGGGAGCGCCCCTGGAGGGACGGATCCGGGCACGACGAACCCCGGGACGGGGACTCCGGGCACCGACCCGGGGACCACGCCGACGAATCCGGGCACGAACCCCGGGACCCCGACGAATCCGGGCACTCCGACCACACCGACCACACCGGGCACGAACCCCGGGACTCCGACGACCCCGACCACCCCGACCACGCCCCCGGCCCCCAAGCCCCTCGGGTTCGCGGGACTGGAGAAGCACTACACGCTGAGCCTCCTCGGCATCAAAGTCCTCGGCAGCTACACGCTCACCGTCACCGGTCAGCCGGGGGCATCGATCGCTGTGAAGTACGGGTCCGCCAACGCCGGAAGCACGAAGTTCGACGCGAACGGGCGGGCATCCATCACCCTGGGCGCGTCGCTCATCGACCTCGGTCTCTCCAACCCCACGATCCGCGTCTCGTACTCCGACGGCACGGCGGGCGCGGCCATCGAAGCACCCCGCGACTCGATCTGATCAGGAGCCGGATGCCGCGGCATCCGTCATGGGGACTTCTCTCCGGGACCATACGGAGGAGACCCGGTTACGCTGGTGCGGGGGATCGTCGTCGTGTCCCCGTGCGATCGAGGAGACACTGATGAACGAGCCGTACGCGCCCGGCCCCGCCACGGGTTCCACCCCGCCCCCGCCGCCCGCTCCACCGGCTCCGCCCGCACCGGCGATGCACGCCGCACCGCCGGCTCCTCCCGCCCCTCCTGCCCCCGCGACGCGGGCCGAGGCCGCATCGACCGCCCCCGCCGCGCCTCCGACTCAGGGACCCTCTTCCGACGAGCTCGCCCGCGCCGGGCGCGTGCTCCAGGTCGTCTCCGACGCGTACTCGGCCAAGATGGTCGGCCAGGAGCGTCTGCGCATGAGCCTGCTGATCTCGCTCATCGCCGGCGGCCACATCCTGCTCGAGAGCGTCCCCGGCCTCGCCAAGACCACCGCCGCGAGCACCCTCGCCGACACCGTCAAGGCGCGGTTCAAGCGCATCCAGTGCACCCCCGACCTGCTGCCCAGCGACATCACGGGCAACCAGATCTACGACGCGGCCACCGGGTCGTTCCGCACGGTGCTCGGCCCCGTGCACGCGAACTTCGTGCTGCTCGACGAGATCAACCGCTCCAGCGCGAAGACCCAGAGCGCCATGCTCGAGGCCATGCAGGAGCACCAGACCACCATCGGCGGGGAGGTGCACCACCTGCCGAAGCCGTTCCTCGTGATCGCCACGCAGAACCCCATCGAGCAGGAGGGCACGTACGAGCTCCCAGAGGCGCAGATGGACCGCTTTCTGCTCAAGGAGATCGTCGAGTACCCGAGCCCCGCCGAGGAGTTCGAGATCCTCGGCCGCATCGACTCGGGCGTGCTCGACCCCGACCGGCACGTCGAGAGCGCCGTGAGCCTCGACGACGTGCGGCTGCTGCAGGACGTCGCCTCGCGCATCTACGTCGACCCCGCCATCCGCAACTACATCGTGTCGCTGTCGTACGTGACCCGGAACCCCGCGCCGTACATCGGCGAGGAGCGCGCGCGGTACATCAAGTACGGCGCGAGCCCGCGCGCGAGCATCGCCTTCCTGCAGGCGTCGCGAGCGCTCGCCCTCCTCAACGGCCGCGCACACGTGCTGCCGGAGGACATCAGGGCGCTGCGCCACCTCGTGCTGCGCCACCGCGTGCTGCTGACGTTCGAGGCCGACGCCGAGGGCATCCGCAGCGAGGAGATCATCGACCAGATCTTCGCCGCCGTGCCCACCCCCTGAGAGCCCGCATGCCCAGCCTGATCACCCAGGTGAAGAGCAAGCTCTTCATCCACTCGTCGCGCAAGTCGCTGCACGCGCTCGACGGCGCCTACGCGTCGCTGCTGCACGGCCGAAGCCTCGACTTCGAGGACCTGCGCAAGTACGAGTACGGCGATCAGGTGCGCGACATCGACTGGCGCGCCACGGCCCGCCAGGGGACTCCGCTGGTCAAGCGGCACAGGGCGCAGCGCATGCACACCATCCTGTTCGCCGTCGACACCGGCCGCTCGATGGGCGCCCTCGCGCACGACGAGCGATCGAAGAAGGAGCTCGCGATCCTCGCCGCCGGTGTCCTCGGCGTGCTGGCGCTGCGCCACGGCGACGACTTCACGACCGTGTACGGCGACTCCGCCGGCATCCGCCGCCTCGCTCCCGGTCGCAGCGAGGGCGCCCTCGAGCACGCGCTGCGCACCATCGACTCCGCGATCGACGACAGCAGCGCCCCCAGCGACCGCGATGCCCTGCTGTCGTTCATCACGCGCACGATCTCGCGCCGCATGATCGTCGTGATCGTCACCGACGAGGCGCCGGTGACCGAGGACACGGAGCGGATGCTGCGCCGCCTCCGCGTGCAGCACGACGTGCTGTGGTTGACGGTGCGCGACGCCGAGGTCGTCCTCGACCACGCGACGCGCACGGTGCGCAGCGACGTGGACACGATGTGGGACGTGCCCGACTTCGTGCAGGGAGACGCCGAGATCGTGCGCGAGCTCACGGCGCAGACCGAGGCGGATGCCGCGCACCTCGCCGAGACCCTGAAGGGTCTGGAGATCAGCCACTCCGTTCTCGACGGCCAGGACGACGCCGTGACGCAGCTCCTGCAGCTGCTGAACCGGAGGTCCCATGCCCGGCTCTGACGAGCTCTACCCTCCGTTCCAGTACTCCGGCTGGTGGCTTCTGCTCGCCTTCGGCATCCTGGCGGTGCTCATCCTGGCCGCGTGGCTGCTCATCGTGCTGACCCGACCGCGCCGCGGGGTCGCCCAGCCGGATGCCGCGCACCCCGGGCCGCTCACCGTCGACGTGCTCTCGCAGCTGCGCATCGAGTACCTCGACCGGATCCAGCTCGTCGAGGCCGACTACCGCGCAGGGAAGCTCTCCGCCCGCAACGCGAACCTCGAGCTGAGCAGGGTCGTGCGCACCTTCGTGAACGAATACAGCGGGCTGGAGGCCCCCGTGCTCGCTCTGGACGACCTCGTCGCCCGCGGCGTGCACCCGGCGCTGATCGACGCCATGGGGCGCCACTACTACCCCAGCATCTTCCGCCCCGGTCCCGCGATCGATCCGGTCGCCGGCACCGAAGCCGCCAGGACGGTGGTGCGCTCATGGCACTAGCGAACGGGTGGATGATCCTCATCGCCGCCGGGGTCGTGCTCGCCGCCGTCGCGATCGGGCTGCTGCTCGGCCTGCGGGCGCGCGCCCGCACCGCGGCGGGAGAGCGGGCGCGCATCGCCCGCGCAGAGCGGCTGAGGTCGCTGCCCACGTTCCGTTCCGCCCTCCGTCGGCGGGTGCTCGGGCTCTCCGGCATCCTGATCCTCGGCGCGGTCGCGACGCTCGCCGCCGGCGCCGTCGCGGCGAGGCCGATGTCGTCGCAGACGATCCAGCCCGTGAACACGAGCCGCGACATCATGCTGTGCCTCGACGTGTCCGGGTCCATGAGCGAGGTCGACGTCGAGGTCCTCTCCGTCTTCGAGGAGCTGCTCGACGGCTTCAAGGGCGAGCGCATCGGACTCACGATCTTCAACAGCTCCCCGGTGCAGGTCTTCCCGCTCACCGACGACTACGCGTTCATCCGGGAGCACCTGCGAAGCATCCGCGAGAGCTTCGACTACGCCGACGAGATCCCCGAGCACTGGGTCGGCACCCTCAACGGCGACGGCGCCTCGCTCATCGGAGACGGCCTCGCCGCGTGCGCCATGGGCTTCGACCACCCCGACGACGAGCGCTCGCGCTCCGTCATCCTCGCCACGGACAACGAGATCAACGGCGCCTCGATCGTGACCCTCGACGAGGCGGCCGCATACGCCGGCTCGAACGGCGTGCGGGTGTTCGCCCTCAACCCGGTCGAGGGCAAGGACGCCGACGTGAGCGCCCAGCTCGCGCGGGCCGCCGAGAGCACCGGCGGCCAGGCGTACGGTCTGCGCGACACCACCACGGTCGGCGACATCATCACCCAGGTGCAGAAGCAGGAGGCCACCGCGCTCAAGGGGCAGGCCAGGGTCGTCTGGACCGACACCCCGAACCTGTGGATCGTCGTGCTCATGATCGTGACGCTCGCCTTCGTCGTCGTGGTCTGGAGGGTGCGACTGTGATCTTCCAGCCCGTCCTCAACGTCTTCCTGCTGCTGCTCTTCTTCGCGCCTGCGGTCGCGCTCGTCATCTGGGTGCTGACCCGGCGGAGCGAGGAGACCCGCGCCCCGCGCTGGCTGTGGGTCATGCGGCTGGTGATGCTGCTCGCGTGCTTCGCGATGCTGCTGCGCCCCGGCATCCCCGGGGGCTCGACGCAGACCCTCGCGACCGACACCGACATCGTGCTCGTCGTCGACACCACCGCGAGCATCGTCGCGGAGGACTGGGACGGCGGTGAGCCGCGCCTCGACGGCGTGCGCGCCGACATCCAGGCGATCGTCGCGGAGTACCCCGGCGCGCGCTTCGCGCTCATCACCTTCGACGCGGCCGCCGATCTGAGGATGCCGCTCACCACCGATACCACGGCGCTGATCTCCTCGCTCGACGTGCTGCGCCCCGAGGTCACCAGCCAGTCGCGCGGCAGCTCGGTCGGGATCGCGAACCGGATGCTCGACGACACCCTCTCGCAGGCCGCGAAGTCGTCTCCCGACCGCTCCCGCATGGTGTTCTACTTCGGCGACGGCGAGCAGACCGACGGCGGGACCCCCGAGTCGTTCGCCAGCAGCGCGAAGCGGACGGATGCCGGCGCGGTCTTCGGCTACGGCACCGAGGAGGGCGGGCCCATGCGCCTCACCACCGGCGGGGTCGACCCCTCAGCCGACGGCGGGTACATCCAGTACCAGGGCGAGGACGCGACGTCGGTGATCGACGAGAAGAACCTCACGACGATCGCGGAGCAGCTGGGCGTGCCGTACGAGCACAGGACGGTGGACTCCGCGCCGACGCTGCCCGCGGCTCCGTCGACGACCACGAGCTACGCGGCCTCGGGCGAGACGGGGAACGTCACCGAGCTCTACTGGATCGCCGCGCTCGTCATGATGGCGTTGCTCGCCGTCGAGCTCGCGCGTGCCACCATGCTCGTCGCCCGACTCCGGCTGCTGAGAGCGCCGGGGGCTTCCCGGTCGCCGAGCGAGCGCAGCGGGACGACGCGCCTCGACCAGAGCACGGGCGGTGAGTCATGACCGACGCACAGGCGGCGGCATCCGCTCTCCTCGCGGCCAACCGGCGACGCCGACTCGTCCGCCGGTGGGTCGCTGTCGGAACCCTTCCGCTGGCTCTCGTCGCGCTGCTCTTCGTGGGAAAGCTGCTGAGCATGTACGCCTTCGCCCACCAGGCGATCAGCTCGTACGTCGTCGACGACTACGCGGGCTCCGAGGCATCGGCCCGCAACCAGGAGTTCCTGAACTGGTTCGAGCCGTACAAGGCGCCCTTCAACGTCGGCACGGCGCTCGCGGGGGCCGAGAAGCTCCCCGAGGCCCGCGCGAAGCTGGAGGAGTCGCTGGCCCTCGCGCACGGCCTCGAGGTGTGCACCGTGAGGATCAACCTCGCTCTCGTCATCGAGCGCCAGGGAGACGCGGCACGCGAGGGCGGCGACGGCGCGGCCGCCGCCGAGTTCTACGGCGAGGCGCTGACCGTGACCGCGGAGACGCCGGCGGAGTGCGACAGTGAGGATGCGCAGAAGCAGTCGTCCGACCCTGACCGCGACATGAAGAAGACGACGGACGACCTCGAGGACCGCCTGAAGCAGAAGCAGCAGGAACAGCAGCAGGAGCAGCAGCCGAAGCCGGAGGAACAGCCCCAGAAGCCGCAGCCCTCGGAGGACAAGCTCGAGGACCTCAAGGAGAAGCTGGAGCAGGGCACGCAGGAGCGCGACCAGCAGCAGAACGGCGATGAGCCCGGCGGCTCCGGGACGGACAGGCCATGGTGATGGACAGGGAGAAGCAGCGCCAGCGCTACATCGCGGGCACGGAGGGCGCCCCTCCCGTGCCGCCGCCCGGCGGGTACCGCGGGGCACGGCGTCAGCAGGGCCCCGCGGTCGCCCCTGGCGCGCCGTATCCGGCCGTCCCTCCGGCATCCCCCGCGGGGGCGACCACTCCTGGTGAGGAGAAGAGGCCGGCCTCGGCGTTCGGCTGGGTCACGCTCGGCGTCGCCGCCCTGTTCGCGGTGATCCTGCTCGGCACCTTCCTCGCCGGGGCGACGGACGCCCTCTACGGCATCACCATGATCGCGCTGCAGCTCGCCGTTCTCGGCGTCGTGATCGCCTCCCTGTTCTCGGCACGCGCGCGGATGCTGGGCGGCATCGCCCTGATCATCACCCTCTTCTTCAACGTCGCCACCGTCGGGGGGATCAGCGCCCTGCGGACCTCGGCTGCCGGCACCTACGACGGCGTGAAGAGCGACGCGCAGAAGCACGAGGAGGCGTACCCGGGCATCAAGGGCACCGACCCGCAGGATTCTCTGAACCAGCAGTCCCTCGAAGAGGTGCGCGCCTCGGCAGACAGCCTGTTCGCCGACATCCGCACGGCTCTGACGGAGGAGTTCGGCTACGAGTGGGTGCAGGTCGGAGACGAGGACATCCGCCCGGAGCGCAACGGCTACGGCGGCGAGTCGATGCTCAGCGAGTACACGACCGCGAGCTGGGCGACCACCGAGCCGATCCAGGACTTCGACCGCAAGACGGCCGTGATGGGCGTGATCCAGAACGTCGTGATCCAGCACGGGATGTACGGCCTCTACGCGTTCAACGACCCCTCGACATCGAGCATCGACCCGTCGATGATGGCGAAGCTGTACGGCAGCGACGACCCGCGCACCCAGCACACCTGGGAGTCGTACTCCGAGAACTACCCGGAGCCCCTGCGGTTCTACGCCGACATCTACGACCTGTCGAACGATCAGGACGGCAGCTTCCTCACCACGAGGCAGGCGCAGAACGCCCGCACCGGCGAGCCGCTCGAAGGGCTGCAGCTGACGGTCATCGCCAGCGGTGTGCTGAGCGACGCCGACCGGGACGCGTTCGTGAAGAAGCTCGAGGAGTACCCGGGGTTCCCCTGAGTCGTCGGGAATCGCCGGAGAGCGCCTACGCCCTGGACCGCGAGGACTCCGGTTCCAGCCTGCCCAGGAAGTTCAGCACCACCTGGAGGCGATCCCTGACCTGCCACTTCGACATGACCTGACCCAGATACACCTTCACCGTCGCCTCGGCGAGATGGAGCTCCTCGCCGATCTCCCGGTTGGACAGACCGCGGGCGAGCAGTTCGACGATGGCGAGCTCACGCGTCGTCAGCGCTGGACGCTGAGGATGGGCGCGGGTTCCCTCCCGCTGCCATGAGGGGTCACCGACGATCCCGCGCAGAACCGTTCTGGAGGCAGCGACGTGACCCGCGACGACCTCGCCCAGGATGTAGGTGAACTCGTCTCGATCGGAGTCCTCGGAGACCACCGCGCGGGCTCCCGCACGGAAGTACTCCGACGCTCGGGTCACCCCGCCCGACGGCACGACCACGGCGACACGGGTCTCCGGCTGTCGACGCGCGAGCTGGGCGACGAACTCCTCGCAATCGCCCTTCAGCGATGCACTGTCCAGGATGAGGATGGACGCGGCTCGCTCTCCGCATGCCCGCACGATCCCACGGAGGCCGTCATCACGAGGCTCGACGACGTGCACGACGACGGAGTCGATGCCGTCGACTCCGGAGATGCGGTCTCGGATGCCGAGGGCCGTCAGAGGACTGGAGGTCACGATGACCACGTGTCGTTTCACCATCCGGTCACCACGACGCCCCGCGCGGTCCTCTCTTCGAGAGATGCCAGGTCACGGCCTCGTACCTCCCGGCGTCGCCGGGAGTCCTGCAGATTTCACTCATTGCCCAAAGCCCCCCGGCTGTATCCAATTCTTCTACCGACCTTATCAATTCGACGTCAGCGCCCACCCCTTACTTTCGTCACGATCACGAGTGGACGAAAGTCGCGACGCGCAGGGCGTCGGATCGGAGTCAGGCGCCGGTGCTCTCGGCCGGATCGGGCGACGTCCGAAGCCCCTTCAGCGCACGCACCACGGTGCGGAGCTCTCCACCGTCTCCGCTTCGGAGGAACAGGGTGACGAGGTGCGAGACGGCGACCACGACGACCGCGATGCCCGCGACCGGAGCGGCGACGAGAAGCGGCGTGAACGGAATCGCGAGCAGCAGCGGAGACAGAGGGCCTGCGGCGATCACGATCAGATCCGCCGCCGTGCCCGTGGAGCGCCAGATCAGTCGCGCCGAGGTCGGGGTCGCCCGCAGCAGGACAGGCTCCTCCGGCCCCGCGACGAGGCGCAGCGCCACCACGTGCCCGGCCTCGTGCGCGATCATCGAGACCCCGACGATGATCAGACACACGCACGCCCACCACAGCAGGGAGTTCTGCAGCATCCCGGCCGCGACGGAGACGAGCACCGCGGCGATGCACATCAGCGGATGCAGGAGCGCCAGGCGCAGCGCCGTCGCGCCTCCACCCCTGAGCCACCCTGACGGCAGCGGCACGGCGGTGACGAGCTCTACGGCGAAGGGCCCCGCGCCCCTCCCCGTCTGCGTCACGGATGCCAGACCCAGGTCGATGGCGCGGCGAGCCGACTCGAGATCGCTCGACGTGGAACCGTCGCCCACGATGAGCGGGGGCGACGGAATCCGCATCGCGAGGTCCGGGTACTCCCACCCCTCAACGGACACGATGACTCCGTCGATGGGATCGAGCCGGACTTCACGCACCCGCGTCGACCCGCTCGCCGCTCCTCGACGTCACGAGAACGTACATGCCGAGCGCGAGGAACAGCCACACCAGAGCGGGAAGAACCGGTGACTCGATCTTCGCCTCCGCGAAGACCCATCGTGTTCCGAAGGTCGACAGCGTCCACAGGCCCGCCGTCGTCGCGGAGGTGACGGTCGCCGACAGCGGCTGATCGACGGAGAAGGGCACGAGGACTCCGGCGAGCGCCGCGGAGCACCACATGCCCAGCCCGAGCATGGCGACGTCGAGGAGACGCTCTCCCGGAAGCCCGGCAAGAGCCATCATCACCAGATAGGGCGCGGCCATGACCGCCGACACGAGGAAGCACGCGACGAGTTTGGAGACCACCCAGAGCCGGGGGCGCCCGAGCACGGCGCCGCACCAGTGCGAGCGTCTCGTCGACCCGTACGAATACGCGCCGAGGGCGAACGCGACCACGACCGGGAGTGCGACGACCTGGTCCACTGCCGCGCTCGCCTCCGGCTGGAGGAACATCAACGGCAGCGCCACCGTGCTCAGACCGAGAACGAGGGATGAGACGACGAACTGCGGCAACCGGGTCAGCACGGCCACCTCGAACAGGAGAGCGCCCGTCCAGGATGAGCCGCGCTCGGGGATCCGGACTGAGGGCGATGCGTAGACCCGCCCGTCGAGCATGACCGTCGATCGGAGGACGGCCACCACGAGACCGACGGCGAGCAGCGACCACAGCGCCACGGCGCCCCAAGCGACGAGCTGTCTCGTCGCGTCACTGGCCTCCGGCTGCAGCACCTCGCTCATCGCCCGGGGGAGCAGGAGCAGAGACCAGAGATCGTCCCCGTCGATGCTCGGGCGGGGGATGAGGTCGCCCCCTGCCACGGCGAACACCGCGAGCAGGGTCACGCCGACCGCGAGCGCGAGCGAATAGGCGAGAGGCATCCGCGTGACGCGGATGAGGACGTCTCGGACGGTGAAGAACAGGCCGGGCACGAGCAGCGCGGTCAGCACGATCATGCCGAGGAACGCGCCCACCGATTCGATGCGGAATCGGGTCGGATCGACGAGCTCGACGAGCATCGGCAGCGTCGGAAAGCCGAAGACGATCGCGACCGCGAGCCCGAAGCCCATCGCGGGGAGGAGGGTGCCGACAGCAGACCGCCAGCGAGTGACGGGCAGGACGACGAGAACATTGGAGAGTCGGTCGCGCGGAGGCAGACTGGAGCACACGACGAGGAAGTACACCGTGGTCCCCGTCATCAGGCCGGCGAGTATCAGTCGGAGCAGAGAGCGCTGATCAGTGAGGGTCGCGGATGCCGGCGCCACCGATGCGACGAACGCCCCGAGCGTCCAGGCGAGGAAGGCGCTGAAGGCGACCATCGCCGCCCCGAACACGGCGACCGAGATCAGCAGTGTCCGCTCCCGGATGCCGAAGACCGACGCCAGCTCGCGCCGCCACAGACGAGCGCTGGTGCTCGCGATGGCGCCGACCTGACCGCCGCTCATCTGACCGCTGCGCGCGAACGCGCATAGACGGCCAGTGCGACACCGCCCAGCGTGATCACGACGATCATCAGCACGATCCCGACGAAGTTCGGCTCGAATGCGAGCCCCGGCGAACCGGTGGACGAATCGGCCCAGACCAGGAAGACCCCGGGGATCTCGATCCGAGTGGACTGCGTGAAGGCGAGGATGCTGGAGACGGCGAGGACGAGGATCGTGACGAACGTCCCCAGCGCGAATCCGACGATGCCTCCGAGTACGGCGGTTCTGGTCATCAGATGGTCCTTTCGAGCGAGTCTGCGATGAGCTGCTTCTTGCGGTCGGCATCCGCCTCGCGACCCGTCATCACGAGGAAGGCGGTCTCGAGGGACTCCCCGCGTCCGTGCCGATCGACCAGCTCCGACGGCGCCCCTTGGCCTGCGACGCTGCCGCGGTCGAGGATCACGACCGAGTCGCACATGGACTCCGCCCTCGCCAGGTCATGCGTCGCCATGAGGACCGATCGCCCGCTGCGGGCCATCGACTCGACCAGATGGCCCACGACGGCCGTGGCATCGGGGTCGAGACCTCGGAACGGCTCATCGAGGATCAAGAGCTCAGGCGAGTGCATGAGTGCCGCCGCGAGCTGGACCTTCCGCTTCATGCCGTGCGAGTACTCGAGGATCTGCTGCTCGACGGCATCGAGGACATCGAGGGAGTCCATGATCTGCAGACCGCGGTCGAGATCGGAGCGACCTCGCATGCGATCGTGGAAGGCGAGGTACTCCCGTCCGGTCAATGCCTCGGGGAGAGGCAGGTCGTCCGGAGCGAATCCGAGCAGCAGCTTGGCGCGCGGCTCGGTCGCGGTGATGCCCCCGACGGTGACGGTGCCATCGTCAGGGGTCACCACGCCAGTGAGCATGTGAAGACAGGTCGACTTTCCGGCCCCGTTCGGACCGAGCAATCCGGTCACCGAGCCGGCTCTCACCACGAAGCTGACGGAATCGACGACCGTGTTCCTTCCGTACCTCTTGGTGATGCCTCGTGCTTCCAGGCCGTCGACCGACGTCATCATGCTCCTTCTGTCGTCATTCCTACTTGAAGCAGCCCAGTCGGTACACGCCGCCCTTGGGCCCCGGCACCGCCAGCCCCGGCCAGCCGAGCCCGTTGGACTGGCAGAACCAGATGTAGGCCGCGATGGCCCCGATGACGACGGCGAGCGCAAGGAACGCCGCCACGGCGACCACGATGATCACGATCGCCGGGGCGATCGGGGTGACGCGGAGCTCCGCCTCGATGGAGCGGGCGACCCGCTGTCGGACCATGCCGACGACGCTTGCCGCCTCGACGAGAACTGGGATACTTGAGATGGAAGGCGGAATCAGACTTGTCATTGGTTTTCCCTTTCAATCGGTGCCGCTCTCCTGCATGAGAGCGGCACCACCTTATCCACGGGCGGATCCTCCGCTGAACAGACTTTCGTGTACGTCCTTACGACTTTGGTCGGCGACGATCGCGGCGGCAGAGTCCGACCGGGGTTCGCATCGTCGGCGCAGACGCCTGATCCGACGGCATCCGCTCCCCGCCGAAACAGCCGACACGCCGCCGATAGACTGGGAAGCATGTCCAAGGTTCTCCAGTCCCTGCCCGTCGGCGAGCGCGTCGGCATCGCCTTCTCCGGAGGACTCGACACCTCCGTCGCCGTCGCATGGATGCGCGACAAGGGCGCCGTCCCGTGCACCTACACCGGAGACCTCGGACAGCCCGACGAAGACGACATCGAGTCGATCCCCGGGCGCGCGCTCGAGTACGGGGCAGAGGTCGCCCGCCTCGTCGACGCGAAGACCGCGCTGGTCGAGGAGGGCTTCGTCGCCCTCGCCTGCGGCGCGTTCCACATCCGCTCCGGCGGCAAGACCTACTTCAACACCACGCCCCTCGGCCGCGCCGTCACCGGCACGATGCTCGTGCGCGCCATGAAGGAGGACGGCGTCGACATCTGGGGCGACGGCTCCACCTACAAGGGCAACGACATCGAGCGGTTCTACCGCTACGGTCTGCTCGCCAACCCGCGCCTGCGCATCTACAAGCCGTGGCTGGACGCCGACTTCGTCACCGAGCTCGGCGGCCGCAAGGAGATGAGCGACTGGCTCGTCGAGCACGGCTTCCCGTACCGCGACTCCGCCGAGAAGGCGTACTCGACCGACGCGAACATCTGGGGCGCGACCCACGAGGCCAAGACGCTCGAGCACCTGAACGTCTCGCTCGAGACCGTCGACCCGATCATGGGCGTCAAGTTCTGGGACCCTTCGGTCGCCATCGAGACCGAAGACGTCACCGTCACGTTCGAGGCCGGCCGCCCCGTCGCCATCAACGGCGTCGAGTACAGCGACCCGGTCGAGCTCGTCCACGAGGCCAACCGCATCGGCGGACGCCACGGCCTCGGCATGAGCGACCAGATCGAGAACCGCATCATCGAGGCGAAGTCGCGCGGCATCTACGAGGCCCCGGCCATGGCGCTGCTGTTCATCGCCTACGAGCGCCTCGTCAACGGCATCCTGAACGAAGACACCCTCGCGACGTACCACGAGCAGGGTCGCCGCCTCGGCCGCCTCATGTACGAGGGCCGCTGGCTCGAGCCGCAGTCGCTCATGCTGCGCGAGTCGATCCAGCGCTGGGTCGGCCTCACGATCTCCGGTTCCGTCACGATCCGCCTGCGCCGCGGCGACGACTGGACCATCCTCGACACGGTCTCCCCGAACCTCTCCTACGGCCCCGAGAAGCTGTCGATGGAGCGCGTCGGCGACGCCGCCTTCGGCCCCGTCGACCGCATCGGCCAGCTCACGATGCGCAACCTCGACATCGCCGACTCGCGCGCACGTCTGGAGCAGTACGCGGGCCTCGGCCTCGTCGGCGGCGCGACCGGCGAGCTGGTCGGACGCGTGACCGCGGGCGAGTCCACCGAGATCACCGGCGCCGTCGAGGGCTCGGTCTCCGAGGCCGACGAGACGCTGGCTGACGCCGTGGACACGGCCTCCGAGGGCGCCGCCTTCGACTCCGGCACCGACTGACACGTCGGTCGCTGAAGAGGGGGCGGATGCTGCGGCATCCGCCCCCTCTTTCTGCGTCGGCTCTGCGATCGGTCCGCCGGAACTCCGGAGATCTGCGTGAACCTCCACCGTCGGCGGCGGGTCTCTCCGCGGAGAACACGCCGAGCGGCCCCGCCGAGTCCACGATTCTCCGGAGTTCCGGGTCAGCGCGCGGGGTCAGCGTCGACGACGACGTATCTGTGGTGCGTCCCCTCGACGTCGAGCACGACCGTGACCTCGTCCTGCTGTTCTCCGCCGACGGTGATCACCGCCGTCGCACCCGACGGCGCCTCCGTCACCAGCTGCGCGACCCTGGTGGCCGCGGCATCGCCGAGAACGCGCTCGCCCTCCGCATCGGAGAGCATCGTGATCGACACGGCACGAGCCCTGGCCTGCGCCGCCGCCGCGTTCAGAGCGGGATGCTGCAGACGTGGAGAGCGGATGCGGTCGCGGATCGCGCCCTCCAGGATGCGGATGCCGGTGAGCGCCTCCTCCATGAGCTCGCCGCCGTCGCGCAGCATCCTCAGCATGGGCGAGACCTGCGCGCGGATCGCATCGAGCTCTCGCTGCAGGTCGCCTGACGCGGCGTCCAGCGCCCGGGTCATGCGCTCCGACTCGGCAGCCGCCGAACGATGCCTCCTCTCGCGGCCGACCATCCCGCGCAGGATGCCCCGCCACAGAAGCCCGAGCACGGCGACCGACACCGGGATCGCGAGCATGTTGGCCACTCCGCCGGCGTCCTGCCCTCCGATCTCCGCCCAGATCAGCACCGCGGCGACCTGCAGCGCCGTCCCGCTCAGACCCGTCACGAGGTTTCCGCGGGCGACCTGGAGCGCGACGAGGTACGCCGCGTAGTCGATGAGCCAGACGTCCTTCGCCGCGGTGCCCTCGATCAGCACGAGGAGCGTGATCGACAGCGTCGCGGCGGGGATGCTCAGCGCCCTGAGCCCCGTGAGCGGACGGTCCCGCGGATCCGTCAGCAGGACGGCGCCGGCGAGCGCGACGAGATAGGCGAGCATCAGCAGCGGGCGCGGCGGCGAGAAGTGACCGGCGAGGGCTCCGCTGGCCACACCGCTCGCCCACACCGCGACCATCACCCATCGCGCGGCGCGCGATGCGAGCCCCGACGCCCCGGTGCCCGTCGTGTTCACGGCATCCACGTCAGGATCACCTCCGTCCCGTCACCGGGCGCCGACCTGACCTCGGCGCTCCCGCCGGCGACGTCGCTCATCCGCCCCACGATGCTCCCGGAGAGGCCGAGACGGCCGGCAGCGGCGCTGGCCGCGTCGAACCCGACGCCGTCGTCGCGCACCACCGCCCTGATCGCGCCGCCCTCGACGCGGACGTCCACGTCGATGTTCTGCGCCTGCGCATGCCTCACGGCGTTGCGCAGCGCCTCGGCCGCGGCGCCCATCACCGCGGCGAGCGCCCGCACCGAGACGACCTGATCGTCGCCGGACGCGACCATCCTCGCCGTCGGCGCCACCCGCTCCAGGCGGACGCGCAACTGATCGGATGCCGCCCGCCCGTCGACCTGGGCGGTGTCGGCATCCGATGACGCCGCATCCAGCACGGTCAGCGCGTGCAGGGCCTCCTGCCGGAGGATGTCGGGCGCCGGACCGCGGAACAGGAGCGCGGCGGTGAACACCGACAGCACGTCGTCGTGGACGAAGCGGCTCAGCTCGGCCCTGCGGTGGGCTCTGGCGTCGCTGCGCGCCTGCAGCTCGGCGGCCTCGCGCGCGGCGGTCTCGGACTCGTGCAGGTTCGCCAGGGCGTTGCGGATGCCGTAAAGGATCACCGTGAATCCGATGTTGCTCATGTGCACCGGGGTGGCGACCGCGACGGCCTCGGAGACGCCGCCGGTGAAGATCCACGAGGAGAGGGCGACGGTCGCGCCGGATCCGACCGACAGGGAGAACGCGAGCGGGGCGCGGAAGGAGACGGCGAGCAGGCTGACCGCCGTCGGCTCCAGCAGCCACACCCACGGGATCACCGCAGGGTCGGTGCCGCGGTAGGCCGCGAAGGAGAGCAGCTGCAGTCCGATCACGAGCAGCGAGGCGCTCGGCCAGGCGACCCGCAGCACGCTCATCGGGAGCACCCGGCCCAGCGCGGCGAGCAGGAGGAAGGCGGCGATCGCCAGCAGGCCGAGGGCCGTCCACCACTCGGCGAAGTCGTCGAACTGCGCGACGAGCGGAGGCGCGGGGCTGCCGACGAACAGGATCGAGATCACGGCGAGCGTGGAACACAGGGAGATGAGCCACCCCACCTGACGATTCGCCCGCACCGTCGCCGCGGAGGCGCTCCGCATCAGCCGTCCCGTTCGACCAGGCCGTCTTCGACGGCGCGACGGAAGAGGTCGACCTTGGTCGGCGCCGCACGGTCGACGGATGCGTACTTCGTGCGGATGCGGCGGATGTGGTCGAGCACCGTGTCGCGGGAGATGAAGAGCGCGGCGCTGACGCGCTCCGCGGTCTCGCCCGAGGCGTAGAGCGCGAGGACCTCCGCCTCTCTGGCGCTCAGATGGGCGCTGACGAAGGCGCGGTCCTCGACGAGAGCGGCCGCCCAGTCAGGGGTCGCCACCTGGCCCCCGCTCAGCACCGTGAGCACCGAGCGCACCAGCGCGACCGGCACCTCCGACTTGCGGATCATCCCCGCGACGCCCGCCTTCGCCGCCTCGCGCACGAGCCGCGGCTGCTCGCCGCTGGTGTAGGCGAGGACAGGAGCCCCGGTGCGGGAGAGCAGGCGCATGTTCTCCGCCGGCGTGGAGCCGTCGGCGAGTTGGAGGTCGAGCAGGATCAGGTCGAATCTCCCGCCCCGCGCGAGCACGGCGGCCGCGGTGGATGCGCTGGCGACGACGTGGAGGTCGGGATGGGAGTTGATGATCGCCGTGACCCCCAGGGCCACCGCCGGGTGGTCGTCGATGATGGCGATGCGCGCTTTCATGCTTCTCGAACTCCCCAGGTGGATGCGTGCGGCACTACGCCCCCCACGGGGAAACTACCGCACTCCGATGCCGCTCCGCCACGGCGATATACCAAAGCGGGACCGTCGCCCCGGGGACCGAGGACCCTTCTCCCGACGTGCCCTCTCACTGTGGCACGGCTCCGCACTCGGCACCCCTCGAACTGACTGCCCCGATACCGTTGACCCGTCAGAACTGACTGCCTGTGAGTCCGCCCCATTAACTTGCACAACACTGTGCACTATAAGTTACGATAGTGACATGACCACCCGTGCACCCCGCCGCGATGCCGTGGAGAACCGCGCCGGCATCCTCGACGCCGCCCGCTCGACGCTGGCGAGCGACCCGCACGCCTCCGTCGACGTGATCGCCCGGAGCGCCGGACTCTCGCGTCGCACCCTCTACGGGCACTTCGACGACCGCGACGCCCTGATCCGCGAGATCATCTCCAGCGGTGCCCAGCGGTTCAACGCGATCGCCGAATCGGTGTCGGACCCCGACTGCCGCATCGCCCTCGCCCGTCTCGCCGCCCGCCTCTGGCGCGAGGCCGCGCATGTGCAGGTCGCCGCGGCGCTCGCCCTCGACGAGGCCCACGTCGAGCACACCGCCGACGCGCTCGTCCCGCTGCGCCGCACGGTCGCGAACCTCGTGACACGCGGGCAGGAAGACGGGAGCTTCCGCACCGACCTCGCCGCCCCCACCCTCGCGCGGCTGATCGAGGAGACCGCCCGCACGGCGATCGCCCGCACGGACGCCGCGAGCGAGGGCGCATCGAACCTCGCCGTCCGCGCCGTCCTCAGCATCGCCGGGCTCTCCTGGCGAGAGGTCGACGCCCTGCTCGCCGCTCATCCCGACATCATCACGACAGAGGCCCCATCATGAGAGATGTCACGTGGAGAACTGCGCTCGACACGACGATGAGCGCGCCGGAGGGGGCACGATGCACAACTCGCTGAGCGTCTTCCGGCGCGACGTCCGCCGCATCGCACGCGTGAGCAAGGCCTGGATCATCATCGTCGGCGTCATCGTCACGCCGTCCCTCTACGCGTGGTTCAACATCATCGCCTTCTGGGATCCGTACTCGAACACGCAGAACGTCTCCGTCGCGATCGTCAACCAGGACGAGGGGGCGACCTCCGACCTCACCGGACACATCGACGTCGGTGGCGAGCTCGTCGGCCAGCTCAAGGAGAACGACCAGCTGGGGTGGGAGTTCGTCGACGAGGACGAGGCCATGGACGCCGTCCGGAGCGGGAAGAGCTACGCGGCGATCATCATCCCCGCGGACTTCAGCCGCGACTTCGTCAGCATCACCACCGGCGACTTCCACCGCCCCGCTCTGCAGTACTTCGTCAACGAGAAGGCGAACGCGATCGCCCCGAAGATCACCGATGTCGGCGCCTCGACCCTCGACACCCAGATCAACAGCACCTTCGTGTCCGTCGTCGCCGAGGCCGTCACCGAGCAGCTGAAGAACGCGGGAGGAGACGCCGAGGCCAGGCTCGGGGATGCACGCGACGGGACGGTCGCGGCCCTCGACGACGCCGTCGGCAAGGTCGACACCGCCCGCCAGCGCATCACGGAGCTGCAGACCGGCCTGACCGGCGCCCAGTCCGGAATCGACAGCGCCGCGGTCGCGCTGCGCGATGTCGACAAGACCCTCGGAGAGGTGCAGAGCGCCGTCGCCCAGGCGCAGAAGATCGCCGCCGAGGCGCAGCAGGAGCTGCTCGCGTTCACCGATGAGGTGACCTCCGCCTACGTCTCCGGCGCCACCCTGCTCGCCGACGCGTCATCGAAGATGAACACCTCGATCGCCACGCTGTCGACGGGCCTGCACAAGGCGAACGTCGCGGTGGGCGGGGCGATCAGCGACCTCTCCGCGGTCATCGACTCCAACGCCAAGGCCCTCGACGAACTCCAGGCTGCGCTCGACGCCACCACCCCGGGATCCGACGCCGCCCAGCGGCTGAGCGAGGCGATCTCCGCCCTGCAGGAGCGCAACACCGCAGACGCGCAGGTGCTCGCACAGCTGAAGCAGCTGAACACCGACGTCTCCTCCACGATCGACTCCGTCACGGCCTCGGCGGATGCCGTCGATGCCGCCGTCGGCACGGCGGCGACCTCGGCCGGCGCCATCAGGGATGCGCTCACGCAGAGCATCCCTCAGCTCAACCACGCGATGTCGGTGCTGTCGTCCAGCGCGGATTCCTTCTCGGCCGCTCTGGGCGCCCAGCGCACCCAGCTGACGCAGGCGCAGGGACTGCTCGCCGGCCTCAAGACCCAGCTCACGTCGACCACCGCGGCACTCACCGCTCTCGACGACAACCTCGCCGCCGCGCAGTCCGGCCTCGGCGGGGTGCGCACCGACATCCTGGCGCTCAGCGCCGCCGACATCTGGAACCGGCTCAGCACGATCAGCGGACTGGACGCCGACCAGATCGCCCGGTTCATGGCCTCACCCGTCGAGGTCGAGGAGAACGTGCTGTTCCCGACGAAGTCATACGGATCGGCCATGGCCGCACTGTTCACCAACCTGTCGCTGTGGATCGGCGCGTTCGTGCTGATGGTCATCATGCGGCTCGAGGTCGACACCGAAGGGGTCGAGGGGGTCTCGGTGCGCCAGGCGTACCTCGGGCGCTGGATGCTGCTGGCGTCGATCGCCGTGTTCCAGGCCGTGCTCGTCTGCGTGGGCAACCTCGTCATCGGCGTGCAGACCGCGAACCCGTTCGCCTTCGTCGGGACCGGCGTGCTGATCGGCCTGGCCTACCTCAGCATCATCTACGCGCTGTCCGTGTGCTTCGGCATCGTCGGCAAGGGCCTGTGCATCCTGCTGGTGATCTTCCAGATCCCTGGCGCATCGGGGCTGTACCCGATCGAGATGATGCCGGACTTCTTCCGCGGGCTGTACCCGTTCCTGCCGTTCACCTACGGCATCGACGCACTGCGCGAGACCATCAGCGGCTTCTACGGCGGCCACTACTGGCGGTTCATGGGAGCGCTGGCCGTCTTCGTCGCACTGGCGTTCGTGCTCGGGCTGTTCCTGCGCCGCCGGCTGGGCAACTTCGCGCTGCTGTTCAACACCCGCCTCGCCGAGAGCCAGCTGTTCGTGAGTGAAGACGTGCAGATCACCGGCCGCCGGCGCACGCCGGAGATCATCCGCGCTCTGACCGACGGCGCCGGCTACCGCGCAGAGGTCGCGCAGCGCGCCCGACGGTTCACCGATCGGTATCCGACGGTGCTGCGCCTCACGCTGATCGTCGGCGTCGGAGGGATGGCCCTTCTCGCCCTCGCCGCGTGGCTCACGCCCGGCGCGAAGGCGACGATGCTCGGCCTGGGCGCGCTGTGGTGCCTGATCCTCATCGCCTTCCTGGTGACGCTGGAGTACGTCAAGCAGAGCATCCATCAGGCCGCCGAGGTGGCCGACCTGCCCGAGACAGACCTGCGCGAAGCTCTCGTCGTCGAGAACGGCCGCGGGGCGCTCCTGCTGGCCGACGCCGTCCCCCACGCGGGCGCCGAGGCCTCACCCGCTCGCACCGCCGTGCTGGAGCGGCCGGATGCCTTCGTCGATGACGCGGCCGACGACACGGCCGTCCTGGAGGAGCTGTTCATCGCCGACGGCATCGATCGCGAGCCCGACGCCGAGGCTCCCGACACCGAGGTGCTCGACGCACCGGCAGAGGCAGACGCCGACGCGGAGCCCCTGCAGACCGAGACGGATGCCGGACCGATCGACGCCGAGAAGACGGACCCGCCGGAGACCGGCCACGACGCGCACGACGGGGAGGACGACAAGTGAAGAACATCCTCAGCGTCTTCCTGTTCGACCTGCGACGGGCGACGAGCAATGTCATGACGGTCATCGTGCTGTTCGGCCTCGTCGTCATCCCCTCGCTGTTCACCTGGTTCAACGTCATCGCGAGCTGGAACCCGTTCGACAACACCAAGAACCTCACCGTCGCCGTCGCGAACACCGATGACGGGTATCAGAGCGATCTCATCCCTCTCCGCATCAACGTCGGCGAGCAGGTGCTGTCGGCGCTGCGGGCGAACGACGATCTGAACTGGGTGATCACCTCGGAGGAGAAGGCGATCGACGGCGCGAAGTCGGGCGAGTACTACGCCGCGATCGTGCTCCCGCCGAGCTTCAGCGCCGACATGATGACGTTCTACTCGAACGGCTCCGAGCGCACCTCGATCGAGTACTACACCAACGAGAAGAAGAACGCCCTGGCCCCGAAGATCACCGAGCAGGGTGCGGGGGAGGTCACGACGAGCATCAACGAGGTGTTCACGGAGACCCTCAGCGAGGCCGCGCTGAACATCATCACGTCGCTCTCCGGCTACCTCGACGACGCCGACACCCAGGCGATGCTGTCCCGGCTGCAGGCCCACGTCAGCCAGGTCGCCGCGCAGCTGCGTTCCGGGTCGGCGACGGCCGACATGTTCACCTCCCTGATCGCTTCGAGCCGGCCGCTGGTCGACAGCGCGTCGGCGCTGGCGACGGCATCCGGTGATGCGCTCCACGACGCCACCGGTGCACTGGGCGGCGGAACGGATGCCGCTCGAACGCTGAAGGACGTCCTCACATCCACCACGGCGTCGCTCGGCGACGCCCTCTCCGGCACGGCCGACAGCTACCAGGCCGTCGCCGACAGCATCGACGACGTGTTCGCGTCGATGAGCACCCAGTCGGGCGACGCCGCCGGGGCCGTCGGCGCCGTCGCGACGCGGGTCCAGACGCAGATCGACCAGTACCAGGCCCTGCGCGACACCCTCGTGAACGACGTCCGTCCGCAGCTGCCTCCGGCGACGCTGGACGAGTTCGACCGCGCCGTATCGCGGATCGAGGCCGCCATCGTCCGGCAGCAGGACCTGCACGACACCCTCGTGCAGACCGCGACGGACATCACCGACACGAACGCCGACGTCCAGGGCCGGCACCAGGAGATCACGGCTCTGATCGCGAGCGCGAAAGCGGCCGTGGAGGATGCGCGGAACGCGTACACGGGCAGCCTGCGGCCGAAGCTCGACGCCCTCGCCGACACCCTCTCGACCATCGGCGGCAGCATCGACTCGATCGAGTCGGATCTCTCCTCCGTGGCCGACTCGCTCTCCGGCTCGGACTCGCTGCGCACGGCGCTGACGAACGCCGAGTCGTTGACGACCGAGATCTCGGGTTCGCTCACCGAGACCGCCGATCGGTTCGACGCTCTCGCCGCCGCGTTGACGAAGGCCATCGACACCGGCGACCTCAGCGAGCTCACCGCGCTGATCGGCGCGGACCCGCATGCGCTCGCCACCCATCTCGCCGAGCCCGTCGAGCTCAAGCGGGTGCCCGTCTACTCGGTCGTGAGCTTCGGCGCCGCCATGACTCCGCTCTACACGACCCTCGCACTGTGGGTCGGAGCACTGCTGATCTCGGTGTCGATCCGCGTCGACCCTCCCCGTGGCGAGGGCTCCGGCCTGCCGGCGCTCTCCCCCACCCAGACGTATCTCGGCCGGTTCGGCATCTTCGCGGTCGTCGGGTTCCTGCAGAGCTCCCTGGTGTGCCTCGGCAGCGTGCTGTTCACTCAGGTGGAGCCGAAGCATCCGTTCCTGCTCATCCTGACCGGCTGGGTGATGTCGCTGGTGTTCACCCTGATCGTCTACACGTTCGTGGTGACGTTCGGGAACGCGGGGAAGGCGCTGGCCGTGCTGATGCTCGTCGTGCAGATCTCCAGTTCCGGTGGCGCCTACCCGCTGCAGGTGCTCCCGCAGTGGTTCCAGAACATCAGCCCGTTCCTTCCCGCGACGCACGCCGTCAACGCGATGCGCTCCGCGATCGCCGGCATCTATCACAACGACTTCTGGGTGTCGCTGGGCTGGCTGTCCGCCTTCATGCTGCCCGCCCTGCTGCTCGGTCTTGTGCTGCGTCTGCCGCTCATCGGCTTCAACCAGAAGCTGCTGCGCGCGCTGGCGTCCACGAAGCTCATGTGAGTCCCTGAGGGCCCCGGCCCTGAGTATGATGCGAGAACGCGTACTGACACGCGTCCTGGGGCTCGTGGGACTGAGTCTCACGACGCCACCCGAAAGAGTTCTCGACGATGACAACCGATTCGCCGGCTGCGGCCGCACCCTCGCGCTCCTCGCTGCCCGTCCGCATCGGGCGCATCGCGTTCCTCGTCCTCGCCGGCGTCGTCGTCATCGCGGTCGCCGCCGCCTTCTTCCTCACGTGGACGATCCAGCGCTCCTTCCCGCAGACCGACGGCGCGGTCGAGCTCACCGGGCTGACGTCCGAGGTCACCGTGCAGCGCGACGAGCGCGGCATCCCCACCATCACGGCGGACACGACGCATGATCTGTTCTACGCCGAGGGATACGTGCACGCGCAGGACCGGTTCTTCGAGATGGACTTCCGCCGCCATGTGACGTCCGGCCGCGTGGCCGAGATGTTCGGGGAGTCCCAGGTGGGCACCGACTCGTTCCTCCGCACCCTCGGCTGGCGCGAGGTCGCCGAAGCCGAGGTCGAGGCGATGGACGACACCACCCGCGGCTACTACGAGTCCTACGCCGATGGGGTCAATGCGTACCTCGCCTCGCGCTCCGGCGCCGAGCTCTCCCTCGAGTACGCGGTCCTCGGTCTGCAGAACGCCGACTACTCGCCCGAGCCGTGGACCCCCGCCGACTCGGTCGCCTGGCTCAAGGCGATGGCGTGGGACCTCCGCACCAACGTCGAGGACGAGACGGAGCGGGCGCTGCTCGCCTCCCAGCTCGCCGACGGATCCGCGACCGACGCGGAAGTGTCGTCGGCGCTCGATCAGCTCTACCCTCCGTATCCCTTCGACGAGAACCCGGTGATCGTGCCCAAGATCTCGACGGTGCCCGCGGTGGGGACGGACGCGGATGCCGTCGCCTACACCTCCGACGGCGCCGACGACGAGGTGCAGCGGGCGAGCACGACGATCGAGTGGCAGCAGGCGTCCGACGTGATCGAGGCCGCCAGCCTCCTCGTCGGCGACGTGGGCGAGGGCATCGGCTCGAACTCGTGGGTGGTGTCGGGCTCCCTCACCGAGAGCGGCCTCCCGCTGCTCTCGAACGACCCCCACCTCGGCTCGGCGCTCCCCTCGGTCTGGTACCAGGTGCAGCTCAAGTGCACCAAGGTCACCGACAGCTGCCCCTTCGACGTCGGCGGCTTCTCGTTCTCCGGACTCCCCGGCATCGTGATCGGGCACAACCAGCAGGTCGCGTGGGGCTTCACCAACCTGACCACGGATGTCACCGACCTGTACATCGAGAAGATCGACGGCGATCAGTACTGGCGTGACGGCGCCCTCGTGCCCCTCGAGGAGCGCACCGAGACGATCAAGGTCGCGGGCGGAGACGACGTCACCCTGAAGATCCGCTCCACCGTGCACGGACCGATCATCTCCGGGCTGGTCGACGACTTCACCGCCCTCGCCGACGACCCCGACCCCGCTCTGAGCGCGGGCGGCGCCGCGGCATCCGCCCCGTCGAGCGAGACCGAGTACGCCGTCAGCCTGCGCTGGACCGCCCTCGACCCCGGCACGGCCTCGACCGCGATCTTCGCCCTCTCGACCGCGAAGGACTTCGGCGACGTCCGCCGTGCGGCATCGCTGTTCGATGTGCCGGCGCAGAACCTCATCTACGCCGACACCGAGGGCAACATCGGCTACCAGGCGCCCGGCCGCCTGCCGATCCGCGGGGCCGGAGACGGATGGATGCCGCAGCCCGGCTGGGACAGCGCCTACGACTGGACCGGGTTCATCCCGTTCGAGGAGCTGCCGGTGTCGTACAACCCGAGCTCGGGGTACATCGTCACGGCCAACAACGCGATCGTCACCGACGACTACGCGCACTTCCTCACCAAGGACTGGGACTACGGCTACCGGGCGGGCCGCATCGCGCATCTGATCGAGCGACGAGCGGCTGAGGGCCCGCTGTCGGCCGCCGACATGCGCGACATCCAGATGGACAACGAGATGTGGATCGCGAAGAGCCTGACGGCCGCGATCGCAGACGTCGACGTGAAGGGAGCGGGTCCGAAGAAGGCGGTGGCCCTGCTGGACGGCTGGGACGCCCAGAACGACGCCACCTCCGCCGCCGCCGCGTACGCGAACGTGCTGTGGTCGAACCTCGTGCAGAACATCTTCGGCGAGCGCGAGCAGCCGCTGCCGATCGACGGCCAGGGGCGCCTGTTCACCGTCGTCGCTGCCCTGCTCGACGACCCCGCGGACCCGCTGTGGACGAACCCTCAGCTGAAGGTCGACGGCATGGACGAGATGCTGGCCCTCTCCGCCGAGGAGGCCTACGACGAGCTCGCCGGGCTGCAGGGCGACGACGTCTCCCGGTGGAACTGGGGCGACCTGCACGCGCTCAGCCTCGCCACCTCCACGTTCGGCTCCTCCGGCATCGCGCCGATCGAATGGCTCTTCAACCGCGGGCCCTACCCCGTCGGCGGCGGAGGGTCCGTCGTGAACGCGACCGGCTGGAAGCTCGGCACCTCCTACGCCACGACCACCGTGCCGTCGATGCGCATGGTCATCGACCTCTCCGACTTCGACTCCTCGACGTGGATCCACCTGACCGGAGCATCCGGCCATGCCTTCGACGCGCACTACACCGACCAGACCGCCGACTGGGCCGCAGGCGTGCAGAAGCCCTGGGCCTTCTCCCCGAAGGCGGTGGATGCCGCGACCGTGAACACCCTCGTGCTCACTCCGGCTGGCTGACCTGCGCCGTTCGGGCGGGGTATCCTTCGGGGCCGGCGCGCGGGTGCGGCTCAGACGGACGCCGCAGCGGAGTCGGATGCGGCGGCGGCACGACGGGCGATGACCCAGGTTCCTGACGCCGCGGCGAGGAAGATCACGGCCAGCATCGCCCACCCCGCGAAGCCGAAGGTGATCGCCGTGGCGTTCACCACGAGGGGGGCCGCGAGCGAGCCGAGCGAGAACCCCATGCCGAAGACGCCCTGGTACGCCCCCGCGCGCTTCGGGTCGGCGAGCTCGAAGCTGAGCCCCCAGCCGCCCGCCTGGGAGAGGATCTCCGCGAACGTGTAGGCGACGGTCGCGGCGACCAGCAGCAGGATCGCCGCCCACGCCGGCACTCCCGCCGCCAGCGCGTAGACGAGGCAGGCGACGACGATCAGGCCGCCCGCGATCAGGGTGACACGGCCGGCGGTGCGCAGGTCGTGGGTTCCGCGCGACGCACGCACCTGGAACATCACCACCAGGACGGTGTTCACGATCAGCAGCGCGGCGAACGTCACCTCTGGGGCGGCGGTCTCGCGAGTGATCCACAGGGGCACGCCGACCTCGAAGACGCCGAACTGCATCGCGAAGACACCCGTCAGGACGGTCAGCGCCAGGTACCGCGGGTTGCGCCAGGGAGAGCGTCGGCTCCAATCCGTGCGCTCGGCGAGGGCGGCGGCCGCGGCATCCGTGTCGATCGAACCGGTGGCGGTGACCGAGGGCTGCGGGGTCGCGCGCGCCGGTGCATCGACCTCGGCCGTCAGGCGCAGCAGCGGCAGAGAACCGACCGCGCACAGCAGTCCCGCCCCCACGATCACGATCCGGTAGGCCTCGGCCGTTCCCAGAGCGAGCGCGAACGCGCCGATCGCCGACCCCACGGCAATCGACACGTTGGTGACGGTGCGCAGCACGGCACGGGCATGCACCCGCCGTTCGGCCTGGAAGCCCCGGGCGATGATCGCCGACCGCGCCGAGTACCCCATCGAGTCGAAAAAGCCGGAGAGCGACGCCAGCAGCAGGGCCGAGGTGAAGTCGCCCGCGAACGCGTAGGCGGCGAGCAGCAGACCGCCGAGAGCCTCGAACACGAAGGTGAGCCGACGGGCGCTCCAGCGGTCGGCCGACCATCCGCCGAGGAAGGACGCCACGACACCGCATCCGCTCGACACCGCGAGGACGATCGCCGCCTCGCCCGCGCTCAGACCGACGATCTGCGTGAAGAAGAGGACGGTGACCGCGAGGAAGACGCCGCGGCCGATGCGAGACACGGCCACCGCCGTGACGAGGGCGCGGAGCACGGGATCGCTGAGGCTGTGGGCGATGCGGGCGGCGAGGCCCTTGGCCCCCTCCTCCGTCTGCGCCTCGTCGGCGTCTGGGCTGGAGGAGGGCACGATTCATCCTCGCACGGAGGGCGGCCGACCCCGCCGTTCCGGCCTGCGCCTTGTACATCTCCCCGTGCGCGGGGAGGGGTCTTCGGGTGCGGGAGCGGCGGCCGAGTCGTCGAGGGCGATCCGCGTCGACTAGCGTGGATGGGTGCCGAATCGCCTTCTCGCTCCTCAGGATGTTCCGGCACTGCTCGCCGAGTTCGAGCACGGCGGCGCGACCCTGATCACCGAGACCTTCGGGACCGGAGAGCGCACCTTCATCCTGCTGCACGGCATCGGCATGGGGCGCAGCGTCTACCTCGACGTGGTGCAGCGGCTGCGCGGGCGGGTCATCGCGGTCGACCTCCCCGGTTTCGGCGAGGCCCCCGAGCCCACGCGCACCCTCACCATGGAACGGCACGCCGATCTCGTCGCCGCCTACCTCCGCCACGCCGACGAAGCTCCGGTCGTCGTCATCGGACACTCGATGGGCAGCCAGATCGCCGCTGAGCTCGCGGCCCGGCATCCGTCCCTCGTGTCCGGCGTGGTGCTGGCGGGTCCGACGGTCGACAGCGCCTCGCGCAGCATCCGCGCCCAGGCCTCGTACCTGCTGCGCGACCTGCTCGGCGAACGGCCCGTCGTGCTCTGGCGCGGCGCCCGCGAGTACCTTCGCGGGGGACCGAACCTGCTGCGGAAGATCCGGGCCACCATCGTGCACGAGCCCGAGAAGGCCTACGCACGCATCGACCGCCCGACCCTCGTGCTGCGCGGCGAGCACGACCCGCTCGCGCCGATGAGCTGGTGCCAGCAGATCCTCACGCACATCCCGGGCGCCGAGCTCGAGGTGATCCCCGACCACGGCCACGGCACGCTCATCAGCGACGCCGGCCCCGCGGCATCCTTCATCCAGCGCTTCGCCGACCGGCTCTGATCCGGCCCTGGTCCAGGCCTGGCGCGGTTCCGATCCGGGTCAATTGCGGTCTGATTCGGGTCTGGTGCGGGTCTATTGCGGCCTGATCCCGGGTCGGTTCCCGGTCTGGTGCGAGTCTGAGACCGGCCTGATCCCGGGTCTGCTCCCGGTTTGGTGCGAGTCTGATTCCGGTCTGGTCCCGGGTCTGGTCCCGGGTCTGAGGCGACCGGGGCGGCGCGGTTCGGCGTTCACAACTCCTCACAAAATGCTCAGGAGAGCCGGATGCCGGGGGTTCTGACCCTGTTCACCTCAATCTGTGAGGAGTTGTGAACGGTTGGCGGCTGTGAGATTCGTCCCGAGAACACTGATCGCCGTAGCCAGCGACCGGCGCACCTGATCCGGAGCGTCCATGATCTCGCTCGCGAGAGGCCTCAAGGTCACGTAGCCGAGCTCTGCCGCAGCCATGTCACGGCGCCGATCCTCGACCTGCTTGTCCCATCCCTCATGGAACTCCTTGCTGTCGCACTCGATGATCAGCCAGCCCTCGACGACGAAGTCGACACGGCCGACACCCGCCAACAGCATCTGCGTCTCAAAGCGCACGCCCAGCGAGCGCAGGATGAGCCGCATGTACGTCTCCGGCCCTGACTCCGCTGACGGATCCACAAGCACGAGCAGGGATCTGTACCGAGACGGCAGCTCCGCGAAGACCTCTTCGAGTTGACGCCGAGTCATCACACCGTGATGCAGCACGCTATCCAGGGTGGCCAGCGCCGCACGAGGGTGCTGACAGCGGATCCCCTCGCGCACCGCATCGAAGACGGATGCGGCGTGCAGAGATCGTTCGCCCCCTCCGGTGTACCAGTGCACACGGGTACGCGAGCTGAGCGGCATCCGAAGGCGTGAGGCCCCATGTGCGACCTGCACGTGCAGTCGGTCGCAACGATGGACGAACACGCCGAAAGTACGGAGCAGTGAAAGGCACGATAGCCGTCCCCCGATCCGCACTGCCTCGATGACATCGTCATTCGTGCTCGGATCCGCGTACCGGTCCCTCCGGATTCGGCAGAGGATTCCGTTCCGCACGGCCGTCGCGATCTGACGTCCGCTCATGCCGTGCTCACGCAGTTCGGCTCGCCTGAAGACGACAGGGGCGTACGCGTTCACGACACGCTCTCTCACGGATGTTCTCGGTCGGATCATCGCTGAAGTCTGGCAACAGCGAAGAGATCGGGGAGCGCCGGTTAGGCGATTGTGAACAAGTTTGCCCCGAGGGCGACTTGGGGAGGAGAAGTGGCATCGATGGGCCGCGTTCACAACTCCTCAAGGATCGTCGCGGCCGGCGGCGGGAGTGGCGGGACTTCCTGCAGGGAGAGAGGTCCGGCAGCGAACTTTGAGGAGTTGTGAACAGACGCGCCGGATCCACATGCACGGATCGGCCGGTGCCGAATCGGCCGGTGCCGGATCGGCCGGTGCCGGATCGGCCGGCCTGCCCGGGAACGGCTACCCGGCGCCGGGTGGGGTCTGCTTCGAGTCGGCGAGCTCGTCGACGACGAGGTGACGCTGGTCGATCGATCCGTTGCGGTACGCCTGGCGACCGACCATGTGCGCCGACAGGGGTGCGGTCGCGAACTGCATCAGCACGATGGGCGCGACGAGCACGAGGCCGAAGAGGATGCCGCCGACGGAGCGCTGCGACAGCGCGATCGCGATGCAGATCAGCAGCAGTCCGAGCACCTGGGGCTTGGTCGCCGCGTGCAACCGCGACGGCACATCGCGGAAGCGGAGGAGACCGACCGCCGCCGACAGGCACAGCAGCGCCCCGAGCAGGATCAGCACGAGGACCGCCACGTCGATGACGGCATCCGGGATCATGAGACCGAACACGTTCATGGTGTCGTGTTGTCCCTTCTCGCGACGAAGCGGGCGACGGCGATGGAGCCGAACACCCCGATCGCGGCGATGATCAGCAGCACGGGGATGCTGCGAGTGTGTCCGTTGATGGCCATCTCAGCGCCGAGCACGCACATCACCTCGGTGAGGAGCACATCCGACGCGACGGCGCGGTCGAGGATCGAGGGGCCTCTGACGATGCGGATGACGGTGAGCACGGCCGCGACGCCGAACACGACCATGATGACTGCGAGCAGGATGCTCATCGCGACGCCTCCGCCCTTTCGTCCTCTTTCAGCGCACGATACTGCGCCGGGTCGCCGAGCGCACGGACGATCCGCTTCTCCCACAGGAGCACGCCGGCCCTCTGCTTCTCGACGTCGGCCATGCTGCGAACGCCGATCACGTGCAGGTAGAGGATGCGGCGGTCGCGATCGGCCTCGACCACGAGAGACCCGGGGACCAGCGATGACGCGACGGCGACGTGCGTCATCATGAGGTCGTCGGAGTAGCGCAGCTGCACGGCGATGATCGCGGTGCCCGGCTGCCGCCGGAAGTCGAACACCTGCACGGCCACGGAGAGCGCGCCCCGCAGCACGGCGAACAGGAACTGCACGCCGAGGGTCACGGCGTACCAGACGTTGATGCGGCCGGAGAGCTCCACCGTCGGCAGCCGGAAGACACGGGTCACGAAGATCGCGACGACGAGACCGGTGACGAACGACAGCAGCGTGAACTGCGCCCACAGCAGCATCCAGAGCACGACGAGCCAGGCGAGGAACGGCAGCTGCACGCCGAGGTCCCGCCAGAAGTGCCGGCCGCTGTCGGGGCTCATCCGTCGACCTCGTCTTCCAGCTGCACGAGGCTCACCGGCTGCAGCAGCGCTTCGCCGATGCGGTCGCAGAGCGCGTAGAGGGGTCCGGCGAACACGGTCAGAGACACCGTGACGGCCACCATCCCCGCCGTCGCCACGGTCATGATCGCGGGGATGCGGCGGCGCTCCTGCTGCTCATCGGCGGCGGGGGCGTTGCCCAGGTGCGAGATGCGGCCCTCGGTCTCGGAGGAGTCCTCCTCCTCGCGCCAGAAGGCGAGGTTCCACGCGCGCATCAGGGCGTAGAGCGTGAGCAGCGAGGTCACGATGCCGCCGACGATCAGCACGATCATGAGCGGGGTCCCCACGGATGCCGCGGCCTCGAACAGCGCGAACTTGCCGATGAACCCGGAGAACGGCGGCAGACCGCCGAGGTTGATCGCGGGGATGAAGTAGAGCACGGCGATCACCGGCGCGACCTTGAGCAGCCCCTTCACCCGCAGGATCGACGTGCTGCCCGCTCGACGCTCGACGAGGCCGACCGCGAGGAACAGGGTCGTCTGCACGATGATGTGGTGGACGATGTAGTACACCGTCGCCCCGATCGCTGCGGGGGTCGCTATCGCGAGTCCGAAGATCATGTACCCGACGTGGCTGACCAGCGTGAACGACAGGATCCTCTTGAGCTCGGCCTGCGCCACCGCACCGAGCACGCCGACGATCATGGTCGCGAGGGCGATGATCAGCAGCAGCGTGTTGATGCTGTTGTCGGCGAACAGCTGCGTCTCGGTGCGGATCAGCGCGTACACGCCGACCTTCGTCAGCAGGCCCGCGAAGACGGCGGTGACCGGGGCGGGCGCCGTCGGGTAGGAGTCGGGGAGCCAGAACGACACGGGGAAGATCGCGGCCTTGATGCCGAAGGCGATCACGAGCATGAGGTGCAGGACGAGCTGCGTCTCCTGCGGGAGCTCCGTCATCCGCTCGGCGATCTGCGCCATGTTCACGGTGCCGAGGGCTCCGTAGATCATCGCGATCGACGCGAGGAAGAGGATCGACGACACGAGCGACACGACGATGTAGACGGCGCCGGTGCGGATGCGCGATTCGGTGCTCCCGAGCGTGATGAGCACGTACGACGCGACGAGCAGGATCTCGAATCCCACGTAGAGGTTGAAGAGGTCGCCGGCGATGAAGGCGTTGAAGATGCCCGCCGCGAGGATCAGGTACGAGGGGTTGAAGATCGAGATCGGGGTCTCTTCTGCGCCGTCGGCGACACCCTGGCCGATCGAGAACAGGAGCACGGCGAGCAGCACGATGCTCGACACCAGCACGAGCAGGGCGGCGAGCCGATCGACGTACAGCACGATGCCGAACGGCACGGGCCACCCGCCCACCGAGACCGCGAGCGGACTGCCCGCATCGACCGCGACGAGCAGGACGGCGGCGATCACCGAGACGACGACGAGGGTCACGACCGTGACGATCGACTGCACGCGGGCGTTGCGTCCGAAGATCAGGGTCACCGCCGCGCCGAGCAGCGGCAGGGCGACGAGGAGGGGGATGAGGGCGGTCACGTGCGGTCTCCCCCATCGTCGGATGCCGTCGGCCGGTCGACCGGGGCCTCATCGTCGATCGCGGGGTGATCGCGCATGTGCAGCACCGTGATCGGGGCGGTCTGCACGCCGACGAAGTCGGTGGTGACGTCGTCGTCGGTGTAGTCGCCCTCGTCGTCGCCCATGAGGTCTTCCTCGGCATCCGTGCGTCCGCGGATGGCGATGTCGTCTTCGTCGTCCTCGACCGTGTCGGCCTGGCCCAGCTGCCAGGAGCGGTAGATCAGGGCGAGCAGGAACGCCGAGACGGCGAAGGTGATGACGATGGCGGTGAGGGTCAGCGCCTGCGGCAGCGGGTCGCTCATCTCCCCCTCCGTGCCGAAGAACGGCGCGTTGCCCGGCACTCCCATGACGATCAGCAGCAGCAGGTTCGTCGCGTTGCCGAGCAGCAGGAAGCCGATGAGCACGCGGGTCAGGCTGCGCTCGAGCATGGCGTAGACACCGCACGCGAACAGCACGGCCATGATGACGATGAGGGTCAGCGAGACATCCATCAGATGTTCACCCCTCTCTCGCGCATCTCCTGCGTCTGCCTGTCGACCTCGGCGCCGAGGCTGCGCAGCACATCGAGCACCAGGCCGATCACCACGAGGTACACGCCGATGTCGAAGATCGTCGAGGTGACGAACTCCATGTGTCCGAGACCGGGGATCTCCCTCTCCCAGAACGTGCTGGTGAGCGGGGAGAGGCCGAAGAACAGCGGCACGACGGCGGTGCCGACGGCCAGCACGAGCCCCGCTCCGAGGAGGCGTCCGGCATCCGTCGGCGCCGCCGCACCCAGCTCCCAGCGCCCGCCGGCGATGTACCGCATCACGAGCGCCATGCCGGCGACGAGGCCTCCGGCGAACCCGCCGCCGGGGAGGTTGTGGCCGGAGAACAGCAGGAAGATCGACACGACGATGATGGTGTGGAACAGCACGCGGACGATGACCTCGAGCAGGATCGACCGGTTCTCCGGTTTCATCTTCGACCCGCTCACGAGCCAGGCGCGCGGGCTGCTGCGGTTCTCGGAGGTCTGGAAGCGCACGCCCTCCGTGGTCTCCACGAGCGGCCGACCCCGCGTCGCCCGCCGCGCGGACCTCGGGAGGGTCTTGGTCGCCGCGAGCAGATCGGCGCGATGCGTGACGAAGACGAGGGATGCGACGCCCGTCGCGGCGAGCACGAGCACGGACAGCTCGCCCATCGTGTCCCATCCGCGGAGGTCGACCAGCGCGACGTTGACCACGTTCTTGCCGTGACCCAGCTCGTAGGCGAGCTTCGGGAACATCTCGGAGATCGGCTCGGCGACCCTGGACTGCGTGGCCACGACGGCGACCAGCGCCATCGTCACGCCCACGCCGATCCCGAGCAGCGCCCGAGGGATGCGGCCGACGGAGGCGTTGTGCTCGCCCATCCGCGCGGGAAGCCTCCGCAGCACCAGCGCGAACGTGACCATCGTCACGGTCTCGACGAGCACCTGCGTGAGGGCGAGATCGGGGGCGCCGCTGGTCGCGAAGAGGGCGACCATGCCCAATCCGGTCACCGAGACGAGGACGACGCCGGTGTAGCGCTTCTGCGCGCGCACGGCGAAGATGCCCGCGACCGCCATGAGCGGGGCGGCGGCGATCTGCGCCGGAGTGTGCCACGCCGAGAGCTGGAACCGGTCGATGTCGCTCGCGAGCAGCGCGGTGACCTCGGCGGCGACGAACACCACGAAGATCGTTCCGACGTAGACCGGCAGCGAGCCCCGCTGGGTCAGGGTCGTGCTGAGCACGGAGAGACGGTCGATGCCGCGCATGGCGAGGTAGTAGGCATCGGCGGCGGTGAACGGCAGCACGCGCGGCTTGCGATCCCAGCCGGTGCGGCGGGTGAGCAGGAACAGGCCGATGCCGAGCAGGATCGTGAGGATCGAGATGCCGAGAGCCGGTTCGAACCCGTGCCAGAGGGCGAGATGGCCCGGTCCTTCGACGGCCTCCCCCGCGTGGTCGAGACCGGGGGCCGCGGTGACGGCGTACCCCTGCAGCGCGACGTCGAGCGCCGGGGCGCCGATGCCGGCGGCGAGGGTGAGCCCGGCGAGGATGATGGGCGCCGCGAGGAAGCCCACGGGCGGATCCGGCCATGCCGTCTCCGGCATCCGATCTCCGCGCTGATCGCGCTTCGTGAAGAACGCGCCCCAGAGGAAGCGCGTGCCATATGCCGCGGTCAGCATGGAGCCGACGGCGATGCCGATGATCGCGACCAGACCCCACGGCGAGCCGCCCTGCGCGTCGTCGAGGAGTGCCGTGAGGGTCGACTCCTTGGCGACGAATCCGATCGTCGGCGCGATGCCGGCCATGGACGCCACCGAGATGAACGCGGTCGCAGCGAGGATCGGCGCCTGTCTGCCCACGCCGGAGAGCTCGGTGATGTCACGGGTGGAGAGCTGGCGGTCGATGATGCCGACGATGAGGAAGAGCGCCGACTTGAACAGCGCATGGCCGATCACCAGGGCGAGGCCGGCGAGGGCCGACGCCTGCGTGCCGTATCCGACGACGACCGCGAAGAAGCCGAGCTGACTCACGGTGCCGAAGGCGAGGATGCGCTTGAGGTCGGTCTCGCGCAGGGCCTGGATGCCGCCGAGAAGCATCGTGAAGACGCCGAGAGAGATGACGATGGGGCGCCACGGCCCGCTGAACGCGAAGATCGGGGCGAACCGGGCGATCAGGTAGATGCCGGCCTTCACCATCGCGGCCGCGTGCAGGTACGCGCTGACCGGCGTCGGGGCCGCCATCGCGCCGGGGAGCCAGAAGTGGAACGGGAACAGCGCCGACTTGCTGATCGCGCCGATCAGCAGCATCACGATCGCGGCATCCACGATCGGTCCGGTCGGCGCCAGGGCGAGGATCTCGCGGATGCTCGAGGTACCGGCGTCGACGACGAGGAGGACAACGCCGACGAACATGACCAGGCCGCCGAGGGTGGTGACCAGCAGCGCCTGCAGGGCGGCGCGTCTGCTGGCCGCGCGGCGCCGGTAGTGGCCGATGAGGAGGTACGAGAGGATGCTCGTCACCTCCCAGAACATCACGAGCATGACGAGGTCGTCGGTGAGGACGAGTCCGTACATCGCGCCGGCGAAGCCGAGCAGGACGCCGGCGAACTGGCCGATCCCCGCGGAGTCGTCGTGGAAGTACCAACGGCAGTAGTAGAGCACCAGGGCGCCGACGCCGGTGACGATGAGGGTCAGGACCCAGCCCAGGACGTCCATGTGCATGGACATGTTCAGCCCGAGCTGCGGGATCCAGGACACGGTCTCGAAAGGCGAGGCGCCCGTGTCGAGGACCTGCGGCGTGAGCACGAGGGCATGGATGAATGCCGCGGCGGGAATGAGCGCGGCGACGATGAACGCGCGCGCGCCGATCCAGCGCACGAGAACGGGCATCAGGAGCGATCCGAGGAGGAACACACCGAGGAGGGTCAACATGATCGTGGCTCCCTCTGGGCTCGTCGGCCTTGCGGCACTGGCGGGCGGGTGTCCGTCCAGTTTACCTGGGCGAAAGGTGTGAGCGTGCGAGAGTTGTCCCATGCGACGCGCCTGGACCCGTGAGCTTCTCGGCTGGTTCGCCGCGCTCGGCGTATCGATCGCCGTCGCCGGGCAGGTCGCGGCATCCGCTCGTTCCGAGCTCCTCTTCCGCGACGGGGACTCGCTGATCGTCGCGATGTTCGCCCGATCCGCCCTCGCCGGAGGACCGCTCGACTGGGCCATGTCGAGCGTGCTGTTCCTCCCGGAGTCGGGCGTGTTCGCCGGTGTCGACGCCCTGCTGCCGCTCGATCTCGACGGTCTTCTCGCCGTGAACGCGGTCGTGAATCTGCTCGCCCTGTACGGCGTGATCCGTCTCACGGCCGGCCGCAGACACGAGGGGAGCGCCCCTGTCGCGTGGTCCCTGGTCGCCCTGTGCGCCTTCGGGGTGCTGGCCGCGACGGAGACCTCGGCGTCGAGGGATGCCCTGGAGCTCGCCTCGCTCCAGCTCACGACGACCTACTACTCCTCGACCGTGGTCGCCCTCATCGCCGTCATCGGTCTGATGCGACGCGCGCTCGATCGCCCCGGGCCCGTCTGCGTCGTCGCGGTCGCTCCGATCGCCGCCGTCGCGACGCTGACGAACCCGCTCTTCGCGGTGTGGGCGACGGTTCCGCTCACGGTGCTCCTGGCGATCGGCTTCTTCCGATCGCGGGCGAGGGGGCGGATGCTGCTCCTGCTCGCCGTACTTGTCGGCGGCACGGCGCTCGGCTTCCTCGCTCGTATTCCGTTCTCGGCATGGATCGCGAACACCGGTGCGGGATACGCGCAGCCGGAGCTGTGGATGCAGTCGATCGGATACTACGGCGGCCTGCTCGGCGACCGCCTGTCGACTCCGCTGGGCCTCCTCGGCGCGCTCGTCACCGCCGCCCTCATCGTGCTCGCCGCGTTCAGGACCGCCCGAGCCTCCACCGACGCGGAGAGGTTCGTCGCGGCGGCGGGATGGATGCTGCCGCTGCTCGTCACGCTCGGTGCGATCGCGCTCGGCACCCACGCGGCGCGGTACCTTCAGCCCATCGCGTTCGCCCCGCTGCTCGCTCTCGTCGCCGCACCTCGCGCCCTGCGCCTGCCGGAGCGTCCCGCGCGCCAGGCGGCCGCCGTCGCCTCGATCGTTCTACTCGTGGCCGGCGGCCTCAGCATCCCTCGGCTTGCCGCGGCCGCGCAGGCGCCCGATCCCGACCTCACCTGCGTGACCGACTGGGTGAACGCCTCGGGACGGACCGGCGCCGGGCAGTTCTGGAGCGTCCGGCTGCCGAAGGCGCACCTCGACGACCCTGCGCAGCTGGTGCAGGTCGACAACAGGCTGAACGCGTACGCCTGGCTGGTGAACCGCACCGACTTCGCGGTGGGCGAGGTCTCGTTCCTCGTCGAGGATGCGCAGAGCGTGCAGTGGGAGCTGCCGACGCCGGCCGTGCCGGAGAGCGTCGTGCCGTGCGGCCGCTACCGCATCCTCGACTACGGCTCCACGACGCTCCCGCTCGGCCCGCCGCACAGCTGAGGCCGAGTCGTCGGCGTCTCGTCTCGGTCGCTCCGCTCCCTCGCTCGACGACCGAGCCCGCGGCTCCCTGCGCAGCCTCGCTGGTCGTTGAGCGAGCGGAGCGAGACGAAACGCGGTGAGCGCCCGTGCGACCTCAGCCCCGCGGAGCCGCGGTCGTCGTGCCCTCGCGGAAGCGGCAGGTCAGGTGCTGGGTGATGCCTGGTTCGCCGCGGAGCATCCGCGCGACCTGCTCGCCCGCCGCACGCCCCTTCTCGACGGCGGGCTGCACGCTCGTGGTGAGCACGGGCCCGCCGAGCCCGTCGACGGCGATGCCGTCGAAGCCGGCGACGGAGAGGTCCTCCGGTACTCGCAGCCCCAGCTCCTCGGCGGCGCGGATCACTCCGACGGCGAGCAGGTCGCTCTGGGCGAGCACGGCTGTCGGGCGGCTCTCGGCGTCGGCGAGCAGCATCCGTCCGACCAGGAGACCTTCGTCGATCAGGCTGCCGGATGCCGAGATCGCCGGCGCGTCGGGGAAGACCGACCTCATGCCGGCGAGGCGGTCGATCGTGACGTCGACCGTCGCGGTGCTGATCCGCTGCGGGGTCACCGGGAGTCGGTCGCGCGCGGTGTCGAGTGGGAGGGTGACCAGGGCCACGTCCTCATGCCCGAGCTCCCGCACGTGGCGGGCGACCGCGGCGGCGGCATCCGCGTTGTCGAGCGTGATCCGCGGGATGCCCTCTCCGGCATCCCCCTCGATCACGACGACGGGAAGACCCCGGCCGCGCACGATGTCGAGCGAGGCGCGGGTGCGCCCTGAGCATCCGATGAGCACCACGGCGTCGACCGGCGCGTTCGCCAGCGGAGACCCGTCGCTCTCGCCCGGATCGTCGCGCATGAGCAGGATGCCCGCGCTGAGGTCGGCGAGGCCGTCGGTCAGTCCGTCCATCATGGCGGTGGTGACCGGGTCGAGGAAGGCCGCACGCAGATGCCCCTCGAGCACGACGGCGACGATGCCGCTGCGTCCCCTCCGCAGGGAGGCGGCACGCGGATCGGGGCCCGCGTAGCCGAGCTCGGCGGCGGCGGCGAGCACGCGCTCGCGCGTCCCCGCCGAGACCTTGGCCTTGCCGCTGAAGACGACGGAGGCGGTGGATGTCGCGACGCCGGCCTCGCGCGCGACGTCGGCGATCGTCGCTCGTCGCGGGCTGTCCTGACTGCTCATACTTCGAGGATACCTCCCCTGGTTTCGCGGGATCGAATCGATTCGATAGAGTGTCCGGCATGGACACCGCCCTCACTCGCCCCCAGTTCGTGCGCTGGCGCGCCGCGATCTTCGCGATCTTCCTCGCGAGCGGCCTGTCGATCGCGACCTGGGCCTCTCGCGTGCCCGACATCAAGCTCGCCCTCGACATCGACAACGCCCAGATGGGGCTGCTGCTGCTCGGCATGGGCGTCTCGTCGATCATCGGCATCTCGACGAGTCCCGCCGTCATGGCGCGCACCGGTGCGCGGGTCGGGATGCTCGCGACGATGCTCACGTTCGCGGTCGGGCTGACGCTGGTCGGCGTGGGCACGAACGTGATGGGCTCGGCGCCCATGGTCGTCATCGGCCTCGTGCTGTTCGGGTTCGGCAACGGCTCCCTCGACGTCATGATGAACGTCGAGGCCACGGCCGTCGAGCAGCAGATGGGCAAGACGATCCTCCCGGTGTTCCACGCCTTCTTCAGCTTCGGGACGGTGATCGGAGCGGGTCTCGGCGCCCTCGCCGTGCACCTCGGCGCGAACGTGTCGATGCACTCCTTCGTCGTCGCCGGCGTCATCGCCGTCCTGGCTGTCGTGTGCTTCGCGAACGTCCCCGTGCGCGAAGCCGCGCTCGACCCGTCTCCCGCGGAGAAGCCGCACTGGCGCGAGCGGATGCACGTGGCGCTGGAGGCCTGGCGCGAACCGCGCACCTACGCGCTCGGCGTCGTGATGCTGGGCATGTCCTTCGCCGAGGGCGGGGCCAACGACTGGCTCGCGCTCGGCGTCTCCGAAGACCACGGCGCCGGTCCCGCCGCCGGCGCCGCCGCCCTCGCCACCTTCTCGGTCGCGATGACGGTGGTCCGACTCTTCGGCGGTCCGCTGGTCGACCGCTTCGGCCGGGTCATCGTGCTGCGCATCCTCGCGATCACGGCGGCGGGCGGCATCCTGCTCTTCATCCTCGCGCCGAACACGCCCCTGGTCTTCGTGGCTGCGGCGCTGTGGGGCATCGGGGCGTCCCTCGGGTTCCCTCTCGGCATGTCGGCGGCGGCCGACGACCCCGCCAAGGCCGCGGCACGCGTGAGCGCCGCCGCGACGATCGGCTACATCGCCTTCCTCGGTGGCCCCCCGGTGCTCGGATTCATCAGCGAGCACGTCGGGCTGCTGAACACCCTGTACATCCTCGTGGTGCTCGCCGCGCTCTCCGGTCTCTTCTCGGCGGCGGCGCGGCCGCTCCGCGCCGACGAGATGACCGAGCCGGAGAAGCAGGGCTAGCGCAGGACGCCGCCAGGGAGCGAGCGCTCCCCGGCGGGCGTGCGCTGCGGACTACGCCTCGAGAACGCTGTCCGATCGGGCGCCGACCTCGACGGCGACCACCGCGACGACCGCCCCGGCGGCGACCAGCGCGACGGCCCAGAGTCCGGGGGCGAGGATGCTCGCCGCGATGACGATCACCCCGACGAGCACGGTGACGTTGCCGGCGACGGTGAGCGAACGGCGAAGCGTGAGCCACCAGACGGAGAGGAAGTACAGGCCGACGGGCACGCTGAGCATCGCCGCGGCCGCCTGGTGGGCGAGGTCGGAGTCGCCGCCGACCTGATCGACGGCGATCTCGATCCCCGCGGAGAAGGCCCCCGCCGCCGCGAAGATCACGTAGTGGAAGTAGCCGAAGGCGAGGCTGGACCGCAGCCCCGCGATGTGCTCGTGGTGCTCGCGGGCGAAGTAGACCCACCACATCGCCGCGGCGATGACGAGTCCGGATCCGGCGATGACGAGCAGCGCGTCGATGTGATGCCCCGTGTCGATGGCGTCGACGACCGCACTCGCGGAGGCCAGGATCGACTCCCCGAGAAGGATGAGGGTGAACAGGCTGTAGCGCTCGGCGATGTGTCCGGGGTTCCACGGTGCGGGCTTGCGCGACTCCGCCCACACGGGGATCGCGATCTCCGCCGCCGCGAGGAGGAAGAAGGCGGCGAACCCCACGGCATCCGGGACGAAGAGGCGGATGATCCACAGGATCTGGACGATCACGATGGCGACCGCGTACCGCAACGCGGTGGAGCGGAGCGCGGCGTCGCTGGCCGCAGCGCGCAGCCACTGCCCGACGAGGGCGAGCCGCATGATGACGTATCCGATCGTGACGACGGTGAAGTCGTGCTCGCCCATCGCGGGCGCGGCTCCGGCGGCGAGGATCAGGACGCCCGCCATCTGCGCGATGGTCATCACCCGGTAGAGCCAGTCGTCGGTCGCGAAGGACGTCGCGAACCACGTGAAGTTCATCCACGCCCACCAGATCGCGAAGAACACCATCAGGTAGCCGAGCACACCGGTGCCCGCGTGCCCCTCCGCCTCCAGGTGATGGAGCTGCGCGGAGGAGAACGACACCGCGACGACGAACACGAGGTCGAAGAACAGCTCGAGCGAGCTCGCGGCCCTGTGCGGCTCGTTCGGGTCTCGCGGTCGCATGCGCGACAGCCCGATGCGGGCGAGGAATGCTGATCCGGTGCGGTCCGTCGACATGTTCACTCGATTCGTGCGTGAGGGACGAGGGTGTTCAGCCCTCGCGGATGGTCATGGAGGCGATCTTGCTTCCGTTCAGGGCGAAGCGGAACGACGAGGGTCCGTTCGCGAAGGAGCTGCGCCAGTCGCCGATCACGGTCACCGTCGCGCCTTCGACGCTGACGCTCTCGGCCGTGAAGGTGCCGTGCGCACCGAGGAGTTCGCGGTCGCTCCACGTCTTGATGGCGTCCAGCCCGTGGTACCTGGTGCCCCAGTCGTCGACGAAGGCGTCGAGCGTGAAGGCGCAGATGAAGGCGTCATGGTCCTGCCCGTTGACGGCGGTGAGGAAGGAGGCGATGGGCTCCGGAATTCGAGGGGTCGTCATGGGGTGCTCCAGTTCTCTGATCCGGCGGATGCCGTTGCGTCTGGTCCACTCCGCTCATCACGATCGGAACGGCCAGCGCGCTTACAAGGAGAAGGAGCGAGGAGGCTCCCGAAAGTGATGCGCACACCATCCGTAGAAATACGGTTACCCCGCCGCGGACGGCTTGTTACGGTGGCCGCGGGGAGTCACCCTCTCCACTCGACACGAACCGATTCTTGGAGGAAAACATGTGCAGAGACACACGCTGGGGCTTCGCCTTCGGACTTCTCGGCTGGGCGATCATTCACGACTACTGCCTCTACAGCTGATCCCGCCGCTTCTCGGACAGGGCGCTGCGCCGAGCGAGCCCGAGAGCCATCAGAACGAAGAGCCCTCGCCTGCACCGGTGGGGGCTCTCTGCTCGGCGAGGGAGCTCGACACGTCCGGACGTCGACGGGTGGATCCATCGCGGATGCAGGTCACGGCCGTCGCCGGTCGCCGTCGCGCACGAGAGCGGCGGCGTGAGAGCGACTGCGGGCGCCCAGCTTGGCGAGCACGCTCGACACGTGCGTCTTCACGGTCGGCACGCTGATCCCCAGCCGCTGGGCGAGCTGGGCGTTGGACCACCCCTGGAGGATGCCGTCGAGCACCTCCTGCTCGCGCGACGTCAGCTCGGGCAGCGCAGGGGTCGCGATGGCCGACGGACTCCCCACGCCCTGCGCCGCCGCGGCGAGCGCACGTCGCGTCACCCGGGGGTCGAGCGCCCCTTCACCCGCGGCGACCGCACGGACCGCGGCGACGAGAGACGACGCATCCACGGTCTTGAGCAGGAACCCGGCCGCCCCTGCCCTGATCGCCCCGAACACCAGCTCGTCCTCATCGAAGCTCGTCAGCACCAGAACGTCGCTCAGGCCCTGCCCCACGATCTCGCGTGTCGCGGAGACGCCGTCGCGCCCCGGCATCCGGAGGTCCATGAGCACCACGTCGGGGCGCAGGGCTGCGGCGTTGCGCACCGCCACGTCTCCGTCGGCGGCCTCACCCACCACGCGGATGCCGTGCGACTCGAGCATGATGCGCAGGCCCGCGCGGATCGCACCGTGATCGTCGGCGAGGAGCACGGTCGGGGCGCTCATACCGGCCTCGCGGGCAGCTGCGCCTCGACGAGCCAGCCGCCGTCGTGCGGCCCCGCGGAGAACCTGCCGCCCAGCGCCTCCACCCGCTCGGCGAGCATGCTCAGGCCCCAGCCGCCGCCCTCGTAGCCGGCCGCGACGAGGGGCGCGCCGCCCCGGGACTCCACGCGCACCGCGATCACGGCATCCCTCTCCTCCATCGTCACATCGACCTCCGCGCCTCCGGCGTGACGCAGGCAGTTCGACAGCGCCTCGCGCACGACGCGCACCACGGCCTGCTCGGTGGGACCCGTCAGCGTCGTCACGCCGTCTGCCGACACCCGCACCCGGAGTCCCGCGCGGCGCGCATCGTCGGCGAGCGCCTCGACATCGGCCAGCCGGGGCGTCGGCGAGAGCTCTCCGTCGCCCCTCCGCAGCACGGCGATCATCGAGCGCAGCGCTCCGTGGGCATCGATGCCGGCATCCCGCACCGCCTGCAGCGCCGCACGATCGGCCCTCTCGTCGGCCGGCGTCGACAGCGCGGCCTCCGCCCTGATCGCCATGGCCAGCACGTGACCGGCGACGACGTCGTGGAGCTCCTTCGCCATGGTCTCCCGCTCGCGCAGCACGGCCTCCGCACGATCCCGCACCGCCGCGGCCGCCGCCTCCTCTGCGCGCTGGCGGTGGAGGTCGGCGAGCTCGTTCGCCTGCGACACGGCGACCGCCCACCAGTAGTCGGTGCCGACGAAGGCCCCGAACTGGACCGCCACCAGGAACGCCGTGGGGGCGGACGCCTCCGACACGAGGAGCGCGACCACGAAGAGCACCACGACGCTGAGGATCATGGCGATGAGGATCCTGCGCCGCGCCCGCGGGGAGGCCATGAACGCCGCCGTCCACAGCACGTCGAGGAGCACGACGAGCGGGCCGAGCCCGCCGGTGGTGAACAGGTCGACCGCGAACACGACCGTCGCGGCGATCAGCGAGAGCCACGGAGCGCGGTGCTTGGTCAGGACGAGGATGCAGGCGGGGAGCGCCGTCGCCAGAGTCCACCAGGGAGAGGCATCCGCGGGGAGCACCGAGAAGATGCTCCAGATGCCGCTGAAACCGAGGAACGCGGCGAGCGCGCTGAGCAGGGCGATGAGGAGGGCGTCGACCGGCCGCCGATGCGACAGATACCACTCGCGGATGCCGCCGGCCCTCGCCTCCTCCATGCGTTCATGCAACCACGGCTGGCCGTTCCCCGCATCCGACCAAGGTATGAGGAGCGGCGGGTGCCACCGCGACCTTCGCCCGATCCGCGCGGGGGCGAGCGCGGAGAGGCTGGTCGCATGGAACTCTTCGGCGGACTCCCGCTCCCCCTCTCCCTGGCCCTTCTGGCGCTGATCGACGGGCTGAGCGTCGGCACGCTGCTCATCCCCGTGTTCCTCCTCCTCAGTCCGGGTCGCGTGCGGGCCGGACGCATCCTGCTCTACCTCGGCACCATCGCCGCGTTCTACCTCGTGGTCGGACTCCTCTTCCTCTGGGGCCTGGTCAACCTCGTCGACGTCGCCTCCGACTTCCTCTCCTCCTCGGCGGGGCTGATCGTGCGCCTCATCGTCGGCGCCGCGCTGCTCGTCGTCGCGTTCGCGATGCCGACCGGATCGAAGGCCCGCGAGGCCGCGTCGGCATCCACGGCCTCGGGCGCCACGGCATCCGACGCCACAGCATCCGGTACGGCACCCGGTACGGCATCCGGCGGTGCCGTATCCGCCGCGCGCACCGATCCGCTCACCCCTCCTCCCGCTGCTGCCGCTCCTCCCGCCGGCGGCGCCGTCCCCGCGCCCGCCCCGTCGTCCGGACGCATCACGCGATGGCGCGAGCGCCTGCTGGACCCTCGCACCCGAGGAACGGCGGTCATGGCGGTCGCGATCGCCGCGGGCCTCGTGGAGGTCGCGACGATGCTCCCCTACATCGTCGCGATGACGATGCTCGCGGATGCCGGCGTGAGCACGCCGTTCCGCGTGCTCGCGCTGGTGGGCTACTGCGCGCTCATGGTCGCCCCCGCCGTCGTCCTCCTCGTGCTGCGCATGGTGGCCGCCCCTCTGGTGCAGCGGCCTCTCGAGCGCTTCGCCGCGTGGATGGAGCGCACCGGCGCCGAGAACACCGCCTGGATCCTCGGCATCATCGGCTTCCTGATCGCACGCTCCGCCGCGACGGAGCTCGGGATCTTCGAAGCGATCGGGACCATGCTCGACCGGTGACCGTCCCCGACGGTCCGGCGCGACCGGACGCGGTCGCGACGAAGTAGGCTCGACGGGTGCGTCTCGTCATCGCCCGCTGCTCCGTGGACTACACCGGGCGGCTCAATGCTCATCTCCCTCTCGCCACGCGCCTCCTGGTGCACAAGGGCGACGGGAGTCTGCTCGTGCACTCCGACGGCGGCAGCTACAAGCCGCTGAACTGGATGAGCCCGCCGTGCTCGCTCTCGCCCGAGGAGCCCGGTGAGGAGGAGGCCAGCGCGGGTGTCGTCGAGGTCTGGCGCGTCACGCACAAGAAGACCGGCGACGCGCTGCGCGTGCAGATCTACGAGATCCTCCACGACTCGAATCACGACCTCGGCATCGACCCCGGTCTGCAGAAGGACGGCGTCGAGGCGGATCTGCAGCGGCTCCTCGCCGAGCAGGTCGAGCTCGTGGGCGAGGGGACCACGCTCGTGCGGCGCGAGTATCCGACGGCGATCGGCCCCGTCGATCTGCTGGTCCGGGATGCCGAGGGCGCGGCCATCGCGATCGAGGTGAAGCGCCGCGGCGACATCGACGGCGTCGAGCAGCTCACCCGCTACCTCGAGCTGCTGGGCCGCGACCCGCACCTCGCCCCGATCACCGGCATCTTCGCCGCGCAGGAGATCAAGCCTCAGGCTCGCGTGCTCGCGGAGGATCGCGGCATCCGCTGCCTCGTCCTCGACTACGACGACATGAAGGGGATCGATTCGGGCGCGCCGCGCCTGTTCTGACCCTCTGCCTGCCGCATCGCGGTCAGGAGATCAACGCCCCTGTCCGTCCGGGCGCTCGGCGATGAACATCGACCGCTTGAGCTCCAGGACGTGCGCCCGCGCGGTCCGCGCGGCCCCGAGGGCATCCCCCTCTTCGATCGCCGCGAGGATGCGCCGATGCTCGTCGTTGCTGTCGCGCAGGTACGCGATCGGGTACGGCACGAAGTAGTCGTAGAGCTGGTCGGCGATGCGGCTGTGTTCGGCGAGAGCCCAGTCGAGACCCGAGGCCGCGGCGACAGCACGGTGGAACGCACGATCCGCGTCATGGAACTCCGCCCAGTCGCCGGCAGCCACCGCATCCTCCAGAGCCTGCGTCGCCTCGTCGAGCGCCCGTGCTCTCGCTCCGTCGCGCACGGTCCCTGCCGCCTCCGCCGCCAGGGCGGACTCGATCAGCGCGCGCTCGTCGATCAGCTGAATCACGGTCGACGTCCTGTCGCGGAATCCACGCACGGAGTCGTCCTCCTGCCACGTCCGCGGATCGATCGGGTCGCTCACGAACGTCCCCCCGCCCCTGCCGCGACGGCGCTCCAGGATCCCCTGGTCGGCGAGGGTGCCGAACACGCGCCGGAGGGTCATCAGGCTGACGTTCAGCGCCCGGGCCGTGCTCTCGTGCGGCGGCAACTGTTCGCCCGGCTTGAGCAGCCCCAGCTCGATCGCCAACAGGATCCGCGCACGCACCGCATCCGTCGCGCTGAGCGGCCGGACCCCGTCCAACGGGCCCGAGGTCAGGACGTCGCGCTCCGCTCGTTCGGTCATCGGCGCCCCTCTGTGTCGATCCGCGCCCGCATCGGATCCCGAGCACTTCCACCGAGGGTACGCCCGCGTCGCCGGGCCCGCCTAACCCTCCTGCCGCGCCTCCGCGAGCCGGTTGCCCCCGCCGAGCACGACCCCGAGGAGGAAGACCGTCGGCGGGAGGCAGGCGAGGAACACCGAGAGCCCGACGCTGCCGCCGGTCACGAGCGTGAAGTTCGACAGCACGACCCATCCGGCGGCGATCAATCCGATCACCGCGGCGGCGGGCACCAGCACCGTCGTGACGACGTGTCCCTCCCGCAGTGAGGGATGCCGACGGAAGAACACCAGGACCGCGATGCTCGTCATGAGCATGAGGAGCACCATCCCGACGGTCGCAACCCCCGCCATCGAGCCGAACACTCCGACGAGAGGCTCCACGCCTCCGATGATGAACGCCACCATGATGACCGTCGCCGTCACCGTCTGTACGAGCGACGACACCGCCGGCGAGTGGTGCCGCGGGTGCACGGTGCCCCAGCGCGCCGGGAGGACGCCCTTGCGCGACAGGGCGAACTGGTAGCGGGCGATGACGTTGTGGAACGAGAGCACGCAGGCGAAGAGGCTCGTCACGAGCAGCACCTGGACGATGTCCTGGACCAGCCAGCCGAGATAGCGACCGGTCATGTCGGTGAGCATGTTGGCCTCTCCCGCCAGCGTCGCCCTCGCGAGATCGACGATACCCTGCCGGCCCCCGCCCACGACCATCGCCCAGCACGACAGACAGTAGAAGACGCCGATGATGATGACGGCGAGGTACGTCGCCCGCGGGATCGTCCGCTCCGGATCCCGCGCCTCGTCTCGGAACACCGCGGTCGCCTCGAATCCGATGAACCCGGTCAGCGCGAACAGCACGGCGACCGAGAGCCCCGGTGCGAAGGCGTTCGCCGGGTCGAAGGTGTCCCATACAATTCCCTCCGCGCCTCCGGTCGCGAAGATGACGGTGTCGAGCACGATGACGACGCCGATCTCCAGGACCAGCGCGATGCCGAGGACCTTGGCCGACAGGTCGATGTGCCGATATCCGAGCACGGCGACGAGCGCGACGGCGGCGAGGGAGTAGACGCCCCAGGGGATCGACGGGCCGCCGAAGTGCTGCACCAGATCGTCCACCGCCCACCCGAGATAGCCGTAGATCCCCACCTGGATGGCGGTGTACGCGAGGAGCGACACGAACGCCGTCCCGAGACCGGTCCGACCGTCGATCCCCTTCGTGACATAGGAGAAGAACGCGCCGGCCTCCTTCACGTGCGGCGTCATCTTCACGAAGCCGACGGAGAACAGCAGCAGGACCACGGTCGCGATCACGAAACCCACGGGGGCGCCGATGCCGTTGCCCAGGCCGATCGCGATCGGAGCGTTGCCGCCGATCACCGTCAGCGGCGCGGCCGCGGCGATCACCATGAAGACGATCGAGCCGGTGCCGAGCCTGCCGCGGAGCCGGTGCTCCGTGGTCGTCTGATCTGCACTCATGAACTGTCCCTCTCGGTCGTGATCCGGGTGCGGATACCGGGCGTCCTGCCGGCTCCTTGGGGGTCGGGGGCGACGACGAGTCCTGGGCGCCGGTCCCGAAGATACGGATTGCGCGCCTGAGCGCTGCGCACCTCCGCCGGATCGATCCTGGCGAGGAGCAGCGCGCGCTCCTCCGGGCCGGCGGCGGCGAGGACGCGTCCGGAGGGGTCGACGATCGAACTCAGTCCGACGTAGTCCAGCTCCTTCTCGGAGCCGATGCGATTCGCGTAGGCCACGTACACCTGGTTCTCCCAGGCGCGGGTGCGGATGACGTGCTCCGCGATGAACTGGTACGGCGCCATCTGGGCCGTGGGCACCAGCACGACGTCCGCGCCGGCGGAGGCGAGCGCGCGGACCGTCTCGGGGAACTCCACGTCGTAGCAGATCAGCAGGCCGATCCTCACGCCGTGCAGCTCGACGATCGGACCGAGGGCGTCACCCGGCTCGAAGAGCGAGACATCCAGATCGCCGAAGAGGTGGGTCTTGTCGTAGCGCGCCACGACATCGCCGTGCTCCGACACCAGGACCGCCGAGTTGGAGATGCCCGCCGCAGCGGGCAGTCCCGTGCCGATGAGGAGCGCGATCCCCTCGCTCCTCGCGATGTCCCGGATGCCGTCGACGAGCTCGTCCCGCGCGACATCGGCCAGCTGCGCTCCCACGTTGTAGCCCGTGAGGTACATCTCGGGCGTCATGAGGAGCTGCGCACCCTGTGCCGCAGCATCCCGCGCCGCCTCGCGGATGAGACGGAAGTTCGCCTCGACGTCGGCGCCGACGCCCTCCGCCTGGAGCACGGCGACAGTGAGTCCGTTTGAATAGATCATTGCGAACACTTTAGCCACGCGTGGGCTTCCCGTCCAGAGTCAACCTCAGGCTCACGCCCAGGGCACTCGGCGAACGACGAGACTCCATCCACGGCCATCGGGGCAGAGAAGGTGCCCGTAGGCTGGAGACATGCCCCACTCCCCCTATTCCTGCGTGCTGTGGGACGTCGACGGCACCATCATCGACGCCTCGGTCGGCATCCTCCGCCGCCTGAACGTCGCGCTCACGCACTTCGGGCACCCGGCGCCGACGCGGGACGACCTGGTGCACTGGATCGGCCCGCCGATGTTCCAGTCCTTCCAGGTCCAGGCCGGCATGACCCCCGAGGAGTCCGCCGATGCCGTGGCCTTCTACCGCTCACTGGGCAAGGCCGACGGGTACACCACCGATGTCGCGACCTATCCCGACGTCCCCGAGATCATCCGCGAACTCCACGCCGCCGGGGTGCCGCAGGCGACCGCGAGCTCGAAGCCGGAGAACCAGGTCGACGCCCTCGTCGACCACTTCGACCTACGCCCGTACTTCCTCGCCACGGTGGGGGCGACGCCGGATGAGGCGACGCTGGCGTCCAAGGCCGACATCGTCGTCGAGGCACTGAAGCGGCTCCGTGAGCGCGGTGCCGACACCTCGCGCCCCGTGCTGATCGGCGATCGGCACCACGACGTCGAGGGCGGGAACGTCAACGGGGTGCCCGTGATCTTCGTCGAATGGGGCTTCAGCGACGAGCACGAGGGAGACGATGCCGCGTTCCGCGTGTCATCCCCCGACGAGCTGAAGGCCCTGCTGCTCGTCTGACTCCGGCGATACGACGCCCTCTCGAGTGGAGACGGTGCGCCGCCCGCTCGGAGGGAAACAGGCGCCCCCGTTCAGGAGGAGAACTCCGCCTCGGGAGGAGGAATCCGCGCCGATCCTCAGCCCGAACGCGCGAACTCAGCCCGAACGCGCGACCCGTAAGCCCCCAGAAAGCACACGACTCCCCGCCGGATGCCGCAAAAGCGGATCCGGTCGGGGAGTCGTCGAGTATTCCGGCCTCAGAGAGGACGGATGTTCTCGGCCTGCAGGCCCTTGGGGCCCTGCGCTACATCGAACTCGACGCGCTGGTTCTCGTCGAGCGAGCGGTAGCCGGATGACTCGATGGCGGAGTAGTGCGCGAAAACGTCAGCGCCGCCGTCGTCGGGGGAGATGAAGCCGAAGCCCTTCTCCGAGTTGAACCACTTGACCGTGCCCTGGGTGCTCATGTACTGCCTGTTCTGCTGATGAAGAAGCCGACGCAGGTATGCCCCGACATCGCTAACGCTAGTGGAGCAGCGGCTGAGCGGAAGGGCCGGGGTCACCCCGTAACAGAAATGTTGCACGAGCCGTCACACCGCGTCACAGAGGATCCGCGGAAAACTCGCCCGGAAAATTGTGTGGCCCTCACCGCGGGGGGAGCGATGAGGGCCGAAGACGACCGGAGGGTGCGTCAGAAATCAGCCTACCCCCTCCGAAGAGGTTTTGTCCCCCATTTGGGGGACATTCTCGAAAAATCTCAGCGGAACGATAGCGGCCCCCTCGAGCAGCCCATTGGGGACTGAACTACTCGAGAGGGCCCAATCGCATGCACGGACCGTCTTGCCTCTGGGGAAGGCTTCCCGTCTTCTGGGGAAAGACGGAGACGATCGATTCCCCTGTGCACGCACCTACACCATAGGGGACGGACGACGATCTCGCCATGACCCCGATACCGGTGAAAACGGACCTGGATTCCCCCTCGATGAAGGGGTACCCTGCGGACGCGACCGCCCATAAGATGTGGCCGTGCTGAGAGATTCCTCACCGCAGTTCCGCGAGGCGGGCGGCAACGCCGAGCGGCGAAGACTCGCGCTGATGCTGCGTGCCGCCATCATGCGCGGAGACTTCCCGGAGGGAAAGCTCCCTCGGGAGTTCGAGATCATGCGCGACTACGACGTCAGCCGCGCTGTCGTCCGAGACGTGCTGCAGCAGCTCAAGGAGACGGGCGTCGTCAGCCGCACCCACGGGGTGGGCACGCACGCCGACATCGGATCCGTCTTCGGCCTGTACGAGTTCCATGGCGTCGACGTCATCCCGGAGCAGTCGACCTATCCGCGCGTTGTCGATCGCACGATCATCCCCACACCTCCGGTGGCGAAGGAGCGGATGCCGGAAGCCGGCCCGCAGGTGCTGCGAGTCGAGTACCTCGCCGCCCCCGCCGACTATGCGAGCGCCGTCTCCACGAACTACTTCGCCCTGCCGAAGGCCGCGAGCCTCGAGACCGCGCCGTTCGGCCACAACATCTACCAGTTCCTCCACAACGGCGGACTGCGGCTCTCGTCCTCCGAGTTCCTGATCGGCGCGATGCTCGCGGACCAGTCGGTGGCCACGCGATTGAGCGTGCTGCCTGGTAGCCCGCTGCTGAGCCTGGAGCAGGTGATGTACGACGAAGACGGCGTGGCGTTGAGCTTCTCCACCGTGGCCCTGCGGGCAGACCGGGTCGCCTTCTTCTCCCGCGTCGGACGCTCGGACGGCGGCGATGCCCTCCGCCCCTTGAATGAGAGCGCGGTGCCCGACCTCGGTTTCGGCTGATCCGCGGAGACGCGGACGGCAACCGGCTCAGATCGCTGCTGCGCGCGTCCGTCGGCGCAGCCGCCCCTGACTGACCGCGATGCCGAGGATCACCACCACAGCTCCGGCCGGCTCGTTCCAGGAGATGTGCTCGCCCCGCACGAGGACGCCGAGAGCCACGCCGATCACCGGCGTGAGGTAGGTCACCGTGGATGCGTTGGTGGCACCCCACGCGGTCACGATGTTCGTGTTCCAGACGTAAGCCACGCCCGTCCCCAGAACGCCGAGGGCGAGCACGGCGACGATGACGGGGGCCGACAGATCGACCTCTCCGCGAGCGACGACCGGAGAGAGCACCAGCATCACCGCCGCTCCGAGACCGACCTGCACCGTTGCGACAGGTATCGCTCCGAGCCTGCGCGGCGTGACGAACCGACGGAGGTACACGAACGCGATGCCGTAGCTGAGGGTGGCGCCGAGACAGGCGAGCTGGGCGAGCACGGATCCGGCGCCGAGCCCCTCCCAGGGTGCGAGCACGACGACCACTCCGAGGAAGCCGATGAGGATCCCGAGCAGGGTCGTCCTGGTCGGACGCTCCTCACGGAGCGCGATCAGCGCCACCAGCATCGTCATCAGCGGGGTCGTGGCGTTGTAGATGCTCGCGAGACCGGAGGAGATGTCCTGCTGCGCCCACGCGAAGAGAAGGAAAGGGATGACGCACAGCAGGAGCGCCACCACGAGCAGGTGCGCCCAGATCATGCCCGGCGGCGGCAGTCGATGACGGCCGATGACGCAGACCGCCGCGAGCGCCAGCGCTCCGGCCACGAGCCGGCCGAGCACGACCTGCGCAGGGGAGAGCCCGGTCAGTGCGATGGCGACGAAGAGGAAGCTCGCACCCCAGGTGAGAGCCAACAGGATGAACTGCAGCAGCACGCCGCCGCGCCTGATCTGCGTGGCGCCCGTGGCTGCATCCGTGTTCGGCATCCGCTCTCCTCCGCATCGACGTCCCGCGTCGCTGCGTCCAGCCTGGACCGCTGCCGTGCGGAGCGCTGGCGGGTATCGGCCATCGCACCCGACGCTCGGCCTCCCGACGCTCGGCCTCCCGACGCTCCGGCAGCTCCCGTGCTCCGCCAGCCCCGCCAGGCCCGTTGCTCGTCTACCGAACTGCGGGACGCGGCCGCGCGATCGCCACGGCGATGGCGAGACCGCCGATCAGGACGGCGAAGGCGCCCCAAGGCAGCGCGGGCGCGCCCGGCGCCGAGGGGAGGGAGATCTGATCCGCCTCCGCCGTCTGCGCGTCGACGCGTTCGCCGCGGACCAGCAGCCGGTGGGTGTTGACCCCGGTGGGCGTGCAGGTCAGCAGGGTGACGTAGTCGTGCCCCGGCGACTGCCGCAGCAGATCGCCGTCGTCGGGGAGCACGGTCTTGATCTGGTCGACGCGGTAGACCAGCGTCTCGCCGGCGACGTCGATGGCGAACTCGTCGCCCAGGTCGAGCTCGTCGAGACGCGTGAACAGACTCGCCCCCGGGATCCCGGAGTGGCCGGTCAGCACGGAGTGCGTCCCCTCCCCGCCGACCGGGAGGCCGGAGCCGTACAGATGGCCGATCCCGTGTGCGAGGGTGTCTTCGTCTGTGCCGTGATAGATCGGCAGGTCCACCCCGATTCCCGGAATGCGGATGCGCGCCATCGGAGCTCCGGGGGCGAGCGAGAGCTGCTGCAGGTAGTCCGCGCGTCCGTCGTCGACGTCGTCTGCCCCGCCCTCCGCATTGAGCGTGTAGGGATCACGGAGCGGTCCGTCGGGAAGATGCTCGTTGTAGTCGCGGGCCGCGTCGATCATTCCGCCGAGCTCGGAGGAGGTCGAGTCGGATACCGCCTGCGCGTACCCGGAGACCGTGGACGCGTGGGTGAGGTCACTGATCCAGGTCGCTCCGGAGGGGTAGGCGATGAGGCCCGCACCCGCCATGACGATCACGGCGACGGCGACGCTCATCGGAGACCACCGACGCCCGACGGATGCACGCCGGGTGCGGCGCGTGAGCGGAGTCGCGTCCTGCGGTTCGGCGGTGACGATCATGAGGGAGCTCCGAAGTCGAGGCGGGGGCGACCCGATAGGCGGGTCGCCCCCGAGGACGGTTCGGTTCGAGCCGATCCATCCCAGAGGCGGGGGCGACCCGGGGAGGTGGGTCGCCCCCGAGGATGATCCGGTTCGAGCCGCATCATCCCCTGGAGAGGGGACAGCCGGGGAGAGGAAAGGCTGCCCCCTCGATGGCGGCGGTGTGGGGACTCCGCCGTCTCGGGTGGTCAGGCGTTACGACGACGCTTCACGACGAGGAACACGACACCACCGGCGATGAGGCCGATGCCGGCCAGGTAGAGCAGACCGGTGCCCGTGCCACCCGTGAACGGCAGCTGGAAGCCGCCGTTGTGCGGCACGTTGGTCACGGTCAGATCGATCCCCGCTGCCGTCGTGGCGGCGGTGACGGTGAACTCGATCGGAGCAGCGAGCAGCTCGTAGCCGCTCGGCGCCTGCACCTCGACGAGGTAGTACTGCAGGTAGCCGGCGTCACCCGGTGCGACCGTGGCTCCGTTGGCGAAGTCGCTGTACCGCAGACCCTCGATCGTGAGGGTGCCGTCCGCGTTCACGACCTCGAACTCGGTGTCCCCGTTCAGGGTGACCGGGTTCGTCTGCGCCGCGGCATCCGCCGCCGAGGTGAACACCTGGAAGACGGCGCCGGTGAGCGCCGCGCCGCCCTGACCGACCTTCGCGACGGTCAGGCCGCCCCAGCGGGTCTCGACCTCGGGGGTCGTGGTGGGTCCGCCGGGCTCGCCCGGGTCGATGTCGAAGCTGGCGGCGTTCGGGTAGACGAGCGCCTGGTTGGCGATCTCGCCCACCGCGTTCACCGTCGTGACGATGTCGACGACGACCTGCGTGGTGGTGTTCGCGGCGAGGATCGCGCGTCCTGCAGCGGTGAACTCGACCGTGACGGCGTTCGTCCCTGCGTCGTGGACGATCGTGTAGTCGGTGCCCTCGGCGATCGTGGTGCCGTCGGCGAGCGTGACCGTGGCGGCGACGTAGTCGAGCTTGGGGTCGAGCACGTCGACGATCTTGAAGCCGTCGATCGGGTTCGCGTTGGGGATGTCCGACGTGATCGTGAACGACACCTCATCGCCCAGCTGCACGGCATCCGCATCGTCGACGGTCTTGGTGGCCGTCGTGATCGCGTTCTTCGGGTAGACGTGCACGTCGTACAGCCAGTTGTCCCGGTTGTCGGGATCGGTCAGCGGCACCGAGACGAGGAACGGCGCCGACGGCGTCACGCCCGCGGGGAAGCTGGTCTCCTCGACGAGGTACAGGCCGACGGGGAGGCCGGTGAACGACGCCTGACCTGCGGCATCCGTCACCAGCGACGAGCCCGCCGCGAGCGTGTATCCCGCACCGGTGATCGACCCATCGGGATCTGCGGCGTCGAACACGCCCGACAGCGTCGAGGCGTTCGCCCAGCCGCTGTTGGTCGACAGGTCGATGCCGGTGACCTGCCGCGCCTGGAACTCGACCCCGGGGAGCGGGGTGAGGCCGGTGGTGTCCACCGCGGTGCCGTTGTTCGGCAGGCCGGTGGGGGTGTCGGGCGCTTCGAGCTTGTGCACGGTGATCGAGCCGGTGGCGTTCGGGTCGACCAGCGGCGCCGCTGCCGCCGGTGCCGCGAGGCCGAGCCCCAGGAGCACCGCGGCGGCGCTCGCTGCGAGGCCGACGCGGAGTCCGCGTCGTGCCGGATTCATGGTCTTCATGTTTCTTCCCCCTTGGGTCGGGTCTTGCGTTTCTCGGGTATTCGGGTGGGCGCGCATGTCACGCCCGGGGACCGCGTGAGGTGACGGCGAGTGCTCGTCGTCGTCGCGCGAGGTTGAGGGTGCCGGCGGTGGTGCCGGCGAGGAGGAGGGCGAGGCCGATCAGGTAGATCCAGGAATCGCCGGGCCCTCCGGCGTCGGGAAGGTCGAGAGCGGGAACGTCTTCGACACGGATCGTGCGGATGCCGTCCACATCCACCAGCTGCACGTTCGAGGAGACACCGGCGCCGAGCGTGATCGTGCCATCAGCGGCGACCGCGAACGGCACCCGCCCCGCCAGCAACGCGAACCCGTCCAGCGCCCGCGTCTCCTCCAACCAATACGTCCCCGCCGTCAACGTGACATCACGGAACAGACCCGTCACCGGAGTCCCACCCGACACCGCCGCCGGCACCGGATCCACCAGCGCCGTCCCCCCGGTCGCCGCGGAGAAGATCGCCCACGACGACCCATCCATCGGCACCACCGCACCCGTCGACGCCTCACCGACCTTCTGGACCTGCACCGGCGTCGGCGTCACCTGCGACGTCGTGCACGCCGACCCACACGGCTGCGGCGGCACAGGCTGACCCGGCGCACCCGCCGTTCCCGACACCACGTTCCGCAGCGTCGAAGACCAGGCATCCGAAGAGATCGTTACCCGATACGTCAGCATCGCCGTCGAGGATGCCGGCAGAGTGAACGACGCGGTCGTCAACTGGGTTCCCACCGGATTCGACACCACGACAGGGGGTCCTCCCGCGATGACCAGCTGCGCGGAACCCGCGACGAAGGTCGCGTCGTCGAGCACATCGGAGAGATCATCCGTCAGCACGGTCCCCGACACCGCCACCGCCGAGGTGTTCGTCGCCGTGACACGGTAGGTGATCACCTCACCGGGCTGCACTCTCGCGCCCGCAGCGAGCGGATCGGTGCCGCGCAGAGCTTGCTTCGCCAACGTCCAGGTCGGGATCGGGGTGTTCGTGAACACGCACACGATGTGGGATCCGGCCTGCGTCGCCGCCGGCATGGTCACGGTTCCACTGGCCCCGGTGCCGCTCGCGACGACGGCGTTCCCGTTGCTCGGGTTCCGGCATTCCCAGCTGCTCCGGTAGTTCGCGAGAACTGCTCCTCCTGACGGCGTCTCAGTGATCGTGTAGGTGCGTCCAGGAACTCCCACGATGGGACCTGCCGATGCGGCGGGAGCGGTCTGCAGGCCGGTCGAACTGCCGGTGGTCGTCCCCGTGTTGCCGGACGTGACGCCGTTGCCCGTGATGGTGACCGTGAACTGGTCGCCCGGTGCGTAGCGTCCGTCGAAGTTCTTGCGCAGGGTGAGCGTGCTGTTCAGAGTGCATGAGCTCAGATCGCTCACCAGAGTGTTCGCTGTGCCGTTCGGATTGAGGATGTTCGCGCTCGAGGACTGCGCCCCGGAGTTCGGATCGACCCGCGACAGCACCCTGTTCGCGCCGCTCGTGTGCTGGGTGTACAGGTAGCCATCGCTACCGAACGCGATTCCCTGGAACTGGGCCGACGCCGGTGCCGGATACGCGAGCACCCGAGCACCTACGAGGCTTCCGTCGCTCGGCGGTGCCTCCACGACCACCAGCTGATTCCCTGTCGCTCCGCTGCCCGTCGACATCACGATGAAAGCGCGCCCCACGCTGTCGAAAGCGAGATCGCCGTTCGCGCCCGATGCCACGCCTGGAGGGGCGGTCACCCGGAACTGCTGCCCCAGCGACGTGTTCGTCACCGGATCGAACGCGTAGAAGAAGTACTCGGTGCCGGTCACCCCACCCACGTAGAACAAGCCGTTGGTCGGGTTGATCGCCCCCATGAACAGATTCGCTGACACCCCGGGAATCGTCCCGAGGGTGGATGCCACGCCCGTCGTGGAGTCGAGGCGATACACGACCTTCGTCCCCGATTGGGTCGCCGTGTACGCGTACCTCCCGTCGGGCGTCAGCGCGAGGCTGTTCATCAGAGCGGAACCACCCGCAGGGAAGAACCCCTCCTGAACCGAAGCTCCCGTCGTGCGGTTGATCGCCAGGACTGCCCCGCTCGTGTTGAGGCCGTAGATCACATCAGCCGTGCACCGGAATCCGGTCGAGAAGGCCGCGGTCGTCGTGCTCTGATCGTTCGTCGGGTTGGGGTCCAGCTCGTTGCCGATCACTCGCGCCGAGTTCGTGAGCAGCCCTGTGGTGGCAGCCGCGACCGTGCCGTTCACCGTGATTGTCCTGGTCGCCCCGACGGCCAGTCCTGCGAGCGCGCACCGGAGGACACCGGCCGCAACCGTGCACCCTGCGGTCGGCGAAGAGCCTCCGGTCACACCGGCGGGGAGCGTGTCGGTCACCTGATAGCCGGAAGAGGCGCCGGGGCCGTTGTTCGTGACGGTGAGCGTGTAGGTGATCGCCGCACCTGCGGTGTAGACCGCCGGACCGGTCTTCACGATTCCGAGGTCGACATCGAGACCGGGTATCGCGGTGCCGTCGTTGTTGCCCGATGCCGGCCCCGTCGTGGTCGACACGAGGGTGAAGGTCGGCGTCGCCGCCGTCGGGTTGGCGATCGCGACCTGATAGATGATCCCGGTGGTGTTGTCAGACAGGCCGATGTTCCCGTTGCCATACACCCACTGCGCCCCGAACGCCGCGTTCACGCCCAGCCCCAACGCCCATGAGCTCACCTGACCCGTTGCGGGATTCATCCGGTAGATTCGGTCGGTCTGACTCACCCCCCAGAGGAAGCCGTCCTTCCAGACGATGTCGGAGAGGTTCGGAACGGCGGTCTGCAGAGTGATCCCGGTCGCGGTCCTCGTGGCCACGTTGATGGCGCCGATGTAGGTTCCTGCTCCCCCCGTGTAGCGCACGTAGAGCACCCCGGCCGTCGCGCCCTGCCCGAAGGTGCCCTCGTTGTAGATCTGACCGGCCGGGGGAGTCGCGAGACCGGAGATCGCACCGAGAGACGTGATCACCCCGCCCTGACCGATCCGGATCAGCGTCGTTCGGTTCGCCGTGTCCCGCTGGACCCCGTAGAGGTAGTTGTCGGTCGTGTTGAATCCGATCGCGTTGTAGCCGATCGCCGCCGTCGCGCCGATCGGAGTGAACCCGACGGACCCCGCCGTCTGCTGCGCGGCATAGAGCCTCGTGGGGACGTCCTGCGCGACGAAGACCGTGGGGATGTTCGGATCGAACGGGTCTCCCGGAGCGGCAGACGCCTGAAGCGGCCGCGACAGCGGCACGAACACCACAGACATGAGGATCGCGATCACGACGAGTGACAGCGGTCTCCGCCAGTTCCCCCGTCGGTCGAGATCCACGATGTCTCGTGATGCGCGCACGGTTCCTCCCCAGATTCGGCTCGCGTCGAGGGGCGTCAACCAGAGGACTCGGGTATCACGGGAACGCTCCCAGCGCGTACCAGGGAAAGCTAGTGAGCAGCCGGTGTCGAGCGACAAGGGGCTCTGTCTCGTTTTGGTTACGCCGGAGAAAGTACCGGAAACAAAAGCCGTCATCGCTCGTTCCGCCGATTCTGCAAGTCAGGGATTCCCTCAGTACTGGGGATTGCCGCACGCCTCTGCCGCTTCGATCGCACAAAGCCGGCGGTGGTGCCGGCGAGGAGGAGGGCGAGGCCGATCAGGTAGATCCAGGAATCGCCGGGCCCTCCGGCGTCGGGAAGGTCGAGAGCGGGAACGTCTTCGACACGGATCGTGCGGATGCCGTCCACATCCACCAGCTGCACGTTCGAGGAGACACCGGCGCCGAGCGTGATCGTGCCATCAGCGGCGACCGCGAACGGCACCCGCCCCGCCAGCAACGCGAACCCGTCCAGCGCCCGCGTCTCCTCCAACCAATACGTCCCCGCCGTCAACGTGACATCACGGAACAGACCCGTCACCGGAGAACCACCCGACACCGCCGCCGGCACCGGATCCACCAGCGCCGTCCCCCCGGTCGCCGCGGAGAAGATCGCCCACGACGACCCATCCATCGGCACCACGACCCCGGTCGACGCCTCACCGACCTTCTGGACCTGCACCGGCGTCGGCGTCACCTGCGACGTCGTACACGCCACCCCACACGGCTGCGGCGGCACAGGCTGACCCGGTTTGCCTGCGGTTCCGGACACCACGTTCGTCAGGGTCGCCGACCAGGCATCCGCCGCCACCGTCACCCGATACGTCAGCACCGCCGTCGTGCCGCCGGGCAGACCGAACAGACCCGTGACCAACTGCGTTCCCGCGGGGTCGGACACGGCGACGGGCGGGCCGCCCGCGATGACCAGCTGCGCGGAACCCGCGACGAAGCTCGCGTCGTCCAGCACTGCGGAGAGATCATCGGAGAGACGGGCCCCGTCGAGGATCGCGCCTGAGGTGTTGGTCGCCGTGACACGGTAGGTGATCACGTCTCCCGGCTGCACTGTCGCGCCGGTCGCCAGCACCTCGGCGCCTCGAAGCGCCTGCTTCGCGAGCGTCCAGCTGGGGAGCGCGACGTTCGTGAACACGCACGTCACGTGCGAGCCCGCTGCCGAACCCGCCGGCATCGTGACGGTTCCCGTGGTACCGGTGCCGCTGGCCACGAGCGCACCCCCGTTGCGCGTGTCGACGCACTCCCACCGGGTTCGGTAGTTCGCCGCCACTGCTCCGCCACTGGGCGTCTCGGTGATCGTGTAGGTACGCGCAGGCACTCCCACGACAGGGCCCGCCGACGAGGCGGGAGCGGTCTGCAGTCCGGTCGAGGCGCCCGAGGTGGTGCCGGTGTTTCCGAGAGCGGTGCCGTTGCCCGTGATCGTGACCGTGAACTGGTCGCCGGGTGCGTACCGACCGTCGATGTTCTTCTGCAGGGTCAGGGTGTTCCCGAGGCTGCAGGAGGCGAGGTCGTTGACGAGGGTGTTGGCCGTTCCGTTCGGGTTGAGGATGTTCGCACTCGACACCACCGCACCGGAGTTCGGATCGATGCGGGTCAGCACCCGGTTCGTCGCCGTCGTGTGCTGCGTGTAGAGGTATCCGTCGGACCCGAACGCGGCCCCCTGGAACGCCGCCGTCGCCGGGGAGAGGTTCGCGAGCAGCCGCGTCGTCGCGACCGTGCCGTTCGTGGGCACCGTCTCGATCACCAGCAGCTGGTTCGCCGTCGCCGTCCCGGTGCCCGACGACGACACCACCGACGCCCGCCCCAGACTGTCGAACGTCAGATCGCTGTACACGAAGCCTGTGATCGGAGACGGGATGCGGAACCGCTCCCCCAGAGAGGTCCCCGTCACCGGATCGAACGCGTAGAACACGTACTGCGAGCCCGAGTTCCCCCCGACGTAGTACATACCGTCAACTGGGTTCACCGCCCCCATGAACAGGTTCGTCGCCGACGCCTGCGGAATCGACCCCAGCACCGCCGCCAGACCCGTCGTCGTGTCGTACCTGTAGACGTTCTTCGTCCCCGTCTGCGCGACGGCATACGCGTACCGTCCATCCGCCGACAACCCCAGACCGTTCAGCACGATCGACGCACCCGCGGGGAAGTATGCCTGCTGGGTGGACGCACCCGTGAGTCGATTGATGCCGAGCACTTCGCCCGAGGCGTTCAGGCCGTAGACCACATCGGACGTGCAGGAGAACGGCGCGACCACGAACGTCACCGCAGCGCAGGCCGGAAGGTCGATGCCCAGATGGGCGGTGATGTTCGCGGCGCAGTTGCTGTAGGTCCCGGCGGTGTTCGAAGTGACATCCAGGGTGATGGTGCACGACGCCTGCCCGGCGTTGAGCCTCCCGTTCGACACGACGACGGATGACGTCCCTGCGGCCGCGGCGACAGTCGCGGTGCACGTGCCCCCCACGTTCGCGGGCGAACGCACGACCAGGCCGGCGGGGAGAGAATCCGTGAACGACCAGCCGACCTTCTCCGCGAGCTCACTGGTGTTGGTGACCGTGAGCGTCAACGTGGACGCGCCGCCCGTCGGAACGGATGCCGGACTGAACGACTTGTCGAGCTGCGGGGTCACGTCCAGCACGCGGATGTTGTCGAACGCGCCGTCATTGCCGATCCCATTGCCCTGGACGTTGCGCATGGTGATGCCGAGAGTGGCGCTCGTGTAGAGCATCGAGCCGTTCGCCGGGAAGCGACCGTAGCTGACGGAGCCGCCGAAGGCGGTCGTGGTCAGCCGTCGCGAGTCCGTGCAGGGGTTGATGGCCGAGCTGGAGACCGGTGTCTCAGTGCCTGCCGCATTCGTCAGGTAGAACCGGAGCGACGGCTGGTTGCCGGCGCCGCAGTTGGTCGCGGCCGCATCCACAGAGAAGGTGACGAACCGTCCGTTCGACGGCACCGAGAGCTGAGAGCTGATGAACTGGCGGGCATTGGCCGGACCGTTCGAGGACGTGTTGCTCGATACCGCGCGGTTGGTCGTCGAGTTCTGCGGACTGTTCAGCAGCCCGAGGGCTGCAGCCTTGCGCTGCACCTCCGTCCACTCCGCCGGGCGGCCTCCGCAGACGCTTCCGCCGGGGAACGCATCCGTCTGGCTCAGGATGAAGCCGTTGCACGCGGTGGCGTCGAGCCAGAACGGATCGGCCGAATAGGTCGCTCCGGACGCGGAGACGTAGTTCTCGAGCTCTGTGACTCCCGCGCCCTGCTGGAAGTCCTCCTGGAAGAGGACGGCAGGTGCGCCGGGCACTCCCGGCGAGCCCGGCGCGGCCGATGCGGTCTGGGTTCCGCTCATCACGTCGACCACGCCGAAGAACGTGGCCAGCATCGCCACCACGACCACCGCGGCACTGGCACGGGTGGTGCGTGAGCGACGGATGCCGGCGCTGCCGACGGGGCCTCTCAACGGGTTCACGAGCGTCCTCCCCAGAACGGTGCGGCAGAGCCTTCGACCCTCGGGTGGGTCGGAGTCGGGTCCTCTGCGATCGCAAGGGAAAGCTAGCGACGGCTGTCGTCTCGCCACCAGAGTGCCGGGGTTGCGCTAGCGTTGCGCCTCTCGGAAGCCCGAGATTTCAAGGACCTGATCGACGTTCCGCCGTTTTCGACCAGGCGTGGTTCCCCCAGTTCGAGGGGGTTGCGTTCGTTGCGCCGGTCATGCGCTGGTGCTCCGTCGGCGGCTCCGCAGCGGCCCGAGTAGCCTGGTGCGGTGACCATGCTGAACAAGGACATGACGCTGTGCATCTCGCTCTCGGCGCGTCCGAGCAACAACGGGACCCGGTTCCACAACTTCCTGTACGAGGAGCTCGGCCTCAACTGGATCTACAAGGCGTTCGCGCCCACCGATCTCGCTCAGGCGATCGCAGGAGTCCGCGGCCTCGGCATCCGCGGCTGCGCGATCTCGATGCCCTACAAGGAGGACGTGATCGCGCTCGTCGACCGCATGGACGCATCGGCGACGGCCATCGACTCGGTGAACACGATCGTGAACGACGACGGCGTGCTCACCGCGTACAACACCGACTACTCCGCGATCGCCCAGCTCATCGAGCGCAATGCCCTCGACCCGGACTCGTCCGTTCTGCTGCGGGGTTCGGGCGGGATGGCCAAGGCCACGGCGGCCGCCTTCCGCGACGCGGGCTTCTCCCGCGTGACGATCGTCGCCCGCAACGAGCAGAACGGGCGGGCCCTGGCCGACCTCTACGGCTTCGCGTGGACGGCGGATGCCGCAGCCGCCACGGCCGACGTCATCGTGAACATCACGCCCATCGGCATGGCCGGAGGCGCCGAGGAGCACTCGCTGTCGTTCACCGAGGAGCAGATCGCCGCGGCATCCGTGGTCTTCGACGTGGTGGCGCTGCCCGCTGACACTCCGCTCGTGAAGGCGGGGCGCGCCGCGGGCAAGACGGTGATCAGCGGTGCGGAGGTCGCGACCCTGCAGGCGCTCGAGCAGTTCGTGCTCTACACCGGCATCCGCCCGACACCCGCGCAGGTGCAGGCGGCCGAGGAGTTCATGCGAGCGCAGTAGCACCCCGGGGAGCGACTGTTCAGGTCGCGAACCTGGTCGCGATTCGAGCCGATTCGCGACCAGATTTGCGACCTGAACGAGCGCGGCGGCGAGCAGCGTCCAGGTGCAGCTCGAGTCGGAGGACGAGTGGTCAGGCTGCGACGGTGCGCAGGGTCGCGGTGGTGGCCGACGGGGTGGAGGAGCGCGCGGTGAGGGCGGCGATAGCCATCACGACGAGGCCGGATGCCGTGATCGCGGCGCCGATCCAGATGGGCGAGGTGTAGCCGAGACCCGCCGCGATGCCGAGGCCGCCCGCCCAGGCTCCCAGCGCGTTGCCGACGTTGAAGGCCCCGATGTTGGCTCCGGAGGCCAGCGTGGGCGCCCCGCCGGCGTACTGCATGATGCGGCTCTGGAGTCCGGGAACCGTGCCGAAGCCGAAGGCCCCGAGGAGCACGAGGACGGCGATCGTGGCCGGCTGCGACCAGGCGAGCAGCGCGAAGGCGACCAGCACGACGAGGAGAGCGGCGGTGAAGCCGAGGAGAGTGCGGTCGATGGAGCGGTCGGCGAGCCGGCCTCCCACGACGTTGCCTACGACGAGGCCGACGCCGAAGAGCACGAGCAGCCACGGCACGGCGGATGCCGCGAAGCCGGTGACCCCTGTGAGCGTGTAGGCGATGTAGGTGAAGGCGCCGAACATGCCCCCGTAGGCGAGCACGGTGACGGTGAGCGAGAGCCAGACCTGTCCGGAGCGGAAGGCGCGGAGCTCGTGCCGCAGGCTCACGGTCGCCCCGCCGGCACGCGGGACGGTGACGAGAGCGGCGATGCCGGCGAACGCGAGGATGCCGATGGCGGAGATCGCCCAGAACGTCGCCCGCCACCCGAACTGCTGGCCGATGAAGGTGCCGAACGGCACGCCGAAGACGTTGGCCGCGGTGAGTCCGGTGAACATGATCGCGATGGCGCGCGCCTTCTTGTCCGGGGCGACGAGGTCGGCGGCGACGACCGAGCCGATGCCGAAGAACGCTCCGTGGCACAGGGCGGCGATGATGCGGCCGATCATGGCGGTCGTGTAGTCGGGTGCGAGGGCCGTGAGCGCGTTGCCGGCGATGAAGAGGACGACCAGTCCGAGCAGCACCGGCTTGCGGGGCAGCCTCGTGGTCGCGGCCGTCAGGCCGAGGGCTCCGACGACCACGCTCAGCGCGTAGCCGGAGATGAGCCAGCCCGCGGTGGCCTCGGTCACGCCGAAGCTCGCTGCGACCTCGGGGAGGAGGCCCATGATCACGAACTCGGTGAGTCCGATTCCGAAGGCGCCGATGGCGAGTGCGATGAGTCCGAGTGGCATGGGGTGCTCTCTGCTAAAGTAGTTGCGTACGCGGGATATTGCGTTGCGAGCACTAATCATTGCACACGCAACTATCCCGCGCAAGCAACTACTTTGGGAGGACACATGGGCATCTCCGACGACGCCGTCGAGATCCGCGCCCGCGGATGGCGCACGCTCGCCGCCCTGCACGGCATCATCGAGGCCGAGCTGGAGCGCGCGCTCGGCGCCTCCGTCGACCTCTCCGTCGTCGAGTACACCGTCCTCGACGCGCTCAGCAGGCAGGACGGCTGGCACATGCGGATGCAGCAGCTGGCGCGCGCCACCGCACTGAGCCCGAGCGCCACGACCCGCCTCGTCACCCGCCTGGAAGACCGGGGGCTGCTGACCCGCATCCTCTGCGCAGACGACCGCCGCGGCATCTACACCGAGCTCACCGCGGCCGGTCAGTCGCTCTACGAGAAGGCGCACCCCATCCACGACGAGGCCTTGGAGCGCACGCTCGGCGAGGCCGCGGATCAGCCCGAGCTGGCCCCCGTCGTGCACGCGCTGCAGGGGAGCGTCGCGCTCGCCTGACCGACGTTCCGCCCGTCAGCTGGAGTAGGGAGAGTACGGCGACCCCGGCGCACCGCGCGAGGCCAGGTCGGTGTCGACTCCGATCTGGATGCCGTCGCGATCGGCATCGACCGTCGGAGTGATGAATCCTCCGCCGAGCGTGTCGAGGTCTGACCGACCGATCTGATACAGGTCGAACTCCGATCCGTTGCTGCTGGCGTCGACCCAGTCCGGCTTGTCATCGCCGTCGGTGTTGCGCAGCGCGGCGAACTCCGGGCGGAGGACGCCGGAATCGGGTGACGTCTCGAGATCGTCGAGCAGCCCGTTGGCGCCGAATGAGAACGTCGGGTCGAAGACGCCGTCGTGATCCGCGTCGAAGAGGTCGATCTGCGCCCGCGTGAACGCCCGACCCTCCATGAGATCCAGGATGCCGTCGTTCTCCGAGTCGAGATCGAGGTAGGTCGACACCCCGTCTCCCAGCACCGGGATGATGAGGAGATCGCCGTCGACGTCGTCGTCTTCGAATCTGCCGTTGCTGTCGAGGTCCTCCTCGGCGTCGAGGACGCCGTCGTTGTCGGAGTCCAGATCGCACGCGTCGACGACGCCGTCACCGTCGCTGTCGCCCGTGGACGACTTGTCGTTGACCGCGAAGCATCCGCCCGCCACCGCGCTGAGGGTTCCGGTCGCCTGATTGTTGTCGGTCGGCGTCTCGCCGCCGCCCGTGCCCGCCGTCACGATCGCCCGCACCGTCAGCGGAACTCCGGCGCCCGCGCCCGTCGGGGTCACCGTGAACGCGATCGACAGCGAGGATCCCGGCGCGAGCACGACATCGGCCACGACGGTCCACGGCACACCGGGAGCGCCGCCGCCCGTGATCGAGAAGGAGCCGTTCTGCACGTCGTAGGTGACCCCGTCGACCACGACCTCGGTGGCCGATGCGTCGAGCTCGACGGCGAATCCGGTCGCGTCGAGGAACTCGACGGAGAACTCGATCGGGCCGCTGGTGGCGACCGGCCCGGCGTTCGACACGGAGACCACCACCGGGGTCGATGATGCGATCGGCTCCGCCGGGGTGATCACCGTGGGAGCCAGATCCGGATGCTGGACATTCGGCGCCGACGGCGAAGGGCTCGGAGATGCAGAGGGCAGGACACACGCCGCCGAGGCCGAGGGCGCCGGCGTCGCGACGACGCCGAGCGCGACCGCTCCGAGCACCGCGAGCACGCCGACGGCGAGGAGCCCTCGACGTCGCGCGCGGGAGCGGAGGAACAGCAGCGCGCCGGCGACGACCAGCACGACGGCGACGGCGATCAGGGGTGCGGATCCCTCGCCGCCGGTGGCGGCGAGTACGCAGTCCTTCGGGTCCATGTGCTGCTCCTCGATTCAGAGAACGTGCGACGTCCTCGCGGGAGGCCCCCGTCGTGCGCGATTCTACGGATACCCTAGGCCCATGAGCGCGCCTCGCACCGCACGAAGATTCCTCGGCCGACGGACCCCGGCGGTCATCGCCATGTCTGCGATCGTCGCACTGACCCTCTCCGCCTGCTCGTTCGGCGGAGACGACGGCGGCGGCACGAACGGCGAAGGCCAGGGCTTCCCCGACGACGGGTGCACCCACGTCACCATCGCGACCTCCTCCGAGAAGGTCAATATGCTCGACGCGCTCGCGACGGCGTTCAAGGACTCGCCCGAGCACAAGAAGCTCGGCACGTGCGCGACGGTCCGCCCGATCAACGTCTCGTCCGGCAACGCCGCGCGCTATCTCACCTCGGGAGACGACTGGCCGAGCGACGACCACGACCTGTGGCCCACGCTGTGGTCGCCGGCATCCACGGTGTGGACCGACCGCGTCGCCGCGGCCGCCTCCGCCAACCTCGTCGGCGACCCGAAGTCCTTCACGCGCACGCCCGTCGTGTTCGGCATGCCGGAGCCGATGGCCAAGGCGCTCGGCTGGCCGAACACGCCCATCAGCATCACCGACCTGTCGAAGCTCTGCCAGGATCCGGACGGCTGGGGCAGCGTCGGCAAGGACATCTGGGGCGCCTTCAAGATCTCCAAGACCAACCCGAACACCTCGACCACGGGGCTCTCGACGATCCTGATGCAGTCGTACGAGGCGTCCGGCAAGTCCGCCGACCTGACGTCCGCCGACGTGGATGCTGCGGCCGACTTCTCGCGCGTGTTCGAGGAGTGCGTGATCCACTACGGCGACACCACCGGCAACGTGCTGTCGACCCTCTATGACGAGACGCAGAACGGCTCCAACGGATCCGCCTATGTCTCGGCCGTCGCCCTCGAGGAGACGTCGCTGCTCAACTACAACCAGGGCAACCCCGACTCGCACACGGTGCAGCCCGGTGAGACCCTGGTCCCGCCGAAGACCAAGCTCGTCGCGGTCTACCCGGCCGGGGGCTCGATGTGGTCGGACAACCCGGTGACCGTGCTCGGCGCGGACTGGGTGACTCCGGAGCAGCGCACCGCGGGCGAGGCGTTCGCGGCGTTCCTGCAGACCACGGAGGCTCAGAAGATCCTGCCGACGTACGGCTTCCGCCCGCTCGACGAGTCGGTGCCGCTGGGCAAGCTCTTCACCGCCAACTACGGCGTCGACCCCGACCAGCCCGCGGTGACCCTCCCCAAGCCCGACGTCGACGTGATCTCCACCGCCATCGATCAGTGGACTCAGGTACGCAAGCCCTCGTCCGTCCTGGAGCTCATCGACATCTCGGGCTCGATGGACGATCCGATCGGCGACGGCCGCTCGCGGCTCGACGGCGCCATCCAGGGCGCGCAGACCACCCTCGACCACTTCCGTCCGACCGACGAGGTCGGCGTGTGGGCGTTCACGACCGGGGTCTCATCGGATGCCGGTGATGACATACAGGTGCTGCGCGACGTGATGGCTCTCGGTTCCGACGGCGAGAAGCTCGACTCCTCACTGGATGACCTGCACTACGCCCAGCGCAACGGCACCCCGCTGTACGACGCGATCCTCACGGCGTACGAGGCGATGAGCAAGCGCGCAGAACCCGGTCGCATCAACGCGATCGTCGTGCTCTCCGACGGCGAGGACACCGACTCCACCACGTCGCTCGACTCCCTGATCGCGAAGATCGGGAAGAGCACGAAGGAGGGCGGATCCGACGCTCCGGTTCGTATATTCCCGATCGCGTATGGAGAGGGCGCCGACACCTCTGCTCTGCAGCGGATCGCGGATGCCACGGGCGGACAGCTCTTCGACGCGTCGAACGCCGAGCGCATCGACCTCGTGTTCGCGTCCGTCATCAACAACTTCTGAGGTCGAGATGCACCAGCTCAGTGCGACCGGCAACCCCTGGCTCGACCCCGCGATCGATGCCATCGGATCGACGAACGTGTACGTCGACCACCAGGTGAAGGGCTGGCAGAGCCTGCAGGAGGAGCTCTCCGGTTCGGTGCCGTCGAACGTCGTGGTCGTGGTTCTCCCGGATGCAGCGCGCGAGAACATTCCGTATGACTCATACATCGTGGACAAGCTGTCGGACGCTGCGTCGCAGCCGACGGTGATCGTCGCGGTCGGCAAGGACCTCGCCGCGAAGTCCTCGGTCGTGGACGATGCGCTGAAGATCGCCAACGAGAACGATGCCAAAGCGGCCACCGACCTCAAGGGCGGCTTGCTCGAGACCGTGCAGGAGATCTCCGCAGAGATCCCGGCCGGAGGGGGCTCCCCCGGCACAGGCGGCGCCGACGTCCTCATGCCGGTCGTCATCGGGGGCGTCGTGCTGATCGCCGCCGCGGGGACGGCCATCGGGCTCCTCGCCCGCCGGCGGCGCCGCGCACCCGCATCGCCTCCGGTGAACACGGACCCCGTGCCCGCCGGCATCCGGCTGCGGGTGAGCCGCCTGCGCGAGCTCGCTCCTTCGTATGCGGCGGTCCCCGGCAATCCGGTCGCAGCGGAGACGGCTGCGAGCATCGACGCCCTCGCCTCGCACATCGAGCAGCTGTTCGCCCGCCTCGACGCCAAGGCCGGTGAGGACCAGAGCGCGATGGCGGAGGCCGAGTACTCCGACAAGCTCGCGCGACTGGTCGCTGCACTCGACCGGGACTACCTGCTCGACCTGCTCACCCGTCCCGATCTGTGGGACGACCCGGAGGAGCGCATCGGGGAGGTCCGCGAGGCGCTGAACGCCGTCACCACGCAGATCGTCGACAACATCAAGCAGGTCAACGCCCGCAAGGGTCTGCTCTTCCAGGTGTCGCTGGACTCGCTGATCGGCCGCAGCGAGCTGCGCGACTGGGAGCGTCAGTTCAAGCAGAGCTCTGGCGACTGACCTGCAAGAATGTGTCGGCGAGATCGTTCGAGCGACCTCGCCGATCCCGGACATGCAACGAGAGAGGACGGGCATGGACCTCAGTGCCGTCGCCGACGACCCCACCTTCTTCGCCATCGTGGGCGGTCACCTGCTGGTGCTCGTCCTCGCCGTGCTCTTCACGGTGCTGCGCAAGTACTCCGTCGGCGGCTTCTTCGCCTGGATCGCGACGGTCGTCTCGCTGCTCTTCGGGGTCTTCTGGTTCCTCGTGCTCGGCGGAGGCCGCGGCAACTCGCGGGCGAACGAGTCGGTGCAGTTCGCTCTCGACCCGCAGGGCGGCCTCTGGGTCACGCTGTACATCGTCGCCGCTCTGGTCATCGCCTACGTGCTGACCTGGATCTGCAAGAGGGGCAAGGCGCGCTCGTACGCGTCGACGGGCCCGTTGCCGCGACGCGACACGACGGACACCCCCGCCGCGGGCTGAGTCAGCGCCGCGACCGGCGAGAGCCGATCAGCGTCGCGATGCCGAGGACGGCGCAGAGCGGACGGTAGTACCGCTTGTCGAGCTCCCGGAACCGCTTGTCGGCGGGAGGAAGACCGAGCGCCTTCAGGGCGACCTCGCCTCCGACGATGGCGCGCGCGAGCAGAGCCGTCGCGATCAGCCGACGCACGACGACCGCCATGCGCCCCTCGCCCAGCGCTCCGGCCGAGACGGCACCGCCGGCGAGCGCGGCGCCTGCGACGACAGCCGTCGCGGCGGCATCCGGCATCGCGGCCGCGTTGCCGACGGTGGCGGAGGCGAGCCGTCTGCGGTTCTTCGCCGGCCAGCTCGATCCCGACGCCCAGATGAGATGCAGACCGCCGACCGCCGTCAATCCGGTCCAGCTCACGAGTCGTGCGGCACCCCTGATAACGCTCACCCGTCGAGCGTATCGCCGGGGGTGCTCAGAGGGCGGACGGACCGTTCCCTGACGGCTCCCACCGCGACGGCGAGGATGCCGAGAGCACCGGCCGCGACGAGGAGCGCCCACCCGTGGAGCAGTCGCTCCACGCCCGCGCCCACGACGGCGCCGGCGGCGAGGGAGCCCCACAGCAGGAGAGGCCGTCGCCATGCGGTCCGTGAACGCCCCGTGATCAGGTCGGCGAGTGCTACGCCGAGGCTGACGAGGGTGCCCGTGGCGTAGGTGATGGCGATGCGTGCACGGCCCTCCGACAGATACAGCGTGTTCAGCGCGCCCATGGCGGCGGCGAGCAGCGCGAACCTCCAGAAGGCGTCGGGCTGCAGGAGACCCACGATGCCGCAGATCGCCACGGCGCCCGCCGCCCCCGCGATCACGCGCCACCGCCTCGTGCGGACCGGTCCTCGTGACAGAGCTCCCGCCGCGACCCCGATGATGAACGCCGCGACGAGCCCGAGCGGCAGCAGTGCACTCGCTGCACCCTGCGCCCACAGCTCGGCGCCGGCCTGGGTCGAGTTGCCGCTCATGAATGAGACGAACAGCCCGCCGGTCTCGATGAAGCCGATCGCGTCGATGTACCCCGCGATGAGTCCGAGCAGCAGCGTGAGCGCCAGGCCGCGCCGCGAGACATCCTTCACCGACCGTCCCTCCGCCCTGCTGACCTCCTCATAGTGCTCACGATCATCGGTCGAGAGCAAGCCGGGCGGCCGAGTGCAGCAGAAGGAGGCCTCGGTCAGAGCCGCGGCGCCCCTCCCGCACCGAGCGTCCGCAGGACGTGCACGGCGATCTCGAACTGACCACCGGCGCTGGGGTGCACGCCGTCGTCGAGGAGGGCGATCGGCTGCTCGGCATCCGCCGGGTCGATCACCGGGTCGGATGCGGCGACGTCCGCGATCGCGCGGGCGGTGTCGCTCCTGTCGTGCTCGGTCCAGTGGATCCCCGCCCCGCCGAAGTACGGGTAGCGGGCGATCGCGTCCTCATCGACCGGGACGGGCGCCAGCCACACCCGCGGCGTTCCCGCAGCGGCATCGCGGATCAACGCGAGGTTGCGTCGGGTCTCCTCGGCGCTGACCAGGCGAGCAGCGTGGGAGCCTCCCGTGCGGCGGGCGTCGTTGGCGCCGATCATGCAGAACACGATCGACGGGTCCACCCGGCGGAGCATGCCGAGGCCGCCGAGGAGCTGGGTCGTCGTCGAGCCCGACACCGCGAGGTTCACGAAGCGGAGACCGAGATCGGGGCGCTCGGCGCCGAACAGTGCCCCGATCAGCTCGAACCACGACTCGCGGTCGGCCGTCGTGCTCTCGCCGATCGCGACGACGGTCTGCCCCGCGGCGAACGGAGGGTCGGCGAGGATCTCCCGCACGTCATCCCGCTGCGCGAGGCGCTGGACCGCAGCGTCGCGCCGCTGGGCGAGCTCCCCGACCGCCGTGTCGTACTCGTCGAGGGTCGCGCCGAAGACGGCGGCTCTGGTGGCGGCATCCATCCCGCCCGCATAGGGGAGGGACAGCTCGGGGCGCTCGAAGCGGACGAGCTTCGCGAGCACGGCGGCGCGGGAGGTGTGAGTCTGTGTCATGAATCATTCATAGCACAGAACTAATTACGGCGCTCATCCACCGGCCGCTCTGCCGGGGTGCCATCATGTGTCGATGGGAACCATCGACGACTACCTCGCGACCCTCGCCGACGCCGACAGGTCGGCGATCGCCCGGGTCTACCGCATCGCGACGGATGCCGTGCCCGACGCCGAGCAGGGCAGCGGATACCGGATGCCCGCGCTGCTGCTCGACGGCAAGGCGCTGCTCTCGGTGATGCGCACGAAGACCCACCTGGGCGTGTATCCCTTCAGCGCGGATGCCGTGGCCGCCGTGCGACCGCGACTGGACGGCTTCGACGTCAGCACCGGCACGATCCGCTTCACGCTCGAGCATCCTCTCCCCGACGACGTCGTTCGCGACCTCGTGCTGTTCCGACGCGATCAGATCATCCGACGCTGAATCCGACGGTCGAGATCGTCGAGCTCGGCGAGCAGATCCGCAGCGCCCCATACCCTGTCACGCTTGCGTCCCGTGATCTCTCGGATGACACCTGCCTCGGCGAGGCGATCGATCGCGGCGTATGCCTGCGCGGTCTTGGCGCCGGAGAGCCGCTCGATCTCGGCCGCGTTCAGGACCGGGTTGTCGAAGAACGCCAGCAAGAGTGTCGCAGCAGCAGACCCTCTTCGCGGCCTCACCCCGGCGCTCCACTCCTCCGGGAACGACTGGATCCTCTCGACAGATGCCGCCGTCTCTATGGCAGCCGCGTGCGCCGACCGGACGAACAGAGCGATGAGAGGCGCCGGATCTCCGCTGCGATACTCCCCGAGTGCGGCGAAATAGTCACCCTGCCTGGCAAGGATTCCTGAGGCCATGGGGATCACTCCGTTGCGAATAGCCCCTCGCCGCCGCAATGATGCCGAGACCAGCGCTCTCCCGATGCGTCCGTTCCCGTCAGTGAACGGGTGGATCGACTCGAACTGTGCATGGGCGATCGACGCCTGCACGAGGACCGGGACATCGTCGCGATTCAGATAAGCGAGAAGGTCGTCGAGCAGCGCGGAGACTCTCTCCGGCGCGGGCGGGATGTGCAGTGCGTCTCTGGGCGAGTGATCGGAACCGCCGACCCAGTTCTGCATGTCGCGAACTCGTCCGGCGTACCTCGCCTCGAGAGGATCATCCTGCATCAGCGAGTGGTGAGCATCGAGGAGGTCACCACTCTCGAAGACACCGCGCTCGCCCACCGCCGTCACCATCTGATGCAGCGCTCTGCTCGCTGCGACCATGCTCACGGCGGACGAGTTGCCCCGGTTTCCGGCGATGGCTCGTGCGAAATCCTCAGCGCTGGCAGTGATCCTCTCGATCTTGGACGACGCAACGGACTCTGTGCGGATCAGGAACCTGCTCAGGGCGGATGAACGTCTGGATGCTCCCGCGTCCGCTTGCGCGACGGCGAGGAGGGCCTCTTCCGAGGCCGTGATGATCTCGAGTGCCGGCTCGTAGTCGACGTCAGCGATGAGCGGAGGGACGGTGGCGTCCACGGTCTGCAGCATCCGGTCCTCGCGAGTCCCCCCTCGCATCTGCTGCCGCCACGGCAGGGTCTCGACGCCATGGGGTGGCCACCCACCGTCCGGAAAGAGGATCACGTCAGAATTGTCCGCTCACTACTCCGGTTTTGCAAGTGAAAACCGGAATAGTGATCCCGCTATTCCGGTTTATATGCAGTCTCGCGCTCGACACCGCCAGCTCTCCCCGACGATGTCGTGCGCGACCTCGTGCTGTTCCGACGCGATCAGATCATCCGACGCTGAATCCGGCGGTCGAGTCGAGCCGTCAGTGCCGCGGCGCCGCGTCGTGGGCCAGCGCCAGGTGCACGTCGACCCGCAGACCCTCACCAGGCGTGTTGACGAGAGACACCCGGCCTGAGGCGTTCGCCGCGATCCCAGCCACGATCGAGAGGCCGAGACCCGCCCCGCCTCGGGTGCGGGCGTCGCTCTGCCGGGCGAAGCGGTCGAGGGCAGACGGAGCGAACCCCGCATCCATGCCGCCGCCGTCGTCGGACACCGAGAGGACGACCCCGCCGCCGTCGTCCGAGAGGACCAGTTCGATGGCCCCTTCGCGCCCGATCGCGTTCACGGCGTTTCCGATGAGGTTGTCGCACAGGCGCCCGAAGTCCTCGACGCTCACCGCGACGAGCGCCGTGGGGCGCGCGGTCTCGTCCGCGTAGTCGACGCGGATGGCGCGGTCGGCCACCCGGAGGCGCCAGCGATCAGCGGCATCCGCCATCTCCTCCGCCAGGCGATCGACGCTCGCACTGCCCGCCGTCTGCTGCGCATCGATGCGGGAGAGCTCCAGAAGCGAGGTCGCGAGAGACGTGAGCCTCGCCACCGTCTGCTGCGCGGCGGCGACGTCGCGCCTCATGTCCTCCAGGCTCGTCGCCTCGCGCTGCGCGAGCTCCAGTCTCGTCTGGATGATCGCCAGCGGGGTGCGGAACTCGTGACTCGCGTCGGACACGATCTGCCGCTCCCGCTCGGCCGACGATCGCAGCTGCACGACCAGTTCGTTCAGCGTCTCGGCGAGCTCAGCGATCTCGTCTCTCGCGGGCCCGACGGGCAGCAGGTCGGCGCCGGGTTCGGCGATGAGCGCCGCCGCGCTGCGCCTCAGACGGGAGACCGGGCTGAGTGCCGCGGAGCCGATCAGCCAGGATGCCGCTCCGAAGGCGATGTTGATGACGGCGATGCTGGCGATGAGCAGCGCGGCCACCTCGTTCAGCACCTGCGCATTGCTGTCCGTCGCGGTGATGACGTGCCACTCGCCGGCCCCGGCGGTCACGGTGGTCGCGCGCACGACGTAGCTGCCGACGGTCGTGTGGCCATCCGGCCCTGCCGCGAACTCCTCCGCTCGACCGGAGAGCCCGTCGGGCAGGGTGTCGACTCCGACCGCCCCGGACGGGTCGATGACGGCGACGAACTGACCGGGCCCCGGGAGATCCATCTCCTCCGTGTCGCCCGTGGTGATGGCGGTGACGTACTGGCCCTCGACGCCCTCCAGCAGACGCACCTGACCCTCGCCGACGATCCGTGCGACCTGGGAGTAGACGATGATCCCGGCGACGACGGAGATGAGGATCGCGATCAGCAGACTGCCGCCGGTGATCCGGACGCGGATCGTCAGCCGTGAGAGGTTCACGTCTCACCCGCGATCAGCTGGAACCCGACGCCGCGCGCCGTCGCGATGCGCACGGGCGCACCGACCGCATCGAGCTTGCGGCGGATGTAGCTGACGTACTGATCGACGATGTTGGGATCGATGTAGTCGGTCGATCCCCAGATCGAGTCGAGGATCGCGGCCCGCGGCATCACCGCCCCGACGTTCGCGGCGAGCAGTCGGAGGAGGTCGAACTCGGTCCGGCTCAGGCTCAGCTCTCCCTGCTCCGTCGAGATCCGATGCCTCGTCATGTCGATGTGCAGGCCGCCGACCTCCATCCGGGTCGCCCCGATCGCGTCGCGACGGCGGAGCGCCCGCAGCCGAGCGGCCAGCTCGACGAACTCGAACGGCTTGGTGAGGTAGTCGTCGGCCCCGGCATCCAGCCCCTTCACCCTGTCGTCGACCGCGTCGCGCGCGGTGAGGAGGATGATCGCCAGTCCCTCATGCTGGCGACGCAGCCAACGGCACAGCTCGAAACCCGACATGCCGGGCAGCATCACATCGAGGATCGCGATGTCGTAACCGGCATCCTTCGCGAGGGCCATCGCGTGCACCCCGTCTTCGGCGACGTCGACGACGTATCCCTCGCCGCGGAGTCCGCGGGCGATGAGATCCGCCATCTCCGGTTCGTCTTCGACCGTGAGGATGCGCAGTGCCACCAGCTCGACCTCCCTGCGGCGATCCTATGCCGCGTCGACGAGCCGGGCGTCCTCGATCAGCGCGGTCGCCTCCCGCCGCTGCCGGTTCACCGTGCTGCCGAGATAGGCCGCGACCGCGACGATGACCGCCAGGAAGACGACGCTCGTGATCGTGGTGCCCACCCCCATGCCCCCGTCGGCCGGGGCCTGCGAGAGGAGATCGCCGATGGACGCGCCGAGCGGGCGGGTGAGGATGTACGCGGCCCAGAAGCAGAACACCACGTTGGCCTTGAACGCGAACCGCGCGATCGCGATGACGCCGATCAGGGCGCTGAACAGGATCGTCCCGAACAGGTAGCCGAGCCCCAGCCCCTCGGAGATGAGGTCGCCGGCGGCGGTGCCCAGCGCGAAGGTGAAGAGGATCGCGATCCAGTAGAAGGCCTCGCGGCGACGCGTGAAGATCGTGTGGATCGACAGCGTGTGCTCGCGGGCGAACCAGATGCCGAAGGTGATCCCGAGCACGAGGGTGAAGATGAGAGTGCTGACCCACAGCTCGACACCGAGGACATCGGTGAGGTTGTCGGTGAGCAGCGTGCCGACGATGCTGATCAGCACGACGACCGTCCAGTACACGCCGGAGTTGTAGCGCTTCGTGGCGAACTGGGCGATCAACGCCGCGACGAGCAGCGCGCCCATCACGGCCGTCGTGAGGCTGAGCCCCCACCCGAGATCGGCGTTGAGGTAGTCGGCGAAGGTCTCGCCTGTCGTGGTCGAGAGGATCTTGATCACCCAGAAGGCGAACGTGACCTCCGGCACCCTGTTGAACAGGATGGTGCGGACGTGCTCGGGGAGTGGATTCGTCATGGCCACAGACTCTCGGCGGATCCTTGACGTTCACCCCCTTGGAGAACACCGCGGGGTGAGCGTTCTTTCAGAGAAGGTGCGGACCTCGGTGATCCTGAGAGCATTTTCACGCGCTGACGGCCGATACCGGGATCGCTCGGATGTCGGGGGGCCAGTGTGAGGGGATGCTCCGCACCACAGATAACCCGCCGTCACCGACGCGGGCGACCTCCATCCGCAACCTCGGACTGCTGGGTCTGCTCGGCATCGCCGGGGTGCTCGCGCTGGGGATCGTCATCCGCAGCTCCGGCAACGGCCCATCTCCGCTCGACTCCTGGTGGCACGACCTCCAACGAGGCTGGCGGACGGATGCCGGGATCCGCGTCGCCGAGGCATTCGATCTCATCGGCGGCGTCGGCATCGTGATCGGGGTCACCGTCGTGCTCATCACCGCCCTCCTGATCGCCCGGCGGTTCCGCAGCGCGATCACTCTCGCGGTCGCGATGGCGGTCTCCGAGACCGTCACCGCAGCGATCAAGGTCGTGATCGCGCGTCCCCGCCCCGCGGACTCGCTCTCCGATGTCGACGTCACCTCGTTCCCCTCCGGGCACACCGCCGCGGCGGCCACGCTCGCCGTGACGCTCGCCCTCCTGATCGGACATCGGTTCTGGGCGCCCGCGATCACCTGGATCGTGCTGATGGCATGGAGCCGCACGTTCCTCGAGGCGCACTGGCTCAGCGACGTCATCGCCGGCGGGATCCTCGGCGCCTCGGTCGCCCTGCTCGCGCGATGGCTGGTGGTGACCGCGGAGGGCCGACTGCAGAAACGAAGAGAGGCACGCCTCCTTCCCGTCCACTGACACGGCTGGGTCGGAGAGCTCCGACCCAGCCGTGTCGGAGCTCTCCGCGCACGACGTCAGTCGTCGGCCGTCTCGCCGTCGTTCGTGCCGTCTTCGACACCCTGGTCGTCGGCCGTCTCGCCGTCGTTCGTGCCGTCTTCGACACCCTGGTCGTCGGCCGTCTCACCGTCGTTCGTCGCGACCTGTGTGGTGCCCCCGCTCGGTGACGGAGTCGACGCCTGCGCAAGAGCGGGCACGCCCACTCCGAGTGCTGCGGCGAGCGCGAGCACCGCGAGCCCTCCGCCGACGGTCATCTTGAGCTTCTTCTTCTCCATGTCCTGTTTCCTTTCACGTGGGGACTTCGGTCTCGCCGACGTTACGGAGGTCCGCGTGAGATGAGCGTGAGAGCGGAAGGCGCACTCGCACGTTCGTTCCCACGTCGGGCACCGACGTCAGGGACACACGCCCGCCCAGGGAGGTGACGATCTCTCTGACGATCGACAGGCCCAATCCGCTGCCCTCGCCCGCGCGCGAGGGATCCGCTTGCCAGAACCGGTCGAAAGCCCGACGCACCTGCGCGCGCGTCATGCCCTTCCCTGCATCCCGGACCACGACCTCGCCCCACCCGCCGGCAGCGCGAATGCGCACGTCGACATCCGTATCCGAGTACTTCTCCGCGTTGACCAGAAGGTTCAGCAGGACCCGCTCGACGGTCGACGGCAGACCCGCGACCACCACGCGGCGCTGTTGCGTCACCACGACTCGGTCAGGAGCCGCAAGAAGTCCTCGCACCCGGTGAAGCGCATCTCCCAGCTCAACGACGGCATCAGCCGTGCGATCATGACCGCCGTCTGCGGCGAGGATCAGATCGTCGGCGATGGACGCCAGCGAGTGCGCGGCCTCCAGCGCGGTCGCACACGCCTCCCGGTACTCGCTCACCGTCCGCGGTCGAGTGAGGATCAGCTCAAGCTGTCCCTGGATGGCGGTCAGGGGTGTGCGCAGTTCATGGGACGCGTCGTCGACGAAGCGTCGTTGCGCAGCCAGTGTCGATGCCACGGGCCGCATCGCGAGACCCGCGAGTAGCCAGCTCGTGAACGGCGCCACCACACACAGTCCGCTGAAAGCGACGATCAGAGCCGTCCGGAGCGTGGCGAAACCCGCCTCAGCCGTAGATGTCCCTCCCCCGTCTGCGACGCCGTCGAAATCGAACGCCGTGATCGCGAAGGCGTACACGCCCCAGGCGAACAGGGCGAAGGTGAGCAGCTGAACGGTGGTGAAGCCGATGGTGAGCCGCCATCGGGCCCTTCTGACGATCATCAGACGTCGCTCGGAACGCAGTAGCCTGCGCCACGGTGCGTGACGATCGGGTCGGGCGCGCCCTGCACCGCGAGCTTGCGACGCAGATACCGGATGTAGGTGGGCACCACGTTGCTGTAGCCCTCGTAGTTGCGGTCCCACGCGTGATCGATGAGCTCGCCGGTCGACACGATCGCGTCGGGGCGCCGCATCAGATACTCCAGGACCGAGAACTCCTTGGGGGTGAGGGGGATCGTGCGCCCGAGCCGCTCCACCGAATGCCGACTGGGGTCGAGGATCAGCGAGCCCACGCGCACCTGCGGGGGAAGCGCCGTGGGGGCGCGTCGCAGGAGCGCGCGGACCCGCGCGAGGAGCTCGTCGACGTGGAACGGCTTGACCAGGTAGTCGTCCGCACCCGCATCGAGGCATTCGACGATCGTCGCTCGAGCGGCGATCGCCGTGAGCATGAGGATCGGCACCTCTGTGGAGAGCGATCGGATGCTGCGGCACAACTCGACCCCGCCCCCGGCCAACCCGGGCAGCCGCACGTCGAGGATCGCCGCATCCACCGGTTCAAGTTCGAACGCGATGAGGCCGGCCGCGCCATCCGACTCGAGGTCGACTGCGTAGCCGGCCTCGCGCAGCAGCTGTACGACCGTACGACCGACGCGTTCGTCATCTTCCACGACCAGGATCCTCATCGCCACCTCCGTGTCGATGATCGCGGGTCTCTCTGGACACATCGCGGTCAGCCGGGCCCCGATCTCTGAGAGTCCCTTCAGTGTCGTCGGACCGATCGGCTCCGACGACGACCGCCGCTACTCGACTCCGGCGATCAGCTCCCGCAGCGCGGCGACATGCGCGCTCAGCGCCTTCCGCCCCTCCGTCGTGAGGGAGATCCAGGTGGTGCGGCGACTGTCGAGGACAGCCTTGCGGCTCTTCACGTACCTCTCGGCGGCGAGCGCGCTGATGTGCTTGGAGAGCACGGAGTCGCTCACGTCCAGGTGGTCCCGCAGCGTCACGAACTCGATCTCGCTCACGCCGGTGAGCATGGTCGTCAGCTTCAGTCGGATCGGCGACTGCAGCGCCGGGTTCAGCTCGACCATCAGTGGTTGAGGAAGAGGAGGGCGATGCCGCACGCTGCGAGGACGCCGAGGACGAGAAGGAACGCGACGGATTCGCCGCGGGCGTGCTCTGCGGGGTCGGCGCGGTACATGCGCACCCAGCGCGCCCCGCTGAGCGCGAAGCCGACGCCCCCGGCGAGCGCGCACACCGGCACCAGCCACCAGACTCCGGCGAATCCTGCCCACATCGCTCCGGCCAGCGCCAGGAGGTACGACATCGTCGCCTCGGTGGCCGTGCCTCCGACGACCCTGCTGGCGAAGCCGCCGACGGTCACGCCGTTCACCCGGCGGAAGCGGCGGAGCTGCAGGAGCGCGACGGCCACGTAGAGCAGCGCTCCGGCGATCGTGAACCAGTAGCCCCTGCTCGTCCACACCACGGCGGTCGAGGCGATCTGCACGGCGATCGCCGAACCGAGGGCGAGGAGGAGGAACGGGGGGAGCACGAGGCGGTTCGCCAACGCGGTGCGGGATGCCTCGGCATCCGCCAGCTGTCCGAGGGCCTGTTCCGGCGTCGGGTCGTCGCTTTTGCTTTCCATATTGGAAAGTATGCTCCGAACTTTCCATATCGTCAAGTAGTGGGCGCCCTCCCCCGCGGAGGGCGCCCGTCCGTCACTTGATCGATCCCCGCGTGACCCCGGAGATCACCCAGCGCTGCGAGAAGATGTACACGATCAGCAGCGGGGCCATCGCCATCAGATACGACGCGAACGCCACGGTGTAGTCGGTGTTGTACTGCCCCTGCAGCACGTACTGCGCGAGCGGCAGCGTGCGGGCGCCCGGGTCGGTGAGCACGACGAGCGGCAGGATGAAGTCGTTCCACGCCCACACGCAGGTGAGGATGCCGACCGTGGCGTTCATCGGAGTGAGCAGAGGGAAGATGACCTGCCAGAACACGCGCCAGGTCGACGCGCCGTCCATGCGGGCGGCCTCCTCGAGCTCGATCGGGATCGAGCGGATGTACGCCGAGTAGATGAACACGTTCAGCGACAGCCCGTAGACCGTGTAGAGGATGATGACGCCGACCTGGTTGTCGAGCCCGAACATCGCCGTCTGCTTCACGAGCGGCAGCATGATGATCGGGAACGGGATGAACAGAGCCGCGAGCAGGTAGTAGAACACGCCCTTGAAGAAGGGCCGGTGCATGTTGCGGGCCAGCGCATAGGCGACGACCGAGCTCGTGAACATCGTGAAGACGACCGAACCGACCGTGATCAGCGCGGTGTTCAGGAGCGCCTGCGGGAACTGCGTGCGCTCCCAGGCCTCGGCGAAGTTCTCCCAGCGCACCGGGTTCGGCCATTCGAAGCCGGTTCCGCTGACGAGCTGATCGGGCGTCTTCACCGCGACGACCACGGCAAGGTAGAGCGGGATCAGAACGGTCAGAGCGCACACGGCGATGACGGCGGTGGCCCACCAGTTGGTGCGGCGGGTGTCATCCTCCCGATCCGCGTCGCCTCGACGGCGTCCGCCGCCCGTGACGATGGACGTGGTGGATGTGGTGGGGGCTGCGACAGACATCATGCATCCACCTCTCGGCGCTGAAGGACTCGGAACTGCAGGAGGGAGACGATCGTGATCACGATGAAGAAGACCACCGCGTTGGCCGTCTGGTAGGCGAACTCGCCACCGCCGTAGCCGCCCTTGAAGATGAGCATCGTCACGGACTCGGTGGAGGTGCCGGGGCCGCCGTTGGTGAGGGCGACGATCGGGTCGAACACCTGCAGGTACCCCTTGAGGCTCAGCACCACGTTGATGGTGAAGAAGGCGCTGATCAGGGGGAACGTGATCGCCCAGAACTGCCGCCAGCTCGAGGCGCCGTCGAGCGACGCCGCCTCGTAGAGCTCCGACGGGATCGTCTGCAGACCGGACAGGTAGATGATGATCGTGAACGCGCAGCCCTGCCAGACCGCGAGGGAGACGATCGCCAGCCAGGCCCAGTCGGGATTCGACAGGATGTTGTCGGCGATCAGCGGGATGCCGGGGAAGAGCTTCGGCAGCGAGTTCGTGAACAGGTACTGGAAGACGTAGCCGATCACCAGCATCGCGAGCACGTAGGGCACGAAGTAGACGCCGCGGAAGAAGTTGCGCGCCTTGATCTTCGCGTTCAGCCCCATCGCGATCGCGAGCGAGATCGCGTTCGTGAGGATGGTCGCGACGATCGCGAACAGGAAGGAGAACCCGTACGCGCCCCAGACCCGGTCGTCCTTGAACAGGTTGAGGTAGTTCGAGATCCCGACGAAGTTCCAGTCGCCGTAGCCCGCGTAGTTCGTGAAGCTGAAGAACACGCCCACGAGCATGGGGACGGTGTGGAACAGAGCGAAGGCGATGACGGCCGGCCAGACCATCCAGTAATAGGCCGAGAGCGCACGCGGCGACGAGGAGCGGATGCGGTCGGCCCGCCCGCTGCGGGAGCCGCCGGATGCCGACGACCTGACCGCTTCGGTGAGTGTGCTCATGATCGGTCCTCCGTCACGGGGATGGTGCGGGCGGCGATCTTGCGCCACTCGTTGTCGAGGGTGGCGAGCGCGGCCCCCGCGTCGCCGGTGAAGATCGACTCCTGCACGAACTCCGCGAGCGGGATGCCCGGCGGGATCTGGTGATCGAGGAAGCCGGTGATGCGCCCGTCGTCGAAGAACGGCTTGACCGACTGCAGCGCGAGATCATCGCTGAGCTCGGCGCCCTCGACCGAGGGGATCATGTTCTGCGAGGCCGCGAACTCCTCGATGACGTCGGGGCGGAACATGAACTCGATGAACCGCAGCGCCTCCTCGCGATGCGGGCTGTTGCGGCCCATCGTCACCGTCACGTCGACGCCCGAGACGATCACGCGGTCCTTCTCGGCATCCGTCGGGTACGGGAAGATCGCCGCGTTGATGTCGGGGTTCACCTGTTTGATGCCGTTGACGGCCCAGATGCCCTGGAGCAGCATCGCGGCCTCGCCGCGAGCGAAGGCGGCGTTGCCCTCGTCGTAGGTCGCGCCCCGGTAGCCCTCCTGCGCGTAGCCGTACAGCTGCAGCTCGCGGTCGAGCGGCTCGGCGAAGTCCTGCTCGAACGAGGCCTTCGAGTCGGGGCCCACGTTCTCGCCCTCCGCGCGCATCTCGTCGAAGAAGCCGTCCTGCACCGCGTAGGCGCCGAGGCCGTTGAACGAGGGGACAGAGGTCCACGAGTCGGCGAGGGTGGCGTAGATCGGCTGGATGCCGGCATCCTTCAGCTTCTCGCAGGCGGCGATGAGCTCGTCCCACGTCTCGGGCACCTCGATGCCCTGCTCGGCGAAGATGTCGGCGTTGTAGATGATGCCGTTGGCGTTGTTGACGTAGCCGAGGCTGTTCACCTCGCCGTCCTTGTTGCCGAGGTCGGCGAGGATGTCCTGCACCGCGGGGTTGATCGTGTCGAGCACCGGCTCGTCGGAGAAGTCGTAGAAGACCCCTGCCTGTGCAAGACGGCCGAAGTTGCCGTTGCCGTTCAGGGTGATGACGTCGGGCGCCTTGTCCTTCACGAGCAGCGTGCGGATGATGGTGTCGGCATCCGCCACCTGGTTCTGCACGACGTGGATGTCGGGGTTCTCGGCCTCGAACTTCTCGATGATCCTGTCGAAGTCCTCGCGGGCCTCGCCCTTGAACTGGAAGAAGTTGAGCGTGGTGACGCCGGGGTCGGCTCCGGAGGAGCAGCCTCCCAGCGTTCCGGCGAGCGCGACGACGACGACGGCCGCCGCCGCTCCGCGGAGCGGATGGATCGATCTCATATCTGCGCCTCCTTGCGCGAGGGATCGGCGATGCCGATCAGGATCAGTGCTGTGCGGTGAGCTCCACGAGGGTCGTTCGCCCGGGATGCTGCACGGGGGGACGGATGCCGGTCGTCGCCAACTGTCGGCCGGTGAGGATGACCCCGTCCTGGATCCAGCGGAGCGGGGACTGCCCTGCATCCTCGTGGGCGCCACCGGGCGTCACGACGCGGAGACGGTACTCGCGCTCCGGGTCGAGTCCGGGGAACCGCACGCGCCCTGCGGGATAGGCGACCGAGGTCGCGGCCTGCGTGATCGTGAAGACGGCGCCGGCACGATCGGCCGAGACCATGCCGCGCACGTCGATGCCCGGTTCCACGCCGTCGACGTTCACGACGCGGCCGGTCGCGACGAGAGGACGCAGCGTCTTCGCGAGCGCCACCCAGGCGCGGATGCGCGCGAGGTCGGCCTCGGAATCTCCGCTGATGTCCCGCTCGATGCCGAAGTGCCCGAAGAGGGCGATCGCGGCGCTCAGGTCGAGGTCCGTCGCCCTGCCCGTCGAGTGGACGACGGCGCTGGTGAGGTGCGCGCCCATGAGCTCGGGCGGCACGACCAGGCCGGTGTAGCGCTGGATGTCGAGCCGTTCGAGCGGGTCGATGCAGTCGCTCGTCCAGATGCGATCGGTGCGATCCAGGATGCCGAGGTCGACCCGGGCACCGCCCGATGCGCAGCTCTCGATCTCGAGCCCCGGATGCTGCGCCTTGAGCTCGTCGAGAAGACGGTAGACGGCGAGGGTGTGCGCGTGCACGTGGGAGCCGCCGCCCGGGCCCGAGCCCGCGTCGACGAGATCGCGGTTGTGGTCCCACTTCAGATAGGCGATCGGATACTCGTCGAGCAGCGCGTGCAGGCGCGACGCGATGTACGCATACGCGTCGGGATGCGCGAGGTCGAGCACCTGCTGCTGCCGGGCGGCGGGCGGCAGATCGAGTCGAGAGCGCAGGATCCAGTCGGGATGCTCACGGGCGAGCTCGCTGTCGGGGTTCACCATCTCTGGCTCGACCCACAGCCCGAACTCCATGCCGCGCGAGCGCACGCGGTCGACGAGCGGGTGCAGCCCCTGCGTCCACACCTCCGTGTCCACCTGCCAGTCGCCGAGTCCGGCGGTGTCGTCGCGCCGACCGAGGAACCAGCCGTCGTCGAGCACGAACCGCTCGACGCCCGCATCGGCCGCGGCATCCGCGAGCGCGGTGAGCCGTTCGAGGTCGTGGTCGAAGTACACCGCCTCCCAGGTGTTGAGGGTGATGGGGCGGGGCCGATGCGGATGCTGCGGGCGCGCGCGGAGCTCGTCGTGGAACCGCGCCGAGAGCTCGTCGAGGCCGTCGCCCCAGGAGCCGATGACCCAGGGAGTGGTCACGGTCTCACCGGAGTCGAGGATGATCTCGCCGGGTCCGTACAGCTCTCCAGCCGCGAGGAAGGCCTCCCCGGCGATGGTCCGCTCGGCCAGGACGCTGTGGCTGCCGCTCCAGGCGACGTGGATGCCGTGCACCCGCCCCGACTCGAACCCGAACCCGGGGCGGCCGGCGCAGAGCAGCAGCGTGGCATCGGCGCCCGGACGCCCACGGCGGCTCTCCCGCACCGAGGTCCCGACGGTGAAGGCACGGCGCTGCGGCGAGCGCTCACGCAGATGACGACCCGTGGTGTCGAGGATCTCGGTCGCGTCCCACGGAACGGGGAAAGACGGCGCGAGACGTTGCACCGTGTACGCGCCCGTTCCGCTGTTGCGGAGCGTGATGCGCTGTCGGAGGAGACCCGCGACGCCGAGTTCGAGTTCGACGGTGGCGGCGAGACGCGACTCCTCGTCGACGAGCGAGATGCGGGCGCGCTGGGCGGTGGCGTCGACTCCAGCCAGGTGCCAGCGGACGCTGATGCCGTGCCCTGCCCTGTGCCCTTCGAGCCCCGGCGTGCCGAGCCAGCCGTGCGCGGGCGTCGGCAGGATGCTGAGGACGGGGGTGACGTCGAGTCCGCCCGAGACGCGCTGGGGCGCCGCGGCCAGTGCGAGGCCGCCGAGGGCCTGCGGCGAGAGGTGTCCGAGGTCTTCGCCCCAGTGCACGATGGCGGGCGGCGTCGACATCTCGACGACCACGCTGGTGCCGCCTCTGCGGAGGTGCAGAACCTCCGGGGAGAGCCCCTCGTCGATGGCGGACGCTTCGCTGCTCACATCACTGGAATGCATGAATTAGTTTTAGCATGAAAATAATCCAGACGTCAACGGCGTGATCTCGCCGGCCCGCCGCGCCTTTATATGCCAAGATGAAATCAATGGAGGAGTCATGAGCACGGAGGCCACCGTCGCGCGCACGGTCCTCATCCACGGCCCGATCTCCCGATCAGCCCTGGCCGTGCGGATGCGGATGTCTCCGGCGAGCCTGACCCGCCTCACGAAGCCGTTCGTCGACCGCGGCATCCTCGTCGAGCTCGACGACGTGGTCGACGGCGTCGGCCGCCCCTCTCGCCCCCTCGACGTCTCGCCCGCCGTCGGCACCTTCCTGGGAGTGAAGCTCACGGGCGGCGACGCCCACTGCGTGCTCACCGACGTCCGGGCGCAGCTGCTCGGCGAGGTGGTGCTGCCGCTGCGGTCGCACGCGCCCTCCGACGTGGTCGACACCATCGTCGATGCCATGACGCGGCTCGTCGGCGACAGCGACGCCCCCGTCGGCGTCGGCATCAGCGTCGGCGGGATCACCGACGGCAGCACCGTGGTCTGGGGGCCGTTCCTCGACTGGGAGGACGTTCCTCTCGGCGAGCTCGTCACCGCGGCCACCGGCCTGCCAACGCGCATCGAGAACGATCTGATCGCCCTGACCGAGGCCGAGCGCTGGTTCGGCGTCGTCCGCGGGCTCGACGGCTTCGCGGTGATCACGATCGGCGCCGGCGTCGGGTACGAGGTCGTCTCCGGCGGCGAGGTCGTGCGCAACGTGGACTCGGGGATCAGCCTCGCCGCTCACGTGCCGCTCGAACCGCACGGCCCCCTGTGCTCCGAAGGGCACCGGGGCTGCGCGCAGGCGATGCTCGGCTCAGCATCCATCGCCGCACAGGCGACGACCGCCCTCCAGCGACCGGTGGGCTACGACGAGGTCCTCGCTCTCGCCGCCGACGGCGACCCCGCGGCCGCGGCCATCGTCGACGCCAGCGCCCGAGCGCTCGGACGCCTCGTCGCCCTGGCCGCCAACCTCACGACCCACGCGGACATCGTTCTCGCCGGAGAGGGCATGGGGCTGTTCGCCGTGGCCGAGGGTGCCGTGCGCGCCGAGATCGCCGCTGGTCGTGACCCGCGGGCCTCACCGGTGCGGCTGCACGTGGACGACAGCGGTTTCACCGCGTGGGCGCGCGGAGCGGCAGCCGTCGCCGTGCAGGCGGCGTTCGAGCGGTTGTAGGACGCGGATCAGTCGGCGGAGGGGCCGCCGCCCTGACGCCGCAGCGCAGGGATCTCGCCGTGCCTCACTCCGCGCGGATGCCGGTCCACAGCAGGTCGCGCGCGTCGGCGACCAGCTCGGCGGCCTGTACGCCGTCGAGGAGCCCCCCGGAGGCGAGGGTCGCGATGCCGTGGAACGTCGCGAACGCCGTGAGCGCGATGCGATGGGGATCCCCCGCGCGGATGACCCCGCTCTCCTGCGCCGCGATCACGACCCGCACGGTGACCTCCATCGACGCCTGACCAGCCGCGATGAGCTCTGCACGAGCGTCGGGCGCGTGCTTCATCCCGAACATCAGGCCGAGCAGGATCGGCTGCTCGAGGGCGAAGTCGACGTAGGCCGCGGTGAGAGCGTCGAACCGGCCCCGCACGCTCTCCCCCGTCGTCGCCTCCATGCCGGCGGCCTCGTCCAGCACCGCCACGAGTCGGGTGAACCCGTCTTCGGCGAGGGCGTCGAGCAGGGCCTGCTTGTCACGGAAGTGCCGGCTGGGAGCCGCATGGCTGACCCCGGCCTCACGGGCGAGTTGCCGCAGCGACAGGGCCTCGACGCCGTCGCTCTCGATGCTCGACCTGGCGGCCTCGAGGAGCGTGCGGCGGAGATCGCCGTGGTGATAGGGCTGCGGGGGCACCCGTCGATCCTATCTCGATGTAGGCATTGACAACAAGAGAGAGCGCGTGCACAATGATGTCACTGCCTACATTGTCGACACGACCGAAGGACTGCACCATGACACTCGACCTCCGCGGTGGAACCACCCTCATCACCGGCGCCAGCGCCGGCCTCGGGGTCGAATTCGCCCGCCGATTCGCCTCCCGCGGCTCGAACCTCGTCCTCGTCGCCCGCCGCGTCGACCGCCTCGAGGCCCTCGCCGCCGAGCTGCGCGCATCCGCCGGAGTCGCGGTCGAGGTCGTCGCCGCCGACCTCGGCATCGCCGGAGCGGCAGCCGCCCTGCACGCGGAGCTCGACCGCCGCGGCATCCGCATCACCTCGCTGGTCAACAACGCCGGCTTCGGCACCCACGGCGCCTTCGACACGGTCGACCCCGAGCGGATGACGAGCGAGATCCAGCTGAACGTCGGCACGCTGGTCGAGCTCTCCCGCCTCTTCATGCCCCAGCTGCTCCGGGGCCGGGGCGCCCTCGTCACCGTCGCGAGCACCGCGGCGTACCAGCCGACGCCGGGCATGGCCGTGTACGGCGCGACCAAGGCCTTCGTGCTGAGCTTCACCGAGGCGCTCTGGGCCGAAGCACGGGGCACCGGACTGCGCGTCCTCGCGGTGAGCCCCGGATCGACGAAGACCGAGTTCTTCGACGTGGTCGGCACCGACGCCGCCTCCGTCGGCCGACAGCAGACCGCCGAGCAGGTGATCGACACCGCGTTCCGCGAGCTCGATCGCAGCAACGGCCGGCCCAGCGTCATCTCCGGCCGCATCAACCACCTCATGGCACTCGGCATCCGCCTGCTGTCCCGGCGGGCCACCGCGCTGACGAGCGCACGCGTGCTGCACGACGTCAGGATGCCGGGCTGACCCTCGCTCGGTGACGCGCGCACCGCGACGACATTCGCTGCGCGTCGACAGCCCGGGTCGAGGGACGCGGGACACGCGTCCCTCGCGAGCGGACGGATGCTCAGGGGAAGGCGAGCACGCGATCCCCCCACCCTGCTCGCAGTGCCGCATCGAGATCGGCGACGCAGCGGTCCTGCCTGTCGATCGCCAGCGTCTCCCGCCGCTCGGGGTCGTACGGCTCCCAGACCGCCGCCCCTTCGGCATCCGGCGCGAGGCCCCTCGCGAACGCCGTCCACCGTCGCTGCATGCGCGCCGAGATCCTGCGGGCGACCTTCCGGCCCCCGAGCCGGAAGGTCGGATCCTTGGGACCGCCGTCGAGGTTCCCCCAGAGGTACGGCAGCTCGGTCGCATGCGTCGCGCCCAGCCCGATGAGACGCAGGAAGGGGCTGGCGTGGTCGAAGCGGTAGAACCAGACCGGGGCGATGCGACTGTGCCCCTCAGCGACCCACAGACTCGGCATCCGGAACCCGATGTCTCGCGCGATGCCTAGCCCCAGAGCACGCTCGCGCGCCCCCTCGTAGGCCCCCAGCACCTGGTCGGGCGACGGCATCCGCGTCTCCGGAGCCTGCGCGTGCATGTCGGCGAACATCCGGTCGATCCGGTCGCGGGTGATCGGGATGAGCGGCGACTTCATGAAACGGAAGAGCGATGCCTCGTCGTGGTTCGTCCCGATGATGAGGGGCACCGCCAGCCCGCGCCCCTCATGGAGCACCGTGATCGGCGACTCGGGCACGAGAACACCGTCCACCACCGGAGCGAAGGCGAGCGTCCCCGGCGCCTCCCCCGGGACCGCCGCGTAGACGGCCATGCCCGCACGCACGATCTCGTCGACGGGAAGCACTCTCAGCCGCTCCGGATCGCCCTCCGGCACACCCACCTCCGCGAGGAACATCTCCGCCACCGTGCGGGCTCGCGACGCCCCGTAGACGCTGGACGCCGGTGACGACTGCGCGATGGCCCGGTGGAAGAGCCCCTCCGCCGACGGCGTCGCGAGCAGCGTCGTGACGAGTCCGCCCCCTGCGGACTCGCCGAACACCGTCACCCTCGTCGGGTCTCCTCCGAAGCCGGCGATGTTCCGCTGCACCCAGCGCAGGGCGAGCAGCACGTCCTTGAGTGCGAGGTTGCCGTCGAAGGATCCGGGGGCGACTCCCGAGAGGTCGAGGAACCCCAGTGCGCCCAGCCGGTAGTTGATCGTCACGAGCACGACGCCGCCGGCGCCGACGAGAGAGGATCCGTCGAAGAGAGGCTGCGACGACGCCCCGAACGTGTAGGCACCGCCGTGGATCCACACCATCACCGGCAGCGGGTCGCTCCCCGTGTCGACCGGCGCCCAGACGTTGAGCGAGAGGCAGTCCTCATCCATGACCGTCCCCGGTCCGAGCGGGACGGCCGGGTTGGGGAGCTGCGGCGCCGCCGGACCGAACGCCTCCGCGCGAAACGGATCCGAGCCGGGCACGAGATCGGATGCCGCGACAGGATCCCGCCAGCGCAGCTCGCCCGTCGGAGCGAGCGCATAGCGGATGCCGCGCCACACGTGCACCCCATCCTCCGCGAAGCCCGCGAAGGCTCCGGCCGGCGTGTCCGCGATCAGATCCTCTGTCATCCCGTTCCCTCTTCTCTTCCTCTCACCGGAACCGCTCTGCGGTCCCCGTCGGGCTCCGCGACCCCCACGACTGCGGCTCAGCCGTGCATCCGCAGGAGATGCGCGACCTCCGTCGCGGCCAGCACGGCGAACAGCACCGTCATGATGGCCGCGTTGTGCGCCACCATCTCGCTCTTCAACCGCTGCAGTGCAGCCTGCACGCCCGCCGACCCGACCGCGGCGAGCAGGGCGAGCAGCAGGATCCCGAGCGAAGCGCCGACCGCGAAGACCGCGCTGAGGCCGATCACGCTGAGAAGCGGCAGGTCATGCGCCCCGATGAGCGCTCCGGCCTTCACTTCGAGGGGGAGGTTCTTGGCGTTCGTGACCCCCATCAGCGCGCCGAGCCCCGCCGCCTTCAGCGGAGTGAGGGTGTCGACCGCGGCGAGCCACGACGGCATCTTCGGCTCCTGCCCTCGGCGTGGACGGGTGAGCCAGCTGGCGACCGCGAGCACGGCGAACCCCACGGCGAGCGCCGCGGTGATGATGAACACCACGACGTCGTCGCCGTCGGAGTGACCTCCACCGGCCCCCGCGGCGGTGAAGGCCCCGACGAGCGTGATCGCGAATGCCGTCGTCACCACGGCGCCGGCGAAAGCGGCGCCGTTCACCCGCCCGCGTGCCGACAACAGGATCGCGACCGTCGCCACGATCGGGAGAGGCGAGATCACGATCCCCACGGCCAGCGGGATCAGCTCTGCGATCTCGTTCACCTGGATGCCTCTCGTCTCGTCACGATGGCACGCTATCGAGAGGCCACTCCCTGAGCGGAGAAATGTGCGGTTGGCACGACAGCGGACGCCCGCAGACGCGCCGAGAGGACGACGTCTGCGCCGCGCTGCGTGAGAATCGCCCCGAGCAGCCCCGCCGGGGAGTCGGGCCTGAGCTCCGCGCCCGCATCGAGGGCGCCCGGAGCGCTCACCTCGACAGCCGTCACGGGCCCCGCGCCCGTGGCGAGCACACGCACGTCCACCGTGATCGGTCCTCCCACCCCGTGCTTCACGGCGTTCACCATGCCCTCCGCGACCACGTCGAGCACCTGGCGGGCGAGCGGCGGATCGGCGTCGAACACTGCGGTGCACGCGGGGTCGATGCGTTGACGCACCTCGACGACACGGCCCCACGCGGCGAGCACGTCCGCGAGCTCGGCGGGGGCATCGGCGTCCTCCCCGGCCCGCTCGAATACGAGTCGGAGTGCGGCCGAGGCGGCGCCGACCGACTCCCGCAGCACCCGGCTCGCGGCATCCCGGCCGGCCGGATCGGTCGCACTCGCCGCCCCGTAGAGCACGCACGCGCCCTGCACGTCCCGGTGCATGAGGCGTGACGCCTCCTCCAGGGCGCGCTTCCGCGCTCCCGCTCCCCCGACGAACGTGCGCCGGCGCTCTCCGATCGACGTCTCCAGCCTCCGCCCCTCCGCGCGCATCCCGTGCAGCAGACCGGCGCACCATCCGGTTCCGAGGGCTATCAGCGGAATCGTGACGGCCGGAACGCTCACGAACCTGGCGGGGACGGCGCCGGATGCCGCGAGGGCAGACGATGACACCGCGCCCGCGATGACGGAGAGGAGCAGGAAGACGGCCGAGCGCACCCTCATCGGCATCCGTGGTCGTGCCCGAGGGACGAGATCGATCATCGCACCGCAGAGCGCGGTGAGCACGACGGCGGCGAGCGCGACCTGCGGCCCCAGGGCACGCACCGTGTAGGGGAGCATGAGCACCAGGTACACGGCCGCGACCGCACCGATCGCGGGCAGACGGAACCGACGCAGTGACATCCCGTGCGGAGCATCGACCGCCGCCTCCACCTCCGGCGGCTGCTTCTGCGCGAGGGCCGCGAGACGGTGGGCGTTCTCCCGAACAGGTCCCGCGGCGAATCGGGCGATCGCCGCGGGGTCGCGCAACGGGCCATCGGCGAACACCCGCAGCTCCTCGGCGCATCGCGTGACCAGGGCACGCGCGTGCGCATCCTGGATTCGCTGCAGGTCGCCGTCGCGTCGCATCTGCTCCTCGACCGCAGCGAGGCGCGCATTGGTGAGACGGAGTGCGCGCACCGACGCCGATGCGACAGCGAGGGCCGACAGCACCACGGCCCACACCAGGATGTTGGTGACGACGCGGAACGGCATCCACTCGTTCGGCGCGGATACGCTCCCCCACTGCATGAGCATCGCGTCAAGGAGGAAGGGGCGGATCGCCGCGACCATCACGATGCCGCTGAGCACCACCGCGCCTCGCCCTGCCCGGCTCGGAATCCTGCGCTCCAGGATCGCCGGGATCAGGCAGAGCAGAACGCAGATCACCCAGGCCGCCGCGGACGCGACCGCCGCGGGCAGGAGCGAATCCGGTGCGAGGGGTCCCAGATAGGCGCCCATCGCGGTGAGGGCCAGGGGCAGGGTTCCGATCACGGACCACCGCCCGAAGAAGCGCCCTCCGGACACGGTCGCCCACCAGAAGCGCCGCAGACCGGTCACCGCACGGGCCCGAACTCCCCGATGTACCTCGCAGCGGCGGCGACGCGGGGGTTGATCGTCCTGTCCCCCGTCACGCCGAGCCGTTCGAAGATGCGGCTCACCGATCGCTCGACCGCCCTCACCGTGGCGCCGGACTGCTCGGCGATCTGCTCGTTGGACCAGCCGCGGGAGATCATCCCCAGCACGTCGAGCTGATGCCTGGTCAGAGCCCCGAGCCCGAGAGGCGGAGCGACATCGGATGCGGAGTCCTCACCCGTGGTCCGCAGCGCCCGTTCGACGGCGCCGACGAGCTCATCTGGAGACGCCAGCCCCGCCTTGCCGACGAAGACGGCACCGGGGATGCCGAAAGCGACGGCTCCGGCCGCACCCCGGGGGTAGCTCGAGAGGAAGACGACGGCGAGGTGCGGGGCCTTCGCGCGCAGCATCCCGGCGAGCTCGGCACCATCGGGGCGCGTTCCGAGGTCGACGTCGGCGACGAGCACATCCGGGTCGAAGTCGTCGAAGAGCCCCAGCGCCTCGAGCGCGGATCCTGCTCCGGCGGTGGCGAAACCCTGTCGGGCGAAGAGGTCCTGCACGAGGGTCCGCAGCGCGCCCTGGTCTTCGACGATCAGCACGCGTCGCGTCCATGCCGAATCCATGGCTTCAAGATACCGTCATTCCGGTTGACAACCGGGGTCGCCGAACCGACGCTCAACGCCTTCGTCGCCTGTCGCGCGTCACTTCCTGCCCGTCGCTGACTCCTTCACAGTGCGCGTGGGATCGGGGGGACCTCGTCGCCCCAGGGTCCGGGTCGGCCCCACCCAGGTTCACCCGACCGGCGCAGAGACGCCGACTCAGGAGGTTCGATGTCTTCCCGACGCACCCCTCGACGGATCGCGACGCTCGTCGCGACCGCAGCTCTCCTCTGGGGAGGTGCCACCGCGGCGAGCGCGGCGGTGACCGCTCCCACACCAGATCAGGGTCCGGTCGCCGGCGGCACGCTCGTGCGGGTCCCGCAGCCGGGCCCCACCTTCGTCGCCGCCTCCCAGAGCGCGCGACACGGACTCGCGGAGAGCTCCGACCACCAGGTCTACGCCTGGGGCGCGAACGACCAGGGCCAACTCGGTGACGGCACGCTGACGAACTCGACGACGCCGCACGTCGTCGTCTCGCCCGCGGGGGTTGCGCTCAGCGAACCGGATGCCGGATACGGCTGGTCCCTCGCGCTCGGCTCCGACGGCGGGGTGTACGCGTGGGGCACGAACGGACGCGGACAGCTCGGCAACGGGGTGACCACGAACAGCAGCATCCCCGTGAAGGCCGCGACACCCGCAGGCGTGACCTTCACCCAGCCGGAGACCGGGGAGTACACCTCGTCGGCGCTGGGCTCCGACGGCAGCATCTACGTGTGGGGTCGGCTCCCCGGAACCTCCGTCGATGCGACGGCGCCGGTCGCCACGCCCGCACCCGCCGGCGTCTCGTTCGTGCAGCTCAGCGGAGGCAACGGGCACATCCTCGCTCTCGGCTCCGACGGCGTCGTCTACGCCTGGGGATCCAACGGGTTCGGCCAGCTCGGCAACGGGTCGCTCGCATCGAGCGCCACGCCCGTGGCCGTCACGGCTCCCGCCGGCGTCACCTTCACCGCGGTCGCCGCAGGCGGGTACTTCTCGACCGCGCTCGGCTCTGACGGCGCCCTCTACTCCTGGGGCATGAACGACTCCGGCCAGCTCGGCGTCGGCGACACCGCGATGCGAACGGTCCCCACCGTCACGCCCGCACCCGCGGGGACCACGTTCACGACCGCGAGCGCCGGATACAACTTCGTGCTGGCCGGCACGGCCGACGGCAGAACGTTCGCGTGGGGGGACAACCTCTTCCGCACTCTCGGCGACGGCTCCAACACGAACCGGACGTCGCCGGTCCTCGTCCAAGCGCCCTCCGGCGTCTCGCTCGACGTCCTGGCCGCCGGAGACTCCCGATCCCTCGCGATCGGCGACGACGGCGCCCTCTACGCCTGGTCCATCATCTACGGCCCCGGCGTGCCGACCCTGTTCTGGCCGGACGTCACGGTCACGGCTGTCACCTTCGACGGCATCCCCGGTGCATCCCCCGCCGATGCGGGCGACGGCGACTGGAGCGTCGTGACCCCCGCCCACGCCGCGGGGCCGGTCGACGTCGTGGTCGAGTGGACCCTCGGCGGAGTCGCCCAGACTCCGGTGACCTACGCGGGAGGCTTCACGTACGTCGCGCCGCCGACCATCACCGACCCGGCGGATGCCACGACGACGGTCGGCGGTTCGACGGTCTTCACCGTCACCACGTCGGGTGGCCCGTCCTCGGCCGTGACCTGGGAGGTCTCGACCGACGGGGGCCTCACCTGGAGTCCGATCAGCGCCGATGACGATGCCGTCGTCTCGGCGGACGGCCTCTCGGTGACCGTCACTCCGACGACCACCGCTCACAGCGGGCACCTCTACCGCGCGACGGTCGCCGACGAGTTCGGCTCCGTCACGAGCGACCCTGCCGCGCTCACGGTGACCGCGGCGCCCGCCGCACCCGGTGGCGACCCGACGTCCACCCCGTCGACCGCTCCGTCATCGGGCGAAGGCTCCGCATCGGGCCTCGCGAGCACGGGCGGGGAGTCTCCCCTCATCGTGCTGGTCCTGGGAGCGACGGCCCTCCTCGCGGGCGCCGCGCTGCTGACGCTGCGTCGCATCGCGGGCCGCAGCGGCGACTGATCGCAAGGTGAGGGCCGGGCTCGCTGAACCCGGCCCTCACCGCAGCTGACCTCCCGCGAACGGCGCATCGCGCCCGGTCGGACGGAGCGACGGCGGGATCGTCACCGGAAGAGGCTCTCCCCGATGAAGCCGCCCTCCGCGCATCCGGGCGGGATGGCGAACACCGCGGACCCGATGGGCGTGGTCCACTCGTTGAGCAGGTCGAGCTCGGCGAGCCGCTGCTGCATGGGGGTGAACTGCCGCTCGACGTCGGCCTGGAACGAGACGAAGACGAGCCCCGACTCCGAGATGCCGCCGCCCGACGGCCTCTCGTCGTAGTTGTACGCACGACGGAAGATCTTCTCCCCGTCGTCTCCGCGGGCGCGGCGGATGTGCGCGAACTGCGGGATCACGGGGAATCCGATCGCGGTCTTCGCGTCGAAGTCGGGTTCGTCGTGCTCCGCGCTGCCGGTGAGCGGGGCGCCGTTCCCCAGCGTCCGGCCGACGGAGGCCTCACGGCCCCCGCGGTCGAGGCGGTCCCACTTGTCGAGGTCCATGCGGATGCGGCGGATGACGAGGCCGGTGCCCCCGGACAGCCAGCCGTCGTCCGCCCACACGACCCGGTCGAACTCCGCCGTCCCCGGCTCGGGGTTCGCCGTGCCGTCGACCTGACCGAAGAGGTTGCGCATGGTGGTGCCCGGTCGCTCGGTGCCGTACGCGCGGCGGAACCCGGCCTGGGTCCACCGCAGCGCAGCGAACGAACGCGAGTCCTTCAGCAGCATCCGCGCGGCGTGGGCGACCGTGAGCGGGTCGTCTCCGGCGACCTGGAGCAACAGGTCGCCGTCGGAGAACTCCGGCTGCAGCGCGTCGATCCCGAACGCGGGGAGCGGCGCGAGCCAGGTCGGCGCCGGGCCGGTGGCGTGCGCGACCAGCCGCGGGCCGAAGCCGAACGTCACGGTCAGACGGGCGGGGCTGGCGGCGAGCTCCGGCTCCGAGTCCGCGAGCGCCGGGGCGCCCTGGGTGAGCCGGGCCGCGTCGTCGGTGAGGATCCGCATCAGCCTGGTCACCCCCTCGCGGTCCGTGGTGTCGTGCAGGTCGAGGGCGAGGAACATGCCGTGGGCCTGCGCGGGCGTGTCGATGCCCGCCTGGTGGATGCCGTGGAACGGGACCTTCTCGTCGCCGTTCATCGGCGCGGACGGCGTGACGGCCGGAGCCGCCTTCTGATTCAGGGCGATGTCGATGCCGACCGCGGCAGCGGCGCCCACACCGGCGACAGCCCCTCCGAGGAGGAACTGCCGCCGGGTGGAGCCGGTGCGGCCGGCACGAGCGCCCTCAGCGGGCGCGCGCATCAGTGGTTCATGCTGCCGTCGTCGTCGCCGCCCTCGTAGTTCTCGTTCGCGCCGGTGTAGTCCTTCACGGGTGCGGTGAACTCGTAGGTCGACTTGTCGGAGAAGGTGAGGGTGAACGTCACCTCGTCACCCGCCTTCAGCGGCGCCGAGAGGCCCATGAGCATGATGTGGTTCGCGCCGGGCTCGAGCGTCAGCGTGCCGCCGGCGGGGATGACGAAGCCGCCGTCCTTCTCGCGCATCACCATCTCCCCCGACTCGTTCTCGACGGTCTCATGCAGCTCGACCATGCCTGAGGCCTCGGTCTTCGCCGAGACGACGGTCACGTCCTTCTCGCCGCTGTTGGAGAGCTCGCCGAAGGTCGCCGACATCCCCTCGTCGGCGGACTTGACCCAGGCGTCCTCGACCGTGACCGAGTCGCCGGCGAGCGCCGTCGACGACTCCGCCGAGGGCGCTGTCGAGGCGCAGCCGGTGAGAGCGAGGAGCGCGGCGGCGACCAGGGCGGTGAGACGGACGGTGGACTTCTGTGCGGTGTTCATGGAATGGCCTTTCACGGTTGCGTGTCCGCAGAGTCGCCGGATTCCGGCGCTGCGGCCGCCGCCCGGGGGCGACGGAGGAATCTGTAGAGGAGGAAGGCGGCAGCGGCGATGGCCGCTCCGCCGGCGCCGACGAGCAGCGTCCGCTGCATCCCGTCGGCCTCGTCGGCCGTCTGCGCCGCGTCATCCGCTGGTGCGTCGGTGGTCGCGGCATCCGTCTTCGCGGTCGCCATCGGAGACGCGTCCCCGACGGTGAACGGCACGACGCCGGAGATCGGATGCCCGTCCTCCGAGACGACCTGCCACCGCACCTGGTAGCCCGCGTCGGGCATGCCCTCTGCGACGGCGGCCGTGACGGTGTTCCCGTTCACGACCGGGTCGCCGGACACCCAGTTCTTCCCCTCGGCGTCGACGAGGAGCACGACGGCTCCCGTCGTCGAGTCGCCGAGCATCAGCAGCTCTCCGGAGAACGTCAGCGTGACGGACTCCGGAGGGGCGGCGAGACGCTCGTCGGTTCCGGGGGTGCTCTGGATGAGCTGGTCGTGGGCGGATGCGGGCAGGGCGGTCGCGAGGATCACGACGGCCGCCGCCAGTGCACCCGCCGCGAATCTGCGGACAGGGGACATGGATGACAGACCTCTCGACGGGCGTCGGTCGTCGACGCCGCGGACGCGGATCGCGTGCCCGGCGGGCCGGTGCGCACGCGACAGTGCCGCCGTCACGGACCCGAGAGGGCGGACGGCGCGGATCAGACGGCGGTGGGAGCCGGCGGGGCGCGTCCGTGGAGAGGAGAGCGGAGGGCGAGGTCGCGGAGCGCCTCGGGGGCAGCGGATTCCGGAGCGGCGAGCGGGCTCAGCGGCGCGGGCGCGGCGACGAGCGCGTCGACGCGACGGTGCAGCCAGCGGATGCTGAGCTCCGCCAGATCGCGCAGGCCCAGCAGGAGCCGTTCGCCCCGGTGCAGAGCGAGGATCGTGACGACCGCGGCGATCGAGTGACCGAACCACATGAGCCCGTCGGCGGCGACGGCGGCGGAGAGTCCGTCGGTGGGCGAGAGCTGCAGCGGAGCGCCGTGGACGTGGCCGCCGACCGCGCCGGTCGGCGTGATCGTGCCGAGCACGAACAGCACGTGGAACAGGAGCTGGCTGATCGCCACCGAGAGGCTCAGCCGCACGACCGAGAGCCGGCGCCCCGCGAGGAGCACGCACACCATGAGCGACAGCAGCCAGGGCACGAGGATGCCGAGGGGCCCCGGCATCGCACCACCGCCGGTCAGGTGACCGGCCAGAGCGGCGAAGATCGCCAGTGACGACGCGGCGAAGCCGCGCAGAACCGCCGGCTTCCTGGACTCGTGCACGGGTCCATTGTGTCAGGAAGCCGAGACGCCCGTCCGGGCGGGGTCGGTGGGCGCATACCCCGCGCATAGACGCTGCACAGCATCCGCACTCGATTTGAGACCTGCGGATTCTTCGCTTATGGTTACAACTTGATAACGGACGTGTCCGTCTCCCGAGGAGCTTCACCATCACTTCGCGATCACCCGAAACCGCGCTGTCTTTCACGCCTCTCACCGAGGTGTCTTCTGCAGACCCCGTCGTCTCGACGGGCATGCTGCGACGAGACCGACGCAGGGCCCAGGCGACGCCGGATGCCGCAGCCGTCGTGACGGAGCAGACCCCGATCGTCGAGCAGGCCGCCGCCGTGGAGCAGGCCGCCGCCGTCGTGACGCTGGCCGCGACCATCGCCGCCGAGTCCGCAGAGCCGCAGGAGACTCCCGCTCCCGCCGAGCAGGACGTCATCTCCGCTCCGACGGATGCTGTCGATGAGGCCCCGGCCGTGGATTCTCCCTCGATCGACGAGGTGCAGGCCGATGAAGCCCCTTCAGTCGACGAGGCTCCCGCCGACGAGGTCGCCGCAGACGACGAGGCCCCCTCGACCGACGAGGACGCCTCCTCCCCCGCTTCCGACACCGCCGAGCCGGCCGCCGCCCGCAGCCCCCGCGGCCGCAAGGCTCGTCCGCGCCGCGAGCGTGCGACGGCATCCGCTTCCCGTCCGGCATCCGCAGCTCCCGTCGCCGCGCGCACAGAGCGCAGTTCGTCTCGACGCCGGATCGGCCGGATGACCACGGCCGCACTGGCCGTCGCCACCCTGGTGTGCGGCGTCGCGCTGCCTGCCGTCGGCATGGCGCAGTCGGGCACCGCCTCCGCAGCCTCGTCGGTGATGGCCGACATCCGCGCCGAGGCCCAGACCTACACGGCCAGCGCCGACGTCATGCCCGACGTCGTGGTGAGCGGCGACTTCTCCGCGACCACCCCGGACGAGATCGAGAAGATCCGCGTCGCCAGCGCCGCCTCCGCGAAGAGCGGCATCGTCCCGATCGCGCAGCCCGGCCAGGTCATCATCCCCATGGCGGCCGGCTCGTACACGATGACCGACGGCTTCGGCGCGAGCCGCCCCGGTCGCAGCCACATGGGCCAGGACTACGCCGCCCCCGTCGGAACCCCGATCTACGCGGCCGCCGACGGCGTCGTCACGATGTCGCAGGACAGCTACGGCGGCTACGGCGTGACCGTCCAGGTGCAGCACGAGTTCGGCGGCAGCTCCGCCGTGTCCACCCTCTACGGCCACATGGACTACGGCACCCGGGCAGTCCAGTCGGGCGACCGCGTCGTGGCCGGCCAGTTCCTGGGCCGAGTCGGCACCACCGGCTACACCATCGGCTCGTGCCTGCACTTCGAGGTGCACATCAACGGCACCCCGATCAACCCCGTCCCCTGGCTCGACGCGAACGTCCGCTGAGCACGCCGGCTGCGGCTCTGTCGCGGCTCTCGAGAACCCCTCGCACAGCGGGGATCGCACGGCCTAGAGTCGTCGCATGGGCCTCCTGACCTTCAGTCTCAACATCACCTTGGACGGCTGCGTCGACCATCGGGAGGGCATCGCCGACGACGAGACGCACGCCTACTTCACACACCTCATGGACGAGGGCGGCGCCATGCTCTGGGGTCGAACGACCTACGAGATGATGGAGAGCTACTGGCCGGCGGTCGCCCGCGGCGAGGAGGATGCTCCTCCGGCGCTGCGCGAGTGGGCGATCAAGCTGAACGCCAAGCCGAAGTACGTGGTGTCGTCGACGCGCAGCGACTTCCCCTGGGCCAACAGCCATCACCTCACCGGTGACCTGCGGACCGCCGTGCAGGAGCTCAAGGATGCGACCCCCGACGGCGTGCTCCTCGGCAGCGGTGCGCTCGCGACGCAGCTCGACCGGCTGGACCTGATCGACGAGTACGTGTTCCTGCTGCACCCCATGATCGCGGGGCATGGCCCCACGCTGTTCCAGGACGGGCTGCCGCAGACTCGACGACTCGAGCTGATCTCGGCGCAGCCGCTCAGCAACGGCTCCGTCGCGATGCGCTATCGACGGAGCGAATGAGAGCGCGCCCCCTCAGCGAGGGATGACGACGGCGGTGAACAGCAGTCCATTGCTCCGCGTCCACCGCCCGGCGATCTCCGAGACGATCCGGCCCTGCAGCCGCCACGGCTCCCGCAGCAGGCGCGCCAGGAAGACTCCGGAAGACGGATCGATCTCGACGCTCACCTCCTCGAAGCCGAGCCACTCGTCGGTGATCGGCGACCAGGCCTTGTAGACGGACTCCTTCGCGCTGAAGAGCAGCCGGTCCCAGTGCACGTCCGACGGGGCCGAGGGCAGTCGCCTGAGCGCGTCCTGCTCGCCTGGGGATGACACCAGGTCGAGCACGTCCTCCGGAAGCGGCGCGTCCGGCTCGGCGTCGATGCCCAGAGTGAGGATGTCCGTCGTCCGGGCGACGGCGGCCGCGCGATACCCCTCGCAGTGCGTGATGCTGCCGACGAACCCCTCCGGCCACACGGGTCGTCGCCCCACGCGGCCGATCGGCGCATCGGGCACCCCGAACTCCCCCAGCGCGCGGTGTGCGCACTCGCGTCCGGAGAAGAACTCCGACCGACGGCTCGGCACGGCATCCGCGACGAGCATCTCCTCCTCCGCGAACCGCGCGAGGACCGTCTCATCGCCGCTCTCCGCGCAGACCACCCCGTCGGGGAGGATCGCGGCCATCGTCGGGGTCATCGGAGCCTCACGACCGAGCGGGTCCGATTCGTCGTGCGGCATAGCTCCCTTGATAGCAGATGCCCTGCCCAGACCCGACGCGCCCGGGCTACAACGCGAAGAGCCCCGATCGTTTCGATCGAGGCTCTTCATCTCGCGTGCGCGAGGGGGGACTTGAACCCCCACGTCCATACGGACACTGGCACCTGAAGCCAGCGCGTCTACCATTCCGCCACTCGCGCGAGTCGTCTCATTCCGAAGAATTCAACTCCGCAAGGCTATCACGGCATCCACCCCGCGAAGAAACCGGCCCGACCGAGCCCGTCCGCAGAGTCCGTCCTGGTCCGTTCTGTCGGCGCAGATCACGGATGCCTGCGGAAACAAGCCGGTGCGCGCCGACATCCGTGCACCGGCGCCGACGAAACGAGCCTGGCTCCGCAGCACACCGCGGCCGCACCCGCGCACCGCGCACCGCCGCCGCACCCGCAAACCCCCGCAACATCCCTGCGAATCCGCCATACAACGGCGTTCACTCAGCACACCTGGCTACGATGTCCCTACCGGTCGGCATGCCAGAGGAGCCCAGTGGGACTACTTGACAGCTTTGAGAAGGGTCTCGAGCGCGCTGTGAACAGCGCCTTCGCGAAGACCTTCCGCAGCGGCATCCAGCCCGTGGAGATCGCCTCCGCCCTGCGGCGCGAGGCCGACACCAACGCGGCTGTGGTGAGCCGCGACCGCATCATCGCGCCCAACAGCTATGTGGCGCGGCTCAGCCCCGACGATGCGGAGCGGATGCTCGGTCTCGGCGGCGCCCTGACCGATGAACTGCACGCGCTGCTCACGGCGCACGCGAAGTCACAGGGCTACAGCTTCGCCGGCCCGCTCGCGATCACGCTGGAGGCCGACGAGAAGGTCGCGACCGGCACGGTCCGCGTCGGCTCGGGCACGGTCGAGGGCCGCGTCAGCTGGCAGGCCGTCGTCGACGTCGACGGGCGCCGCCACTCGATCACCCGCGCGCGCACCGTGATCGGACGCGGATCGGATGCCGACATCACCATCGCCGACGCCGGATCCAGCCGCAAGCACGTGGAGATCCTGTGGGACGGCGAGCGCGCCATGATGCGCGATCTCGGCTCGACCAACGGCACGAAGGTCAACGGCACGAAGGTCCGCGAGGCCGCGCTTCCGACCGACACGACGATCACGATCGGCCGCACCGACCTCGTCTTCCGCATCATCCCCGTCGCCGCCCCGTCCCGCCCCGCGCGGCCGCGTGACGACGACGCCACCCGCGCGTTCGGGGCACTCGGATGAGCGCCCGCTTCCTGTCGGGAGGGACGATCTGATGGCAGAGCTCCCTCTCCTCCTCCTGCGCCTGGGGTTCCTCCTCCTTCTGTGGTTCTTCGTGTTCGCCGTGGTCTACTCGCTGCGCGCCGATCTCTTCGGCGTGAAGGTGCGCAAGCTCCCCGCCGAGCAGGCCGCAGCCGCGGCATCCGCTGCTCCGGCGCCCGCACCCGCGGCGAAGCCGGCATCCGCGAAGCCCTCGACCGGCCCCGCGACGATCGCCACCGCCAAGCGCCTCGTGATCACGTCGGGTCCCAAGACCGGGCTCGAGCTCCCGCTGAACGGCGAGAGCCTGTCGATCGGCCGCTCCAGCGAGTCGTCTCTCGTGATCCGCGACGACTACACGTCGAGCCATCATGCGCGCCTCCTGCTGCGCGGAGACAACTGGGCGATCCAGGACCTCGACTCCACCAACGGCACCTTCGTCGGCGGCACACGCGTGACCGGCTCCTCGGTGCCGCTGTCGCTCGGCACCCCCGTCAAGGTGGGCGCCACGACCTTCGAGCTGCGGGCCTGACGCGCGTATGGTCTTCGAGGGCTCGAGCGCCGCGATCTCCCACACCGGGAAGGTCCGCTCCAACAACCAGGACTCCGGATACTCCGGAGCCAACCTGTTCGTCGTCGCCGACGGCATGGGCGGCCACGCGGGCGGCGACGTCGCCTCCAGCATCGCGATCCAGCGCATGGAGCCCCTCGACCAGGCGTACGCCTCGACCGACGACGCGCAGGCGTCGCTGCAGGCTGCGGCCACGACGGCCGCCGGCGACCTGATCCGCGCCGCGAAGGACCGCCCTGAGCTCGCCGGACTCGGCACCACGCTCAGCGCGATCATCATGGTCGATGACTACGCCGTCATCGGCCACATCGGTGACTCGCGCATCTATCTCTTCCGCGACGACGCGCTGACGCAGATCACGGCCGACCACACCTTCGTGCAGCGGCTCGTCGACTCGGGTCGCATCACGCCGGAAGAGGCCCGCTACCACCCGCGGCGCTCGGTGCTCATGCGCGTGCTCAGCGACATGGACGCCGACCCCGAGCTCGACATGTTCGTCATGCACACCCTGCCGGGAGACCGCTGGCTGCTGTGCTCCGACGGGCTCTCCGGCGTCGTCGACGAGACCCACATCCTCAAGGCGATGCGCCTCGGCATGGCTCCGGGCCGCACGGCCGACAGCCTCCTCAAGCAGGCGCTCGACGGCGGCGCCCCTGACAACGTCACGATGGTGCTCGTCGACGTGGGCGGACAGCACGCGCTCTCGTCCGGCACGCCGACCATCGTCGGATCGGCCTCCAATCCGTCGAACATCGCGATCCCGGCCGCCCGCTCCGCGCTCAGCAACTGGCTGCACCCGGTGCGCCAGGCGGCGAACGAGCCGAGCCACTTCGAACCGGCCCCCGAGTACCTCGAGGAGCTGATCCAGGAAGACCGTCGGCGCGCACGTCGTCGCCGGTTCGGCTGGATCGCCGGGATGCTTCTGGTGCTCGTCATGCTGGGCATCGCCGCTTTCGCCGCCTACAGCTGGACCCAGACGCGCTACTTCATCGGCGCCGACGAGGACAGCGTCGTGATCTTCCAGGGCGTGCAGCAGAACATCGGGCCGATCACGCTGTCGACGCCGGTGCGCGACACCGACATCCTGCTCGCCGACCTGCCCGAGTACCAGCGCGCTTCGGTGGAGCGCACGATCAACGCCCGCTCCCTGTCGGATGCCGACGCCATCGTCGCGCGTCTCCAGGCGGGAGCCGACGCGAACGCGATCCAGCAGACTCCCCTGCCGACGCCGATACCCACGCCGACGGAGGGCGCAGGATGAGCGTCGACGTCGCCGCTGATACCAGCGTCATCAAGGCGCTGCGCGGGATCCGGATGCCGCAGACGCAGCGCAACCGGGAGTTCTGGCTGCTGCTGTTCGCCATCGTCATCAGCGGCGCATCGCTGACCCTCGTGCAGCTCGGCGCCCTCGGCACGGTCGACCCGATGATCCTCGCGATCGGCGGCGGGCTCGCCGTGCTCGCGTTCGCCCTGCACTTCGTGCTGCGCGCCGTGGCCCGCGACGCCGATCCGTTCGTGCTCCCGATCGCCACGCTGCTGACCGGGCTCGGCATCGCGATGATCTACCGGATCGACATCGCCAAGGCCTACACGGGCTGGGGCGCGTTCTCCACGAAGCAGCTCGCCTGGGCGGCGATCTCCCTCGCGGGGGCGATTGCCACCGTCATCCTGCTCCGCAACTACCGCGTGCTCTTCCGGTACACGTACATCTTCGGCCTCACCGGCATCGTGCTGCTGCTGCTGCCGTTCGTCCCCGGCCTGCGCATCCCCGACGCGAACGCGGCGGTGTGGGTGTCGCTGGGCGGCAACTTCGCCTTCCAGCCCGGAGAGCTCGCCAAGATCTGCCTCGCGATCTTCTTCGCCGGCTACCTCGTGCGCACGCGGGAGAGCCTGACCTCGGTCGGCACGCGCGTCCTCGGCATCACCTGGCCCCGCATGCGCGAACTCGGACCGGTGCTCGTGGTGTGGGTGATCTCGCTCGGCATCATCGTGTTCCAGCGCGACCTCGGCACCGGAACCCTCATCTTCGGCATGTTCGTGGCCATGCTCTACGTCGCCACGGGGAAGACCAGCTGGGTGCTGATCGGCCTCGGCCTGGTGCTCGCCGGAGCCGTCGTCGCCACCCAGGTGCTCAGCTATGTGCACGGCCGGTTCATCAACTGGCTGTTCCTGTTCGATCCGAGCCAGGTGAACCCCGAGAAGGAGGGGTACCAGCCGATGCAGGGGCTGTTCGGCCTCGCCCACGGCGGGCTCATCGGCACCGGCTGGGGCCAGGGCCGCCCCGAGGTGACCCCGCTCGCGCACAGCGACTACATCATCACCAGTCTCGGCGAGGAGATCGGTCTGATCGGGCTGTTCGCGATCCTCTGCCTGTACATGGTGTTCGTGAGCCGCGGCATCCGCATCGGCCTCGCCGGTCAGGACGACTTCGGCAAGCTGCTCGCCACCGGGCTGTCGTTCACGATCGCGCTGCAGGTGTTCATCATGGTCGGCGGCGTGACCCGCGTCATCCCGCTCACCGGACTCACCACTCCGTTCCTCGCCGCCGGCGGCTCCTCGCTGGTCGCGAACTGGCTGATCGTCGCGCTGCTGCTGCGGATCTCGGATGCCGTGCGCTCCCAGCCGAGGACGGTGATCGGATGACCAAGGAACTGCGCCGCCTCAGCATCGTCATGCTGTTCATGTTCATCTCGCTGTTCGCCGCGACCAGCTGGATCCAGGTCATCGACGCCGACGCGCTCTCCCAGAACGGCAACAACAAGCGCACGCGTCTGGACAGCTACGAGATCCAGCGCGGTTCGATCATCGTCGACGGGGTCGCCATCGCGTCGTCCGTGCCGAGCGACGACATGTACCAGTTCCAGCGCGTGTACACGGATGCCGCCATGTGGGAGCCCGTGACCGGCTACTTCAGCGCACCGCTGGACTCCCGCACCGGCATCGAGAAGGCCCTCAACACCGACCTCTCCGGCACGGGCTCGAACGCGTTCTTCTCGGAGATCGAGCGGATCGTCAGCGGTCAGCCGCAGACCGGCTACAGCGTGAAGCTCTCGCTGAACACGGCAGCGCAGCGCGCCGCCTACGAGGGACTGCAGGGACTCAAGGGGGCCGTCGTCGCCATCGAGCCCAAGAGCGGACGCATCCTCGCGATGGTGTCGACGCCCGGCTTCGACACGAACCTCCTCGCCACGCACGATGCGGATGCCGCGAACGCCGCCTTCGCGCAGCTCGAACAGGACCCGTCGAAGCCCCTGTCGAACCGCGCGATCGCGGGAGACCTCAACCCTCCCGGGTCGACGTTCAAGATCGTCGTGGCCGCGGCGGCCTTCGCGAGCGGCGACTGGACGCCGGAGTCGACGCTGCCGAACCCCGCGCGCTATCAGCTGCCCGGCTCGGACAACACGGTCTCGAACGCGTGGGGCGGCACGTGTGGCGGCGACGGCCCGACGGTGACGATCGCGGAGGCCGTGCGTCTCAGCTGCAACATCCCGATGGCGGAGCTCGCCGTCGCCCTCGGCGATGACAGGATCCGCGAGATGGCCGAGAAGTTCGGCTTCAACCAGAGCTTCGACACCCCGCTCACCTCCACCCCGTCCAGCTACCCCCGGGGACTCAACGACCCGCAGACCGCGCTCAGCGGTTTCGGTCAGGGTCAGGTCACCGCCACCCCGTTGCAGATCGCCATGGTGGCGGCTGGGCTCGCGAACGACGGAGTGGTCATGAACCCCCACATGGTGGATGCCGTGATCGGAAACGACCTGTCGGTCATCCGGTCGTACGACGACAGCGAGTTCGGCCGAGCAGTCGACGCGAGCGTGGCCGATCAGGTCACCGCCGCCATGGTGGCGAGCGTCGCTACGGGAGCGGCACAGGGTGCAAGAATAGACGGGATCGACGTGGCCGGTAAGACCGGTACCGCAGAGAACGGAAACAAGCCGCACACGTTGTGGTTCACCGGCTTCGCGCCGGCGGACGACCCCGCGGTGGCAGTTGCGGTCGTCGTCGAAGACGGCGGCGGAAAAGGGCAGTCCGGAAGCGGTGACACCATCGCCGCTCCGATTGCGAAGAAGGTCATAGAGGCGGTGCTGGGCAGATGAGACCGACGCAGGGTGTGTCGTTCGGTGGTCGCTACGAGCTGCAGTCGCGTATTGCGATCGGCGGCATGGGCGAGGTGTGGGAGGCGACGGATCACGTCATCGGACGCACCGTCGCGATCAAGATCCTCAAGGACGAGTACATGGGGGACCCCGGGTTCCTCGAGCGGTTCCGCGCGGAGGCGCGCCACGCCGCTCTCGTCAACCACGAGGGCATCGCGAGCGTCTTCGACTACGGCGAGGAGAACGGCAGCGCCTACCTCGTCATGGAGCTCGTGCCCGGCGAGGCACTGTCGACCATCCTCGAACGCGACGGCGCGCTGAGCGCCGACAAGACGCTCGACATCGTCGCGCAGACGGCATCCGCTCTGCAGGCCGCGCACGCCGCCGGCCTCGTGCACCGCGACATCAAGCCGGGAAACCTGCTGATCACGCCAGACGGCCGTGTCAAGATCACCGACTTCGGCATCGCGCGCATCGCTGACCAGGTGCCGCTCACCGCCACGGGCCAGGTCATGGGCACCGTGCAGTACCTCTCTCCGGAGCAGGCCTCCGGTCACCCGGCGTCTCCGGCGACCGACACCTACTCGCTCGGCATCGTCGCGTACGAGTGCCTCGCGGGCAAGCGTCCCTTCACGGGCGAGTCGCAGGTCGCGATCGCGATGGCGCAGATCAACGAGCAGCCCCCGCCGCTGCCGCCGACCGTGCCGATCCCGGTGCAGAACCTCGTCATGGCGATGATCGCCAAGAAGCCGGCGGATCGCCCGTCGTCCTCCGCGACCGTCGCCCGCGCCGCACAGGCGCTGCGACGGGGCGACCTGAACTCGGCCGCCATCGCCGTTCCCGCCATCGCGAACGGCGGCATCGCGGACGACGCGACCCGGATGCTGACGGCATCCGGAGACGACGGCGCGACGCGCATCCTGCCCACCACGGCGACCCTGCCCACCGGCGACGAGGTCGCCGAGGAGGAGGAGGGGAAGAAGAAGCGCAGCCCCTGGACGTGGCCGCTGATCGCGCTCATCGCGCTGCTCGTCATCGTCCTCGGCGGTGGACTCTGGGCGCTGTTCGGCCCGAAGGGCGGCGGAGACGCCGACCCGTCGAAGACGCCTTCGACCTCGGCGAGCCAGACGCCGAAGCCCACGAAGTCCGAGACTCCAGAGCCCACGACGGCCCCGGTCGACGTCGCCTCTCTGGGCCTCATCGGTCTGAGTTGCGACGAGGCGATCGGGATCGCCACACAAGCGGGACTCGTCCCGTCGTGCGACGTGGGGACGACCCCCGCTCCCACTGCTGAACAGGTCGGCACTGTCGAGCGTGTCAGCCCGACAGGTCTGCTCGAGCCCGGATCCGCGATCAGCATGACCTCCTTCGCAGGCCAGACGCCGATCGGCCAGCCCAAGAACGCTCCGACGTTCTCGGCCGCGACGACGATCATCGAGGGCGGCACGGCCACGCTGAACTGGACGAACTTCACGTGCCCGTCCGGCACCCCGAACCTGTCGTCCTACGAGGTCACCCTCACGAACGGCACGTTCACGGGCGGCAAGACGACCAGCAGCTTCGACCAGAACACGCGCAGCACCACGTTCACGGTCGACACCGGCAAGGCCGGTCAGGTCGTGACCGCGACGTACCGCGCGTTCTGCGGAGACCGTCCCTCCGACGTCTCGCCGCAGGGCCAGTCCACCGTGATCCTGCCCGCGGCTGAGACCGGCGGCAGCGATTCAGCAGGTTGACGGCTAGCGCATCGTAGGCTGAGAGCAGTTTCATCAGGTCGTATCAGGGGGTCAGTACGTGTCCACAGAGCCACGTGTTCTCGCGGGTCGGTACCGCGTCGACGAGCTCATCGGGCACGGCGGCATGGCCAAGGTGTACCGCGGCTATGACCTGACGCTCGGTCGCGACGTCGCCATCAAGATCCTCGACCCCGAGCTGGCACGCGACACGGCGTTCCGCACGCGGTTCCGGCTCGAAGCCCAGGCCGCATCGCGCATGTCGCACCCGTCGATCGTGCGCGTGTACGACGCCGGAGACGAGACCGAGGGCGACGGCTCGCTCGTCGTGCCGTACATCGTCATGGAGCTCATCAGCGGCACGCTGCTGAAGGACATCATCTCCGCAGGCCCTGTGCCCGTGGACGACGCGGTGCGCTACGCCGACGGCATCCTCGAGGCGCTGGACTACTCGCACCGCGCCGGCGTGGTGCACCGCGACATCAAGCCGGGCAACGTCATGGTCACCGACAAGGGCCAGGTCAAGGTCATGGACTTCGGCATCGCGAGGGCCGTGTCCGACTCCTCGTCGACCGTCGCCGAGACCACGCAGATCATCGGCACCGCCGCCTACTTCTCGCCGGAGCAGGCCAAGGGCGAGCCCGTCGACGCCCGTGCCGACCTGTACTCGACCGGCGTCGTGCTCTACGAGCTGCTCACCGGACGTCAGCCGTTCCGCGGTGAGTCCCCCGTGGCCGTCGCCTATCAGCACGTCAGCGAGACCCCCGTGCCGCCGACCGAGGTGAACGAGGACTCCCCCGGCGCCCTCGACCCGATCGTGCTCCGCGCCCTCGCGAAGGACCCGTATCAGCGCTACCCGGATGCCGCGCACTTCCGTGCCGCGCTCGACGCCGCCGTCGCGGGCCGTGCCCCGAGCCGCAAGGAGCTCGGCGCGCTCACCAGCGAGCTGTACGGACCGAGTCCGAAGCAGGCGCAGGAGACCGCGCGGTCGCTCCGCCAGCTCAGCACCGACACCACGATGGCCCGCACGCAGTCCGGACCGCCGGTCGCGTGGATCTGGGCAGGGGTCGCGCTGCTCGCCGTGCTCCTGGCATCCATCCTGTTCTGGGTGATCACGATCAGCCGTACCGACGACACACCTGTGACGGCGCGCACCGTGCCGAACCTCATCGATGTGGCCTCGGAGCGCGCTCAGGATGCGCTGAGCGATCTCGATCTGACAGCCAAGGTCGTGCTCGAATCGAGTTCCGAGATCGCCGAGGGCAACGTCATCCGCACCGATCCCAAGGCGGGGGTGGCCGTCGCCGAGGGCGACGAGATCACGCTCTACGTCTCGTCCGGCAAGGAGACGGTCGTCGTGCCGACCCTGAAGGGCCTGTCGCTCGCGGCCGCGAAAGACGCCCTGTCCGCGGCCGGCCTGCAACTCGGCACGGTGATCCAGCGCAACGACAAGAGCCTCGCCGCCGACACGGTGATGGAGGCCAGCGAGAAGGCCGAGTCCGAGGTGGCGCCCAAGACCGTCGTGAACCTCGTGGTCGCGAGCGGTCGGGTCACGCTCACCGATGTCACCGGCTGGACCCTGGATGCCGCGAAGACGCAGCTCGAGCAGATCGGACTGACCCCGACGGGCGTCGAGCTCTCCGACTGCCCCGCGACGGATCCGCCGACGGTCGTCTCGATGTCCTCCGCGCCCGGTGACGTGGCCGTCGGCTCGCCGATCGAACTGCGCTACTGCACGGGCTCCGCGGGCTGATCGCGCTGCCGTGACCGGTCGCTGAGCACGCTTGCGGGCACTGCAGCGTCTCAGCGCGAGGACTGCGGATGCAGCAGTTCGGCTCTGGCGACGGCATCCGCATCGCCGATCGAGGAGAGCCAGTTCGCGAGCAGCCGGTAGCCGCCCTCGGTGAGCACGCTCTCGGGGTGGAACTGCACGCCGACGATCGGCAGACCGACATGGGCGATCGCCATGACCGTCCCCGTATCGGCGTGCGCCGTTGCGCGCAGTTCATGGGGCAGTGCAGACTCCGCCACGGCGAGCGAGTGATAGCGCCCGACGTCGAACGGAGAGCGGATGCCGTCGAACAGCGCCGAGCCGTCGTGCACGACCGGCGACACCATGCCGTGCATGAGCTCCGGGGCCTCCGTGACCGGCGCACAAAAGGCCTCGGCGATGCACTGGTGCCCGAGGCAGACGCCGAGCAGCGGCATCCCCGTCTTCGCGGCGATGCGCACGGCGTCGATCGAGGCGCCGGCGTCGGAGGGCGCCCCCGGCCCAGGGGAGAGCATCACCCCGTCGAACGCGGGCATGAGCGACTCGAGTCCTACCGCGTCGACCGCGTCGGCCTCGATCATCTCGACGTCGGCGCCGAGCTCTCGCAGGTAGCCGACGAGGGTGTGCACGAAGCTGTCGTGGTTGTCCACGACGAGCACGCGCGTCATTCGACGTCGACCTCGCCCGGGGTGATGAAGGGGCTGACCCACGGGAACACGAACCAGAACAGCGCGTACAGGACGGCCGCGACGAGCACGAGCAGGATGAAGAGCCTCAGCCACCACGGACCGGGCAGCAGGCGCCAGAGTGCGGCGTACATGATTCCTCTCGTTCCCTACACCGACGGCGCGGCCGGGGGCGGCGGCGGATCGGTCAGAGCCTTGGGCGGACCCTCGGCGCGCGGCTGGAAGCTCTCGAAGACACCGTAGGCGACGATGCGCTCGGCGAGCGAGTACAGAGGGGAGCAGGCTGTCAGCGTGATGTACTGCTCTCCGGTCTCGACGCCGGGCACCTGCGGCACGTCGAGCAGCACGTCCGTCTGCGTCGGCTTGACGTACTCGAGCGTGCGGAAGCGGTAGGTGAACCAGCCGTCGGGCGTCTCGACGACGATCGCGTCGTTCAGCTGCAGCTTGTCGAGCTGATTGAACGGCTTGCCCCACGTGGTGCGGTGCGCGGCCATCGCGAAGTTGCCGATCTCGCCCGGCATCTTCGAGTCGGTGTAGACGCCGATGCCGAGCTTGTCGAGGGTTCCCGCGCGGGTGGTGCCGCCGTAGATGCCCTTGTTGTAGTCGGCGCCGAAGCGCGGGATGTGCATCTGACCGAGCTGCTCGGTGTTCGCAGGCTTCGCGGGCACGACAGGCGCGTAGACGGTCGTGCCGTCGTCCTTCTCGACGAGCGGCGGAAGCTCGGGAGTCGGCGCCTCCGCCCACTCCTTGGAGATCGCCGCGCCCTGGTCGTTCTTCTCCGCGCTGATGATGATGTCGCCGATCCACATCTGCCAGGCGACGAAGAGCAGCACGAGCACGCCTGCGGTGAGCAGAAGCTCACCGAGCACGCTCGTGAATGTGGCGCGCGAGCGGGGACGGCGATGACGCCTGCGTCGCTCCCCCGAGACGACGGATGCACTCATGCCGCTGATACTATCCATGATTCCTGTGCGGATGCCGCGCTCTCGACCCCCGGATTCTCGGCGCTGCGAGGAGTCGTGGGTAGAATGACGGCATGGCACGAGACCGCAAGACAGAAGAACCCGAAGTGACGCGCGCCGAAGGCGACGCTGCGCCCAACGCGGTGTGGTTCAAGCCCGTGATGATCGGCTTCATGCTGCTGGGTCTGGCCTGGATCCTCGTCTTCTACATCTCCGGCATGGCGTTCCCGATCCCCGGTCTCGGCAACTGGAACCTGGCCATCGGCCTCGGCATCGCGCTGATCGGCTTCCTCATGACCACGCGGTGGCGCTGACCGCATCCTCTTCCTGAGAAGAAGGCCCCCTCGATGACGAGGGGGCCTTCTTCGTTTCCGCCCGCCCGCCCGCCCGAGCGAGCGCAGCGTTGCGATGCGACGCAACCGCCTCCTTCTCCTGCCTGAGCGAGTGCGGCGATGCGACACAAGGGCGCAGGGATGTTCCCGGAGCGAGCATCGGGAGGGGCCCGCGAAGCGGGAGGGATCCCGCTCTGCGGGCGAAGGGAACATCCCTGCGCCCGTCCCCCGTAAAACTCAAGAGTGAGAGTTATCCACAGATCTCTCCACAGCTGGGGAGAATTACACCGGTGTTATTCACAGGGGTTAACAACCCTGTTAACAACTCTCGATCAGGCCAAAAGCACGAGCGGCGGAACGACGAACACCACAACGATCAACAGAATGGTGATAACTGCGAGCAGAACGATCTGCCATACGCGCTGCTCGCGGCGGCGCGTGCGCGTGTACACGAACGCGACGAGAGCGCCCGTGATGATGCCGCCGAGATGCGCCTGCCACGAGATGCCGCCGGCGAAGAGCCCGAAGGCGAAGTTCACGCCGAGGATGATCAGGATGCCGGTGACGTTGCCGCCGAGGTGGCGCCCGATGATGAGCAGCGCGGCCATCAGACCGAAGATCGCGCCGGACGCCCCGACGAGCCCGTTGAGAGGAGCGAGGCACGCGGCGACCACCGAGCCGCCGAGGCCGCTGATCAGATACAGGGCGAGGAAGCGGCTCCTACCCAGCATGGGCTCGACGATCTGCCCCAGCATCCACAGCGCGAGCATGTTCAGCGCGAGGTGGATGAAGCTGCCGTGCACGAACAGCGCGGTGAGCAGACGCCAGGGTTCGAAGGGGAAGACCGAGAGGTTCGGGTACAGATAGACGGAACGGAAGTAGAGCAGGTCGGTGATCTGGTCGCCGAAGCCGCCCGGGATGAGCTGCAGCAGCCCGATGAACGACGTGACCGCGAGGAGCGCGTAGGTCACGACCGGCCTGCCGCTGCGGGTGGCGGTCGCGATCGCGCCGCCTCCGCCCCAGCGCCGCGCGGCCTTCTTCTGCGCGGGGGTGCGGTTCTTGCGATCCTCTTTCATGCACTCGGGGCAGATGACCCCGACCGCGGCCTGGGTCTGACACTCGGGGCAGACCGTGCGCATGCACCGCTGGCAGAGCACGAAGCTCTGCCGATCCGGATGCCGATAGCAGTAGTTGTCGCGATTGCTCGTGAACTCGGAGCTCGTCATCCGGATCGGCTCGCTCGGCGTCAGGCCGCGACGATGTCGATCGACTGCAGCACGACCGGCTCGATCGGGCGGTCGCCCGCTGCGGTCGGCACGGCGGCGATCGCGTCGACGACGGCCTTGGAGGCGTCATCGGCGACCTCGCCGAAGATCGTGTGCTTGCCCTGCAGCCACGGCGTCGGGTCGGTGGTGATGAAGAACTGCGAGCCGTTGGTGCCCTCGACCTCGCCGGTGATGGCGTTGCGGCGCAGGCCGGCGTTGGCCATCGCGAGGATGTAGGGCTCGTTGAAGTTGAGCTCGCCGTTGATCTCGTCGTTGAAGTTGTAACCGGGACCGCCGACGCCCTGACCGAGCGGGTCGCCGCCCTGGATCATGAAGTTCGGGATGATGCGGTGGAAGATGACGTCCTTGTAGAGGGGACCCTCGCCCGGCTTGCCGGTGGCGGGGTGCGTCCAGTCCTGGGTGCCGTCGGCGAGGCCGACGAAGTTCTTGACCGTCTTCGGAGCGTGGTCGCCGAAGAGGTTGATGACGATGTCACCGTGGTTGGTGTGGAGGGTTGCGACATGAGAAGCGTGAGCCATGCCCACATTCTCGCAGAGCTTCCGGTGAGTTTGCCCGGGTTTCATGCCGCTTCCAGCATGGCGTGGCAAGATGGTGAACCCGTACTCCAAACGACAGGAGAGCATCGTGAGCCTCAGCCGCAAGCGGAAGAAGGAACTGCGTCGTCTTCAGAACGACGCGAACCAGCTCTGGGAGAACCAGCAGGTGCTCGTCGGCCACGCCGCCGATGTCGCCCGTGAGGCCGGTCGTCAGCTCGGCAACTTCAATCGCGAGCAGGTGGTCCCCGTCGTCCAGGACACGTACAACCGTCGCGTCGCACCGGTCGTCGACCAGGGTGTGCGCTTCGGCAAGCACGTCGTCGACGAGAAGGTCGTCCCGATCGTCGGCGGAGTCGTCGGCACCGCTCTGAGCGCCTGGGATGTCGCGAACGCGAAGCGTCACGGCCTGAGCGCCCCGCGCGGCCGCGCCGTCGTCGTCACCGAGAAGAAGGGCCCGGGTCTCGGCTCGGTCGTCGCCCTGATCCTCGGCGCCGCGGCAGCCGTCGGCGTGCTCTACGCCGCATGGCAGGCGCTGCGCGCAGACGACGAGCTGTGGGTCGCCGACGACCCGCTGTCCGCTCCCGACGCGTGACTCGGACCGGTCGTTGAGCGAGGACGCCGCAGGCGACCGAGACGAAACGCCCCATTCCCGGGTGCGGGATGCCGCGGCATCCCGCGGTCTCGACATCGAGATCCGTGAGCGCCCGCAGGCGAAGAGCCTGTTCGAGGCTGCCGAGCTGCTCGGACTCGACCCTTCGGGGATCGTGAAGACGCTGGTCGTGAAGCGGTCGGACGACACCTACCTCTTCGCCCTGGTGCCCGGCGGCCGGTCGATCTCATGGCCGAAGCTGCGCGCCGTCGTGGGCGTCAACAAGCTGCGCCTGCCGGAGCCCGAACTGGCTCTGGCCGCCACCGGATACGAGCGCGGCACCATCGTGCCCATCGGCAGCACCACGGACTGGCCGATCTACGCGGACGAGTCGATCGTCGGCCGACGCATCGCGATGGGTGCGGGCGCCCATGGCTACAGCCTGTTCGTCGACGCCGATGACCTCATCTCCGCGTACGACGCGACGGTCGCCGACATCACCGTGCCGGAGGAGCCGCGCGGCTGATCGGCGCGCGGAGTGCGTGTCGTCTCGCTGCGGTCGCTCAACGACCGGGGAAGGCACCACCGGTCGTTGAGCGAGAGAGCGCCAGCGACCGAGACGAAACGCCTCACCCGTCCGCGCGACCTCGGAGGACGCCCAACGACGGGGTCAGAGGATGCCGGCCATTCTCAGCGCGATGTCGACGAGCTTCACCCGTTGGAGCCCTGCGACGGCGTCGCGGGGGAACCACTCCGCCATGTCGGTCGACCCCTCGGTCTCGAAGCGCAGCTTGCCGCCGGTGACGCTCGCGCGGTAGACGATGCGCAGGGTGTGCAGCGGCGAGTCCGACTTCTGCACACGCTGGGTGGCGGGGATCACGCGGGAGTGGATGCCGAGCAGCTCGCCGACCTTGACGGAGTACCCGGTCTCCTCGCGGAGCTCGCGGCGCACGGCCGCCTCGGGGTCCTCTCCGGCTTCGAGTCCGCCGCCGGGCATGGTCCACGCGACGCGGCGTCCGTCGATCCAGCGCGCCAGAAGGATCCGGTCATCGTCATCGGTGACGACCGCGTATGCCGCGACGCGCATGTCCATGGCTCACACGATATCGTCCTCGTCATCGACGACGACGCTCCCGTCGCGAAAGGTCCCGGAAAGACGGGATCTGAGCGGGACCTTTTGCGACGGGAGCCCCGGCCTGCGCGATCGATCAGGAATCGAGAAGCGGCACGCTCGTCGGCGTACGTACGCTGAGGTCATCACCGATCGAGAGGACACTCCCATGGCCGACAACGAGAAGAACTTCACCGCCGAGGAACGCGACGCCATGAAGGCGGCCGCCGCCGAGAAGAAGACCGCGCGCTCCCGCGCGAAGAAGACGCCGGAAGAGGCCCGGGCCGAGGGGGAGGCCGACCTCAAGGCGGCGATCGCGAAGCTCTCCGACGACGACCGGGTGATCGCAGAGGGCCTGCACGCCCTGGTGTTCGAAGCCGCCCCTCACCTCGTCCCGCGGACGTACTACGGCATGCCCGCGTGGGGCAAGGATGGCAAGGTGCTGTGCTTCTTCCAGCCCGCGAGCAAGTTCAAGACCCGCTACGGCACGTTCGGGTTCGAGCAGCCCGCACAGCTCGACGAAGGCACGATGTGGCCGGTGGCCTACGCCGTCCTCGAGCTCGACGAGGCGAACCGCTCGTTCCTCGCCGAGCGGATCCGCCTCGCGGCCGGATGACCTCTCCGCATGGGGTAGGGTCTTCTCCATGACCAATTGGTATGCGTATTTCGAGTCGGCTCTGGAGGGGCCGTCGCGACACTGACGCGTACCGACACCTTCAGAGCCGACAGGGTAGAGCATCCGCTCTGCCCTTCGCCGTTTCGGCGGGCTCTGCATCGGGTCCGCCCTTAGTGGACAGGACCCACCCCGTGAACGACACCGCCACCGTCGACGCCACCGCCGACCTGCACGTCGCGAGCTTCACCACCATCCCCGCGCCCGGCGAGATCGCCGCGGAGCTGCCGGTAGGAGACGAGCGCTCCGCCCTCGTCTCGCGCACTCGCGACGAGGTTCGCCGCATCATGACGGGGGAGGACGACCGTCTGCTCGTCGTCGTCGGCCCGTGCTCGATCCACGACCCCGACGCGGGGCTGGAGTACGCCGGACGTCTGGTGCGCGAGGCCGAGAAGCACAGCGGGGAACTGCTCATCGTGATGCGCACGTACTTCGAGAAGCCGCGCACCACAGTCGGATGGAAGGGTCTGATCAACGACCCGCACCTCGACGGCAGCCACGACATCGAGGCCGGACTGCGGATGGCACGGGCGTTCCTGCGCGATGTCACGGCATTGGGGATGCCGTGCGCCACCGAGTTCCTGGAGCCGATCAGCCCGCAGTACACCGCGGACCTGGTGACCTGGGGGGCGATCGGTGCACGGACCACCGAGAGCCAGATCCACCGCCAGCTGGCATCCGGGCTGTCGATGCCGATCGGGTTCAAGAACGGCACGGACGGCGGGCTTCAGGTCGCCCTGGATGCTGCTGCCGCGGCATCCGCTCCGCAGGCCTTCCTCGGGATCGGCGCCGACGGACGCGCGAGCCTCGTCACCACCACGGGCAACCCCGACACCTCGGTGATCCTCCGCGGCGGGGCGGACGGACCGAACTACGGGGTGGAGCACGTGCGGCGCGCGGCGGAGCGGCTGGCGGCATCCGGACTCACCGACAGGCTCGTGATCGACGCCAGCCACGGCAACAGCGGCAAGGACCACCTGCGCCAGGCCGAGGTCGTGACCGAGCTCGCCGCACAGATCGCCGCCGACGGGCGGGCGATCGCCGGAGTCATGCTGGAGAGCAACCTCGTCGCGGGCGCCCAGAAGCTCGACGTCGCCGCCGGTCCTGCCACGCTGGTACGCGGTCAGAGCGTGACGGATGCGTGCATGGGCTGGGACGCCACCGTCACCGCCCTCGCCGAGCTGGCCGCCGGGGTGCGAGCGCGCTGATCGGGTGCTCCCGTCGGCCTGTTCCGGTCGCAGACCCGGTCGCGAACTGCGCAGATTCGGGACCCGGTTCGCGACCGGAGCAGCCTGCGAGTCGAAGGAGAGGCGTCAGGCGACGCGGACGTTCAGGAGCTGCCAGCCCTCGGGCACCTTCGCGTGCAGGCCGTCGAGGTCGTCGGCCTGCACTTCGGTGACCTGGTCGCGGCGAGCGAACGTCCCGACGGACTTGAGCACCGCCGCCCCCTTGATCATCTCGACAGGGGAGGAGATCAGATCGAAGCCGGCGGGCCGGTGCGCCTCGAGCAGAGTCTGAATCTCGGCGAGGTCGGCGCCCTCCACCCGGACGGAGGTGGTTTCGACGGGACGCATCAGACCGATCAGCACCCTCTGATCCTACGTCGCGAGAACCACGGGGCCGCACCCGCCGCGCACCGTGAGGAGTGCGCGGCCGGGTACGGCCCCGAGCCTCCCGCTACGCGCGCCGGCGTCGGACGACGATGAGCGCTCCCGCGGCCATCAGCGTCAGAGCGGCACCGGCGACGCCGGTCCAGAGACCGGCATCCGTCCCGGTAGCGGCGAGGCCGCCTGAGGTCCCGCCCGCCTGACCCGGCGTCCCGGGGTTCGACGTGCCAGGGCCTGGGGTGCCCGGCTGCGCGGCGGCGGTGACCGTCAGGACGGCCTCGGATCGGAGATCGCCCTGGGTGAGCGCGATCGGATGCTCGCCGGGCGCGACGCCCGCGCGGCGGAGGGTGAACGAGACAGAGCCGCTGGCATCCGCGAGCGCGGCGCCGACCTCCTGACCGTCGAAGAGGACCGCGACCGCCTGACCGGGGGTGAATCCGGTGCCCGCGAGCTGAACACCCGTGGCGGCCAGCGAATCGGTCGCGATGCGCGAGACGCTCAGCACGAGTCCGGGGGTTGCCGGATCAGCGGTGACCTGCAGCTCGGCCTCGCCGAGGACGTCTCCCGGTGCGAAAGCGGCGAGCGCCTCGCCCCGCGGTGCGAAGCCCGGCCCCTGCGCGAGCTGCACGGTGTGCCTGCCCGGTGCGACATCGGGCACCGTGAACGACGCCGAGCCCGTGCCCGTGGCGGATGCGGTGAACGTCGCGACCTGGGTGCCGTCGAACAGGACGCGGACCGGGACCTCAGCCGGCAGGCCCTCGGCCGTGAGCGCGATCCCGTCGGCCTCCAGCGCACCGGTCGCGATCTCCGACGGGGTGAGGGTGACGTCGGCCGGATCGATCGGGTCGGCCGTGACGACGACCGTGTCGGATGCCTGCCACTGACCGCTGCGCACGAGCACCGTCGATGTGCCGGCCGCGACGCCGGAGCGGAGGACGGACGTCGCGACCGCTCCGGTGTCGCTGGTGATCGCGGTCGTGACCACGGCGCCGTCGAAGAGCACCTCGACCGGCGCGTTCTCGGGGAAGCCGCTGCCCTGCACCTGGATGCCCGCCGACGCGAGCTCCGACTGCGAGATCGTGTCGGGGGTGACGAGCACCGTCGGGTGGTAGACGACCGGGTCGGCCTCGACGGTCAGCGCGGCGGATGCCGACCACTGCCCGCTGGTCAGTGTGATCGTGTGCGCCCCCGGTGCGACGGCTGCGCGGGAGAGCGAGTAGCCGACAGTGCCGTCTGCGCCGCTGTCGACGGTGGTGACGGTGGTCCCGTCGAACGCGATGGTGACGGCCGCGGACGGCGGGAACCCCGCGCCCGTGACGGAGACGCCGGCGCCGGCGAGCGCGGAGACCGTCGTGGTCGACGGGCTCACCGCCGCCGTCGGCGTGTAGGTCGGGTCTGCCACGACGATGAACGTCGTCTGGGCCATACGCGCTCCGCTCGTGAATCTCACGACGTGGTCGCCGACCGTGGCGTTCGGCCAGTGCAGGATGACCTCGACGGACCCGTCGGCGCCCGCCGTGCGCGTCGCCGCCTGCTGGCCGTCCACGAGGAGAGCGACCGAGCTGTCCGGTGCGAAGCCGGTGCCCGTGAACCGCACGACACCGGCCGGATCGGTGATCTGCGACAGCGTCGCGGGGTTCGGGTTCACCGTGATCTGCGGCGCAGGGGTGCCGTCGACGGCCGCGTCGTAGGTGAACTGCGTGCCCGTGCACTGCAGGCCTGCGCCGACCATGTCGGCGGCGTTCGATCCGGAGCTCGTGACCGTGCCGTCGTCGTGGAAGGTCCCGCCCAGCCAGTACTCGGCGTGATAGTCGGCATCGATCTGATAGGTCCAGTTGGCCTGGAAGGTGCCGTCCGCACCGATCACCGTGTCGGGGATGTCGTTGAACGAGAGGGGAGAGGGGATCGGAGGGTTGAGTCCGCAGAAGATCGTGGAGGTGGTGGCGACGTCCGTCACCTTGCCGTCCGACACCGTGATCGTGATGTCGTACCCGTGGCTGTTCTCCCCGACGTAGACGCCGTCCTGTGTGGCGGCCTGGGCTGGCGCCGCGATCACGACGGCGCTGAGGCCGACGGCGAGGGCGATGCCGGTGCCCGCGCCGAGGAGGCGCCTGAGGCGTGTGCGTAGCTGCGATGTCATCGAGTGGTTCCTGTACTGGGGGTCGGCGGACACAATCATGCACAGGCTATGAATCGGGCTGAAGAGCGCGCATCCGTAGAAACACGGCAATTGATCGAATGGTTCGAGAAAAGCCCCGTGGGAAGCGATATCCCACTATTCTCATTCTGTGCGCGGAGGGGAGAGCACATGTTCATCGGACGTCGAGACGAGCTCGATCGCCTGATCACGCACGCCGAGACGTCCGCCGACGCTCCCCACCGGATCATCCTCATCGAGGGACCGATCGGGATCGGCAAGACCGCTCTCGTCGGAGAGTTCCTGCGTTCGGGTCCTCCTCAGCGCACGCTCTTCGCCCGCCCTGATGAGATCGCGACGAACATCCCCCTCGGCGGCATCCGACCGATCGTCGAGGATCTCCTGCAGGCCGACCTCGCCCTGCTCCTCGCCCGGCGCGCACCGCGTGCCCTGCAGCGCGATGTCCGCGACGCGCTGTCGAGCTCACCGACCGTGCTGGTGATCGACGACGCCCACTGGCTGGACGACCCGGCCGCGGAGCTGATCGAAGGGCTGCTGGCCGACCCCACCACGACGGGTCTCGTCCTGGTGTTGTGCTTCCGAACCGGCACCGTACCCGACACGCTGCTGCACGCGGTCGCTCGCGGAGGCGCCCAGGTGCACCGGATCGACCTCGCACCGCTCGCCGACGACGAGGCCGCTGACCTCCTCCGTCAGCACGGCGCCGATGACGATGCCCTCGTCGAGCTCGCCGGCGGGAACCCGCTGTTCCTCCGCCTGCTCGCCGATGCGGCGCGGGATGCGCCGGCGGCCCGGGCCGACGCGCGCGAACCGCTCGAGATCGGCGACGCTCTGCGCGGGGAGTTCAGCACACTGGACGCGCCCGCGCTGACACTGCTGCATGCCCTTTCGCTCACCCCGGCGGTCGCCCCCGCCGCGCTCGCACGACTCGTCCGGATGGATGGCGCCTTCTCCGGCGACTCCCCGACCGATGACGCCCTCGCCGACGCGGCCGACCGCCTGGCCCGCCGCGGCCTCATCGACGCGGACGAGCTGAGGATCGTCCATCCGTTCATCCGTGCGGCCGCCTATCGCCACATGCGGGCCGGTGCTCGGCGGCGAGCGCACCGCCTCGCCGCCGAGAGCGCGTCGGACCTGCTGGAACGCGCCTCCCATCTGCAGCAGCTCGGCTCGCATCTGACCGCGGACGAGATCCAGACGATCGTGGATGCCGCGGAGATCGTGACCTCGACGTCTCCGCGCAGCAGCATCGCGATGCTCACGCGAACGACGAGGATCCCTCATCGCGCACGGGACCTGGGGCTGGCGCGTGCGCTGCTGCTCGACGGGCGGCCCGTCGAGGCCGAGCGGGTGCTGCGCGAGGCGCATGTCTCCGAGCAGCCGACGGGGGAGGCCCTCTCCCTTCTGATGCAGTCGCTGCGCATCCAGGGCCGACCCGACGAGGCGTTCGAGCTCGCGCGGGACATCGGAGCGGCGACGCTCGCCCCCGAGGTGATCGTCGAGCTGGCGACCCTGGCCGTCATGCACGACGGCGACTACGAGATCGATGCCAGGGCCTGGCTCAGAGAAGACGACGAGCGGCCGGGTCACGCCACCGCCCTCGCCGGGCTGCGCGCGCTGTCGCACCTCAGGGTGGGGGATCTCGATCGCGGCCGGGAGGCGTACCGCATCGCCAAGGACGGCTTCGACACGCTCACCGCGTCGGAGCTGCTGCCCGTTCTCGACGTCGTCACGGCGATGGGGTGGTGCGCGCACTTCCTGGCCGACTTCGACGACGGGGCTCGCCTCGTGGAGCGCGGCATCCGCCTCGCCGAGTCGCACGGGCGCTTCCACGTGCTGCCTCACCTCTACCTGATCCTCGCCTTCCTCTGCATCCCCTTGGATCGGTGCGCCGAGGCCGAGGAGCTCAGTGAACTGGCGATAGCGGCGTCGGAGAAGTACAACTGGCCGGATGCCGTTCCGCTGGCGCTCACCGCGTCGCTGGTCGCCGCGCCCGGTCGGGTGAGCGCGGAGGAGTTCGTGACCCGCTACCGGAGACTCGTGGAGGCGGGGCTGCCGCAGATCCTGTGGTGGCGTCGTGTCGTGCGCCTGTTCATCTGCCGCGGTTCGATCGTGCTCGGCCAACCCGCCGATCTCGAGGCTCTGGAGATCGACCGCCACGACATCTTCGCCTCGCAGAAGCACATCGGTCTCGGTGAGCTCGCCGTCGCACGGGGCGATCTCGACGAGGCGCTCGCTCACGCCGAGGCGGCCATCGAGTGGGGGAGACGCGCGGACCACCCGTCCCAGAGCGGGCACGGAACGATGTTCCGCGCCCAGCTGCGCGTGCGCCAGGGCAGGATGGCGGATGCTCTCGCCGACGCCCGCGAGGCCGCGGACCTGTTCGATCGAGCGGGCGCCGTGCTGTATCGGCGTTTCGCGGAAGCCGCGATCGCCCGGTTCGGCGCTCCCACGGCCGAGGAGGATGTTCCGCTCGACGCGCTCACTCCACGAGAGCAGGACGTCGCGGAGCTCGTGGCCGACGGACACACGAACCGCATGATCGCCGAACGGCTGCATCTGAGCCCTCGCACCGTGGAGAGCCACGTCGCACGCATCCTGCAGAAGACGGGGCTGCGCTCGCGCGCGGGCATCGCACGCCATCTCGATGGCGCGCAGCCTTCCGTTCCGCCGGGCCGACCTGCGCAGTAGCGTTGACGTCGTGAGCACAACGCCGTTCCCCGCCTCCGTGTACGCCGACCGACTCGACCGGGCTGCGGCCCTCGCTGCGGATGCAGGGATCGACGGCATCGTCGTGGGTCCAGGACCCGACCTGCAGTATCTGGTGGGGGTGGAGGGCGACACGATCGAGCGCCTCACCGCCCTGGTGGTGCGTCCCGGCGCCGCCGCGACCATCGTGGTGCCGCGCATGGAGCTCGCGAAGGTCCGCAGCACCGCGGTCGGCGAGCTGGGGCTGGCCGTCGCCGACTGGATCGACGGCGAGAACTCCTACGACCTCGTGGCCTCGGCCCTGGGCGCGGTGTCGCGGGTGGGGGTGTCGGATGCGCTGCCCGCACTGCACGTGATCCCGCTGGCCGAGCGCCTGGGTGTGCGGCTCGAACTCGCCACCCCCGTGCTGCGCGAGAGCCGGATGATCAAGGATGCCGCCGAGATCGTGGAGCTGCGACGTGCCGGCGCGGCGATCGACGCGGTGCATCGGCGGGTGCCGGAGTGGCTGCGCGCAGGTCGCACGGAGCGGGAGGTCGCCGCGGACATCGCGGAGGCGATCATCGCCGAGGGGCACCGCACCGTGGAGTTCGTGATCGTCGGCTCAGGGCCAAACGGGGCGGATCCGCACCACGAGGTGTCCGACCGTGTGATCGAGGACGGCGATGTCGTCGTGGTCGACATCGGCGGCGCCGTGCCCAGCGGCTACAACTCCGACAGCACCCGCACCTACGTCGTCGGACGTCCCTCGTCTCCCGATGCGGCCGAGCGGATCGCCGTGCTCGTGCGCGCCCAGCAGGCCGCCGTCGACGCGGTGCGGCCGGGAGCGACGGCCCAGCAGGTGGATGCCGCCGCGCGCGACGTGCTGACGGATGCCGGCTTCGGCGAGGCCTTCCTGCACCGCACCGGACACGGCATCGGCGTCTCGGTGCACGAGGAGCCGTACATCGCCCCGGGCAACGATCTGGTCCTGCGCGAGGGGATGGCCTTCAGCATCGAGCCGGGCATCTACTTCGCCGGGTCCTGGGGCGCGCGCATCGAGGACATCGTCATCGTGACCGCCGACGGCGGCGAGCGCCTCAACCTCGCGCCGCACGAACTGCGCTCCGTCGGCGGCTGACGCCGGGCGGATCGAGCGTCTCGGCGGAGCCGACCGGGCCCGCCGGGCGTGCGGATCGAGGCCCGTCAGACCCCCATGCGGTCGAGAGCCGCTTCGAGCCGCGCGACCGCGCCGTCGACGTCGGTGAGCTTGTCGAGGCCGAAGAGCCCGACCCGGAAGGTCGAGAAGGCATCGGGCTCGCCGCAGTGCAGGGGCACCCCGGCGGCGATCTGCACGCCCTCCGCGCGGAAGCGCGCACCGCTGCGGAGGCCAGGGTCGTCGGTGTGCACGACGACCACGCTCGGTGCGGCCACCCCCTCCGCCGCCACCGACGGCAGACCCCGTGCGGCCAGGAGCGCCCGCACTCTCGCTCCGAGCTCGACCTGCGCGTCCCGAAGGGCGGTGAAGCCGAGGCCGCGCGTCTCGATCATCTGCGCGAGGTTGTGGGCGATCGTGTCGGTCGGCATCGTCGCGTGATACCCCGCTGTTCCGTCGCGGTAGCCGTCGGAGATCGCGAGCCAGCGCCCGAGGTCCAGAGCGAAGCTCGTCGTGGCGCCGGCGGCGACGGCATCCCGTCCCCGCTCTCCGAGCATGACGTAGCCGACGCCGGGGGATCCGCTCCAGCCCTTCTGCGGGGCGCTGATCAGCACGTCGACGTCGAGCGCCGTCATGTCGACCCACATGGCCCCAGAGGCGATGCAGTCCAGCACGAGCACTCCGCCGACCTCGTGCACGGCGTCGGCGAGGGCCTTGACGTACGAATCGGACAGGATCATGCCCGCGGCCGTCTCGACGTGCGGGGCGAACACGACGTCCGGCCGGGATGACCGGATCGCGGCGACGACCTCGTCGATCGGCGCGGGGCTCCACTCCGCCTGCGCGTCGTCGCCGTCGGGTCGCGCCGTGCACACGACGACGGATGACGCGATGCCGCCGGTCTCGAGGATCTGCGACCACCGGTAGGAGAACAGCCCGTTGCGGACGATGAGCGCGCGGCGCCCCGTCGCGAGCTGCCGCGCCACCGACTCCATCGCGTAGCTGCCGCCGCCGTTGACCACGACCGCGTCCTCCGCGCCGTACGCCTCGCGCAGGATCTCAAGGGTCTGCTGCATGACCGCGACGAAACGGGCGGACATGTGGTTCAGCGACCGATCGGTGAAGACCACCGAGTACTCCAGCAGTCCGTCCGGATCGATGTCGTCGTGAGGAAGGCTCATCGCCCCAGTGTGTCAGGTGGGCTGCGCGGAGGGGAGAGCGGATGCCGCGGCATCCGCTCTCCGTCGCCGTCACGTCCGACGTTGTTGCTATCGTGGCGGCGTGCGATGGCTTGCGAGCGAGGCGGGTGGTTCACGCGGTGAGCCATCCTCTCCGGGGATACCCCGGGGCACGCAGGCCGATCTGGAACGAACGCCGCAGGCGCCTCCCTGCGCTTCGCGCAGTACAGCGCCCGCACTGATGGACGAGTCGCGCGCAGGCCATCGCACCCTCTTCGCCGTCCGACGAGCCGATGGCCGGACGGTCTCCTTACGATGACGGAGGCGCCGACGCCCGCGACGCGCGTGCTCGCCCGGACGCCCCGCGCGGGGGCCTCGGCGATCGCCACGGCGTTGGCCGACGCCTTCCTCGCTGCGGACGCGTGGACGGCTCCGCACCTCGTCGACGCAGGATCCTTCGTCCTCGGTGCGCGCAGGCGCTGGCTCCCGCGGGTGGTCGACGACGTCATGGTCGACTTCGTCAGAGCACCCGTCGATTCCCCCCGGTTGCTGATCACGGTGATCGGCGATTCGCCGGCGTTCCGCGCAGCGATCGAGAAGGCCGACGCCGCCAGGACTCCGATCCGCATCCACCACCATGTCGTCGGGGTGACGCGCTCCCGGGAGCCCGCAGCGGGCCTCCCGCGCATCGACGACGTCGCCGCCCTCGCGAAGCTGCTCGAACTGACCGATGGGCAGCTCGCGTGGTTCGCCGACACGAAGCGGTGGAACCGTCGAGCACGCCCCGGCCCGCTCCACCACTACCGCTACGAGTGGCGATCGCGACCGGGACGAGTCCCGAGACTGCTGGAGGTCCCGGAGGAACGGCTGCGCCGGGTCCAGCGACGTCTGCTTGAGCGCGTGCTCGGCCTCATCCCCGCGAACGATGCGGCCCACGGCTTCATGCCAGGACGGAGTGCCGTCACGGGCGCCGCTCGGCACGTGGGTGCGGACATCGTCGTCTCGGTCGACCTCACGACGTTCTTCGCCCGCGTGTCGGCGGGGCGCGTCTACGGCACCCTCCGCCAGTCCGGGTACTCGGAATCCGTCGCTCACACGATCGCGGGGGTGTGCACGAGCGCCGTGCCTCCTCGCGTGCTCGCCGCGATGCCTCCCGGCGGGATACCGGAGGAGCGATTCGCTCTTCGCCGGGCTCTGGCCGCGAACCATCTCCCCCAGGGAGCCCCGTCGTCTCCGATGATCGCGAACCTCGCCGTGCGCCGGCTCGACTCGCGTCTGACCGGTTGGGCCGACGCCGTCGACGCCGCCTACACGCGCTACGCCGACGACCTCACGTTCAGCGGCGGACCCTCGCTCGCCGCGCGACCGGACGCCTTCATCCGCGGAGTGCGGCGGATCGTCGAGGACGAGGGGCATTCCCTCAACGAGCGCAAGACCAGGATCAGGCGACAGGCCACGAGGCAGGCGGTCACCGGGATCATCGTGAACGAGCGCCTCAACCTGGTGCGGGGCGACTACGACCGGTTGAAGGCCATCATCCACAACTGCATCCTGCACGGACCGTCGTCACAGAATCGTGCCGGGGTCGCGGACTTCCGAGCCCACCTGCGAGGGCGCATCTCCTGGGTAGAGTCCCTGAATGCTCAGCGAGGGGCGAGGCTCAGGGCGGAGTTCGCGCGCATCGTCTGGAGCTGACGCGCTTCTCTGGCATTCAGTCCACGGAGGGAGAGCGGATGCTGCGGCATCCGCGGCTCACAGCACGACCGCCCTCCCCGGAGTGCGGGGAGGGCGGTCGCGAGGATCCTGCGGGGGTCAGGACTCCCTGCGGCGGCGGGTCACGAGGACTCCACCGGCCGCGAGCAGCACCAGCAGCGCCACGATCAGCACGATCGGCACCGCTCCGCCCGTTCCGGCGAGACCACCGCCGACGGCAGCCGCAGCCGTCACCTGCAGCGCGGCCTGGGCGGTGAGGCCCGTGTCGGCGCCGGTGGCGACCACGGTGTGCGCGCCGACCGGGGCGTTCGCGGGCACGGCCACCTGGATGCGGAAGGAACCCGCGCCGTCGGCGACCACGTCTGCGAGGTGGATCGGGTCGGAGTGCAGCACGATCGAGACCTTCTCGCCCGCGCCGAAGCCGCGGCCGATGAGCTCGAACGAGCCGCCCTGGACGACGCTCTTCACGCCGACCACGATCTCCGCGTCGAGCACCGGGGTGCTGCGCACGTCGAGCGTGAGCGGGGCGGACGTCGAGCCGAGGTAGGCCTTCGGATCCGACGGCACGAAGCGCGCGACGTAGGTGTGCGCACCCGAGGTCTCGATGCGGATGTCGGCCGTCGCCGTTCCCGCCGAGACTCCGGCGGATCCGACCACGACGTCGCCCTCGAGGAACTCGACCTGACCCGCCGCGCCTGCCGGCTTCACCGTGGCGGTGAGTGCGACGGACTCGCCGGCGACCGGGTCGGTCGCCGTGGTCGAGAGCGCGACGGTCGTCGCCTTGGCACCGGTCGATCCGGTGACGACGAGCACCGTGGCCCGCGCCTCGACGTTCGAGACGCTGCCGAGGGCGATCACGGGGTGAGCGCCGTCCACGGCATCCGCGGGGACCGTGACGTCGGCCGACACCGTGCCGTCGTCGAGGGCCTTCACGACCACCGGCTCCTCGTCGTCGATGCGGATCGAGACGCTCTCGCCCGGCGCGAAGCCCGTGCCGGTCACGTGCACCGTGTCACCCGGCCCCACCTCGGCGCCGTCCACCGTGATCACGGGCTCGTACTCCGGTTCCGGCTCGGCGACCACGATCTGCAGCTGCGCGTCGGCCGACTTCACGCCGTCGTCCGCCGTGACCGTGACCGTGTAGGTGCCGGCCGCGGCGTAGGTGTGCGTGCCGGTGACGGCGCCCGAGGCCACGTCGACCGTGGACACGGGAGACCCGTCGCCCCAGTTGACCACCGCGGTCGCCTCGCCGGAGCCGCCCGAGACCGCGGCCAGCGCGGCCTCGAACTCCTCGCCGGCGATCTGATCGGCCACCGTCGATGCGGTCACCGCCAGCGGAGCGGCGGCGGCACGGTCGCCGTCGGAGGCGATGGCGAACACGTGCACGCGTCCGTCGCGGAGCGTACCTGCCTCCTTCGGCATCGTGAGCGACTCCACGACCTTCGGCTTCCCGTCGGCGTCGAGGTCGATCGTGATCGGCGCGGTCGCGTAGATCGCGGTGTTCTTCACACTGGACTCCGCGCCGGTACCCGACAGGCGTCCCTCGGAGACCGCGACCACCGAGTTGCCGAACGCCGGGCTGCCGGATGCTCCCACCCAGTCGCCGAACGAGATCTGCACGCGCTGCTCGGTACCGTCGGTGAAGTGCAGCACCGCCTCAGGCTGACGCGCCTTCTCCGTCGCCGTGCCGACGAACGCAAGCTGCGTCGCGCCGGTGCCGAGGTCGAGGCGGATCGTCTGACCCTCTCCGGTGATGTTGTCCGGGGCGCCGGGGGCGACAGCGGGCAGATCGTAGGTGAGAGAGGAGCCGGGGAGCGTCAGGGTCTGACCCTGCACGAACCCGTCGGCGGCGAGCTTGTCGCGGTAGTACCCGTAGCCCTGGTCGTCGCAGTTCGCGGCGGTCAGGTTGAGGTCGCCGATGCACACGCCGTTGAAGCTGCCGACGAGCGTCTCGTCGCGGTAGACCGTGACGGTCGCCGCACCGGATGCCGTGGCGCCCGTCGAGTCGCGCACCACGATCGTCGCCGTGTACGTGCCCGGGGCGTCGAAGGTGTGCGGGGCGCTCATCTTCCAGCCGCCGAGATCGTCGCGGGTGAGCTTCACGCTCGGCACCGGGGTGCCGTCGCCGTAGTCCACCGTGACGGTGTAACCGGCGGCATCCGTCTCCTCGCCGATGATGGTCCCGAGGCTGCCGGTGAACGACGTTCCCGCCGCGACCCGCTGCGGGGCGGCCGCGGTGATCGAGAGTCCGTCGGCCCCTGCGGCCTTCGCGAACAGCTCGACCTCGGACAGCGACAGGGCATCGCCCGCACCCGTGAGGCTCAGCTTGATGCTCGTGTAGCCGCCCTCGCCGTTCGCCGTGAACGGCCGGGTCTGGGTGTCCCACGCGAACGTCTCGCCCGTGCGCGAGTCGAGCTCGGTCCAGTTCACGCCGTCGGTGGAGCCCGAGAGCGTCCAGCTCGACGGGGCGCTGCCCTTCGCGGCATCCGTCAGCGTGTACTGCCCGATCGAGACCGGACCGGACTGCGAGGTCCAGACCAGCTCGGCGGTCGTGCCCGTGAACGTCGTCTTCGAGTTCATGTTGTCGTCGACGAGCGCGCCGACCGGGGTGCCGTCGGCGGCCGTGAGGATGCCGCGTCCGGGCTTGGTCGCATCGACCAGGCTCGTCGGCACCGCCAGCGGCTCCGTCAGGTCCTTCGCTCCCCACGCCGAGGGCTGCGCGCTCATCGTGAAGTCGAGCGTGCCGCCCGCGCGGACGAGGTCGCCGTCGAACGTGGTGTCGGAGACGGCCGTGCCGTTGATGCTGACGCCGGCGACGTAGTCCTTGCCGCTGGACGCCCCGGGGGCGTTGATGACCAGGTCGGTGTCGCCGATCGAGAGCGTCGCGCTGTCGAACAGGGGCGTGCCGACCGTGTAGTTCCCCGACCCGACCTCCATCGGGTAAAACCCGAGGGCCGAGAACACGTACCAGGCCGAGAACTCGCCGTTGTCCTCGTCGCCGGGGTAGCCCTGGCCGATGTCGGAGCCCACGAAGAGGCGGTCCTGGATGTCGCGGATCAGCTTCTGCGCACCGGACGGGTCGCCGGCCTCGGCGAGCACGTAGGGGATGTGGTGCGAGATCTGGTTCGACATGCCCAGCATCCCGAGGCGCACGTCGCGCGCCTCCCGAGCCTCGTGGATGCCGGAGTAGTCGGCCTTCTCACGGGTCGTGAGGAACTGGTGCAGGTTGTCGAGGAGTCCCTGCCTGCCGCCGTAGAGCGCGGCGAGGCCGTCGACGTCGTGGGGAGCGTGGTACCCGAAGGTCCAGGCGCTCGCCTCGGTGAAGGCACCGCCCCACGCCTTCTTGTCGAAGTCCGCGCCGGACGTCCAGGAGCCGTCGGCGTTGCGCGACGTGAACGTGCCCGCCTCGGGGTTGAACATCTCGACGTAGTGCTCGGCGCGGGCCTCGAAGTAGGTGGCCTCGTCCTTCAGCCGCTCGATGCGATCGGCCGGGGTCTTCGGGTCCTCGGACAGGGCCTTCGCCATCTCCGCGATGCCGAAGTCGTTGATGAAGCCCTCCAGGCCCCACGATGCGCTCTCATGCGTCGTCGCCTCGGTGTATCCGAGGAAGATCGACTGCGCGATGCCCTTGCGGCCGACGTCGTTCGAGGGCGGCAGCACGGTCGCGTTCTTGACCGCCGCGTCATAGGCCTCGAGGGCCGTGTCGGTGTCGAGGGATCCGGCGAGGTACGCCTCGGCGAACGCCACATCGGAGCTCGTGCCGGTCATCAGGTCGGCGTAGCCCGGCGACGACCACCGCGCCACCCAGCCGCCGTCGCGGTACTGCTGCACGAAGCCGTCGACGAGGTCCTCGGTGACGTCGGGGTACAGCAGCGAGTACAGCGGCCAAGCCGTGCGATAGGTGTCCCAGAAGCCGTTGTTGACGTAGATCTTTCCGTCGACGATCTTGGCGTTGGTCTGGGTGTCGGTCGCAGATCCCGCCGTCGGGGAGACGGGGCTCGCGTACTTGTAGACCGGATCGGCCGCGCTTCCCGTGTTCTCGAACTGCGAGTTCGGGTACAGGTTCAGGCGGTACAGGCTCGAGTAGAGGTTGACCAGCTGCGCGTCGGTCGCTCCCTTGACGTCGTGCACGACGCCGAGGCGGTCGTTCCACGCGGCTTCGACGGCGGCGTGGGCCTTGTCGAAGGAGACGCCGGAGAGCTCGAAGTCGAAGTTCTTGCGCGCCTGATCCTGCGAGATGAACGAGGTCGACAGCCGCAGCTCGACGGTGCGATCACCCGAGGTGTCGAACGCCGCATAGCGCGCGGTGCCGTTGCGGTCGCCCTTGGTGGTGGCGCCGGATGTCGTGGGCTGGCGGTCGAACGTGCCGTAAACGAACATCCGCGTGCGCCCCGGCCAGCCGGAGCCGCCGTCGACCCAGCCGGTCACGGTGTCGCCGGTGACCGAGAGCTTGGAGGAGTTCACGAGCTGGTCGATGACGACCGAGCTCGCGTCGCCGGTGAACTCGAAGCGGTAGATGGCGCCGTGGTCGGTGGCGGTGACATCGGTCTGGATGCCGTTGTCGAAGCCGACGCTGTAGATGTCGGGACGGGCGATCTCGTTGTCGTGGCTGAACGCGAGCTTGCGGTCGTTCAGCGAGGACGTGGGGTTGCCGTTCGCGGCGGGCATCACGGCGAGCGAGTTGCGGTCGCCCATCCAGATGCTCGGCTCGTGCGAGATGCCGATGCCGTTGAGGGTCGGCTGGTTCTGCGCGTTGTTGGCGCGCTGGTACTGGTACAGCGTGCCCGCGTTGTCGGCGTTGGTCATCGGGGTGATGAAGTTGAAGCCGTTCGGCCAGGCCACCGCCGGGAAGTTGTTGCCGCGGGAGAAGCCGCCGGTCGAGTTCGTGCCGCGACGGGTGTCGACGAACGACACGAGGCCGTCGGAGATGTCGCGCGGCGCGACCTCGGCGATGGAGATGTCGTCGAGCCAGCCCGTGAAGGCCGTGCCCGCCGTGGGCACCTCGACGGCGTGCACGTCGGAGCCGGGGTGGTCGTAGGTGAAGAGGACGTCGTCGACCGTGCGGCCGGCGAACTGGCCGAGATCGACGGTCACCCTGTTCCACTGGTTGGGCCAGAGGCTGTTCGACTGCCCCTTGGCCTTCGCGTTCGCCGCGTAGCCGTAGGAGTCGACGGCGCCGCTGGTCGAGAGGGTCGTGCCGTCGGTGAAGCGCAGGTCGACCGCGACGAACGTGGCCGCGTACGTCTGCTCGCCGTCGAGCACCGGGAAGACGGCGTACGAGAGGGCGGTGTCGTCGACGACCGCGATGTCGACGTCGCTGTACAGGGTCGAGGTCGAGGAGGCGGGGCCCGCCGCGAGGGTGCGGCCCGTGTACTGCAGGGCCTTCACGCCGGTGAAGCCGACGCCGGTCTTGGCGGTGTCGGAGCTGGCGGGACCGGACCCGGTCGCGAGGAAGAGGTCGCTGGGCGGGGGCGTCGCGCCGTCGACGGCGATGGGCTCCCAGCCGGCGAGCTGCAGGATGTTCTTGCTGGGGTCGCGCACGGCCTGCACGTCGAGACGGTAGTAGGTGTACGCCGGGCTCGGCGTCGCGAGCGTGAAGCTGCGGGTCTCTCCGCGACCGGTGAAGAGCTCGCCGCTGCGCTGGTCGACCGTGTTCCAGTCGGTGCCGTTGTTGGAGCCCTGCACCCGGAAGTCCTTGGGGTCGCGCTCCTGGGCGTCGCCGCCGGAGGTGAGCGTGTAGCGCACCATCGGCTGCGGGGTGCTCAGCTGGTACTGCACCCACCCGGTGTTCTGGAACGCCAGCCACTTCGTGCCCGCGTTGCCGTCGGCGACGTTGGCAGCGGCCTCGTTGGGGGTGTTCTGAGCGGATGCCGTGACCGCCGACACCTGGCCGAGCACGCTGCCGGGGGTGAAGCGGTCGCCGGTGACGTTGACGGCGGCGCCCGTGCCGGTGAGCACGGGCGCGGCATCCGTCGTCTCGAACGACGAACGGAACGTCGTGCCGCCGGCGGCGATCGCCTGCATCGGGGTCAGCATGGCGAGGGTCACGGCGAGCGCGACGCCTCCCGCCGCCCAGGCGCGACGGCCGGGTCGTGCGTTCCTCGGGGATGGAACGGTCATGGTTGCTCCTTGAACTCCACTGCGATGTGTCGTCTGCGGCCGACGTGTGTGCTGCCGCCGCGCTGTCAATTCATGACAGCGCTGTCATATGATGAGGACGCTACCACAGCGACGGTGGAGCGCGGAAGACATGATCGACGTATCCGCCGCGATAATGGGGATGCCCGCCGACGACCACAGGGGAGACGATGACGAGATCGGATGCAGAGCAGCCGGCGCGTCCGACGCTCGCCCAGGTCGCCGAGCGCGCAGGGGTGAGTCTGAAGACGGCATCCCGCGCCCTGGGCGGCGAATCGTATGTGAGCGAGAAGACGCTCGCCGTGGTGCTCGACGCGGCGAGGGAGCTCGACTATCAGCGCAACTCCGCCGCCAGCCTCCTGGCCTCCGGGCGACTCGCCGACTCGATCGGACTGATCACCGGCGATTTCACCAACCCGTTCTACTCCGCGCTCGCGCAGGGCATCGAAGACGAGATCCGCCCGCGGGGGATGCACCTCTCGGTGACCAACTCCCGCGAATCAGCCGAGCAGGAGCGGCGGGTCGCGCACGACCTCGCCGACCGGCAGACGAAAGCCGTGATCACCGTCTCGGCGATGCCCGACCACCGCGACTACGCATCGCTGCAGGCCCGCGGCATCCCCGTCGTGTTCGTCGACCGGCCGGCCGAGCAGGTCGAGGCCGACTCGGTCGTGTTCGACAACCGCGAGGGCGGACGGCTCGCCGCACGGCACCTCATCGACGCCGGGCATCGGCGCATCGCGTTCATCGGCGACTACGCGTGGCTCCCCACCTACCGGCAGCGCATGGCGGGCATGGGCGACGTGCTCGATCCCGCAGGCTCCGACTGGCGCGAGCTGCTGCGCGCCGACGCGCACGACGTGGTCTCGTCACGCGCCTGCGTGCGGGAGCTGCTCGCCCTCGCGCACCCGCCGACCGCGATCGTCGCCGGGAACAACCGGATCCTGCTCGGCGCCATGGAGGAGCTCGCGGGGATGCCGGCATCCGCCCGCCCTGCCGTGCTGGGCTTCGACGACCCCGAGTGGGCGCAGGTGCTCGGCATCACCGTCGTGACCGGAGACGTCGAGGCGCTCGGGCGTCAGGCCGCACGCCTCGCGGTCGCCCGACTCAGCGACCGCTCGCGCCCCTTCGAGAACGTCGTGCTCCCGATGCGGCTGATCTCGCGCGGCTGAGTCCGCTCGCGCCGTCTCGGCGAGGGGTCAGGAAGCGTCGAGTCCGAGGACTCAGACCCGACGTCATGTGACCCCTCAGCACCGAGCGACGCATGACCTCCGCGTGACTGACCTACCGGACGCATGAACGTGCACCTGGCACGATGTGAACCATGGAGTCCTTCAGCATCCCGCACGTGATCGTTCTGCTCGTCGTGGTCCTCGTGTTCGCTGCGGTGGTCGTGCTGTTCATCCGCGCGGTCATGGGGATCATCAACAGCCGTGGGACCGGTGTGGAGAAGGCGGTGTGGATCCTGATCGTGCTGGCCTTCCCGATCCTCGGCCCGATCATCTGGCTCGTCACGAACAAGAACGGCTCCACGACCTCCTGATCTGCGACCCGCGTAGGGCGTTGAGGGGTCACGAAACGTCGTGTCCGAGAGCGCTGACGCGACGTCATGTGACTCCTCAGCACCGAGCGGCGCGCGGGGTGACGCCGGATCAGGCGAGGGATGCCGCGCTGCGGAGCTCCTGCTCGCGCATCGCGCGCTCGACCGCCTCCACATCTCGCACCGCGCCGCGGTCGGCCGAGGTCGCCATGGCCGCGTACGCCCGCAGCGCGAGTGACACGGGGCGCTGCCGATCGACCGGGCGGTAGCCGCCGGCATCCAGCAGCCGCTCGCGGCGACGCTCGAGCTCGGACTCATCGACGCGCAGGCTCATCGACCGGGAGGGGATGTCGATGTCGATGATGTCGCCGTCCTCGACCAGGGCGATGACCCCGCCGGCGGCCGCCTCGGGGGAGACGTGGCCGATCGAGAGTCCCGACGTGCCGCCGGAGAAGCGGCCGTCGGTGATCAGCGCGCAGACCTTGCCGAGTCCGCGGCCCTTGAGGAACGAGGTCGGGTGCAGCATCTCCTGCATGCCGGGTCCGCCCTTGGGTCCCTCGTAGCGGATCACGACGACATCGCCCGGCTGCACCTTCTTGCCGAGGATCTTCGCGACCGCTTCCTCCTGCGACTCGCACACCACCGCGGGGCCGGAGAACACGAGGATCGACGGGTCCACGCCCGCCGTCTTCACCACGGCGCCGTCCACGGCGATGTTGCCGCGGAGCACCGCAAGGCCGCCGTCGACCGAGTAGGCGTGGTCGATGTCGCGGATGCAGCCGTTCTCGGCGTCCTCGTCGAGAGTCGCCCAGCGCTCGGACTGCGAGAACGCACTCGATGACCGCACGCCGCCCGGGGCCGCGAGCCACAGCTCCTTGGCGGTCTCGGTGGCCTTGCCGCCGCGGATGTCCCAGTCGTCGAGCCAGTCGGCGAACGAGGCGGAGTGGATCGTGCTGACGTTCTCGTCGAGCAGTCCGCCGCGGCGGAGTTCGCCGAGCACCGCCGGGATGCCGCCTGCCCGGTGCACGTCCTCCATGTAGTACATGCGGCCGTAGGCGGGGTTCGGGGCGATCTTCGCGAGGCAGGGCACGCGGCGCGACACGGCGTCGATCTCGTCGAGGCCGAAGTCGATGCCGGCCTCGTGCGCCGCGGCGAGCAGGTGCAGGATCGTGTTGGTCGAGCCGCCCATCGCGATATCGAGGGCCATCGCGTTCTCGAAGGCGGCGAAGCTCGCGACCTCGCGCGGCAGCACCGAGCGGTCGTCCTCGTCGTAGAAGCGGTGCGTGATCTGCACGGCGACCTCGCCGGCCTTCTCGTACAGCGCGCGGCGGGCGGTGTGCGTCGCGAGCACCGAGCCGTTGCCCGGCAGGGCGAGGCCGAGCGCCTCGACGAGGCAGTTCATCGAGTTTGCGGTAAACATGCCCGAGCACGAGCCACACGTCGGGCAGGCGTTCTCCTCGATGCGCTGGATGTCGGCATCGGACACCGTGTCGTTCGCCGCCTCGGAGATCGCGTCGACGAGGTCGAGCGTGCGCACGCTGCCGTCGACGAGGGTCGCTCGGCCGGACTCCATCGGTCCGCCGGAGACGAAGACCGTGGGGATGTTCAGGCGCAGAGCCGCCATGAGCATGCCGGGGGTGATCTTGTCGCAGTTCGAGATGCAGACCAGGGCGTCGGCCTGGTGGGCGTTGACCATGTACTCGACCGAGTCGGCGATGAGGTCACGCGAGGGGAGGGAGTAGAGCATCCCTCCGTGTCCCATCGCGATGCCGTCGTCGACCGCGATCGTGTTGAACTCGCGCGGGATGCCGCCGGCCGCGGAGATCGCGTCGCTGACGATGCGCCCGACGGGCTGCAGGTGCGTGTGACCGGGGACGAACTCGGTGAAGCTGTTCGCGACGGCGATCATCGGCTTGCCGAAGTCGGCGGCGTTGACGCCGGCGGCGCGGAAGAGCGCGCGGGCGCCGGCGGCGTTGCGGCCGTGCGTGACGGTGCGGGAGCGAAGGGGGGTGGGCATTCTTCCACCCTGGCGTCTTCACGATGCCGCCGGAAGACGCCGCTGATACTAGTAGTGAGAGCACTAGGTTTGATCCATGACCACCGACGACCAGCAGCGCACCGAGCTCGGCGCCTTCCTGCGCGCCCGACGGTCGCTGCTCGACCGGGCGGCGTTCGGTCTGCCCCCTGCGGGCCGCGGCCGCACGGTCGGTCTGCGGCGCGAGGAGATCTCCTTCCTCTCCGGCGTGAGCGTGACCTGGTACACCTGGCTCGAACAGGGCAGGGACATCAACCCGTCGAGGCAGGTGCTGGATGCCGTCGCCACCGCGCTGCACCTCACCGTCGCGGAGCACGACTACGTGCTGACGCTCGCGGGCTTCGCCCCCAGTCGCCCGGGCTCGAGCGTCGCCGTCGAGACGGCTCCCGCTCACGTGCAGAGATTCCTCGACGCCCTCGACGAGCACCCCGCCTACGCGCTCGCCCCGGACTGGGGCATCGCCGGATGGAACAGCGCCTACGAGCGGCTGTACCCCAACGTCGCCACGACGCCCCCCGAGCAGCGCAACCTGCTGTGGCTCATCTTCACCGACCCCGCGGTGCGGTCGCTGCTCGACGACTGGGACGACACGAGCCGCCGGTTCCTCGCCGAATTCCGAGCCGAGGCCGGACCGAGGCTCGGCGACCCGCGCTACCGCGACGTCATCGGCCGGCTGATGGACGCGAGCCCCGAGTTCCGCGAGCGCTGGGAGAGCCACGGGGTCGGCGGCTTCGAGTCGCGCGAGCGGGTGTTCCTGCATCCGACCCTCGGCCGCCTCGTGTTCGAGCACCACCAGCTGCGTCCGTCTGACCTGACCGACGTGCAGCTCGTCGTCTACGTCGCCGATGCGGAGACGCGGGAGAGGTTCGCGGCGCGGGACTGACGTCGGCAGTCGCGAGCGGTGACGCGGAGCGCGGCGCCAGGCGGCAGAGCCTTGGGGTGTTTCACAGCTCCCGGACGACCGTGACCTGCACCTGCAGACCCACGGTGTAGTGCGGCTGCGGGAAGTAGAGCCGATCATGACCATCGGTCATCTTGAAGACGGCCCTGCTCGTGCCCTCGACGAACTGGGCCACGCACGGGACCCGGATCGTGAGCTCATCGCCGGGCGCCGTGGTCGGCAGCGGCGTGCGATGAGGCGTGGTGATGAGTCCTGGACCGGCGGCGATGCCGACGCGGGTGAGGAACCGGCCGGTCCACTCAACGCGGCCGGCGTTGCGGATCGTCCACGTCTTCTCGAACCTCTGGCCCGGCGTCATCAGCGTGCCGTCCGCCACGGTCTCCCCGATGAAGACGGATGCGTCCTCGTCGGAGGCGTCAGGGGCCGTCACCCGCACGAAGCCCCGATTCAACCTCTTCAACCGCTTCTCCGCGACGACCGCGTCGTAGTACGAGAGCACGATCCCGCCCGTCTGCAGGCGATCCTCGATCCGGTTGATCACCGCCTCGGAGGGACAGTTGCGCCCGTCCTCCGCACCCGTGATCGTGCGGCGGTCCCGACCCACCGCGTCGGCGAGCTCCTGCACGCTCAGACCGCGGGTCTCGCGCCACGTCCTGATCTCCCGTCCCAACTGCTGCAGCGGCGAGTGCGCAGGCCCTGGTGGCTTACGAGGTCGTGGCATCGGCGTCCATCTTTTGAGGGGTGTTAGCCCACAATCTAGCGGCTGGGATATCTCTGAAGGAGGACGTCGAGACGACGATCCGCAGACGATCGGATGCAGGGCCGGCCATCGCGCATCCACTCGTCTGACCGCAGAAGGAACCAGGAAGGGACACATCATGAAGAAGTCGAATCTCCTGATCAGGGCAGCGGTCATCGCGTCCCTGGTCGTCGGCGGACTGGCATTCGGCGCGGCATCGCCCGCGTCGGCCGCGACGATCGTCGGAACGCCGAATCTGACGGCGTACTGCAAGGTCAACGTCGGGGCTGTCTGGTACGCGCAGACCCAGTCGCTGGTCTCGCCCTATTACTGGCGGTGCACGAACAGCGCAACCCACGCGCTGATCCAGATCGACGTCAACAAGGCGTGCCGCCAGCAGTTCGGCACCACCTCGTACGCGATCGTCGTGGCGAACAACCCGAACGGATGGCGTTGCGTCCGCTGATCGAATGGGGAACGGTGAGGGCTCTCGGACGCGAGGGCCCTCATCTTCGCGAACGACGGATGCCGTGGCGGGAGTCGACGGAGAGCGAAACGGCTCGGTCCGCGGGAGAGATTCGCCGGGCGGCCGTCCGCAGAGTGATCCTGGTGCGGATCCCCGCGGACCTAGACTGAGGCGAAATGCCATCAACCGGGGGTGTCGATGCTGTTCACACTGACCTACGAGCCGGATGGGGACGTCGACGCGACCGTCCTCGGCTACCTGCTGCACAAGCATCCGGCGAAGGTGCAGACCTTCTCCGCCCCCGTCGGCGACATCCACGTCTTCTACCCGGAGGCGACGGCCGAACGCACGACCGCGGCGGTGCTCGTGGAGGTCGATCCCATCGGACTCGTACGGAGCAAGCGGTTCCGGGGCGATGCCGGAGCACTCGACCACTACGTCAACGACCGCCCGTACGTGGCGTCGAGCATGCTGGCCGTCGCGATCGGCACGGTGTTCCGCACGGCGATGACCGGCCGCAGCGACTCGTATCCCGAACTCGCCGAGTCACCCCTGCCGCTGCGCATCGACGTGCCGGTGGTCTCCACCCGCGGCGGAGAAGACGACCTGGTGCGTCGCATGTTCGAGCCGTGCGGCTGGGATGTCGTCGAGCAGAGCATCCCACTCGATCCCGCCTACCCGGACTGGGGAGACTCGCGCTACAGCTCGGTCACCCTGAGCGGACGTGTCCGACTGGCGGATGCCCTGCGACAGCTCTACGTCCTGCTTCCGGTGCTCGACGACACCAAGCACTACTGGGTCGGCGATGACGAGATCTCGAAGCTGGAACGCGCGGGAGAGGGGTGGCTCGCCGATCACCCCGAGCGCGAGCTGATCACCCGACGGTATCTCGTGCACCAGCGATCGCTGCTCGCCCAGACGGCGGACGAGGACGACGCCGTTCGGGAGACGCCGCTGCGGGTGCATCGAGCGGATGCCGTGATGCAGGCGCTCAGGGATGCCGGCGCACACCGCGTCGTCGACATGGGATGCGGTCCCGGTGCGCTTCTCTCGCGGCTCGCGAGCGATCGATCGTTCACGAAGATCGTCGGCGTCGACGTGTCCGCGCGGTCCTTGGAACGAGCGGCACGGATGCTGCGTCTCGACGCCGCGTCGGATGCCGAGCGGGAGCGGATCGAGCTGCTCCACGGCTCCGTGGTCTACCGGGATGACAGGCTCCGCGGCTACGACGCGATGGTGCTGATGGAGGTGATCGAGCACGTGGAGCCGCCACGGCTGCGCGCGCTCGAGGATGCGGTCTTCGCGGGCGCGGAGCCCGCCTCGGTGATCGTGACGACGCCGAACGCGGAGTACAACGCGCTGTATCCGACGTTGGGATCCGGCGGTCACCGCCACGACGATCATCGGTTCGAGTGGACGCGTGAGCAGTTCCGCGACTGGGCTGACGCCGCCTCCTCCCGCCACGGATACACGGTCGAGTATCGCCCGATCGGAGAAGAGGACGCCATGCTCGGATCACCGACTCAGCTCGCACTCTTCCGGCGGGAGGTGGCCGCATGACCGTGCTCGACATCCCCGCTGCATCGCTCGTCGTGCTCGTCGGCGCCTCGGGGTCGGGTAAGTCGACCTTCGCGCGCGACCACTTCGGCCCCTACGAGACACTGTCCAGCGACTCGTTCCGCGGTCTCGTCGCGAACGACGAGACCGATCAGTCGGCTACGGCGGCGGCATTCGATGCGCTGCAGTACGTCGCCGGCAAACGGCTTGCCGCCGGACTTCTCACCGTGATCGACGCCACGAGCGTGCAACCTGACGCGCGTCGCAAGCTCGTGGAACTCGCCAAGGCGCACGATGTGCTCCCCGTCGCCATCGTGTTCGACCTGCCTGAGTCGGTGAGCAGCGCGCGCAATGAGATTCGCGCGGATCGATCGATTCCGGCCGGTGTCGTCAAGCGGCAGACCGATCAGCTGCGCCGCGGCCTGCGTCACCTCGCGAAGGAGGGATTCCGCAAGGTGCACATCCTCCGCACTCCCGAGGATGTCGCGTCCGTGACGATCACGCGCACCCGGCTGCTCAACGATCGGTCGGATGAGCACGGCCCCTTCGACGTCATCGGCGATGTGCACGGATGCCGCAGTGAGCTCGAGGCGCTGCTGGGGGCGCTCGGGTACGCGCTCGCCCGTGATGAGCAGGGCCGGCCCGTCGATGCGACGCACCCCGAAGGACGTCGCGTGGTCTTCGTCGGCGACCTCGTGGACAGAGGACCCGACGTCGTGGGTGTGCTCCGTCTCGCGATGGGGATGGTCGCATCCGGCACTGCGCTGGCCGTGGCCGGGAACCACGAGGCCAAGCTCGTCAAGGCGCTGCGTGGTGCCAAGGTCACGATCTCGCACGGGCTGGAGGAGACACTCGCCCAGCTCGCCGGTGAGTCGGAGGAGTTCCGGAACCGGGTCGCGACGTTCTGCTACGACCTCATCTCCCACCTCGTGCTCGACGACGGTCGCCTCATCGTGGCGCACGCCGGTCTCAAAGAGCAGTACCACGGCCGGGCGTCGGGTCGGGTGCGGGCCTTCGCGCTGTACGGCGAGACGACGGGGGAGACCGACGAGTTCGGTCTGCCCGTGCGGTACCCGTGGGCGCAGGACTATCGCGGCAAGGCCGTCGTGCTCTACGGTCACACCCCGGTGCCGACTGTCGAGTGGATCAACAACACGGCGTGCCTCGACACCGGCTGCGTCTTCGGTGGCGCCCTCTCGGCGATGCGGTACCCGGAGCGCGGGGTCGTCTCGGTGCCCGCCGAGCAGGTCTGGTACGAGCCGATCCGCCCCCTGGTGGCGGAGACCCCTGCGAGGGAGCCTGGCGTGCTCAGCCTCGCCGACGTGCAGGGCAAGCTGATCATCGAGACGGGCACCCACGGCAAGATCGGCATCAAGGAGGAGCAGTCCGCGGGCGGACTCGAGACGATGAGCCGGTGGGCGACCGACCCGCGGTGGCTCGTCTACCTTCCGCCGACCATGTCGCCGCCGAACACCTCGGCGCGGGAGGGGTATCTCGAGCATCCCGCTGAGGCGTTCTCCTCCTTCCGCGACCAGGGCGTGACCGATGTGATCTGCGAGGAGAAGCACATGGGCTCACGCGCGGTCGTGCTCGTGTCGCGCGATCCCCGCAGGTTCGATGCTCCCGACGACTGGCGCGGGGTCATCCACACACGGACCGGACGGCCGTTCTTCGACCCCGTGACCGAGCGGAGCTTCCTCGAACGGCTCGACACGGCGCTGGAGCAGGCGGGGGTATGGGACGAGGTCGCCGCGGACTGGGTGCTTCTCGACGGGGAGATCCTGCCCTGGTCGCTCAAGACGGGCGGTCTCATCCGTGAACAGTACGCCTCGGTGGGCGCGGCAGGGGTGACCGCGATGAGCGCTGCCGAGTCCGTGCTGGCTCAGGCCGCGGCATCCGGCATCGACGTCGCCGAGCTCGCCGGTCGGACGCGCGCACGCGTCGAGGACATCGGTCTCTTCCGGGACGCGTACCGGCGCTTCGTCGGCGACCCCGGGGAGGTGCGCTTCGCACCGTTCCAGCTGCTCGCGGCGGGGGATTCGACGTTCGAGACCCGCGACCACGCCTGGCACCTCGCGATCGCGGACCGTCTCGTCGCGACCGCCCCCGACCTCATCACGCCTACCGCTCGGCTCCGTGTCGACCTCGGCGACGAGGATGCGACCGCGCACGCTATTCGCTGGTGGGAGGATCTGACGGCGGGCGGTGGTGAAGGCATGGTCGTCAAGCCGTTCGCGAACCTGAGCCGCACCGAGAAGGGTCTCGTGCAGCCGGGCATCAAGGTGCGCGGACGGGAGTACCTCCGCATCATCTACGGACCCGACTACACCGACCCCGCGAGCCTCGCGCGCCTGCGCGACCGCGACACCGGCCGCAAGAGGTCCCTCGCCGGTCGTGAGTACGCTCTCGGGGTGGAGGCCCTGCGGCGCTTCACGTCCGGCGAACCTCTCTGGCGGGTCCATGAGGCGGTCTTCGGCGTGCTCGCGCTGGAGTCCGACCCGATCGATCCTCGACTGTAGCGCGTCGTGGATTCCGCAGGGCTCGGAAAGGGGAGGACATGGGTGTGAGCCTGCGAGTAGGGCCGATCGCGTATCCGATCGGCACGGCGGCATTTCTCGGCGCCTTCTTCGACACCATCACCGTGCGTCTGGAGAGCGGAGCACGCGGAACCCGGTTCCCCCACCTCGCCACGCTGTACCAGGCGGGCAGCCTCGAGGCCACGCACGTCGATGCAGCGATCGCGGAGCTCGATCTTGTCAGGAGAGGCCTACGTCAGCTCCCGCCGTCCGCGGTCGTCTGGGACATCGACGATCCGACCGCCGCGCCGCCCTGGGGCCACGTGATCGCCCCCACGATCACCGACCTCGCGAACTACTTCATCACCTCGGACGGACGGCATCTGCTCGACGTTCTCACGATCGCGCTGGATGCCGGCAGACGACTGGAGCGGACGATCGCGATCGGCTGACGAGTGCGGACGAGCATGACTCGACCGCACTCTCGCCTGCCGTTCAGTTGGCGTTCTTGCGCTGCCAGACTCCGAAACGGTTGCCCGCCGGATCGGAGAGGTGCGCGAAGATGATCGCACCGTTGTCCACCGGGGGCAGCACGATCTGAGCCCCGTTCGCGATCGCCGCGGCGACGCTCGTCTCGACGTCTGCCACCTCGACGTAGAACACGGCCCACGTTCCGGATCCGATCCCGCTGGTGTCCCACAGTCCACCGGCGTTCCCGTTCACCATGGCGTATCCGGCGGGTCCGGCCGGTCCGAACTCCCAGCCGAAGACCTGTCCGTAGAAGGCCCTCGCCGCCTCGGGGTCCGGCGTGCCGACCTCGAAGTAGTTCACGGTGTTCATGCTCGACTCGCTCATCTGCGATCGTCCTTCCGATCCGCGGCATCGCCCGATGCGATGCGCTCGGATCGAGTCTGAGATCTACCACTGTGCGAGGGTCAAGCCACGAGAAGCTGACCGCTCTGACGGGTCAGCCGATGGGGACGTTGACCTCGGTCACCCACTTGTCGGGGTCCGCCTCGCGACCCGGCCCGACGACGTAGACGTTGAAGAGAGGACCGACCTGCGTGCGACCCTGCGTCGCGATCCACGCGCCGATCGATTCGGTCGCCCGATGGATACCGTCGAACCCGCCGTGGTGGGTCGTCCACGCCACCCTCTGTGCGGGAAGGTCGACCACCTCGAATCCGCCCTGCGGTGTGAAGGAGCCGCGATAGTCGCGCCAGATCGCCATCTCCACATCCTCGTCGCGATACTCCTCGTCGAAGTAGGTCGCACCGACCAGGTCACCGAACCCGGAGGGGTCGACGCCGGCCGCGGAAGCCATCAGAGTCCGCAGATCCGCCCACAGCTCGCCCTCGGCCGGATAGCAGGCGACAGTGCGCCGCAGCTGCAGTACGCGTGCGGACGGGAACAGCCGCTCGCTCACCACCGATCCGGTCGATCCGAGGTCTGCGGCCAGGGTCAGTGCGAGGTCTCTCTGCGCCGCGAGCTGACGAGCCGCCTCCTCGAGACCGGCGATATGCACCTCGAGCCGATCCCGGAGCACCGCGGGAGACTCCTCATACAGGGGCAGCAGTTCCATGATCAGCGCGATGCCGCACCCCGCATCGCGCAACGAACGGATGCGCCCCGCGATCCGCAGCTGTTCGGCGGTGTAGCGCCGGTATCCGGTGAAGGGATCGACCACGGCCGGGATCAGCACGCCCCGATCGTCGTAGTGCCGCAGCATCCGCACGCTCAGACCGGCGTAGCGGGAGAAGGCACCGATGTTCAGCAGCGGAGCCGAACCGTCGTGTTCCGGCGGACGCCGTGCGGGGTGGGTGTCCTCGTACGCGGTCATGGGTTCATGATGCCAGTCGTGGGATGATGGGGGCACCGCACGTCCGGGAGGAGAACGCACTCTCGGACGGAGAAATGACGCACGAACCTCAGCCCGAGCGTGAGATCTCCTCCCGACGGGAGGAGAAGGTGCTCTGTGTGGAGGGGCCTAGGAGACTCCGTGTGGGGGAGCCTAGGAGACTCCGTGTGGGGGAGCCTAGGAGACTCCGTGTGGGGGAGCCTAGGAGACTCCGTCGTCGGTGCTCCGCTCCGACTCCTCCCCGAATCACTCAGCCATATAGAGATGCGAAGAGGGCCCGTGCATTCGCTCGGGCCCTCTTCGCATCTCTGTGGAGCCTAGGAGATTCGAACTCCTGACATCCTGCTTGCAAAGCAGGCGCTCTACCAACTGAGCTAAGGCCCCTCATGGGGATTTCTTGAGTTAAGGGTGGGGCTACCAGGACTTGAACCTGGGACCTCTTCATTATCAGTGAAGCGCTCTAACCGCCTGAGCTATAGCCCCGTCAACCTCCAAGACTTTACCGGAAGATCCGACAAAATCCGAATCGAGGCGGGTGTGCGGCGGATGCCGGGCGTTTCGGCCCGGCATCCGCCTCTCGATCATCTGCCCGGACGCAGCGTGACCGTGCCAGCGGAGAGGGTCACATCGATCGAGTTCCGTGAGCTCGAGGAGTGGTCGAGCCTGTTGTCGAGCGTTCCCGCGCTCACGTTCTGGGTGATGTTGTACTCGCCGGCGGGGACGCTCAGGTCCAGACCGCCCGCACTCACGTCGATCGAGGTCTCGCTCGGCGCCGCACCGGTGAGCTCGACCGTGAGGTCGCCGGCCGATACGGCGAAGTCGGCCTCGCGCACGCCGTCGAGGAGGATGTCGGCGCTGCCGGCGCTCACGTCGGCGTCGAGAGACGACGCCGACCCGGAGATGTTCAGGTCGCCTGCCGACAGCTCGGTGTCGAGCTCCCCGAAGCGCCCCGTGACGTCGAGGCTGCCCGCGCTCAGAGTGAAGGACGCGTCGAGCCCCTGCAGCTCGGACGGAAGGGTCAGCACGACCGAGCGGTCGTCGTCGAACCAGCCGCCGAACCACCAGCCGAACACCGTCTCCGGTCCGCGGACGAGCAGCTCGTCCTCGTCGCGCTGCAGCGTCCAGGGGCCGCCGCGGCCGCCGGTCACGGCGAGCTGCGCCTGGTCGACGTCGCCGAACTCGACACGCACATCGCTCGCGCTCGCGTTGAGGTCGAGTTCCGAGACGCCCGTGACGTCGAGTTCCAGCACCGTGTCGCTGCGAGACAGATCTCCGGATGCGGCGACCGCTGCCGTCGCGCCTGTGCCGACCAGTGCGATCCCGCCGATCACGGCGAGCGTGACGGTGATCCAGCTCGTCCCGCCCGGTCGCGGAGTCGCAGCCTGAGGCTGGGCCGGAACCGGTGCCTGAGCCGGCGAAGACGCGGGAGGGGGAGTGAGGGGGTTCTGCTCGGTGCTCATCGTGCGGCTCCTGTCTGGCCTGCGGGCGGCGTCGGGCCGCCGGTGTTCTCGATGTGGGCGAGGGCGGCGAGCACACGGCGGTTGCCCGACTCGTCCGGCTCGAAGCCCAGCTTCTGGAAGATGGAGGTGATGTGCTTCTCGACGCTCGCCTCCGAGAGGAAGAGCAGCGCGGCGATCGCCTGGTTCGACTTTCCCTCCGCGATCAGCGCCAGCACGGTGCGCTCGCGCTCGGTGAGCCGCAGCATCCGGTCGTCCTTGTTGCGTCTCGTGAGCAGCTGCGCGACGACCTCGGGGTCGAGCACGGTCGCGCCCTCGGAGATGCGGGTGACCGACTCCAGGAACTCCGACACGTCGGCGACCCTGTCCTTCAGCAGGTAGCCCAGGGGGCCACCCTGTGCGGCGATGAGGTCGGATGCGTAGCGCTCCTCGACGTACTGCGACAGCACGAGCAGAGGCAGCGCGGGGTCGGTGGCCCGCAGCGCGAGCGCGGCACGGATCCCCTCGTCGGTGAACGTCGGCGGGAGGCGCACATCGAGGATGCACAGCTCGGGCGCGGCATCCGCCACCGCCTCGGCGAGGCCATCGGTGTCGGGGAGAGCGGCGACCACCTGGTGGCCGGCGTCCTCGAGCAGTCGCACGAGTCCCTCGCGCAGCAGGACGGAGTCCTCGCAGATCAGGATGCGCATGGCACGTTCACCTCCAGGCTGGTGGGTCCGCCCGCAGGGCTGTCGAGGCGGAACGTGCCCCCGGCGGCGAGGATGCGGTTGGCGATGCCGTCGAGTCCACCGCCGGGCTGCACCTGCGCGCCGCCCATGCCGTTGTCTTCGACGCGAGCCCACAGTGTGCCTCCCTCGCGAAGCCGTACGGTCACCCGCGCCTCGCTCGCACGGGAGTGCTTGGCGGCATTGGTCAGCGACTCGGCGATCGCGAAGTACACGGCGGCCTCGGCCTCACGGCTGCAGCGTCCGTCCATGCGGACGTCGAGATTCACGGGGATGTGGGAGCGGCTGGCGAGGGCCGACAGGGCAGCGTCCAGTCCGCGGTCGTCGAGGACCGAGGCGTGGATGCCGCGGGCCAGCTGCCGCAGCTCGGTGATCGCCGCCTTCGTCGAGGTGTGCGCCTCGGCGATGAGGTCCTTCGCGGCTGCCGGGTCGTCGTCGATCTTCTGATGCGCGAGCCCCAGCGTCATGCCGACGGAGACGAGCCGCGGCTGGACGCCGTCGTGCAGGTCGCGCTCGATGCGGGTGCGTTCGAGGTCGGCCGCCCGCACGGCGCCCTCGCGCTGCGCGGTCGTGGTGCGCACGCGCTCGGTGAGCTCGGCCTCGCGGCTCTGCGCCACGATCGCGAGCGACAGCGTGCGGTGCAGCAGGGCGAGACCGACGATGCCGGCGGCGCTCAGCACGACGCCGAGCGCACCGATCACCGGAGCCCATGCCGCATCCACGAGGGAGCCGAACGGGCCGTCCACCTCTCCGTCGCCCGCGAGCGGGGCGAAGGAGATGATGCCCGACCAGACGAGGGTCCAGAACAGGCGCAGCACGATCACGCCGGCGATGCACGCCAGCGTGAAGTTCGCGAGCGCCCGCCACATGCGGCCGTCGATGACCTGACGCCCGAGGGAGCGGGCCCATCCGCTGAAGCCGGGGCGATCGCTCGTGCGGCGACGCAGCGGCGCCACCGGCACGCGGTACAGCGAACCGACTCGCGCCACCTCGAACCAGCCGAGGCCGAAGAGCGCGTAGACGAGGCCGATCAGCAGGAAGATGCCGATGCCGAAGGCGAAGAGGAGCCCGAGTCCGGCGCCGAACAGGCCGGTCAGCATTCCGAAGATGCCTGCGCCCAGAACGCCGAGCGCGGCGAGATGGAGGATCGTCAGGAGGATCCGCAACGGCGGTCTCGCCGTGCCCTCCGGCAGTGGGGTCGCAGTCTGTGTGGTCATAGTCCCAAGGTACGGTGACGCCGCGACCCGCGACACGGAGGCACCCGGACACTCGGCTTCGGGTTTTCCCTACCCTGTACCATCGCCGGCTCCCCGGGTCTCTGGTTCACTGGCCTCATGACCACTCATGAAGGCGAAGCGCACGGTGCAGGACTCGGCCAGCGGCTGAACTGGCTGCGAGCGGGGGTGCTCGGCGCGAACGACGGCATCGTCTCGGTCGCGTCGCTCGTGGTCGGCGTCGCCGGCGCCACGACCGACAACGCGGCACTGCTCACGGCGGGGATCGCGGGACTCGTCGGCGGCGCCATCTCCATGGCGCTCGGGGAGTACGTGTCGGTCAGCAGCCAGCGCGACAGCGAGCGCGCGCTCATCGCGAAGGAGAAGGAGGAGCTGCGCACCCTCCCCGAGCAGGAGCTCGCGGAGCTCACCTCGCTCTATCGGGACCGGGGCCTCAGCGAGGACACCGCCCGCAAGGTGGCCGAGGAGCTGACCGCCCACGACGCGCTCTCGGCGCACCTCGAGGTCGAGCTCGGCATCGATCAGGACGACCTGGTCAACCCCTGGCATGCCGCCTTGTCCTCCGCCATCGCCTTCACTCTCGGAGCCCTGCTGCCGCTGCTCGCGATCCTGCTGCCACCGCCGGCGTGGCGGGTGCCCGTCACCTTCGTCGCCGTGCTCGTCGCCCTCGCCGTCACGGGTGCGGTGAGCGCGAGGATCGGCGGGTCGAAACCGGTGCGCGCCTCGGTGCGTCTCGTGCTCGGCGGCGCGCTCGCCCTCGCCGCGACCTGGCTGATCGGCACGCTGCTCGGCACCACGGGCATCGCCTGAGAACGACGAAGGGCGGATGACGCAGCATCCGCCCTTCGTTCTCTGTGAAGATCAGTTCGACATGAAGCCGACGAGCAGTCCGCCCGTGACCTTGACCGCCAGGTTGTAGATGCCGGCGACGACGGCGCCGAGCACCGTCACGACGATCAGATTGAGGATCGAGACGACCGCGGCGAAGGCCATGACCTGCGGGAGGCCGGCGACCTCCGACAGACGGACGCTGTTGTCGGTGAAGCTCGAGACGAAGCCGTCGACCTGCGTGAGGACGCCGGTGGCCTGCAGCACCATGTAGATCAGGAAGAACGACACCATGGTGACGATCGCGAGCGCGACGGCCGCCAGGAAGGAGAGCTTCACGGCCGACCAGAAGTCGATGTAGACCAAGCGCAGGCGGACCTGCTTGCCGCTGGTCTTGCGCGTGGACTTCTTCGCCAGCTTGTCGGCTACTGTGCTCATGCGTTTTCCTCAGGGGTGTCTGTCGTCTCGGGAGCCGCGGGGTCGGCATCCGTCTCGGCCTCGTCCTCACCGAGTCCTCGTTCGCCGTTGCGGGCGATCGCGAGGATGCGGTCTGCGTCCGTGGTCCGTGCGAACACCACTCCCATGGTGTCGCGGCCCTTTGCGGGGACCTCGGCCACGGCAGAGCGTACCACCTTGCCGCTGGACAGAACCACCAAGACCTCGTCGTCCTCCGCGACCATCAGACCACCCGCGAGAGTGCCCCGATCGTCGTTCAGCTTGGCGACCTTGATGCCGAATCCGCCGCGTCCCTGGACCCGGTACTCGTCGATCGCGGTGCGCTTCGCGTAGCCGCCGTCGGTGACCACGAACACGTACTGGCCGGGGGCGGCGACGGATGCCGAGAGCAGGCTGTCGCCGTCGCGGAACTTCATTCCCTTGACGCCGGCGGTCGCTCGGCCCATCGGACGGAGCGCCTCATCGGTCGCGCTGAAGCGGACCGACATGCCCTTGCGGCTGATCAGCAGGATGTCGTCCTCGGCGTTCACCATGAGCGCCGAGACCAGCTCGTCGTCATCGTTCAGACGGATCGCGATGACCCCGCCCTGACGGTTGGTGTCGTAGCTCGACAGGCTCGTCTTCTTGACCAGGCCGTTGCGCGTCGCGAGCACCAGATACTCGGCGACCTCGTAGTCGCGGATGTCGAGGATCTGCGCGATCTTCTCGCCCGGCTGCAGCGCGAGCAGGTTCGCGACGTGCGTGCCCTTCGCGTCGCGCCCTGACTCCGGCACCTCGTAGGTCTTGGAGCGGTAGACGCGACCCTTGTCGGTGAAGAACAGCAGCCAGTGGTGCGTCGTCGTCACGAAGAAGTGCTCGACGATGTCATCCGCCCGCAGCTGCGCGCCCTTGATGCCCTTGCCGCCGCGGTGCTGCGAACGGTAGTTGTCGCTGCGCGTGCGCTTGATGTACCCGTCACGGGTGACGGTGACGACCATCTCCTCCTCGGCGATGAGGTCTTCCATCGAGACGTCGCCGTCGAAGCCGTGCAGGATGTGCGTCCGACGGTCGTCGCCGAAGCGGTCGACGATGCCGGTGAGCTCCTCGCGGATGATGTCGCGCTGCAGCGCCTCGTCGGCGAGGATCGCGTTGTACTCGGCGATCTGGACCTCGAGCTCAGCGGCCTCGTCGAGGATCTTCTGACGCTCCAGGGCCGCGAGGCGGCGGAGCTGCATCGACAGGATGGCGTCGGCCTGGTCGTCGTCGATGTCGAGCAGCGCCTTCAGTCCGCTGCGCGCCTCGTCGACCGTGGGCGAGCGGCGGATGAGCGCGATGACCTCGTCGAGCGCGTCGAGCGCCTTCAGGTACGCACGCAGGATGTGCATGCGCGCCTCGGCCTTGGCCAGGCGGAAGCGGGTGCGACGGACGATGACCTCGAGCTGGTGGGTGATCCAGTTCGTCACGAACCCGTCGATCGCGAGGGTGCGCGGCACCCCGTCGACGATCGCGAGCATGTTCGCGCCGAAGTTCTCCTGCAGCTGCGTGTGCTTGTAGAGGTTGTTCAGCACGACCTTGGCGACGGCATCCCGCTTGAGGACGACGACGAGACGCTGACCCGTGCGGTCGGAGGACTCGTCGCGGATGTCGGCGATGCCGGTGATCTTGCCGTCACGGGCGAGGTCGCCGATCTTCACCGCGACGTTGTCGGGGTTGACCTGGTACGGGAGCTCGGTGATGACGAGGCAGGTGCGACCCTGGATCTCCTCGACGTTGACGACGGCGCGCATCGTGATCGAGCCGCGGCCGGTGCGGTACGCCTCGTGGACGCCCTTGGTGCCGAGGATCTGCGCGCCGGTCGGGAAGTCAGGACCGGGGATGCGCTGGATCAGTCCCTCGAGGAGCTCCTCACGGGAGATGCCGGGGTTGTCCAGCGCCCAGAGAGCGGCGGCCGAGACCTCGCGGAGGTTGTGCGGCGGGATGTTGGTCGCCATGCCGACCGCGATGCCGACCGAACCGTTGACGAGCAGGTTTGGGAAGCGGGCGGGGAGGACCGTCGGCTCCTGGGTCTGACCGTCGTAGTTGTCGGTGAAGTCGACCGTGTCCTCTTCGATGTCGCGCACCATCTCGAGCGCGAGCGGGGCCATCTTGGTCTCGGTGTACCGGGGGGCTGCGGCGCCCATGTTGCCGGGGGAGCCGAAGTTGCCCTGGCCGAGGGCCAGCGGATACCGCAGCGACCACGGCTGCACCAGACGGACGAGGGCGTCGTAGATCGCCGAGTCGCCGTGCGGGTGGTACTGACCCATGACCTCGCCGACGACGCGCGCGCACTTCGAGAACGACTTGTCGGGGCGGAATCCGCCGTCGTACATGCCGTAGATCACGCGGCGGTGCACGGGCTTGAGGCCGTCGCGCACGTCGGGGAGCGCGCGGCCGACGATCACGGCCATCGCGTAGTCGAGGTAGCTGCGCTGCATCTCCGACTGCAGGTCGACCTGGTCGATCTTGCCGTGTTCGTGTTCCGGCTCGGGGCGGATGTCGTCAGTCATAGTTCTCGTTCGATTCTTTTGTGGCTACCGGACTCCGGGATGCCGCTTCGCTCGCAGAGCGGGGACCCTCCCGCTTCGCGGGCCCCTCCCGATGCTCGCTCCGCGGCATCCCTGCGTCCTCACGTCATGCGTGGCGGTAGCCTCCGATTCGCGTGTGTGTGTATGTGGGGATCAGATGTCGAGGAAGCGGACGTCCTTGGCGTTTCGCTGGATGAAACTGCGTCGGGACTCGACGTCCTCACCCATCAGCACGCTGAAGATCTCGTCGGCCGCCGCGGCATCCTCGATGGTGATCTGCTGGAGCGTGCGGGTGGAGTGATCCATCGTGGTCTCCCACAGCTCCTTCGGGTTCATCTCGCCGAGACCCTTGTAGCGCTGGATGCCGGCATCCTTCGGGATGCGCTTGCCGTTGTCGAGGCCGTGCTTGAGCAGGGCGTCGCGCTCGGCGTCGCTGAAGACGTACTCGTGAGCCGAGTTCGACCACTTCAGGCGGTACAGCGGCGGCATCGCGAGGTAGACGAAGCCCGCCTCGATGAGTCCGCGCATGTAGCGGAACAGCAGCGTGAGCAGCAGCGTCGTGATGTGCTGGCCGTCGACGTCGGCATCCGCCATCAGCACGATCTTGTGATATCGCGCCTTCTCGATGTCGAACTCCTCGCCGATGCCCGTGCCGAAGGCCTGGATCATCGCCTGGACTTCCTTGTTGCCCAGGGCCTTGTCGAGACGCGCGCGCTCGACGTTGAGGATCTTGCCGCGCAGCGCCAGGATCGCTTGGGTGTGCGGGTCGCGACCCTGCACGGCCGAACCGCCTGCGGAGTCACCCTCGACGAGGAAGATCTCGCTGATCGACGGGTCCTTGCTCGTGCAGTCCTTGAGCTTGTCGGGCATCGCGGCCGACTCGAAGACGCTCTTGCGACGGGCCGTCTCACGCGCCTTGCGGGCGGCGAGACGAGCGGTCGCGGCGTCGATGGCCTTGCGGATGACGTTCTTCGCCTGGTTCGGGTTGCGTTCGAACCAGTCGCCGAGCTGGTCGCCCACGACCTTCTGCACGAAAGCCTTCGCCTCGGTGTTTCCGAGCTTGGTCTTGGTCTGACCCTCGAACTGCGGCTCGCCGAGCTTGATCGAGATGACCGCGGTCAGCCCCTCGCGGACGTCGTCTCCGGAGAGGTTGTCGTCCTTCTCCTTGATGATGTTGTTCGCCCTGGCGTACTTGTTCACGAGGGTGGTCAGCGCCGCACGGAAGCCCTCCTCGTGCGTGCCGCCCTCGTGGGTGTTGATCGTGTTCGCGTAGGTGAACACGTTCTCGGTGTACGAGGTCGTCCACTGCATCGCGACCTCGAGGGAGATCTTGCGCTCGGTGTCCTCCGACTCGAAGGCGATGATCTCGTCGTTGACGACCTCGGCGTGGCGCACCCGGTTCAGGTACTCCACGTAGTCGACGAGTCCGCGCTCGTAGAAGAACACGTCGTTCGGCTGCTTCGTGACAGCCTGGCCGTCCTCCTCCGTCTCGTACGCGGAGTCGGGCCGCTCGTCGCTCAGCTCGATGCGGAGTCCCTTGTTCAGGAACGCCATCTGCTGGAAGCGGGTGCGGAGCGTGTCGTAGTCGAAGTCGACCGTCTCCTGGAAGATCTCGGCATCCGGCCAGAACGTGATGCTCGTTCCGGTCTCGTCTGTCGCCTCGCCCTTCTCGAGCTGCTGCTGCGGCACGCCGCCGTTCGCGAAGCTGTGGCGCCAGGCGAAGCCCTTCTGCTTGACCTCGACGTCGAAGCGCGTGGAGAGCGCGTTCACCACAGAGGAGCCGACGCCGTGCAGACCGCCGGAGACGGCATAGGCGCCACCGCCGAACTTTCCGCCGGCGTGCAGGATCGTGAGGACGACCTCGACGGTCGACTTCGACGGGTCGGACGAGTGCGGGTCGACGGGGATGCCGCGGCCGTTGTCGACGACGCGGACTCCGCCGTCGCCCATCAGCGTCACGAAGATCGTGTCGGCGTACCCGGCCAGCGCCTCGTCGACGGAGTTGTCGACGATCTCGTACACCAGGTGATGCAGACCACGCGGACCCGTGGAGCCGATGTACATACCGGGGCGCTTGCGGACCGCCTCGAGACCCTCGAGGATCTGGATCGAGTCCGCGCCGTACTCACCGGGCTGCTGCGCCTTGGGTGCGGGTGCAGTGGTGCCCTCGTTCTCGGGGGTTCCCCCGTTGGTCGATTCCGTCTCGTCAGCAGGGGATTCAGGCGTCATCAGAGGGCATTCTCCACATCGATATTACGAACTCCCATTCTAAGGGGTTTTCGTCTCGATATGTGCGCTAGAACGCCGTGTGTGCCCTTCTGAGCGATTCGGACCCCATATCTGGTCCCCTACCCGTAGGTATCGCGTGGGCCCCGCCCTGGAACGGCTCTGGGACCCCATTTCCAAGAGGGGACGTCCGGTCCGATGAAGCGGAGGTTCTGGACGCCGGCATCCGGATACCTCCTGCCGATCTCGGTGAGGATGGTCGCCCGCATGTACTGGAGGTTCTTCGCCCACGCCGTCGAGTCGCATTTCACGGTGAGGAGCCCGCGCTCGAGAGACACCGGCTCGGAGTGCTTGGCCGTGTCGGATCCGGCGAGCTCGGCCCACTGAAGCACCAGGTCTTCACGGGCCAGGGTCGTCTGCCAGCCGGAGTCACGGGTGAGCTTGTCGAGCACCGCCCCGAGAGAGCCGGGGTCGCGCCCCGGCGTGAACGGCGCGTTCTCGTCATCGTCCGCGATGCGCCGCTTGCGCTTCCAGTTCTTCGCGCTGGGCTTGAGGCCCCGCAGCCGCAGGTAGGTGGCGACGGTCTCCGGGGTGTCGGATGCCGCGGCGATGTCAGTCATGGCTCTCCTCCCGCTCGTCGCTGATGGTCCCGGCGGTGATGCGCACCACGTGCGCGTGCAGCACCTCGGGGATATCCTCCTCCACGGCCGCGGTGACCACCACCTGCTCGTAACCGGACGTGAGGGAGGCCAGCCGCTGACGCCGATCGGCGTCGAGCTCGGCGAACACGTCGTCGAGGATCAGCACGGGGTCCCCGGCGGGCGATTCGTTGCGGAGCAGCTCGGCCGAGGCGAGACGCAGGGCGAGGGCGACCGACCAGGACTCTCCGTGCGAGGCGTAGCCCTTGACGGGTAGGTCGCGGACGCGGAGGACGAGGTCGTCGCGATGCGGTCCGGTCAGGGTGAGTCCGCGATCGAGCTCCTGCGTGCGCTTGGCAGCGAGTGACGCGCGGAACATCTCCGATATATCGCCAGTGGTCTCCGTGACGGCATCGTCCTGTCCGTCTTCGGGGTCGCCTCCGCGCACGGAGAGCGCCCATTCCAGCTGGGGACGGTGATCGGCGCCGACGATCGCCGCGTATGCATCGGCCACGGGCTGCTGCAGATCGGTCGCGAGCCGCTGGCGCGCGACGATGATCTCCGAACCGAGGGAGACCAACTTGTCGTCCCAGACATCCAGGGTCGTGAGGGCCTCCCCGCGGATGCCGCGGGCCCGCGCCGATTTCAGCAGTGCGGTGCGCTGCTTGAGCACGCGGTCGTAGTCGACGAGCACGGCGGACATGCGGGGCGTGCGCTGGATGAGGAGCTGATCGGCGAATCGTCGACGCGACGAGGGGTCGCCGCGGACGATCTGCAGATCCTCCGGAGCGAACAGCACCACGTGGGCGTACCGCGGCAGCTCGCTGGTCTTCGACGGCGACCCGTTGATGCGCGCCTTGTTGGAGCCCTGCCTGTTCAGCTGGACCTCGGCGAGGACCTTGCGCTCTCCGTGGGAGAGCCGGGCGCGGATGATCGCGAACTCCTGGCCGTCGCGCACCATCGGCGCATCCGACGACACCCGATGCGAGCCGAGGGTGGCCAGGAACACGACCGCTTCGGCCAGATTCGTCTTGCCCTGTCCGTTGCGGCCGACGAGCACGTTCGGTCCGCGGTGGAGGGTGAGTTCTGCGGTCGCGTAATTGCGGAAATCGACCAGACTCAGGTGCTCCACAATCACGGAGTCAGCCTACCTTTCGGGTCCGACAGTCGATCTCGGCCTGCTGCCCACCCGGTTGAGCCCCTGGACGGTTCCGCGGGGTGGCGGAGGATCCGTCTGAGAGGCGATTTTCGGCCTTCTCGGCCGGGCCCGCCACGCGGGGGCCGGAAAACCGTCGTCAGGAACGATCCTGAGGACGCCTGATCCGAGCGTTCGGCGAGGCGTGATGCCGCTGCGGATCAGCGCAGGAGGAGGTTCGGCTGGAGCAGGTACTTGAACGAGTCGAGTCCGGCCTGGTCGACCGAAGTCTGGCTGGTGATGAGCACCGGGCTCAGCTTGTTCGCGTTGTCGCTGGACGTGAACGTGACCCGCACGAACTCGCTCTTCACCGCGCCGAGCGCCTCGATGAGGTACTGCGGGTTGAGTCCGAGGGTGACCTCGTCGCCACCGTGCAGGATGGCGTCGACCGACTCCGATGCCCTGGCGTGCTCGCTGCCGGACGCGTCCATCGTCACGCTGTCGCTCGAGAAGGTGAAGCGCAGCGGAGCGGCACGGTCGAGCACGAGCGACACACGACGAACGGCCTCGATGAGGTCGGCGGTGTTGACGACCGCGTAGTGGTCGGTCTGCTCGGGGAAGAGGCGGCGGACCGGCGGGAAGTTGCCCTTGATCAGCAGCGACGTGACGGTCTTGTTGCCCGCGGTGAAGGCGATGATCTCGCGGTCGCCCGCTCCGGAGAACGCGACCTGGATCGTGCCGGCGTGACCGAAGGTCTTGCCGACCTCGACGAGCGTGCGAGCAGGGACGAGCGCAGTGCTCTCGACCTCGGCGCCGTCCCACGGGACGTCGCGGAGCGAGACGCGGTACCGGTCGGTGGCCACGAGGCTGAGGCTCTGGCCCGAGACCTCGAGCTGCACACCGGTGAGGACGGGGGTGACATCGTCGCGGGATGCCGCGAAGCCGACCTGCGAGATCGCGGTGCCGAAGTCGTCAGCCGGCACGACACCGGAGGACCCGGAGACCTCGGGGATCGACGGGTACTCCTCGACGGGCATCGCCGCGAGGGTGAATCGTGCGGAACCGCAGGTGACGGTGATCCCGCCGTCTTCCTCGACGGCGATCTCGATCGGCGCGTTCGGGAGGCGGCTGGCGATGTCGGAGAGCAGTCGGCCGTGCACGAGGATCGTGCCAGGCGTGTCGACGGTGGCCTCGATCGTGGTGCGAGCGGATGCTTCGTAGTCGAACGCCGAGAGCGTGAGACCGGATCCGTCGGCTTCGATCAGCACACCGGCGAGGATCGGCTGAGGGTTGCGCTGCGGGAGCAGCTTGACCACGAAGGAGACAGCCTCGCTGAAGACATCGCGGTTGACCTGAAACCTCACGGGTGCTCCTCGTCGTTTCTTGATGACTCGGTCGTTCTTGACAGCCACATCGTCGTCGAATGACAAGACGTGATCGCTCCTGCCGGTGCAGGGCTTCCCATGGTAGCCCCACAGTCGAACACTTCCCTACGACTTGTGATTCGAAGGGCCGCCGCGGCTTCTCCGCACCGTCTGGTGATCGGATCGCGCTTAAGACGGGTTAACTCCTTAACAGTGTTAACAGCTGTGGATACTGTGGATAACTCGGTGGAAAGCAGTCGCGAGTAAGGAACTACACGCGTGTCACTTGTGGAATCCCTGAGGAATCCGCGGGTTCGCAGCATCCGTCGACCTGTGGACACTCCCGTAGTTATCCACAGGTTCTCCCGTTAACCCCACATCCGTCCCGACCGAAACACCATTCATCCACAAGTTATCCACATGTGTGAAAACGTGATATCCGATCGCTCAGAGGGCTGTCAAGTCGGAAAAAAGGGGACACAGCGCCCGAACGGATGCCGTGTCCCCCTTTTCGTCGGAAGACGTGTGTCGAGGCCGTCAGCGGCGGCCGAGCTGCGTGGTGATCTCCGTCACCTGGTTGTAGATCGAGCGCCGCTCCTTCATGAGCTCGCTGATCTTCTTGTACGCGTACATGACGGTGGTGTGGTCGCGGTTGCCGAACAGCTGCCCGATCTTCGGGAGCGAGAGGCTCGTCCGCTCACGGCACAGATACATGGCGATCTGCCGTGCGGTCGCGATCTGCTGCGATCGACTCGAGCCGTAGAGGTCGTCGACGGTGAGCTTGAAGTACTGCGCGGTGGCCGTGATGATGTCGGTCGGCGAGATGACGTTGTCTTCCGCCGTGTCCACGATGTCGCGCAGCACGGTCTGGGCGAGGGAGATGTCGAGCGCCGAGCGGTTGAGGCTCGCGAACGCCGAGACGCGGATGAGTGCGCCCTCCAGCTCGCGGATGTTGGAGGAGACGACGGTCGCGATGTACTCCAGGACCTCGTCGGGGATGTGGAGGGACTCGCTCTGCGCCTTCTTGCGCAGGATCGCGATGCGCGTCTCCAGGTCGGGAGCCTGCACGTCGGTGATCAGACCCCACTCGAAGCGGCTCCGCATCCGGTCCTCGAAGCCCGTGAGGAGCTTGGGCGCCACATCGCTGGTGATCACGACCTGCTTGTTGTGGTCGTGCAGCGTGTTGAAGGTGTGGAAGAACGCCTCCTGGGTCTCGGCGCGACCCTGCAGGAACTGGATGTCGTCGATGAGGAGGATGTCGACCTCGCGGTAGCGCGCCTGGAACGCGGCTCCGCGGTTGTTCGCGATCGAGTTGATGAAGTCGTTCGTGAACTCCTCGCTGGAGACGTACCTCACCTTCACCCCGGCGTAGAGCGACTGCGCGTAGTCGCCGATCGCGTGAAGGAGGTGGGTCTTGCCGAGCCCGGAGTCCCCGTAGATGAAGAGCGGGTTGTAGGCCTTGGCCGGAGCCTCCGCGACCGCGACCGCTGCGGCATGGGCGAAGCGGTTGGACTGGCCGATCACGAAGTTGTCGAAGGTGTACTTCGGGTTCAGGCGCGATTCGTGGCGGAGCGGGGTGGGCTGCTCCATCGGCGACTCAGGCCGCTGAGACTCCTGACGCCCGTAGTCGGGGACCGCGATGGGTGCCGTCGGCTGCTCCGCGAGCTCATGGTTCACCACGACGCGATACGAGGTGACGTCCTCGCCGACATGGGCGAGGGCCTCCATGATCGGCAGCCGCAGCCGCTTGTTGATCTGGGCGGCGGTGAGGTCGTTGGGCACCTCGAGATAGAGGGTCGCGGCCATGACGCCCGCCGGCACGGCGAGGCTGAGGAATCCCTGCAGCTGCGGCGTGACCCGGTCGTCAGCCTCCAGCAGATCCTGCACCGTGGTCCAGATCGGAACGTCGGGCTGGGCAGGTGAGGACATGACGCTCCGGGCAGGGGATCGAGGAGGGATGCTCGGAATCGCGTCCCCCCTGTGGATAACTTCGGATGCCACGGTAGTCACCTGGGCTGAGAACGGCAACCTGCCCTTGAAAATCCGCGGGCGTGTTGCGTCTCGCGAGGACGCACAGGTTGTGGATAATAGCTGTGCGGATCGTGGTCGCCCCTTGGCCTCTGAGCGCGCAGATTTGCTCTGCGCGCCGTCAAGACGTACCCTTAGTCGGTTGACTTATGCCTGAACGGCAGTTCCCTATGTCTCCGGTCGAAATGGTTCCGGTGACAGCATTCCCGGAGTGATCCCATGAGCAAGCGCACCTTCCAGCCCAACAACCGCCGCCGCGCCAAGAAGCACGGTTTCCGTGCCCGCATGCGCACCCGCGCCGGCCGCGCGATCCTGTCGGCTCGCCGCGGGAAGGGCCGCGTCGAGCTCTCTGCGTAACCCGCTGTGCTCGCCCGCCCCTTTCGGTTGACCCGCGGGAGCGACTATCGACTGGTCGTTCGACGCGGATCCCGTTGTGGCGGGTCGCGCGTCGTAACGTCCATGTTGTCGACGGGCGAGAGCAGAGCCGCGAGGTTCGGATTCATCATCAGCAAGCAGGTGGGTGGCGCCGTGGTGCGCAACACCGTCCGTCGCAGACTCAAAGCAGTCTGCGCTGAGGCCCTGCCGCTGGTTCCAGAGGGCACGGATGTCGTCATCCGTGCCCTTCCTGCATCCGCGACGGCGAGCTACGCGGAGCTCAGCACCGAAGTGAACCGCTGTCTCGGACGCCTGAACCGGGTGACGGCATGAGCGCGCTTCCCGCCTCGTCGATCGGATCGGCGCATTTCGATGCGCATGACCTGATCCGCAGCATCCCGTTGATCCCTCGGAACCTCGTGCTCGGGTTCCTCACCGGATACCGCAGGGTGATCTCACCGATGTACGGCGACGTGTGCGCGTACTACCCCTCCTGTTCCGCCTACGCTGTAGGTGCGGTGCAACAGCACGGCGCCGCGCGGGGAACGCTGCTCTCGGCATGGCGCATCCTCCGCTGCAATCCCTGGACTCGCGGCGGCGTCGACGACGTTCGTCCGCATGAACACTTCCGCTACGACCTGACTTCACACGGTTTCGTCGTCCCTGCCCGAAAGGACTGAACAGTGGGTCTTGACCTCCTGCTCGCTGCGGCCACGCCGTCTCCGTCTCCGTCAGGAGCTGCGTCCGGCGGCTTCGACCTGCTCGGCACGATCCTCTGGCCGCTGAAGTGGCTCGTCGAGCTCGTGCTCGTCGCCTGGCACTGGCTCCTCACGACCGTCGGACTCCCCGCGGCATCCGGTCTGACCTGGGTGCTGTCGATCGTCGGACTCGTGATCGTCGTCCGCGCTGCTCTGATCCCGCTCTTCGTGAAGCAGATCAAGAGCCAGCGGAAGATGATGGAAATCGCTCCTGAACTGCGAAAAGTACAGGAGAAGTATCGCGGCAAGAAGGACCAGCTCAGCCGTGAGGCGATGAGCCGCGAGACCATGGCCCTGTACAAGAAGCACGGCACGACGCCGATGTCGAGCTGTCTTCCGCTCCTCGTGCAGATGCCGGTGTTCTTCTCGCTGTACTCGGTGCTGAGCGACGTCAAGAAGCACGCTGAGGCTGGTCTGGGTGGTGTCGGTCTCCTCAGCCCGGAGCTGACGAAGGAGTTCTACGACGCCAAGCTCTTCGGTGTCGCGTCTCTGCACGAGACTCTCGGCAACGCGTGGGAGAAGCAGAACACCACGGCGATCATCATCCTGGTCACGCTCGTCGTGCTCATGATCGGCTCGCAGTTCTTCACTCAGCTGCAGATCATCTCGAAGAACCTGTCGCCCGAGGCCAAGACGGGCCAGGCGTACCAGATGCAGAAGATCATGCTCTACATCCTGCCGCTGGGCTTCATCTTCTCGGGTGTGTTCTTCCCGCTCGGCGTGGTCGTGTACTGGTTCATCTCGAACCTGTGGACGATGGGTCAGCAGTTCCTGGTCATCCGCGAGATGCCGACGCCCGGTTCTGAAGCGGCGAAGGCCCGCGAGGAGCGACTGGCCCGCAAGGGCAAGGCGATCGACTCCTCCGGCAAAGTCGTTCCCATGGCGGTGTTCGAGGCGGAGCAGCAGCGTCTCGTCGAAGAGGTCGAGAAGGCCAAGGCCGAGGCCCCGAAGAGGCAGCAGCCCGTGGGCAAGAAGCGTGCGAAGAAGAAGGGATCCGGCGCATGAGCGAGAACCTGACCGAGGCGGTCGAGCCGACCATCGCTCAGCTGGAGAACGAGGGCGACGTCGCCGCCGACTACCTCGAGGAGCTGCTGGACATCGCCGACATCGACGGTGATCTGAACCTCGACGTTCGACAGGGCCGAGCCTATGTGTCGGTCGAGGCGGAGGGCGATGGTCTGTCGCTGCTCTCGGCCCCCGACACCGTGCAGGCTCTGCAGGAGCTGACCCGCCTGGCCGTGCAGAACAAGACAGGTGCATTTTCGCGCCTGATCCTCGACATCGGTGGTTCGCGCGACACGCGTCGTCGTCAGCTCGAGACGCTCGTGAATGCCGCCGCCGCCAAGCTGGATGATGGGGCATCACAGGCCTCTCTGCCTGCGATGTCGAGCTACGAGCGCAAGCTCGTCCACGATATTGCCGCTGATCAGGGGCTTGTCTCGGAGTCGTACGGTGAGGGCGCGGATCGCCACACCGTACTGCGTCGTCGCTGAGATCTCACATGATTCTGCGAGTCCAGTCATGAGTGACGTCGAGGTCGAGCCCGCGATCGCGGCCGAGCTGTTCGGCGATCGCATCGATGTCGCCCGTTCCTTCACGGAGGCGCTCGCGCGTGAGGGGGAGGAGCGAGGCCTTATCGGTCCGCTGGAGCTCCCTCGCCTGTGGACCAGGCACGTTCTCAATAGTGTGATCGCCGCACCGTTGTTCCACGGTTCGGTTGCGGACATCGGATCCGGCGCCGGCCTTCCCGGTGTGGTTCTCGCGATCGCCCGTCCGGATGTGCGGTGGACGCTCATCGAGCCGATGGAGCGCCGCGTGACCTGGCTCAACGAGCAGGTATCGTCACTGGACCTCTCGAACGTGGAGGTGCTCCGCGCTCGCGCCGAGGACGTGCGCCGCCCAGAGGGTTTCGACGTCGTCACCGCCCGGGCGGTCAGCGCGTTGCGTACGTTGATCCCGCTGACTGCACCCCTGGTGCGTGACGGAGGAGAGCTCACTCTCCTCAAGGGGCTCAACGCCGCGAACGAGATCGACGCGGCGCAGAAGCAGATCAAGAAGTTCCGCCTGGCGGATGTGCGAGTTGAGGTCCTCGGCGAGGGTGTTCTCACCGAGACGACTCGAGTCGTGCGAGCTCGCGTTCGCTGATCAGGGTCGATGTTTCACGTGAAACATCGATGTGGATGAGTGCTGCGGTTCTCGTCGGTGGAGGAATCGCGGCCTCCGTCTGGTCTTCTCCTGCTTGACGGCCTGGGTACTCGCGGTGGATACCGGGACTGGGTGAGTCGGCCTTGTCCGTTGAAGCACGCGAGGGTCACTTCGCGCTGCTTTCGTGTGCGATGGATGTCTCTGCGTTCCTTGTACGCGTGTATCGGTGCACTCCGGGCCGGCTGAACAGAGGCAGTTCTTGCGTCGGTCTGATTCTCCCCGGGAAGGCGTCTTCCGCGAATGTCCGGGGTGCTGGAAGTGAGTTGCGCTCTGAGATGTCGATGCTGAGGATATGTTCCCCTCGCTGGGAGTCGCGCTCGCTGGATAGCGCCGCTACTGACGCGTGAGTCCCGGCTGTAGGTAGTCTGCCCGGGCGTGATTGCTCCGCGTTTCCTGCGGAACTGGTTGGTTCCTACGGTGGAGAAGGGCGCGGCGTGCTGGGGGGGGTACCCAAAGGATGTTTCACGTGAAACATCCTTTGCTTTAGGTCCTTCGGCACACAATCAAGGCGTAGGCGTAGGCGTAGGCGTAGGCGTAGGCGTAGGCGTAGGCGTAGGCGTAGGCGTAGGCGTAGGCGTAGGCGTAGACGCCATTCGGCACGCTAGTTCGGATGTTTCCGGGTGATGCCGTGACCTCGTGCGCGTTTCGGGGATGACTGCGCGCGACGTGAGTGTTTCACGTGAAACGGCGATGATGTCTTTCACGCATTGCTCAGAACTAGGTGCAAACGGCTAGGGCTTTACCCAGCTGGCGGTTTCAGTGTGGGCACAGGCGCATTCGTGAGTTTCGCGAAGGACGTAGGTAGGGAGCGTACGTTTCACGTGAAACAAAGGAAGGCTCCTACGAAGAGACGCGGTATCGAGGCGGGTTTCACTGGACCTTTCTGAGCTCGCTTGATGGCGAGGTCAACGTCCCAAGAAGGCGAGGAAGGCTCCTCTGATTGGTGAAAGCCGCGCGCTTGCGGGGGACTAGTGGACGCGGAGGAGGCGTGCGAAGCGGTCGTCCTGAGTTGATCCAGCGTGCTGTGGTGCTGATGACATCACCACGGTGAAGAAGTCCGCTACCACGACAGAGGACTCTGCCGACCGCGCAGCCTGGCCTTCGTCCAGTTGACGGTGCGGGACTAACGTACAGACGTCGTGCTCGGACTGTTTCACATGAAACGTAGCCACGCACTCACATTACGATTGCCTCCTTTGCTAGTGAGGAGCCCACCCCAGTAGCCGAGGGCTCAATGAGATCTTGGGTCGATGGTCGTGTCACGGAGTCTGTTCAACCCCGAGCCGAATCGGATTGGGCGGAGAACGTGCATCGACGACCGCACCGCGCTCTGATCGCTCGTGGGGTGCACCGATGCACGAAGGATCACCACTCGTTGACTGGCTCTGGGTACTGTGCGCGGGTGAAGGCGGCTTCCATGAAGAACAGCGGGGGAGGGATGGTGAGTATGCCCACAGAGAGTTAAGTGCAGTCCGTCCGCTCATGTTTCACGTGAAACGACGCGCCTGCTGTCGTTCATGGGCCGTCTTGGGGGATCTCGTTTCTGTCTAACGGGATGTATGGCCGAGTAGTGAGTGGTGAGGGGTGAGTGGTGAGGCCTGAGAGGTGAGGCGTGAGGGGTGAAGCGGCGACGGAATGGACAGTGGTGAGGCGTGCGGCACCGGATTGTGGGGTCTTGCGCGCGGTGACGTGGTCCGGTGTCCGGTTGGCAGTGGCCGATGGTTGGTCCCCGGCCTTATGCGGGGAAGAATGCAGGCCTGGCGGCTGTGGGAGATGGGTGAGATAGCGAGATCGACCACAGTTTCACGTGAAACAACGCACGAGTCATCCTTCTCCTCTGCGCCTCACGGACCCCAGATGATCCTGGCCGGAGCGGCGAACGTGGTGCGACAGTGCTGAGCATGCTGGCCACGACCACTGATGAGGTGACACTTCACGTGGCCACCCCTCTGCTTTGCGTCTACCGAGTCGCAGAGGCCGACGACCAGCGTGGCCAGCGCCTCTCGAAAGTGGGGAGGGGGGGAGTACTTGGCCAACGTTTCACGTGAAACACTCTTGTGATCCGCCTATCTAGTCCTCGTCCACAAACTCTCAGATGCCAGGCCGGCATGACGAAAGGGATGCGACTGCGCTGAAGATGGTGGCCCTGACCACCGTTTCACGTGAAACGGACTTGTGTCCCCCATCTACTCTTCGTCCACAAGCTCGGCTGGCATGGCGAACGTGATGCGACAGTGCAGAAGATGGTGGCCCTGACCACCGTTTCACGTGAAACGGACTTGTGTCCCCCCATCCACTCTTCGTACACAGGCTCCCAGATGATTCTGATCGACGTGACGAAAGTCATGCGACAGTGCTGAAGATGATGGCTCTGACCACCGTTCACGTGAAGCATCACATGAGCCACACCCCCTCTGCTGTGCACCCGCCTAGTCGCAGAGGCTGACGATCGGCGTGACCAACGGCCTCGCGAGAGGGCGAAAGGGGGAGGAGCTGACCACCCCTTCAGGTGAAGCAATCTTGTGGGCGCCTCATATGCCCTTCGTCCACAGACTCCCAGCAGATGCCGGGCGGCGTGACCAACGTCATGGGACAGTGTGGAAGGAGTGGATCCGACCGCCGCTTCACGTGAATCATCACAGGAGACACCTAGCTACTCTCCGTCCACAGACTCCCAGATGCGGCGCCACGAACGCGATGCGACAGTCCAGAAGAGAGGTCGATTCGTCCCCCGTGTCACGTGAAAAATCACAGGATTCACCCCGCGGCTCCACGTACATCGACTCGCAGATGAAGTCGGCCAACGTGACGAACGCGATGCAAGAGTTCGCTAGGGGGTGGTGCCGCATCACGGCGTCACCAACGGCGATGCAAGGCGGGCGCACCGGCGTGTTGCCGAGACTGGAGCGACGCCGCAACCACAGGCACCGATTGGCGCCCAGCTGCGAGCACACCTTGGCGCAGGCAGAGACTCCGATGTCGCCAGAGCAACACACCTGCCAGTGACTTCACACCGCGACGAGCAGTTCTGAAGATACCCAGGACAGCCCGCAAATCCGCAGTGAGTAGTCCCCAGGCCCTACATCTCCGCTCAGCCACGTCGCCTGTAGCGATTAGACTCGAACCCGGCCCCGAAAGGAGTGGATGTTTCACGTGAAACAATCCGAAAAGGCATCACCGAACACCTTCGGGATGGATACGCCGCTCGCGCGGGAGCTCGCAGACCTCTCTGCCCGCCGCAGGGTTCTCGAAGACGTCTCGATCGACTTCAGCGGTGACACCCGCATCCTCACGGTGTCGAACCAGAAGGGCGGCGTGGGCAAGACCACGACGGCGGTGAACATCGCCTCAGCCCTCGCTGGACTCGGCGCCAAGGTCCTCGTGATCGACCTCGACCCGCAGGGCAACGCGTCCACCGCCTTGGGGGTGCCTCACAGTGCGGAGGTCCCCAGCGTCTACGACGTGCTGATCGATGAGTTCCCTCTCGCAGACATCGTGCAGCAGAGCCCCGAAAACGAGAACCTCTTCTGCGCGCCGAGCACGATTCATCTCGCCGGCGCCGAGATCGAGCTCGTCGCCCAGGTCGCTCGTGAGCACCGGCTGCGTCGTGCTCTGCTCGACTACCTCGAGAGCAACCCGATGGACTTCGTCATCATCGACTGCCCTCCGTCTCTGGGGCTACTGACGATCAACGCCTTCACGGCGGCATCCGAGGTCTTCATCCCCATCCAGTGCGAGTACTACGCCCTGGAGGGACTGAGTCAGCTGCTCGGGAGCATCCAGATGATCCAGAAGCACCTGAACCCCGGGCTGCACCTGTCGACCATCCTGCTCACGATGTTCGACGGACGCACCCGCCTCGCCCACCAGGTGGCCGAAGAGGTGCGCACTCACTTCCCGACGCAGGTGCTCGACACCGTGATCCCGCGCTCGGTGCGGGTCTCGGAGGCGCCGAGCTTCGGACAGACCGTGATCGCCTACGATGGGCAGTCCGCCGGTGCGATCGCGTACCGCGAGGCCGCCGTCGAGATCGCGTCGCGCACAGCGGCGCAGAGCAAGGAGAAATGATGGCGAAGCGCACTGGGCTGGGTCGGGGGATCAGCGCCCTCATCCCCACCGCTGATCAGGCAGAGCGTCCGGTGGATGTGTTCTTCCCCGGGGCGTCCATCAAGAAGGTCGAAGAGGCTGCAGCGCAGCCCGTCGAGGAGGCTGAGCCCGAGCTCGAGGCGATCCCCGGCATCCACCTGATCCAGATCGACCCGCATGAGATCGTTCCCAACCCTCGTCAGCCGCGCACGCACTTCGACACGGAGCACCTCGCAGAGCTGGTGCACAGCGTGCGCGAGTTCGGCGTCATGCAGCCCGTCGTCGTGCGCAGGAACAGCGACGGGGCCTACGAGCTCATCATGGGCGAGCGCCGTACGCGCGCGGCCCGCGAGGCGGGACTCACGTCGATCCCCGCGGTCGTCCGCGAGACGGCCGATGAGGACCTGCTTCGAGACGCTCTGCTCGAGAACCTGCACCGGTCGGAGCTGAACCCTCTGGAAGAGGCATCCGCCTACCAGCAGCTGCTCGAGGACTTCGGCATCACGCAGGAGGAGCTCGCGACCCGCATCGGACGATCGCGTCCGCGCATCAGCAACACGATCCGCCTGCTCAAGCTGCCCGTGCCCGTGCAGCAGCGCGTCGCCGCCGGTGTGCTGAGCGCCGGCCATGCCCGCGCCATCCTGAGCCTGGAGACGCCGGAGGCGATGCAGCGGCTCGCCGACAAGGTCGTCAACGAAGACCTGTCGGTCCGCGCGACAGAGGTGGCGGCGAAGACCGAGCCGGCCACGCCCGGCCGCACCGCGAAGCCGACTCCCGGCGCCCGCCGCGCGTACCTCGACGAGGTCGCCGGAAAGCTGGGCGACAGGCTCAACACCCGGGTGAAGATCAGCCTCGGTGCACGCAAAGGCCAGGTCACGATTGATTTCGCATCCATCCAGGACCTGAATCGCATCCTCGATGAGCTCGGCGAAGAGGGCTACGGCCGCAGCTGACGACCGCCGAGACCACGATGAACCCCGCGCTGCAGAAACCTGTGGCGCGGGGTTCTTCGTTGTGCAAGTGTGTTGACCACCGGCGCCGTCGCCGGTGGTCATGACGGAGGGTGGAATCATGGCTGGACACGGGGCAGCACCCCAGGAGGAATCGGTCTTCGACGACGAGGGCGACTCGAAGAGCGCAGGAGTGATCAGGATCGCCGTGGTCGCCGCGCTCGGCGGCTTCCTCTTCGGCTACGACAGCGCGGTCATCAACGGCGCGGTGTCGGCAGTCGAGAAGACCTTCGATGCGGATCCGGTGTCGCTCGGATTCGCCGTGGCATCCGCTCTGCTCGGTGCGGCCGTCGGCGCCCTGATCGCCGGAAGGATCGCCGACCGGGTCGGCCGACTCGCGGTCATGAAGATCGCCGCGGTGCTGTTCCTGATCTCCGCCGTCGTCGCCGGCCTCGCGCCCGACCTGTGGGTCCTCATCGTGGGGCGCGTGATCGGCGGCCTGGGCGTCGGCATGGCGTCGGTGATCGCCCCGGCCTACATCGCCGAGATCGCTCCCGCACGCATCCGCGGACGCCTCGCCTCGCTGCAGCAGCTCGCGATCGTCACCGGCATCTTCATCTCCCTGCTCGTGGACTTCCTGATCGCCACCGCCGCCGGAGGCTCCAACGAGCCGTTCTGGCTGGGACTGGGCGCCTGGCAGTGGATGTTCCTCGCCATGGCCGTCCCTGCCGTCGTGTACGGCGGGCTGGCTCTGACGATCCCCGAGTCCCCGCGGTTCCTGGTGGCTCAGCATCGCGTCGACGAGGCCAGGGAGGTGCTGGCGAAGATGCTCGGTCCAGACAAGATCGAGACGACCGTCATCCGCATCCAGGCCACCATGGAGCGCACCACCAAGCCCTCCTGGGCCGACCTGCGCACCCCGACGGGCAAGATCGCCGGCATCGTCTGGGTGGGCCTGCTGCTGTCGATCTTCCAGCAGTTCGTCGGCATCAACGTGATCTTCTACTACTCGAACATCCTCTGGGAGGCCGTCGGCTTCGACGAGTCGCAGGCGTTCGTCATCACGGTGATCAGCGCCGTGATCAACATCCTGACGACGCTGATCGCGATCGCGACGGTCGACCGCTTCGGACGCAAGCCGCTGCTCATCATCGGCTCGATCGGCATGACCGTGACGCTGGCGACCATGGCCGTGATCTTCGGCACGGCGCCGGTCGTCGACGGCACGCCGGTGCTCCAGGGCGCAGCGGGACCGATCGCCCTCATCGCGGCGAACCTCTTCGTGATCTCGTTCGGCATGTCGTGGGGCCCTGTGGTCTGGGTGCTGCTCGGTGAGATGTTCCCGAACCGCATGCGCGCCGCAGCGCTCTCGCTGGCGGCAGCAGGGCAGTGGATCGCGAACTGGGTCATCACGGTCTCGTTCCCGGGCCTCAAGGACGTCTCCCTGGGCCTCGCGTACGGCCTCTACGCGACCTTCGCCCTGCTGTCGCTGCTGTTCGTGTGGCGGTTCGTGCAGGAGACGAAGGGCAAGTCCCTGGAGGACATGGGGGAGACCACGCGATGAGGAGCGGATGCCGCCCGGCATCCGCTCGCGGCACGTAGGCTGGAACCATGACCGAGCACGTTCCCCGCCGCGCCAGCCTCGAAGTGCTGCGCGCGGAGGCGTCGGACGAGCTGGCCGTGCTGATCCAGGAGCGGCTCCTCGGGGGAGAGGACCCCTGGGAGTTCATGGAGGAGCTGCCCAGCGTCGACGAGCTCGTCGTGTACCTGCTGCGTGCCGACAACATCGCCGCGAACGACGGTGTGCGGCCGAACGAGGCGCGTCACTACCGCGTCCTGCGGCAGATCGCACTGGAGTATCCGGAGCTGACGCCAGCCGTATGGGGCCTGCTCGACGAGAAGCAGCGTCACCGTCGGTGGGATCCGACGGTGGCCGACGCCTCCTGAGAGGCGCTCCATGCCCCGGATGCTCGTCGCCTACGACCCCGCCTGGCCGCAGCGCTTCGAGAGCATCGCGGCAGGGCTGCGCGTACTCGGCGACCCTGACTGGGTGATCGAGCACATCGGCTCCACGGCGGTCCCCGGGCTGCGCGCGAAGCCGGTCATCGATCTCGCGATCCGAGTGGCCGATCCGGCGGATTTCGTCCGCCACCGACCCGCTCTGGAGAGCGCGGGGTGGCGTGCGGAGAGCTCTGTGCGCACGCATCCCGTCCTCGTCCTGAGCGACGACGGCACGCGCGTCGCCATCGCGCACTTCTTCTCCGCGGAGGAGTGGGATGCCGCCAACCAGAGGATCCTGCGGGACTGGCTGCGCGCCCACCGCGATGACGCCGCGCTCTACGCCCACGCCAAGTGCGACGCGGTGGCGGCCGCGGCGCGGGGGAGATCGTCGTACAACGCGGCCAAGACCGAGGTGATCCAGGACATCGTGGATCGGGCGAGAGCATCCCTCGGCCTGCCATCGGTGCCTGTCTCCGACAAGTAGGGATGCAGAAGGGCCGCCGCCCCGCGAAGGAGCGACGGCCCGAAGACTGCGTGCGGGAGGTTAGCCGATGAAAGCGGCGAGATCCTGCTCGAGAGCGAACTTCGGCTTGGCGCCGATGATGCTCGTCTTGACCTCTCCGCCGACGAAGACCTTCATCGCCGGGATCGAGGTGATCTGGTACTGCATCGCGAGCTGCGGGTTCTCGTCGACGTTCAGCTTGAGGATGGTGATCTTGTCGGGGTTGTCGGCCTGGATCTCATCCAGCACCGGCGAGACCATACGACACGGACCACACCACTCGGCCCAGAAGTCCACCAGCACCGGACCGTCGGCCTGCAGAACGTCCTGCTCCCAGGTCGCCTGGCTCGTAGCCTTTGCACTCATCAGAGTTTCTCCTTGATTCGAGGTATCGTCCGCTACAACAGCGAACGATGCGATTGTGTTCCCGCTGCCTCAGGCGACGATGACCTCGGCGGCCTCCGCAGCGGGGACCTCCACCGAGGCGTCGTCAAAATCCGCGAGGAAGTGCTCCGCGTCGAGCGCGGCGACCGTGCCGGAGCCGGCGGCCGTGATGGCCTGACGGTAGGTGGGGTCGATCACGTCGCCGGCCGCGAAGACGCCGGGCACCGAGGTGACCGACGAACGACCGTCGACCCAGATGGTCCCCTCGTCGGTGAGTGTCAGCTTGTCGTGCACGAGGTGCGTACGCGGATCGTTGCCGATCGCGATGAACAGGCCGTCGAGGGGCAGGTCGCTGAGCGTGCCGTCGACCGTGTTGCGCAGCTGCACACCGGTCACGGAGTCACCGCCGAGAACTTCTGCGACCTCGCTGTTCCAGACGAACTCGATCTTCTCGTTCGCGAAAGCGCGCTCCTGCATGATCTTCGAGGCGCGCAGCGTGTCCTTGCGGTGGATCACGTAGACCTTGTCGGCGAAGCGTGTGAGGAAGGTCGCCTCCTCCATCGCGGAGTCGCCGCCGCCGACGACGGCGATCGTCTTCTCGCGGAAGAAGAAGCCGTCGCAGGTCGCGCACCAGGAGACGCCGTAGCCGGAGAGGCGCTCTTCGCCCTCGATGCCGAGCTTGCGGTAGGCGGAGCCCGTCGCGTAGATCAGGGTGCGGGTCTCGTGCACGGCGCTGCTGCCGAGCGTGACCGTCTTCACGGGTCCTTCGAGGTCGAGTGAGGTGACGTCGTCGTAGAGGACCTCGGTGCCGAACTTCTCCGCCTGCTCCTGCAGCTTGGCCATGAGCTCGGGGCCCTGGATGCCCTCGGGGAAGCCGGGGTAGTTCTCGACCTCGGTGGTGTTCATCAGCTCGCCGCCGACCTCCACCGAGCTCGCGATGAGCAGCGGCTTGAGGCTCGCACGCGCCGCGTAGATGGCGGCGGTGAATCCGGCGGGGCCGGAGCCGATGATGATGACCTGACGCATGTGCTCTCTCTCTTCCCTGAAAAGGGGTTCCGCTGCTTCAACCAATGGTAGCCGCGGGGCATTCCCCGACCCAGCGCTCTCCTGGACTCGGTGCCGTGGCGTCGACGTCACGTGCAGTCGCCGAGTGGACAGGATGTCGACGCGGAGTTCTCGTGCACTCGGCGAGTACAAGAGAACTCGACGGAGGACGGGGCGGGACGAGGGACGGGCGGGGGGTCAGCGGCCGGGGAGGAACCTGCGGAGCGTCCGCGTGGCGGCTGACAGCTCGGGGGCGCGGAGCAGGAGGAGAACGATCACGTAGACGATGACGGCGGCGAGACCGATGACGCCCGTTCCGACGGCGCCCAGGAGGCGATCGAGCACGTTTGATCCGGTGTTCCCGAGGGTCCATCCGCTCTCGGCGCCGAGAAGGAGATAGGTGCCCCATCCCGCGAAGCCGGCCGGGATGGCGGCGATGATGAAACGGAGGAGGGAGAGAAGGGTCTTCGGGATCTCGAGTCCGCCGAGGCGATTGCGCAGGATCCAGATCGCGATGATCGTCTGGATGATCCCGGCGATCGACTGCCCGAGGGCGATGGCTGCGGCGAGCTGCTCGATCGGGGCCACGGCGCCCGCGAGACGGGAGAGCCCGATGATGAGCGCCACCTGCACGAGGGTGAAGTAGAAGGGCGTGCGGGTGTCTCCGTAGGCGTAGAACGCGCGCTGCACGATGAACAGCAGGGCGAGCGGCAGGAGGCCCACGAGATAGCAGATGAGCACGGGGGCCGCCTGGACGGCCTGCTCGGAGGTCGTGGTGAAGATCCGGGTGGCGGGCACGGCGGCGGCGGCGAGAGCGATGCCCGAGCCGACGACGAACAGTGAGATCACGCGGATGCAGCGGGCCACATCCGCACGGACGTCGAGGTCGCGCTTCGCGGCGGCGTGCTCGGCGATCTGAGTGAAGTACGGGGTTCCGATCGAGATCGCGAAGATCGAGTACGGGAGCATGAAGACGAGCCATGCCGCCATCATCACCGTGGACGACGCATGCCCTGTGGCCTCGGAGACCACGCGGGTCTGCACCCATCCGGCGATCTGACCGGCGATCACCATCAAGAAGGTCCAGCCGGCGAGAGTTCCCACGTTGCGCAGGCCGACCCCGCGCCATGCAAAGTCGGGACGCAGCGACAGTCCGGTGCTCCGCCAGGCGAACAAGAGGATGCCAGCCTGCACCGCGATGCCCAGCGTCGCTGTCGCGCCCATGACGGAGATCATCGTCGGGTTCCACATCTCGACCTGGTTGCGATTCTCGCCGAAAAGAGCGATAAAGATCAGGAAACCGATAATGGACACGACGTTGTTGGCGACCGGCGACCACGTGTAGGGACCGAACACTTTTCTCGCGTTGAGGGTCTCACCGATGAGCGCGTACAGGCCGTAGAAGAAGATCTGCGGCAGGCACCAGTAGGCGAACGCTGTAGCCAGGGCGATCTGGTTCTTATCCCAGTCCGAGGTGTACAGCGTGATGAGCAGGGGCGCTGCGATCATTGCGACCGCTGTGGCGGCGAGGAAGACCAGTGTTCCCAGCGTGAAGAGCTTGGAGATATAGGCCCTGCCACCGTCGCGATGCGAGCCCGCTCGGACAATCTGCGGGATGATCACGGCGGTCAGGATGCCGGTCTGGATGATGGTGAAGACGTTGTTCGGCAACTGGTTCGCGATGCTGAACGCGTCACTGGCCTTGCCGAAGCTGCCGATGGCGGCGAGCAGCACGATCGTCCGGATGAGGCCGGTGACACGGGAGACGAGGGTGCCCGCCCCGAGGAGGGCGCTGGCGCGGCCGAGACTGCTCACTGAGGGTCCTCCGAGGGGTCGGCGGGGTCGGTCGCGGCATCCGCCGGTGAGGTCGGAGTAGCGGGAGCGTGAGAAGCCGTCGCCTGCTCAGGCGCAGCATCCTCGGTGCTCTCCGCACCGGACTCGGCGCTCTCCGACGGCGCCTCATCGGCCGCGGCATCCGTCTCCGCGTCTGCGGAGGCATCGACACGGTTCTTGCGCCGGCGACGCAGGGTGCGGACGATGCCCAGCACGAGGAGGATGGCGATCAGGCTGCCGAACACGGCGAGTCCGATGCCCTCCCACTCGGCGCGTACGGCGACGCGGACGGTCTGATCCTGACCGATCGACACTCCGGTCGGGCTCTTGAGAGAGAGGTGCAGGTCGAGTTCGCCGCTGCCCACTCGTGCCGAGACCGGCACCTTGACCCTGCCGGTGGTGCGGGGCTGGATCTCTGCGGTGGTGACGGGCTTCACTTCGAGGCGCGGGTCGCTGGGGCGCGTGTACAGCACGATGTTGACCGGCCAGGGGAGGTCGTTGCGCACGCTGAAGGGCAGATCCGCGTTGGCCGAGAGCAGCTGGATCGTGCTCGATTGCGGGATGTCCACCGCGGCCAGGGTGTCTTGCGTGGCATCCGTGTGGGATCGCAGGGCCTTCTCGAACTGCGCGGCGCTGTGCCCCACTCCGATCGTGCGCAGGATCCTGATGCGTTCGGGGCTGAGCAGCAGCTGGGGATCGCTGAGGATCGTCGAGAACGATCCCAGGGTGACCTCGTCGGCGAGCATCCGGTGCAGGGCGGCGCCGCGGTCGTCGTCGACGTCTGAGTCGACGGATGCCGCGGCAGCCGGGGCCGCACGCACCGAGGTGAGATCGACCCCGGGGGAGTCCGCCGTGGCGACGGCGTCGCGCAATGCATCGGCCGTGCGGTTCTCGTCGCGGTCGAGTCCGACGATCAGCGGCGACGCCGACTGCTGTGCAGAGAGGAAGAGGTACGCGTTCGCCGCCGCCAGGGAGCGCGATCGTGCGGTCGCGTCGGGTTCGTTCGCCGCCGTGGAGAGGGCGTCGGATGCCGCGGCATCCGTGACCAGCACGTCAGCGTCTCCGACGGCGGCGTGCCCGGACGAGCCGGACGACAGCGACGTCGAGGGCAGGACGGTCGACGCCGTGCCGCCGAGATAGGTGCGGAAGTCGGCGAGGTCGTCGGTCCTGACATCTCCGCGCGGCCAGAGGATGCCGGGGGCTGCGCCGTCGATGACCGACAGGGTCTCATCGTCGGGAAGCACGGGCCCGTCGGTCGGAGTCGGCGAGGGCGTCGCGTCCGGAGTCGGCGTCGCGGGCGCCTGGAAGTTCTTCGGATCGAGGAACGGAGCGAGGGTCGTCGGGGCGAGCAGCGACGGAAGGTCGGCCTGCGCCTGCGTGGTGGCGTCGGCATCGCCGAACTGCAGGGCGAAGCGATCGTTGGGCAGAGCGTCGAGGCGATCGAGCCACTCGGTCACGCTGGTCGGGGCCGACGTGCCGAGCACGCGGATCGCCGCAGGGATCGCCGGGTCGATCGCCAGCACCGCGGAGGTGCCGGAGACGCCGTCCAACTGGGCGGTGAGATCGCCGTCTGCGGCCGTGAGCTCGGTGAGCTCGTCGATCGACAGCAGGGCGCCGTTCTGCGGTGTGGCCGTGATCGGGACCAGCACGGCGACCTGGGGTCGCTGCGCGGCCGAGACCACGAGCACACTCGTCGCCGTCGCATCCTCTTCGCTTCCCGACCCCGGGGAGGCGCCGGTGAGCTCGGCGCGCAGCGGGTACACGCCGGGGGCGAGGTCGGCGAAGAGCTCCTGCGGGAGCGGGATGCTGCTCGTGGCCGATGCGCCCGCGTTCACGGCGGCGGTGCTGTCATCGGCGATGCGGTCGAATGCCCCGTCGGCGTCCTCGGACTCGAACCAGTCGGCGACAGCGGCGCGGTCGGCGAGGGCTGTCCGGTTCAGCTCCACCACGACGTGACCGGTGGAGAGAGCGTCGCCGGTGCCGTTCTGCACGGTCACCGAGGCGGACGTGGAGAGACCGGGGGTGACGGCGCCGTTCGCCCCTGCCGACAGGTGCAGTTCGACGACCGCGTCGTCGGTCTTGTCGGCGGCGTGGGCGCTGGTGGCGGCGATCCCGCAGACACCCAGAGCGATCGCGAAGACGGCGGCTCCGCTCGTCGCGCGCCGCAGGCGCGCACGGAAGCCGCTCTCGGGGATGATCACGGTCATGGGGGTCTTCCTCGAACGCCCGAGAACGGGCTGATCGTGAGTGCTGACCCTGTGATTCTAGGTGCGCGGGCGATGGAGAACCCTGAAGACGCGTAGAGTGACGGCCGTGTCCGACACCGCAGCACCCACGCCCGAGCCCCTCCTCTGCGCCGCGTTCGCCGCCGATCTCGACGCCGCCGACTTCCGCTCGGAGCCGCTCAGGAGTCTGTGGGGGAGCGAGGCGGACGACGCGCTCGCCCGCGGGACGCGCGAGCCGATCCTGCGTGCGATCTCCGGTGACGAGGGTGTGCTCGCCACACTCGGCAGGCTGCTCGTCCTCGGCATGCCGCAGCCGGTCGCCGCCGTCGAGGCCGCGCTCCCGCAACTGAGCGTGCAGGGACTCGTGAGCCTCGGACTGGCGACGCTGACGGAGGATGCCGTCACCCCGACCGCTCTGCTGCGACCGCAGTCGTTCGTCGACGCCGACGGCATCGGCGAGTGGTGGATCGCGAGCGATCTCGACGAGGTGGCCCTCGACGGCGCCCTCCCCGCCGATCACGTCCTGGGCGTCGGAGGCGCATCCCGCACGCTCGCCGAGATCGTGATGCCCCTCGAGGTCGACCGCGCCCTCGATCTGGGCACCGGCTGCGGCATCCAGGCCCTTCTGGTGTCGCGGCACGCGGCATCCGTCGTGGCGACCGACATCTCCGCGCGTGCGCTCGCCTACGCCGAGCTGAACGCGATGCTCAACGGCGCCCGCAACATCGAGTTCCGTCTGGGCAGCATGTTCGAGCCCGTCGAGGGGGAGGCGTTCGATCTGATCGTCTCCAACCCTCCGTTCGTGATCACGCCGCGCGTCGACGGCGTGCCCGAGTACGAGTACCGCGACGGCGGTCTCGTGGGGGACGCGCTGGTGGAGCAGTTCGTGCGCACCGCTCCGTCGTACCTCACCGCGGGCGGGGCGGCGCAGCTGCTCGGCAATTGGGAGTCGCGCGTCGTCGAGTCCGGGCTCGACCGCCTCTCGTCCTGGGTTCCCGCCGACGTCGACCTGTGGGTCATCCAGCGGGAGGAGCTCTCCCCGCTCGGCTACGCGGAGCTGTGGATCCGCGACGGCGGCACGACCCCGCGCGATGCGGCGTTCACGAGGCTGCTCACCGCGTGGCTCGACGACTTCGAGGAGCGCGGCGTCTCCGCGGTGGGCTTCGGGTACATCCTGCTGCGCCGCCTGGCGAACCCCACGGCGACGCCGCTGCGGCGGATCGAGCGGATGCCGCAGCCGGTGTCGAACGTCGGCGGAGCGCTGCGTCAGGGGCTCGAGGCGCACGACCTGCTCGCCGACGGACTGCCGACGACGCTCTTCACGGCATCCGACGTCACCGAGGCGCGGCATCTTCTTCCCGGCAACGACGACCCGAGCGTGATCGAACTTCGCCAGGGCGGCGGGCTCGCCCGCACTCTCAAGGTCGACTCCGCGCTCGCCGCCTTCGTCGGAGCCTGCGACGGCGACCTCACGGTCGTGCAGATCGTGTCGGCCCTCGCCGACCTGTTCGAGGTGCCGCTGGTCGACCTGTGGGCAGACCTCGAGCCCCGCATCCGTCAGCTCGTGCTCGACGGGCTGCTGCACGGCTGAGCGCGCAGCAGCCCGTCGTCGCTATGCCAGGCGCCGACGCGCGCCGCGGATGAGGGCGAGTCCGCCCAGCAGCGCGAACAGGGCGATGAGCCCGAGTCCGAGCGACGGCGCGGCATCCGCACCCGTCGCGGCGAGCCCGCCGGTTCCGGTGCCTCCGCCCGTCGCGGGTGCGACGACCGTGGTGGATGCCGTCAGCAGGCGCGCAGTGCCCTCGGCGCCGATCCCGACTGCGGCGATCGTGTGCGCTCCGAGGGTCTGGCCGGCGGGGATGGTGATGACGGCCGAGAACGATCCCGTGCCGTCGGCGACGGTCGTGCCGAGCATCGTCGGCACCGAGTAGATGCCGAGCTGGATCGTCGCCCCGGGGAGGAAGCCGGAGCCGCCGATCGTGAGCTGCTGGCCGCGCACGACCGAGGCGGGAACCCCGGTCAGCGCGCCGTCGGATGCGCTCGGGAGCACGGACGGGAGGGCCACGGTGGTCAGCACGGTGATCTGCACGGTGGTCTCGGTGGTGCCGAAGCCGTTCGCCGCGGTGACCGTGATCTCCACCGCGCCGGCGTCGGCGAGGGCCGGGGTGCCGGTGAGGGTGGCGGTGCCGTCGCCGGCATCCGTGAACGTCAGCCAGGCCGGGACGCCTGTGGCGGTGAGCGTGCTCACCGGGAGACCGGTGCTCGTGATGTCGACCGTGACGGCGGCGCCCGCCAGCGCGGTGATCGGGTCGATCGCGTCGACGACCGGCGTCTGGCCGACCGTGAGCAGGACCTCGTCGCTCGTCGCCGAGCCCGCCGTGTTCGTGAACACCGCACGGAACAGCGTGCCGTCGTTGCCGATCGTCGGCGTGATCGTCAGCGTGGTGCCCGTGGCTCCGGCGACGTCGGACCAGGAGCCGCCGGTGAAGAGCTGCCACTGCACGGTCGGGACCGGGTGCCCGGTCGCGGTTGCGGTGAACGTCGCGTCCGTACCCTCCAGGACCGTCGCGGCGACCGGCTGGGCCGTGATGACGGGGGCCTCGTTCACCGTGAGCGTGAAGCTCTGCGTGACGCTGCTGCCGTCGATCGAGAGCTCGAAGGAGGCGGTTCCGCCCGAGCCTGCCGGGGGCGTGCCCACCAGCGTCTGCGAACCCGCGACGCCGTCGAGGGAGAGCCAGGCCGGCGCTCCGCTGATGCTCACCGCGTTCTTCACGGGGAACCCGGGGCTGACGGTGACGGGGAACGATCCAGCGGAGCCGACCGTGAACGTGGTGTGGTCGGCGCTCGTGAAGCTCGGCGCCTCCCTGATCGTGAGGAAGAAGGAGCTTGGCTCGGTGCCGTGGATGTTCGTCGCGCTCAGAGCGATCGAGTACTCGCCGGCCACTGCGGTCGGCGTGCCGTGCAGCCTCGCCGTCCCGTCTCCGTTGTCGTCGAGGGAGAGTCCGGCGGGCACGGGCCCGGTTGCGGCGATCGTCGGCGTCGGCACACCCGTCGTGGCGATGGTGATGTCGACGGACTCGCCGCGGTCGACGGTCGCGACCATGGCGCTCGTGAATGCCGGGAGCGAGCCGACCACCGTGATCTTCACAGTGATCTGGTCGGTGCCGAATCCGTTGTCCGCCGTGACCGAGATGTTCACCGCACCGGCGTCCGTCAGGGCGGGGGTGCCGCTGAGGGTGGCGGTGCCGTCGCCGGCATCCGTGAACGTCAGCCAGGCGGGCACGCCCGTGGCGGTCAGAGCGCTCACCGGGATGCCGGTGCTGGCGATGTCGACGGTCAGGGGCGTCCCGACCGGGGCCGTCACGGGGTCCACCTCGTCCAGCACCGGCACCTGACCGACCGAGAGCACGGCTTCGTCACTGGTGACCGTGCCCGCGGAGCTCGTGAACACGGCGCGCAGTCGTGCGCCGGCATCCGAAATCGTGGTGTCGATGCTCAGCGTGGTCGAGGTCTCACCCGCGATGTCGGTCCACGAGCCGCCGGTGAAGCGCTGCCACCGCACGGTCGGGGTCGGGTAGCCGGAGGCGGTCGTGGTGAAGTCGGCGTCCGCGCCGGCGATCACGCTGATCGAGTCGGGCTGGTCGGTGATGACGGGAGCCTCGTGCACCGTCAGAGTGAACTCCTGGGTGACGGAGCTGCCCGTGATGGCCAGGTCGAAGGTGTACGTGCCGCCCGCACCCGCGGGCGGCGTGGCCTGCAGCTGCTGCATGCCCGCCGCGCCGAGCAGGGTGAGCCAGGCCGGGGCGCCAGTGAGGGTCACCGTGTTCAGCACAGGGAACCCGGCGTCGACGACGATCGGGAAGAGTCCGGGCGTGCCGACCGTGAACGTCGTGTGGTCGGCGCTCGTGAACGCCGGCGGCGCGGTGATCGTCAGGGTGAAGTCGGCCGGGGTGGTGCCGAGCGCGTTCGCCGCGGTCAGATGTATGACGTGCTCGCCGGGTCCGGCGGTCGACGTGCCGTGCAGACGGGCCGTGCCGTCTCCGTTGTCATCGAGCTGGAGACCGGCGGGGAGACCTCCCGTCGCCGCGATCTCCGGCACCGGGGAGCCGGACGCGGTGATCGTGACGTCGACGGGGTCGCCGTCGGCGACGGATGCCGTGAGCGATCCGGTGAACGACGGCGCGGCGCCGATCGTGACGGTGAGGGTCTGCTGCACCGGTGCGCCGCCGTTGGACGCGGTCAGGGTCAGGGGATAGGTGCCCGAGCTCGTCGGCGTGCCGGAGAGCGTCGCCGAGCCGGAGCCGGCGGAGAAGGTCAGTCCTGGAGGGGCACTGGGTGAGGTCAGCGAGATGTTCGGCACCGGGAAGCCGGTGGCGGTGACCGTGAAGCTGAACGGCGTGCCGACCGTGGCGGTCGCGCTCGCCGCGCTCGTGAACGCCGCGATCTGACGCACGGCGACGGAGACGGGCACGGATGCCGCCCCGAAGGTCGCCGTGGCGCCGCCAGGGCCGCCCGTGCTGCCGGAGGTGAAGGTCGTGGTCGCCTCGCCGAGGTGGAACGCGGAGGACGAGACCGAGGAGCCGGACGGAGCGACGCCGGTCCACCCGACGGTCGCGCCCTCGAAGGCGGAGAGGTTCGCGCCGCCGATGGTGCTGCCGGCGGAGTTCGTGCGCAGCGATGCGGTGAACGTGGCGGTCGACGCGGTGTCGATCAGGCTCGCGCTCGTCGTCGCACTCAGCACGAGGTAGGGGTTCGCCGATCCGCTGGCGATGCTCGTGGTGTCGCACCCCGCGGCACCCGGACCGCCGTTGCAGCCCCACCAGCTGTTCGTCAGCGTCGCGACGGTCGTGGCGCTCGTGCGCACGGCGGCGGCGCCGGTGTTGCCCGAGAAGGAGTTGTACTGGGCGCTGAGGGCGCCGTCTGCGGCATCCAGCGCGCCGCCTCCTGCGGATGCGCCGCTGGCGACGTTCGCGGTGAAGACGTTGCCGGTCACCGTCGACGGGCCCTGGAGCTGCTGGATCGCGCCGCCGCGTGCCGCCGTGCCGCTCGTGCCGTCGGCGACGTTGGAGCCGAACGTGCTGCCGGAGATCTGCGCCGTCCCGACACCGTTCGAGTCGATCGCGATCGCGCCGCCGCCGGCGACGATCCCCGCCGACGCGGTCACCCTGTTGTTCGTGAACGTGGAATCGGTCACGGAGAGGGCGTCGCCCGATGCGGAGGCCTCGTAGTACACGGCACCGCCGTTGGCGGGACCGGCGTCGTTGCCGTCGAACGTCGAGTCCTCGATCGTGAGGTCGCCGCCGATGAACTGGATCGCGCCGCCGGGGTTGGCGGTGCCGCCGGTCGACCTGTTGTCGATGAACCGGGTGTCGCGCACGACGAGCGAGTCGGGGGAGGCCGCGGTGAAGCTGCCCGCGATGATCGCGCCGCCGCCGTAGACGGTGTCCCTGCCGCCGGTGAAGGCGAAGCCGTCGATCTCGACGGAGATGCCGCCCACGAGGTCGGCGTCGATCGCGAGGAGCTGCGTCGATCCGCCGCCGACGACGCTCGCGCGTCCTCCGGACGACGCCACACGCACGTCGGTACCCGACTGCGTACCGAGCTTCAGGGCCCCGCCGGTGAGGGTGTACGTGCCACCGGGCACCGTGATCGTGCTCTCGCCGCCGAGGTTGCTCGCCACGCAGAGCGCATTGCGCAGCGTCACGGGCGAGGCCGTCGTCGTGACGCTCGGCGTCGAGCATGCGCCGTTCGCATCGGCGTCGGTGAAGCTCGTGACGGTGATCGTGGTCGCGGCCGCAGCGGGATCGGCGACGACGAGCCCGACGGTGCTCAACGCGAGCACGGCGACGGCGGCGATGGCGCCGCGCGTCGAGAGGGGGGACATCCGGGGAGCAGACATCGAAGTCCTTCGCTCGGGCGCTGGGGGCACCGTGAGATCAACGGGAATATCGGAATGCTATCGGTTGGCCACGCCGGGTGATAGCGTCAGTTCCGCACCTCGCCTGATAAGGCACTCCCCAGGGTGCATCCGACTGCAGGAGCGCTCATGACTGCTGTGATCTCTCGCCGAGGCGTGCTCGGAGCCGGTGCCGTCGTGCTCGGCGTCGGCATGGCCGCCGGCGCACCCCCGGCCGTGGCCGCGACCTCGTCGCGGCCGATGACGGATGCCGCGGCATCCGCTACCGCCGCCGATCCGCTCGCCCCCGTGCGTTCGATGTTCGCCGGGCGCGAGGGCGCCGAGTTCTCGGGATCCTCCCCGTGGTCGGCCCACCGCCTGGTGCTGGCGAGCGTCGACGATCTCCACGGGGGAGGGGATGCCGAGAACCGCTTCCGTCTGGAGTTCATGACCGACGACGGCGCCCGCGACGGCATCTACCGCCTCACGCAGGGCGGAGAGCTCGTCGCTTCCCTGTTCCTTGCGAGGGTCGGCGGCGATGCGCGGCTCGAGGCCACGATCGACCGGGGAGAGGGTGCGGCATGAGCGAGTACTACGTCGGCGAGATCCGCCTCTTCGCCGGGAACTTCGCCCCTGCCGGCTGGGCGTTCTGCAATGGACAGCTCGTCAGCATCGCCGAGAACGAGACGCTGTACGCCCTGATCGGCACGACCTACGGCGGCGACGGACAGACGACATTCGCTCTCCCCGACCTCCAAGGGCGCTCGGCCGTGCACATGGGCACGCGGTCCGGTGTCGGAACCTACGTCAGCGGGCAGAAGGGCGGCGCCGAGACGGTCACCCTGACGTCGCAGCAGCTGCCGTCGCACACCCACGCCGCCGTCTACTCGGCCACCGCAGGAGGCACATCGCCCGCGTCGTCGCGCTGGGCCGCGCAGTCGTCGAACGCGTATTCGGACGCCGCGTCGAATGCCACGCTCGCGGGTAACGCGATCTCCCCGGCCGGCGGCAACCTGCCTCACGAGAACATGCCGCCGTTCGTCGCGGTGTCGTACATCATCGCCCTCTACGGCATCTTCCCCTCGCAGAACTGAGCACACGATGAGCTTGCAATTCCTCGGCGAGATCCGCCGTGTCTCCTTCAACTTCGCCCCCAGAGGCTGGGCACTGTGCGACGGACAGATCATGTCCATCGCACAGAACCAGGCGCTGTTCTCGTTGCTCGGAACGACCTACGGGGGCAACGGGGTCACGACCTTCGCGCTCCCCGATCTGCGCGGCAGGTCTCCGATCCACCCCAGCCCCAACGGCATCGTCCAGGGGCAGGTCGGCGGGGAGGCTTCGCACACCCTGTCGGTCCAGGAGATGCCTCAGCACACGCATGTCGTGCAGGCGTCGTCGGGTCCCGCCGACACCGCAACGCCGCAGGGCACGTACTGGGCAGCGCCAGCAGAACCCACCTACGGCACGGATGCCAGCGGCATCATGAGCTCCTCCGCGATCGGGGTGGCGGGTGGCAATCAGGCGCACGAGAACCAGTCGCCCTATCTCGTCGTCAACCACATCATCGCGCTGACGGGCGTCTTCCCGTCTCGCAACTGACCTTCGATCCACGGGAGAGCGCATCATGGTGGACCCATACCTCGGCGAGATCCGCACCGTCGGCTTCAACTTCGCCCCTCAGGGGTGGGCTCTGTGCAGCGGCCAGCTCATCCCCATCTCGCAGAACACGGCGCTCTTCTCGCTCCTCGGCACGAACTACGGTGGTGACGGGAAGGTGACGTTCGCCCTGCCCAACCTGAACGGCTCGTTCGTGATCGGCCAGGGAGATGGGCAGGGTCTCACGCCCCGCATCGTCGGCGAGATGGGCGGAACTCCGTCGGTCACCCTTCTCAGCTCGGAGATGCCGGGTCACACGCACACCGCCAACGCCGTGGCGACTCCGGGCAACACCGGCAGCCCGGCCGACCGGCGCTGGGCCGAGACCCGGTACGGCAGGGCCACCCGCAACGCGTACTCCTCGTCGAAGAACACGGCGATGGCACCCGACGCCCTCGCCTTGTCGGGAGGGAACGCGGCGCACAACAACATGCCCCCGTATGTGGGCATGTATTACGTGATCGCGCTGCAGGGCGTCTTCCCGCCGCGTGGATGACGACGCCGCTCGAATCGAACGGGTCTCCATCGACGACCCTCGTCTTCGTGCGATCGCCGCGGAGGAGCTGCATCAGCGCCTGAACGGCATCCCGGTGGCGGTCGCAGGGCCGCTCGTCGAGGTGCAGCTGACCTCGAAGTTCGCGGGACTGCTGGCACAGCATCCGGATGCCGTGGGCCTGCTGCTCTCGATGGACGGCGCTCCCGTCGCCTACGCGGTGACCGCGGATGCCGTGGACTCCGCGGCTGTCGTGCGCCTGTGCGACATCGCGGTGTCGGCAACGGCCAGGGGGAGGGGCTTCGGCGGGCGGCTGCTGTCGATCATCCTCGGCGAAGCGGATGCCGCCGAGGCCGTCGTCACGCTGTCGGTGTGGCACGACGCCCCGGCCCGCGGCTGGTACGAGCGCCGCGGCTTCGTTGTGGCCGGCGGGGACGGGGACAGCTACCTGGAGATGCGGCGGGAGACCGCGGGGGAATACCCCGGCATCCATTCGGTTGCATAGACATATGAAGGCTTTCGGATTCCTCTCCTTCGGGCACTACGGCGATGTGCCCGGCTCGACGACCCGCACCGCGGGCGACATGCTGAAGCAGACGATCGAGATCGCGGAGGGTGCAGACGAGCTCGGCGTGAACGGCGCCTACGTGCGCGTGCACCACTGGGCGCGCCAGGCCGCGTCGCCCATGCCGCTGCTGTCGGCCATGGCCGCGCGCACGGAGCGCATCGAGGTCGGCACGGGCGTGATCGACATGCGGTACGAGAACCCGTTCCAGTTCGCCGAGGAGGCTGCCGCGCTCGACTTCATCGCCGACGGCCGCATCGCGCTCGGCGTGAGCCGCGGGTCACCCGAGACCGCGCTGCGCGGCTACGAGACCTTCGGATACCTCGACCAGGAGGACCCTGAGCGCGGCAGCGTGCTCGCCCGTGAGAAGTTCGACCTGTTCCTCTCGGCCATCGAGGGCGAACGGCTCGCGCCGGGCGACCCTCGCATGGTCGGCGCCGGCCACTACCTCGCCGTCGAACCGCACTCGCCGACGCTCCGCGACCACATCTGGTGGGGCTCGGGTTCTCGCGCGACGGCGGAGGAGACCGGCCGCAAGGGCCTCAACATGATGAGCTCGACGCTCGTCACCGAGGCCACGGGGCAGCCGTTCCATGAGCTGCAGCGCGAGCAGATCGACCTGTTCCGTGCCGCCTACAAGGAGGCAGGGCACACAGGATCCCCTCGCGTCTCGGTGAGCCGCAGCGTGTTCCCGCTCGTCTCCGACATGGACCGGGCGTACTTCGGTCTGCGCAGCGAGGAGAACGCCGACCAGATCGGCGTGATCGACGGCTTCCGCTCGACCTTCGGCAAGACCTACGCGGCCGAGCCCGACGTGCTGATCCGGCAGCTGCTCGCGGACGAGGCCGTGATGGCGGCGGACACGCTCATGCTGACGATCCCGAACCAGCTCGGGCCGGAGTACAACCTGCACGTGCTGGAGGCGTTCGCCGAGCACGTCGCCCCCGCACTCGGGTGGAAGCCCAACACCGAAGGGCCCGTCCAGGGCGATCCCGTCGCCTGAGGCCGGGCGAGGTCGGGGCTCGACGGATGGACGCGTGAGGCGTCCACCCGTCGACGAGGTGCCCGAGAAACAATCCCCGTCGGCGCGACGCCCTCTGCACCGTATGCCGGTGAGCGTGCGTGGTATCTTCGCAGACTGCGAGCAAGTCTGACCGAGGGGGACAGGTGCGTAGACGGGGATCGAACATCGCATTGGCGGTTGTCGGGGTGATCGCACTGGCGATGATCGGGGCGGGAGCGTCATCGCTCGGGAGCGCGAACGAGCAGCGGCTTCAGACGCAGCGATTGATGGAGCAGGGGCACCAGGCGACGGTCTCGGACGCACGGGTCAAGGTGTTCCAGGGGAGCGACGGAGAACGTCGAGGCGTCGAGGTGGAGGTGACGTTCTCGGACGTGAACGCGGCCGTGACGACGGCTACGTTGCGCACGACTCCGACCATCCCGGTGGCGATCTCCGGTCCGGACGGCTGGGAAGACGAGTTCCCGGGGAAGGCCGACATCGTCGGCGCGGAAGTCCGGTATCTGCCGGGAGCCCCAGCGACGGTCGAACTCGAGTCCGAGCTGTCGGCGCAGGCCGCCTCCGGATGGGGGTTCTTCGACATCTTCGGCATCGCGCTGTGCGCGATGGGAGGAATAATCCTCGTGATCGTACTGACAGTGGCGCTGCGATCGCGCCGCGGAATCGAGTAGTTCATGAACCCGACAGCACTCAGGAGCGGAAGCTCTGCGCTCGCACTCGTCGCCGTGCTCGGGCTCTCCGCCTGTGCGATCGGGCCGGTCGCCCCGGCAGATCCCGTGCATGAGACGTCGGCTATGGCCGACGGGGTGAACTCCTCGTTCAGCAAGGACGGGGTGGAGGAGATCACACGGAGCGGGGCGGCGCAGATCGATCTGCGCTCCGGGAGTATGACTGCCCAGCAGCTGGGCGTATCCGATGCCAAGGATCTGTGGGACGTCAGCGTTCCGCTCTCCGATCCCGTCGCGTTCACCGTGCTGGGCCCCGACGGGAAGCTCGAGGCGGAGACGAGCACAATCCGCGTGCGGGCGGATAGTGACGGAACCGTCAGAGCGGTCGCCTACTTCGTGGTGTTCTCCCGGATTGACGACCTCGTCCAGCGAGTCCGCGAGGATGCCGAACTCGTAGGCATCGATCCCTCCGATGTGCAGAGCTTCGTCACCGAGGTGTCGCGGGACGGCGAGGCCCAGCTGTCTCTGAACGACGGCGACGATCTCGGCTTCCAGGTGAGCATCACCATCACGGTCGACCGCGCGGAGTCCGGGCAGGTTCTGCAGTACACGATCATCCCCGCGTCACAGATCGACGGGTAGCTCCGCGAAGTCTGCCCGATCTGTCGACGGCCTCGATGCCGACCACGTAAGCGGCGTCTCATCGCCGGTCGCCCAGGTGACGGCTCGAAGGGCGTGGAGCAGCGCCTGGATCGACACAGACCCCTGGGACGTCCGACGGACAGCGAGGGAGATGCTCCGGAAGGCGTTCGCATGGCGCAGGGGGACGGCCACGACACCCTGCGGCAGCGGCGCCCGTCCGAGGCGCGGAATCGCAGTGATCGCCAGCCCGTGAGCGACGAAGCTCACGAGGGAGGTGAACTCGCTGGCCTCGTAGATCCGGCGAGGTCGTAGCGCGGGTGCCTTCTGATGGCTCGAGAACCAGACTCGGTAGGACGGCTCTCCTGCAGGGGTCAGCGCCCAGACCTGATCCCTCAGATCGTGGAAGTGCACGTACTCGGCATCCGCCAGAGGGTGATCCGACGGCACCAGCACATCGATCGGATCCCTTCCGAGCGGAATGCGCGTGAGGATCGTGTCTTCGGGATCTTCAGCGCTTCCCCAGGTCTTCACGATCGCCGCGTGAATCCGACCGGAACGCACCGCCTCGAGCGCGGGAAGGGGCTCGAGCTCGTGGAGCTCGACGGTGAGGTCGGGATGTTCGCGGCCGAGTGCCGCCATGGCGGGAAGGAGCAGACCTCGGGTGGCCGTAGGGAAGGCGCCGATGTCGATCGTTCCCGACGGTTCCTGCATCGTCGATGCGGCGAGGTCGTCGATCTCCAGCAGGAGGGGGCGTCCTCGGGTGGCGAGGTCCTGAGCACGTTGGGTGAGAACGACTCTTCGTCCCACCCTCTCCACCATCGGCATGCCGAGGGTGCCCTCGATCCGGCGGAGGTGCTGGGTCACGTTGGAGGGGGAGTATCCGAGCCTGGCGGCGGTCGCCGTCACCGTGCCCTCCTCATCGAGCGTCACAAGGATGCGCAGACCGAGGAGATCAATCATTCAGTCAGGCTAACTGGTTGGCTTCAGTGATCGGTACTGGACGTTGCGCGGTGTCAGGGGGAGGATCGCAGAGGCGGCCGATCGGGTCTGCCTCTCGATGGTCCTCAGGATCCGCCGTCGATCAAGTGAAATCAGCAGAGAGCACAAGGTGACGAGATGTTCCCTCGCAAAGCGATGACGGTGACGTGGCGCAGGACGTTCATCGCCGGCGTGGCGCTGGCGAGCGCGATGGTGGGATTGACCGGGTGCGCCCCGGATCCCTCGACGCCGAACTACCCGGCGACGCCGATGGCGCCCGCGCCGACGTCGTCGGCAGAGCCTTCCGATGCCGGAGGCGCATCGATGGACTCGACCGCCACGGCGTGCACCGCCTTCAACGAATCGTTCGTCACCTACGCACAGCTGGTTGCCGCATCTGGCACGCAGGACGAGTTCGGGGCCCTCGGGCTCGCCTTGACGCAGTCCTCACGCGAGGCCCAGGACGCGGGCGTCGATGCGAACGTCGTCGGCGCTCTCTCCGGGCTGTCCGTCCTCGCCCTCTCCCGCTCGGTCGGTGACGGAACGGTCGACAGCACAGACGAGGACAACGTCATCCAGGCGGTCCTGCACTCGAGTTCCGCCTGCGACAGCGCCGGAGTCACCATCTCGATGGGCTGAACCCACCGAGCTCACCAACCGCATCACCTGGGGGGATACACCGTGAAGAGCTCCAAGAAGCTGTACCTCGACAAGAACCGCTACGACGGCTCCGGCGCAGACATCACCAGCCTCGGCAAGATCGACAGCGGCTGGACCGGCAAGAACTACTCCAACTAGGCCGTGGGAGCGATGCACCTCAGGCCCGGGTCCGTCTCGACCATTTCGCTCGGAGGCTACTGAGATGACACTGCCGCCACCTTTGCCATCCCTGCCGCCACCGAGGGAGGCACTGCGCACTCCTGCGCCTGTTTGGGATCGCGTGATCTCGATCGTGATCCTCGCACTGCTGCCCGTCGTCGCTCTGGGGAGCTCATTCTTCGCGATCGTCTCGATCATGGGATCCGCCGTCTGCGGGCCGGGCGACTGCGACACGGGCGTCATGAACACCGGCGGCTTCATCGCGGGGTTCCTACCATGGCTCATCTTCGTCGCCGCATCCGTCATCGTGATCGTCGCCTTGGTGCGAGGGCGGCGCGCGTTCTGGTACGCGATCTCGGCATTCGTGCTCGCTCTGGTCGCCGGGGTCGGCGGGGTCCTGCTCATCTTCTCGGAGCTGCTGGGGCGAAACACGGTGTGAGTCACGGCCCCACTCTCCCTCGCCAACGTTCTGGCATATCGGTACGCTGGGCGCCATGCGTGTGTATCGGAGCGGGGTCATCGCCGGAGCGATCGTCGTCATCGCGGCACTGGTGGGGGCGATTCCCGCCGCCGCCGCGACGACCACGTCGTGGGCGGGGTGGCAGCCGCTGGCCGGAGCGCCCGGCGCCTACACGAGCGCGGTGCAGATCGCGGCGAAACCCGTGGTGACCGCGACGGTGACCAGTGACTCCCGTGGCGGCCAGGTCGGTGTCATCACGGGAGCCTCCACCTGGCTCTCGGAGGGCACGCCGGTCGGCGCGAAGTACGGCAGCAGCCTGAACCAGCCGTACCTGAACCTCCGTCCGAAGGCCGACAACGCCACCAGCCCGTCGACGACGACCTACTCCTTCGCAGCTCCGACCCCGGCATCCGGATGGACCTTCGTGCTCGGCGACATCGACGCCGACGCTGTACGCATCCACGCCGTCGCCGCCGACGGACACGTGCTCGACGCGACGGAGCTGGGCTTCCGCGGCGGCTTCAACTACTGCGCCCCGGGTGTCGTCGGCAAGCCGTCCTGCACGGGCGATGCCGCGGACGTCCCGACGTGGGATGCCGCCACGCTCACCCTCACGGGCAACGCGGCCGCCGCCGACACGAGCGGCGCCGCGGGCTGGTTCGAGCCCTCGACGCCGATCGTGTCGCTCTCGTTCGTGTTCACGCGTCGCGCGGGCCTGCCCGTCTACCAGACCTGGTTCGCCTCCCTCGCTCGCGACGTCACCGGCACCGTGACCGACACGGCCGAGGGCCCGTTGGACGGCGTCGAGCTCACGCTCACCGATGCGAACGGCGCCGTCGTCGGCACGACCACGACGGCGGCGGGCGGTACCTACTCCTTCCCCGGTGTCGTGGCGACCGACGGCTACACCGTGCGCGTCGCCCCTCCGGCGGGCAAGATCTCCGAGGATCCGAACGCGCAGACGGTCGACCTCACGGATGCCGACGGTGTCGCCGACTTCACGGTGCGCGACATCGTGCCCGTCACGGTGTCCGGACGGGTCACCGACACCGACGGCACGCCCATCGCCGGTCTCACCGTCACGATCGACGGGCGCACGACGACGACGGATGCCGACGGCCAGTACCTCTTCGACAAGGTTCCCGTCGGCACGCACAGCGCCACGATCACCAGACCGGACGGCTACACGATCGTCACGACTCCGCCTCCCTTCACCGTCGCGGACGGCAGCGAGACGCCCATCACCGGCGTCGACTTCCGCCTCGCCGAGAACCCGACGCTCAGCGGAACCGTGCGCGCGGGGGGCTCTGGCGTCGCGGGGGTGACGGTGACGGCATCCGGTCCGGGCGGCACCCCGCTCAGCACGGTGACCGACGCGAACGGCGACTACTCCTTCCCGCGGCTACCGCTCGGCGAGTACACCGTCGCCGTCGAGGTGCCGGACGGGTACGCGGCATCCGGTGCGGTCTCGCGGGACGAGAGTGTCATCGAAGGCGACGTCGACGACGTGGACTTCGCGCTGGTTCGCCTCGGCGCGATCGACGGCACCGTGCGCACCGACGGCGGCGCCGCGGTGTCCGGCGTCGTGATCTCGGTCTCCGGTCCCGGTGGCACGCAGCAGCTGACGACGGATGCCGACGGCGCCTACGGCCTCGGCACCCTCCCGCCAGGCAGCTACACGATCACCGTGACGCCGCCCTCGGGCAGCACCGTGGTCGGCGCCGCCACCCGGACCGTCGTCATCACCGACGCCGGAGAGGTCGTCGTCGACCAGGACTTCACCCTCGCCGCCGCAGTCGTCACCCCGACCCCGACTCCGAGCGTCCCGTCGACCGGAGGCAACCGTCTGCCCGCGACCGGACTCGGCCCCGAGACGTTCGTGTGGGCAGGCATCGGCGCCGCGGTGCTCATCCTCGGGGGCGTGCTCGTGGTGCTCTCGCGTCGCCGCTCGAAGGGCGACTGACGAGGCGCTACGCTGACGCCATGTCGACCCCAGGCGAGCCACAGAAACCCTCGAAGCTGAGTCGCTTCGCCGAAAGAGGGCTGAGGAGCAACGGCGTCCCGGAAGAGGCGTGGCACGACCCCGTGAAGTACCGCGAGTGGCAGCGCGCCCAACGTCCTCGCGTGATTCGCTGGGCGGTCCTGGGCCTCGTAGCGGGGCTCACCAACGGTGCCGTGAGCTTGCTCACCTTCCGATTCCGAGTCATCCCAGAGCAGGCAGGCCTCGCGGTGATGTTCACGCTGATGGTTCTCACGATCGCTGCGGTGCTGCTGCTGCGGCGGAGAGACCTCCGCGAGGACCGCGACGGATCCTGACGCTCAGGCTCCCGGGGAGTCGGCGTCCGCGGCATCCGTCCGCAGGAGGAGCCGCACGCCGGCGCGGGCGAGGAGGAGCGCGAGGATCAGTCCCGTGACCGACCAGAAGCCGCCGAGGCTCACGCTGCTGCCGAAGACGAGGGCGATCAGCTCGAGCACGACGAACTTGCTCCCGACGAGCACGAGCCACAGCGTTCCGCCAGCGAGCACCTTGTCGCCGGTCGTCGTCGCGGCCGCGAATCGGCGCTTGAGACGGTTCTTCGCCGCCAGGACGATCTCCAGGACCACCTTGAGGAGGACGGCCGTGAGGAGCGACATCGTGAACGTCTCCGTGATGACCGCCGGCACGTACTCGACGGCGAGGTTGAGCACCACCACGTACACGAACACATCGACGACGTGCTCGGGTGCGAGCAGGCGTCTGCCCGTGCTGTCGGAGTCGGTCATGCGCCCACGTTAGCCGGTCCGAGGAGCGTGCCGTCAGGCGGAGGGCACTGGTCAGAGCTCCCGCATCGTCATCAGCGAGCGCCCCCGCTCGGGGTCGATCCGGTGGGGACCGGTCTCGGCGAAGCCGAGCCGCTCCAGCACCCGGCGTGACGCGGTGTTCCACTCCCACACCGAAGCGCGCAGTCGGGGTATCCCCGCGGCGCGGGCGCCCTCCACGATCGCCTCCGCGCTCTCGGTCGCGTAGCCGCGCCCCCAGTGCCTGCGCAGGAACTCGTACGCGATCTCGGGGTCGGGCTCGCCCTCGATCAGCCCGCAGTAGCCCAGCCGCTCGCCCGATTCGCGCAGCTCGACGACCAGGGTGCCGATCGGGCCCTCATGCGGCGAGCGGCGGATCCGCTCGGCGAGCTCCTCGACCGTCGGGTGGCCGTCGGCGTCGATCCTGCGATGCGGCGGTACCCGCGGATCGCGTTCCAGCCACAGCTCGCGGTGGAACCCGGCATCCGCCACCGTCCAGGGGCGCAGCGTCAGCCGCTCGGTGACGATCATGCGCCGTCATCCGGCGGGCCGAAGAGCTCCTCGCCGTGCTCGTGCAGCAGGCGGTAGGCGTCGGCGAACGTCTCGGGTTCGGGTTCGTCCGGGCGGCCGTATCGTGCGATGAGGAGTCCGAGGAGTCCACGGGCCGGCGGGGTGAGAGGGCGGTCGTGGTCGGCCGCTGCGGGCGGGGCCTGCTCGGGGTTCGGCGGCGTGTAGGCGGGCACCGTCACCGGCCAGTCGGACGGATGCCGCGGACGGTCGAGGTTCACCACGTTCTGCAGCGTGCGGGCCGAGGCGTCGCGCTCGTTCAGGGGCTTCAGGCCGTGCAGCCGGGAGAGCGTCGCGGTGACGGATCCGTGGTGCATCTCGTCGTGGATGACGGTGCCGCGCTTCGTGTAGGCCGACACGGCGATCGCGGGCACGCGGCATCCGAGGCGGTCGAAGGTGAACCCCATCTCCCCTGGACCGCTGTCGGGAGTGGGCTTCGTGGCCGCGGGCGGCGGCACGTGGTCGTAGCATCCGCCGTGCTCGTCGAAGGTGATCAGCAGCAGCGTGTTGACCGCGTTCGAGCCCTCGGGCGACGCGCTGGTGCGCACGGCCTCGTAGACGTCGTGCACGAGCCGGTCGCCTGCGCGCACATCGGAGATCGCGCTGTCGAGCACCGGCTCGCCGTCGACCTCCCCCTCCCGCAGCACGCCGAAGGGCGGGTGGAAGTCGTTGTGGTCGTAGACCATGCGCGGCTCGATGAACGCGTATGCGGGGAGGGTGCCGTTCTTCGCGTCCGCGTAGAAGTCCTCCATCGTGCCGAAGCGATCGGTGCGCCAGTACTTCTCGAGGGCCGCGGCGTGCAGCATTCCCGTGAACGACACCAGCTGCAGCTTGTCGATGTAGACCTTCCAGCGCACACCAGCGTCTTCCAAGCGGTTGAAGACCGTCGGCGCCTCCGGAGCATCCAGCCACTTCCGGTACCCGCCGCCGGCGACGTTCGTGACGAAGCCGTGCGAGGTCGACGCGTGGAAGAACGAGCGGTTGCAGAAGGTCTGCGACGGCACCGCCGCGTACCAGTGGTCGAAGACGGCGAACTCCGTCGCGAGCGTCGACAGCACCGGCAGCATCTCCGGTGAGAACGAGCCCATGATGTGCCTGGCCTCGTCGATGCCCGGTTCGACACCGCGGCGAAGTCGGCGGACGTTCACGAAGTAGTCCTTCAGGAACCCCGACATGTCGGCCTTCTCGCCGTGGGTCGGGGCGTTGAACGGGGCGCTCATCCCGTCGACGAAGAGGTCGGCGTTGCCCGGAGGGTCGATCGTGCCGAAGAGCTGGGTGTTGACGTGCGGGTACTCCTCGCCGGGATCCGGGTCGGGGAGACTCATGATCCGGTCGGTGGGCCCCTGGTAGACGTGCGCCTCGACCACCGTGCCGTCCGGAGCCGTGTTGCTGTGCGTGCCGAAGGCGAGTCCGTCGAAGGTCTCTCCGGCCGGGACGGTCTCCGACGTGTAGAGGTAGCCCAGCAGGTTGTCGAACGATCGGTTCTCGCCCATCAGGACGACGATGTGGTCGAAACCGGGCTCGCTGCGCGGACGAAGAGCCGAGAACGGGTCGGGATCCGTAGCGAATCCGTCGTCGCCTCCGCCGCCCGCGAGCGAGGCGCCGATCGCCGCGCCGCCCGCGCCGCCGATCACGGCGCCCGCCAGAGCCGCGCCGCCGATCTTGAGGAAGCCTCGCCGGTCGGTGCCCGCAGAGGAATCGTCTTGTGCCACGAGCCGATCCTACGACCGTGATGCCCGACGCCGGCCGAGCTGCACGCAGAGGGCGCCGCCGAGGCCGAAGCCCTGACGGCGCCCTCCGGCGTGCGCGGCGGACTACTCTGCGGACTCCGCCTGCGTCAGGCGACGACGGCGCAGCGCCACCAGGCCGAGGCCCAGAGCGAGCAGCACGACCGCCGTGACGATGTACGGCGTGCTGTCGGCGCCGGTCGTGGCGAGGTCGCCCTTCGCGGCGCCGCCAGTCGAGCCGCCGGGCGTGACGACCCCTCCGGTCGACGCCGCGGTGACGGTGAGCGGTGCGGTGACCTCGGTGCCGTCGGGCAGCACGGCGACGAACGTGTGGACGCCCGCCGGGGTGCTCGCCGGGATCGTCACGGTGCGGGTGAACGCCCCGTTCGCATCGGCCTCGACCGTGCCCAGAGACACCGGGTCGGAGTGCAGCTCGAGCGCCAGCTTCGCATCGGCGGCGAATCCGGTGCCGGTGACCGAGACGGTGCCGCCGGCGACGACGGATGCCGCGCTCAGCTCGACCTTCGCGGGGACCTCCGGCTCCGGCGTCACCGGGGGAGTGACACCCTTCTCGGTGACCCACTTCTCACCGGCATCCGACTTGGTCACCGTGAAGGTGTCGTAGACGGCGCCGACGGGGAGGTCGGTCGTGGAGCTCGCGGTCTTCTCGGCGACATAGGAGCGGTAGACGAGCTGGTTCTTCGACACGTCGATCACCTGATACGTCGTGACGCCCTGACCGCGCAGCACCTGCGTGGCGCCGTTGTTGGTCCAGACGTTCTTCTCCGGGGTCTCGAGGTCGTAGTACTTCGCGCCCGAGTTCGACACCACGTACACCGGGCCGGTGGTGAGACCGGGGGTGTCTGTGGCATCGGCGTTCACGTAGCCGCGGGCGTAGACGTGGTCGTGGCCCATAAGCACGAGGTCGATGTCGTTGCGCTGGAAGATCGGCAGCCAGTCGGCGCGCAGCACCGGCTCGTCGCGACCCTCTGACGCCGAGAACACCGGCTGGTGGAACGTGACGACGTTCCACTTCGACGGGCTGTTCTGCAGCAGCAGGTCGAGCCAGGCGCCCTGGAAGCGGGTCCACAGCACGTCGATCTGGTTCGCCGGGCACTCCGCACCGGTGCACGAAGGGAGTCCGGGCGGGGTGAGGAACGTCTTGTCGCGGGTCGCGTTCAGCGTGATGAAGCGCACGCCCTGGTAGTCGGTGTAGTACGCGGTCTCGGCGGCGAAGCTGCTCCAGTGGTCGAAGAACGCCCGGTACTGGCGCGCCACATCGGTGTCGCCCTGTGCGAGGTTCGCGAGCTCGCCGACCGAGCCGGTCGACGGGTTGTTGTGCGGGTACTCGAAGTTCGCCTTCCAGGCCGTGAGCAGCTTGTCGCCGGAGTACTCGTGGTTGCCGGGCGCGGCCATGACGTTGGTCCGCACCGCGGAGTCCTTCATGCCCTTGAACCAGTTGAGCCATTCGTTCTCGTTGCTGGACGTGTTGATGAGGTCGCCCGCGTGCACGGAGCCGATCGAGCGGGGAGCGTTCGCCTCGGCCTGCTTCACGACGCTCGGCCAGGTGGTGTCGAGGCCGATCTGCGCGTCGCCGTAGTAGATGAACTGGAAGTCCGTCGCCTTCGGGTCGGCCGTGCGGAACTCGAACCAGTCGCTCCAGCTGCCGGGGAGTCCGACGCGGTAGCGGTACGAGGTCGCCGGGGTGAGCCCGGTGACGGTCGTGGAGAAGTGGTGGTTCGGGTTGCCGTTCGCCACACCGGCGTCGTAGGCGTCGACCGTGCGGGTGGAGCCGCCGGATGCCGGTGCGATCTCGACCTGTCCCACGGCGTGGGAGGCGTCGCCGGCGAGCCAGGAGAACGCCTGCGAGACGTCGGGCTTCTCGGTCGGGGTGAGGATGACGCGGGTCGGCGGGGCCACGACGGGCGTGCCGGGGTCGGCCTTGCCCGTCAGGGTCAGTGAGGACATGTCGAAGTAGATGTCCGAGCTCGACTCGCGGTCCTGGTAGAGGGCGACCGCGATCGTGTTCGTGCCGTCGCGGAGGACGTCGCCTGCGGCGGCGAGGGTGCTGGTCGCCGGGTCGCCGGCGGAGGCGCCCGCGTACTCGAGGTTGGTGGTGTCGGTGATGCGGGCGTCGACGTAGCGGCCGACCTCGGTGCCGTTGACCCACACGACGATCGCGTCGTCATAGGTGATCGTGCTGGAGAGGGAGGCGACCTTCTCGGCGACGCCGCTGCCGAGCTCGAAGGTCGTGCGGAAGAAGTAGGTCGGTACCGTCGGCTTCGCCTTGCCGTCGATGTAGTGATTGAGCAGGGTCTTCGGCGTGAACGGCCCGACCGGTGCGAGAGCGCCGTTCTTCGCGCCGAACGAGCCCGGCGCGGTCTTCCAGGCGGCGTCGTCGTACTCGGGGAGGGTCCAGGTGCGCAGTGCCGCGGGCTTCGGCGACGGATCGGTGCCGTCGTCGAGATAGTGCCAGTTGGTGTCGGCGGTGATCAGCGAACCGGTGGGGACGGTCGGTGCTGCGGTCGCGGCGGTCGCCGCGGGGGCGACGACGGCGCCGCCGAACAGCGCGAGGAGCGCCACGGACGCGAGCCCGTGTCGCCGCCGCCGCACCGCGGGGGTGGGGGAGGTCATGATCCAGTCCTTCGTGGGGAGGGTGGGGATTTCCGTGCTCGAGCCGCACGGGGCGTCCTCAGCCCATCGAACCCGGATGACCTCCGGCTGACCGCCAGGAGGCGCGCAGGTGAACTCGGCGGCCGATACGGTTGACGGCATGAGCCTCGCAGACGACTCGTCCATCTCCGCCAGGGTGGCCGCGGTGGAGACGGACTACGCCGCCCGTTTCACTCGGACCCTCGTGGGCTTCGCTGTCGTCGAGGGCATCCTGCTCGCGCTCGCCGTGGTGGTGGTGTACGTGCTGGAGCTCGTCGATCCCGGCGCCGGCATGTTCATCATCGTGGGCGTCGCCCTGCTCGGCGGCCTCGTGCTCAGCACATTCCTCATGACGCACATGCGCGGTCGCGCACGGGCCGTCGCTCAGGCTCGTGGAGAGAATCCCCTGTTCTGACGGCATCCGTCTCGCGCATCACGCACGACGACGCCCCCGGCATCCGTCCCTCCGAGAAGGAACCGGATGCCGGGGGCGCCGACCGCGATCAGGCCTTCTGTGCGCGTCCTCGTCGGACGACCAGGGCGGCGCCGGCGGCGAGGAGCGCGGCCGCCAGACCCGTCAGAGTCCAGCCGAGAACTCCGTCGACGCCGGTCGTGGCGAGGTCGCCCGACGAGCCGGCCCCCGGCGTGGTGCCGGTGCCGGGCTTCGTGCCGGTGCCGGGGTCGCCGCCGGTGCCGCCGTCTCCGGGTCCGGCACCTCCGTCGCCGGCGGCGGCGAAGTCCACCGAGGCGAGCACTCGGCCCTCGACCCCTCTCAGCACCAGCTCGGCGCCCTCGATCGCATAGCTCGCGACACCGCTGACGGTGACCGTGGAGCCCTCGATCCGGAACCCCTTGGCGGGGGAGAGCGACAGACGGATCTCCGCGCCCTGGTCGGCGACCCCGTCGGCGGGCGACACCGTGCCGTTCTGTCCCTCGGAGTGGTAGGAGAGCCGCACGGCCTGCGCCTCCACGGCGACGACGGCGGACTTCAGCGCGTCGAAGCTCTCGCGCAGCTGGTCCTTGGTCGGCGCGGAAGCAGCGGCGCGGGCGGGCGCTGCGGGCGGAGCGGCGGATCCTCCGAGCAGTGCGGAGCTGTCGGCGGTCGCCGTGGCGAGTGCGTCACCCAGCGCCTGATCGAACACGCGTCCGTTCGCCGCAGCGACCTCGTTGGCGGCCATCAGCTCCCTGGCGTACTCGACGGCCTGCGTCAACGCCTCGGTCTCGGCCGTGGAATCGTCCGCGGCGAAGAGCGCTCCGATCTGCGCCTCGGTCAGTGCCGTGTCCCACATCCGCAGGTCGTCCATGTCGAGGCCGATGCCGTAGCTCTTGCCTCCGTCGACGCCCACGAGCATGTGCAGCCCGCTGGTCATGCTGCCGACTCCCGCGATGCTCGTCTCCTTGACCAGCGCGCCGTCCATGTACGTGCTCGCGACATTGCGCGTGCGGTCGACCGTGACGGCCATGTGGCGCCACGAGCCGCGGTAGTCCGGGACCGTCCCCGTGGCGTAGACGCCGTTGGTGCCGTCGCCCAGGGTGAGTTCGAGCTTGCCGGTGTTCGATCCCTCCGGGGCCAGGTTGATGCCGGAGCGGTACCAGTTCGCCCAGTTCTTGTTGCTGATGATCGCGCCGTACCCGTTGACGCCCGTCACCTTCGCCCAGAAGCCGATGGTGAGGTTCTTGTCGGTGCCGAGGTCGAACTCCGGGCGGGACCCGAGGTCGACGTAGCTGCCGGCCCCGGCGCCGATGCGCACGGCCGAGCCCGATGAGCCGTCGCGGTCGGAGTCGACGAAGGAGACCGAGCCGACCGGGGTCGCGGCCGGCGCGGTGCTCGCGTGCGCGCCGGTGTCGGCGAAGTCGCCCTCGAAGGCGAGGTGCAGGAACTCGCCGTCGGGAGCAGGGGCCGGCGTGTTCGGGAACTCGGGGAAGACGAGGGTCCCTGCGGTGCGCACCGTGCCGACGAGCGGCGCCGACGCGTTCTGGAAGTCGTCGTAGGCGGTCACCGTCACGGTGTAGCTCTTCGCGGGCTTGAGGCCGCGGATGTCGAAGCCCATGGTGCTCGGGGTCATGTAGAACCGCGAGTACGCCTTGAACGAGCCGGAGAGGGACTTCGCCGCATTGTCGCCGAAGTCCGGGACCTGGTTCGCGGTGAACGACACGGGGGCGCCCGCCTGATCGCGGATCTGCACCTCGTAGTAGTTGACGAGCTCGTCATCCTTCGCCTGGTCGAATCGCAGAGTGAGGGACTGCTCGGTGACGTCGGTCGCGCTGATCGCGGCGGCATCCCACCACGGCGCGATCGTGCTGCGCTGCGCTTCGGTGTAGGAGAAGCCGGCCTTGCCCTTGGCCGTGTCGACCACCCACGGCATGCCGATCCAGCGCTGGTGGGTGACGTCGAAGCGACGGATGACGGTGCTGCCGTCGGCGAGCACGGACACGAAGTTCGCGCTCTTCTGCGGCACGCCGTTCGCGGCGTCGCCCTGGTTGCCGCCGAAGTACCCGCCGCCGAGGAAGTCACCTGGCACGTCCTGGTAGATGTAGTTCATCGAGGCGTTCTCGTAGACCGTGAAGTCCTTCTGGAAGATGCTCGTCTCCGGGTTCGAGGAGAAGTGCGTGTGCGCCGAGCCGAGCAGCACCTGCGGGTAGGCCGAGAGGATGCGCTGCAGGTCGGGACCGGCCAGGTCGTAGTCGCCGTGGAAGGGACCGCCGAGGGACGTGCCCGCGTAGCCGCTGTGGATCGAGACGAAGATCGGCTTGCCGGGGTCGTAACCGGGCTTGGCGGCGATCTCCTGCAGCGTGCTCGTCAGGAACGCCTGGTATCCGGAGCGCTGTCCGCCGTAGCCGAACGTGCTCGTGCCGTTGTAGTCGAGGCCGATGAAGTCGATGCCGTCGATCGTGGTGTGGAAGTTGCTCACGTAGCCGGTGGCGGCGTTCGGGTAGAACCACGTCGGTGCGTCGGCCGGAGCGTCCTTCCGCGCCGCTTCGATGGTCGTGCCCATGAGGTCGGCGATGTCGTGGTTGCCCTGCGTGAGCAGCACCTGCGAGTCGGGGAAGCTCTCGCGCATGACGCGCTCGACGGCGCGGTACCAGCCGGTGACCTTCACGCTGTCCCCCGCGAGGTGCGCGTTGTACTCGGGGTCGTTCGCGCCGACGACGTCGCCGTTGTCGACGACCACGCGCGGGTCGAAGCCCTTGGCGTCCGCCCAGGATCGGATGGCCTGGAAGTGCGGCTTCGCGCCTTCGTAGGCGACCTGCTCGGACGTCTTGTCCGCGGTGGCGGCGCCGCCGAGCTCGGTGTCGGACATGGTGATGAACTCGAGCCTCGTGTCGACGTCGTTGTAGGCGTCGTTCGCGTCGTCGATGCGCTGCTGGGTCATCGGCTGCGCGGTGGGGCTCGGCGCGGCGGCCGCAGCGGGGAGCGCCGGAGCGAACAGGGCGAGCGCCGTGACAGCGGCGATCGCACCTCCGCCCAGGGCGCGCATCAGGGGCGACTCGGAGCGCGGGCGCGTCGTCGTCGCAGGGGCAGGGGAGGGCATGGGGAGTCCTAACGTGGGTGGTGGCGGTCGTGTCGGGTGGGGAAGGGTCAGTGAAGCGCCGGTTCGGGAAGCGCGGATCGCGAGGCGCGCGCAGGAAGGGATCCGACCCACTTGGCGGTCACTCGGCGCAGATCCGGGATGCGGGTCAAGGGTGCGCTCGCCGCGTCTCCGGCCTCTGCTCGCACCTGCACGACCCGGCATCCGGCGGCGAGGGCCGCCTCCACCCCGACCGCGGAGTCCTCGAACACCACGCAGTCGGCGGGCGTCACGGCGAGCAGGGCCGTCGCTCGGAGGTAGGGCTCCGGATGCGGTTTCGTGTGTCGGACGTCATCGGCGGTGACGACCACGTCGAAGGAGCCGAGGGGGATGCTCTCGGCGACGGCGGCGACCCATCGCTCGGTCGAGCTCGTGACCAGGGCGAGGGGGATGCCGGCCTCGCGCAGGGCTCCGAGGGCGGTGTCGGCACCGGCGATCCAGGACAGGCGTCCGGCGAAGGACGCGATCGTGCGGCCCTCCAGCTCCGCGGCGAGCCCGGTCTCGCTGGTCGACGGCTCGCCGAGCTCGATCAGCCGGCGGGCGGCCTCGATCGAGGAGAGCCCTTCGAACCCGCCGAGGTGCTCCGACGACAGGGGCCGGCGGATTCCCGCCATCCGCTCGCGGATGACGTCGAGCCACAGTCGCTCGCTGTCGACGAGGGTGCCGTCGAGGTCGAAGAGCACGGCGGCCGGCCGCTCGGCGCGGAGGGCGGGGAGGGGAGGAGTCGACGGGGTCACGGGACGATTACCCCGCCCGACGGTGTGCGGCGGGCGGCGCGCAGATGAACGACGGCTGAACGATCACGGCCCTGGCGCGAGTCACGGGGGACAACTGTGCACGGCTGTCCGCAGACGGGGTCAGCGGGCTGTCGTGCTGACCTAGGCTGTGTCCGTGCCACCGGCTACCGCACGCTCCCACCGCGAGATCATGAGCGATCTGATGACCCGGATCATCGACGGCGAGTTCGCCTCCGGTTCGACCCTCCCCTCGGAGACGAAGCTGGCCCGGCTCTACGGCACGACACGAGGGACGGTGCGCCGCGCTCTCGCCGGACTCGAGCAGCGCGGGCTGGCGTCGCCGGTGCAAGGGTCGGGGTGGATCGTGCCGTCGGGGCGTCAGGGGCAGTCGTTCGAGGAGCTCCGCTCCTTCGCGCAGTGGGCTCGCTCCAAGGGGATGACTCCTGGGGGCCTGGTGCGTCGCAAGGAGTTCGGCGAGGCCACGGCGGCCGAGGCCCGTCGGCTGCGGATCGGTCAGGGGAGCCGTGTGCTGCGCGTGACGAGGACGCGCAGCATCGACGGGCGGGACGTGATGCTGGAGCGCACCTGCTACCCGGACTGGATCGCCGAGAACGTGGGCGCGATCGCGGATGACGAGGCATCCGTCGTCGATGCGCTGGTCAGGGACTTCGGCGTGGTCACCGCGTTCGCCGAGCACGCGATCGACGCCGTTCCGGCCTCCAGTGAGGATGCCGAGCTCCTCGGCGTGCGGCGCGCCGGTCCACTGCTGCGGGTGCGGCGGGTGAGCTGCACCCCCGGGGGTGAGCCGATCGAGTACGGCGAGGACCGCTACCTGCCGGACACGGTCACGTTCCTGGTCACGGCGTCGCGGGAGAGCAACGCGCTCACCCGCTCGCCGTTCTCGCGGTAGGCGGCTCTCCGTCAGCGGATGCCGAACGCCCGCCCGGTACGCTGGAACCCATGCTCAACATGGCTGACGGCCTCGCTCGTCTCGGTGCGCTCGCCGAGAATCCGGTCGTCCGCACCCTCGCCGAGGCGTTCGACGCCGCCGGCTTCGACCTCGCCGTCGTCGGCGGTCCGGTGCGCGACGCGCTGCTGGGGCGTGCGACGCACGACCTCGACTTCACCACGAACGCGCTGCCCGACGACATCCTCCGCATCGTGAAGCCGATCTCCACCGCGCACTGGGACATCGGCCGCGCGTTCGGGACGATCGGCGCGCGCGTGCAGGGCGAGCAGGTGGAGATCACGACCTACCGCGCCGACAGCTACGACGGCGTGACCCGCAAGCCCACGGTCGAGTTCGGCGACACCATCGACGGCGACCTGATCCGCCGCGATTTCACCGTGAACGCGATGGCCCTGCAGGTTCCCGCCGTGAAGCTCGTCGACCCGACGGGCGGTGTCGAAGACCTCGTCGCGGGTCTCCTCCGCACGCCGACCGACCCGCACGTCTCCTTCGGCGACGACCCGCTGCGGATGCTCCGCGGCGCGCGCTTCAGCGCACAGCTCGGCTTCCGCATCGAGGAGCAGACCACCGCGGCGATCACGGAGCTGCGCGAGACGCTGAAGATCGTCAGCCCCGAGCGCGTCCAGTCCGAGCTCGTTCGGCTCATGCAGACCGACGATCCGGTGCGCGGCATCCGGGTGCTCGTCGACACCGGGCTGATCGAGGAGTTCCTGCCCGAGGTGAGCGCGCTGCGCCTCGAAGCTGACGAGCACCACCACCACAAGGACGTCTACGAGCATTCCCTCACCGTGCTCACCCAGGCGATCGCGCTGGAGCACGCGCGTCACCCCGGCGCCGAGCCCGACGTCGCACTGCGCATCGCGGCGCTGCTGCACGACATCGGCAAGCCCCGCACGCGCAAGCTGGAGGACGGCGGCATCGTCACGTTCCACCACCACGACGTCGTCGGCTCCCGCATGGCGCGCAAGCGGCTGCAGTCGCTGCGGTTCGACACGGGGACGACGGATGCCGTCGCCACGCTGATCGAGCTGCACCTGCGCTTCTTCGGCTACTCCGAGGGCGCATGGACGGACTCCGCCGTGCGCCGCTACGTGCGTGACGCCGGCGACCTGCTGGAGCGCCTGCACATCCTCACCCGCGCCGACGTGACCACGCGCAACAAGCGCAAGGCCGCACGTCTCTCCACCGCCTACGACGACATCGAGTCGCGCATCGCCGCTCTCCGCGAGCAGGAGGAGCTCGACAGCATCCGTCCGGAGATCGACGGCAACCGCATCCAGGAGATCCTCGGCATCGCCCCCGGGCGCGAGGTCGGCGAGGCCTACCGCTTCCTGCTCGACCTGCGCCTCGACGAGGGCGTCATCGGAACGGATGCCGCCGAGCAGCGTCTGCGCGACTGGTGGGCCGCGCGGGGCTGATCCTCAGTCAGCCGCTGCGCGAGCCGCTGCGCGAGCCGCTGCGCGAGCCGCTGCGCGAGCCGCTGCGCGAGCCGCTGCGCGGGGTCAGTCGCTGCGTGAGTCGTCGGGTTCGTCGGGTTCGTCGCGTTCTTCGGACGATGTCGCGGATATCGGACGATTCCCGGCATCCCGTCCGATATTCGTGCGATCGTCCGATATTCGCTGCTGCTTCAGCGCCACGGTGATGAGGCTCTTCCGTGCCGAGGGGTCAAGAAACGCGGCATCGAGGCCACGGCATCCGACGCTTTGCGACCCCTCGACGGGATGGTCTGGCGGGACGGCAGGGACGGCGGCAGAGCGGGGGATGCCGGCACGGCGGGGTAGGACGGAAGAGCAGGTGGGATGCCGGGGCGACAGGGCACGCGGGAGCGGGGATGCTGTTCCCCCGGAGGCCTCCGGCTCGTACACTGAGAATCGCCCCGTTCACGATGATCGGAGACCGCAGTGGCAGCGTCATGGAACGCGTCACGCGACGCGCTTCCAGAGGCGTCACGTCTTCTGATCGAGCGCGCTCACGAGGAGCTCATCGCGGGCAATCTCGACGACCGCCGACTGCAGCAGGTGCGCCCGCTGGTGCGTGCGTCGTGGGAGCGGTCGTGGCGCGGCCGCGTCGGCCCCGAGGGGGCTCCGTCTCTGGAGCTCGCGGAGGAGGAGCTGGAGAGGTACCGCCTCTCGCACCCTCTCGCCTCTGCGATGGATCTGATCCGGGCGCTGCTGCTGCCCGGCGAGTCAGAGGACTCCGGCGTCATCATCGCGGTCGGCGATCAGGCCGGCCGCCTGCTCTGGGTCGAGGGCGACCGACGTCTGAGATCCCTCACCGGTGACATGGGCTTCGTCGCCGGCGCCAACTGGGCGGAGGATGCCGTCGGCACCGCGGCGCCCGGCACCGCGCTCGCACTGGGCGAGTCCGTGCAGATCCGCGGCGCGGAGCACTACAACCGCCTGGTGCATCCGTGGTCGTGCACGGCGGCGCCGGTGCGGGACCCGGAGACGCAGCGCGTGCTCGGCGTGATCGACATCACCGGCGGAGACGAGGTGGTCTCGCGTCAGGCGCGTCTGCTCGTCGACGCCACGGCCAGGGCCGTCGAGTCGGAGCTCATGGTGACCCGGTTGCGCGAGCGCGCCGAGGCGCCGCGCCCTCCCGCGACGCCGACGAGGGCGACCGGCTCCGAGACGGCGAGGGGCGTCCTGCACGTCCTCGGTCGAGACCGCGCACGCCTGGAGACCGAGACCGAGCTCGGCGAGCAGGTCATCGAGCTCAGTGCACGGCACGCCGCGATCATGCTCATGCTCGCAGTCCATCGGCACGGTCTCTCCGCCGAACGGCTGGCCGAACTCGTCTACGGGGAGGGCGCGTCGCCCGACACACTGCGGCCCGAGATGGTGCGTCTGCGCAAGGTGCTCGGCGGTGCGGCATCCGGGCTCATCCCCGAATCGCGGCCGTACCGGCTGCCGATGACGTTGGAGACGGATGCTCAGGATGTGCTGTCGCTCCTCGACCGCGGCGCCCACCGCGTCGCCCTCACGGCCTATCGAGGACCGGTGCTTCCGGAGTCGACGTCGCCGGGGGTGGAGGAGTTCCGCGACGCGGTCAGGGCGACTCTGCGCGAGGTGATGGTGTCGGAGGCCAGCCTCGACGTGCTGCTCGCGTACGCGGAGATCCCCGAGGGGCAGAACGACATCGAGGTGCTGCGTCTGGCGTTGGAGATGCTGCCCGCTCGTTCGCCGAAGCGGGCCGGTCTCGTCGCGCGTATCGAGCGGCTCAACGAGGGCTGACGCCCCGCGCGCGGCTCTCGGGCATCGCCGCGTGATGCCGGGTGCAACCGCACGCAACGGTGCGCAACCGGACCGCAACCCCGCGCGGCCTACCGTCGGAGCAAAGCCGCCGAGCACCGACGCCGCGGCCCCGTCGAAGGAGACCACGATGACCATCGTCGAAGAAGACGTGTCCACCGCGTACGCCGCGCCCGGCCAGCCCGGAGCCGTCGCGAACTATCGTCCCCGCTACGGCCACTACATCGGCGGGGAGTTCGTGGAACCGGCCAAGGGCCAGTACTTCGAGAACGTCAGCCCCGTCAACGGCAAGCCCTTCACGGAGGTCGGACGCGGCACCGCCGAGGACATCGACCGCGCGGTGGACGTCGCCTGGAAGGCCTTCGCCGGCTGGGGAAAGACGAGCCCGACCGAGCGCTCCGTGATCCTGAACCGGATCGCCGACCGCATGGAGCAGCACCTCGAGGAGATCGCGATCGCCGAGACCTGGGAGAACGGCAAGCCCGTGCGCGAGACGCTGGCGGCCGACATCCCCCTCGCGATCGACCACTTCCGCTACTTCGCCGGCGTGCTGCGGGCGCAGGAGGGCGGAATCAGCCAACTCGACGAGAACACCGTGGCTTACCACTTCCACGAGCCGCTGGGCGTGGTCGGTCAGATCATCCCGTGGAACTTCCCGATCCTCATGGCGGTGTGGAAGCTGGCGCCCGCGCTCGCCGCGGGCAACTGCATCGTCATCAAGCCGGCCGAGCAGACACCGGCATCCCTCCTGTTCCTGTTCGAGATCATCGGGGACCTGCTGCCTGCGGGCGTCGTGAACATCGTGAACGGATTCGGGATCGAGGCCGGCGCCCCGCTCGCGCAGCACAAGCGCATCCGCAAGGTCGCCTTCACCGGAGAGACCACCACCGGCCGGCTGATCATGCAGTACGCCTCGCAGAACCTCATCCCCGTGACTCTCGAACTCGGAGGGAAGAGCCCGAACGTCTTCTTCGAGGATGTCGCCCGCTCCACCTCCGATCCCTTCTACGACAAGGCGCTCGAGGGCTTCACGATGTTCGCGCTGAACCAGGGCGAGGTCTGCACCTGCCCGTCGCGCGCCCTCATCCAGCGATCGATCTACGACGGCTTCCTCGCCGACGGCCTCGAGCGGGTCGGCAAGGTCGTGCAGGGCAACCCGCTCGACCCCGCCACGATGATCGGCGCGCAGGCCTCGAACGACCAGCTGGAGAAGATCCTCAGCTACATCGACATCGGGAAGCAGGGTGGGGCTCGGCTGCTCGCGGGCGGTGAGCGGGTCGACCTCGGCGGCGACCTCAGCGGAGGGTTCTACGTCGCGCCGACCGTGTTCGAGGGCACGAACGACATGCGCATCTTCCAGGAGGAGATCTTCGGGCCCGTCCTGTCGGTGACCTCCTTCGACGATTTCGCCGACGCGATCTCCATCGCCAACGACACCCTCTACGGTCTCGGCGCCGGAGTCTGGAGCCGCAGCGGAGACACCGCCTACCGCGCGGGGCGCGCGATCGAGGCCGGCCGCGTCTGGACGAACACGTATCACCAGTACCCGGCGCACGCCGCGTTCGGCGGCTACAAGCAGTCGGGCGTCGGCCGCGAGAACCACAAGATGATGCTCGACCACTACCAGCAGACCAAGAACCTCCTGGTCTCGTACGCGGAAGGCCCGATGGGATTCTTCTGATGACCATGGTCCGGCGGGTCGACGTGACGGATGCCGCGGCATCCCTCGTCCGCGACCTCACCGTGCAGCACGGTCCGCTGATGTTCCATCAGTCGGGCGGATGCTGCGACGGCTCTGCTCCCATGTGCTACCCGGTGGGGATGTTCATCACGGGGCCGGGGGACGTGCTGCTGGGCGCTCTCGACGTGGGGCTGGATGCTCCGGTCGAGGTGTACATGTCGGCGTCGCAGTTCGAGTACTGGAAGTACACGCATCTGACGATCGACGTCGTGCCGGGGCGCGGCGCGGGGTTCAGCGTCGAGGGGCCGACGGGGATGCGGTTCCTCATCCGTTCGCGCATGCTCGACGCGGCGGAGCTGGAGCACTTCGGCCTCCGAGCAGCGGCAGAAGCCGGGCGGCCAGCACCCCTAGTTGTGGGGGATTCGATGGGAAGAGCGTGATGCGGCGCACCTCTCTGCCGTCACATAGGTGAAGGCGGGCCAACCCGCCTGTTTGCCGCGCCATGCCGCCCGAGGTTTGGCGCGACCACCTGGAGGAGAGGCCCATGAGTTCCCGAACACAGGAGGCAGCGCGCAGACCGCGTGCCGTCGTCGCATTTCTGGTCGTGCTGTTCACGATGATCACGGGGGTGATCGTCGGCACGGCATCCGCGCGCGCCGACGTGCCGAATCCGCCCGCCGCTGCGCCGTTCACCGCTCCGCTCTGCGAAGGGACGACTCCGAACAACCCGGCGGTCGCCACCGGAGCGGTCCCAGACCTCACGCTCGTCTTCGGACAGCGACTGGTCGACTACAACGCCGGAGAGCTCGTGCACCTTTACGGCACGCAGGGCACGAACGGCGCGACCCCATCATGCACCGTGCGTTATGTCGAAGGGGTTGGGCCGGTCTCGGAATGGACCTTCTGCACCGACCACAGACTCAGCCCCTGTACGACCACCGCCGCCGATGGTTCGCTGGCCGGCGGAATCCCCGGCCTCTCACCGCTGGAAGGCAATGACCGTCTCACGGGTGATCAGGAGCGCCTGATCGCCTACATCATCCGACACGATCTCCCCGCTGTGTACGGAAGCGTGACCATCGCGACGAACGCGAACAGCAACAGCCGCACTGCACGCCAGCTCCTCGTCTGGTGCGTCTCCGATCCCGATGAGAACATCGTCGTGGGATTCTGCGACTCCTACATGAACGCCGCCGAGCAGCAGCGCATCCTGGCTCTCGTCTCGACCGAGTCTGAGCTGACCTTCGCGCTCGCCGCCGACAGCACCGATCTGGAGGTCGGCGACATCGCGCACGTGAACGTCACCACGAACATCTACAGCCAGCCGATCGCACTCGAGACGAACGGAGGCTCCGTCTCGGTGTGCGCAGGTGACGCGGTGCTCTCCGGGGGCGTGCTGACCGTGGCTGGAGCCGACGCGGCCACGCCCACGACCATCACTCTCTGCGTCACCTCGACGGAGCCCGGCACGGTCACCGTCGCGGGTTCGGCGGCGCCCACCTCACGCGAGCACGTCAGCTGGGTGCAGTCCGATTCGCTATGCCAGGTGTTCGCGACGTTCGAAGCCGCGCGTGCGAATCCGATCGCGTCGTCTGCAGCGGTGCAATTCCGCGCTGTGGCGGCGGAGACGGGCGGGTTCTCGGTGTCGAAGGCCGTGGTTGGCGAGGCGGCTGAGTCGGTGCCGACGGGCACGGCGTTCACGGTCTCGTACACGGTCGACGGTGGTGAGTCGCAGTCCTTGACGGTGCTGGCGGATGGGACGCCGGTGGCGGTGACGGATCTGCCGGAGGGTGCTGTCGTCGCTCTGTCGGAGGTCGCGCTTCCCGCGATCACCGGTGTGACCTGGGCCACTCCGGTGTTCTCGATCGACGGTGAGGAATCGAGCACGGTGACGATCCGTGCTGACGAGATCGCAACCGTGGCGCTCACCAACACGGCGAACACGACGCCTGTCGTCCCGGAGAACCCGGAGAACCCGGAGAACCCGGAGAACCCGGGTGTTCCGGGCGCCCCCGGAAAGCCGGCGGCCCCGGATGCAGCCGGTGGAGGCCTCGCGATCACCGGCGGCACCGCCGCGTGGGGAGCAGCTGGTTTCGGGGCGATGCTGCTCCTCGCCGGAGCCGTGACGATCGCTGTCCGTCGGCGTCGCTCGACCGCGGAGATCGACTAGAAGCTCGGTCTGGTCGGAGGCCCGGTGCGTGAACCGCGTCCGGGCCTTCGTCGTCCGCCCTGGACGCGAGAACCGCAACCGGTTGCAACGTCGAACGGTATACCGTTAATGCATTCACGTGCAGTACGTCAGTCCCCAGCTGATCGCACGTGCGGACGGTCATGCCGTCCTGCGGAGGGAGAGTCGATCTTCTTCTGATCCCGAGGGGGGATGGGGTGGGCGGCTGGTCCCCAAACAGCACCCACCCCCACACCCGATGTCCGCTCAGCCGAGCGTTCGCATCCAGATCCAGGCGATGCCGATCACCACGACGACCACGATCGGAACCCACGAGAACCGTCGCTTCAGCCGACGCCCCTCGTGCGCGACGCCCGGCGGCGGCGTGAGCATCCCGACCGGGGGAGCGAAGGGCAGCGCGACCGGAGTCGCAGCCTGCACCGCGCCGACGTTCTCCGCCAGCAGGCGCTCGTCCCGCCAGCGCGCCCACTGATCGAGCTTCGTGATCAGTGCGCCGACCGCGCCGAACAGCCACGCCCAGGTGGCGGGGTCGAGGGTCGACGCCTTGCGCTGCGTGTACAGGAACATCCAGTCGTCGACGATCTCCACGTCGAGCTGGGCCGCGTTGTCGATGAAGCGCGCCATGATGTCGGGCGTGAACAGGTACAGCGCGTCGCGCTCGTAGCCCTCGGGGCAGTACAGCGTGAAGTAGTCATCGAAGTCACCCTCGAGCGACAGCCGCTGCCTGCGCTCGAACGCCGCGGGCAGGTTCGTGCCGAAGGCGTTGTTGCCCTTCGCGTCGAGCACGATGTTGGGCAGCGGCACGTCGAGCTTCACCGCGACGTAGCCCCAGTGGTACGTGGTCGAGTTCTTCCCCGATTGCACGGTGTACTGGTAGTTCCCGAACTCGACGAAGCGGGGAACGGAGCCTCGGACCAGGTCGGTGGACATCCGCGACCGGCCGAGGCTGAAGATCATCCCCGGCAGCGGAGGGTCGGCCACCCTCTCCTGGTAGCTCATGCCGTTCGCCTGCGCGAAGCGGTGCAGCCGGTAGGCGGAGACGCGCCGGTTGCGCCATCCGGACCACGCCACGACCGCGATCAGGATGCCGCCGCCTCCGAAGAGCACGAGCGGGAGCGCGGCGAGCAGAGATCCGTCTCCTCCCGAGAAGGCGAGGCCCGCGAAGGCCACACCGATCATCGGGATCATGATGATGCCGACCACCACGGCGATGACGATGCCGATGATCGCCGAGGTAGAGCCGCCGCCCGGCGTGCGGCGGGCGCGCAGCTCGGCGGCGAATGCCCGCACCGCCTGAGGATCGACCGGCTCCCACAGGGGGCGCGCATCGAAACCCGGCTGCGGTGCGGGCGTCGTCACCGGTTCTCCTCGTCGGCGTCCTCATGCAGGAGGGAGCCCTCGGGGATGGGGAACGCCTCGATCCGCTCGTCGGCGCAGATCGCCGCGATCAGCTCGACGGAGCCCGCGATCACGGTCGAGTCATAGTCGATCTCCGAGACCAGCACCCACGCGCGGTCGTCGGGCCACAGGATCTGCGGACTGATCGCGTTCGGAGGGAAGCCGTGCTCCTCGGCGGGCAGATCCCGCCACGGCGCGTGCAGCATCCAGTCCTGCTCCGCGAACTCGCGGGAGGATGCCGAGAACTGCACGTACGCGCGCTCGGGCAGCTCGAGCCGCGGCGCCTCGGAGATCTCCCGTGACAGGATGCCCTCCTGCCAGGTGGGCTTGCGGAACACGTTGTTGAACGGGTCGTGGGTGCTGCGATCGAGCATCGCGCGATGGTTCGGATCCTCGTCGACCGTGAAGAACAGACGGGACGGACTGTGGCCGAGGAAGCCGAGGAGACCCCCGCGTCCCTCCCAGAGCGCGGCGACACCGGCATCCGGTGTCGAGGTGTGCTCGGCGAGGTGACCGGCGACGGACGAGAGGAGCTCGGAGCTCAGCTGTCCGAGCGCCGGCCCCGAGAACTCGCGTCCGTCGGGGGCGATCCTGACGTTCCCGTCCTCACCAGGAGGCGTGCGCACGAGGTGCAGCCACTGCGCGAGCGGATGCAGGACGGTGCCGAACGCGTCGGCGGCGTCGCGCCAGGTGGCGAGTTCGGTGACGAGCAGCTCCGACAGGCGCAGCCGCTCGCGATCCGGCATCCGCGTCCACTCCTCGGGAGTCGGCACCGCGCGGCCGGGCAGCGACTGCACGATCGTCGGGTGCAGCACGCGGGCGTAGGCGGGGTAGCCGCGCGGGACGACTCCGTGCATGCTGTCGAACGAGGCGTCGAGGCGGTCTCTCAACCAGGCTCCCGCGGTCGGATCGGCAATCCACTCCATGCGTCCACGGTACCCGTCGTCGTCGTGCCCGCATCGGGCGACGCCGGTGCGGCAGACTGGGCGCATGAGTCAGGTCTCCGTCGCGCCCGCAGAGCGCGTCTTCCGCCGGCATCCGCTCCGCACCGCCGGGGGATCGCTGCTCCTCTCCGTCGTGTTCGCGGCCGCCGTGCTCTTCCTCCTGCCGAAGTTCCTGCCGCCGAACATGACGATCTCGACCCGCGGCACGATCGTGCTCGTCGTCGTGATCGCCATCACACTGGCCGTGTGGATCGGCGCGTTCTGGTTCCGCAACATCCGGGTGATCGTGCGGGCCGACTCCGTGGAGATCGGCCGTCCGGGCAACACCGAGACCTACAGCCGTGCGACGACGGCCTTCCGCTCGAAGATCACCGAGCACCGCACGAACGGCTTCCGCACCGGCACCACCAGGGCCCTGATCGCCTGGACGGGCGGGCGCGAGACGGTGATCGAGCTGCCCGGCTTCACCCGGACCACCTTCAACGAGCTCATGGCGCAGCTCACGCCGATCAGCGCACCGCCCGCGGTCGACCCCGTCGAGGCGGCGCGCGCCAGGGCGAAGCTGCCGACGACGTTCACGATCGACGCCTCGAAGGAGCGCAGCCTCGGCCGCGGCTTCCTCATCGCCGCGATCGTGTTCGCCGCGGCGACCATCGGGACGGTGCTGATGGCGTTCACGCCCGGCTTCCTGGAGGGGGAGCTGTCGGCGCTCATCCTGATCGCGCCGATGGCGGGTGTCGCCGCCATCGGCTTCGGCATCGGCGCCGCACAGCGGTACCGCGTCGCCCGGACGACCCCGACCCGGATCTCCCTCAGCCACCACGGCATCCGGATCGGCGAGGTCGACCACCCGTACGCGCAGCTGACGCGCATCTGGCTGACGCCGCCCGCGTACCCGATCAGGAGGATCAGGATCGAGCGCCCGGCCGGCCGCAGCATCACCCACGTGCTCGGGTCCACGCGGATCACGATGACCCCCGACTATGCCGCGTTCCTGGAGGCGGTGCGCGCCGAGACCGCGCCGTGGCCGGGGCTGCTCTCGCTGGACCTGGAGTGACGATGCTCGCACCGGAGTACCCGATCCGCACCGAGCGGCTGCTGCTGCGTCCGCTCCGTCCCTCGGACGCCGAGCAGATGGTCGTCTACAAGTCGGATGCCGACGCGGTGCGCTACGTGCCGTACGACCCGCTCACCCTCGCCGAGGTCGAGGAGCGGCTCGCGACGCGATGGTCGACGAGCCGGTTCGAGAAGGTGGGCGACGCGATCTGCCTCGGCGTGGAGGAGCAGGAGACCGGACGTCTGGTGGGCGACATCGTGCTGTTCTGGCGCAACGAGGAGGACCGCGAGGGAGAGGTCGGCTACATCCTCGATCCGGCCTTCTCGGGGCGCGGCTATGCGACGGAGGCGGTGTCCGCCCTGCTCGATCTCGGCTTCGACGGACTCGGTCTGCACCGCATCGCTGCACGCATCGACGAGCGCAACAGCGCGTCGGCCAGGGTCGCTGAACGACTGGGTCTCCGCAGGGAGGCGAGGTTCGTCGAGGGCTCCTGGTTCAAGGGCGAATGGACGACCCTGCTCGTCTACGGCATCCTCGACCGCGAATGGCGCACCCGCTCCGATCGTCCATAATCAGGAGCATGAGCATTCCCTCCCTCGACGGCCGGCGCTTCCGGATGATCTCCTCCACGACCTCTGCCGTGGACCCCGAGGCTCCGAGCGAGTTCGTGTACTGGGAGCGCGACGGCGCGATCTGGGGCGACTACTCCGGCGACACCGTGACCTTCGGACGCTTCGTCGGAACCCGCACGGGCGACACGATCTGGGTGTCGTTCGTGCACGTGCTCGTCGCTGACGGCACGGTCGTGACCGGAGACGGCGAGAGCGACCTCGAGCTCACCGACGACGGACTCATCCGCCTGGTGGAGCACTACGAGATGCACGGGGCCCCGCAGCTCAGCGTGTGCGAGGAGATCGCCGCCGCCTGAGCGGCGCCCGTCCACGAGCGCGGTCATGTGACGGCGCTCGCGCTCTCGCGCTCTCGCGCTCGCGCTCGCCGCGCGGAGCGTCAGCGCGGGGGGAGCGTGTCGCGGCCGGGGGATGCGGGAGTCCAGCGGGTCATGCCCAGGGGCACCTCGACGCTGCGCTCCGGCAGGTCGGACGGCAGCAGGTACGAGCGGCGGATCACCTCGTCGAGCACGACGACGCTGACGACCGTGCGGACCTCGGGGAGCTGCGCGATGACCCCGGTGGAGAACTCGTGCACGCCGCTGACGTCGACGGCGCGGATCAGTAGCATCGCATCGTGCTCGCCGGTCGTGATGGCGCACCACTCGACGTCGGGCATCTCCACGATCCGCTCGCGGAACGACGCCCACGCCTGGGGCATCACGGTCACGAACACGAGGGCGCCGATCGAGAGTCCGGCCTTCGCGGGGTCGACCCGTGCGCTGAACCCCGTGATGACGCCGTCGTGCACGAGCGACTCGACCCGGGTGTACGCGTTCGCCCTCGAGATGCCGACCTTCTCGGCGAGGGCGGCGATCGAGACGCGCCCGTTCTCACGGAGCACGTCGAGAATTCTGTACGCGATGTCGTCGAGTGGCATGGCACTTCGTCCAGATTGCTTCAGGACTTCTGCGTCACTGCTGGACATATTGCACCTCTCGGCTAGGGCTGACATCAGATTGAGCCAGCGTTACGCATTCTTGATAGACAGATCGTCGCACATCATGGGAATCTGAACACGGTCGTCCATATCGGACGTCCTACCCGAAATGTACTCCTCGCCCTTGGAGGTCACCATGGTGTCGCGTCGCAGCACCTCACTCATCGCTCTGGGAGCCGTCGCGCTCCTCGCCCTCGCCGGATGCTCCGGCGGCAACTCCGCCAACGGCGGCGGCAACTCCGCCGGTGGCGACTCGCTCGTCATCGACACCGCCTTCTCGATCGAGACGGGCGACCCTGGTCACACCTACGACCCCACCGGCAACATGATCGCGAAGGCGCTCTACGAGACGCTGGTCGACTTCAAGGGATCCGACGTCTCGACGCCGATCCCCGGTCTCGCGTCGTGGGAGCAGAACGACACCGCCACCGAGTTCACGTTCACGCTCGAGGGCGACCGCGTCTTCTCCGACGGCACGCCGATCGAGGCCAAGGACGTCGTGTTCTCGCTGCAGCGAATCCAGGGCATGGCCGACGCCAAGCCCAACTTCCTGCTCGGCGGGCTCACCATCGCGGAGGTCGACGACAAGACCGTCACGATCACCTCCGAGACCCCGCTGCTTCAGCTCCCCGCGATCCTCGCGAACCCGGCCCTGGGCATCGTGAACTCCGACGTGGTCATCGAGAACGGCGGCTCGACCGACGGCTCCGACAGCGCGCAGAAGTTCCTCGACGGCGCGTCGGCGGGCTCCGGTCCCTTCGTCCTCGACACGCTCGACCTCTCCTCGCAGGTCGTGCTGAAGAAGAACGACAAGTACAACGGCGACGAGAAGGCGGGCTACGACCGCGTCGTCGTGCGCAACGTGTCCGAGAGCGCGACGCAGCTCGCGAACCTCAAGGGCGGCGACTCGATGGTCGCGATGGACCTCAACGGCGACCAGGTCGCGGGCCTCGGCGACAGCCTGAAGGTCGAGTCGGTCCCGTCGGGTCAGACGATCTTCCTGCTGCTGAACCAGTCGCAGGCCGTCGCGGGCGACCTCGCGAACGTCAAGATCGCCGAGGCGATCCGCTACTCCCTCGACTACGACGCTCTGCTGGAGCTCGCCGGCGCCGGAGCGGTGCAGGCCACCGGCGTCATCCCGCCCGGATTCGAGGGCGCGCTCAAGACGGGCGTGAAGCCCGACAAGGCGAAGGCCGACGCCGCGCTCACCGCAGCCGGCTACACGGGCCAGACGCTCAAGCTGCAGTTCCCGAACGACTACCCGGTCGGCGGCGTGGAGTTCACCCCGCTCGCCGAGCGCATCCAGTCGCAGCTGGCGGATGCCGGCATCACCGTGGAGCTCGCCCCGCAGCCGTTCGCGACCGAGCTCGACGCGTACGTCAACGGCACCGAGGGCTTCGGCCTGTGGTTCTGGGGCCCCGACTACGCGGACTCCGCGAACTTCCTCCCCTTCGCACCCGGTCTGAAGGTCGGCCTGCGCGCCGGCTGGGCGGCCGACGCGAACCCGGAGATCGCGGGCATCGCCGCCGGTGCGGCCAGCGCCACGGATGCCGACACCCGTTCCGCCGCGTTCACCTCGTTCGCCGAGGCGATGCAGGAGGAGGGCCCGTTCGTGCCGCTGATCGTCCCCGGTCGCAACATCGCCACGGCGGATGCCGTCACCGGCGCCGTGTACAACTCCGTGTGGGAGATGGACATCGCCGAGATCACTCCCGCGGGCTGAGGCGCTCATGACGACAGTGGCGGTGCAGAGACAGGCGCAGCGGCGCAGGTCTCCGCTGATCGGCTACCTGCTGCGCCGGATCGGGACCTCCCTGCTCCTGCTGGTGGGAGTCACGATCGTGACCTTCGCGCTCACGAACCTGGTGCCGGGCGACCCCGTGTCGGCCGCGCTGGGTGAGGGCGCGTCGCAGAACCCGGCGACGCGAGAGGCGTTCATCCAGGCGCACGGGCTCGATCAGCCGCTGATCGTGCAGTACTTCATCTACATGGGGAATCTCCTCCGCGGAGACCTCGGCACGTCGCTGGTGACCGGACGCCCGGTCACCAGCGACCTCGCCACCGCGGTGCCCGCGACCATCGAGATCGCGATCGGCGCCATCATCCTCAGCCTCGCGGTGAGCATCGTGCTCGGCACGCTCGCCGCGTACCGCCGTGGGCTCGTCACCGACCAGGTGATCCGCGTGGTCACCCTCGTGGGGCTGAGCGTTCCGACGTTCTGGCTCGCGCTGGTCAGCTTCTACGTGTTCTTCCTGCAGCTGCACATCGCTCCCGGCTCCGGGCGCATCTCGCCGTCGATCCTGCCGCCTCCGAAGATCACCGGCATGTACACGATCGACTTCCTGCTGAACGGCGACGGCGTGGGCTACTTCGACGCGCTGGCGCATCTGGCGCTTCCGATCCTCGTGCTCTCGCTCGTGACGATCGGACTGCTCACCCGGTTCATCCGCACCTCGGTGCTGGAGGTGCTGGGCAGCGACTACGTGCGCGCGGCGAGGGCCAAGGGCCTGCCCGCGATGCGCGTGATCCTCGACTACGTGCTGCGCGGAGCATCCCTCCCCATCCTCACGGTCGTCGGTGTCGCGTTCGGCTCGCTGCTGTCGGGCACCGTGCTCGTCGAGTCGGTGTTCGCGTGGCCGGGCCTCGGCACCTACGCCTACAACTCGGCCGCCAACCTCGACCTCCCCGGCATCATGGGCGTCGGTCTGGTCGTCGGCCTCATCTACCTCCTCATCAACTTCGTCGTCGACCTGCTCTACGGCGTCCTGGACCCGAGAGTGAGGATCGCATGAGCCGCATCGAAGAGGCCGGCGGGCGGTGGCGGTTCCGGTTCCGCTGGCCGCGCGCCTGGCGCACGCCGCTCGGCGTGATCGGCACGGTCATCGCACTGGCCTGGGTGATCATCGCCTTCACGGCGCAGTGGTGGGTGCCGTTCGACCCGAACGCGCAGAAGCTCCCCCGTCTGCAGCCGCCGGGCATCGACACGCTCCTCGGCACCGACGGCAACGGCCGTGACATCTTCTCCCGTCTGATGACGGGCGCGACCGTGAGCCTTCCGCTCGCGCTCATGCTCGTGATCGCGGCCATGATCATCGGCACCGTGATCGGCGCCGTCGCCGGCTACTTCGGCGGCTGGGTCGACGAGACGCTGATGCGCATCACCGACCTGTTCATGGCGTTCCCGACGGTGATCCTCGCGATGGTGGTCGCGGCATCCCTCGGCCCGTCCCTGTTCAACGCGGTGATAGCGGCGATCGTGGTGTCGTGGCCGCAGTACTCGCGCGTCACCCGCAGCATCGTGTTGGGTCTCCGCGGACAGAACTACGTGATCGCCGGGCGCCTGCTCGGCCACTCGCCGCTGCGCACCCTGTTCGTCGACATCCTGCCGAACATCGCGGGCCCCATGCTCGTGCTCGCGACGCTCGACATCGGCGCGGCGATCCTGCTGCTCTCCGGTCTCTCCTTCCTCGGTCTCGGCGCTCAGCCGCCGACCCCGGAGTGGGGCTCGATGATCTCCGCGGCGATGCAGAATTTCGACGCGTGGTGGCTCGGGGTGTTCCCGGGTCTCGCGATCCTCACGGTGGTGCTGGCGTTCAACTTCCTCGGCGACGCGATGCGCGACGTGCTCGACCCGACCGCCGAGATGGCGCACGAGAAGCAGGCCGAGCACAAGGCCGACGCGAAGGTGGTGACGGCATGACCGCGCTCAGCATTCGCGACCTCACGATCGACATCGGCCGTCCGCTGGTGCGCGGCATCTCCCTCGACCTCGAGGCGGGGCGCATCCAGGGTCTGGCCGGAGAGTCCGGTTCGGGCAAGACGCTGACCTCGCTGGCCGTGCTCGGACTCCTCCCGCGGCAGGCCCGCACGGGCGGCTCGATCACCCTCTCGGGCGACGAGCTCATCGGCATGCGCCGGCGCCAGCTCAACCGGGTCCGCGGCAAGAGGGTCGCGATGGTGTTCCAGGACCCTTCGGCCTCCCTGCATCCGCAGCTGCCGGTGGGTCGCCAGCTCACCGACCACATGCGCGTGCACCTGAACCTCAAGAAGGATGCCGCGAGGGCCAGGGCGATCGAGCTGCTCGAGATCGTGCAGGTGCCGAACCCGGCCGAGGCGCTGAAGCGCTACCCGCATCAGTTCTCCGGCGGACAGCGTCAGCGCATCGCGATCGCCTGCGCGCTCGCGTGCGACCCCGAGGTGCTGCTGGCCGACGAGCCGACGACCGCACTCGACGTCACGGTGCAGGCCGGCATCCTGAGGCTGCTGCGCGACCTCGCGATCGAGCGCAACCTGGCCGTGCTCCTCGTCACGCACGACCTCGGCGTGATGAGCGCCATCGCCGATGACGTCGCGGTCATGAAGAACGGCGAGATCGTGGAGCGGGCCGACCGCGAGACGCTCTTCCTCTCGCCGCAGCACGAGTACACCCGCACGCTGCTCGCCGCGCTCCCCGGTTCGAAGATCGCCGAGGCGGATGCCGAGCACCAGGAGGTCGCGGTGGAGACACCGCGCGAGGAGGAGGCGACGGATGAGTGAGGTTGCTGTCCTCGATGCCCGCGATGTGGTGGTGCGGTACCCCGGCACCCCGCCGGTGATCGCCGTCAACGGCGTCTCGCTGAGCGTGGCCCCCGGCGAGACCGTCGCGCTGGTCGGCGAGTCCGGCAGCGGAAAGTCGAGCCTGGCCCGCGCGGCCGTGGGCATCGAGAAGCTCGCCGCGGGAACCGTGCGGTTCCGTGACGCTCCGGTGACCCCGCTCGGGATCCGCCGCCGATCGACCGCGCTCACCGGCATCCAGATGGTGTTCCAGGATCCGTCCACCTCGCTGAACCCGCGACGCCGCATCGGCGATCAGATCGCCGACGGCATCGCGACCGCCAAGGCGCGGGGAGCCGAGGGGTCGAGGGTCGAGGAGTGGCTGGAGAAGGTCGGCCTCCCCACCACGGTCACCTCGCGCTTCCCGCACCAGTTCTCCGGTGGCCAGAAGCAGCGCATCGCCATCGCGCGGGCGCTCGCCGCGCGGCCGTCGCTGCTCGTGGCCGATGAGCCGATCTCGGCGCTGGACGCCTCGACGCAGACCAGCGTCGCCGGTCTCATGCGCGACCTCGTCGCCGAGGCGGGGGCCGGGATGCTGTTCATCTCGCACGACCTCGCCGTGGTGCGCCGCATCGCCGACCGGACGTTCGTGCTCTACTCCGGCCGCGTGATGGAGTCGGGCCCCACGGACCGCGTGTGGTCGGACCCGCAGCATCCGTACACTCAGGCACTGCTCGCCGCGATCCCGGAGCCGGACGGTGCAGGGCGTATTCCTGAGGCACCCTCGACAGATGACCGCATCCTGTGGTCCGAGGTGCCGCCGGTCCTGGGCTGAGCGCCCGGAGTCGATCGACGAAGGCCCCTGCGGACGCATCCGCAGGGGCCTTCGCGCGTTCGGGCGGGGCCCACGCGTCACTCGCAGCCTCGGCGGCGTGCGCGTCTCCGGCGTGCGCCTCTCGGGCGTGCGCCTCTTCGGCGTGCGCGTCTCCCGCGTGCGCGTCTCCCGCGTGCGCCTCTTCGGGAGGAGTTCGCAGGCTCGGGCGGAGGATTTCGTCGAGATCATCCTCCCGAGCGTGCGAACTCCTCCCGAGCGTGCGACGGATGTCGTCATCGAACTCGACTCACCCGCGGGGATCTAGGTAAGCTAAGGCAACCCTAACCCGATGAAGGACTCTCATGCCCTCCACCCGCACCCGGGCGATCACCGCCCTCCTCGCCGCCGCCCTGGCTGCTGCCGCCCTCACGGCCTGTGCCCCGGCATCCGAATCCGGGGGAGCGGCGCCCGCGGGCGACTCCGACGCGTTCCCCGTCACGGTGGAACACGCCTACGGCGAGACCACCGTGCCCGCGCAGCCGACGCGCATCGTCTCGGTCGGCATGACCGAGCAGGACACTCTGTGGGCGCTCGGCCTCGAGCCCGTCGGCGTGACCGAATGGTACGGCGGTCACGACTTCGCGTCCTGGCCGTGGGCCGACGACGCCAGGGGGGATTCCGAGCCCGAGGTGCTCACGACCAGCGACGGGCTCGATTTCGAGGCGATCGCCCTGCTCGACCCCGACCTCATCATCGGAACGAACGCCGGCCTCACGAAAGAAGACTACGAGCGACTGAGCGAGATCGCGCCCACCGTCGCCCACTCCGCCGACTACACCATGTACTTCGAGCCGTGGGACGTGCAGACCCTGCAGATCGGCGAGGCCACCGGTCTGCTCGACGAGGCGCAGAAGCTCGTCGACGACATCGACCAGCAGTTCGCCGACGCGGCCGAGGCGCACCCGGAGTTCGCCGGCACGCCCGTCGTCTTCCTGCAGAACGCGATCTACGACGGAAGCGCCATCGCCTACCAGGACGGACTGAGCACCGACTTCCTCACCGGCCTCGGACTCGTCGTGCCGAGCGAGATCGACGCCTACGCCCCCGAGGACGAATCGGGCGGTCAGGCGTACATCCCCGTCGAGAACCTCGACGTGCTGAACGCCGCCGACGTGCTCATCTGGGGGACCGAGTCCGAAGACGACGTCTCGGCGCTGGAGGACACGGCCTTCGTGTCTGCGCTCACTCCGCAGAAGTCCGGCAAGGTCGTCTACACCGACGGGGTGACGGCCGGCGCCATCTACTTCTCGTCTCCGCTCAGCCTGCCGTACGTGCTCAAGACGCTCGTCCCCGCTCTGACGACGGCCGTCAGCGGTGGAGGCCCTGCGCGCACCGCGGAGTGACGAGCGCGACGCGGACGACGCACGCCCCGACGGTCATCTCCGGCCGCCGGGTCGCGCTCGTCCTCGTGCTCGCCGCCGTCGGACTCCTGCTGGCCGGGGTCATCGGGCTCACCGTCGGCACTCGGCTGATCGGCCTCGGCACGGTCGTCGACGCGGTCCTGCGATTCGACGGGGATGCTCTGCAGCTCGTCGTCCGCGAGTCGCGGATCCCGCGGACGGTCATCGGCATCGTGGTCGGGCTCGCGCTCGGCGCCGCGGGAGCCGTCATGCAGGGGCTCACCCGCAACGCGCTCGCCGACCCCGGCATCCTCGGCGTGAACGCCGGCGCCTCGGTGGCCGTCGCGATCGCCGTGGCCGCGCTGGGACTGTCGTCGTTCCCCGTGCTGATGGCGTTCGCCCTCCTCGGTGCGCTCATCGCCACCGCGATCGTGGTGCTGCTCTCCGCCGCGGCCGGTGACGGCAGCCCGGTGACGCTCGTGCTCGCGGGCGTCGCCCTCGCCGCGGTGCTCGGCGGCGCGACGACCGCTCTCGTGCTCCTCAACCCGACGGCCTTCCTGCACATGCGCAGCTGGGAGTCCGGGGCCCTCGCCGGGCGGGACCTGTCGATCCTCGCGGTCGCCGGCCCGGTGATCGCCGTGGGTCTGGTGCTGGCGCTGCTCCTCACCAGAAGCCTCGACGTGCTCGCCCTCGGCGATGACACGGCGGCTTCGCTCGGTGTGCCGATGCGGCTCGTGCGCGCGGGTGCGGTCGTCGTCGTCACGCTCCTCGCCGGCACTGCCACCGCTGTCGCCGGACCGATCGCGTTCCTCGGACTCGCGGTGCCGCACATCGCCCGCGGGCTGGTCGGCGCCTCGCAAAAGGCGATCGTGCCGCTCTCGGCGCTGCTCGGCGCGATCGTCATCGTGCTGGGCGACGTCGTCGGACGCCTCGTCATCGCACCGCAGGAGGTGCCGGTGGGCATCGTCATGGCCTTCGTCGCGGCACCGTTCATGGTGTGGATCGGCCGTCGCAGAAGCCTGACGCAGCTGTGAGCGTCGTGCATCGGGGGCGTCGGCGGCTGAGCGGGCACGCACGTCTGGGCATGTCCGCCCTCGTCGCGGTGGTCGTCGTCGCGTTCCTCGCGAGCCTGTGCATCGGCGACACCGTGATCGATCCCCAGCGCGTGCTGCAGTCTCTCTTCAGCGCCGACGGCGGCGTGCGCATGGTCGTCGTCGGATGGCGGATGCCGAGGGCTCTCGCCGCGATCGTGTTCGGCGCCGCCCTGGCGCTGGCCGGGGCGGTCTTCCAGGTGATCACGCGCAATCCGCTCGGCAGTCCCGACGTGATCGGCCTCACCACCGGCGCGTACACCGGCGCCCTCGTCGTGATGACGGGAGGGCTGGCCGGCTCGGGAGCGCTGGTGACGCTCGGCGCCGTCATCGGCGGATTCGCCACCGCCGCCCTGGTCGCGGTGCTCGTCGCGGGAAGGGGAGCGCTCGGCTATCGGATCGTCATCGTGGGCATCGGCGTCGGCGCCGTCCTCGCCGCCGTGAACGCGTGGATGCTGCTGAGAGCCCGTCTCGAGGTGGCGATCTCCGCCGCGATCTGGGGCGCCGGGTCGCTCGGCGGCGTCACCTGGCAGCAGATCGGACTGCCCTTCGCCGTCATCGCGGTGCTGCTCGTCGCGCTCGCCTGCGCTCGCCGCGGGCTCTGGCTCGTGCAGCTCGGGGACGACATCGGCACCGGTCTCGGCGGCCGCATGGGGTGGAGCAAGATCGGCCTCGTGGCGATCGCCGTCGGCCTCACCGGGGTGGTCACGGCGATCGCCGGCCCCATCTCGTTCGTGGCGCTCGCGGCGCCGCACCTCGCGAAGTCCATCGTGAAGTCCGGGACGGCGCACCTCGTGGCGACGGCCCTGATGGGCGCTGCGCTGCTGTGCGTCTCCGACCTCATCGGGCAGAACGTCATCCCGAAGCATGCGCTCCCCGTGGGCGTGGTCACCCTCGTGCTCGGCGGCGTGTACCTCATCTGGCTCGTGGTGCGCGGGTCCCGGCGGCGCCCGTGAGCGGCGAGGGGTCGAGGCGGACCGGGCCTGTGGCTATCATGTCTCGGTGCCGGACCAGGAAGATCTGAGAACTGTTCCACCGCCGCCGCTGCAGGGGGTGCGCGTCCTCGACGTGTCCACGCTGTTCGCGGGGCCGCTGGCGGCGACCTTCCTCGGTGACTTCGGCGCCGACGTGATCAAGGTCGAGCATCCGACGAGGCCCGACGCCGCACGCGGCCACGGGCCGCAGAAGGACGGCGTCAACCTCTGGTGGAAGACGCTCGGGCGCAACAAGCGCACGGTCACGATCGACCTGAGCACGGATGCCGGAGCCGACGTGCTCCTGCGCCTCGTCGCCGACGCCGACGTGATGATCGAGAACTTCCGGCCGGGGACGCTGGAGCGCTGGGGGCTCTCGCCCGAGCGTCTGCACGAGGCGAACCCGCGCCTGGTCCTGGCGAGGGTCACGGCCTTCGGCCAGTTCGGCCCGTACTCCTCGCGGCCGGGGTTCGGGAGTCTGGCCGAGGCGATGAGCGGGTTCGCCGCCCTCACCGGAGATCCGGACGGACCTCCCACGCTTCCGCCGTTCGGCCTCGCCGACGGCATCGCGGCGCTGGCGACGTCGTACGCGGTCATGGCCGCGCTTCGCGGCGCCGAGCGCGACGGGCGGGGGCAGGTCGTCGACATGGCGATCATCGAGCCGATCCTGATGCTGCTCGGCGGGCAGATCACGGCGTGGGACCAGCTCGGCCTCGTGCAGCCCCGCACGGGCAACCGATCGGTGAACAACGCGCCCCGCAACGTGTACCGCTCGCGCGACGACGTCTGGCTCGCGGTCTCGACCAGCTCGCAGTCGATCGCGGAGAGGGTGATGCGGATCGTCGGGCGCGCGGAGCTCATCGACGAGGACTGGTTCGCCTCAGGGCACGAGCGCGCACGGCATGCCGACGAGCTCGACGACGCGGTGCAGTCGTGGATCGGCGCGCACGACGCCGCCGAGGTGGTCGCGGCCTTCGAGGCGGCATCGGCCGCCGTCGCCCCGGTCTACGACGTCAGGGGAGTCGTCGACGACCCGCAGTACCGGGCGCTGGGGACGGTCGTGAGAGTGCCGGACGAGGAGCTCGGCGACATCGCGATGCAGAACGTGCTGTTCCGGATGTCGCGCACCCCGGGGTCGATCCGGTGGGCAGGGCGCCCGCACGGCGCCGACACCGACGAGGTGCTGGGTGAGGCCGGGTTCTCGGATGCCGACATCACGGCGCTGCGCGAGGCGGGTGCGGTGTGATGGACCTCTACCGGACGGGTCTTTACGTGCCGGGGGATCGCCCCGACCGCTTCGGCTCGGCGGAGTCCAGTGGAGCCGACCTCGTCGTCTTCGACCTCGAAGACGCTGTCGCGCCGGATCGCAAGGCTCTGGCTCGGGACGCGGTCGTGGAGTGGCTTCGCGGGGGTCGCCACGCCGCGGGCTCCGCGGCGAACCGCGCCGCGGATGCGACGTCGGTCGCGGTGCAGGTGCGCGTGAACGCCGGGGATGAAGACGATCTCCGCGCCGTGTCCGCACTTCCCGAGTGGATCGGCATCCGACTCCCGAAGGTCGAGAGCGCTGCCGATGTCGATCGGGTGGCGTCGGTCGCGCCCGGGCGGCCGCTGATCGCGTTGCTCGAATCCGCGCGCGGGGTGGTGAACGCGACGGAGATCGCGCAGCATCCCGTCGTGTCCGCCCTGGCGCTCGGCGAGAGCGACCTGCGCAGCGATGTCGGGGGAGGGGAGCGGATGCTCGAGCACGCGCGCCTCACGGTGCTGTTCGCGGCGCGGGCCGCCGGCCTCCCGGCTCCCATGGCATCCGTCTTCCCGGCGATCCGCGACCTGGAAGGTCTCGACGCCGACACCCGCCGCGCGGCGGATCTCGGTCTCTTCGGTCGGATGGCGGTGCACCCGTCGCAGCTCCCGGTGATCGCGGCGGTGTTCTCCCCGACGCCCGCGGAGGTCGCTTGGGCCGAGGAGGTTCTCGCCGCGCTCGCCGCGGGGGGCGTCGCAACCCTGGCCTCGGGGGAGATGGTCGACCCCGCCATGCGAGCACGCGCCGAATGCATCCGCAGCCTCGTGGGCTGATTCGGCACATCGTTCTCGATCCCGCCCCGTCGGGCACAGCTTCGGAGTGGGGCTCCGGGGTGCGTGGGCACAGCTTCGGAGTGGGGACGCGACACGCGGGCTCACGGCATCCATCGTCGGGGTGTCGGAGTCTTCGCTCCGAAGTTGTGCCCGGGAGGGAGGACCCCGGATCCGAAGCTGTGCCCGGGAACCCCCCTTGACACCGGCATCCGACACCCCTAGATTCCCTGGAGCCCGACCAGCGCCGATTTGGAAACGTTTCCACATTCGGATGCTGGAAACGTTTCCACTCGAAGAGGAGCATCATGGGGACGAAGCCGACTCTGCACGAGGTCGCGGCCGCGGCCGGCGTCTCGCTGGCCTCGGCGTCTCGCGCTCTCACCGGCCGCTCGGCGAGCCCCGAGATGGTCCGCAAGGTCCGCACGGCGGCGAAGCGCATCGGCTACCTGCCCGACGCCACCGCGCGATCGCTGCGCCTCGGCGGTCACCGCCAGGTCGTGTTCGCGGTCGACGACATCGGCAACCCGAACTACGTGCAGATGCTGCGCGCGATCGAGGCCGAGCTGGGGGAGACCACCCGCATCAGCGTCTCGTCCACCGGCCGGCGCCCTGATCAGACCGTCGAGCTCGTCCGGATGCTGAGCATGGGAGCGGGCGACGGACTCATCATCTCGCCGCTGCGCGTGACCCCGGCGCTGCGCCAGGCGATCGCCGACACGGTCGTGCCGGTCGTCGTGATCGGCACCCTGCACTCCGACCTCGGCATCGACAACGTCTTCGTCGACTCCTCGGTCGCCGTCGGCATGGTCGTCGACCACCTCGTCGAGATCGGCCGCACGCACATCGCCGTCATCAACGGGCCGGGCAACACGAACCCCGGTGCGGCCCGTCGCGCGGGCTTCACCGCCGCCGTCGAGCGGCACGCGCTCCACCGCGCCGACGCGCTGCAGATCACCGCCGCCGACTTCACGGTGGGGGCGGGCGTCGAGGCGGCTGAGCGGCTGCTCGCGGCGACGCTCGACGACGGCATCCCCGTCGACGCGATCGTGTGCGCGAACGACCTCATCGCGATCGGCGCCATCAGCGCCGCCCGGCGCCGCGGGCTGCGCGTCCCCGAGGATCTCGCCGTCACCGGCATCGACGACACCGAGCTCGCCGCCCTCTACAGCCCGCCGCTCACCTCCGTGTCGCTGCAGTCCGAGCATCGAGGGAGGATCGCGGCGCGGATGCTCAGCGAGAGGTTCGCCGATCCGTCCCGCCCGCCGCGGCGGGAGACCGTCGAGGCGACCCTCGTCATCAGGGCGTCGACGATCGGAGAAGCAGCATGAGCGTCGACTCCGGCATCCGCCGGCCCGCCGCCTCGCCCGCTCCGCGCACAGGCGGACTGGCCCGCTCGCGGCGCAACGAGGCGATCGGCCTGGTCATCCCCACGCTGATCCCGATCCTCGCCCTCAGCGTCGTCCCGCTCGTCATCGGCGTCGCGACGGCCTTCACCGACTCGCGACTCGCCCGCAACCACGAGACGCAGTTCATCGGCTTCGAGAACTTCATCAAGCTCGGGTCCGACACGCAGTTCTGGCAGTCGTTCGGCATCGGCATGATCTGGGCCGTGACGGTGACCGCGCTGCAGCTGATCGGCGGGCTGTGCCTCGCGCTGCTGCTGAACACCGACCTGCGTTTCCGCGGCATCACCCGCGTGCTGGCGCTGATCCCGTGGGCCATGCCGCCCGTGGTGGTCGCGGTGATGTGGCAGATGATCTACTCGCCGACCAACGGTCCGCTGAACTGGCTCATCGAGTCGCTCGGAGGACCCGCGAACATCAACTGGCTCGGCGACTTCGGACTCGCCCTCCCCGCCGTGATCCTCGTGGGGGTCTGGGTCGGGATGCCGCAGAACACGGTCGTGCTGCTCGCCGGTCTGCAGCAGGTGCCGAGCGAGCTGCTCGAGGCCGCGGCGGTGGATGGCGCCGGCACCTGGCGGCGGTTCGTCAACGTCACGCTCCCCGCTCTGCGCCCCGTGATCTTCTCGATCGCCAGCCTGAGCTTCATCTGGAACTTCAACTCCTTCGGCATCGTCTACGTGATGACCGAGGGCGGCCCCGGCGGCCGAACCATGCTGCCGATGCTGTTCACCTACCTCGAGGCGTTCAAGACCCGCAACACCGGTGGGGCCGCCGCGATGGGCGACGTGATCGTCCTCTTCCTCATCGTGATCCTGGTGATCGCCCTGTGGCGCCAGTTCCGTCCTGAGAGGAGCGCACGATGAGCGACACGACCGCGACCAGGAGCATGGTCACCCAGAACGCGACGAAGACGCAGCGGCGTCGGGCCGACCGGCGCGCGAAGAAGCCGATCGCGCGCATCCTGCAGTACCTCGCGCTCGCCGGATTCCTCGTCTTCCTCGGCTTTCCGCTGCTGTGGCTGATCTCGACCGCGTTCAAGTCCTCGGCGGAGATCAACTCCCTCGCCGTGAACCTGTTCCCGCTGCAGCCGACGATCGACAACTTCATGGTGGCGCTCGAACGTCAGGGGCTCGTCCGTGCGGCGGGCAACAGCCTCCTGGTGGCGGTCGCGACGACGATCATCGTGACCCTGCTCTCGATCCCCGGCGCCTACGTGATGGCCAGGTACCAGGGCAAGCTCCGCTCGATCGGCGTCGGGTACATCCTGGTGAGCCAGATCTTCCCGGTCATCCTCATCGTCATCCCGCTGTTCTTCATCCTGCGGTCGGTCGGCCTGGTCGACTCGCTGCTCGGTCTCGTCGCGGTGTACTCCGTCTACACGCTGCCCTTCTCGCTGTGGATGCTGCAGGGCTACGTGGCAGCGATCCCCTACGACGTCGAGGAGGCCGCCGCGATCGACGGCGCCAACAAGTTCCGCACCCTCCAGCGGGTCGTCTTCCCGCTGCTCATGCCGGGGCTCGTCGCGACGGCGATGTTCAGCTTCGTGTCGGCGTACAACGAGTTCTTCTTCGCGCTGGTGCTCCTGCAGTCGCCCGAGAACTACACGCTGCCGATCGCCCTGTCCACGTTCGTCGGCGGTGAGGGCAAGGTCGCGGTCGGGCCCCTCGCCGCCGGCGCCCTGCTCTCCAGCATCCCCAGCATCGTGTTCTTCACCCTGCTCCAGAAGCGCCTGGCCACCGGTCTGCTGTCCGGCGCGGTCAAGGGCTAGAACCCGCAGTCTCCACGCAGTTCCCGAACACACAGAGAAAGAGGTATGAAGTGAAGAAGCTTCATCGCGCATCCATCGCGCTCGCCGCAGCGGCCGTCACGGCCCTGACCCTGGCGTCGTGCTCCCAGGGCGGAGGGGAGACGCCCGACGACTCCGGCGACGGCAAGCCGGTCTCGATCACGTTCCAGTCGTTCTCCGACCAGCCCGCCGCGATCCAGGCGACGAAGGAGATCGTCGACGCCTGGAACGAGGACAACCCCGACATCCAGGTCGAGATCGTGCAGGCCCCGACCGACAGCCTCGACGACAAGCTGACCACGCAGTTCGCCGGCGGCGTCGCCCCCGACATCATCCACTACGAGGTCCTCGGCATCGTGCCCTTCGCCCGAGACGGCTACGTCGCCGACCTGAGCGATCTGCTGAGCAAGAAGACCATCGACGACATCGACCCCGGCGTGCTGGAGTCGGTCACGGTCGACGACCAGATCATCGGCGCCCCCACGGAGCTGCAGACCTACGTCGTGTTCGCCAACAAGAAGTTGCTCGAAGCGGCGGGCGTGGAGATCCCGACCGGCGACTCGATGTCGTGGGACGAGCTGGCCGACATCGCCGCTGCGACCACGTCGGGCGACGTGCACGGCATCACGTGGGGGCTGAAGAGCCCGACGGCCGCGTTCATGAGCCTCGGCATGGGCTTCGGCTCGGAGTACTTCACCGGCAAGGGGGAGGACATGAAGGTCGCCGTCAAGGACGCCGACCTCGAGGTCCCGAACCGTGTGCGCGACATGATCGAGGCCGGCTCCGTCGACCCGATCGGCGTCACCCAGTCGGGCTCCGACGTGCTCGCCACGTTCTACGCCGGCAAGGCGGCGATGACCGTGCAGGGGTCGTACCAGGTCGCCAACATCGCCACGGACGCTCCGGCCGACATGGACTGGATCGTCCTGCCCCCGCTCGCCGGGTCCGAGGGGGCCGTCCAGGCGGCCAACCCGCAGACGCTCTCGATCAACATCGACTCGCCGCACCAGAAGCAGGCAGCGAAGTTCCTCGACTACTTCATGGAGACCGACAACCTCGTGAAGATGAACGTCGCCGACGGACTCATCCCGACCACGGTGTCGGCGCGCGAGGCGCTCGCGACGCAGACGGCCGATCAGAACGGCTGGCCCGAGATCGTGAAGTCGGCGGAGGGTCTGCAGGGGCCGGTGTTCCTGCAGGCGAACGGCTTCGTCCGCTGGAAGGACACGGTCGCGACCCCCGCGTTCCAGAAGTTCCTCGGCGGCGAGATCGACGACAAGGGCCTGGCGTCCGAGCTCGACGCCGGCTGGGCACAGGTCAACGGTTGACGACGAGCGGGGCGGATGCCGGGCATCCGCCCCGCTCCTATGAGAGGAATGGCATGAGCTGGATTCAGGAACGCACGGCGGCGGTTCTCGCAGGGTCGGCGATCGGAGACGCGCTGGGAGGAGCAGCCGAGGGCTTCAGCCCCGAGAAGATCAAGGAGCGCTACGGAGGGCGGATCGACGGGATCGTCCCGCCGTACCACCTTGACTGGCAGACCGCCCGGCCGGTGAGCCCGTACCACAAGGGCGACGGGCACATCACGGACGACACCCTCATGACGCAGGCGCTGATCCGCGTGTACGCGGAGCGCCGCGACCACATCGACGCGTTCGCCGTGGCGGAGCTGCTGGTGCCGCTGCTGCAGACCGAGATCCGCTGGATCCCCGAGCTGGAGCGGGAGTCGATCCTGCTGCAGCGCATCTTCCTCGCCGAGAAGTGGCTCGTCACCCGGCTGCAGTACGGCCATGTGGATCCGCGCGAGGCCGGCGTCGGCAACGTCGTCAACTGCGGGGCCGCGATGTACATGGCCCCGGTCGGCGTCGTCAACGCCGGCAACCCGCGGGCCGCGTACGCCGAGGCGATCGACATCGCCGGCGCCCATCAGTCCAGCTACGGCCGCGAGGCCGCGGGGGTCTTCGCGGCGGCGGTCGCGGCATCCGTCGCGGTGGGAGCGACCGTCGACTCGGTGATCGACGCCGCACTCGACGTGGCGCACGACGGCACGGCAGCGGCGATCCGCGCCGTGGTGGATGCTGCGCGCTCTCTCTCCGCCGACGCCACGGATGACGAGATCGGCGCCGCGCTCCGCGACGCGGTCCGCCCCTTCGACACGGTGGGCGACGCGTACCGCGAACCGCTCATGGACGCCAGAGTGCCCTCCCGCACGAAGTCGATCGAGGAGCTTCCCGTCGCCCTGGGCTTCCTCGTCGCCTACGACGGGGACTTCCTCCCCACGGTGCTCGGGGCGGTCAACTACGGTCGCGACTCCGACTCGATCGCCTCGATGGCGGGGAGCGTCGCAGCCGGCATCGGAGGGAACGCCGTCATCCCGGCCGACATGCTCGACACGATCGCGACGGCCAGCCGGGTCGACTTCGACGAGTACGCGACGCTTCTGTCGGACGTCGCCGTGGAGATCATGGAGAGGGACGTCGCCCGCGCCGAGGCCGACGTCCTGCGTGTCGCGGCGCTGCGGGCGGCATGATGCGCCTGACCTGGGCCCAGCCCGAAGACCTCGTGCCGCATGAGCTGGTGCAGGCGCGCGCCGAGGGCTCGGCGGTCGACGCGATCGCCGAGCGCTGGCACGCGGCGGGCGGCGCGCTCGACCCGGTCAGGGGAGGAGCGACCCCCGACGCGGCATCCGATGAGCTGCGCGCGCTCGCCCGCGCGCTGCTCGTGGAGCTCGACGCCCTCGCGGCGCCGGAGCCGAGCGCCTGGCCGGAGCTGCGCGCGCAGCTCGACGGCGTCCCCGCGCCCATCCCGGCGCCCGGCGCCGCCGTGCTGCTCGACAGGATCCACGGCGCGTGGGCGGGCAGATCGGCGGGGTGCCTGTGGGGCAAGCCCGTCGAGAAGATCCCGCGCCAAGGCATCGAGGAGATCCTGCGCTCCACCGGACGGTGGCCCCTCGTCGACTACTTCACCGCACAGGGCCTGCCGGACGAGGTCGCGGTCCGCTGGCCGTGGAACCGCCGCTCCGCCGTCAACTCCCTGGTCGAGAACATCGACGGGATGCCGGAGGACGACGATCTCAACTACCCGCTCCTCAACCTCCGGGTTCTGGAGACCGCCGGCCGGGGGTTCACGACGGACGACACCGCGCAGGCGTGGCTGGCCGACCTCCCCGCCGGACGCACCTTCACCGCCGAGCGCATCGCGTACCGCAACCTGCTCGACGGCTACCGCCCCGACGAGGCCGCGCGCGTGCGCAACCCGTTCCGCGAATGGATCGGCGCGCTCATCCGCACCGACGTGTACGGCTGGATCAACCCGGGCGACCTCGCCGAGGCGGCGCGCATGGCCTGGACCGACGCCCGGCTCAGCCACACGCGCAACGGTCTGTGGGGGGCGATGTGGGCGGCGGCGCTCACGTCGGCATCCCTCGTCGCCTCCTCGGTCGACGAGGTGCTCGACCTGGCCGCGACCGTCGTGCCCGCAGGCTCCGAGCTCGCCGGGGCCATCGCGCACGGGGCCGACCTCGGGCGGTCGGAGCTCGACGACGCCGCCGCGATCGACGTCCTGCACGCCGCCTACGGACACCTGCACTGGGTGCACACGATCAACAACGCCGCCACGATCGCCTTCGCCCTCGCGCGCAGCGGCGGCGACATCGCCCGGGGCGTGCCGCTCGCGGTCGTCACCGGGTGGGACACCGACTCGGCGGGGGCCACCGTCGGATCGGTCCTCGGCGGTCTCGCCGGATCCGCCCGCCTTCCCGGCCGCCTCATCGATCCCCTCCGCAACCGCATCGCGACGAGCCTCCCCGGGCTCGACGGGGTCGCGATCGACGACCTCGCCCGACGCACCGCAGCGCTGATCCCCGCGCGCTGAGCATTCCCGAAGAGACAAGGACAGTCATGACCCCTCCCACGCCCACCCTGCAGGACCGCGCGCGCGGTTCGCTCGCCGGGCTCGCCATCGGCGATGCGATCGGGCGACCGGTCGAAGGCTTCTCCGCCGCGGAGATCCAGGCCGCCCACGGACGTGTGACCGGCTACCTCGACCCGGAGCCCGCCGGCAGCGACGACACCGAGTACGCCCTCCTCACCGCCAAGACCATCCAGCGCGTGGGCGTCACGGCGACCGCCGACGACTTCGCGCAGACCTGGATCGACGACGTGCTCCCGCAGGCCGACGACTTCAAGGGCGGCGGGTTCAGCGAGATGGCGGCGATCGACAACCTGCGCCGCGGCATCCGGCCTCCGCTCAGCGGCGACACCATGCACGGCTGGAGCGACGGCCTCGCGATGCGGGTCAGCCCGCTCGGCATCGTCGCCGACGGGGATGCCGCGCTCGCGCAGCGCCTCGCCGAAGCGGACGGCGCCGTGAGCCACACCACCGAGGGCATCTGGGCGGGAGTGGTCGTCGCCGTCGCCGTGACCACCGCGCTCACGGGGGCCGACGCGGCCGCCTGCTACGAGGCCGGCCTCGCCGCGATCCCCGCCGACAGCTGGACGGCCCGCAACCTCCGCGACGCGCGTGACCTCGTGAACTCCGGTCTCGACGACGACGCGCTGGCCCTCGCGCTCCACGACCGCCTCGCCGTGGTCGACTACTTCTGGGCCGACCTCGCCCCGGAGGCCGTCGGCCTGGCGATGGCGTCGGTCCTGCACGCCAGGGGGCGCGCAGCCGACAGCATCCTCTTCGCGGTCAACATGGGCCGCGATGCCGACACGACCGCGGCCATCGCCGGCTGCATCGGCGGGGCGATCTCCGGGATCGGCGATCTGCCCGACGAGTGGGTGGCGGGGCTCCGTCCTGTCGCCGGTTCGTGCATCCGCTCGATGGCGGGGATCCATCCGCTGGATGCCGCCGACACCCTGACCCGCATCGTCGAGGAGGCGCGCGCATGACCACCCCCCTGATCGACCTGTTCACCCGGGGCATCGTCGCCGGGGAGTCGGCGTCCTCCATGAACGCGGACTTCCGCGTCTACGCCCTTCCCCCCAAGCGCGTGAACCGCGTGCGGATCCTGGCGAAGCTGGGCGACGAGGACCGCACCACCACCGTGCCCCGCCCCTTCACCCACGCCGCCCCTCCGACCACGCTGCACCCCGGCGCGGGTGAGAACGTCGAGTGGTTCGCGTTCTCCGCCCGTCAGCACGCCAGGGGTCTCGGCCTCACCGAGTGGCGGCATCTCGCCGAGATCGAGGAGGACCCCGCCTCAGGGTTCCGCGCCCGCATCGGCACGAAGCTCGCGCTGCAGAACCTCCGCCACGGAGCCGTTCCCCCGCAGTCCGGGCACGACAACGCGCACTACTTCGACGACATCGCCACCGTGCGCGCGCTCGCTGCGGTCGCCGTGCACCGCGGGAACGGTGCGGTCGACGCGGCGGAGGCGGATGCCGCCATCACGCACTCGCTCGACGGCGTCTGGTGCGCCCGCGCATCCGCCGTCCTGTTCGAGTCGCTGCTCGACGGGGCCTCGGCAGCGGATGCCGTCGCCCTCGCGGTCGACGAGCTGCCCGCGGACACCTGGAGCCGGCGCATGGCCGAGACGTCGCTGCGCATCGCGGGGGAGGCGAACGGTCCCCTCGATCGGGCGCGACGCCTGAGCACCGAGGTCGGCGACTGGGTCTACAGCTACCCGATCGCGGCACCGGAGACCTTCGGCTTCCTGCTCGCCCACGTCGCGACCGCGACCGACGCCGACGACCTCCTGCTCGGCGCGCTCGCACAGCCGCGCAACGCCGCATCGCTGCCAGCACTGACGGGAGCGGCGGCGGCCGTGCTGTTCGGCGAGGAGTGGATCCCCGCGGGGCTCGATGCCGACGGCATCCGGCTCACGGGTCTGGGGATCCCCGACCTGGCGGGGCTCACCGTCGCGGAGGCCATCGCGCGATGACCCTGTGCTCGGGAGGATCGGGGGCGTCGACGTGGGAGTGATCGTGCTCGGCAGCGCCAACCACGACACCTCGGTGTCGATGCCGCGGATCCCCGCCCCGGGCGAGACGATCCTCGCCACCGGGGCGGCGAGCGGCCCCGGTGGCAAGGGGCTGAACCAGGCGGTCGCCGCCGCCCGTTCTGGAGCCGCGACCACGTTCGTCGGAGCCGTGGGCGACGACGAGGCCGGTGAGCGACTCCGCGGAGTGCTCATCGACGAGGGGGTGCGCGTGGGGCTCGGCACATCCGACCGGCCGACGGGCACGGCGTTCGTCATGGTCGCCGACGACGGCGAGAACGCGATCGTGGTCGTCGCCGGGGCCAACGGCGACGGCGCTGCGATCACCGCGGAGGCGGCATCCGCTCTCGCGTCGGCGCGCTCGGGCGACCTCGTCCTCGCGCAGCTGGAGGTGCCGCTCGACGCTGTGCTGTCGGCGTTCCGCTCGGCGAAGGAGCGCGGGGCGACGACCGTTCTCAACGCCGCGCCCAGCAGGCCACTCTCAGAAGATCAGCTGGCGCTCGTGGATGTGCTGATCGTGAACCAGCACGAGTGCCTCGATCTCGCGGGCGCGCCGGTCGGCGGGGCCGCGGATGCCGCGGGGGCACCGGTCGTAGGGGTGACTGATGACGCGGGGGCCTCGGTCGAGGGGGTCGCGGATGACGCGGGGGCACCAGTCGAGGGGGCGGCTGATGACGCGGGGGCGCCGGTAGTAGGGGTGACTGATGACGCGGTCGCCGATGCCGCACGCTTCCTCGCCGCACGGGTCGGGACCGTCGTCGTGACACTCGGAGCGGCTGGCGCGCTCGTTCTCTCCGCGGGCGAGGAGACGCGGATCCCCGCATTCCCGGTCACCGCCGTCGACACGACCGCCGCGGGCGACACGTTCTGCGGGGCGCTCGCCTCCCGCCTCGCGGCAGGAGACGCCCTCACAGCGGCTGTGCCGTTCGCCTCGGCCGCGGCGGCCCTGTGCGTGCAGCGGCCCGGGGCCGCGGCATCCGCTCCCCGCCTCGACGAGATCACGGAACTGCTAGCGACCCGCGCCTGATGCGCCCGGCGCGGCGTTCACAACTCCTCAAGAATTGCGCGTTTCCGGCTCGCTCGGGCCCGGATCGGCCCGGACGGCTCTGTTCTTGAGGAGTTGTGAACCGATGGGGCCGCCGCACGCGGCTCGAGACGCCGCCGCACCGGCCCGTGCGTCTCGGGACACACCGGCCCGAGACGCACGAAGGGCCGGAGCGTGCGCCCTGGCCCTTCGCTGTCGGCATCCGCTCAGAGCGGCGCGACGATGTCCTGCTTCACGTCCCACTCGGTGACGACGGTGACCGACTCGATCGACTGGCCGCTGACGTCGGCGGTGCCGGTGGTCGCCAGCGGGGCGAAGTCCTTCGTGAGCTCCAGCACGATCGACGAGGCGACGCCCTGCGTCTCGATCGTCCCGGAGAGGAGGAACACCTTCTGGCCCAGGCGCTCGCCCGTGCCCGTGACCGTGAAGTCGCCCGCGAGGAGCGTGGCGATGGCGGTGGGGCTCGATGCGGCGGCGGCCGTCGCGCCCATGCTGAGTCCGGCGATGATCGGGTCGCTGGACGTGGAGTCCGCGACCTGCCAGGCGCCGGTCGCCGACTTCACCCAGGCGTCGGAGCCGATCACGATGACCGAGCCCATCGGCGTGGTCGACTCGAGGGCCTTCTCCGAGGGGTTGTATCTGCCGGTGGTCTCCATGCCCATGACCGTCGAAGTGGCGGCGTATCCCGCGATGGACGAGGTGGCGTCGGCGATGCAGCCGCCGAGCGCGGCGCCGTCGATCTTCGCGCCCTCCGTGAGCTCGGGGCAGCCGGTCGTCGGCGCCTCCGCCTCCTGCGAGGCGCTCGCAGACGGCTTCGCGTCGGCGGGCTTGTCCGTGGCCCCTGCGGAGCATCCGGTGAGCATGACGGCGGCGGCGAGAACCACGCCGACCCCCCACTTGTTGACGCGCATGGCGTCCCCCCTCTGGTCGCGGCCGGTGGCGTTCACCGGCACGCATCCAGCATGCCAAGTCGCCCGGAAGGGCTGTGGACGCGACTCCGAGCCGCATCAGGTAGACTGTGCAGGTTGTCTGCCCTCAGGCATCCATTCGGATGCACGGGCGGTCGACGTGCTACACACCCTCCTGCTTCCGGGAAAGTCCCGGAAGCCGTTCTAGTCCGAAGGAGGTGGGTAAGTGACGCACCAGTACGAACTCATGGTCATTCTGACCCCCGAGATCGATGAGCGCACGGTCGCCCCGACGCTCGACAAGTTCCTGAAGGTCATCACCAACGATGGTGGCTCGATTGAAAAGGTCGACATCTGGGGCAAGCGCCGTCTCGCTTACGAGATCCAGAAGAAGAACGAAGGCATCTACGCCGTCGTCAACTTCACCGCTACCAGCGAGGCCACGCAGGAGCTCGACCGTCAGCTCAAGCTGAACGAGTCGATCATGCGCACCAAGGTGCTGCGTGCCGAGGAAGCTCAGGCGATGGTCGCTTCCGAGGCGAAGCTCACCGAGGAGAAGGCTGCTCGCAAGGCGGCCAAGGCTGCGAAGGCCTAAGTCTCATGGCCGGCGAAACAGTCATCACCGTGGTGGGCAACCTCACGGCCGACCCCGAGCTGCGGTACACGCAGAACGGACTGCCGGTGGCGAACTTCACCATCGCATCGACGCCTCGGAACTTCGACCGCGCCGCGAACGAGTGGAAGGACGGCGAAGCGCTGTTCCTCCGCGCGTCCGTGTGGCGTGAGTTCGCCGAGCACGTGGCGGGTTCTCTGACCAAGGGCATGCGGGTCATCGCGACCGGCCGTCTGCGTCAGCGCTCCTACCAGGACCGCGAGGGCAACCAGCGCACCGCGATCGAGCTGGAGGTCGACGAGATCGGCCCCTCGCTCCGTTACGCGACTGCTCAGGTCACCCGTGCGGCGTCGAACGGCGGCGGCCAGGGTGGCGGTCAGGGTGGCGGGCAGTCCCGCCCCGCGCAGCAGGTGTCGGAGGAGCCGTGGTCCACGCCCGGCTCGTCGACCAGCGCAGATGCGTGGAGCACCCCGGGCAGCTTCGGCGACGACACCCCGTTCTGATCAAGGATCTCCGGATGCTTCGGCATCCGTCTCATAACTAAGGAAAAACTATGGCTGGAAAGTCGAGCGGCGACCGCCGCAAGCCGCGGAAGGGTGGCAAGCCCACCGCTCCCGCGAAGTCGATCCGGGTCGGCGTCATTGACTACAAGGACGTCGCCACGCTTCGCAAGTTCATCTCGGAGCGTGGAAAGATCCGCGCCCGTCGTATCACCGGTGTCTCCGTGCAGGAGCAGCGTCTGATCGCTCGCGCGATCAAGAACGCTCGCGAGATGGCTCTCCTGCCCTACGCCGGCGCTGGCCGCTAAGGGGTACGGATATGGCAAAGCTGATTCTCACGAACGAGGTCGCCGGGCTCGGAAGCGCCGGTGACGTGGTCGAGGTCAAGAACGGGTACGCCCGCAACTACCTCATCCCCCAGGGCTTCGCTACGGCGTGGACCCGCGGTGGCGAAAAGCAGGTCGCTTCGATCCAGGCTGCTCGTCAGGCTCGCGCGATCCACGACCGCGACGAGGCCGTGGCCCTGAAGAACTCCCTCGAGGGCACCAAGGTCCGTCTCGCCGTCAAGGCGGGCGCCGAGGGTCGCCTCTTCGGTTCGGTCAAGACCGCCGATGTCGCCGACGCTGTCGCGGCTGCCGGTCTCGGTTCGATCGACAAGCGCAAGGTGCACATCACGTCGACCATCAAGTCGACCGGTGAGCACGAGGCCACGGTTCGTCTGCACGACGACGTGACCGCTGTCATCACGCTGCAGGTCGTCGCCGCCAAGTAAGGCGCGACGTCTGTCGGACGCCCCCTGTCCTCCGGGACAGGGGGCGTTCTGCGTACCGGGGAAGCCGCACGACGGCGGGTGGCGGATGCCGTCGGCATCCGTCCTGAGGGCATGGCGGATGCCCCGTGGTGAGGGCCACGGGGCATCCGCTGTATCGCGTGGGGCGCCGCAGGCTGCGGGCGAGTGAGGGGCTCCTATCCCGAAGTCTCTCATCGGCGCACCCACGCTCCCGACGCGAGCGGCATCTCCTCCCCCGAGGATGACCGCTCCGCCGGGGGTATGGTCACGCCGTCGCGAGACGACGGCGTGAGAGTCCAGCGCCGAGGAGGAGCAGGAGAGCGGCGACCGCGGCGAGCCCGAGCGCCGGGGACCCTCCGGTGGTGGCGAGCGCGTCAGCGCCCGTCGCGGTCGCGGCGGCTCCGTGCCCGCTCGTCGCGGGACTCGTGACCGGGTTGGTGCCGGGGGTGGTGCCCGGGTTCGTCCCCGGGTTGGTGCCGGGGTTCGTCCCCGGGTTGGTGCCGGGGTTCGTTCCCGGGTTCGTTCCCGGGGTGGTCACCGTGCTCTCGCCGATCACGGCGATGGCGTTGCCGCCGATCGTGATCGGGAGACTGATCGGCAGCGCGAGCTGTGTCCCGCCGAGGATCGAGCCCGCTCCGGTGGTCAGAACCCCGCCGAGGACCGGTGAGGTGGCGGGTGCGGGAGCGCCGGGTGTCCCGGTGACTCGGCTGGTGCCGAGGGCCGAGATGGCGTTGCCGAGCACCGACACCGGTGCGGTCACCGGGGCGACGACCTGGCTGCCGCCCAGGATCGACTCGCTGCCGGAGGTGCCGGCAGCGACGGCCGGTGCGGATGCCGCCGGCGCGGACGCCGGTGCGCCCGTGACCGAGCTCGTGCCGAGCACGGACACCGCGTTGCCGAGCACCGACACGGGAGCGGTGACGGGTGCCACTGCCTGTGTGCCGCTGCCGAGCCCGTCGGAGCCGTCGGTGGATGCCGTGGCCGGTGCTGCGGGGGCCGGCGCCGGTGCTGCGGCGGAGGGACCCGTGACGCCGCTGGTGCCGAGCACCGAGATGGCGTTGCCCGACACAGTGATCGGGGCGTTGACCTGGAGCAGCGCCTGCGTGCCCGAGAGCACGCCGTCGTCGCCACTGGTCTGGACGGACGGCACCCCGGCCGTCGGCGGGGCCTGGGGAGCCCCTGTCTGGGGAACTGCGGCCGGGGTGCTGGTCGAGGACGTGCCGAGAACGCTGACGGCGTTGTTCTGCACGGTGACAGGGAGGTTCACGGTGACCACTGCCTGGCTGCCTGAGGCTGCGCCGGATGCGCCGCTCGTCTCCGCCGCAGGGGCGGGGGCTGGCGCAGGGGCCGCAGGGGCGGGTGCCTGGGTGGAGGAGGAACCGAGGAGGGAGATCGCGTTGCCCGCGACCGTGATCGGGGCCGAGATCGGCGCGACCACCTGGGTGCCGGAGAGGATGCCGTCGTCTCCGTCGGTCTCGGCCGCATTGGCGACCGAGGCGCCGAGCAGGGTGATCCCGCCGGCGATCAGCGTGCCCCAGAGGGCGCGCTTCATGAATGTGCGCATGATTGAGCTCCTGACTGAGCTGGGTGTCGAAAGATGGGATGCGCGCGGGATTTGGGGTGCGCGCGCAGCACGTCATCTGCCGTCCTCACAGAGGAGGGCGGCTCGACAGGGCGTCAGTCAGGGGAGACGTCGGTGTCGGCGACCGGAGACGCCGGCAGAGCGTCGTCGGGTGCGCCGGAATCCTGCTCCACAGCACGGAGCAGGGGGATGCCGTCGTCGCTGATGCGAGCGGCGGCAGCCGCTGAGCCTCCGCCGGAGCCGGCGGAGGAAGACGGGGAGACCGGCGCGCCGGGCGGCGCGGATGCCGGGTCGTTCGACGGCGACGGGGCGCCGTTCTGCGGGCCTGCGGGGGCGCCGGCCGACGAGGGGACGCCAGGGATGCCGCGGAGGCCTCCGCGGTCCTGTGCGGACGCGGGGGCGATGCCGGTCGCCGTGGCGAGGGCGGCGTCGACGGTTGCCGCGGACTCACCGGGCTGGGCGGACGAGCCGGCGTCCGTGCCGCCGGGGGTTCCCGGGGTGCCGGGTTCGCCGGGGATCACGGGGGTCTGCGGCTCGAGAGCCTCGAGGACCGGCGGGATCGTCCCCTCGACGATCCCGCCGACGAGTCCGGTCGTGTCGTCGACGACGCCCGCGACGTCATCCACGACCCGAGGCACGCCGAGGTCGTCGACCAGGTCGCCGACGATCGGAAGGCCGGTCACGGCATCCACGATCGGCTTCGTGATCGTGGAGACCGGAGCGCCCGTGAGAACGCCGGTGACGGGGGCGACGACCGCCTGTGCGGTATCGGTGACCGTCTTGACGACCGGTGCGGCGACGGGGCCGACGACCGGGACCTGAGCGACGGTCTGCGTGACGGTGCTGACCACCGCGGGGACCGCCTGCTGCACGGGGGCGACCACGGCGGTGACGACGGGGGCCACGACCTGCGTGACGACGGGAGCGACCGGGGCGGTCACGGTGCTCACCGTGTTGCTGACGAGTCCGGTGAGTCCGTCGAGCGGACCCCCGTCCTGCTCGTCGGCGTGGGCTGCGCTGCCACCGGTGAGGATCGTGAGGGCGGCCCATGCGAGCACACCGAATCCAGCCCAGATGACGCCGGCTGGTATGCCGCGTCGGGTGGCCCGAGCGTCCACGTTCCACCTCCCCCTCTGAAGGCAAACGCACCGTCGACGCGGTTGCGTCGATGCGCTGACGATACACCCGCTCCGTCCACGTGTCCACCGGCATTCCGGTGCACTGCCGGGGCCCGGCATCCTGCGACGCGCCCGAACCGCGGTCTGGCTTGACTTTCCCCAGGTTCTGCACATGTGAAGCTCTGTGACCACAACCTTCAATCCCCGCTTGAACCCGATTCTCATCCACAGGGTGGGGAAACTGGGAATCCCAGGTCAAGGCAAAAAACTAAAGAGGGAATCTCGGTACTCCACCGGGTTATCCACATGCGTTCTGCACAGACACTCCGAGTTTCTCCGCATCCTTTCCACATAGTTATCCACAGGCTGTGTTGCACCCTGTTTCGGGCGTGAATAGCGTGGACGAGCGACCCGATGTCAGAGGGTCCTGGTTTGCTGTGCACCTGGCCCCACGGAGCCGGATCACACGTGGCACCGCCTGTCGAGACGGAGCAGCCGCACGCACGTTTCGTCGCATCGAAGGGAGCACTGTGTCGATCGCCGACATCTCGGAGGAGCGCCTCGGCGGAGGGCGTCCACACGAGCGCACGCCCCCGCACGACCTCCTCGCCGAGCAGAGCGCGCTGGGCGGCATGCTGCTCTCGAAAGACGCCGTCGCCGACGTGATCGAGACGCTCAAGGGCGCCGACTTCTACGTGCCGAAGCACGAGCTGATCTTCGAAGCGATCCTCTCGCTCTACTCGCACGGCGAGCCGACCGACGTCGTCGCCGTCACCGACGAGCTCATCAAGACCGGTGAGCTCGGCCGCGCCGGCGGCGCCGACTACCTGCACACGCTCACCTCGATCGTGCCGACCGCGGCCAACGCCGGCTACTACGCCGGCATCGTCTCGGAGCGTGCGATCCTCCGCCGCCTCGTCGACGCGGGCACGCGCATCGTGCAGCTCGGCTACGCCGGAGAGGGCGATGCGACCGACATCGTCAACAACGCCCAGGCCGAGATCTACTCGATCACGGGTTCGGAGACGGCCGAAGACTACGTGCCGCTGCAGATCGCGGTCGACGCGGCGCTCGAGGAGATCGAGGCCGCCAGCGGTCGAGACGGATCGATGACCGGTGTGCCGACCGGGTTCAGGGAGCTCGACGAGCTCACGAACGGTCTGCACGGCGGCCAGATGATCGTCGTCGCGGCCCGACCCGCCATGGGTAAGTCGACGCTCGCGCTCGACTTCGCGCGCTCGGCATCCATCGGCCACAACCTGCCCTCCGTCTTCTTCTCCCTCGAGATGGGCAAGAGTGAGATCGCCATGCGTCTGCTCAGCGCCGAGGGGGCCATCCCGCTGCAGAACATGCGCAAGGGAAATCTCGACCCGCGCGACTGGACGACGGTCGCCGCGACCCGTGGCCGCATCAACGACGCGCCGCTCTACATCGACGACAGCCCGAACATGACTCTGGTCGAGATCCGGGCCAAGTGCCGTCGACTCAAGCAGCGCGAGGGTCTGCGCATGGTGATCATCGACTACCTCCAGCTGATGACCTCGGGCAAGCGCGTCGAGTCGCGCCAGCAGGAGGTCTCGGAGTTCTCCCGAAGCCTCAAGCTCATCGCCAAGGAGCTCCAGGTTCCCGTCATCGCCCTGTCGCAACTGAACCGTGGTCCCGAGCAGCGGCAGGACAAGAAGCCCGCCATCAGCGACCTGCGCGAGTCGGGATCGATCGAGCAGGATGCCGACATGGTGATCCTGCTGCACCGCGACTCCGTCTACGACAAGGACGTGCGCCCCGGCGAGGCCGACCTCATCGTCGCCAAGCACCGCAACGGCCCGACCGCGACGATCACCGTGGCCTTCCAGGGCCACTACTCGCGCTTCGCCGACATGGCGCCCGGCGGGGACTTCAACTAGGCGCAGCCCGACGGGGTGCGCCCTATCTCGAAGCAGCTCGTGCCTGGATACAGGCCGCGACAAGTGTCGGTTGGTTACGGTGGATATCGGGGGCGTGGACCGCGGCTTCCGCGAGTTGCTCCGACGAACTGATTGAGGTCATCGTGCCTGAGCCCACCGAACAGACCCGGATCACATCGATTCGGCGCCGTCGCCGGATCATCGGCGTATCGGTTGGTGCTGCGGTGCTCGTGGTCCTCCTCTTGGGCTGGCTCAGACTGACTCTCGGGCCGCCGCCCGGGTACTCCACCAACGTGTCGATCGCCCTGCGATACGTCGCGGACGACGGCCGCACCTACTCCTGCACGTACGACTACAGCACGCCTGACGACATCCCCATGCCCGCATCCGTCGCCCGGCAGATGAACGAGAAGGACTGGTCAGAGACCGGCCAACTCATGTACGAGTGGACCAGGGCCCATCCCACTGATTCCGCACGGAGTGAACTCGCGCCCGATGACCCTCGCGCGGATCCAGTGGCGTCGTGGTCGGCCGCCATGGACACATTCATCGTGTTCCCTCCCATGCCGGTGCTCAGATCGGAAGCGCGCGACGGCAGCAACTGCGAAGAAGGACTGCGGTAAGCCGTCCCTTCGGATCTCGTGCGTGGAAGCGTTCTGGAGAGCGACGTTCGGCGTGTCAGAGGATCTCGCCGTCCTTCGCTCCACCAGCTCATCTGCCGCATCCGGTGCGAACATGGAAGCGTGCTCTCACCACAATCGCTCAGCGAGACCGATCGGCGGTTGGTCGCGGCGTGGGCCGCGGACTGCGCAGAGCGGGTTCTCTCCTCCTTCGAGAACGACGCGCCGGGGGATGATCGCCCTCGCGATGCGATCGCGAGAGCGCGCGCGTACGCGCGAGGAGACCTCGACTCTGCGGGCGAGATCCGCCGCCGCTTCGTTGCGGGTCGTGCGGCGGCGTCGGTGTCGGCACCCGGAGCGATTGCCGCCGCGCGTGCAGCGGCACAGGCCTCGGGCGTTGCCCACATGGGCGCTCACGCGCTGGGGGCGGCCGCGTACGCGGTGAAGGCGGTGAGCATCGACCGCCCCGATGGCGTCGCCGCGGAGATCGACTGGCAGGTGGCGCACATGAGCGCCGACGTTCGAGCGGCACTGCTCCTCCTGCCACCGGTCGGTGAGGACTCGGCCGGTCCCCTGGTCGCCGGGGGGCTCTTGGCCCGAGGCATCCTCGGGACGACGATCCGAGCGCTGCAAGACCGGATCGCCGCGGGCCCACCCTGAGGCGAAGCGTCTGATTGGTATACGCGAGCAGACGAGGAAGGCTGGGGACGCCGACGCGGAAGATCGGGGGTCCCCGTGTCGGCTGAGTGGGTGTCGTCTCGTTGCCTGGGGCGATGTCGCGAGTCGAACGGTCGGCACCCACCGCCCTACGGGTTGACCTGCAGAATCGCGTGCTGCTCTCTCACGAGCGACTCCGCGGTGTCGGTGCGCCGGTTGAGGATCGCCTCCCTGAGCGAGGCGCAGTTGGCGCGCAACAGCGGCACGGCCGAGGCGTCGATCCTGGTGCGCTGAAGGTTCCTGCGGAGCGCGAATGACGTCTCGCGCATCATCGCGTGCTGCAGCGGGTTGTCGGCCTTCAGCGAGAGGAACGAATAGAGCTCTTCACGGGCACCGGAGGACGCGATCGGATCGGGGAGGGCGGGCGGCAGACGGTCAACCAGTGCCGCGGCGAGGAGCAGGTCGTCGGCGCTCATCCGATCCACGGCTATGCGGGTCACGAGACCGGCCTGGAGTCCTGCGAACAGCAGCGACTGCTCCACGAGATCGTCGGTCACCTCGGTGACCCTGGTGAAGCGGCCCGCAGACATCTCGACCATCCCGATCCGCTCCAGGCGCTGCAGAGCCTCACGCACGGGCACGCGCGAGACGTACATGCGCGCGGCGAGTTCCATGTCGCGAAGTCGGGTGCCGGCCGCGAGCTCGCCGCTGATGATCTCCTCGGCCAGAGTGACGAAGATCGTCTCCGCGAGCAGCGGCTTCGGCGGGGGATGCGAGGACGGGACTGGCTGATCATGCGACTATCGACGCTCTCTCATGCGGGGGTGGACGGGGAGGGCCTGTGGAACAGTGTCTCCCAGTTCCCTGACCCCCACCGCGGCGGCGTGGGCGTGCGATCGACGCGGCGGCACCCGCCGGCGACCGACCCCTCACGGGATGATGCGCTGATCGCGCAGGTCCTGGAAGATGCGCAGGAACATGGCCTCGGTCTCGACGTACTCGTGGAAACCGGCCCGGCGTGACTTGGAGGTGTCGGCGATCACGTCGTAGTCCCAGCCGAAGACGAAGTCGCCGAACTGCCAGGACGACACGTCGCTGTACGGGGTGGGAAGCAACCCGTGGCGCTCGACCATCGAGTCCCAGAGATCCGACTTGTCGGCCATGATCTCGCTGAGGCTCATCGGAAGAGGCGGCGCCGTGTCCAGGTCGAAGAACGCCGCGATCTTCGGCCACATGGTCGACCAGCGGTAGATGTCGCCGTTCGTGATGTTGTACGCCTGGTTCCGGCTCTCGGGGTTCGTGGCCGCCCACGTGGTCGCCTTGGCCAGAAGGTCGGCATCCGTCATCTCGATCAGGCTGGTGCACGCAGCGGGCTTGCCGGGGAACCGCAGAGGGATGCCGAGCTCCTTGCTGATAGAGGCGTAGACCGCGATCACCATCGCGAGGTTCATCGGGTTCCCGAGGCCCACTCCGGCGACGACCGAGGGGCGCAGCGCCGACCACGACCACGAGGCGCCCTCCTGTCGTCGCTCGAGGAACTGCTGCTGATCGACGTTGAACTCCGGCGGCATGTGGGGAGGGTCGTCTTCCTTGGCGGGGGTCGCGAAGGGCCCGAGATGAGCGCCGTAGACCTTGTAGCCCTGCATGAGGCTGATGTGCTCGAGCCGACGGGCTGTGGGTTCGATGGCGTCGACGACGTTCGTCAGCATCGCGAGGTTGGGCGGGACGAGCCCGGCCCCGGTCGGGCGATCCTGATACGCGGCGTAGAACACGTGCGTGACATCGGTCAGCGTCGAGAGCTTCGCGACGGTGTCTTCGCGGTCGAGCAGGTCCACGGCGATGTGCTGCACCGCCCCGGCATCCGCACCTCCCCTTCGTGACAGACCGATGACCCGCCACCCTCCCTCGCGTTCCAGGTGGGAGATCAGGTTCCCTCCGATCACTCCCCGCGCACCCACAACCATCGCGACCCTGTCCATGACGCTCCCATCGTTAAATCGTATTTTTACGATCTATGTCTAGCATGCATCGGTAAATCGCGATACTGCAATATGCTTGGGGAATGGATGACGGAGATGCGAGCGGCGAGCTGATCGTGGCCTTCAAGGCGCTCGGGCATCCGACGCGTCTGGCGATCCTCGGTTGGCTGAAGGACCCGGGTTCGTTCCCTCCGCAGGATCAACCCGCCGAAGACGTCGGGGTGTGCCTGAAGCACATCCAGGCGCGTGCGAACGTCTCCCAGTCGACGGCCTCGCAGTTCATGGCCACCCTGCAGCGTGCGAACCTCGTCACCTGCACCAGGGTCGGCCAGTGGTCGCACTATCGGCGCAACGAGGAGCAGATCACTCGTCTCGGCGCACTCGTGGGCACTGCGGTCTGACCCTCCGGCCCGAGCACCGCGGCCGGTGTGATCCATCGCTGCCGAGACGGTCCGGTGGGACTACGAGACCGGTACTCGCGCACGATGTGCGGACGTGACGTCGCGATCGACGATGGGAGCTCACCCTTCGTACGACAGGAAGCAGATCGTGAATCTCAAGGCCCGCTTGACCCGCACCGCCGCCGCGCTCATCGCCGGCATCGCTATCGCATCCGTCGCCCTCGTCGGATGCTCGACCCCTGGCGCCTCGGCGCCCTCCACCAGCGCCGACGCACCCCAGCCCGACGCTTTCGACGCGGCGACCGTCAAGAAGCTCGACGCGATCATCGAGGATGCCGTGACGACGCAGAAGCTGCCAGGCGCGATCGTCGCCGTCTGGAGTCCTGAAGGCGACTACGTCACGGCCGCCGGATACGCCGACGTCGACAAGAAGACGACGCTCACGACAGATGTCAATCACCGCATCGGCAGCGTCACCAAGACGTTCACGGTCACGGCGCTGCTGCGCCTCGTCGATGCCGGTGAAGCCTCACTCGACGACCCGATCTCGACGTACGTCGATGGCGTCCCCGAGGGCGACCGCATCACTCTCCGCCACCTCGCCGGTATGCGATCCGGCCTGGCCGACTACTCGCAGAACGAGGAGTGGCAGATGTCACTGCTCGAGGATCCGCGTCAGCCGGTCACCCCTCAGTCTCTTCTCGACGTGGTGCAGGACGAGCCACTGCACTTCGAGCCCGGTTCGCAGGTCGAGTATGTGAACACGAACACCATCCTCATCGGACTCGCGATCGAGAAGATCACGGGTCAGCCCCTTGCGGACGTCGTGAAGTCCGAGGTGACCGATCCGCTGGGAATGGGCCACACGTTCCTGCCGACGGGCAACGAGTTCCCGTCGCCGCATGCGGAGGGGTACACGAACCAGACGCTCGACGGCGCTGCCACCACGGCGACCGACTGGAACCCGTCTTGGGGGTGGGCTGCGGGCGCGATGATCTCGACGCTCGATGATCTGAAGATCTGGGTGCCCGCACTCGCCAAGGGCGAGCTCCTCTCGCCGGAGATCCAGAAGGAACGACTCGATGTCACGCCGATGGCGCCGGGCGCCGAGGATGCCGGATACGGACTCGGCATCTTCAAGATCAACGGATGGATCGGCCACAACGGGAGCCTGCCGGGCTACAAGACCGTCACGATCTACCTGCCCGAGAAGGAGATGACACTCGTCGTAATGGTGAACTCGGACATCGAGGATGAGAAGTCCAACCTTGTCAGCGCGCTCATGACCCCGCTGACCGAACTGCTCACACCGGACAACGTGTACAACTGACCCCGGGATCAGCGGCCGAGGAGCCGGAGGGTCGTGTGTCCTGCGGCTCTCCGGCCCCGGTGGCTCGAGTCCGCCCGCGGATTCTCGCTCCCGCCTACGGGCGCTCGACCCTCCCGCGCCTCCAGGCACGGGCGGGTCGAACCGCCTCGGCCCGCCTCCGAGCGGCCTGCTATCGTGCGGATGGCCGCTCGGCGAGAGACCGCGGTGCCGTGAGCCCTGAGGAGGACTTCCGTGAGCCCTGATCTGTTCCAGATCGTCCTGTGGGGAACGACCGGACTGCTGCTGGCGGGTCTGTGCACGTTCTGGTGGCGGCAGGAGGTCCGCGAGCGCCGAGACGCAGAGCTGGTGAAGCGCTGGCGGAAGGGCACGGTGTGGAGCGCCGACACCTCCGCCAGGGTCGTCCGCGTCGCCCGGGTGGAGCCCGGGCGTGCGTGGCTCGACGGAGATCATGAGATCGAGGTGACCCTGCCCGACCACGTGGCGGGCCTCGACATCGGGTGGTATCTCCACGTCACGGGATGGGTCCCCGCGGCGCGCGCTGCGTCGAAGGGCGAACACGTCACGCTCGATGCCGACCACGTGCTCGACGCGTTCCCTCCCCACACTCCCGCGCTCGACGATCGCCTGGCGGGCAGAGGAGAGCGCAGGCCGGGATTCTTCAGCCGGGTGCTCGGACTGCGCGGGATGTAGGCGGCATCCCGCGCTCAGGCGCAGATCGCGTGCCGTGCCGCGACGGCGGATTCGCGCTCCTCCAGAAGACGGCGGAAGTTCGCCTTGGCGCGCTGCGCGAGCGACGAGATCGCGGATGCCGGTCGGTCGAGTCGCACTTCGAGATCTCTCGGCTTGGCCCCCTCGATGTGCATGGCGGTCAGGACGATGCGCTGATCGTCGGGAAGCAGACTCAGGATCTCGTGGACCGCCGCGACGTCGCGCTCCAGATCGATCTCGGTCAGGCGGGGGTCGTTGTCGGCGGCACGCTCCCACGACGAATCCAGGTTCCAGGTGCGCGAGCGGGGGGAGCGGAGCTCATCCGTCACGCGGTTCCGCATCGCACGCGCGAGATAGGCGGCCAGATGGGTGCGCGGGCCGGTGCCGCGAACCCAGAGCGCCAGCACGGAGACGATGGCTTCCGACAGGAGGTCGTCGGCATCCATCACGTTCCCGGCGATCCGGCGCGCCATGGCGGTGAGCATCCGCAGGTTCTGGGCGAAGTACTCGCCGGCGGCGGCGCGATCTCCGTCGGCGGCCGCCGCGATGAGCGCCGCGTTGGATTCGGCGACGGCTTCGGTGGACGGGGTGGGCGCGGGCAGCGCGAGAGTGTCGAGGGGCGACGGCACAGGGGTCTCCGGGGAGGCGGGCGCACGGAGGCGGCAAGGGTATGGGGGGCGAAGAGCGAGAGGCGCGCAGGCCTTCGGGGGCGCGAGCGCAGAACGTCCTCATAAGAAGAGACGATGCAGCGCGGATTGTGTTACACGAATCCTCCGTCACAGTTGCATAACGGTGTATCGGTGGGGGTCGGGTTTCGCGATCTCCGACAGATTCCAGGCCTCGTCTCGTTCTCTTCTTCGGAACAATCTCTGTCTTCTGGGGGCAGAGCATCGCACGCTGGGGAGAACACACGATGATTCGCACTATTCGGCGACGCGGCATTCTGCTGCTCGCACCCGCTCTCGCTCTGACGGGACTGCTGACGCTCACGGCCACGTCCGCACAGGCGGCGACGACCACCGTCACCGACTGGGCCACTCTGGATGCCGCCTTCGACGCCGCCGCTGACGGCGACGTGATCGTCCTCGGCGCCGACATCGACGCGAGCGGCACAGCCGATTACCTCGGCGTCCCGTCAGGTGCAGGCATCACCCTCGACCTGAACGGACACTCGCTCACCCTGGCTCCCTTGACGGGGCCGGGTCTCCACGTCGGAAGCACCTCGACGCTCACCGTCGACGACTCCGTCGGCACCGGGCGCCTCGAGGCGGTCGGCAGCGCGAACCCCGCCGACCCGTGGCCCTACTTTCCGGGAATCGGCAGTGACACGACCGATCTGACCGCCGGCGCGTTGACGATCCGCGGAGGCGAGGTGATCGTGCGCGGAGGGCAGTACGCCGCCGGCTTCGGCGGGTCGCGATTCGTCGGCGGCGGAGCGCTGACCATGACGGGCGGCTCTCTCACGGCTCAGAGCGGCACGTTCGCCTCGGCGGCAGGCGCCGGCTACCTCGTGTCGAACGACTCCTACACGGGGTCGGTCACGGTCGTCGGAGCCGAGGATGCGACGGGGCTCCCGACCGTCGCCGGCAGCGGCAGCGTCGACACCGAGCCCTCGCCGGTGACCTACACGTCACCCACCACCGGCGTCCTCGTCACCGGGCACGCGAACAGCGCCGTCCCCGACCAGGGCGCCCTCGTCCTCGCCTTCCACTACCGCGTGACCTTCGCCTACGCCGACGGGACCACCGCCGACTCGACGCAGATCGTCGACTGGGGCAAGACGCCTCTCGTGCCCGTCGACCCGGTGCGTCCCGGTTACACGTTCGCGGGCTGGGCGTCGTCGGTGCCCGGCGTGACGCCGGCGGACCACGTCACCGCTCCCGTGACGTTCACGGCGCAGTGGGTGGCCGCGCCCGTCGACGTGGTGTTCGACCCGGCCAACGGTGACGCGACGACGTCGCAGAGCGTCGCACCCGGTCAGACGCCGGTCGTGCCGGCCGATCCGGTGCGCGCGGGCTACACGTTCGCGGGCTGGGCATCGTCTATCCCCGGCACGACGCCGACCGACCCCGTGACGGTCGCGGTGACCTTCACCGCGCAGTGGACCGCCGTCCCCGTGATCCCCGACACGCCCGACACGGGCGGGACGACGGGTGGGGCGACCGTCGGGAAGACGCCGACCGGGAGCGCCACCCTGGCGATCACCGGCGGTCAGGTGCCGTCGCTGTGGGCGCTGATCGGGGTGCCGCTCGTGCTGGGCGGCATCGCCCTGCTCGTCCGCACTCGTCGCCGGGCGGGTTCCGCGACGTCCTGATCACGGCATCCTTCGCTGAGGTCCCGCAGACGTCCTGACGGCGTCGGCGGGACCTCTCTCGTCTTCCACCCGCCGGGGTCGGCCACGAGATGCCGGTCAGGGCCCGGCGGTGGGGGAGCGCTAACGCGGGCACGTCTCCGGTCGGGGGATGCCGTGGATCTGCGCCCACTGCGCCTGCAGCTCCCCGCCGAACTGGGGCTCCGGGCCGGTCAGCTCCGGTGTGCATCCCGAGGTGCTGAACCCGCCGATCACCTGACCGGGAACGGCGGTGAGGGTGACCGTGTAGGGCTCCTCGCTCGGTGCCGCGGCCTCGAGTACGGCGCGGATCGCGGGCCACCCCGAGGTCTCTATGAGCGCCCGATCTGGCGGGATGCTCGGAGCCATCCCAGTCGGGATCCGGAACCGGAGCCGCGGCTCAGACCCCGTGAACGCATCGACGGTGAACGCGAGCTCGTGGTCGGGGTCGTTCGCGGCGAACGCGAGGTAGGACGGGTCGAAGGCGCGGAGCGTCGCGCCCAGCGATGCGGAGGCGGGGGATTCGACGGTGGAATCGTCGCCGATCGCCAGAACAAGGCCGTCCGTGCGCGTCTGCATCGCGAACTCGTCGAGGAGATTCGCCTGGGCGGCGGGCGAGAGCCCCGCATTCGGCACACGGATGGTGCGTCGGTCGCCTGCCGATGCCGAGATCGGCATCCCCCGTTGCGCCCGGGTGAGCCACTCCTCGACGAAGGCCACCCCGGTGGGCGGAGTGCCGGGGGCGAGGGAGAACGACGCATCCGCATTGGTCGTGAGCGACAGCAACAGCGACGTCGCCCGCGAGCCGCTGATCTCGTACTCGTCGAATCCGCCGTCCTTCGACGACAGCCACGCGGTCATGATGCGGTGTGCCTCCTGGGCCGTCACGCCTGCCTTGAGCTCGATGCTCGTGTCTCTCGAGATTCCCGCGTCGAATCCGCCGTCATCCACCGTGCAGGATGCAGAGGCGACACCGGGAAGCGGTTGGAGGACCTCGCAGGTCGCCGTCGCCGCGCGTTCCGCCTCGGAGACGTCCAGGGGCGAAGAGCAACCCGCGAGGGAGACGGCCACCACCACGATGGCGAGGGCCGCCCACACACGAGAACGCATACGGCGATACTTCCATGAGGTGAGCGGCGCCGCGGTTCGCACCGCCTGAGCCGTGCCGTTCAGGCGACGACGGCATCGCGCTCTGCTCAGGGGTCGACGACCTCGAAGATCCCCCCGCCTCCGCGCGGCCAGTCCGGGCCACGGGTGGGATCAAGGACATCGACCCACGCGCCGGCCCCAGGGCCGGAGTACCAATCGGCGTCGATGACGGAGAAGGCGAAGGGGTACCAGCCGTCGGCGAGCATCCTGATCCGGCGGGTCGCGTGACCGGTCGCATCCAGAGTGATGGTCGCATCGGTCTGGGGTGTGGATGCCCAGATCGTCCCGTTCGGCGGCCCGGTGAGGGAGATGACGATCCCGGTGGTCCGGGCTTCTTCGAGGGGTATCGGCCCCTCGATCTGCTCGAACCCCTGCACTGTCGGAGTCTGCACGGTGATCGTCCCGGTCGTCGCGAGCGACTGTTCGGTGGGGGTGAACGCCCACACGGCGTAGTCGTACACGGCAGCGTCGAACGCGAGAGGTCGGGTGTCGAAGGTCCACGATCCGTCCGGTGCGACATCGACCGCGTACCGCTGCGAGGCGAACTCGATCGCGACGGAGTTCCCGGGAGTCGTGCGGCCGGTGATCATGGGGGCGAGGTACGCCGTGACATCGGGTGAGGAGGTGAGGCCAGGGGTCAGCGTCGGCGTCCCTCCGGGGCCGGGGCCGGTGCCGGGACCGGGGACCTCGGGGCCGGCGGGCTGAGGCGCCGCGGGAACGTACTGTGAGACCGGGTCCGTGCGGAAGTCGACGAGCGGAACGTTCGGGTCCGAGTTCCAGCGCCCGAGTCGCGGCGGCGGCGGCACGGTCGTCACGGGGGTGGAGGTGGGTGTGGTGCCGGTCTGACCGAGCGACGCCCCCTCGGGCGTCGGTGTCGTGACCGGTACCTGCACGTTCGTGTCGGCGAGGGCCGGTGCATCGATGTCCGCGGGCTGGAGGAAGAAGGAGCCGAGCAGGATGCCGCCGACGGCCAGCACGCCGACACCGCCGGCGAGCAGGCTGGCGATGCCGACGCCGGCTCCCGTGAGGAGGATGCTGGCGGCCACCGCCGTGCCGGGAGCGAGTGCGCTCGTCGCGGGCAGCGCGACGCCGAGTGCGCCGAACCCTGCGGCGGAGAGAGTGACGCCCTGCAGCCGCCGCGCGTCGGTGCGCAGGCTCACGAGCAGGTCGCTGCACATGTCGCACGACTCGAGGTGCGTCGTGATCTCGCGTGCGAGGAGCTCGTCGTCGGGCTCGGAGAGGTGCCGGGGGAGGAGGCGCGCGGCGTGGGTCTCATCCTCGCGCAGCAGGACGGGCACCTGTCGCGTCAGCCACTGGAGTTTCAGCCCGGATCGCGCCCGGCGGTGGAGCGCTGAGACCGCGTTCGGCTTGATGCCGAGCTCGCGGGCGATCTCCGGCCTCGCGACGTCTGCGACCTCCGACAGCCAGAGCACTTTTTGCCAGCGCTCGGGCAGCTCCTGGAAGGCTCCGAGCAGCTCGTTGGCGTTGGACTCCCGCTCGACCAGGCTCAGCGCGTCGCGGAAGTCGACCGCATCCGCCTCCACGGTGTCGTCGAACCTGCTCGCCTCCTTGCGCCAGCGGATCGCAGTGTTGCGGATGACGGCCTTGAGATAGGAGCGGAAGGCGAAGTCGGGGCCGGCGCCCGTGCTCGTGATCTGCTGGTAGATCGCGAGGAAGGATTCGGAGGCGAGATCCTCGGCGCGGGAAGGGAGCATCCGACGGGCGTATCGCAGGGCCGCGCCGATGTGGCGCTCCCAGAGGACCACGTAGGCGTCGCGCTCGCCGTCCCGCAGCTCTCGGAGCAGCTCGGCGTCGCTCCGGGGGTCTTCCATGCAGGCGACTCCGAACCGTCATATCGATATTTCCCACCCCATGATAGGAGAGCGCGGGGCCTCGTGAGGCGACTCGCCGCTACGCGAGTGCCAGCGCGGAGAAGACGACTCCGGCGACGGCGCAGACCACGCCGACCGCGATGAGCACGCCGCCGTTCCATCGGAGCTGCGCGGGGTGGGATCGAGACGGGTCGGCGGGGTCGTACGCGACGACGCAGGTGCCGCCGTACGGCGGACGGAACATCACCTTCACCCTGGCGACGCCGGAGCGGCCGACACCCTCGGCGGTGACGTACTCGTAACGGGAGGGCGACCAGCGCAGCGACGGGCCGATCCACTGCCCCTCGACGCGCGTCCAGTGCGACGGCACGAGAGCCCTGACCCGGAAGCCCGCGAAGGCGACGAGGCCGCCCGTGATCACGAGCATGAAGGCGGCGATGAACACGTGCCCCCCGATCGGTCGTCCTGCACCAGTCGAGTGTAGAGGGAGTGCGCCGCCGACTACTCGTTGGCCGCCATCGTCTGCGAGACCCAGTCGCGATACGCCGTGACGTCGGTGTAGAGCCCCGGGCCCTTCTCGCAGGAGGGCGACATGGCGCCCGGTCCGGACGTGACGCCGATCAGCTCCCAGCGTCCGTTGCTGCCGCGCTGGATCTGCGGGCCGCCGGAGTCGCCGTTGCACGCCATCGCATCGGCCTTGTGGCTCACCGTGCACAGACGCGTGGCGCCGGCGAAGCCCGGATCGCACTCGGACGCATCGCCGCGGACGGTCTCGAGCTGCCGCAGCTTCTTGGACATCTTCCACTTCGTCGGGTTCTGCTCGGGCGTGGTCAGGCCGAACCCGAGGATGCGTGTGGCGCTGCCGGGATCGGCTGCATGATCGGCGATCGCGATCGGTCGCTGAGAGACCGGCTTGTCGAGACGGATCAGCGCGATGTCGTTCTGATTCGGCATCCCCTGGGCGTAACCGGGATGCTGGAACACCTGCACCATGTCTCGGACGGCTCCACCCGAGGTGCGCTTGTCGCTGCCGATGCGCACCGTGCCCTCGGCGAACGACCCGATCTCCCGATCCACGCAGTGCGCGGCGGTCACGACCCACTCCGGGTCGATCAGCGCTGCACCGCAGCCCCCGTCGTCGAGTCCGGCGAGCGGCGCCGTGATCGGAATGCTCGCCATGAACGGGTACTTCTCGGACGCGGCGGAGCCTCCGACGATCGTCTTGACCGAGGTCGGCGCTGCGCTCGCCGCCTGTGCGGAGGCGAGCGAGAGCGCGAGGCCACAGGCCGTGACGGCGATGACGCCTGAGGCGCGGGTCAGCGTGCGACGAAGCGCGGTGTTCGAGGTCATGAGGGGTGCCTTTCCTGAGCGGTCGAGGTGACCGGACGTCATACCTCGACGTTAGAAAGGAGCCCGCGGCGATCCCATACTGCGGGCTGCCGAAGCGGGGTGGAGCTGGCGCCACCCCACCGTGTCGCGGGGCGGTGTCAGAGCACGATCTGGTCTGCCGTGGTCAGCTCGCGCCATCCGTCCGCGCGTGCCCCGGGGGCCGCGAGCACGTCGGCATCCGTCAGCACGCCGAAGTCGACACCGGTGACGCGGGCGATCTCCGCCACAGGCACCTGGAACGTGCGGAACGCCCCGAGCGGCGGAGCGGCGAGCAGCCCCTCGCTGGTGTCGACGAGCGCGGACTGGTCGAGGATGAAGCCCGCGCAGGAGAGACCGGCTGCTCCCGACCAGGCCGCGACCTTCCAGAACCGCAGCGGGATGCGGATGCCGCGGTACGGCGGGTCGTCGGCGGCCAGCACGGGCGCGGTGAAGACCGAGATGCGCTGGGCAGTGGCCTCGGCGTAGGCGAGCACATGGTCTTCGAGTCCGAGCCAGAGCTCCTTGGACTGGTTGAAGCCGGCGGCCTGCGGTGCGGCGTTCGTGTAGAAGAACGTGGCCTCCATCGCCGCTCGCGCTTCGGCTGCCTCACCCCAGCCCGGGTCGCGGCGGCGCACGAGGTGCCCGCGGTCGAGGTCGTTCCGCGCATACACGGCGGGGCCGGTCTGGGCGGTGTCGTCGACGCGCGGGTCGAGGCGCCACTCTCCCGCGCGCGGCAGATCGAGCAGGCGGGGGCCGTCGATGTTCACCCCGGTCACCGCCGCGAGCCGACGATCCCGGTCGAGCAGCACGGTGAAACGCGGGTAGTCGAGAGCGTGCACATCCTGGGCCGGATGCGGCAGCGGAACAGCACTCGAGAGGAATCCGGGGTCGTAGCCGTCGGTCATGCGACCATCGTGCCCCATGCCGCCGACACGACGGTTCTTGGGCGGCGGAACGGCGCCTGGTTGGATGGTGTCCGTGCACTTCTACGCGTGGGTCGCCATCCCTCCGGGCAGCGAGATCGACGCCGGCGTCGCCGCCGCGATGGAGCCGTACCGGATGAACGAGGACCAGCAGGAGTCGGATGCTGAGGACGACACGGAGGTCTGGGACTTCTGGACGATCGGTGGCCGATACACCGGGGCTCTCGACGGGTTCGACCCTCTGCAGGATCCAGAGAATCAGGAGACGTGTCCCCGGTGCTCTGGGTCGGGTGTTGGGGCCGCTCCCGGTGAGGACTGCCCCCGGTGCCGCGCGAGCGGGAGGGTGGCGACATCGCCTCAGCGGTGGCGGCGGCATCCGGGAGACGTGCAGCCGTTGCATCGCGTCGTGCACCGGGATCTGCCTGCCACGCTGGTGACCCCTGCCGGAATCCACCAGGCGTTCACCGTCGACGGCGCGTCGTGGACGGATGAGCGAGGCGGCATGCGTGCCGCGCTCGACGCTCTCGAGCCTGCGTCGCTGATCGTGGTGGTCGACTACCACCGATAGGCGGACGGCACGCCGGCGACCGGCTCCCTCGCTAGGACTCCGAGGGCTTCAGCGGCAGCTGCGGGCCGTGGTTCCAGGCGAGGATGGCGGGCTGCTCCCTGGTGTAGCCGAGAACCGACACCGAGCCGGCATCCAGTGTGATCTGCGCGCCGAACCGGGGGGCCTCGCGGAGGAACACCGCCGTGAGGATCCGCAGGTAGTGGCCGTGCGCGATCAGCGCCACGTCGCCGTCGGCCATCGCCGGCAGCACCCTCGTCAGCACGCGGGACGCCCGTGCGGCGACCTCCTCGACGGTCTCGCCGGGGGTCTCACCGCGGATCACGCCGTGGTTGAACGCCGTCCAGTCGTAGCCGAGCTCGGCGCGGATGTCGGCGCTGGTCCGTCCCTCGTACCCGCCGTAGTCCCACTCGACCAGCAGCGGGTCGATCTCGGCGTCGAGTCCGGCGAGTTCCGCCGTCCGTCGTGCGCGCTGCAGCGGGGAGGTCAGGATGAGGCCGAAGTCGTAGCCGCGCACCAGTCGGCCGGCCGCGGCGGCCAGCTCCTCACCGTGGGCGGTCAGCGGGATGTCGGTGCGTCCGGTGTGGCGGCCGCTCTTCGACCACTCCGTCTCTCCGTGGCGCAGCAGCACGAGCTTGCCCTGCGGATTGTCGGGGGCGGGGCGATCGGGCAGCGGGTCGGGAGCATCCACACCGCCACCGTAACCCCTCGCGAACGCCTACGGGCTATCCCGGGCGCCGCGGCCGCCGACCTCGGTCACCGGATGTCGAACCCGGACTCCTCCGCCTCGGCGATGAGGAGGCGGCTGATCAGGCGCACGAGCGTCGTGCGCTCGGCCTCCGGCAGATGCGCGAGCAGGCGCGAGGCCTCCGCGTCGAACTCGGCCTCGCCCGCTGTGGCGCGTGCACGGCCCTCGTCCGTCAGGCGCACCTGCACCGCGCGACCATCGTCGGGGGAGCGGAAGCGCTCCACGAGTCCCCGCTTCTCGGCACGGTCGACGAGCCCGCTGATGCTCGACTTGTCCAGGCCCAGGCGGGCGCCGAGCTCGCTCATGAGCGGCGTCCGGTCGCGCAGGATGCCGAGCATCCGGCCCTGCACCACCGACATCCCGTGGGCGGCCGACCGCTCCTCGAGGATCCTCTGCACGAGGAAGGTCAGCTGTGCCAGGGCATCGGCCGGGGAGAGCGCGGCATCCGTCATGGGAACAGTCTAGCCAAATGGTTCGCGATGCGTACTATTATAGTTCGTGACACGAACCAATAAGGAGACGCAACATGATCCACACCGATGCCGCCGTCGTCACGAGCTTCGACGAGCCGCCGCACTACCTTCCGTTCGACCTGCCCGAGCCGAAGGAGGGCGAGGTCGTCGTCGATGTGCTCGCCGCAGGCCTCCACCCGCGCGTGCGCTCCGGTGCGAGCGGAGCGCACTACACGAGCACCGGAGCGCTTCCGTTCATCCCCGGCGTCGACGGCGTCGGCCGCCGCGCCGACGGCGCACTCGTCTACTTCGCCGTCGACGACACCCGACACGGCACGATGGCGACGAAGGCCGTGATCGATCAGCGGCACACGATCGCCCTGCCCGACGGTGCGGATGCCGTGAGGATCGCCGCGGCGATGAACCCCGCGATGTCGTCGTGGGTCGCGCTCCGCCGTCGCGTCGCGTGGACGCCCGGGGCATCGGTGCTCGTGCTCGGGGCCACCGGGAACGCCGGAGCGATGGCGGTGCAGGTCGCGAAGCTGCTTGGTGCCGGCGAGGTCGTGGCCGCTGGGAGGGATCGGGGTCGGCTCGCGCTGGTGGGCGAGGCCGGCGCCGACCGCACCATCGCCCTGGACGATGCCTCCGCGGATGCCGAGCTCGCCGACGCGGCCCGCGACGTCGATGTCGTCCTCGACTACCTCTGGGGCGCGCCCACCGAACGCGCGATCAGGGCGGTGCTGACCGCCAGGACCGACCGGAGCCGGCCGCTCGACTGGGTGGAGATCGGCTCGGTGGCGGGGCCCGACATCACGCTCCCCTCGGCGGCGCTGCGCTCGGCGCACCTGCGTCTGATCGGCAGCGGGCAGGGCTCGATCGGACCGCGCGAGTACCTTGCCGAACTCCCCTCCCTCGTCGACGCGATCGGCGACGGCCGCATCTCCGTGCAGACCCGTACCGCCCGCCTCACGGACGTCGAGTCGGTCTGGAGCGAGCCCGAGGCGCCCGGCATCCGCACCGTGCTGGTGCCGTAGAGGTCTGATGCCGTGATCGACGTGGCCCGCACCGTCGGGCGCCGCTCCTTCCGGGGCGCCCGACGGTGTGGTTTCATGAGCGCATGACCGATATCCGGGGGGACAGGTCGAGGGGTGGCATCGCCCTCCTCGTGTGTGCGATGACTCTGCTGTTCGCGGGATGCGCCACACCCGCGGCGCCGCAGTCGACGACGGCGACGCCCACCCCCACGCCGACCGCGGCCTGTCCGCAGATCGAGGGCGTCGAGATGCCCCCGGAGTGCGCCCCCTACGACCCGGAGAAGTCGATGGCGCAGAACGACCGCTATCGGGAGCGGATGGACCTCTCCGAGGAGGCCCGCGCGGCGGCCGAAGAGGCCATCGCGGCCGCTCAGCCGGCTCTCGAGGAACTGCGGACCTCGGGTGGGCTCTCGACCACAGCGGTGCAGGACGCGTTGGCGGATGCCGGTCTCGCCGGCGCCTACGTCCGCGACGACTACGGCACTCCGCTCTTCGGAGCGGACGCCCCTGAGGGAGGGTGCGTGTTCGGAGCCGTGTCCGCCGACGCCCTGTCGATCGAGGCGGGCGGCTACATCATGGACGGCGGGTGCCTGCCCGCGCAGTGAAGCCCGAGTGCGCGGGAACCGGTCTTCGGTTCGGGTGAGGCTGCGCTCAGGGGCGCACGCGCACCGTGCGTCCCTCGAAGGAGACGAGGTCGCCGTCGTGCAGCTGGCGTCCTCGTCGGCGCTCCTCCTCGCCGTTGACGTTCACGTAGCCGTCGATGATCGCCTCCTTGGCGTCACCGCCGGTGTCGATGAGACCGGAGTACTTGAGGAACTGTCCGAGGCGGATCATCTCGCCGCCGATGGAGATGTCGTCGATCGAGGTGGCCATGAGCAAATGCTAGCCCGGGGAGGGGGAAGTCGAGTGCGGGAGGGGAGGCGACCTCCCCTCCCGCACGTCATGCGGTGTGAGCTACCGACGTGTCCGGCGCGCTGCTCGTGCGGCCAGGAGCAGCCCCACGGCGAGCAGGACGGCGCTCAGCGCGATCCCCGTGATCGGGAGGGCGCCTCCCGTGTTCGCGAGGCCGGTGCTCCCGGGGGCGATCTGCGGCGGTGTCGACGTGCCCGGTGCAGAGCCGACGGGATGTGTCGTCACGACGTCACCCGGTGCGATCGGGTCACCAGGAACCCACGGACCCTGGGGATCGTCAGGGTCGGGGAGGAGTGGCGTGGCGATCGCCGACGCGCGGTTGTCCAGCGCCTCCGGCGACTGCGCGTCGGCGTTCACGACGACCTCGTACGAGACGATCACGGACTCTCCCCGTGCGAGTGACCCCGTCCACGTCCATTCGTCCCCGTTCAGAACCGGCGCCGCGACCGCCGCGCCGCTCACGCTGGCCACGAGTGAACCCGGGACCAGCGCCGCGTCATCGAGGACGCCTCGGAGGTCGTCGGTGATCGTGACGTCGACCAGGTCGGTGTTGCCGGTATTCGACCCGGTCACGGTGTAGCTGAGGTGCTGTCCCGCCCCAAGACGGGTACCCGGCTGCGGATCCGAGGTCTTGGCGAGCGCGAATCCCGGTTCGGGGGAGACGGGATGCGACGTCTGCCCGCAGAGACCGCTCGTGCACTGCGCCGGCGCGCCGGGCGGCGTGGTTGAAGTGTGCACGTAGGCGATGTTGTGCAGCTCGACGTCGCCGCCGAGCTCGTCGGAGGGACGCACGGTCGCGGTGTACGAGACGCCTCCGACCTCGTCGATGGGCACGTCGGCGCCGGTCCACGTGATGAGCCCGGCAGCGGGATCCGCCACCAGGGTGCTGTGGGCCGCGGGGACGGCCGCCACTCCTCCCCAGGCGACGACGGCGTTGTCCGATACCGAAGCGACGTCGTCGGTGAACCGGCCGCTCCAGGACTGAGCCGGGAACCAGAAGTCGCGGATGCCGTCACCGGGCTGCAGGTGCGAGTAGCGCACGGCGTTCGCGTGCACGTGGTAACCGACCTCGTCCCCAGGGGCGAGGGCCGTGCCCGACGCGGGATCTGCCGTCTTCTCGATCGCGAACGCGGGAACTTCGAGCGTGTAGTCCTTATCGACGGCGACCGAGGTCCAGCGGTCGATCACGGCGAGGTTGCCCCAGGAGCCGAGGGTTCCGGCGGCCCGTACCTGGCTGGCCAAGACGTTGATGGTCGCTCCTGTGCATGCGCCCTGGCCCCACCCGTGCACTCCCAGCGCGCTGTCGACGTCTGTGGCCGTGACCACCGGCGTCGTCGAGCAGCGCGGTCCGATCAGCTGAGAGGGGTTGCGCGCCTGGGTGGGGCCGACGAGCAGTTCGTCGTTCCAGGAGATCGCCGTCCGATCGCTCGCCGGTCCGTTCAGCCGCTCGACCTTGACGCCGCCGGACATCCGCTCCACGTCGTCGTCGACGAAGTGGACCTCTCCGGTGTTCTCGATGTGCACGCGCACGGCGAGCGGCGTCAGCGTCGAGATCGGCTGTCCGAGTTCATCCAGCCCGTCGAAGGGGAGGGATGCCGGAAGGCCGGAGACGATCGACACGGGGAACGTGCGATCGGCCGGGCCCGCGAAGTCGCCGTCGTCATCCACGTCGACCTGGACCAGAACGCGACCCTCGTGACGAGGGACGGCGAACGAGATCGTGCCCGCGCGAGACCCGGGCTCCGACGCGGTGAAGCGCAGATCGTCCACCCTGATCTCGTCGGGGCTGGGTGGCGTCGCGAGGAGCCACGTCGACGAGCCGTCGGGCAATGCGACCCGTGCAGGCAGATCCGCGGACGGAGCGGCGAAGAAGATCTTGTAGGGGGAGAAAGCGCACGTGGATTCTCTGAGCGGCAGCAGCGTTCCGTTGTCGAGACCCAGTACCGACATGGTTCCGGTCTGGGTGATCGAATGGTACGCAGGCGTGCATGTCGTGGCGTCCACGTTTCCGAAGGCGTTGGCCTCGAATCGTGAGTCGATCCCGGTCATGTTGTCCCGCCGGATCTCATAGGTGAAGCCTTCGGCGGTCTGATACCAGAGGTCGAGGTCGACGGGGGTCGTGAGCGAGTCGCGCACACCGTAGCTCTCCGTCCAGACGCGGCCGGACTGCGTTCCCGACGTCGGCGTCGTACGGGCGTCGATCGTCCAGCGGAACGCGACCGGTCCGAGCCGGGCGGTGCTGGTGCTCCCCACCGGACGGGTGAGCGTGACACTGTAGACCCCGTCGGCGGGAGCCGGTGCAGAGGTGACACCGCCGGTCCACGTGCAGGAGGTTCCTGCGGAGGCGGTCGTGGGCACGTCGCACGAGAAGACCTCTGTTCCGCCGGGATCCGTCACGACGATGCGGCTCCCGCCTCCCCACGCGTTCCCGGTGTCTGTGGCCGCCTTCGTGAAGTCGACATGCGGATACTCCCCTTGCTTCACGTACACGTACCAGGTCTGCTCGCCGCGGACCGTCGCATTCGTCGCATTCGATTCTGCGGCGGCCGGAGTCGGCGGCGCCACCAGCGGAAGCGCCGCGAGGAGCAGGGCGGCGAACGCGAGGAGACCCCATGGCCGCTGTCGGCGCGACGGAGAACGGCGCATCTCTCTGTGTCGGTGCGCGGCGTGACGGATATGCGACAACGTGAACCCCCAAGGATCGCAAGCGGATGGTCGGCCTGTCGCAGCGAGGTCATGTGCCCGCCGTCGCCCAGAGCCGTTGCCTACAAGACCCCATCGGTCCCACCCCGATGACGCGGCCGTGATCGGGGTGGCATCACCCGCGGACACGGCGTCCTCCCTGCGCGACTCGCTAGGCGTCGCGGAGCGCGCGCAGCACCTCTCGCGCGGCGGTCTCACCGGCCTCGATCGCGCCGTCGATGTACCCGGGGTGGTCGCGAGCGTACTCGGTGCTCGCCCAGTGCACCGGTCCTGCAGGCGTGCGGCGGAGCGGGAGCCGCATGGCCGTGCCGGGGAGGGGCAGGGTCGAGTAGCCGCCCTTGACGTGCGGATCGAGGTGCCAGAACTTCTCGTGCCACTCCGCCGGCGCCAGGACTCCGGGGCCGTGGGTCCGCACGAGGGGCGTGAGGAGCAGGCGCTGCCGCTCGGTCGGGTCGAGGTCGGCCAGGGCACGTCCCTCCGGGCCGGGGATGAGGAAGCAGAGATGGCCCTGACCGGTCGGGGGCGACGTGTCGAAGACGGCGCCGCCCGGACGGTCGAGCAGCAGCGAGTCCTGCGCCTTGCGCTCCTGCCAGAACGGGAGGGGATAGATCGCGAACGCCTTGTACACGGAACCCATGTACGTGCCGTCCTCCATGCGACGATGAGCCGACGGGAGCGGCGGTTCGTGCTGGATCTCGCGCGCCACGGGCGGTGCGACCGCCACGATCACTCGGTCGAACTCGTATTCGCCCTCCGTGGTCTCGACGGTCACCCCCGACGGCCGGCGAAGGATGCCCTCGACCCGCTGCTCCAGGCGAACGCGGTCACCCAACTCGGCGGCGAGGAGCTCAGCGATCGTGCCGGCGCCCTCGAGGATCAGTGAGTCCTGCGCTCCGCCTCGCGCACGCATCGAGTGGCTGAGGCCCCCTTGCGCCGCCGACAGCCGCACGGCGGCGCCGAGCGTGTGACGATCGAGATCGCTCGTCCACGATATTCCCGCGACGACCTCCAGCAGACGACGGGATGCCGTGGGCACCTTCGAGATCGCCGCGTCCAGCGTGCGCTCGCTCATCCGCCGGGGCAGCCCGAAACGGGTGAAGAGCTCGAAGAGGCCGAGGGTGAGGAAGGCGGGGACGTTCTCCATCCGCAGGAGCGACCGGGAGCGCCCGGACCGGATCGCGCGGGAGACATCCCTGGTGACGGGGAGGCGGGTGAGATCCAGCTCATCGAGCAGCGCGATGAGGCGGTGATGATCCGCACCGACCCACTGGCCGCCGAGATCGATCCGGGAGCCGAGTCCTGTCGTCATCGCCGAGACGCGCCCGCCGACGCGATCGGCGGATTCGAAGACCGTCACGTCCGCGCCGGCGTTGGTCAGCATCCTCGCCGCGATGAGGCCGGAGACACCGGCCCCGATGACCGCGATCCGGTCTGCGTCCGCGGATGATCCGCTTTCGTTCCTGCTCATCGTCTCTCCTTCATTGCAGTCGTCACTCTCGTGATCGAGATCTTCTGGTGGGGGTCACGCCGGGAGGCGCTCCCACTCCTTCGTCAGGCCGCGTCGAGCACGGTAGGCGAGAGCGGCGACGGCCGCCGGCTTCACGCGGAAGGCGGAAGCGAGCTCGGAGATCGGCGTGTCCTCGACCGCATTGAGCCAGAGGATCTGCTGCCAACGGGGCGGGAGGCTCCGGAATGCGAGCTCGAGGCGCGGGTCCGTGAACACACCGACGATCGATGCGGGGTCCAGATCCAGCGCAGCATCCGTGGGGTGCTCCAAGGCGCCCAGGTCGGCGTTGGTGACCTCTGGCGCGTGACGCGACCACTTCGCGGCCACGGTGCGGACGGTGGTGGCGAGGTAGGCGGCGAAATGATCGCGGGGGCCGTTTCCGCGTCGTAGCGCGTGCAGGATCCTCGCGTACGCCTCTGCGACCAGATCCTCCGGCTCAAACCGGGCGGTCGTCCGCAGCGCGACGACGTAGGCGAGCCGGTGATAGCGCGACCAGAGCTCACTGAACACGATCATGTCGCCGGAGCGGGCGAGATCGAGAATCTCCGTGTCGGAGAGCTCGCTCGGCGAGACGGGTGAGCCATCGTCGTCAGGGGGTTCAGGGGGTTCAGGGGGTTCAGGGGGAGAGGTCGGGTGCATCTCGGCTCGTTTCGGGGGGACGAGTGACCGCCGGAAGAACGGTCGGTTCCCACTTTCCGCGCGGGGCACGCCCAGAACCCCCGTGGTGCTACGGGGGTTCTACGGGTTCTCGCCGGAGAAGAGCGCCGGTCGGGTCGTCAGGGGAGGCGACGACCCGACCGGCCGGTGAGGACTCTCGCCCGGGCATCCCCAGAGCCCCTGCGTCGACGATCCCGGTGGAGACCCGACGACGGACGCGGCGAGAGAGGGGAAGCCGATCTCGCGACGTCGAGACCTCCTCACCCACACAGTCAGATCGTCGAGCTGCCCCATCGATGACGCGTCACCGGGAATGACCTCGGGAGCGGGGTCGACGCGAGGCGCTGCGTTCCGGCGAAACGCGCGTTCGCAGGTGCCCTACATTGGGTGATCACATGTGAACGGCGAATGGAGCAAGATGCGGGTGTCCTGCGATCTGAATCCCGTGTCCGAGCTCATCGGACGGGAGAGCGCAGCGCGGGAGATCACGATTCTCGTGGGGCGGCAGCGCCTCACGACCCTGATCGGCGCCGGCGGCGTGGGTAAGACACGGCTCGCGCTCGATGTGGCCGCACGGTTGTCGTCGCAGTTCGACGACGACGTCTCCGTCGTGCAGCTCGCCGCCGTGGGGAGCGTCGGAGATGCCCTCGCCGTGCTGCCTGTCGGAGCGACGTCAGTGGACGCGTTCGTCGATGCGGTGGGGGCGTCCCGGGCTCTCATCGTCCTCGACAACTGCGAGCACGTGATCGATGAGGCACGAGAGTTCGTCTCGGAGGTCTTGCGGAGGTGTCCGGGCGTCACGATCCTCGCGACGAGCCGACAGCGCCTGTCGCTGAGAGGGGAGGCGGTGCGGACCGTGACGCCGCTGGCGCTGAGGCCCTCTGCGATCCGTCGATCCGGCTGGCACGAGCCGTCGGACGCCGCGCGCCTCTTCCTGGGTCGTGCGGGCCTCGTCGTGCCGGACGACGAGGTGACGGACCTGGATGCGGTGGAGGACGTCTGCGCGCTGCTCGGCGGGATCCCGCTCGCGATCGAGCTCGCCGCGGCTCGTCTCGCACTCCTGTCGGTCGGTGAACTCCGCGCGCGGCTGAGGACCTCAGTGCGGATGCTCGCCGATGCACGCACGGCGGACGGGGTGAGGCAGGCGAGTCTGTGGAACAGCATCGCCTGGAGCTACGATCTCTGCTCCGTCGAGGAGCAGCGCGTATGGCGCGCACTGTCGATCTTCAGCGCTCCGCTCTCCCTCGACGACATCGAATCCCTCATCGTCGAGATCGTCGGCGGCGCGGTGGACCCCCTCGAACTCGTCAGCGACCTCGTCGACAAGTCGGTGCTGGTGCGGCTCGGCGGACGCTCGTCGTCGTTCACGCTCCTCGAGTCGCTGAAGGAGTACGGGCGGACGCAAGCCGAGGAGTCCTCGGAGATCGACGCGTTCCAGCGCCTGCGCCTCGAGTGGTGCCGATCTCTCGCCCTGCGCGCGGAGGTGAACTGGATGTCCGACCAGCAGGCGTCTCTGTCAGCCCAGCTCGCCCGCTCCCTGCCCGATCTGCGTCTCGCCGTCGCATGGGGCGTAACGCACCCGGACGCGATCGACTCGATCCTGGACCTCCTCCTCGCGGCATGGAGGCCGCTGGTCGAGACGCAGGGCAGAATCGCCGACCTCCTCTCCTGGCTGGATGCTGTGCTCGCGAGGCTGCGTCGGCCCATGGGGCGGGCGGCGGTGACGGCGCATATCGTCCATGCCTATCTCACGGGAATGGCCAGGGGGCTCGACGCGGCGCGGCCCCGATTCGCACTGGCCCGCGGTCTGGCCGACGAGATCGGCTACGCGGATGCCGTCGTCTACGCCGAGGCGGCGGAGGCGATCCTCTCTCCCGTCGAGGAGGCGCATGTCGCGCTTCTGGAGGACGCGATCGAGCGAGGCAGCTCGGGCGAGCACGGCATCACCGTCTCGGGGATGCGGATCTCGCTCATCCTCGTCCACGACCAGCTGGGCCACGTCGGCGAGGCCGATGTGCTCCTCTCCGAATGGATGCGCCGCAGCACGCTCTCCGGGGAGCGCAACGAGCAGATGTTCGTGCTCACAGGGCTCGCCATCACCGCCTTCCTCCGCCGCGACATGGATCGCGCGGCGGATCTGGCATCCCGCGCCCTCGCCTTGGCCGAAGGGGAGGATCCCTCTCTCGCCGTGTCGATGAACCTCGAGACACTCGCCGCAGTGGCCGAGGCGCGGGGCGATCGCATCGGGGCGGCACGGCTGCTCGGCGTCGCCGACGAGGTCGCGCGTGTGGTGGGCGGACGGGACACCGTCCTCGAGGAGGTCTCGATCGACCGCCCTCGCCTCGAGGAACGACTTCGCGAGGAGCTCGGCACGGAGGGGTTCGCGCGCCCCTACCTCGACGGAGCGGACGCCGCCCGGCGCGACGCGTTCGCGGCGACCAGGGTGATCGCTCCGGCCGCGCCGGAACGGCGCACGCATCCGCTCGACGGACTCACCCGCCGCGAGCTGGAGATACACGATCTGGTGGCAGAGGGGCTCACGAACGCGGAGATCGCGCAGAGCCTCACGGTCTCGATGCGCACCGTCGAATGGCACGTGCAGAACATCCTGATGAAACGCGGCTTCACCTCACGGGTTCAGATCGTGTTGTGGAAGCGGGGGGCCGAGACCTAGCTCCGGGACTCGCGCGACGCGACAGTATATTGCGTGCGCGTCATGCGCATCGGTGCCTGAGACTCTCGTAAATGGACACGACCTCAGGCATCCAGAGGCAGTGGATGACCGGCCGAGTCGACGGACACGATCCCCAGCGTTCGTCCGTCGGAGCATTGTGCTCCACGCAGCTCTCGTCCAGCTGCAGAGCGGCTCCGGAGTCCCCAGCCCGGAGCCGCTCGTCTCTCTGTCTCGGTTCTTTTGCGTCGTCGCGTCATGCCGGGGGAGGTTCAGGGGTCGTATCGCTCATGGGGGCCTTCGAGTGCCTCCGGGTGTGGCCGAATCGGGTCCGGCGCACCGCGTGCCGTCGCGTCTTCGGGGGACGCGACGGCACGATTCGCATGCCTGATCGGTCGATCGTGCGCGCGCTGCGGGGCGGTGGCCTCGGTCGTCGAACGACCCGGGCGGGCTACGGCAGGCGTTCCTCGGCGGGCCCGACCGGCGGGGGACCCGAGGATGCCGCACGCGCAGCCTCCTCGCGACGGGCGATCTCCGCGGGGACCGACAGCGACAGCGGCGCGAAGGGGATGAACGCGCGCTCGAAGGCCCGCGCGAAGAAGGCCCGCACCTCGGCGCGGGGGTTCCACACGCGCGTGGGGATGGTCTCGGTCTTCATGCCTTCAGTCAATCGCACGTCGGCGGGGCGGAACCAGGTTCTGCGAGGGCACCCCTCAGATGCAGGGGTCTCGTCGAGGTGCGCCGCACACGGAGCGCTCGGCGCGCCGCCCGAGCAATACGATTGAGCGGTGACCGACCCGACCACGTCCGCCGAGCGTCTCGTGCGCCGTTTCGCCCGCGAGACCAACCTGCTCGTCGCCGGTCGCACCTTCGCGGTGGAGGGCGCGGGTGCCGTCTCGCACGAGCTCCGCCGCCTGCTGGCCGCTCTGGGCGCTCACCTGGGCTCCGATGGCGTGACCTTCGCACCGGGGCAGGATCCCGACATCCTCATCGACGGAACAGCCCTGCCCGCACGGGTGACCGCAGCCGACCGCGTCGACAACGCGGGCGCGCACATGCCGGTCTCGACACTGGTCGCCGCGCGCCTGCGCGAGGAGGGCGTCGTGCGCGGCATCCGAATCGGCATCGCGATGGTGCTGGAGCCCAAGACCGCCCAGCTCGCACTGCTGCTGCGCGACGCCGGAGCGGACGTCGCCGTGTACGCCCACCCCGACGAGATCGACGTCGAGGTGGCCGATGTGCTGCGTGCCCGCGGCATCCCCGTCGACGGAGACCCTGCGCTCTCGGGTGCGGAGGAGCGCGCCGCCGCCGTGGCGTTCCTGCGGCGCGGCTTCGACCTGCTGCTCGACGACGGCTCCCACCTGATCCGCCTCGCCCACGAGGAGGGCCTCGCCGCTGGTCTGCGCGGCGCCGCGGAGGAGACCACGAGCGGGCTCACCCCGTTGCGGCTGATGCAGAGCAGCGGACTGCTCGGCATCCCCGTCATCGCCGTGAACGACGCGGCCATGAAGACGTCGTTCGACAACCGCTACGGCACCGGTCAGTCGTGCGTGTTCGCGATCGCCGATGTGCTCGACGCCGCGGGCATCGGCGTGCGCGACCAGCTCGCCGTCGTGGTCGGCTACGGCCCGGTGGGCGAGGGGGTCGCCGCGCACCTGCGCGCGCTCGGCGCCGAGATCGCGGTGGCCGAGACCGACCCCGTGCGGGCGCTGCGGGCGGCACACGACGGATTCCGCATCGGACCGCTCCGCGAGCTCGCGCCGGGTGCGCTCGTCGTCTCCGCCACCGGTGCGCCGCACACGGTCGACGCCGAGACGCTCGCCGTCGCGCGGATCGTCGCAGTGGCGGGCGGAGTGCCGGGCGAGGTCGACGTCGATGCCTCGGCGCTGCGACCGGTCGGCGCGCACCTCGACAGGGCGCGAGACGGAGCCCTCCTGATCGCCCGCGGCGGCTGTGTGAACCTCGCCGCCGCCGAGGGCAACCCGATCGAGATCATGGACCTCTCCTTCGCGGTGCAGCTCGGGGCCGTCGAGCAGCTGCTCGCGCGCGAGCTCCCCGCCGGCCTCCATCCGTTCCCCGCCGAAGCCGATCGCGCCATCGCGCTCGCAGCCGCCGATGCGCGGGGCGACCGTCTCGACGAGCGCAGCGCCGCGCAGCGCGAGGCGCAGGACGAGTGGCGCTCCCGCCGCTACCTGGGGGTCTCGGCATGATCACCGTCTACTCCGCAGGACTCGTCGTCCCGATCACGGCGCCGCCCATCGTCGACGGCGCCGTCGCCGTGCGCGACGGGCGCATCATGCACGTGGGGGAGCGCGCCTGGGTGCTGCGCTCGCTGTCCGAGCGCGGACTCGCCCACGACGAGGTGCATTGGCCCGGAGTCCTCACCCCCGGGCTCGTCAACGCTCACACCCACCTGCAGTACACGGGCATGGCCGTCGTCGGCCGCGGGCAGTACACCGGATTCGACGACTGGGTGCAGGCGTTCGACCCGGTCTACGAGGCCGGACGGGACTGGGGAGCGGATGCCGCGGCCGGCGCCGAGATGGCGCTCCGCTCCGGAACCACGGCCGTCGCCGACGTCGTCACCGACCCGTCGGCGGCATCCGCCCTGCACGACGCGCGACTGCACGGCATCACCTACTGGGAGGTGATGAGCTGGACCAACGCCGACTGGGCGCGGACCGGCCGCGCGCAGGTCGAGCAGGCGTTGGACGCCCTGCCCACCCCTCCCGGCACCGGGCTCTCGCCCCACGCCCCGTACTCGCTCGACATCGAACCTCTGCTCGAGATCCCCGACATCGTGCGCGAGCGCGGCGGCCGCATCCACATCCACCTCGGTGAGGCCGCCTTCGAGAGCGAGTTCGCGCACGAGCATCCGCAGGCCTGGCACACGGCAGGGCTCGCGAGCTTCCAGGAGCTGCGCGAGGCCGGCTTCGGCACCAGTGCGACCGAGTTCGTCGACCAGCTCGGGGTGCTCGGGCCCGACTGCCACATCGCGCACGGCGTGTACATGAGCGCCCGCGACCGGGCGATCCTGCGCGAACGCCGAACGACCGTGGCGCTGTGCCCGCGGTCGAACGCGGTGATCGGGCTCGAGGAGCCGCCGATCGCCGCGTATCTGCGCGAGGGCAGCCCGATCGCCGTCGGCACGGACTCGCTGTCGTCGAGCCCGTCGCTCGACGTGCTCGCGGACGTCGCCGAGCTCGCGCGCATCGCCCGCTCGCAGGGCTACACCGACCGCGACCTGCACGCCCGGCTGCTCGGTGCGGCGACCATCGGCGGAGCCCACTCCATGGGCATCGACGTCGGCCCCGACCGCACCGGCTACCTCGCGGTCGGCGCGCTCGCCGACCTCACGTTCTTCGACGTGCCGGCCGGGCCCGATTCGATCCAGGAGCTCGTCGAAGACGGCGCGGGGCGTGCCGCGGCCACCGTCGTCTCGGGCGAGGTCCGGTGGGCGAGTGACAGCTTCGGCGCCGCGGTCGTTGAGCGAGCGAAGCGAGACGACACGTCCGAGGATCCACGCGAACGCGTCGAAGGAGCCATCCAGTGACCGCTGACCGACCCGCCACCGCCGAGCGCCTCGACCTCGCCCCGCACCCCGAGGGCGGCTGGTTCCGCCGCACCTGGACGAGCCCGCTCGCCGTCGAGACGCCGAACGGCCCGCGCCCGGCCGGCACCTGCATCCACTACCTGCTGCAGCCCCACGAGCGCAGCGAATGGCACGTCGTCACGAGCGACGAGCTGTGGCTCTGGCACGGACCCGGCCGGCTCGAGCTGAGCCTCGGCGGCGACGGCGAGCAGCCGGGTACGGCGACCGCGATCGTGCTCAGCGGGACGGATGCCGCGCAGGTGCTCGTGCCCGCCGGCGTCTGGCAGGCCGCCCGACCTCTCGACGACCAGGAAGTGCTGGTCTCCTGCTTCGTTTCCCCAGGTTTCGACTTCGCCGATTGGCGACTCGCCGAGTCCCCTACTCTTAACCAAAACCCGAACACTCTTCAGGAGTAAACGTGACCGTCTCCCGCACCCTTCGCCGCGCCGCAGCGGCCGCCATCGCGGTCGCCGCCGCCGTGTCCCTCGCCGCCTGCGCGAGCGGCCCGACCACCTCGCCCACGGCCGGCGCCGACGGCGAGCTGCAGACCGTCACCGCCGGCAAGCTCACCATCGCGACCGGCGAGCCCAACTACGAGCCGTGGTTCGTCGACGACGACCCCTCCAACGGCAAGGGCTTCGAAGGAGCGGTCGCGAACGCGGTCGCGAAGGAGCTGGGCTTCGCCGCCGCCGACATCGTCTGGACCCGCACCGGCTTCGACGCCGCGATCGCCCCCGGCCCGAAGGACTGGGACATCAACATCCAGCAGTTCTCCGTCACCGACGAGCGCAAGAAGGCCGTCGACTTCTCGTCGCCGTACTACACGACCACGCAGGCCGTCGTCGCGCTGAACAGCTCGCCCGCGGCATCCGCCACGACCATCGACGCCCTCAAGAAGGCGAAGGTCGGCGTCGCCGCAGGCACCACCAGCTACACCGTCGCCAAGGCGCAGCTCGGCGAGGCGAACCTCAGCGTCTTCAACACGGTCGATGACGTCGTGCTCGCGCTGCAGGCCGGCCAGATCGACGCCATGATCACCGACCTGCCCGGCGCGTTCTACGTCACCGGCGCCGTGGTCGACGACTCCTCCGTCACGGGCCAGTTCGCCAGCTCCGACGGCGGCGACGAGTTCGCCTTCGTGCTGCCGAAGGGCTCGGCCCTCACCCCCGCCGTCACCAAGGCCGTCGATGCTCTGCGCGCCGACGGCACGCTCGACGAGCTGCAGCAGAAGTGGCTCAGCGACGCGGTCGACGTCCCCGTCCTGAAGTGACGAACACCTCCGCCGAGACGGCGTGGCAGCCGAGCGAACTCGAGCTGTCACGCCGCGCTCTGCGGCGCAGGGCGACGACCCGGTCGGTCCTGATCGCGTTCGTCAGCAGCGTCGTGCTGATCGGCGTCGTCGCGATCATCGTCGTCAACACCCCGGGGTGGGCGGTCGTCCGGCAGACGTTCTTCGACCCCGAGATCGCGCTCAAGAGCGTCGGGCCGATCTTCCAGGGTCTGCTCACCAACCTCCTGGTGCTTGTCATCGCCGCGGTCGGCGTGGCGATCCTGGGCACGCTGCTCGCCACCATGCGCTCGCTCCGAGGTCCGGTGTTCTTCCCGCTGCGCGCGCTCGCCGCGACGTACACCGACTTCTTCCGCGGCGTCCCGCTGCTGATCGTGCTCTACCTGATCGGCTACGGCATCCCCGCGCTGATGATCTTCCCGCGCATGCCCCCGGCGTTCTGGGGAACCATCGCGATCATCGTCACGTACTCGGCCTACGTCTCCGAGGTGCTCCGCGCCGGCATGGAGGCCGTGCACCCCTCGCAGCGCGTGGCCGCGCGCTCCCTCGGGCTCAGCCACGCGCAGACCCTGCGGATCGTCGTGATCCCGCAGGGCGTGCGCAAGGTCGTGCCGGCTCTCATGAACGACTTCGTGTCGATGCAGAAAGACGTCGGACTCATCTCGGTGCTCGGCGTGATCGACGCGGTGCGCGCCGCGCAGCTGCAGGTCGCCGACACCTACAACTACACGCCCTACGTCGTCGCGGGGCTGTTCTTCATCATCCTCAGCTGGCCGATGATCCGATTCACGGATGCCGTCACGGCGCGGCTCAACAGGCGCGAGCAGGCCGGAGGCGTCGTATGACCGTTCCCGTCATCGAGGCCAGGGGCGTGCGCAAGCGCTTCGGCGATCACGACGTGCTCCGCGGGCTCGACCTCGCCGTCGAACCGCACGAGGTGGTCGTGCTGATCGGAGCCTCGGGATCGGGCAAGTCCACGCTGCTCAAGACCATGAACCTCATCGAGCGGGTCGACGACGGGCAGATCTTCCTCAGCGGAGACGACATCACCGATCCGCGGGTGGATGCCGACAGGGTGCGCGCGCGCATCGGCGTCGTGTTCCAGCACTTCAACCTCTTCCCGCACCTGACCGTGCTCGAGAACATCACCCTCGCCGCGCGCAAGGTGCACCGCCGTTCCGCGTCGGAGGCGCGCGCCCGAGGCCGCGAGCTGCTCCAGACCCTCGGCCTCGGCGACAAGGCCGACGAGTACCCCGACCGGCTCTCCGGAGGTCAGCAGCAGCGCGTCGCGATCGTGCGGGCGATCCTCACCGAGCCGGAGGTGCTGCTGCTCGACGAGATCACCAGCGCGCTCGACCCCATGCTCGTCGGCGAGGTGCTCGATCTCGTGCGCGAGCTCAAGCGCCGCGGCACCACGATCGTGATGGCCACGCACGAGATGTCGTTCGCCCGAGAGGTCGCCGATCGCGTCGTCTTCCTGAAGGAGGGCGTGCTGGTCGAGCAGGGTCCGCCCGAGCAGATCTTCGACGCCCCGCAGCATCCGGCGACGGCCGAGTTCCTGGCGCGCGTGCGGCACTGAGCCCCGTCCGAGGCTAGGCGGTCTCCTCGGGGCGCTGCACCTGGGGCGCCGGGAGCAGTGTGTCGACCTGCGGTTTGTCGCCCTTCTGCGCCCGCGCCCAGACCACGAATCCGATCGCGGTGAACACCCCGTAGAACACGTACATGAAACCCGTGGCGTAGAAGCCCGAGCTGAACAGCAGCGGCACGCCGACCACGTCGACGGCGATCCAGATGAGCCAGAACTCGGTCCAGCCCCGCGCCATGCCGTACGTCGCCATGAGCGAGCCGACGAAGGTCCAGGCATCCGCCCACACCGGCTCCCACGAGCCGAGCAGCCGGAACAGCGGCGTGAGCGCGACGGTGCCGATCACCATGATGAGTACGATGCCGATGCGCGCGCTCCACGGCGCCCACCGCGGCGTCACCTGGCCGCCGCCTGATGAGGCCTGGCGCCAGCGCACCCACCCGTAGATCGCGACCGCGATGAACATCACCTGGCGGCCGGCCTGTCCGAGCAGGCTCGGCAGCTCGTGCTCCGGGCTCAGGATCGAGCCGAGGAAGACCGTGAGCAGCAGCAGGTTCCCGATGATGCCGACCGGCCAGGCCCACACTCGACGCCGCATCCCGCCGAGCGCGCTCGCCAGGCCGAAGACGTTGCCGACGACCTCGCGGATCAGGAGCGTCTGCCCGCCGGGGAGCGTCCAGTGCGAGTTGAAGACCTCGACGAGCCAGGTGAGGAGGTTCATGCGTTCTTTCGGGTATCAGAGTGCACAAAGTGCGCGGCATGACCGCGGCGTCGTCGCCGTCGATCTCGCGCCTGAACTACATTCCCACATCTCGGGCCTCGCGGGCGCGTCCGTGGCGGATCAGTCGCCGGGGGCGGAGGAGTCGTCGAGGGTCAGCTGCAGAAACGTGAGGTCGAGCCAGCGACCGAACTTCGCGCCGACCTGCGGCAGGCGGCCGGTCTCGACGAAGCCGAGGCGCTCGTGCAGGGCGATCGAGCCGACGTTGCCGCTCTCGACGGCCGCGATCATGACGTGCTTTCCGAGGGCGCGGGCACGTGCGATCAGCTCGACCATGAGGGTCTTGCCGATGCCGCGTCCGCGCTGATCGCCGCGCACGTAGACCGAGTGCTCGACCGTGTGCCGGTAGCCGTCGAAGGCCCGCCAGCTGCCGAAGGACGCGTAGCCGAGGACGCCGGTCTCGTCGGATGCGACGATCACGGGGAACCCGGCGCGCAGCCGCTCGGCGAGCCAGACGGCACGGTCGTCGACGTCGACCACCGTCTCGTTCCAGATCGCGGTGGTGTTTCTCACCGCGTCGTTGTAGATCTCGGCGATCGTCTCGAGATCGGCGATCTCGGCGTCTCTGATGTGCACGGCTGTCTCCTCCGGCGCGTGGGGGCGCGCATCGCCGACGGTAGCAGGGACTTGTCTCCTCCACGGCGCGCGGCATACGGGATCCTGTGCACAGGTACCGGGGATGTCGGGAGCCGGCTGCGGCGGCATCCCCGTGGAGTCGTCATGATGGGCGGATGCCATCACCTCGGACCTGGCGAAGCCATGATGTATAGTTCTTACATCATGGCTCTCACCCGCACCCAGATATCGCTGAGCGACGAGGACCGCCGCGTCCTCGACGCGGTAGCGAAGCGCACCGGTCTGTCCATGAGCGCGCTCATCCGGGAGGCGATCCACACCACCTACGGGGTGGCCGGCGACCAGGATCGGGTCGAGGCGGCCCTCGACGCGACGTTCGGCGTGATCGTGACGGATGTCGACGGCGGCGCTCTCGTCGACGGGCTGCGTTCGGGTGCCAGGCTCGCATGATCAGCGTGATCGACACGTCGGTGCTGATCGATCATTCGCGGGGTCTGCCGGCGGCGCGGGACGCACTTCGCACGGCTGCGACGGACGGCGGACTGCACTCCAGTGAGATCGTGCGCGCCGAGCTGCTCGTGCTGATCCGTGAACAGGAGCTCGCGCGGATCGAGCCGCTGCTCGATGTCATCGTGTGGCATCCCGTCGACCGTCAGATCGCCGAAGCGGCCGGCGGGCTCGGCCGACGCTGGCTGCCCGCCTTCACGGGCATCGACGCGGCGGACTTCATCATCGCCGCCACGGCGGAGCTGCTGGGCGCGCGCCTGTTGACGAGGAACGTGAAGCACTTCCCGATGATCGCGGGTCTGACCGCGCCGTACTGAGCCGGTGCGGCATCGTGACGCCCGGGCTCGGTTCACCGGCCCGGTGACTGCGTTAGCGTGATCATCGGAGGCTGATAGTGAAGCGTGATGCATCGTCGGATCCGCTCCCCGCGTGGCAGAGGACACCAGGGGCGGCATTCGCCCGAAAGTACCTGCGCGCCGATGTCCGGGCCGGTGATCGGTTCGTGTTCCTCCCGTATCCTGGCGCACGGCTCACCACCCCCGACGAGTTCCTCTGGAGCGGACTCGGGAACCGAGTCTTTCTCCTGACCTGGCACCTCCTGACGCTGATCGCCTGCGCAGCCGTCACGGTGTTCTTCCTCCTTCTCTTCATATCGCTGTGGCGCAGGGACGGCGCCGGCCTCTACCTGGCATTGCTCCCTCTTCCCCTCTCGACCCTGTGGGGCACGATCTCCTCCCAAGCCATCGTCCGATGGATGCTCCGCAACATCCGCCGACCGCAACGGTCGCGCCCAGCCCCGTGACGACGCACAGCGCACCGCCGGTGTCGGAGGCGGCTGGCAGGCTGGACGGATGACGGCAGCTGACGAGGTGCGCGACGCGATCGTGGCCGGGATCGATGCGGAGCGGCTCAACGCCTACGGCATCCACGTGGGGATCGGTGATTCCGAGGCAGGACACCGCTGGCGCAGCGACGACCGTGAGAACGTCTACTCCGTGTCCAAAGGTGTGAGCGCCCTGGCCGTGGGGATCGCAATCGACGAGGGGCTGCTCGCGCTCGGCGCCCGTGCACTCGAACTGCTCGAGGTCCCGTCGCCGGGGGAGGGCGTCGAGGAGGTCACGCTCGAGCATCTGCTCACGATGACGAGCGGCATCGACTTCGCCTGGTTCGGGAGCCAGCCCGTCGAATGGCCCGATCTCGCGGTCGAGACGCTCCGGCGTCCGACTCGGGGGCCGGGTGCGGTGTTCCAATACTCCGACGCCAGCACCTACGTCGCGATGCGGATGCTGGGGGCGGTCGTCGGAGACGTGCGCGACTGGCTGCTGCCACGGCTGTTCGACCCGCTCGGCATCGACAACCCGCAGTGGCACCGGTGCCCGCTCGGATGGATCATCGGCGGAACCGGACTCGAGCTGCGCACCGAGGAGCTCGCGCGCATCGGCCGTGTTCTCCGCGACGGCGGGGGAGGGCTCGTGAGCCGGGCGTGGATCGAGCGGATGCATTCGCACTGGATCCCGACTGAGCACCGCGACCGGTACGGGCTCGCCGCCTGGCAGGGTCCCGGGCGCACGTGGCGCCTGGACGGGCTGTACGGCCAGTACGTGATCGTCGACGAGGCGGCGGATGCTGTCGTCGCGATCACCGCGCACGAGGAGCACCGCGATCACAGGCTCGCCGAGATCGCGGCCGAGGCGCTCGAAGCCCTCGGCTGATCCTGCCAGCGGTCCGTCGCCGTGGGCGGCGGTTGCAGGCCTCGACGCGAGGCCGTGGTGCGCGGACCTTACGCGCGCTCCACGGCCAACCGTCCGGCGAGCAGCACGTAGGTCGCGGCGAAGGTGCGGCGCAGCCACGTCATCACGCGCGGTCGGGTGATGACGTGCGTGCGCATGGCAGCGGCGAAGGCGCCGTACAGGGCGAAGACCACGAAGGTCACCGCCATGAACACCAGGCTCAGCCACACCATCTGCCAAGTCGCATCCGGGGCGCCCGCCGGCACGAACTGCGGCAGGAAAGCGAAGAAGAAGATCGTGAGCTTCGGGTTCAACACGTTGATGAGCACAGCGGTGCGGATGACACGCCACGACGACACCGGCTCGGCGCTCTTCTCGACGTCGAGCGCCGACCGGTCTCGGAGCGTCTGCCAGGCGAGATACAGCAGGTAGGCGACGCCCAGCCACTTGATTGTCTGGAACGCGATGGCCGAGGCGTTGAGGATCGCGGCGAGACCGGTGATGGCGGCGATCATGTGCGGGATGACGCCGAGCGTGCAGCCGAACGCGGCGATGACGCCGGCTCTGGTCCCGCGCGAGAGCCCGGCGGCGATCGAGTAGACCGCTCCGGTGCCCGGCGTGGCCACCACGACCAGCGTGGTGAGGAGGAATGCGATGGTCACAGGTTCGCCTTCGTGCTCAGGGCGTCGCGCACGACGATCGCGCGGCGCAGGTCGGCCATGATCGGGTCGAAGAAGCGCTCCCGGTAGCGGGGTTCGCTCACCGCCGAGAAGATGAACGGCAGCGTCGCGATCAGCGAGAGCAGGGTGGCCGCCTTGATGAGGTTGACGGTGACGGTGAGCTTGGCGCCGCCGATCACGAGCGGCTCGACCGGGAGCGGCTGGGTGGCGCTGCCCGGTCCGACCCAGAGCTCGACGACGCCGAACGGGATCGCGACCGACCCGATGACGATCAGCAGGGCGCACAGCAGCGCCGCGAAGAACAGCGCCTGCAGCAGCTGCGCGAACGTCATGACGAGCAGGATGTTCATCCGCTGCGGCCACCGGAGCGGATGCCGCGAGCCGGACGCCGCGCCGATGCGCTCGGCGGGAGTGTCGAGCAGGAGCGCGGCGCGCTGCTCGGGCGTCGGGGCGTAGGTCTCGTCGTCGATCTCGCCCGCGCTCACGCGCAGCACGACGATGGTCGCGAGGGCTCCGATGACCAGGCCGACGAGGGCGAGCGAGGAGCCGTGCAGTGCGGACGCCATCTGCCAGACCTCGGCGGAGAAGAAGGCGAACACCACGAGCATCAGGATCACCGGGAGGGCGATCGACGCCATGTGGCCGATGGCGGAGGCGTTGCGCACGGCGAGGCGCGAGGCCCAGGAGATGAGGGCGCCGCCGCCCATGCCGGTGATGAGCACGCACACCGCGATGATCACCAGGGTCTCGAGCACCGGGCTGACCGTGGCCTGGCGGTCGACGGCGTAGCCGCCGGCGATGAGGGCCGCGGCGCACAGCACGATGACGGATGCCGCGACCGCCGTCCCGATGCCGACGGGCAGCCGTCGCACCGCGAACCGCACGAGCGCGAAGGCGAGCCAGGCGATGGCGAGCGCGAGCAGGAGCAGCACGAGCACGAGCACGGCGATCACGGTGTCGTCTTCGTCGTCGTCGCCGTAGAGCCCGATGGCGATGCCCAGCGCGAGGGTGAGCCCGCCGGTGAGGAGGAACCCGGCGACGGTGACCCAGGTGAGCAGCGGGGCGACGCGTCGAGGCAGATCGGTGAACCAGCGGCGCAGTGGCACGAAGGTCGGCAGACCCTGCTCGCGGAACCAGCGGTCGGCGTCGCGTCTCACGGTCGCGGCGGGCACGGAGGCCGGACGTGTTCGCGATCGACGGCGACGGCGTGCGGAAGACATGGAGCCGAGGATACGGCACACGGTCGCGGGTCGCGCCCCGGCTTCGGCATGTTCGTCGGCTCCGACGTGCAGGCGCTCGGTGCGCCGCGCCTGCTCTGCGATGATCGACGTCGAGGGTCTGCCCGTCGCGGCAGCGGCCGCCGGCATCCGCGCCACCGCCAGGTGCCCTCGAGAGTCCAGCCGCAGCGCAGAAGGAGATCGCCATGACCAGGACGCGATGGGCCGTGCTCGGCCCGGGAGTGATCAGCGGGGACTTCGCCACGGGGCTCCGGAGCTCGCACCTCGGCGTGCTGCACGCCGTCGGCAGCTCCGCGCCGGAGCGGGCCGCGGCCTTCGCAGCCGAGCACGGCGCCGCGGCATCCGGCACCTACGACGAGATCCTCGCCAGAGAAGACGTGGATGCCGTCTACATCGGCACCGTGCACACGACGCACTCGGCCCTCGCGATCCGCGCGCTCGAGGCGGGAAAGGCGGTGCTGTGCGAGAAACCGATCACCCCGACCGCCGCGGAGACCGATCTTGTGCTCGCGGCCGCGGCGCGCTCGGGGCGCCCGTTCGTCGAGGCGTTCAAGCAGCGCTTCGGTCCCTTCGCCGACCTGCTACGCGGGCTGATCGCCGACCGTGAGCTGGGGGAGCCGCTCTCGCTCGTCGCGGGCTTCGGCTACGACCAGTCCCCGCGCACCGGTCGTGCGTTCGACCCGGCGCTCGCCGGGGGAGCGATCCTCGACGTGGGCTGCTATCCGGCATCCCTCGCGATCGAGGTGGCGACCGTGTCGGGACGCGGCGGGCTTCCGGCAGCCTTCGGCGACGTGAGCGCCGAATGGGTGAACGGGGTGGATGCCGACACCACGGCGCACCTGACGATCGGCGACCTCGCGGTCGAGCTGCGCACGGCCGTCATCCGCGAGATGCCTGGGGCCGCCGTGCTGCACTGCGCCGAGGGCGACATCGTGATGCCCGACGCCTGGGGCAGCCGCACCGAGAGTCCCTCCTCGCTCATCCTGCGACGGGGTGCGGAGGAGCGTGTGGTGACCGTCCCGGTCGTGCAGCCGATGGGCGCAGAGGCGGATGCCGTGTCGCTCGCGCTCGCCGAAGGGCGGGTCGAGGCGCCGGAGATGACCTGGGCCGACAGCGCGGCGATCGCCCGACTCTGCACGGGCTGGCTGGACGCGGCCAAGGCGGCCGATGGGCCACGGCCGAGCTGATGTCTCGGCTCGTGTCGCGACGGAGTCTGCTCGCCGCTGCCGGACTCGGGATGCTCGGTGCGGGCGCGCTGCTCGGGTGCGCGCCCGAGAACGACGCCGCGCCGACGCGGCCGACGGACGATCACGCGGAGGAGTCCGCAGACGAGGGGAAGGAGCACGGGATGCGCCGCATGCCTGCCGAGTGGGAGAGCCACGAGCTGACGGTGATGTCATGGCCCACAGCCCTGATCTGGGGTGAGGACCTGGCGTGGGTGCGGGACGACATCGCCGGGCTGGCACGCGCCATCGCCGAGTTCGAGCCCGTCGTCATGCTCGCCTCGCCCGGTGACGTCGCCGGCGCGGCGCGGAAATGCGGGCGCGCGGTGGAGGTGCGGGAACTGCCCGTGGACGATCTGTGGGCGCGCGACACCGTGCCCGTCTTCGTCGAAGGGCCCGAGGGCGTCGTGGGCGTGGACTTCGGCTTCAACGGCTGGGGCGGCAAGCAGGAGCATCCTCACGACGGCGCCGTCGCCCGAGAGCTGCTGCGCGACTTCGGCATCCCGAGAGTGGCGTCCGACGTCGTCGCCGAGGGCGGCTCCTTCGAGACCGACGGGCGGGGAACGCTCCTGATCACGGAGAGCTCGATCGTCAACGACAACCGCAACCCCGGCCGGAGCCGCGACGACATCGAGGCTCGTCTGCGCGACCTCCTCGGGATGCGCACGGTCGTCTGGTTCGACGGGGTCTACGGCGAGGACATCACCGATGCGCACGTCGACTCCCTCGTGCGCTTCACCGCGCCTGGCGTCGTGCTGCTCGACGTTCCCGGCCCCGGCGCCCCGGACGACGTGTGGTCGCGCTCAACCGCGCAGGCGCGGTCGGTGCTGGCGGAGCAGACGGATGCCGACGGCCGGCGCTTCGACGTCGTCGAGCTCCCGCAGCCGGACTTCGCCGAGATCCGCGGGGGAGGCGACGATTTCCTCGCCTCGTACGTGAACTTCCTGATCGGCAACGGTGCGGTCTACGTGCCGGAGTTCGGGGACCGGCGCGCCGACGACCGTGCACAGGGCATCCTGCGGGAGCAGTTCCCCGGCCGCGAGGTCGTCCCGGTCGCGATCGACACGGTCGCCTCCGGTGGCGGCGGCATCCACTGCGCGACGCACGACCTCCCGGGGACTCCCGAGGGGGACTGACGCCGCGAGCGGGCGTCAGTGGCGAGCCGCGCTCGGCGACTCCTCGCCCTCGTGGAACTCGACCTTCTTGCCCAGCATCCGTCCGATGCCGAGCACGATGCCGACGATGACGAGGCCCACCGCGAGGCCGGCGATCGCCGAGAACAGGGTGTCGCCGATCCACACGATCACCGGTCCTGCGGCGTGGAGGAGCTCCTCGATGCCGTGCAGGATGTCGGCGCCGAAGTGCACGCCCACCTCGGCGAGGTTCACGAGCACGAGGTGCCCGCCGACCCAGAGCATCGCGACGGTGCCCAGGATGCTGATGAACCGGAACACCGCGGGCATCGCGTTCACCAGGCGGGTGCCGTTGCGGCTGACCCGCTTGTCCGAGCTCTCGGCCATCTTCAGGCCGATGTCGTCGATCTTCACGAGCAGGGCGACCGCTCCGTAGACGACGCCGGTCATGACCAGGGCGATCACGGCGAGGATCGCGAGCGTCATCCAGATGTCGAGCCCCTTGTCGAGGCTCGCGAGCGAGATGAGCATGATCTCGGTCGACAGGATCAGGTCGGTCCGGACGGCGCCGAACACGAGCTTCCGCTCGTCGCGGGCGCCCTCGTCCTCATGGCCGTGCTGCACGCCGAACCACTCGAGCACCTTCTCGGCGCCCTCGAAGCAGAGGTAGGCCCCACCGAGGATCAGCAGGTACGGCAGCACCCAGGGGGCGAAGGCCGTGAGCAGCAGCGCCACCGGGATGATGATGAGGAACTTGTTCGCGAGAGATCCGAGCGCGATCTTGCCGACCACGGGCAGCTCGCGGGCGGGCGAGATGCCCTGCACGTACTGCGGTGTGACGGCGGCGTCGTCGATCACGACGCCGGCGGCCTTGGCCGAGGCCTTCATCGCCGCGCTCAGGATGTCGTCGACGACGGCGAGCAGTCCAACGGACATGGGCGTCCCCCTGTTTCGAGTGTCGGGGAGCAACTCTACCGAGTCCGCAGAAACTCACAGCGCGCTCCCAGCCCCGCGGGACCAAAACGGCGCCGGCATCCGTTCTCCCTTATGACGCTGCAGCCAGCCGCGTCAGACAAGGAGCATCATGTCGCACGACTACCGCAAGACGGCCGAGGCGGTCGGCGCCCTCACCGACGCGCAGTACAAGGTCACCCAGCGCGACGGCACCGAGCCGCCGTTCCGCAACGCCTACTGGGACAACCACGACGACGGCATCTACGTCGACGTCGTCTCGGGCCAGCCGCTGTTCTCCTCCCTCGACAAGTTCGACAGCGGAACCGGATGGCCGAGCTTCACCAAGCCGATCGACGCGGATGCCGTCACCACCCGCACCGACCGCACACTGTGGATGTCGCGCACGGAGGCGCGCTCCACCGGCGCCGACAGCCACCTCGGGCACGTCTTCGACGACGGACCCGTCGAGGACGGCGGCCTGCGCTACTGCATGAACTCCGCGGCCCTGCGTTTCATCCCGGCATCCCGCCTGGAGGAAGAGGGCTACGGTCGATACAGCGACCTCTTCACCCACACCGACACCCCCATCGAGGAGCAGTCATGACCGACACCGGAACCATCACCCGCACCCCTGGCACCGAGACCGCCGTGCTCGCCGGCGGCTGCTTCTGGGGCATGGAGGACCTGATCCGCCGCCAGCCCGGCGTGCTCGACACCCGGGTCGGCTACACGGGCGGGTCGAACGACCACGCCACCTACCGCAACCACCCCGGTCACGCGGAGGCCGTGGAGATCGTCTTCGACCCGTCGAAGACGACGTACCGCGACATCCTCGCGTTCTTCTTCCAGATCCACGACCCGTCGACCCTGGACCGTCAGGGCAACGACATCGGGTCGAGCTACCGGTCGGCGATCTTCCCGCTGTCCCCCGAGCAGGAGCAGGTCGCACGCGACACGATCGCCGACGTCGACGCCTCGGGTCTGTGGCCCGGCAAGGCCGTGACCACGATCGAGCCCGATGGTCCGTTCTGGGAGGCCGAGCCCGAGCACCAGGACTACCTGATCCGCTATCCCAACGGCTACACCTGCCACTTCCCGCGCGCGGGATGGGTGCTGCCGAAGCGCGAGGAGAGCGCCGCTCTCTGATCCGCGCACCGAGGCCGACGCTCCTCATGGGGGCGTCGGCCTCTGTCGTGTGGCGCGAATGCGCTGCTGTTCTGCGGGTCGTTCTGTTGGGTTCTGGTCACGCTGCCCGGGTTCTGGTCGCGCTGCTGTTCTGCGGGTCACGCTGTCGTTCGCTGATCACGCGGCAGAAGTTTCGACCGCGTGTGCAGCGGAGAGCAGCGTGAGGCGGAGGAAGCGGGCGATCCGCGGAACAGCAGCGTGACGAAGGGGATCAGATCGGGCGGGATGAGGCGCGCCAGGCGCCGCGGTCAGCCCTCGGCGAGGAACGCCAGCGCGGCCTCCTTGAAGGCGCGCGAGCCCGGGGCGTTGAAGTGGTTGCGGTCGGGGATCTCGAAGAAGCTCCCGTGCGGGGCCGCGGCCGCCAGGGCCCTCGACCCCTCGATGATCGCGTCCTTCGACCCTGTGGCGAAGAGGATCGGGCTCGACGGGGCGTCGGCGGGGTCGGGGTCGATCGTGCGGGAGGCGCGCATGCCCTCCGCGAGCGCGATCAGGGCGCGCAGGTCGTTGCCGGGCACCCGCTCGGTGAGGGCGATGTAGTTCTGCGTCGTGGGGTCGTCGACAGGGGTGCCGTCGGCGAGGAACGCACGCACCTGGTCGAGGTTCAGCCGGGCCAGGGGGATGCCGTCTGGAACGCCGCCGAGCACGCCGCGTCCGATGCGCTGGGGCAGATCGCGGATGACCTCCCACCCCACGCGCGCGCCGAGCGAGTAGCCGAGGTAGTACGCGTCGTCGACGAGGTAGGCGTCCATCACCGTCTCGACGTCGGTGGCCAGAGTGCGGATGCCGTAGTCGCCGGGCTCGTGCGGCTTCTCGCTGAGACCGTGGCCGCGCTGGTCGAGGGCGAGCACGCGATAGCCGGCGCGGGTGAGGTCGCGGACCCACCCGGTGAGCACCCAGTTGTCGCGCGCGTTGGAGGCGAATCCGTGCACGGCGACGACGACGGGCGCGTCGAGGTCGCCCCACGTGTAGGTCGCGAGACGGGTGCCGTCGGCGGAGTACACCTGCTGCGGCTCGGGCATGCGGGTCAGGTCAGCGAGAGGAACGGCCACGCATCCATCTTGGCCCTGTGCGCGGGGCCTGGCGCGCGAGTGTTCCCGTGTGACGCCGTCCGGCGGCGCGCGAGCGACAGGATGGAGTCATGAACGTCGCCCTGCTGCCGTCCGATCGTCGGGACTGGGAGACGGTGGACGCCGGCGAGTCCGGAGCGACCGTGCTGCGGCACCGCTCGGGGGAGAGCTATGCGAAGCTCGTCGCCCCCGAGCAGGCCGATGCGCTCGCCGCGGAGCGCGATCGCATCGCGTGGCTGTCGACGACCGGCATCCCGACCATGTCCGTGCTCGGCTGGCGGGCGGATGCCGTCGGCGCGTGTCTCGTGACATCCGCGGTGCCGGGGGTTCCGGCCGACGTGCTCGACCCCGTCGATCTCGCCGTCGTGTGGCCCGCGATCGCCGAGACGGTGCGCGCGCTGCACGCCCTTCCCGCAGCCGACTGCCCGTTCGACCGAACCCTCGCGGTCATGATGCCCCTCGCCAGAGCGGTGGCCGCGGGCGACCGCGTGCAGCGGGAGTTCCTTCCCGACGACCTCCGAGACGTGCCGGCTGCGCTGCTGCTCGCTCCGGTCGAGGCCGAGGTGCCCGCGCGCACCCGGCAGGAGGCCGATGACCTCGTCGTGTGCCACGGGGACTTGTGCCTGCCGAACATCCTCGTCGACGTCGAGCGTCGAGCGGTGACGGGCCTCATCGACCTCGGCCGCCTGGGACGCGCCGACCCGCACGCCGACACGGCGCTGCTGTTCGCGAACGCGCGGGAGACCTGGCCGGACGCCGCATCCGCCTCCCGCGCCGACGCCGACTTCGACCGCCTGTACGGGGCACTGCGAGATCCGCAACGCCAGGAGTTCTACCTGCGGCTCGACCCGCTCACCTGGTAGCCGCGACCGTCGTCGCCGCTCAGAGCACGACGAGGAAGCCGAGCACGGCGCTCGCGACGGCCAGCGCCGCGAGGACGAGGGCCGGCGTCGCGGCCTCCTTGCGACGCAGGTGCACGACGACCGCGCCGATCATGATGATCGCGATGCCCGTGCCGGCGAGGGGTGTGAGGATCGGCGCGATCCCCGTCAGCAGCGGGAGGATCAGCCCGAGCGCGCCGACGACCTCGAGCGCGGCGATGGCCTTGACGGTTCCGGCGGAGAAGTCCTCGGTCCAGGCCATGCCCCGCTCGGCGAGGGTCGCCTTGGGGGTGACGAGCTTCATGCCGCCTCCGCCGAGCATGGCGAGGGCGAGAAGCCCGTTGACGATCCAGAGTGCGACGAGCATCCGTGTTCCGTTCTGTGTGTTTGTTACGATCAGTAACCAAGAATGGAGCAATCGGATGACTGGTGCAAAAGGCACATCGGTGTCACCGACGCACAGCGATGGCTGCGATGCGGCGGGCTTCCCCGACTACGAGAACTCGTGCTCGATCGACGAGGGGGCGGGCCGCGCGATCCGCGAGGTGCTCGATCGGGTCGGTGACAAGTGGTCGCTGCTGCTGATCGCGACGCTGCGCGGCGACCGGCTGCGCTTCAGCGAACTGCTCCGGCACATCCCCGGGATCTCCCAGCGGATGCTCACGCTCACGCTCCGTCAGCTCGAACGCGACGGGCTGGTCACCCGCACCGTGCACGCCGAGGTGCCGCCCCGCGTGGAGTACGAGCTCACGGAACGCGGCGAGACGCTCATCCCGATCGCCCGCACGATCGGCGACTGGGCCCTCGCGAACCACCCCGCGATCGAGGAGTCCCGCGCCCGCTACGACGCCCGCGCCTGACTCCGGTCGGTCAGAAGTCGGCATCCGATTTTCGGACGATCGCCGGAATCTCGGATGATCGACCCGAAACGGTCCGATTTCTTGAGATGCTTCCGAATTTCGGATGAGGGCCGATGGGTATGCGAGACATGCGACAAGGAGCCGCGGACACAGAGAAGGGGGACGGATGCCGTGGCATCCGTCCCCCTTCTGGATCAGACGCGGGAGCGCAGCGCCTCGCCGAGTGCGGCATCCACGTTCGTCCAGTACTGGAAGAAGCGCTCGCGGATCGCGTCGATGGTGATGCCGCGGCCCTGACCCGTGAGGGTGTCCAGGAACCGGGCGCGCTGCTCGTCATCGAAGACCGTGCGGTACAGCGTGCCGGCCTGGCCGAAGTCGTCGTCGTCCAGTCGCAGGGTCGCCGCGGCGCGGATCAGCTCGCCGTCGGACTCCCAGCTCGCCTCGACGCCGGCAACCGGGTCTGCGGCGGGTCCACCGGCCGCACCGTACGAGTTCGGGGTGTACACGCGGTGCTCGGCCGGGTTGAAGCGGTACTGCATCTGGCCCTCGTGCATGTAATTGCGCACCTCGGCCGCGTGCGGCTGGTTGACCGGCAGCTGGTTGTAGTTCGCGCCGATGCGGTAGCGCTGCGCGTCGGAGTACGCGAACACCCGCGCCATCAGCATCTTGTCGGGCGAGATGCCCGTGCCAGGAACCTGGTTGCCGGGCGAGAACGCCGCCTGCTCGATCTCGGCGAAGAAGTTCTGCGGGTTGCGGTCAAGGGTGAACGTGCCGACCTTGATGCGCGGGTAGTCCTTCTTCGACCACGTCTTGGTGAGGTCGAACGGGTTGAAGCGGTAGGTCTTGCCCTCCTCGTACGGCATGACCTGCACGAAGACGTCCCACGAGGGGTTGTCGCCGCGGGCGATCGCGTCGAACAGGTCGCGACGGTAGTAGTCGGCATCCGATCCCGCGAGCTTCTCGGCCTCGGCGGCATCCATCCGCTCCACGCCCTGCTTCGACAGGAAGTGGTATTGCACCCAGAAGCGCTCGCCCTCGGCGTTGACCCACTGGTACGTGTGCGAGCCGTAGCCGTTCATGTGGCGCCAGGATGCCGGCAGGCCGCGGTCGCCCATGAGATAGGTGACCTGGTGGGCGGTCTCGGGGGAGAGCGTCCAGAAGTCCCACTGCATGTCGGCGTTGCGCAGACCCGAGTCGCCGAGGCGCTTCTGCGAGTGGATGAAGTCGGGGAACTTCATCGCGTCGCGCAGGAAGAACGTCGGGGTGTTGTTGCCGACGATGTCGAGGTTGCCCTCCGTCGTGTAGAAGCGCAGCGCGAAGCCGCGCACGTCGCGCCAGGTGTCGGGGGACCCCTGCTCGCCCGCCACGGACGAGAAGCGGAGCAGCGTCTCGCTCACGGCTCCGGGCTGGAACGCGGCGGCGCGGGTGTACGCGGACACGTCCTCGGTCACGGTGAACGTGCCGAACGCGCCGCCGCCCTTGGCGTGCGGGTTGCGCTCCGGCACGCGCTCGCGGTTGAACGAGGCGAGCTTCTCGACGAGGTAGCGGTCGTGGAGGACCGTGGGGCCGTCTGCTCCGACGGTCAGGGAGTGCGCGTCGCTGGCGACGGGCGTGCCGGTCTGGGTCGTGGTGCCGGGGAGGTCTGACATGGTCATGCGTTCACTTTCGTCTCGTATCGGTGTTCAGTGGGGTCCCCGACGCGCGTCGATGCAGCGACGCCGGGGTGAGGGGTCGTTCGATGATGCCGAGGGGCGCGGCGCGCAGGGGGAGTTCTGACGAACCCGTAAGGTTCTAGGGCGCGACGTCCTGGCAGCGGGGGCATACGCCCCAGAAGGTGACTTCTGCGGTCTGCACGGTGAATCCCCCCGTGTTCGACGGGGTGAGACACGGCGCCTCGCCGACGACGCAGTCCACGTCGCCGATGGCACCGCACCGGGTGCATACGACGTGGTGGTGGTTGTCGCCGATGCGCCGTTCGTAGAGCGCCGCGGAGCCTGCCGGTTCGATCCGGCGGATGAGGCCCGCCGTCGTCAGGTCCGCGAGGATGTTGTGCACCGACTGGATCGACGTGGTCGGAAGCACGTCGGACACCGCGCGGTAGACCCGCTCGGCATCCGTGTGGGCCATGGACTCCAGCGCCTCGAGAACGGCGACGCGGCCCGCAGTCGCACGAAGACCCGCGTCGCGAAGCGCGGAGTCGAGGTCGGTGTCCATGCCTCGACTGTACACGTTGTTTTTAGTGATTCAAAAGAACGGCGTGTCCGAGGTTGCGGCATTCCACCAGTCGAGCACGCGCGTGCCGCTCAGGGTGAGCCACCGTGATGGCTCGCCCTCGGGCGCGTCCACCTCGAACCAGGTCCGCCCAGGAAGCGGCGCACCCTGCAGCCAGGTGCCGTCCGGACGCTGCGCGGCGCGGACGAGCATCACGGCATCCGCGAGCCGCGCATCGGGCTCCGTGCCGTCGAGCAGGGCCGCCTCGCGGAAGTGATCGAGCGCGGTCAGTGCGCTGTAACGGTGCCGGTGCGGATAAGTGAACTCCGAGACGAAGTCGCCCACGCGCTTACCGGTCGACTCGCGGTACAGCAGCCGACGGCGCAGCAGATACTCCTCGCCGCCGTGCCGGGTCTCGCGCAGCGAGGTGTCGCCCGTCGTCCGTTCGTACGACAGCATTCCGCGCAGCGCGTTGAGCGTGGAGTGGAACGACGAGCGTACGGAGCGCCCCTCCTCCGCCTCGCAGTTCCACCCGCCGTCGGCCAGGCGATGCGCGGGGAACCATCGCACCAGGCGTGACACGTCCGCGCCCAACCAGGTGCCGTTCGCGAGCGTGAATGCGTTGATGCAGACGTCGACCTCGCCGCTCCAGAACGGCATGTCGTCGTACTCCCAGCGGCAGTTGCGCGCCAGGCGTTCGGCCGTGTCTCCGAGCGCGACGGCGTCGACCCCCCACTCGCGCAGCTGGTTGAGTGACCAGGAAGTGGCCGTCCACGGCTGCCCAGGCTCCCGCTCCTCGGCGTCGAAGAAACCACCGGGGAAGTGCGCCCCTCCTGCCCACCGTCCGTCCGCATCCTGCACCCCGAGCAGCGCGGCCCCGAAACCCTCGATCGCGACGAGCGCCCTGGTCGACGACCACACCTCCTCCGGTAGACCGAGCATGTCGCGCTCGACCTGCCATCGCACGGCCGGATCGCCGTCGAGCAGCCACTCCCGTACCTCCGTGGACACCGTCATGCGCCGCACCCTACTCCCCGTTTCGGACACGGGCCAGACCTCCGTACCGAGGACCGGAGGAGCGGCACGGGATGCCCTCAGCCGCGCGTGATCGTGAAGCCCTCGCCGCGCACGCGGACCCGTCCTCCCTGGGCGGCCTGGCCGTGCTGTGATCCATCCGCGTCGTACGCGCGACCGGAGCCAGGGGCCAGCGGGGCGACCCGCTCGTCCGACCGGGAGCCGTTGGCGTAGAGCACCGCGGCCCCCGTCGTCGTCGCGTACACCGCGCTCACGACGCGCGGCTGGATCACCAGTGCGTCGAGCCGCACGTCGCCCCGACTCGTGCAGCGCACCGTGACCTGCTCGGCAGGCAGGTCTCCGCCGAGCAGCTGCGGCACGAGCATGCCGTCTGCCTCGGTGAGTCCGCGATCGCCGGTCCCGCCCGCTGGTGTCTTGGTCGTCCACAGGCGACGTCGTCCGCGGAACAGCTCCCACACGGCATCTCCGGCATCCGCTGCCTGTCGCCAGACGAGACCGTGCAGGATGCCGCCGGCCTCCGTCACGTCGAACTCCACCCACTCGCCCCGCGGGACCTGCACGTACGCCCCGCCCGACAGATTGCCCTCGCCGGTCCAGGCCCCGCCGGCCGGGCGCACGACCGTGCTGCCGGGGGAGAGCCGGGCGGTCTCCGCGTCGATCACGCGCAGACCCGAGTGCGAGGTCAGGCCCGTGATCGAGGTCGCGATCTGCGCGATGTCGCGGTTCGCGTCGAGCAGCAGCATGGTCAGCAACCCGTGGATCGTGGACTCCGCGCCGGAGTTGCGGTTCACGCGGCCGTCGGTCTCGACGCCGTCGAACGTCACGCCGGTCGCCGGGTCGTACGTCGAGATGCCGGCGGTGTTGGCGCCGAAGAACCACCCCGCGGCCAGCCCAGCGAGCACGCGGTGTCCCTCGCCGCCCGCGGCGACCGCACCGGCCACTCGTCCGTGCGCGCCGTAGGCGATCTGCGCCTCCGCGGGAAGCGGGGCCCAGGCGTTGCTCGGCCCTCCCGCCGCGAGCACCTGGGGCGTGAAGCGCCCGGCATCGGCCGCGGCCGCCGCCGTCCAGTCGCGGCGGCGCAGCACGGCGCCCGCGCGGGCGAGCGCCTCGGGAGCGGCCGAGCCCCACGCGTGCCAGAAACCGAGCGAACCGGTCCACGGCAGCACGGCTCCGAACGGCCAGCCCGCCCGCGGGTCCGTCGCCATCGCTGCCACACCCTCGCCGTAGGTCTGCAGGGCGCCGCGACTGCGGGAGTCACCCGCTTCGGCCGCGGCGCTGAGGCCGAGCATGGCCTCAGCCGTGGCATCCGCCCCTCCCGCGATCAGCCAGGCCGGAAGCCTCCTGCCGTCGCTGCGCGCCCACTGCCCGGCACGGCCGAGAGACTCGCGTCCGAGCGCGTCGAGGCACAGGTGCAGCCGCGCCAGCAGGAACTCCGCGAACGCGGCATCCTCCCGACGGAACGCGGCATAGCCCTCGCCGAACGCCCACACCGACCGGGCGAGCCAGTACGACTCCGCCGAGTCGGACGGGTCGGGCAGCTCGACCGGGATCGCGCTGGGGTTCAGCGTGCCGTCCTCCTGCTGCCACAGCACCACGCGGCCGGCGTTCGGCCCGCTCGTGGTCTGCAGGAACGCGAGCGAGCGCAGCAGGTCGCGCGCCTCGTCGCGGCTCTGTGCGTCGCCCGTCGCCTTCCAATCCCGCAGCAGCACGACGGCCGCGCGCGCGATGTCGTCGGCGTTGTACGCGCCCTGACTCCAGTAGCCGGTCACCGCATCGCGGTTCCCTCCTCCGACGCGGCGGAAGCCGCCCGCGCCGTCGGCATCCGCGTAGGTCCACGGCGCCCGCACTGTCGGCCGGGTGTCGATGCCGAACGTGGTGTGCTCGGCGCTCGCGGCGACGGGAACGTCGGCGAGCAGGAAGCGCAGGTGCGCGAGATTGGTCAGGCGCGGGCGTCGGGCGGCATCGAGCGGCAGCGGACCGGCGAGGCCTGGAGCTGCGCTCGTCGCGCCGACGGCCGCGTCGACCGGGATCAGGGCGAGGGCGGATGCCGTCGCCGCGATGGTCAGGAAGGTGCGTCGTGAGGTGTCCATGTCATCACTTCTTCGTGCTGTCGGTGGAGCGGGGTTCGTGAGGGGCGATCAGGAGAGGTCGGCCGCGGGCTCGCGCAGCGCGCGGCCCCACGGCTCCGCCGGATCGTGGATCGCGACGGCGAGCGTGGTGTCGGACTGGCCGTAATACGCGAACCACCTGCCGTGGAACTTCACGAGCCCCTCGATGAAGGTCACGTTCGAGATGAGTCCGTGCAGGTCCTCGAACGACTGCGGCCGCAGCCACGGCTCCTGCAGCCGGGCGATGACCTTCGTCGGCTCGTCGGGGTCGATCGCGATCTGCCCGCAGCGGTAGTCGACGTCGACCGATCCGTCGTCGTTGATCGTGCGGGTCGCGCCGTTCGTGAGGAACACGAGCAGTCCGTTGTCGGCGAGCACGGGGGAGGCGCCGATCTCGACCAGGGCCTCGTCCCACGTGCCCGGCGTGGGGGAGTACATGGGGTCGGTGTCTGCGGTGCCCGGCGTCCAGTGGATGAGGTCGTCGCTCGTGGCCCAGTAGATCGCGCCCTCGCCGAAGTACATCCACCATTTGCCGTGCATCCGCTGCGGCACGATCACGCCGGCCTTCGACCAGTTGAAGCCGCGCGGATCCATGGTCTTGAACGTGTCGAAGTCCTCGAACAGCGGGCCGTGCTTGGTCCAGGTGCGCAGATCGGTCGAGGTCGCCAGGCACAGCTGGGCGCTGCGGCGGTCCCAGCCCGTGTAGGTGAGGTAGTAGGTGCCGTCGATCAGCGCGATGCGGGGGTCCTCACAGCCGTAGCGCTCGTAGTCCTCGGACGGAGAGAGGATCGGAGCATCCTCTCGCGTGAAGGTCACCCCGTCGCGGGAGCGGGCCATGCCGATGTGCGACACGATGTCGTCGGCGTGCGCGCGGTACAGCAGCACGACCTCGTCGCCGTCGACCAGCGCGGCCGGGTTGTACAGGTTGGCCGACTCCCAGCTCTCGCCGCGGGGGCGCAGGATGGGGTTGCCCTCGTAGGGGGTGAACGGTCCGAGGGGGAAGGATGCTCCGGTGAACATGGATGCCTTTCTGGGCTAGCCCTTGACGGCGGCGCCGAGGTCGGTGGCGGTGAAGAACCGCTGGAAGACGATGAACAGGATCACGACGGGGAACGCGAGGGCGGTGGCGCCCGCGAGGATCGCGCCGTTGGGGTTGGCGGTGGACTGCGCCACGTTCGAGATGTAGTTGGCGAGGGACACGGCGAGCGGCTGAAGGCTCGAGTCCTTGGTGATGAGGAACGGCCACAGGAACTCGTTCCACGGGCCGATGAAGGTCACCAGCACGACGGTCACGAGCACCGGCCGGATCAGCGGGAGCGCCACCGAGGTCAGCAGGCGGATCTCACCGGCCCCGTCGATCCGCGCCGCCTCGAAGATCTCCACGGGCAGCGCCTTGAAGAACTGCGTGAAGATGAAGACCGCGGTCGTGTTGATGAGGAACGGCAGGATCATGCCCAGATACGAGTCGCCCAGGCCGTAGCTGCGCGTGATCTGCACGTACAGCGGGATCATGAGCAGCTGGAACGGCACCATCTGCACGAGCAGCATGAGCACCCAGATGACCCCGCGACCGCGGAAGTCGAGCCGGGCGATCGCGTAGCCGGCGAGCAGCCCGAACACGACCGTGCCGAGCAGCACGCCCGCCGTGAAGATGAGCGAGTTCAGCAGGGAACCCGCCAGATCGATGCGCGAGTCGATCGCGACGAAGTTGTCGACCGTCCACCCGCTCGTCGGGAAGAGCTCGTTCGGGGAGTTCGTGGGGTTCTTCTGGAACGCCCCCACGAGCATGAAGTAGAACGGGAAGGCGAAGCCGATCGCCGCGATCGTGAGCACGATGATGCTCAGGATGCGGGGGACTGAACGTCTGCGGGTCATCATCGCTCCCTGGTCGCGCGGTTGGCGGCGAGCGACAGCATCCCGACCAGGACCACGAGGATCATGCCGATCGCCGCGGCGGTGTCGGGGTTCTGCTGCTGGATGCCCAGCTGGTAGATGAGCAGCACGGGGGTGGACGAGGCGCCGTCGGGGCCGCCGCCGTTCGTGAGCAGGTACGGCTCGGTGAAGAGGTTGGCGCCGGTGATGATCGAGAGGATCAGCACGAGGGTCGTCGCGCTGCGGACGCCGGGCACGGTCACGTGACGGAATCGGGAGAGGATGCCGGCGCCGTCGGTCTCGGCCGATTCGTACAGCTCCTTCGGCACGTTCTGCAGCGCGGCCAGGTACAGGAGGATGTAGAAGCCCAGCTGCTTCCACGTCACGTACAGCGCGATCATCGGCATCGCGAGTCCGCTGTTGACGAGCCATGAGGGGTCGGGGGCGAGCGGACCGAGGATCGTGTTGATCAGTCCGTTGCCCGAGAACAGCAGCATCCACACGCCCACGAGCGAGACGCTCGCCGTCAGATACGGCACGTAGAACGCCACGCGGTAGGCGGCGACCCAGCGGATGCCGGTGTTCAGCGCCGCCGCGAGGATCAGCGACAGCACCGCGGTCAGCGGCACGTTGATCACGAGGAACACGAGCGTGTTGCGGAACGAGTCGATGACCCGCGGGTCGGTGAGCACCGTGACGAAGTTGTCGAAGCCGACGAACGGGCGCTCGACCTCCGTGCCGGGGGCGGTGAAGAAGTAGTCGTGGAAGGCGATGTAGACGGCGAAGGCGAGCGGATACGCGAAGATCGCGATCACGAAGACGAAGTACGGCAGCGCGAAGAGGCCGCCGATCGGCTGCGCACCCAGCCATCGGGTGCGCAGCCGCCGGTTGTCGGTCATGACGTCACTCGGCGACGAGCTTGTCGATCTTCGAGGCCGCCGTCTTCAGGAACTCGTCGATGGAGGTCTTGCCGAAGATCACGGCCGACGAGTACTCGTCGCGGAAGGCCTGCCAGGCCTCGACGGAGTTCGGGATGCTGGGCACGTCAGCCGTCGCCTCGACCTGCTTCGCGAAGGCCGTGTAGTCCGGGTTCGCGGAGAAGTAGTCGGGGTAGGTGCCGGCGAGGTCGGTGCGCATCGGCATCTGACCGGTGAGCTCCAGCAGCTGGCCGTCGCTGTCCTCGTTCGTGGAGAACTGCAGGAAGTCCCACGCGGTGCCCTGGTTCTTGCACGCCGTGAACATCGAGACGCTCTTGGAGTCGGCGAAGGTCGTCGGGTTGTCGCGACCGTCGCTGGTCGGCACCGGCATGAAGCCGACGTCGACGGTGTCGGCGTACGACGGGATCGCCCACGGGCCGGCGAGCTGCATGGCCGTGGTGCCCGCCGACATCGCGTCGTCGGTCGAGGCCTCGTTCGGGGCCAGCTTCTCGTCGTAGATCGTCTTCCAGAACTCGGCGACCTTCTTTCCGGCATCCGAGTCGAACGTGGCCTTGCCGTCTTCGACCAGCATGGTGCCGTCGGTCTCGGCGAGGTACAGCGGATAGAAGTCGAACCACGGCTGGTAGAACTCGCTGGTCGGAGCCGGCCAGATCGCGCTCTGCACGCCGGACGCCACGATCTTCTTGGACCCCTCGAGGAAGGTGTCGTAGGTGTCCATCTGCGGGTCTTCGGGGTCGATGCCCGCGGCCTGGAAGAGGGCCTTGTTGTACATGACCATCACCGGGTTGGACTTCCACGGCAGCTGGTAGAAGCTGTCGTCGGTCTTGTAGGCGGCGAGCTCTCCGCCGCGCGAGGTGATGTAGTCGTCGCCGCCGTCGAGCTTGCTGAGGTCGACGAGGCCGCCCTGCTTGACCCATCCGGAGACGGCGGCCGGGGCCACGTTGTACACGAGGCACGGTGCGGTGCCGGCGGTGATCGCCGCGGTGATCGCCTCTTCGGAGGAGGATCCGGCCGGGATCTCCTGCGCGGTCACCTTCTCGTCGGGGTGCTCCTTGTTCCAGGCGTCGACGACGGCGTGACCCCAGGCCACCTCCTGCTCGTTGTTCGACAGCCAGACCTTGATCGGTCCCTTTCCGTCGGCCGAGCCCGAGGCGTCGCCGCCTCCGGCCGAGCATCCGGTCGCGACGAGCGCGACGACTCCGACGAGTGCTGCTGCACGGATCTTCTTCATGGTGTCCTCCTCGACACGGTGGGTGCGGCGGCCGACGGCGCCGCTGTGCTCTCGCGGAAGTGCACGACGTTGCAGTCGACGATCTCGGTGCGCGGCTGCGCTCCGAGGATGTCTGCCCGCAGGAGGCGGGCGGCCGCGCGACCTCGCGCGGCGGGGTCCGACGAGACGCTGGTCAGCGCCGGAGAGAGGTGGGCGGACAGGTGGTCGTCGTCGAATCCGGCGATAGCGAGGTCGTCGGGGATCGAGAGGCCCTGCGAGCGCGCGTAGGACAGGCCGGCGATCGCCATGGTGTCGTTCGCGTAGACGATCGCGGTGGGGCGCTCGGGAAGAGCGAGCAGCTCCTCGGTCAGCGCGCGTCCGCTCGCGGCGGTGAAGTCGCCCTCGCGCAGCAGCTCGTCGCCGCCGATCTCGTCGGTGTAGGCCTCGGCGCGGGCGCGGGAGTGCACGTAGGCGAGCGGGCCGGAGATGTGCGCGATGCGCTCGTGACCCGCGTCGCGCAGGTGGGCGATGATCTCGCGCACGGGGGTCGCATCGTCGGTGCGGACGCAGGAGAACGAGTGCGGCTGGTCGTAGGCGCCGACCAGGACCGTCGGCAGCTCGAGCTCGTCGAGGAAGGGCACGCGCCAGTCGTCGTCGCGGAGGTCGAGCAGGAGCGCTCCGTCTGCGCGGCCGTGGGTGAGCGAGCGGTAGGCGCGCTCCTCGGCGTCGCGGTCGGGGACCACCTGGAGGATGAGAGCCGTCTCGGTCTCGGCGAGGACGGACTCCACTCCGGCGATGAAGGCGGGGAAGAACGAGTCGTTCGCGATGACCTCGGGGTCGCGGGCGAGGACGACGGCCACGGCGTTGGCGCGGCGGTTCGCGAGGGCCCTGGCGCTCTGGCTGGGCGCCCAGTTGAGCTTCTCGGCCGCCGCGAGGACCTTCGCGCGGGTCTCCTCGGAGATCGGGCGGTTGCCGCTCAGGGCGTGCGACACCGTCGCCTTCGTGACGCCGGCCTCGCGGGCGACATCGGCGATCGTCGTGCGGCTCATGCCACCTCCTCGTGGAAAGACCGGAGTGAACCGGTTTGATGAGTGTAAACCGGTTTGATTGACCGAGTCAACGCTCGGCGCGGAACCCGTCAGTTGTGAGGGGAGTGGATGCCGCTAGGCCGTAGATCGCGGGCGAGCGCGCCGCTCAGACGAATCGCACGGTCTGCTGCAGGCGCGTGCGGACGTCGAAGAGCTCGTTGCCGCCGATCGCGCGCACCCCTGGCACGCCCTGGCGGAGCACCATGCCCAGCGCGCTCCGGCGCACGACGACGACCGGGATGCCGCGCACGGTGCCCAGCGGAGTGACGGCCTGCACGAGGTCGTCGTCCGGCAGTACGACGATGGCGCCGCCGAACCGCACCCGTGCGGCACGTGCCGTCACGCGCATGCGTCCGAGGAGCGCGGTGACGGGGGCGCGGACCCCGACGGTCGGACCCGTGATCTCGCCGCGGCGGAATCCGACCACCCCGCCGAAGTCCTCCGACATCACGCCGTAGAGACCGGACGGGCTGAGGACGACATGGTCGAGCTTGTCGTCGGCATCCGCCCCCGTGGCCACGTCATGCCAGATCGTGAAGCCCATGCCGAGGTCGGAGACGGTCCGTGCCGTCTCCTCCTCCGCCAGCGCATCTGCGAGCATTCGGCGCAGTTCGCGCGGCGCCTGACGGACCAGCGCGGGGTCGTAGGGATCGGGGACCTCCACGCCGACGCCCGCCCACTCGCGGATCAGCGTGATGTACCGCTCCCGGCGCCATCCACCGGGGTGCCCGTAGGAGCGGGCGCGAGGCCGTGTGTCCGGACGGGCGGTCTGCACGCGCCATCCGCTCCACTCGCTCTCCTCGACGAATCCGTGCCCGCGGTCGTACGCGGCGCGGCCCTCGGGGGTGCCGATGAGCTCCCACGCGTACTGCACCTGGATGAACACGGCGGCGTCGCCTCCCGTGTCGGGGTGCGTCTGGCGCAGGCGCAGCCGGTAGGCGCGCCGCAGCTCGTCGTGGTCGACCGTCGGGTCGACGCCGAGCACCTCGTACGCAGAGGCCGAGAGCGGGCTGTCGAACATCTCGCTCCTTCCGGCAGCTCTGATCCAGCGTATCCGCCGTGCCGGGGTGCGGACGCCCCGCACCGATCACACCCCGTGCGGCGCGGCGCCGGTCGACACGCGCTCGTCAGGAAAACCCAGAGCATCGGATGCCGGTGCTGCGTGCCGCCGGTCGACACGCCGCGCCGCGTGCAGATGCTCTGGGCCTTCCAGCAGAGCCCGGCGGGATGCTGCCGTCGTGAGGCCGTGCACTCGGCGAGGCCCCGTGAGGGCGACCGGCGATGGGCGGCGACGGCCGACGGACTTCGGCGTCGGGCGGGCGCGGGTGGGCGTGGATGCGGGGGCGGACGGGAACGTGGATGCGGGGGGCGGACGGGACTTCGGTGGTGGGCGTCGGGCGGGCGCGGGCGGATGGGACTCCGGTGGCGGGCGACGGGCGATGGGCGGGCGCGGGCGAACGGGACACGTGGACGCGACGACGGGCGGTCAGCCGGGCACGTCGACGATGCGCTCGGCGCCGAAGACGGGCGTCACGGCGCCGGCGGATGCGGCGGCGAGGTCGTCGCCCAGGGAGGCGAGCGCCGCGGCTGGCGCCCAGAGCTCGAGGGTCGCCGCCGCGCCGTAGCTCGGTGCGCCCAGCGTCGCGCCGTGGTGGCCGGCCCAGTCGCGCAGCAGGTTGTCGTAGCGGCCGGCATCCGCGTGGGGCACGACCACCGTCGCCTGCGTGAGCGACTCCCGCCGCACGGGCGACGCGAGATCCAGCGCCTCCGAGACGGCGGTGGAGTAGGCGCGCACGAGTCCGCCGGCTCCGAGCTTGACGCCGCCGAAGTACCGGGTGACCACGGCCACGACATCGGTGAGCTCCCGACGCCGCAGCACCTCGAGCATCGGGATGCCGGCTGTGCCTGACGGCTCTCCGTCATCCGATGACCGCGCCTGGTCGCCGAGCAGGCCGGTGACCATCGCGCTGCAGTTGTGCCGTGCGTCCCAGAACCGTTTGCGGATGCCGGCGATGACGGCATCCGCCTCCGCCACCGAGGCGACGGGCTCGACGTGGGCGATGAACCGCGACTTCTTGATGACGAGTTCGTGCTCCACGCCCGCGGCGATCGTCGTCGGGTAGCTGCGGTCTGTGCTCACCCCGCCACGCTAGCCCCGCCGCGTGCACGCACGCGATCTCGCCGAGTGCATGTAAACCCCGCCTGTGGGCGTGAAGCCGCCGAGTGCACGTGACGTCGCCGAGTGCACGGCCTGTCGAGGTCGGGATGCTGTGCACTCGCCGAGTGCACGGCATCTCGGCGAGTGCACGTAAACCCCGCCTGTGGGCGCAACCCCGCCTGTGGGCGTGAAGCCGCCGAGTGCACGTGACGTCGCCGAGTGCACGGCCTGTCGACGTCGGGATGCTGTGCACTCGCCGAGTGCACGTGATCTCGCCGAGCGCACGTAAACCCCGCCTGTGGGCGCGACGCCGCCGAGTGCACGTGAAGCCGCCGAGTGCACGGCCTGTCGAGGTCGGGATGCCGTGCACTCGCCGAGTGCACGTGAAGTCGACGCGCCCCGACGCGACGCGACGTGACCCGACGCGACCCGGCGGCGGGAAGAGCGGGGTCAGCGGTCGATGAAGGACATCTGCTGGGGGTTGTAGCGGGCGCCGTGGACCCGCGTGGCCAGCTGATCGAGGGCGGACATCTCGTCGGCGGACAGCGCGACGGCGGTCGAGCCCGCGTTCTCGGCGATGCGCGCCGTGCGGCGGGTGCCGGGGATGGGCACGATCCACGGCTCGCGGGCGAGCAGCCACGCGAGGGCGATCTGTCCGGGGGAGGCGTCCTTCGCGGCGGCGAGAGCGGCGACCTGACCGACGAGCTCCTGGTTCGCTGCGCGGTTCTCCTCGCTGAAGCGCGGGATGGTTCCGCGGATGTCGCCCTCGGTGAAGGGCGTGCTCTGATCGACCGTGCCGGTCAGGAAGCCCTTGCCGAGGGGGCTGAACGGCACGAAGCCGATGCCGAGCTCGGCGAGCACGGGAAGCACGGACGCCTCGGGCTCGCGCGTCCACAGCGAGTACTCGCTCTGCAGGGCCGTCACCGGGTGCACGGCGTGCGCGCGCCGGATGGTCTCCGCCGACGCCTCGGAGAGGCCGAAGTGCCGAACCTTGCCCTCGGCGATCAGCTCGCCGACCGTCCCTGCCACGTCTTCGATCGGCACGTCCGGGTCGACGCGGTGCTGGTAGAACAGGTCGAGCGTGTCGGTGCGCAGCCGGCGCAGCGAGGCTTCGGTGACCCGTCGGATCTGCTCGGGCCTGCTGTCGAGGCCGACGCTCTTGCCGTCTTCGATCTTCCAGCCGAACTTCGTCGCGATCACGACCTGGTCGCGGATCGGCGCGAGGGCCTCTCCGACGAGCTCCTCGTTCACGTAGGGACCGTAGACCTCCGCCGTGTCGAAGAAGGTGACGCCGAGGTCGAGCGCCGAGCGCAGGACCTCGATCATCTCCTCGCGTGTGCCGGGGTTGGGGCCGTAGCTCTGCGACATGCCCATGCAGCCGAGTCCGACCGCCGAGACCTCGAGGCCCTGTCCGAGTGTGCGCGTGTGCATGGGGTGTCCTTCCGTCGGCATCCTGTCGTTCCGACGCTACGCCCGCCTCTCCCTCCCGAGGGAGGCCCTGCCGCACCCCCTCTTGCCAGGCCCTCCATCGCCGTCGAGTGCACATGAACTCGCCGAATGCACGGGCTGTCGACGCGAGGATGCCGTGCACTCGGCGAGTGCACGTGAACTCGACGGCGGCAGGTAACGGAGAAGGGGCGGTCAACCGAAAGGTGGAGGCGCGCGCCGCACGGTCGGGGAAGAATGTGAGGATGCCGTCTCCTGATCACCCCGCCGCCGAGCCCGTGCGCGTGCGCACCTGGGCGGGGCTGATCGGCTCCGTGCAGGTCGGGCAGGCGGTGATCACCGTGGTGCTCGTCGCGATCGGGTCGTGGCGGGCCGCGCTCGACGGCGTGCCCCTGCCGTGGGTGCTGGCGATCAGCCTCGTCTTCCTCGGCTGGTACGGCGGCGGTCTGGTGCTGAGCGAGCGCACCGAGGATCGTCGCCTCGCCGCCGGCTGGCTGCTCGGGCTGACGCTGATCTGGCTCGGCGCCGTCGCGCTGTCGCCGGAGTACGTATGGCTCGCCTTCGCGCTCTGGCTGCTCTCCGGTTTCGTGCTGCGGATGCGGTGGGCGGCTCCGCTGAGCATCCTGATCCTCGCCGTCGTCATCGCGGCACCCGTGCTGCACCACGGCACCACGAGCTACGCCAACGTGATCGGCCCGCTGGTCGGCGGGGTCTTCGCGCTGGGGATCTCGCGCGGATACCTCGAGCTCGTCCGCGACGCGCGCGAGCGGCGTCGGCTCATCTCCTCGCTCGTCCAGGCGCACGAGGAGATGGCGGCCCTGCAGGACGAGCTCGCCCGCACGCAGCGCGAGTCAGGAGCGAGCGCCGAGCGCACGAGGGTGTCGCGCGACATCCACGACACCGTCGCGCAGAGCATGGCGTCGATCGGCATGCTGGCGCGGACCGGGACCGAGCAGGATGCCGACCCCGACCGTGCGCTCGAACAGATCGCGGCGCTCGCCGCAGAGGGACTGGCCGACGCCCGACGCATCGTGAACGACCTCATGCCGGCGGAACTGGAGCAGGCCGCCCTCGGCGACGCGCTCGGACGGATGCTGCGGCGTCTGTCGGACGAGACCGGGATCGCGGCGACGCTGCAGGCCGACGACCTCCCCGCGCTCGGCCTCGACGCCGAGGTCGCCCTGCTGCGCACGGCCCAGTCGGCGCTCGCGAACGTGCGCACGCACTCCGGCGCCTCGCGGGTGGTGGTGACGCTGGCGGATGCCGGTGACACGGTGCGCCTGGACATCGTCGACGACGGACGCGGCTTCGATTCCGCGCGACTCGACGCGCCGGGGCCGGACGGCGGCTACGGCCTGCGCGCGATGCGGGCGCGGCTGCGCGAGCTCGGCGGCGGGCTCGACGTGGAGAGCGCCCCCGGCGACGGCACGGCGCTCTCGGCTCACGTCCCGGTCGGAGGGCGCCCGTCGCCCCGCGGTGAGGGGAGAGCGTCATGACCGCGCTGCGCGTGCTGCTCGTCGACGACCACCCCATCGTGCGTGCGGGCGTGCGCTCGTTGTTCGACCGCCGCGACGACATCGAGGTCGTCGGGGAGGCCGCATCCGGTGAGGAGGCGGTGGCGCTGTCGCGGCACCTGCACCCCGATGTCGTGCTGTGCGATCTGCGCCTGGGCTCCGGCATGGACGGCGTCCAGACCACCGCTGCACTCCGGGCGCAGGAGCCGGCACCCGCGGTGATCATCCTCACCACTTTCGATCGAGATGCGGAGATTCTCGGGGCGATTGAGGCAGGTGCAGCGGGATATCTGCTGAAAGACGTCGCTCCTGACGTGATCGTGCAGGCGATCCGTCACGCCGCCGCAGGAGGGCTCGTGCTCACCCCCGAGCTCAGCGAACGCGTCGTCGAGGTCATGCGGGCACCGCGGGTGCGGCTCACCGAGCGCGAGCTCGACGTGCTGCGGCTCCTCGACACCGGCTCATCGAACCGGGAGATCGCGAAGACGCTGTTCGTCACCGAGGCGACGGTCAAGACGCACCTCGTGCACGTGTTCGAGAAGCTCGGCGCCGACAGTCGCGCCCGGGCGATCGCGATCGCCCGGGACACCGGCATCCTCTGACGTCTCGGACGTCTCGGACGTCTCGGGCGTCTCGCCGGTCGCAGCTTCGCACGGCGCTGCCGTGCCGTACGAGTGCGAGGCCGTGCGGAGGCGTGCGCTGCGAGGCCGCGCCGCGTCGTGTCGCGTCGTGTCGTGCCGTGCATCTCAACCGAACGATGGATCCGGTGCGGGAGCCGCGGAGCGAGGCTGGAGTCAGCCTCGAAAGGACACCCCTCATGCGCAAGCTCTTCTACGCCGCGTTCGCCTACATGCTCGTCGGCGTGCTCTCCGGACTCTTCTACCGCGAGTTCACCAAGGCCAACGGCTTCCCCGAGGGGCAGTTCACCCAGCTCGGTCTCGTCCACACGCACGTCCTCGTGCTGGGCTTCGTCGTGCTGCTGATCGTGCTGCTGCTCGAGAAGACGTTCGCACTGAGCGAGAGCCGCCTGTTCGGCTGGTTCTTCTGGATCTACAACGCCGGACTCGTGCTCACCTCGGCGATGCTCGTCTGGCACGGATGCCTCACGGTGCTCGGTCGGGAGTCGTCCGCCATGATCTCCGGCATCGCGGGGCTCGGTCACATCCTGCTCTCGGCGGGCATGGTGCTGCTGTTCCTCGCGCTGCGGAAGCGCCTGTTCGCTCCGAAGCCCGCCGGGGTGGCCTCCGCCTGAGCCGGGTCCCGGGTTCCTGGTTCACAACTCCTCAAGAAACAGGGCCGACAAACGAGGATCGGCCGATTCCGGGCGGAATCGGCCGATCCTTGAGGAGTTGTGAACGCGTTACTCCGCGGAGTCGTCGCGCAGGTGCGCGATGTGGGCCTCGTGACGGGAGATGTGGTTCGGAGACCTGCGCACGAAGATCCACGCCACGACGAGCAGCGCGAACCAGATCGGCGTCACCGCCAGCGCGGTCAGCGTATCGGGCTGCGTGGTCAGCGCCCACAGGATGAACACGAAGAACGCGAGCACCACGTAGGGCATGAACAGACCGCCCGGCATGCGGAACGCCGAGGCCGCGGCCTTCTCCTTGCGCGTGCGGCGGTAGACGATGTAACTGATCAGGAAGATCGTCCACACGAACATGAAGCACACGGCCGAGACCGTGGTCACCATGTCGAAGGCGGTGCCGATGTCCTTGCCCGCGTACAGCAGCACAACGCCCGACAGCAGCAGGATGCAGGAGAGGAACAGCGCGTTCTGCGGCACCTTGCGCGACGACAGGCGGCCGAAGATCTGCGGGGCGTCGCCGTCCTGCGCGAGGCCGAACACCATGCGCGAGGTGGAGTAGATGCCCGAGTTCGCGCTCGACATGGCCGAGGTCAGCACGACGAGGTTCACGACCGTCGCGGCGATGCCGAGGCCCGCGAGGGCGAACATGGCGATGAAGGGGCTCTCGCCCGCGACGTACTCGGTCCACGGGGTCACGGCCATGAGCACGATGAGCGCGCCCACGTAGAACAGCAGCACGCGGATCGGGATGGCGTTGATCGCCTTCGGCAGGTTGCGCGTCGGGTCCTTCGTCTCGGCGGCGGCCGTGCCGACGAGCTCGATGCCGACGAACGCGAAGACGGCGATCTGGAAGCCGGCGACGAAGCCCATGAAGCCGTGCGGGAACATGCCGCCGTGGTCCCACAGGTTCGCGAACGACGCGGTGCCCGCGTCATGCTGGAAGCCGGTGAAGATCATCACGAGGCCCGTGATGATGAGCGCGACGATCGCGACGATCTTGATGAGAGCGAACCAGAACTCCATCTCGCCGAAGGCGGCGACCGTGGGCAAGTTCAGCGCGAGCAGGATGATGATGACGAGCAGGCCGGGGATCCACAGCGGGATGCCGGGGATGAGCGCATCCGTGTACCCGGCGATCGCGATGACGTCGGCGACGCCGGTGACCACCCAGCAAAACCAGTAGGTCCACCCGGTGAAGAAGCCGGCCCAGGGGCCGAGGAGGTCGCTGGCGAAGTCGCTGAACGACTTGTACTTGAGGTTCGACAGCAGCAGCTCGCCCATCGCCCGCATGACGAAGAACAGCATGAAGCCGATGATCATGTAGACGAAGATGACCGACGGGCCCGCGACCGAGATGGTCTTGCCGCTGCCCATGAACAGGCCGGTGCCGATCGCCCCGCCGATCGCGAGCAGTTGGATGTGGCGGTTGCTCAGCGCCCGCCGCAGATGCTCCTCCTCGCCGGTGCCCTTTGTGGTGCCCCCTGAGTGCTGATTCGTCACTGTGATCCTCCGGTCGTCGTCGACTGCGCCCGCGCGCGGGCACGGTGTGCAGGCTAATGCACGCGGATGCCGTCGCCCGGGCGATCCGCGGAGGGTCAGCCGGATCGGCGTCGGGGCCGCGGCCGCGCGCGAGGCCGTCCAGAACTCCGGAGATCCGCCGACCGTCGGACGGGCCAGACCCGATTCGTCGGGCGCCGACACGGGCGCCGCCCGAGATCTCCGGAGTTCTGGACGCGCGGAGGGTCAGCCGGATCGGCTACTTCGCGACGAGCGTGGTCTCGAAGCTGTACATGTCGGGGCGGTAGCAGTGGTGGCCGTACTCGATGGCCCTGCCGGAGTCGTCGAAGGCGATGCGCTCCATCGTGAGCACGGGGCCGCCGTCGTCGATGTCGAGCAGTTCGCTCTCGTCTCCTTCGGCGCGCCGGGCGCCTATCTTCTGCTTGGCGATCCGGATCGTCACGCCCCGGGCGCGGAGGATCTGGTAGAGCCCGCGGGTGCCGAGGTCGTCGGTGGTGATGTCGCGGAACTCGCGGGGGAGGTAGTTCTCCAGCACGGCCACCGGCATCCCGTCGGTGCTGCGCTGGCGGCGGATGTAGACGACGTCCTCGCCGACCGGCACGCCGAGTCCCACGGCGACGGCGTCGGTCGCGGGGACGACCTCGTGGGCGAGCACGCGGGTGCCGGGCTCGTGGTGGGAGCCCTGGAGGTCTTCGTAGAGGCTGGTCAGCTCGACCTGGCGGGTGACCTGTCCCTGCACGACCTGCGTGCCGATGCCGCGGCGTCGGACGAGCAGTCCCTTGTCGACGACCTCCTGGATCGCGCGACGCACGGTGGGGCGGGAGAGGCCGAGTCGCTGGGCGATCGCGATCTCGTTCTCCAGACGGGCGCCGGCGGGGATGGCTCCGGAGTGGATGGCCCCTTCGAGGCGGCTGGAGACCTGGTAGTACAGCGGCACGGGGCCGGTGCGGTCGAGGTCGGCGAACAGCTCGTCCGGCCAATGGGGCTCGTCGCCGGCCATCGTTCCCTCCCCGGCCCGCGTGGTCGCGGGGTCCATGTTCCGACAATCTTACGTCCGCAATTACGGACATCTGGATCTCTTGCGCGTACACACCTATGTGCTATTGTTAGGACATTCGAGCATCGAAGCGGATGCCGACGTACAGAGAGGTGTTCGCGCGCATGACCGAGACGCAGGACGCACCCGAGATCATCGCCTTCGGACGCCTCGGAGTGGACCTCTATCCGCTGCAGAGTGGGGTCGGCCTCGAAGACGTGACGAGCTTCGGCAAGTACCTCGGCGGCAGCGCGGCCAACGTGAGCGTCGCCGCGGCGCGGCACGGGCGCCGCTCGGCCCTCGTCTCGCGTGTGGGCGACGATCCCTTCGGCCGCTATCTGCTCCGTGAGCTCGACCGCCTCGGCGTCGACCCGTCCGGCGTGGCCGTCGATCCGCTGCTGAAGACGCCCCTGACGTTCTGCGAGATCTTCCCGCCCGACGACTTCCCGCTGTACTTCTACCGCGACCCGAAGGCGCCCGATCTGAATCTCGACGCCGACCAGCTCGACCTCGACGCCGTGCGTGCGACCGATCTCCTCTGGCTCACGGTCACCGGCCTCAGCCAGGAGCCCAGCCGCTCCGCCCATCTCGCGGCGCTCGCTGCCAGGGGGCGCGCTCGGCACACGGTGCTCGACCTCGACTACCGCCCGATGTTCTGGAGCGATCCGGCCGCAGCGTCCGCGCAGGTGGATGCCGTGCTCGACGCCGTGACCGTGGCCGTGGGCAACCGCGAGGAGTGCGAGATCGCCGTCGGCGAGACCGACCCGCACCGCGCAGCCGACGCGCTGCTCGACCGCGGCATCGAGCTCGCGATCGTGAAGCAGGGGCCCAAGGGCGTGCTCGCCAAGACCCGAGACGAGACCGTCGAGGTGCCCCCGCTGGTCATCGACGTCGTCAACGGCCTCGGCGCCGGAGACGCGTTCGGCGGCGCCCTGTGCCACGGCCTGCTGAGCGGGTGGGAGCTCGAGCGGATCATCCGCTTCGCGAACGCGGCGGGGGCGATCGTCGCCTCGCGCCTGGAATGCTCGACGGCCATGCCCACGACGGCGGAGGTCGACGAGGCGATGGCAGGGGGGGAACTGACATGGGCATCCTGACGGCATCCGACTTCGCGCGGCTGCGGGAGATCCGCTCGCGGCGTCCGCACGAGATCACCGAGGCGCTGCGGGCGCGCACGCGGCGAGAGATCCTGGGCGCCGACGACCGCATGTTCATCGTCGCCGCCGACCATCCGGCCAGGGGCGCGCTCGCGGTGGGACCGGACGCGACGGCCATGGCCGACAGGTACGACCTGCTCGACCGGCTCGCCACGGCGCTCTCGCGACCGGGCGTCGACGGCGTGCTCGGGACCCCCGACATCATCGACGACCTCGCCGCTCTCGGCCTGCTCGACGGAAAGGTCGTGGTGGGCTCGATGAACCGCGGCGGCCTCCGCTCGGCGACCTTCGAGATGGACGACCGCTTCACGGCCTACGACGTGCCGAGCCTCGTCGACTCCGGGCTCGACTTCGCGAAGACGCTCATGCGCATCAACTTCGACGACGAGGGCACCTCGGCGACGCTCGAGGCGACCGCCCACGCCGTCACGCAGGCCGCCGCCGCGCGACTGCCCATCATGCTGGAGCCGTTCGTGAGCCAGTGGAAGGACGGGCACGTCGTCAACGACCTGACGCCGGATGCCGTCATCCGCTCGATCGCGATCGCCGCTGGTCTCGGCGGCAGCAGCGCGTACACGTGGATGAAGCTGCCCGTCGTGGCCGACATGGAGCGCGTGATGGCGGCGACGACCATGCCCACCGTGCTGCTCGGCGGCGACTCTCCCGACGACCCCGACGAGACCTTCGCCGCCTGGGAGGACGCGATGTCGCTTCCCGGCGTGCGAGGCCTCACCGCCGGTCGCACCCTGCTCTACCCGCCCGACGGCGATGTCGCCGCGGCCGTCGACATCGCGGCCCGACTCGTCCACCCCACGCTGATCTGAGGAGCCCGCATGACCATCGACATGACAGCCGCCCTCACGGGTGTGCAGGAGATCGGCCACTGGATCGACGGGGCGCAGCGCCCCTCGACGAGCGGCCGCACCGCCGACGTCTTCAACCCCGCGACCGGAGCCGTGATCGGCCGGGTGGCGCTGGCCGACGAGACCGAGATCGCCGAGGCGATCGCGTCCGCCGAGCGTGCGCAGAAGGCCTGGGGCGCCACGTCGATCGCGAAGCGCCAGGCGGTGCTGTTCGCGTTCCGCGAGCTGCTGAACGCCCGCAAGGGCGAGCTCGCCGAGATCGTCACGCGTGAGCACGGCAAGGTGCTCTCCGACGCGATGGGGGAGATCCTCCGCGGGCAGGAGGTGGTGGAGCTCGCGACCGGGTTCCCGCACCTGATCAAGGGCGCCTACTCGGAGAACGTCTCGACCGGCATCGACGTGTACTCGATCAAGCAGCCGCTGGGCGTGATCGGCATCGTCAGCCCCTTCAACTTCCCGGTCATGGTGCCGATGTGGTTCTTCCCGATCGCGATCGCCGCCGGCAACGCCGTGGTGCTCAAGCCCAGCGAGAAGGATCCGTCCGCCGCTCTCTGGATGGCCGAGCTGTGGCGCGAGGCCGGGCTCCCCGACGGCGTCTTCACGGTGCTGCAGGGTGACAAGCTCGCGGTCGACGGCCTCCTCACGAGCCCCGTCGTGCAGTCGATCTCCTTCGTCGGCTCGACCCCGATCGCGCAGTACATCTACGAGACGGCATCCCGCCACGGCAAGAGGGTGCAGGCGCTCGGCGGTGCGAAGAACCACATGCTGGTGCTCCCCGACGCCGACCTCGACCTCGTCGCCGACCAGGCGATCAACGCGGGCTACGGCGCCGCGGGCGAGCGGTGCATGGCCATCTCCGTCCTGATCGCGGTGGAGCCGGTGGCGGACCGGCTCATCGAGAAGATCACCGAGCGGATCTCCCGACTGCGCGTGGGCAACGGCGCGGGGGATGCCGACGGCGAGCCCGACCTCGGCCCGCTGATCAGCGGCGCGCACCGCGAGAAGGTGTCGGGCTACGTCGACATCGCGGCCGCCGATGGGGCGCGCATCGTGGTGGACGGCCGCGGCTTCGTCGTCGACGGGCACGAGGACGGCTTCTTCTTCGGACCGACGCTGATCGACGAGATCCCGCTCACATCGCGGGCGTACCGCGAGGAGATCTTCGGCCCGGTGCTGTCGATCGTGCGCGTCGAGACGTTCCAGGAGGGGCTCGACCTCATCAACTCCGGCGAGTTCGGCAACGGCACGGCGATCTTCACGAACGACGGCGGCGCCGCGCGGCGCTTCCAGACCGAGGTGCAGGTCGGCATGATCGGCATCAACGTCCCGATCCCCGTCCCCGTCGCGTACCACTCCTTCGGCGGCTGGAAGGCCTCGCTGTTCGGAGACGCGAAGGCGTACGGTGTGCACGGGTTCGAGTTCTTCACGCGGGAGAAGGCGGTCACCAGCCGCTGGCTCGACCCGGCGACGCACGAGGGCATCAACCTCGGATTCCCGCAGAACCGCTGAGGCGCGCATGAACGACGAGACCGGATGGTTCCATCGCCGCGGCGCGCTCACCGGCGAGGGGTGGGAGAGCGTCGTCGACGACGGCATCCCCGGCTGGCAGCACACGGGGCTGCGCGTGGGCGTGCTGACCGAGGGCGAGTCCCTCGCGCTGGACGGCGGCGGGCAGGAGCGCATCGTCGTGCCGCTCGCCGGGAGCTTCACGGTGGAGGTCATCGAGCAGGGAACCTCGTCGACCGTCGAGCTCGCGGGCCGGACGTCGGTCTTCGACGGCCCGACCGACGTGCTGTACCTCTCGTCCGATGCGACGGCGACCGTGCGGGGGAGCGGCAGGGTCGCCGTCGCCTCGTCGCCGACGACCGAGGTCCGGCCGACCAGACGCATCGCGGCGGGCGAGACCCCGGTGGAGCTCCGCGGTGCGGGGGCATCGAGCCGCCAGGTGCACAACTTCGGCACCCCGCAGGCGCTGGATGCCGCCCGGCTCATCGTGTGCGAGGTCATCACGCCGGCAGGCAACTGGTCGTCGTACCCTCCGCACAAGCACGACGAGCACCTGCCCGGTCACGAGTCGCGGCTCGAGGAGATCTATTACTTCGAGGCGGCTCGCGCCGACCGGTCGACGCAGGGGGCGGATGCCGCGTTCGGGCTGTTCAGCACCTACTCCTCTCCCGCCGGCGACATCGAGATCGACGCGATGGTCCGCACGGGCGACATCGCCCTCGTGCCGTTCGGCTACCACGGCCCGGCGGTCGCCGCCCCCGGATACGACCTGTACTACCTGAACGTGATGGCGGGGCCGGACCCCGAGCGCGAGTGGCTGATCAGCGACGACCCCGCGCACGCGTGGGTGCGCGACGCGTGGGCCTCGCAGCCGATCGACCCCCGACTGCCCTTCCCCGAGGGCGCATCAGCGCACGACGACGAGCACGACGAAGGAGGGCCGCGATGACGGCGACCAGGAGGATGTCGGTCAGCCAGGCGCTGGTCGGGTTCCTTGCGAACCAATGGACGGTCGACGGCGACATCCGCGAACGGACGATCCCCGGCGTGTTCGGCATCTTCGGGCACGGCAACGTCGCCGGCATCGGCCAGGCGCTGCGCCAGCTTGACGTCGAGAGCCCCGGCCTCATGCCGTACCACCAGGCCCGCAACGAGCAGGCGATGGTGCACCAGTCCGTCGGCTTCGCGCGGATGCACCGCCGCAGGGCGACGTTCGCCTCCGCGGCATCCGTCGGCCCCGGCGCGACCAACATGCTCACCGGCGCCGCGCTCGCCACGACGAACCGGCTGCCGGCGCTGCTGCTGCCGAGCGACACCTTCGCGACCCGCGTGGCCGACCCGGTGCTGCAGCAGCTGGAGCAGCCGTGGGACATCGGGCTCACCGTCAACGACGCGTTCCGTCCGCTCTCGCGCTTCTTCGACCGCGTGCAGCGGCCGGAGCAGCTGTTCTCGATCGCGCTGAACGCCCTCCGCGTGCTCGTCGACCCCGCAGAGACCGGCGCCGTCACGATCGCGCTGCCGGAGGACGTGCAGGCCGAGAGCATCGACGTGCCGCTGTCGTTCCTCGCCGAGCGCGAGTGGCACGTGCGCCGGCCCGTCCCCGAACGCGGTGCGCTGGAGCGGGCCGTGCGGGCGATCCGCGCCGCGAAGCGCCCGTTCATCGTCGCGGGGGGCGGCGTGATCTACTCGGGCGCAGAGGAGCAGCTGCGCGCCTTCGTCGAGGCCACCGGCATCCCCGTCGGCACGACGCAGGCCGGCGGCGGCAGCCTCGACTGGGATCAACCGCAGCACCTCGGCGGCGTTGGGGCCACCGGCTCGACCGCGGCGAACCGGCTCGCCGCCGAGGCGGACGTCGTGATCGGCATCGGCACGCGCTACAGCGACTTCACCACGGGGTCGCGCACCGCGTTCCAGCATCCGGGCGTCGAGTTCGTCAACATCAACGTCGCGGCCTTCGACGCGTACAAGCACGGCACGCAGCTGCCCGTGATCGCCGACGCCCGCGAGACGCTGGTCGCGCTCGCCGAGGCGCTGCCCGTCCGGCTCGTGAGCGATGAGTACGCCACCCGCATCGCCGGGGAGAAGGCGGAGTGGGATGCCGCGGTCGACGCCGCCTTCACGCCATCGGGGTTGGAACGGCCCGGCCAGCCGGAGATCATCGGCGCCGTGCAGGCGGCCACCGACCCTGAGGACGTGATCGTCCAGGCCGCGGGTTCTCTGCCCGGCGACCTGCACAAGCTCTGGCGCGTTCGCGACCCGCTCGGCTATCACGTCGAGTACGCGTTCTCGTGCATGGGGTACGAGATCGCCGGAGGACTCGGCGCCAAGCGCGGCGCCCTGGCGTCCGGCTCCGACCGCGACGTGGTCGTGATGGTGGGAGACGGCTCGTACCTGATGCTGAGTTCCGAGCTCGCCACGGTCGTCGCCGAGGGCATCAAGCTCATCATCGTGATCGTGCAGAACCACGGCTACGCCTCGATCGGCCACCTGTCGGAGACCGTCGGCTCGGAGCGGTTCGGAACGCGCTACCGGATGCAGGACGATCCGGCGCACGCCGAGCGGCTGCTGCCGGTCGACCTCGCCATGAACGCGCGCAGCTACGGGCTGGACGTCGTGGAGATCCCGTCGACGGCATCCGCGATCGACGACCTGTCGGCCGCGCTCGCCGCAGCGAAGGCCTCGCCGCGGTCGACCGTGATCCACATCGAGAGCGACCCGCTGCTCTACGCCCCCGACGGGGAGGGCTGGTGGGACGTGCCGGTGCCGGAGGAGGCGTCGCTGCCGACGACCCGTCGCGCACGCCGCGAATACGAACAGCGCCGGACGGCGCAGCGCCCGCTGCTGGGCGCGGAAGACGGAGGAGAGGCATGAAGGCGACGGTGGCCGGCGCCCCGGTGAGCTTCGGCGTGTTCGAGCTGACCCCGGAGGGCGCCGAGACGATCAGCCCCGACGACCTGCTGGCGACGCTCGCCGAGTCGGACTACCGCGGCGTGGACCTGGGCCCGTCCGGCTTCTTCGGGCAGGGCGCGCGGCTGCGGGAGCGGCTGCGGAGCCACGGGCTGGAGCTCGCCGGAGGATGGGTGCAGTTGCCCTTCTCCGACGACGACGCGTTCGAGGCGGCGCTGCCGGAGCTGCACGAGGCGCTGCGCGCGTTCTCCGATGCCGCAGAGGACGGTCCCGATCGGCTGCCGCTGCCCACGCTCGCCGACGGAGGCTCGAGCATCCGTCAGGGGGCGCCGGGTCGGGGAGGCGAGGTCGACCCGCTCGCCGAGGCCGCGTGGGGAAGGCTGCTCGCGAACACCGAGCGCGCCGCGGCCATCGTGCGCGCCGCCGGATTCGAGCCGACCTTCCACCACCACGCCGGCACGTTCGTGGAGTCGCCCGACGAGATCGACCGATTCCTCGCGAACGTCGACGTCGACCTCACCCTCGACACCGGGCACCTCTTCATCGCGGGCGGAGACCCGCTCGACGCCGTGCGCCGCTGGGGAGACCGCATCAACCACCTGCACCTGAAGGACGTCGACCTCGGCGAGCTGACGCGCGTCCTCTCCGCCGGCGGCGGGATGCGCGAGGTCTGGTCGTCTGGCTCGTTCGTCGCGTTCGGCGCAGGCGACATCGACCTCGCCGCCGTGATGGATGCCGTCGACGAGCGCGGTTTCGACGGCTGGATCGTCGTAGAGCAGGACGTGCTGAACGGCCCCGACGTCTCCCTCTCCGAGTTCCGCGCCGCGCGCGGGGCCGACCAGATCCGCAACCGCGAGGCGCTGCGCCCCTGGGCGTGACCCCTCTCCCCGACCCCCTCTCCCCGAAGGACCGCACGATGTCACACGCTCCCCTCCGCTTCGGCCTGATCGGCACCGGACGCATCGGCCAGGTGCACGCCGCGAGCATCGCCGCCGACCCCGACGCGCAGCTCTCCTGGGTTGCCGATCCCTTCGTCGACGGCGCGCGCCGCGTCGCCGCGACGTACGGCGGCACGGCGACCGACACCCCCGACGAGGTGTTCGCCTCGGGGCAGGTCGACGCGATCCTCATCGCCTCGCCGACCCCGACGCACGTCGACCTCATCGCGCAGGCGGTGGATGCCGGCATCCCCGTGCTCTGCGAGAAGCCGATCGACCTCGACATCGCGCGGGTCGAGGCGCTGCGTCCTCGGGTCGCGTCGGCCGGGGTGCCGGTGGCGCTCGGCTTCAACCGCCGCTTCGACCCCGCGTTCGCGTCGGCCAGGGCCCGCGTCGCCGCGGGTGAGATCGGCGCTCTCGAACAGCTCACGATCATCAGCCGCGACCCTTCGGCCCCGCCCGCCGACTACGTCGCCGTGTCCGGCGGGATCTTCCGCGACATGACGATCCACGACTTCGACATGGCACGGTTCTTCCTGCCCGAGATCGTCGAGGTCTCGGCATCCGGGTCGACGACCTTCGACGCCGGCGCCGCCCAGCACGGCGACTTCGACACCGCCGTGACGACCCTGCGCGCGGCATCCGGCGCCCTCGTCACGATCGTCAACTCGCGGCACAGCGCCGTCGGCTACGACCAGCGCATCGAGGCCTTCGGCGGCACCGGGATGCTGCAGGTCGCGAACGCGCCGACCAGCCTCGTCAGCCTGTCGACCGCGGATGCCGTCGAGGCGAAGCCGCCGTACGAGCCGTTCTTCCTGGAGCGCTACGCCGCCGCCTACGCCGCGGAGCTGCACGAGTTCATCCGACTCGCCCGCGGAGAGGAGTCGACGAGTCCGACGTTCGAGGACGGGCGCGCGGCGCTGATCCTCGCCGACGCCGCGCAGCGTTCGGCGACCGAACGCGTCGTCGTGCCGGTCGACCTGCGATGAGCGCCGTCGAGCAGCCCGCCCGCTACCGGCTGGCCGCGTCGGCCGAGATGCTCTACACCGACCTCGACTTCGTCGAGCGCGTACGCCGTCTGCACGAGCGCGGCTTCGAGGTCGAGATCTGGGACTGGAGCACCAAGGACCTCCCCGCTCTCGCCGCCACCGGCGCGGTGTTCTCGTCGATGACGGGGTACCTCCGCGGCGACCTCACGACGCCCGAGGGCATCGCCGACCTCCTCGCGACGGCAGAGGAGTCGCTGCGGAAGGCGGAGGTGATCGACGCCCCCCGGCTGAACCTGCACGGCACGGGGCTGGCGCCCGGCGGCCATCCGGTGCGCCCGCAGACCGAGGTCGCCCCGCACGAGTGGGAGATCGCCGCGGATACCCTCGCGCGCCTGGCCGCGCTGGGTGCGCGCGAGGGGCGCGTGTTCACGCTGGAGAACCTGAACACCGCCGTCGACCACCCCGGGACCCCGTTCGCCCGCGCCGCCGACACGCTGCGTCTGGCGCGGGCCGTGGACTCTCCGTGGCTGCGCCTCAACCTCGACCTGTACCACGCGCAGATCGGAGAGGGGAACCTGATCGAGCTCGTGCGGGAGGCGCTGCCGTGGGTCGGCGAGATCCAGGTCGCTGATGTGCCTGGTCGCTGCGAGCCGGGCACGGGGGAGATCCGCTACGAGGCGATCGCCGCCGCGCTGCGCGACCTCGGCTACGACGGAGTGATCGGCCTCGAGGGCTGGGCGCGCACCGACACGGATGCCGCGCTCGACGCGTTCCGGAGCGCCTTCGGGGCCTGAGCCGCAGTCACGTGACAGAGAGGCCGATGCGGACACACCGCATGGGCCTCTCTGTGGTCACGCGTCGTACGTCGTGGGGCCCGTCACCTCGGGTACGGACTCCCAGGCTCCGGATGCCGTGCTCCGCAGCGCGGCATCCACGATCTCCGCCGCCGACCATGCATCGGATGCCGACGGCGCGAGCTGCCTGCCCTCGGCGACGGAGCGCAGGAACAGCGAGGCCTCGATGGTCTTCAGGTCGTCGAAGCCCATGCCGGTGCCGGCCCCGGGCTGGAAGCGCGCGAAGTCGCCGTAGTCGGGCCCGGCCATGACGGTGCGGTAGCCGGAGGCGTCGTCGGCCAACTGGAGCTCGTTCAGGCGCTGGAAGTCCCACCGCAACGAGCCCTTCGTGCCGTACACCTCGATGCGGTACTCGGCGCGGGGGCCGATCGCGACGCGGCTGGACTCCAGCACGGCGACCGCACCGGAGTCGAAGCGGGCGAGGATCGCGGCGTAGTCCTCGTTCTCGACGTCGCCGCGGGGGCCATCGTCGGCGCCCTTGCTGAAGTGGCTGGCCGCGCCGGCCGACGGCAGGGGGCGGGTGCGGATGAAGGTCTCGGTGAGCCCGCTGACGGAGCTGATCCGGCCGACGATGTACTGCGCGAGGTCGGCCCCGTGCGAGAGCAGGTCGCCGAGCACGCCGCTGCCCGCGCGATCGCGGCTGAACCGCCACGTGAGGGCGCCGTCAGGATCGGCCGAGTAGTCGGCGAGCAGGGCGACGCGCACGTTCGTGATCGTGCCGAGCGCCCCGTCGCGCACCAGGCGCCTGGCGTGCGCGATGGCGGGGGCGTGCCGGTAGTTGAAGCCCACCGAGGTCACGAGGCCCGCGTCGAGAGCGCCCTGTGCGATCTCTCGCGACTCGCCGGCGCCGCGGCCCATCGGCTTCTCGATCCAGAACGGCTTGCCGGCCTCGATCGCGGCGAGGGCGATCTCGTGGTGCAGGAAGTTCGGCGAGCAGATCGAGACCACGTCGACGTCCGGGTGGGCGATCAGCTCGCGGTAGTCGGAGACGGTCTCGCGGTAGCCGAGCACGTCGGCGGCGTGTTCGCGGCCCCCGGCATCCGGGTCTGCGGCGACCGTGAGGTCGGCGACGACGGGCAGGTCGGGGTAGTGCCTGTGCGCCTCCAGATAGGCGCGTGAGTGCAGGCGCCCCATCCATCCGACCGAGACCAGACCGACGCCGATGTGCTTCTTCGTCACCACGGGCGACTCCTTCCGTTGGACACAGCGTATACCCCGAATGGAGATGTTGACAGAATGTATTGACATTTGGACTCCACGGTGTCAGGATCGCCCTGACACCGACGTCACCAGGTGGGACGTGTCGACGTCGACAGGATCCGCATCGAAGGGAAACCGAAATGAAGAAGCGCCTCATCGGCGTTCTGGGGATCGCCGCCGCAGCCGCGCTGCTGCTGTCGGCGTGCTCTGGAACCGGACAGGAACCGACGACCGACTCGCAGGGCGGCGGCGACACCAAGTCCTCAGGGCTGAGCTACGCCGTGGTCACGCACGCAGCGCCCGGCGACGCGTTCTGGGACCGCGTCAAGTCCGGCGCGGAGAAGGCCGGAGCCGACTACGGCGCCGACGTCACCTACAACTCCGACCCTGACCCCGCGAAGCAGTCGCAGCTCATCGACAACGCGATCGCGCAGAAGGTCGACGGCATCGTCGTCTCCATGGCCAACCCCGACGGCGTCCAGGCGAGCGTCGAGCGCGCCGTCGCCGCCGGCATCCCGGTCGTGACCATCAACTCGGGCATCGAGAAGTTCAAGGAGTTCGGCGCGATCACCCATGTCGGGCAGAGCGAGTCGATCGCGGGAGCCGCTGTCGGCGAGCGCCTCAGCACGGAAGGCGCGACCAACGCCCTCTGCGTCATCCAGGAGGCGGGCAACATCGGACTCGAGGAGCGCTGCAAGGCCGCGGCCGGCGCGTTCGGCGGCACCATGGAGAACCTGCAGGTCGACGGCACGAACGATGCCGAGGTCAAGGCGACCATCAAGTCGAAGCTGCAGGCCGACCCCTCCATCGACGCCGTGCTGACCCTCGGCGGCCAGTACGCGATCGACGCGGTCGGCGCCGTCGAGGAGTCCGGCAGCGCGGCGAAGGTCGCGACCTTCGACCTGTCGGAAGACGTCGTGGCCGCAGTGGCCGACGGCAAGATCCTCTTCGCGGTCGACCAGCAGCCGTACGTGCAGGGCTTCCTCGGGGTGACCGCGCTCTACCTCAAGAGCATCAACGGCAACGACATCGGCGGTGGAGAGCCGATCTACTCCGGACCGGCGTTCGTCACGAAGGACAACGCGGCCCAGGTCGCGGAGTTCGCCAAGAAGGGCACGCGCTAACACCGGCGGAGGGGGCGGGATGACACCCGCCCCCTCGTCCGGCGAAAGGACTGAAGATGACAACGACGGACATCGTCACGGTGGGCAACAGACCGCGACTAGAACGGCGGCCGCTGCGCAATCTGCTCGTGCGGCCCGAGATGGGAGCGCTCGTCGCAGCGCTGGCGGTGATGATCTTCTTCTCCGTCTACACGAAGAGCTTCATGACCACCGCCGGAGCGGGCGTCTGGCTCGAATCCGCATCGACCTTCGGCATCATGGCCGTGGCGGTCGCCCTGCTCATGATCGGCGGGGAGTTCGACCTCTCGGCGGGTGTGCTCACCGGCTTCACCGCTCTCGTGGTCGGCATCCTGACCACCCGGTACGGGCTGAACATCTGGGTGGCCGTGCTCGTCTCGCTCGTGCTGGCCCTCGCGATCGGCGCCCTCAACGGCCTCCTCGTGATGAAGACCGGGCTGCCGAGCTTCATCATCACCCTCGGCACGTTCTTCGTCCTGGCGGGCATCGACCTCGCCGTCACGAAGCTCATCACCGGTCAGGTGGCCATCCAGGGCATGACCAAGGTGCCCTACTACGACAGCATCCAGCCCCTCTTCGGCTCGTCGATCGAGATCGGCGGTGGCACCTTCTACATCTCGGTGCTCTGGTGGTTCGTCGTCACCGCCGTCGCGACCTGGGTGCTGCTGCGCACCCGGCCGGGCAACTGGATCTTCGCGGTCGGCGGGGCGGTCACGTCATCCCGCCAGGTGGGCGTTCCCGTGCTCAAGACCAAGATCGGCCTGTTCATGGTCACGGCCGGTGCAGCGTGGCTGGTCGGCATGATCTCGCTGTTCCGCACCTCGACGGTGCAGGCGAACACGGGCGTCGGGCAGGAGTTCATCTACATCATCTGCGCGGTCGTCGGCGGCTGCCTGATGACGGGAGGCTTCGGCTCCGCGATCGGCGCGGCGCTGGGCGCCCTCATCTACGGCATGGTCTTCCAGGGCATCACGTTCGCCCAGTGGGACACGAACTGGCTGCGCACGTTCCTCGGAGCGATGCTGCTGCTGGCGGTGTTCCTGAACCACTGGGTGCGACTCAGGGCGGGAGGAGTGAAATGACCGCGGTCAGCACGACGGCGCCCGTCGTCGAGGTGCGCGACATCGGCAAGAGCTACGGTCCGGTGAACGCGCTCGCCGGAGTCAGCACGACGGTGAACGCCGGACAGGTCACGTGCGTCCTGGGGGACAACGGCGCGGGCAAGTCCACGTTCATCAAGATGCTGGCCGGGGCGCACACCCCCTCCAGCGGCGAGCTGCTCGTCGACGGGGCGCAGGTGACGTTCTCCTCGCCGAGGGCGGCGTTGGATGCCGGCATCGCCACGGTCTATCAGGACCTCGCTGTCGTGCCGCTGATGCCGGTCTGGCGCAACTTCTTCCTCGGGTCGGAGCTGACGAAGGGCTGGGGGCCGCTCCGTCGGCTCGACGTGAAGCGCATGAAGCAGATCACGTACACGGAGCTCGCCAACATGGGCATCGACCTGCGTGACGTGGATCAGCCGATCGGCACGCTGTCGGGAGGAGAGCGCCAGTGCGTCGCGATCGCCCGTGCGGTGTACTTCGGTGCGAGGGTGCTGATCCTCGACGAGCCGACCGCCGCACTGGGTGTGAAGCAGTCGGGCGTGGTGTTGAAGTACATCGCCAGGGCCCGTGACCGCGGTCTGGGCGTGGTGTTCATCACGCACAACCCGCACCACGCGTACCCCGTGGGCGATCGGTTCCTGCTGCTGAACCGCGGTACCAGCATCGGCAACTTCGAGAAGGAGGAGATCTCCCTCGCGCAGTTGACGAGCATGATGGCTGGTGGCGCGGAGCTCGATTCGCTCGCCCACGAGCTGCAGCGGGAGATCGGCGACGACTCACCGGTCGTCGAGGAGATCGTGCGCGAGGCCGAGCAGGCGTCGGAGTTGGGGAGCCCCGACGCGGAGTCGCCGTCCGGCGGCTCCACCCCTGCATCCGCCTGAGCGCGCGGAAGAGATCGGCCGGCATCGCCCCGCGATGCCGGCCGATTCCGCGTGTTCGGGGATACCGCTCGCCGAATCGATTCGATAAACTGGTCGGACCCCCGATCCACCCCCCAGTTCTGCGAGCCGCTCCCTCATGGCCACCTCTCTCACCACGGGCCGTCCGTGGCGTGTCATCCTTGCCTTCTCCATCCCGCTCCTGCTCGGCAATGTCGTCCAGCAGCTGTACCAGTTCGTCGATGCGATCGTCGTCGGCCGCCACCTCGGCGTCGGCTCCCTCGCCGCCGTCGGCGCGACCGGACCGCTGCTGTTCCTGCTGCTCGGCTTCGCGTGGGGCCTCACGAGCGGCTTCGCCATCCCCATCGCGCAGGCCTACGGCGCCGGCGACGAGGTCGCGGTGCGCCGATCTGTCGCGACCGGGGTGATCCTCACCGGCATCACGAGCGTGATACTCACGGTCGGGGCGCCCCTGATCTCGCACCCTCTCCTCGCGCTGCTGCAGACGCCGAGCGAGCTGATGGCCGAGGCCACGGTGTTCACGCAGATCAGCTTCATCGGCGCCGGCGCGACCATGTTCTTCAACTACCTGTCGGCGATCATCCGCGCGATCGGCGACTCCCGCACGCCGCTGGTCTTCCTCACGGTCTCGTGCGCCCTGAACGCGGGGCTGGTCGTGCTCATGGTCGGACCGCTTGAGTGGGGCGTGGCCGGGGCGGCGCTGGCGACGGTCGTCGCGCAGGCCGTGTCGGTGCTGCTGTGCCTGGAGTTCGTGCGCCGCCGCCTGCCTCTGCTGCACCTGCGCCGCAGCGACTGGCGCGTCACGCGCGCCGATGTGGCCGAGCACCTGCGTCTCGGACTGCCCATGGGCTTCCAGGCGTCGATCATCGCGATCGGCACCCTCACCGTGCAGGTCGCGCTCAACACCATCGGCGCCGACGCCGTCGCCGCGTACACCACGGGCGCCAGGGTCGACAGCCTCGGCGTGGCCTTCCTCTCGTCGCTCGGCCTCGCCGTCTCGATGTACACGGCGCAGAACCTCGGCGGGCGCCGTCCCGACCGCATCCGCCGCGGCGTCGTGGAGGCGACGTGGATGGCGGTGGCCGCCGGTGCGGTGATCGGCATCGTCATCATCGCCTTCGGCGTGCCGATGGTGCGGCTGTTCATCGGCGACGGCTCCGACGAGGTCGTGAGGCTCGCGCACCTCATGCTCATCGTGAACGGATGCGGCTACTGGGCGCTCGGCGTGCTGTTCGTGCTCCGCGGCGCCCTCCAGGGCCTCGGGCACACGCTCGTGCCCACCGTCACCGGCGTCATCGAGCTCGTGATGCGCGTCGCCGCCGCGGTCGCCCTCGGCGCGTGGATCGGATTCCCCGGCGTGGCGCTCAGCAACCCGCTCGCCTGGGTGGGGGCGATCGTGCTGCTCGTGCCGGCGTACATCAGCGCGCACCGCGCCCTCGGACGGATGCCGGTGAACCCCGCGGAGGCCACCGAGACGTCGGCGATCGCCATCGTCGGACCGGTCGACGGATCGATGGTGGTCGACGCCGTGGTCACGCAGCCGGTGCGCGTGGTGAAGAGGTCGCCGCTCGCCCGCCTGAAGAGGCGTTAGGCGTTTGCGCCCCGGACGTCGCCGACACTCGCGATGGTGAGCATGAAGAGGCGCTTGGTTGCCCGGGTCTGCGCGACATAGAGATCGCGGAGCCCTGCGTCGCTTTCGCCCTCGATCGCGTCGGGATCGACGATGATGACCGCGTCGAACTCCAGTCCTCGAGCGTCGGGAGCCGGCACGACCACCACTCCCTTTCCGGTGAACCTGCCGTCGAACATCCGAGCGCGCCGCGTCGCGACGACGATGCCGATCAGGTCATGAGGATGCTCGTGCTGCTGTCGAGCGACGAGATCGTCGAGAGCCGCATCCAGGTCGGTGTCGAAGACCGTGCGGAGGTTCGGGGGTTCGCCGTGGCGGATCGAGTAGGAGGGTCGTTGCGACGGGGCGATGCGAGTGAGCAAGGGCGAGGCGGACTCGAGGATCTCGGCGGTCGTCCGATAGTTGACCGTGAGGGTGTGGTGCGCGTATCGGTCGGCCACGAACGGTTCCAGCGCGTCCTCCCACCGCGCGATCGTGGTTGTCGGTCCCGCCTGCGCGAGGTCACCGACGACGGTCATCGAGCGGTTGGGGCAGCGTCGCATGAGCATCCGCCACTCCATCTCGGATAGCTGCTGGGCCTCGTCGATGACGATGTGTCCATAGGTCGTCTCGGGTAGCCCGTCCACGAGTGCGCGCGCTTCGTCCAGCGCCGCAAGATCGGCTCTGCTCCACTTGGTCCGCGCTCCCGAGCCGAGCGATGGCAGTTCGTCGCTGGAAAGCTCCGGCAGGGCGCGAGTCAGCGCATCGGGATCCGCGAGCAGCCCGCGGAGCAGCTCCTCCGCGTGGAGCGGCGGCCACACTTCGGAGATGATCCGATGGATGCCAGCGTCTTCGAGAAGGTCATCTCGAATGAGGTCCCAGTCGATGGTGGGCTCAGGGGATGACGACTCGACATCATCAGGCTCGGGGTCCCCGGGTCGGCGTGCGAACATGCGGGCGAGGTCGATCCCGACGTCCTTGAGCTCGTCCTCGAACTCCGCCGTCTCCATCGCGGTCTGGAGTTCGAGTTCGCTGACGAGGTCATCCACGACGTGTTCGAGGAACAGTTCCCGTGCGTGGTTGTGACCGACGCCACCTTGCAGGGCGCTGCGCCTAGCGGCGTCGACCCGCGATGCGTCCAGGAAGACATCGCCGTATGTCGTCGCGAGCCGCAGAGGCACCCCATGCGGCTGCCGTTCCGTCACCCGTCGTGCAAGAGCCTCTCCGAAGGTGCGGCGGCCCTTGGCGCGTGCCACCGCGTCCGGTTCTCCCATCGTCGACTCGGCCCCGACGAGATCAGCGGTCGTGGCCATCTCGACGTTGTTCTCACCGAGCGAGGGGAGCACGTCGGAGATGTAGGAGAGGAAGCGCCTGTTCGGGCCGAAGATCAGAATCCCCCGTTCAGAGAGCGCCGGAAACTCGTACAGAACGTACGCTGCTCGGTGCAGGGCGACGATCGTCTTGCCGGTGCCGGGTCCGCCGTCGACGACCATCACACCGCGATGCGCGGATCGAACGATCTCGTCCTGCTCTCGCTGCAGAGTCGATGCGGCTTCACGCATGCGACCGGTACGCGCACTGCTCAACGCCGACGCGAGGGGTCCATCACCGACCACGTCTTCCGGGGTCGGTCGCGTTCCATCGAGGATCTCATCGGTGACGTCGACGACACGGCGACCTTCGGTGCGCAGGTGGCGGCGGCGGTGGAGACCCTGGGGAGAGACCGGCGTCGCCGCATAGAAGGGGCGGGCGGCATCCGCGCGCCAGTCGACCAGAAGGATCTCGCCTGACTCAGAGCGCAACCCCACACGACCGACGTGCAGTGATGTTCCCGCGGTGCTGTCGATCCGTCCGAAGCACAGTGAGCGCTCTGCCAGCCGGAACCGCCCCATGGCTCCGTCCGTCTGTGCGAGCACGGCATCCCTCGCCAGTCGGGATTCCGGCCCATCGACCGGCGAAGCCGCGGCTCGCGCTCGCGCCGCACCGAGTCGGGACGTCTCCGCGTCCAGACGCGTGTACATCACACTGATCGCGCTCTGTTCTGATTCGACCTGTTCCCTCTTGTCGACGACCCCGTCTGCCATCAGGTTCTCCCTTCGTCCGGGATCCACCCTGGGGGGTCGGATCGGCAAAGGCAACTTTGACTTCTGCGCCCGAATTTGGCCTCCTGATCAGCAGATATGAGAGACGGGGCTAGGCGTCGCGAGGGCACAGACGTGCGGTTTCCGCAACCGTTCCCCACCGCATCGTCCGGCGGTCCGTCATCGAGGTCGGTGCGACGTGAGACCGCAGGAGTACGAAACATCATCCTTGAGACGGATGCGTTCATCCAGACACTTTCCTAATGTAGAAGGTGCGGAGATACCGCTGACGGGGGGTCGTCATGACGACATCGAGGGTGGCCAGCGATCTGGCCCAGATCATGGTCCCGATCGGAGTGGTCGGCGCGGTGCTCGCGGCGGTCTGCGCGATCGTCGCAGCCGTCGCGATCACACGCGGCGCGAGCGGTCTGAGCGGAGGCGCGGTGGGGCTCTGGATCCCCAGCGCGATGATCAGCTCCATCGCCGGATTCGCCAGCCAGTGGATGCCGCTGCTGGCCTCCGTCGCGGCGCTCGTCGGCCTGCTGGTGATCGGCGGCGTCGTGCGCGCGATCATGAACGCATCCGGCGCCGAGTGGCCGACGCGGGCGGAGAAGGCCGAGGCGACGGCCGCTGCACCGGCCGTCGTGGCTCCGGCATCCGTCGCCCCGGCGACCAGCACGATTCCGACGCTCACGCGGCCGAATCCGGTCCGCGCGGCCTGACCCTGTTCGCGCGGCTCATTCCTGTATGCGCGGCTGATACTTCTGCCGCGCGTGCAGCGAACTGCCGCGCGACTCCGAGCCGCGCGACCCGAGCGACTCCGCGGAGACTCAGCGGTAGTCGCGGTCGCGGTGCTGCCCGGTCTCGTCTCCGGACTCGACGCGTGCGGCCTCGCGGGCGCGCAGCTCGACGCGACGGATCTTGCCCGAGATGGTCTTCGGCAGCTCGGGCGCGAACTCGATGATCCGCACCCACAGGTGCGACGACAGGCGGTCGTGCGCGTAGGCGAAGATCGATCGTGCGGCCTCCGCCTCGGCTCCGGCATCCGTTCGCAGGCACACGTACGCCTTCGGCACCGCCAGGCGGGTCGGATCCGGGCTCGGCACCACCGCTGCCTCGACCACGAGGTCGTGCTCCAGCAGCACCGACTCGAGCTCGAACGGCGAGATCTTGTAGTCCGAGGCCTTGAAGACGTCGTCCGCCCTGCCGACGTAGGTGAGGTACCCGTCGGCATCCCTCGTCGCGATGTCGCCCGTGTGGTGGAACCCGCCTGCACGCGACTCCGCCGTCTTCTCCGGGTCGTCGTAGTACCCGGCCATGAGGCCGAGGGGCGGCTGCGACAGGTCGAGGGCGATCTCGCCCTCCTCGTCGGTCACGACGCCCGTCACGGGGTCGAGCAGCGCGACGGGGTAGCCGGGGAGCGGTCGTCCCATCGACCCGATCTTGATCGGCTGACCGGGGGAGTTGCCGATGCACGCCGTCATCTCGGTCTGCCCGAATCCGTCGCGGATCGTCCCTCCCCACGCGTTCCGCACGCGCTCGATGACCTCGGGATTCAGAGGTTCGCCGGCGCCGACGAGCTCACGCGGCGGGTGCGTGAGGCGTCCGAGGTCGGCCTGGATCAGCATGCGCCACACGGTCGGGGGTGCGCAGAACGTCGACACGTGGTGGGTGTCCATGACCTGCATGAGGGCGTTCGCATCGAAGCGGTCGTAGTTGTAGACGAAGACGGTGGCCTCGGCGAGGAACGGCGAGTAGAAGCTCGACCACGCGTGCTTCGCCCACCCGGGCGACGAGATGTTGAGGTGCACGTCGCCCGGCCGCACGCCCAGCCACCACATGGTCGACAGGTGGCCGATCGGGTAGGAGACGTGGGTGTGCTGCACGAGCTTGGGACGACTGGTGGTGCCGCTGGTGAAGTAGAGCAGGGCGGTGTCGGATGCCGGGGTCGGGGCATCCGGCTCGAATTCCGTCGGGGCGTCGGCGGAGTCCGCGAAGCGCTCCCACCCGGCGGGGATGCCGTCGCCGACGCCGATCCGCAGGATGTCGATGCCGTCGAGCCGCCCGGCGAGTGCGCCGAGGGTCACGACGGCGCGGGCGCGGCCGTGCTCGATGCGGTAGGCGAGGTCGGATGCCGACAGCAGCGTCGAGGTCGGGATCGACACCGCGCCGATCTTGGTGATCGCGAGCATCACCTCCCACAGCTCGATCTGGTTGCCCAGCATCACGATGACGTGATCGCCGCGGCGGATGCCGAGACCCGTGAGCCAGGCGGCGACCTGGTCGGAGCGGGCGGAGAGCTGCCCGTAGGTCCACTCCGCGAGCGACAGGTCGGCGGACACGATCTGCACGGCGGAGCGGTCGGGGTCCTCTCCCGCGACGACGTCGAACCACTCCAGCGCGAAGTTGAACTCGTCGGGGTGCGGCCAGGAGAAGCCGGCGCGTGCGGCGTCGTAGTCCGTGGCGTTCGCGAAGAGGAAGTCCCGCATCTCGCGGATCGTGTGCGTGGCTGCGGTGGCGCTGCGGCTCATTCGGTGCTCCCTTGCTTCACGTGCCGTTCCATCCTCGCGCTCTCGGGCCCTGCGCGCGAGTGCGGGCCGGGCATCCGTCGACCGCGCGGCTACCGGGCGAGCAGTCCGCTGCCGTCGCGGAGCTCGAACACCAGCTGGGTCTCGGTGCCCCGCACGACGGGGTGGATCGTGATGTGCTCCAGCACGATGTCCCGCAGTGCCGTCGCATCCTGCACGGCGACGTGCACGAGGAAGTCGTCGACCCCGGCGACGTGGAAGACCTGCAGCACGCGGGGGATGCCGACGAGCGCATCGAACAGCGCGGTGACCTTGGGGCCGGTGTGGTTCGCGAGGCGCACCTTGATGATCGCCTGCAGCGGGAAGCCCAGGGCGGCCTCGTCGACGCGGATGCGGGTGTCGCGGATGACGCCGCGCTCGCGCAGCGCCCGCACGCGGTGCGCGCACGTCGACTCGGCGAGACCCAGACGGGTGGCGAGCGCCTTGTTCGTGACCTCGGCATCGGCGGTGAGGGCGGCGAGCAGCTCGAGGTCGAGCTCGTCGAGTTGCGGATTCGCCAAGATGGCTCCTCTTCTAAGGTCGCTTTCGGCACAGAATAGCGAATACAGCGGAAGAACTGGCGGATGCTGTCGAATCCCTGCGCCCGGATTGGGATTCGGGCAACGTGGAGACATGACTGCACCGTTGCATCCCGACACCGTCGCCGTCCACAGCGGCCGCTCCGACCTCGAGGGTCTCGGGGTCCACGCGCTGCCGATCGACCTCTCCACGACGAACCCGCTGCCCGACATCGAGCGCGGAGGGGACTCGTACGAGGCGATGGCCACGGGCGGACGTCCTCCCGCCGACGGCAGCATGGTCTACGCCCGCCTGTGGAACCCCACGGTCGCGCGCTTCGAGGAGGCGCTCGCCGAGCTCGAGCACGCCGAGGCCGCGGTCGCGTTCGCCTCGGGCATGGCGGCGATGACCGCGGTGATCCTCGCGCACGGCCCCGCGACGGGCATGCGCCACGTCGTCGCGGTGCGCCCGTTGTACGGCGGAACCGATCACCTGCTGGGCTCCGGGCTGCTCGGCGTCGAGACCACGTACTGCCACCCCGACGAGGTCGCCGCCGCGATCCGGCCCGACACGGGGCTCGTCGTGGTCGAGACCCCCGCGAACCCCACTCTCGACATCGCGGACATCTCCGACGTCGTGCGTCAGGCCGGCGGGGTTCCGGTCGTGGTCGACAACACGTTCGCGACCCCCGTGCTGCAGAACCCGATCGACCTCGGTGCGGCGATGTCGCTGCACAGCGCCACGAAGTACCTGGGCGGTCATGGAGACGTGATCGCGGGCGTCGTCGCGTGCAGCGAGGAGACCGCCGAGGCGCTGCGCCGCGTGCGCGCCGTCACGGGAGGCCTGCTGCATCCGCTCGGCGCGTACCTGCTGCACCGCGGACTCACGACCCTGCCGGTGCGGATGCGCGCGCAGCAGGAGAGCGCCCGCCGCATCGTGCAGTGGCTGATCGATCGGCCCGAGATCGCCGAGGTGTTCTACCCGGGGTTGGACGGCGATCCGCGCGGCATCCTCGGGCGGCAGATGCGCGGCACCGGCGCGATGATCGCGATGCGGATGCGGGGCGGCTTCGCCGCGGCATCCGCCATCACCACGGCGACCGAGCTGTTCACGCATGCGGTCTCGCTCGGAGGAGTCGACTCGCTCATTCAGCATCCGGCGGCCCTCACGCACCGCCCGGTTCCGCCCGAGGCCCGGCCGGGTGCCGACGTGCTGCGCCTCAGCATCGGACTGGAGAACGTCGACGACCTGATCGCCGACCTCGCCACCGCGTTCGCCGCCCTCCCGCAGCACGCCCCCGAGCTGCACGCCGCACGCTGACCCCCACCCTCACCCCGAGGGTGGCGTCGAGATCCCGTGCACTCGTCGAGTGCACGGGATCTGCGCGTGAAGATCTCGTGCGTTGGAGTGGATGCCGTGCACTCGCGCGGCGCTCTGCCACGAAGGGGAGGGCAGCGGGTGCTGTTGACTCGGGGTCAATGGGAATTGTGAGATCACTACAAGGAACCGAGTATCAGCCCTCCTGAGACTTGGTCCCGAGCGGCAAAGCTGTGCGGAGGCTGGGAAAGCCGCCCATACACTCGCCGGTGGCAACGACGCCACCGACCCCAGGAGTCCTCAATGACGAGTGCTAGACCCCATGCCCACGGACTTGGAATGCGCATCGCCGTGATCGTGCTCAGCGTTCTGCTGGCCGCGATGGTGATCCTGTTCTTCATCGTGACCGGCAAGATCGCCGCCGGTGCGGCCGAGCTCGCCGGCGGAACGACCACGGCCGAAGACGGCTCCGCCGCGCTGGCCGACGGGGCGGGAGACCTCTCGTCCGGCGCGGACAAGCTCGCCGCAGGCACCGAAGACCTCGCCGCCGGAGCGACCACCGCACACGACGGCGCGCAGAAACTCGCCGCCGGAACGCAGTCGGCCGCCACCGGTGCGGCGACGCTCTCCGAGGGCGCCGGAGCCCTCGCCGCAGGAGCGTCGAACGCCGTGGCCGGTGCGGGCAAGCTCAGCGCCGGGGCCCAGACGGCCCTCAGCGGCGCCCAGGACCTCCAGGCCGGGACCACGAGGGCGGATGCCGGGGCGCAGCTCGCCGTCGACGGCGCGAAGCTCCTCGCGGCCGGCGCGCAGAAGGTCGGCGGCGGCAGCGTGTCCTTGGCCGCCGGCGCCCAGCAGCTCGCTGCCGGGGCGAAAGAAGTCGACGGCGCCGCACAGCTCGCCCTCGACGGAGCCGGCAGCCTCTCCCGAGGCGCGTCAGATCTGGATGCCGGAGCGCAGCAGGTCCTCGACGGCGCGAACAACCTCGCCGCTGGTGTCGCGGGAGCGCACCAGGTCGCCGTTCAGGTGAAGGCGGGTGCCGACCAGCTCAGCGCAGGACTCTCTTCGGCGGTGACCCCTCAGCTGCAGAGCCTCGCCAGCGACCAGGCGGCGACCGCGATCAGCGGTGCGGCGCAGGGCGCGCCGGCCAACTCGCAGGCGCTGGCCGACGCGTTGGCGCAGCTCGCCGCTGCAGACCCCTCCAACACGAAGCTGCAGGAGCTGAAGGCGCTGGCGGCCGGTCTCGATCAGCAGGTCGACGGCATCGCAGGAGCCGCGGCCGCAGCGCCGCAGCTCGCCAAGGGTGCGCTCGCGGCGGCGAGCGGTGCACAGGGTCTCGCCGCGGGAGCGAACGCCCTGGTGAACGGAGACGCGGCGAAGGGGTGGCCCGGAACGGTCGCGCTCGCAGCCGATACGGGCGCTCCGGCGTTCGTCCTCGGCGTTCAGAGCCTCAAAGCGGGCAGCGCTGAGGTCGCTGCGGGAGCGTCCCAGCTCGTCGTCGGCCTCGACACGCTGAAGACCGAGGGCACGTCCGTCGTCGCCGCAGGGGCCGCGACCGTCGCACAGGGAGCGGTGCCCCTCGCGGCCGGTTCGACCGAGCTCTCCGCCGGAGCACAGCAGCTCTTCACCAAGCTGCAGCCGCTCAAGGACGGCACATCCCAGCTGTCCGCGGGAGCCGCCAAGCTCTCGGGTGGCCTCCAGGCTCTCTCGTCCGGCGCCTCCACGCTCCACTCCGGCACGATCAAGCTCGACTCCGGCGCGACCTCGCTGAGCCAAGGCGCGGTGTCCCTCGCCGAGGGCGCGGCGACGCTGCAGTCCGGGGCATCCGACCTCAGCACCGGCGTCGGCGACCTCTCCGAGGGTGCGGCCACCGTGGCCGAGAAGACCGGGGAGCTCGCGGCGGGCGGCGACAAGATCGAGGCGGGCGCGACCGATCTCGCCGAGGGCACCGGCCTGATCGCCGACGGCTCGGGCACCCTGGCATCCGCCACCGCCGGCGCGGCCCCGTCGACCCTTCCGTGGATGCTCGGCATCGGACTCGTGGGCCTCATCGCCCTCGGATTCTGGGTCGGCCACCGCATCTCCCACCGCCGCGCGCTCGCCGCGGCCTGAAACCCCACTCCCCACCCCACCCCCGCAGACCGCCCCCTCGACACGACGTCGAGGGGGCGGTCGGTGCGTGGGCGCCGCTCAGGGCAGAACCGCCCACAGCAGAAACCGGTCAGCGCGGAGACGGGGCGGCGGATGCTGGGGGCATGAGCGAAGACACCCCCATCCCGCAGTTCGGCCCCGAAGCGCGGCGTGCGCTGTTCCACGACCGCATCCTCGTGCTCGACGGCGCCCTCGACGACGACAACGGCACGCTGCTGATGACGCAGCTCCTCACCCTCTCGGCCGAGGACCCCGTGGCCGACATCGCGCTGTGGATCCATTCGCCCGGAGGCTCGGTTCCCTCGATGCTCGCGATCCGCGACCTCATGAGGCTCGTGCCGAACGACGTCTCGACGCTCGCCCTCGGCCTCGCCTGCAGCGCCGGGCAGTTCCTGCTCTCCGCGGGCACGAAGGGCAAGCGCAGAGCCCTGCCGCACGCGCGCATCCTCATGCACCAGGGGTCGGCGGGCATCGGCGGATCGGCGGTCGAGATCGAGACCCAGGCCGACGACCTCCGCCACATGCGCGACACCGTGCTCGGGCTCATCGCCGGCGACACCGGTCAGCCCCTGGAGCGCATCTTCGAGGACTCGCTCCACGACCGCTGGTACACGGCGGAGCAGGCGCGCGACTACGGCTTCATCGACGAGATCGTCGGCTCGTTCGCAGAGATCATGCCCCGCAGACGCGCCCGCGTCGGGCTGGGGGCGGACGCATGAGCAGCTACACGATCCCGAACGTGATCGCACAGCATCCGCGGGGCGAGCGCGTCATGGACGTCTATTCGCACCTCCTCGCCGAACGCGTGATCTACCTCGGCACCGGCATCGACGCCGGCGTCGCGAACGCCCTCATCGCGCAGCTGCTGCACCTCGACGCAGACAGCCCCGAGAGCGGCATCCAGTTCTACATCAACAGCGAGGGCGGCGATCCAGGGGCCGCTCTCGCGATCTACGACACCATGCAGCACATCCGTCCGACGATCGCGACGACGTGCGTCGGCCAGGCGATCGGCCCCGCAGCACTGCTCGTCGCATCGGGAGCACCGGGTCAGAGGTCCGCCCTCGCCCACGCGCGCATCGTGCTGCATCAGCCCGCCGGGCAGTCGCGCGGCGCGATCCCCGACCTGATCCTCGCGGCCGACGAGGTGGTTCGGGTGCGCGCGGACATGGAGGAGATCCTCGCCAGGCACAGCGGCCGCACGGTCGCCGAGCTGCGGGCCGACACCGACAGGGACCGCGTGTTCGCGGCATCCGCTGCCAGGGACTACGGCCTCATCGACAGCGTGCTGGGGGAGCGGGGCTGACCCCGGACGCCGTGCGGGTCGCCGGTGCGGTTCCCGCAATGCCCTGACGTTCTGTCGGCCCCGAACCCGCTCTGTCGGCGCGCGTGCACGCACTGCGCCGACAGAACGGCACCTGCGCCGACAGAGTGTCGGGCCGGAGGCCGTGGAGGGCGAGGCGACGGGATGCCGGATTCGCGCCGACAGAACGGCACCCGCGCCGACCGAGTGGCGGGCCGTGAGGCCGTGGAGGGCGAGGCGACGGGATGCCGGATCCGCGCCGACAGAGTGTGGGGCCGTGGAGGGCGAGGCGACGGATGCCGGATTCGCGCCGCTCCTCAGGCGGCGAGGGCGAAAGCGCCCCGCGCGGACGAGACGGCGGATGCGGATGCCGGCTCCGACCGCAGCTCGTCGGCGACGGCGCTGGTGAGCTCGATCAGGGACGTGTCGAGGGCGCCGGCGATCGCGGCGATCATCTCGCTCGACGGCTCCTTGAGTCCGCGCTCGACCTCCGAGAGGTACTGGGGTGAGACGCCCGCCTTCTCTGCGGTCTCCGTGAGGGTCTCGTCGCGGTCGTGGCGTCGGCGGCGCAGCTGGTCGCCCAGCAGCTGCCGCCACAGCGGCTCGGGCTCGGAGGGGCGACGCGGTGCACGGGGGAAGGGGACGAGTGCGGCCATGCCTCACGGTACGTCGGGCCGTGGCGCGGCATCCATCGATTCTGCTCTGAGCAGAACGCGTGCGTACGATCTGAGGGTGATCGCGTATTTCGAGCGGCTCTCCGACCGCGCCTTCCGGGCGACGGATGCCGTGCAGGGAGCCTGGAACACCGCAGAGCAGCACATCGCACCGACGATCGGCCTGCTCGCCCACCTCGTGGAGCAGCACCGCGACGTCCGGCGCGACGACGGACTCGTGCTCGCCCGCCTCTCCTACGACATCCTCGGTGTGCTGCCGATCGACGTGGTGGAGGTGGAGATCGCCGTCGTCAGGCCCGGCCGCACGATCGAGCTCGTCGAAGCCACCCTCAGCCACGGGGCCAGGCCTGCCGTGATCCTGCGCGCCTGGCTCATGCAAACGGCCGACACGGCGGCGCTCGCCGGAGGTGCGCTCCCGACCATGCCGCCGCTCGACGCGCACGCCGACTGGGCGCCTGGCGACATCTGGCCGGGGGCCTTCATCCGCTCCGGCGACTTCCGCCACGACGAGGCCGAGCCGGGGAGGGCGTCCGCGTGGGTGCGCCCCCATCATCCGCTCCTCGAGGGCGAGCGCATCAGCGCGACCGCTCGGGCGCTGGGCGTCGTCGATGTCGCGAACGGCGTGAGCCCCCGTGTGCCGATCGGCTCCGCGTTCTTCCCGAACGTCGACCTCACCGCCCATCTGTTCCGCGAGCCCGACGAGGGCTGGATCGGCCTCGACACCACCGTCACGTTCGGAGCCGTGGGCATCGGACTGACCCACACGGTGCTCAACGATGCATCCGGGCCCTTCGGGGTGTCGATGCAGAGCCTCACGGTGCGCCCGAGCGCCTGACCACGCCGGGGGTCGATCCTCGGGCGACCGGTGCGTCGGCGCGGGGCCTCAGGCTTCCGTGGTGAGGCGGACGGATGCCGCGGCATCCGTCGCCGCCCAGCTCGCCAGCAGCCCCAGCTTCTCGGCCGACGCCGAGCCGGGCTCCGCGGTGTACGCCGACAGCTGGAGTCCGGGGTCGGCGGGAAGCTCGAACGCCTCGTAGGTGAGCTCCATCTCGCCGACGACCGGGTGGTTGATGCGCTTGCGGCCCGTACGGTGGAAACGTACGTCGTGCGCCGCCCACAGAGTGCGGAACCGGTCGCTGCGCGTCGACAGCTCTCCGACGAGATCGGTGAGCTTCTTATCGAAGGGGTTGCGGCCGGCCTCGCCGCGCATCGCGGCGACGAGCTCCTGCGTGTTGCGCTCCCACTCGGGGTAGAACTCCTGAGCGGCAGGGTTGAGGAACGCGAAGCGCGCGCTGTTGGGCCGCGGCTCCGCGAACACGGGGGCGTACAGCGCCCGGCCGAGCGCGTTCGCCGCGCGGTAGTCGAAGTGATTGTCGCGCACGATCGCCGGCGCCTCGGTCATCGCGTCGAGCAGCCGCAGGATGCTGGGCCGCAACTGTCCAGGCTTGGTGCGGGGCGAGCGCGGAACGGGGCCGGCGTTGGCGGAGCGGGCGAGGTCGAACAGGTGCGCGGTCTCGGCCTCGTCGAGCTGAAGCGCGCGGGCGAGGGCGTCGAGCACGCTCTCGGACGCCCCGGACAGGTCTCCGCGTTCGAGGCGGGTGTAGTAGTCGACGCTGACGCCCGCCAGCAGCGACACCTCCTCGCGCCGGAGCCCCGGCACGCGCCGGTTGCCCCCGTACACGGGGAGTCCGGCCTGGTCAGGGGTGATGCGGGCGCGCCTCGACGAGAGGAACTCGCGCACCTCGCTGCGGGTGTCCATGCCTTCGACCGTACGCCCTGTCGGCCCCACGAGACAGGTACTGACGGTACCTCGTACGGCGGGCGCGGTTCGCACGTTCGGGCTGGGTTCGCACGTTCGGGCTGAGGTTCTGCCGGCATCCGTCCTCCCGAGCGTGTTTTCTCCTCCCGAACGTGAGGCGTGCCAGGAGGGCCGCACGTTGGGGCTGAGTTCGCACGTTCGGGCTGAGGTTCTCTCGGCATCCGTCCTCCCGAGCGTGCTTTCTCCTCCCGAACGTGCTCTCTCGGGCTGGGCCTGAGGGTGTGCACGCGGGTCGCGCGTTCGGGCTGGGTTCGCGCGTTCGGGCTGAGGTTCTGCCGGCATTCGTCCTCCCGAGCGTGCTTTCTCCTCCCGAACGTGCTCTCTCGGGCTGGGCCTGAGGGTGTGCACGCGGGTCGCACGCTCGGGCTGGGTTCGCGCGTTCGGGCTGAGGTTCTGCCGGCATTCGTCCTCCCGAGCGTGCTTTCTCCTCCCGAACGTGCTCTCTCGGGCTGGTGCGCGCGGGTCGCACGTTGGGGCTGGGTTCGCACGTTCGGGCTGAGGTTCTCCCGGCATCCGTCCTCCCGAACGTGCTTTCTCCTCCCGAACGTGCGGGCGTGCGAGGCCGCACGTGCCAGGCCGCACCGCACCCGCACCGCACCCCAGCACGAGCCCCGCACCGCACCCCAGCACGAGCCCCGCACCCCCCGCAGCACTACCCCCCCCCGCACCCCCCAGCACGACCCCCGAGGCTCGCGCGCTACAGGGCGGCGGTGATCCCGGGCAGGAGCTTCGAGAGGATGCCGCCCAGCTGGTCGCGCTCCTGCGCGGTCAGCGGATCGAGCACCAGCTCGCGGATCTGCGCCACGTGCACCGGGGCCGCCGAGCGCAGCAGTTCGCGTCCGGCATCCGTGAGCGCTGCCGTGAGGGTGCGCTTGTCGCTGCTGCAGCTCGTGCGCGTCACCCACCCCCGCTCCTCGAGCGAGTCGATGGCGTGGCTGAGGCGCGAGCGGCTGAGTCCGGCGATGTGCGCGAGCTCGGTCATCGGGATCGCCCGGTCGGCCTGACCGGCGAGGGTGATGAGGATCGCGTAGTGCGCGTGGTTGAGTCCGGTCTCGGCCTTCAACGCCCGGTCGAGCACCTGCGGCAGCAGCTGCACGAAGCGGATGGTCGGCAGCCACGTCGCCATCTCGGCGTCATCGAGCCGCCGCTCGCTCATCAGGCGGCCGACAGGTCGAGCGTGTGCGAGGTGTGGTCGCGCTTCGCCTGCAGGTACCGCGTGTTCGCCTCCGACAGGTGGACGCCGGTCGGGATGCGCTCGGCGACGCGGATGCCCAGCTCTTCGAGCTGCACCGCCTTGTCGGGGTTGTTGCTGAGCAGGCGGATGCCGTCGACGCCCACGGCGCGCAGCATCTGCGCGGCGACGGTGTAGTCGCGCTCGTCCTCACCGTGACCGAGGGCCACGTTCGCCTCGTAGGTGTCGAGTCCCGCGTCCTGCAGCGCGTAGGCGTCGAGCTTGGCGTAGAGGCCGATGCCGCGACCCTCCTGGCGCAGGTACAGCAGGAAGCCGCCCTCGTCGGAGATCCGCTCGACCGCTTCGCGCAGCTGCGGGCCGCAGTCGCAGCGCTCCGAGCCGAACGCGTCGCCCGTGAGGCACTCGCTGTGCGGGCGCACGAGGGGTGCGTCGCCGCCCTCGGCTGCGCGCTCCATCGCTCCGCGCCAGTCGCCGAGTCCCAGCAGCAGGTGCTCGCGCCCGTCGACGAGACCGTCGAAGGTGACCACGTCTGCGGTGGTGGAGAACCCGTCGGCGAAGCGCATCGGCACGCGCACACGGGTCCGCTCTGTGGCGATCGGAACGACGGTTGAAGTTTCAATCATGTCTGGTGCAACGCGGAGGCCCCGTCTCTATTCCCGGCCTCTCCCCGGTCACGATCGGGTTGCGGAGTCGCGGCGTCCTCAGCGTGTGGCGTAGAAAGGGAGGATGACGAAGGGGGCGAAGAGGGCGCTGTGGATCGTCCTCGGCTGTCTTCTCCTGACCACCGTGCTGTTCGCCCCCGTGTTCGGGGCTGGCATGTGCGTGGACGCACAGGACTCCGCGAACTCGTACTGCCGCGAATGGCAGACCTCGCTCATCGGGCTCGAGACCACGCCGTGGATGTGGCTGGCCCTGAGCGCTGCCGCGGTGGTCGTCGCGCTTCTCGTGGTGCGTCCGTTCCGCGCGAACGACTCGACGCCCCCGGAGAGCCCGCTCCCCGGCGACGACCTCACGTGACGTCGACGAGTGCACGGCATCCTCGCGTCGACGACCCGTGCACTCGCCGAGTTCGCGTGACGTCGGCGGCGACCGCGGGGGCCAGAGGGGTCAGGGCCGGTTGCGGCGGCGGATGAGCTTGAGCTCGCTGGCGAGGATGCCCAGCACGACGAGCCCGCCGCCGATCAGCGCGGTGACGGGCAGACGCTCGCCGGCGATGCGCCCGACGACGGCCGCCCAGACCGGCTCCCCGGCGTAGATGATCGTGGCGCGGGTCGGCGACACCGACTTCTGCGCCCAGTTGATGGTGAGCTGGATCAGGCAGCTCGCGGCTCCCAGACCGATGGCCGCGCCCACCCACACCCACGAGAACGCGGGAACGCCCTCGCCGACGACCGGCATGGTGAGGATGCCGAGCACCCCGGCCGTGAGCAGCTGCACGATCGTGACCCTGCCGAGGTCGACGCGGGTCGCGAAGAAGCTGATGAGGATGATCTCCGCCGCGATCGGCAGCGTGCTGATCATCGTGGCGAACTCGCCGGGGCCGAGTGTGAACGTGAGGGCGTCCGGCCCCGCGATCAGGAGCAGTCCGACGAACGCGAGCCCCGCCCCGACGAACGCCATCATGGGCGGACGCCTGCGGAACACCGCCCACTGCGCGAACGGCACCAGGGGCACGTACATCGCCGTGATGAACGCCGACGTGCTGGAGTCGATGGTCTGCAGCCCCACGGTCTGCAGGCCGTAGCCGAGGTGGATCATCACGCCGATCGCGGCGCCCGCGCCGATGTCGCGCCAGCGGATGCCGCGCAACGACCTCCGGAAGATCACCACGCTGATGAGACCGGCGACGAGGAATCGGATGCCGACGAAGAACCACGGCCCCGAGTGCTCCATGGCCCAGTGCACGAGCAGGAACGTGCTGCCCCAGACCGCGGTGATCGCGACGAGGGCGACCTCCTGAGGGCGGAGACGCATCCAGCGGAGACGAGCGGGCATTCGGTGCCTTTCTCGATCTGCCTCCCTGAGCCTATCGCCGCCGCGGCGTCCGCCACCGGCATCCCCCCTTCGCGTTCACGGCGTTCGGACGGCGGGTGAAATTGTCGGCGGGGAGGCCGGTGTGCCGGCGGGATTCTCCGGATGCTGCCGACACACCGCCGACCGCGCCGACAGGATGACCCCGTCCGCGGTCGGACGCCGCCGCGGCCCATGACGGAATGCGACCGGATCGGCGAGCCGCGGGTCGCCGGCGGGTAGCCTCGCCCCATGAGCAACTTCGTGACCGCCGCCGAACTCCACGACCTGCTGACCACGGGCGCGCCCGTGCGCGTGATCGACGTGCGCTGGCGGCTCGACCGTCCGGACGGACGCGGCGAGTACCTGGACGGGCACGTCCCCGGTGCGGTGTACGTGCCGCTCGATCAGGAGCTCGCGACGCACGGGGAGCCGTCAGAGGGCCGGCATCCGCTCCCGTCCACCGCGACGCTGCAGGCGGCGGCCCGCCGCTGGGGCGTGCGCCCTGGAGACACGGTGGTCGTGTACGACGACGCCAAGGGCATCGCGGCGGCGCGTGCGTGGTGGCTGCTGCGGCAGGGCGGGGTCGACGTGAAGGTGCTCGAGGGCGGCATCCGCTCCTGGAAGGCGGCCGGTCTCGACACGACGACCGACGATGTCGAGCCCGAGCCCGGAGACGTCGTGCTCGCCGAGATCGGGGCGGACGCGATCTCCATCGACGAGGCCGCGGCGTTCCCGGCATCCGGAGTCCTGCTCGACGTGCGCGCACCCGAGCGCTACCGCGGCGAGACCGAGCCCCTCGACCCGGTGGCCGGCCACGTGCCCGGCGCCCGCAACCTGCCCACCGTGCTGCACTTCGACGCCGCGGGGCGGATCCTCGATCACGACACCGTGCGGGCGACCTTCGCGTCGGTCGGCGTCACCCCCGGCACGGCCGTCGCCGCGTACTGCGGGTCGGGCGTCACGGCGGCGCACACCGCGCTGATCCTCGACGAGGTCGGCATCCCGGCGAAGGTGTTCCCCGGTTCGTGGAGCCAGTGGTCGAACACCCCCGGCCGCCCCGTGGCGACCGGCGATCAGCCGGGCTGATCCGTCCGCTCCCCGAAGCCCCAGCGCAGCTCCACCGTGCCGGGGCCGAACGCTCTGCGCACCTGATGGATCGACGACCGGCCCTCGAGCGACAGCGGGGCGAGGTGGATGCCGGTCGGCGTCTCGATCTTCTCCTCGATCCAGTCCGGCAGCGCGTCGGGGTGGAATCGCGTCCAGACCATCAGCTCACGGCACTGCCGGGCGACCGCATGACCCGTCTCGCGCGTGGGCGGGTAGTCGTCGGGGTAGGCGATGGACCACTCGATGACCGCGGTGCCGGGGGCGGTGAGAGGGCTCTCCAGCTCGAACAGCGCGCCGTGGACCTCGCCGGTCGGATGCGAGTACCGCTCCGAGATGCTGCCGCCGGAGACCGCGTCGAGCAGCGGCGCCGGAGTGCTGATCCCGGGGCTCAGCTCGAGGAAGGGGATGGCCGACACCGTGCCGACGGTCGACTGCACCACGCTGCGGGTGATGCAGCGGAAGACGTTCCCGTCGGCGTCGACGTCGGTGACCGAGTGCGTCGTGAGCTCGCGGCTCGTGTCGGGGTAGGGGGTTCCCAGGGCCTCGAAGGTGTCCTTCACCGCCTGTTCGAGCTCCTTCTCGTCGAGGGGGAACTGGTTCGGCCCCAGAGGACCCGTGCGATTGGTGCCGCCGAGCAGGGCGGTCAGCGCCCCATCGGGAAGGTGCAGCAGCTCCTCGATGTCGTGCAGCGCCGCCATCGACTGCACACCCTCGGGGCGCCGAGCCCCGGACCGCCAGTAGCTGAGCGTCGCCATCGACACCCTGTTGCCGCGGACGCGGAGCTGCTCGTGCAGCCACGCGAGGGTCACGCCTCTGGCGTTGATGCCGTCGCGGAGAGCGGCGGCGACAGCATCCGTCCCGGACGTGCGGAGAACTTTCTTCGAACTCATCACAGGCCCCCTCCGGTATGTGAAGATCTTCGTCCTAGAGTGAGCTTACGACCGCGCACGTGCACCTCAGGGGACGGAGGTGCCGGAGTGGGGTCACTTGGCTGTGTCGCCGCAAGCAGGGTGCCCGACCTTGCACGACCAGCCTGGCGCAGTGATGCCCCCCTCGCTGCGTATGTCGTGGGGCCTGGTGATCGATCTGGGGAGATCCACCCGGCCCCACGAACGTCTCCGGGCACGGCCACAGCTCTCCGCGCCCGCGCGTAGACTGGGTGAGACACCTCGGAGGACCCTGCTCGTCATGTCTGCCCCTGCTCGCACGTTCACCGTGCGCCACGTCCAGCTGGTGCGCGCGCTGTTCGCCGCGGCCGCTGCGCTGATGATCACCTTCTCGCCCGACCACTCGGCGGCGGTGGGACTCGCGGTCTTCAGCGGCTTCGCCCTGACCACCGCCCTCGTGCTGGCCCTCTCGGCCTGGCTCGTCTTCCCTGCGGGATCGCGCTGGCCGTACGTGCTGCTCGCGGCCCTCGGGTTCCTGTTCGGCATGGCGGGCGGCGTGCCCGCCTGGCGCACCGACGACCTGTTCTTCGTCATCGTCGTCGGCTGGGGTGTCACCACCGGAGTGGTCGAGCTCATCGCGGGTCTGCGGGCGCGGCGTGCCGGAGAGCCGACTGCACGCGACGCGATCACCGTGGGCGCGTTCGGCATCCTGCTCGGCATCCTGCTGCTGGCGATCCCCGCCGGGTTCACGCAGCCCTACGCGATCAAGGACGCGGGGGAGTTCGTGCTCACCGGCATCATCCTCGGCGTCGGCATGTTCGGCGGGTACGCCGCGATCGTGGCGGTGTTCCTCGGCATCGCGGGTCTCACCCCGAAGCGAGCGGATGCCGTCGCCACGGCATCCGATGACGGACTGAGCGCGGCCGAGGCCGCGCGCGGAGGAGAGCGATGAGCGACGAGAAGCCCACCAGACGGGACATCCTGCGCCCCCTCCACCTGCTCGGAATCGCGCTCGGCTGCGGCGTCTTCGCCGCGCTGGTCACGCTGATCTCCACCGGCGCCTTCACGTCGCGCGTCAACACCGCGATCGCCAACGGCACCTATCAGGGGCTCACCCCGATCGCGCTGGGCCTGGTCGTCGGCGGGGGCGCGTTCATCGTGACGCTGCTCGCCCTGGCCATGCTGATCCTCGCGGTCGACCCCGCCGACGTCACGAAGACGGTCGACCGGCCCGTGCTGTACGACCCCGAGACCGAGGGCGACGCCGAGTCCGAGTCGCCGAAGGGCACCGCCTCCTCCTGACCGGCATCCTCCGCCGACTCGGAATAGTCCGGCACCGCGGGGACTTGTCCCTGTAGTGACTGCCTCGATCGACCGCGCCTCCATCGGACTCCGATCGGAACGCGGACCGGTCCTCGCGGCGCTCATGCTCTCGACCGGTCTCATCGCGATCGACGCGACGATCCTCGCCACCGCGGTGCCCAGCATCGTGCGGGATCTCGGCAGTTACCAGCAGTTCCCCTGGCTGTTCTCGGTGTACCTGCTCGCCCAGGCCGTCAGCGTGCCCATCTACTCGCGCTTCGCCGACACCGTCGGACGCAAGCCGATCATCCTGCTCGGCATCGGGCTCTTCCTCCTCGGCTCGATCCTCTGCGGCTTCGCGTGGAGCATGCCCGCGCTGATCCTGTTCCGCATCATCCAGGGACTCGGCGCCGGCGCGGTCGCCCCGATGTCGATGACGATCGTCGGCGACATCTACACGGTCGCCGAGCGCGCCAAGGTGCAGGGGTACATCGCGTCCGTGTGGGCGATCTCCTCGGTGGTCGGCCCCGCCCTCGGAGGCATCTTCGCCCAGCTGGACGCCTGGCGCTGGATCTTCTGGGTGAACATCCCGCTGTGCCTGATCGCCGGGTGGATGCTGCTGCGCAACTACGAGGAGAAGAAGCAGACCCAGCGCCACCGCATCGACTACGCGGGGGCCGTGCTGCTGACGGTCGGGCTCACCGGTCTCATCCTCGGGATGCTGGAGGGCGGCAACGCGTGGGCGTGGCTCTCCCTGCCGAGCGCGCTGTGCTTCGGCCTCGGCGCGCTGGCGCTCGTCGCTTTCGCTCTGGTCGAGCGCCGGGCCGCGGAGCCGATCGTCGACCTGCGGCTCGCCGCACGCCCGCTCATCCTCACGACCACGATCGTCTCGCTCGGCATCGGCGCGCTCATGACCGGCGTCACCAGCTTCGCTCCGGCCTACCTCGAAGGATCGATCGGCATCGCTCCGCTGCTGTCGGGGCTCGCGGTCGCCGCGCTCACGCTCGGCTGGCCGATCTCGGCGGCCAACGCGGGGCGCCTCTATCTGCGCATCGGATTCCGCCGCACGACGCTCACCGGCATGAGCATCACGACCGCCGCCGCGATCGCGCTCGCCGTCGTGTCGCCGTGGCCCAACCCGTTCTCCGTGGCCGCGATCGCCTTCGTGCTGGGCTTCGGTCTCGGCTGGAGCGCGGCGCCGACGCTGATCGCCGCCCAGGCGTCGGTCGGCTGGGGCGAGAGGGGCGCCGTCACGGGCATGAACGCCTTCGCTCGCTCGGCGGGAAGCGCACTGGGCGTCGCCGTGTTCGGAGCGATCTCCAACTCCGTGATCGCACAGGGAACCGGCCCCGACGATCCCGCGACGATCATCTCGGCATCCGTCTGGGTGTTCGTCGGCGCCGCGGTCGTGGCCGCGCTGACCCTGGCCGCTGCGTTCTTCATGCCCCGCGACTCCGTGGAGGAGCACTCCGGCGAGGCGCGCTAGCCCCCTCGCGCGCGCCTCAGCGTCGCGTCGACTTCGCGTGCACTCGGCGAGTGCACGGGTTCTCGACGCGAGGATGCCGTGCACTCGTCGAGTTCACGTGCACTCGACGGCGGCGCCAGCGTGACGCAGGGAGAGCGGGTCAGCTGCGGGGGCGCTTCTTGATGTCGTCGAGCATGGCGCGGAGCTCGGCCTCCTGGGCCTTCTCCTGCGCCGACTCCGGGTCGTACGCGCGCAGGCGCACGCTGACCTCGTCGAGCAGGTTGTCCACGGCATCCGCGTCGTAGCCGGTGCCGAAGAACGGCACGTTCCGGAACTGCGCGAGCACGATCTCATCCACGCGGAGCGCAGGGCGGAACCCACGCTCTCCGGCCCTCAGCGCCTCCCCGCACCGCGCGAGGAACGCGTCGACCTCCTCGACGTCGTACCGGCTCCCGGTGCGACGCAGCGGCAGCGTCGCCGCCGCGAGCTGTGCGCTGTCCATCCGGGCTACTTCGCCAGCTGCTCGGCGATGCCCGTGTAGGTCGCGGGGGTCAGCGCGAGCAGTCGCTGCTTCGCGGCATCCCCGATCTCCAGCTTCTGCACGAACTCCGCGAGGTCCGCAGCGCCGACGCGGTGGCCGCGGGTGAGCTCCTTGAGCAGCGCGTACGGGTCCTGGATCGTGGAGCGCCCGGCGACGACCTCCGCGCGGATCACGGTCTGGATGGCCTCGGCGAGCACCTCCCAGTTCACGTCGAGGTCGGCGAGCAGCACGTCGCGCGACAGCGAGATCGCGTTCAGGCCGCGGCGCAGGTTGTCGAGCGCGAGCAGCGAGTGCCCGAACGCGACGCCGATGTTGCGCTGCGTCGTGGAGTCGGTGAGGTCGCGCTGCAGGCGGCTCGTGACCAGGGTCTGGCCGAGCGAGGCGAGCAGGGCGCCCGAGATCTCCAGGTTCGCCTCGGCGTTCTCGAAGCGGATCGGGTTGATCTTGTGCGGCATCGTCGAGGAGCCGGTGGCGCCGGCGACCGGGATCTGCGCGAAGTAGCCCAGCGAGATGTAGGTCCAGATGTCGGTGGCGAGGTTGTGCAGGATGCCGCCGGCGTGACGCACGCGGTCGTACAGCTCGACCTGCCAGTCGTGCGACTCGATCTGCGTCGTGAGGATGTTGAAGCCCAGCCCCAGGCTCTCGATGTACTCCCGCGCGATGGTCGGCCAGTCGGCGTCGGGGTCGGCGGCGAGATGCGCCGACCACGTGCCGGTCGCGCCGGAGAACTTGGCGAGGTAGTCGGATGCCGCGATCTGGCCCCGAACGCGCTCCAGGCGCCACGCGAAGACCGCGAGCTCCTTGCCCATGGTCGAGGGGGTCGCCGGCTGCCCGTGCGTGCGGGAGAGCATCGCGGCATCCGCGTGCTCCACGGCCAGCTCGCGGAGCGTGGCGATGATCGTGTCGAGCGCGGGGAGCCAGACCTCCTCGACCGCGCGCTTGACGGTGAGCGCGTAGGAGGCGGAGTTGATGTCCTCGCTCGTGCAGGCGAAGTGGGTGAGTTCGGCGATGCGGTCGAGTCCGAGCGTCGAGAGACGGTCGCGCACCAGGTACTCGATGGCCTTCACATCGTGCTGCGTGACGGCCTCCTTCTCGGCGAGCCAGTCGATCTCGGCCTGGCCGAAGTCGCGGTAGAGGGCGCGCAGGCGCTCCTTGTCGGCATCCGACAGGGGAGACGTCTCGAACAGCGAGCGGTCGGTGAGGGCGATCAGCCACTCCACCTCGACCTCGACCCGTGCGCGGTTCAGGCCCGCCTCGGAGAGGAAGTCGGCGAGACCGGTGACGGCGCCGCGGTAGCGGCCGTCGAGGGGGCTCAGGGGCTGGGGCGGGAGCGAGGGCTGGAAAGTCAGGGGAGTCCTCCTGATCGGGCCCCTATGCTCGGGGCGTGCGAGGGGCGCGAAGGGCCGGTTCGAGCTGGCGGAACAGGCCGCGCGTCGCCGCCTCAATCATACCGAGCACGGCATCGAACATCTCCGTGCCGGCGTAGTAGGGGTCGGGCACGTCCTGGGTCGAGGCGTCAGGGTCGAACGCGAGCAGCAGTGTGACCTTGCCCTCCTCGTCTTCATCGTGCGCCCACTCGCGGAGGATGCGCTCATGGGTGCGGTCGAGCGCCACGACCAGGTCGTTGTCGGCGAAGGATGCGGTCGTGAACTGCTTCGCTCGATGCTGCGAGCCGTCGTAGCCGCGGCGGGTGAGGGAGTCGATCGTGCGCTGATCGGCCCTTTCTCCGAGGTGCCAGTCGCCCGTTCCCGCGCTGCGCGAGACGATCCGCGACCCCAGACCCTGGCGCTCTGCGAGATCGCGGAAGACGACCTCCGCCATCGGGGAGCGGCAGATGTTCCCCGTGCACACGAAGATCACGCGGAAGGGATCCGGGGATGTCACCGTTCCATTCTGCCGGTCTCCGGCTCATCCCGCAGTCTCATCCTCCACATTCAGCATCCGGAGCGACCTGTCCACCGTCGTCGTCGTTCCGCGGATCGCGGCCCCGCACGTCGATCGCGGATCGCGGATGCTGGCCGCATGTACGCATTCGCCATCGCAGACACCGGCGGCTCAGAGGCGGCCTGGGCCCTGATCCTCGCCGGCCACGCCGTCGACGAGGCCGTCCAGGCGCTGGATGCCGTCGGGGCCGCACTCGGCCCGCTGATCGCCGACACCGAGTGGGAGTCCGAGGGTGTGCGGGCCCTCCGACGCGAGCTCCTCGGCTATCGCGACGGCGCGGCGGCGGAGGTCGCGCGTCTGCACGAGAGGTCTCGGGAGATGGAGAGGGCGCTGGCATCGTGAGCGGCGGGATGGAGATCGACCACGGCGGAGCGATCTGCGTCGACCCCGAGGCGCTGCGGGAGGTCGCGGCGCGGCTGGCGGCGCTCGCGACGGACATCGACGGAGCGCATTCCTCGATCATGCGGGCCCATCGCATCATCGTCGACGCCCCTGGGGCGGGCGAGCGGGTCGACACCGTGGCGCTCTGGGCGAGTGGAGAGCGCGCGGAGGACCTGCGGTCTGAGTGCGATTCGGCCGTGATCGGGATCAGACTGATGGCCGATGTCTACGAGTATGTCGAGCTGCAGGCAGAGGCCGATGCGCTGGCGCTCGCCCACGACGCCGGAGCCGATGTGCTGCGCCGGAGGATGGGGCGGCTCGCCGACGGAGACGCCCGCATCCCCGACATGGCGACTCTGCTCGTGCAGGGCTGGAAGGACGAGCGGTTTCGAGGGCTCGACAGTCAGTTCGACCTCGGCGGGCTGCTGGCGCCGCTGTTCCTCGGAGCCGGTGCCGTCGGCGCCACGGGCCTCGGGGTGATCCCGGCGGGGTCGCGCCTCACGGGCACGGCCGATCCCGTCTCGGTGACGCCCGTGCGCACCTCCTCGCCGTCGGGCGCGCCCGCCGGGGCCGCCGAGGCTCTCCGCAGGATGCCGAGCGCAGCGGGCGCGCAGATCGCCGTCGAGAAGTACACGATGCCCGGAGGGGAGGCGAGGTACGTGACCTACCTCACGGGCACGCAGAACGCCTGGCCGCAGTCGCTGCTCGGCGGGAAGGAGCCGTGGGACATGAAGTCCAACCGGGAGCTCTACACGGGCCGGCGGTCATCGTCCTATCAGGCGACGCTCGACGCGCTCGCGGCGGCCGGGGCGAAGCCGGGCGACGAGGTCGACGTCGTCGCCCACTCGCAGTCGGGCATGATCGCCGCGCACCTCGCGATGGAGTCGGACTACGACGTGAAGGTGCAGATCACCGCGGGGAGTCCGGTCGAGCCCGCTCTCGGCGACGATCAGACCATCGTCCAGTTCCGGCACACGGACGATCTGGTCTCGAGTCTCGCGGGTGGCGGTTCCCCCGGGGGCACGGGCTCGGCCGACAGCGTCACCGTCACGCGCGAGGGCGACCCGCGCGACGGCATCCAGGACGCGGGTCTGGAACCCCATCAGCTCCGCACCTACATCGAGACGGCGGAGATGGCCGATGCCTCCGGCGACCCGCGGATCGAGGCGCTCGGCGAGTTCTGGGCCGACCTCGACGAGGCCGTCGAGGTCGAGCGGACCGAGTACCGGGCGACGCGGGACTGACCGATGGCGCACACGAGAGGAGTGCGCCGACCGGTCAGGGCGGGGGGGGGGGGGGGGTCAGTCGCGGCGGGACTTCTTGGTCTGCGGGCGGAGGATGAAGCCGAAGACGCCGTTGATGACCGAGATGATGAGCGCGGCGAGCACGCCCCACCAGAAGTCCCCGACGGTGAGACCCCAGCCGAATCCGCTCGTGATCCACGCCGTGAGCCACAGGAGGAACCCGTTGATCACGAAGCCGATGAGGCCGAACGTGATGATGTAGAGCGGGAACGCGACGATCTTCACGATCGTGCCGATGATCGTGTTCACGAGGGCGAAGATCGCCGCCACCGCGAGCAGGGTCAGCACGAGCTGCAGGGTCTCGCCGGGCGCGAAGGCCTTGATCTGCACCTGCAGCGCGGGGATCAGCGTCACCACCCACAGGGCGAAGGCGTTCACGACGACACGGATGATGAAGCGCATAGTCCCTCCAGTCTCACACGAGGAAGCCGAGATGTCAGCGACCTTCGGCCTCTGGTCGACCCGAGGGAGAAGGAGCTCATGATCGCGCTCATCACGCGGATGATCGCTGAATCCCTAGACTCATGACCGTGACCGACCCGATCCTGCCCCGCATCCGTCCCACCATCGCCGCTCTCGCTCCGTACCGCCAGGGCAAGCAGGCCGGGCCCGACGCGTACAAGCTGTCGAGCAACGAGAACCCCTTCGAGCCGCTGCCGTCGGTCCTCGACGCGCTCCAGTACACCACGCCGATCAACCGCTACCCCGACGCCACCGCCGGACGCCTGCGCGAGCGCCTCGGCATCCGCTTCAGCGTCGACCCGAACCAGGTCCACGTCGCCGCCGGAAGCGTCTCGATCCTGCACCAGCTCATCCTCGCCACGGCATCCGTCGGCGATGAGGTCATCTACGCGTGGCGCTCCTTCGAGGCCTACCCGAGCCTTCCTCTGGTCGCGGGGGCGACCGGCGTCCAGGTCCCGCTGACCGCCGACTTCCGCCACGACCTCGACGCGATGGCGGATGCCGTCACCGACCGCACCCGCGCGATCATCCTCTGCACGCCGAACAACCCGACGGGGCCGATCATCACGAGCGACGAGTTCGCGAACTTCGTGGCCCGCGTCCCCGGAGACGTCCTCATCGTCCTCGACGAGGCGTACGCGGAGTTCGTCACCGCCCCCGGCGCGGTCGACGGACTCGCCGAGCGCGTCTTCGAGCGGCACCCCAACGTCGTCGTGCTGCGCACCTTCTCCAAGGCGTACGGTCTCGCGGGGCTGCGCATCGGCTACGCGATCGGCAACGAGAAGGTGCTCGACGCCGCGCGCAGCACCGGCATCCCCCTCTCCGTGACCTCCGCGGCCGAGAACGCCGCCATCGCCAGCCTCGACGCCGAGTCCGAGCTCCTCGCCCGCGTCGCCGAGATCGTCGAACGCCGCACGCGCCTCGTCGAGCGTCTCCGCGCCCAGGGGTGGGACGTGCCAGACGCACAGGGCAACTTCGTCTGGCTGCCGACGGGCGAGCGGACGGATGCCGTGGCCGCGCTCTTCCTCCAGAACGATCTCGTCGTCCGGCCCTTCGCCGGCGACGGCATCCGCATCTCCGTGGGCGAGGACGCGTCCGTCGCCCGCGTGCTCGACGTCGCCGCGACAGCCCTCTGACCGGGGATTCTTCGGGTTCCCGACAGATACAAGGGCGTCCTAGGTATGCGTGCCGGGGCATGCGGGCGCGGGTAGCGTAAGAGCCGTGACTACCTCCGAGACCCCCCTCGTGCGCGTCCTCGACGCGACCGGACGGTTCGCCCCGTCGGATGCCGCCGAGCGCTACCTCCCGCTGATCGAGAAGATCAGCGATGCGGAGCTCGAGCAGTTCTACCGTGACATGGTCGTCATCCGGGCCATCGACACCCAGGCGACGAACCTGCAGCGTCAGGGCCAGCTGGCGCTGTGGCCGCCGAGCCGCGGTCAGGAGGCGGCCCAGGTCGGCTCCGGTCGCGCCGCCCGCGCGCAGGACACGATCTTCCCGTCGTACCGCGAGCACGCCGTGACCCGCATCCGCGGCGTCGATCCCGTCGACATCATCAAGCTCATGCGCGGCGTCTCGCACGGCGGCTGGGACCCGAGCGACCCGAAGAACGGCAACACCCGGCTCTACACCCTCGTGCTCGGCTCGCAGGTGCTGCACGCCGCAGGCTACGCGATGGGCCTCTCCTTCGACGGCCGCACCGGCACGGGAGACCCCGAGCGCGACGAAGCGGTCATCGTCTACTACGGCGACGGCGCATCCAGCCAGGGCGATGTGCACGAGGCCATGGTCTTCGCCGCCAGCTACCAGGCCCCGACGGTGTTCTTCCTGCAGAACAACCACTGGGCGATCTCGGTGCCGGTGTCGACCCAGTCGCGGGTGCCGCTCGTCGAGCGCAGCGCCGGCTACGGCATCCCCAGCGTCCGCGTCGACGGCAACGACGTCCTCGCCAGCTACGCCGTCTCGCGCGTGGCCCTCGACGAGGCGCGCGCCGGCGGCGGCCCCCGCGCGATCGAGGCCGTGACCTACCGGCTCGGCGCGCACACCACCAGCGACGACCCCACGAAATACCGCGGCTCCGAAGAGGAGCAGTCGTGGGCCGAGCGCGACCCGATCGTGCGGATGCGCGCGTTCCTGGAGAACCGCGGCGCCTCGGCGGAGTTCTTCGCCGACGTGGACGCCGAGGGCGCCGACGCCGCGGAGGACCTCAGGGCGCGCACCGTGGAGCTGGGCGCGCCCAGCGCCGACAAGATCTTCGACCACGTCTACAGCGAGCCGCATCCGCTGATCGCCGAGCAGAAGGCGTGGCGCGCCAGGTATGAGGCGTCGTTCGACGGGGGCGACGCGTGACCGCGGCGTTCTCGGCATCCGAATCTCGGACGGATGCCGCATTCTCGGACGATCCGTGCCGCAGTATCCGATATTCCTGCAATCGTCCGAATTCCGTGAAGGGGCACCAGGCATGACTCTCGAGACGATGCCGTTCAGCAAGGCCCTGAACGCAGGGCTCCGCGCGGCCATGGAGAACGACGACCGGGTCCTGCTCATGGGCGAGGACATCGGCAAGCTCGGCGGTGTCTTCCGCGTGACGGAGCACCTGCAGCGCGACTTCGGCGACCGCCGCGTGCTCGACACCCCGCTCGCCGAGTCGGGGATCGTCGGCACCGCGATCGGACTCGCCATGACCGGGTTCCGGCCCGTCATCGAGATCCAGTTCGACGGCTTCGTGTTCCCGGCGTTCGATCAGATCACCACGCAGCTCGCGAAGCTCACGAACCGGCACGAGGGCAGGCTCTCGCTCCCGATCGTGATCCGCATCCCCTACGGCGGGCACATCGGCGCGGTCGAGCACCACCAGGAGAGCCCGGAGGCGTACTTCGCGCACACCCCGGGTCTGCGCGTGGTGTCGCCGTCGACGCCGAACGACGCGTACTGGATGATCCAGGAGGCGATCGCCTCGAACGACCCCGTGATCTTCATGGAGCCGAAGAGCCGCTACTGGACCAAGGGCGAGGTGGAGCTCGACGCGTCCGCGGCGCCGCTGCACTCGTCGCGCGTCGTGCGCACCGGCACCGACGTCACGCTCGTCGGCCACGGCGCCATGGTCACGACCCTGTTGCAGGCCGCCGCGCTCGCCGAGGCCGAGGGCACCAGCTGCGAGGTCGTCGACGTGCGCTCGCTGTCGCCCATCGACTACGAGCCGATCCTCGACTCCGTGCGCAAGACCGGCCGCATGGTCTACGCCCAGGAGGCGCAGGGCTTCACGAGTCTCGGCAGCGAGGTCGCCGCGACCGTGATGGAGCGGGCGTTCTACGCGCTGGAGGCTCCCGTGCTGCGGGTTTCGGGCTACGACACCCCGTTCCCCCCGGCGAAGCTCGAGGGTGCGTACCTCCCGGATGCCGACCGCATCCTCGAGGCCGTCGACCGTTCGCTGGCCTACTGACAGTCGTTTCATGTTCACAACTCCTCAGAGAACGCCGCATACCGGCTCCGGACTCGTGATTCCGGCCGCTTCCCGTGCGTTCTTGCGGAGTTGTGAACGCCATGCGCGAGAGGATCAACCATGAGCACGCAGAACTTCACCCTCCCCGACGTCGGCGAAGGCCTCACCGAGGCCGAGATCGTCGCCTGGAAGGTCGCCCCCGGCGACGCCGTCGCGATCAACGACGTCATCTGCGAGATCGAGACGGCCAAGTCGCTCGTCGAGCTCCCGTCCCCGCACGCGGGGGTCGTCGGCGAGCTGCTCGTCGCCGAGGGGACGACGGTCGAGGTCGGCACCCCGATCATCAGCTTCGTGACGGATGCCGCACCCGCTGCGCCCGCGGCCCCTGCCGCTCCGGCAGCTGAGGAGGGCGGCGGCTCCGTGCTCGTCGGCTACGGCTCAGGCGGCGGCGCCACGTCGCGCCGCAAGCGTCCGGCCGAGCGTCCGGTGCGGTCGTCGGTCGGCGTGATCGCGAAGCCGCCGATCCGCAAGCTCGCCCGCGACCTCGGCGTCGACCTCACGACGGTCACCCCGACGGGGGCCGACGGCGAGGTCACCCGCGACGACGTGATGAAGCACGCCTCGCAGGCGAGCGTGTTCCGCAACATCGAGACGCCCGAGTGGGGCGCCGTCCGTGAGGAGACCGTGCCCGCCCCGCAGAGCGCACCGGTGGGCCTCGCCCGAGGTCTCGCTCCGGCTCCGGCATCCGCTCCGCACGTCGACGAGCCGGGTCGCACCGAGTCCATCCCGGTCAAGGGCGTCCGCAAGGCGACCTCCTCGGCCATGGTGCAGAGCGCCTACTCGGCCCCGCACGTGACGGTGTGGAAGGAGATCGACGCGAGCCGCACGATGGAGCTCGTCAAGCGGCTCAAGGCCTCGCCGGACTACGCCGACATCCGCGTCTCGCCGCTGCTCATCATGGCGCGCGCCGTGATCTGGGCGGCCCGCCGCACCCCGATGGTGAACGCGGCGTGGGTCGAGACCGAGAACGGCGCCGAGATCGTCGTGCGCCACTACGTGAACCTCGGCATCGCCGCGGCCACCCCGCGTGGACTCCTCGTGCCGAACATCAAGGATGCGCAGGACCTCGGCATGAAGGACCTCGCCCGTGCCCTGAACCGCCTCACCCTCACCGCGCGCGAGGGCAAGACCAGCCCCGCCGACCAGCAGGGCGGCACCATCACGATCACCAACATCGGCGTGTTCGGGATGGATGCCGGCACCCCGATCATCAACCCCGGCGAAGCCGGCATCGTCGCCATGGGCACGATCAGCCAGAAGCCGTGGGTCGTCGACGGCGAGGTGCGCCCCCGCTGGGTCACCACGGTCGCCGGGTCCTTCGACCACCGCGTGATCGACGGCGACGGCATGAGCCGCTTCATCGCCGACGTGGCGAGCGTGCTGGAGGAGCCCGCGCTGCTTGTCGACTGAGGTCGGCCGCTCAGGTCGGACGCCCCCGTCGCCCGGAGAACGGAGACCGACCTGCCGATCTCCGGCGTGTCGCGGCGTGCAACGCCGGGGCCGATCGAGTTCGTCTCTGTTTTCCCACCGCGCCCCGCGCCCGGGATGCCGGATGCCGGGGCTACCCGCGCGCCAGCCGCCGCTCCGCCAACAGCGGCACGGCGCGCTCCCGCGCCGCACGCCGCGCGGTCGCCACGGCGCCGAGCGAGACCACCTCGGCCCCGAGCGACGAGGCGAGCAGTTCGGGGGCGGGGAGGTGCAACTGTGACGGCAGCACGGCGCGGGCGGCGGCCAGCACGGGCTCGATGCTCTCGGCCACGGCGCCGCAGATGATGACGCGGGCGGGGTCGTACATGCTGCCGAGCACGCCGACGATGCGGGCGACGGTCTCGCCCAGCTGGCCGGCGATGAGCAGGGCATCGGCGTCGCCCGCGGCGGCGAGGGTCAGGACGAGGCGCGGGTCGATCCGCTCGGCGTCGGCGAGCCGGCCGATCGGGGAACCTGCGTCGACCTCTCCGGTGTCCACGGCGGCGAGCAGCTGATGGTGCAGCGCCGGCCCGAGGCCGAACGCCGAGCCGACCCCGATGATGTGATCGAACACGACGCCCTCGCCGACGCCGCCGTGGGCGCCGTGCAGCAGGTGGCCGTCGACCACAACGCCGCCGCCGAAGCGCTCACCGGCGAGCAGGGCGACGTAGTCCCGGCATCCGATCGCCGCGCCCTGCGCGCCCTCGGCGACGGCGGCGAGCAGGGCGTCGTTCTTGATCTCGACGACCGGCGCCCAGTCGCGCAGCGCTGCGGCGAGCCCCGGGTTCGTGCGCTCCCAGAACCCCTCCGGATGCGGGGGTGAGATGCCGTCTCGGGTGACAGGGGCGGCGACGCCCACGCAGATCGCGAGGAGATCGTCGCGGGTGCGACCGGCTTCGGAGAGGGCGTCCTGGAGCCGTTCGAGGATGATCGCCAGACGCTCCTCCGGCGTCTCCTCCGGGTCGACGTCGGTGCGGTGCTGCACGAGCGTCGTCTGCAGCGGGTCGGCGACGGTGACGGCGAGGTGCGTGTCTCCCGCGTCGATGCCCACGACGACGCCCAGGTCGGGCATCAGGGCGAAGCGCCGCGCCGGCCGCCCTGCGCGGTAGGCGCCGGCCGCACGGGCGTTCGGGAGCTCGCGCAGGATCTGCCCGCTGACCAGGGTGTCCACGGCGTCGATCGCGGTGGATCGGGTGAGCGAGGTGGCCGCCATGACCTCGGTCGCGGTGAACTCGCCGGCGGTCCAGGCGAAGTCGAGGACGGCCCCGACGCTCGCGCGTCCGGTGCCCAGATCTGCAGAAACTTCTGTCACGGCTCTTGACCTGCCCTCTTCTCCAATGAGAGAGTACCGTCCGACGAAGTAAATTCGCTCACTAGATTTAGTCTACGGATCTACCAATCGGAAGGACGACGGTGTCTGTGAAACCCCAACGACTCGCGGCCGGTGCGACCGCGCTGATCATGATCGGCGCCGCAGTCACGGGCTGCGCCGCGGGAGACGGTCGCGAGACCATCCGCTTCACCTTCAGCAAACGTGAAGCGATCGAGTTCATGACGAACCTCGTGGCCGAGTACAACGCATCGCAGAGCGACGTGCGCGTCGAGATCGACACCTCGGGCGTCGACGTGGTCTCGGCCAGCTTCGTGCGCGGCAACCCGCCCGACATCATGCTCGCCAACTACAACTTCGAGATCGCCCGGTTCGTGCAGCGCTGCGCGCTCACCGATCTCGGAGACACGGATGCCGCGGCATCCGTCCGCGACGACCTCCAGCCCCTCATGGACCAGTACGGCTCGTGCGCCGGACGCACCAGCGCCCTGCCGTACTCGGTGATGGCGGCATCCGTCATCTACAACAAGGAGATCTTCGCCGCCCAGGGCATCGAGGTCCCGCAGACCTGGGACGAGCTCATCGCGGCATGCGACCAGCTCAAGGCCGCGGGCATCACCCCGTTCTACGCGACCTTCAAGGACGACTGGACCGTCGGGCAGGGCTGGTATGACTACTCCCTCGGCGGCTCGATCGACGTGATCGACTTCTTCGACGGCATGAACGCCGAGGGCGCCGACGTCGGACCCGACTCGACCGTGTCGTTCCAGAACGACTTCGCCGAGCCGATGGACAGGATGCTCCAGCTGACGAAGGACTACGTCAACGAGGACGCACCCAGCCGCGGCTACGGCGACGGCAACCTCGCCTTCTCGAAGGGCGAGGCCGCGATGTACCTGCAGGGTCCGTGGGCGTTCAGCGAGATCGCGAAGACGGCCCCCGACCTGCAGCTGGGCACGTTCCCGCTGCCGATGACCGACGACCCCGACGATCTCGCTGTGCGCGTCAACATGGACCTCGCCGCCATGATCCCCGAGGGGTCGCGGCACCAGGAGGCCGCACGCGACTTCCTGGAGTTCCTGTACGAGCCGCAGAACATCGAGGCCTACAACGAGTCCCAGCTCGGCTTCACGCCGACCGAGGATGCTCCGGCACCGAGCGATCCGCGCATCGCCGGGATGATCGACTACTACGACGACGGCCGGATCTACCAGGGTCCGTCGGTGCTCGTCCCGAAGACGATCCCCGTCTTCAACTACGCCCAGGCGATGGTGCTCGGCGCAGACCCGAACACGACACTCCGCACGATGGATGCCGACTGGGCGCGCGTCGCCTTCCGCGCACCGGTCGTGAAGACCGAGACAGAGGAGTCCGGCGAATGAGCACCACGACCACGATCGTCACCTCGGGCGACCGCACCGTACGGCGCAGCTCGCGCCGCGTCGAGCCGATCTACTACCTGTTCCTGCTGCCGACGCTGCTGCTGTTCACGCTCGCGATCACGCTGCCCGGGGTCATCGGCATCTTCTTCAGCTTCACCGACTCGATCGGCATCGGCGACTGGAGCTTCAACGGGCTCACGAACTACATCGCCGTCTTCAGCGACCCGGCGATCCTGCAGAGCTATCTGTTCACGTTCGGCTTCTCGATCGCGACGGTCATCGTCGTCAACATCGTGGCGTTCCTGCTCGCGGTGGGGCTGACATCCCGCATCCGCTTTAAGACGGGGCTGCGCACGGTGTTCGTGATCCCGATGGTGATCTCGGGCATCATCATCGCCTACGTCTTCAACTTCCTGTTCTCGAACTCGCTCCCTGCGGCCGGTGCGGCCACCGGCATCCCGTGGCTGGAGACGAGCCTGCTCGCCAACCCCGACCTCGCCTGGGTGGCCATCGTGATCGTGACCGCGTGGCAGGCGGTCCCCGGCACCCTGCTGATCTACATCGCCGGTCTCCTGTCGGTGCCGGGCGAGGTCTACGAGGCCGCGTCGATCGACGGCGCCAACAAGACCCAGCAGCTCACCCGCATCACCGTGCCGCTCGTGGCGGGGTACGTGGTGATCAACATCATCCTCGGATTCAAGGGCTTCCTGAACGCCTACGACATCATCGTCGGCCTCACCAACGGCGGCCCAGGCACCTCCACCCGCAGCGTCGCCATGACGATCATCGCGGGCTTCAACGGCGGCGACTACGCCTACCAGATGGCCAACGCGACCATCTTCTTCATCGTCGCCATCCTCATCTCCCTGCTCCAGCTCTCGATGACCCGCGGAAGGAACGCACTCTGATGTCGACGCAGACACTCGCCACCGTCACCGCCTCCGGCCGCAAACCCCGCATCAGGATGGAGAGGGTCAACTGGTCGGGAACGATCATCCTGATCCTGTGCGCGGTCACCGTGCTCCTGCCGCTGTACGTGACCATCTCGATGGCGTTCAAGACGACCTCCCAGGCCGTCGACGGCAACGCCTTCTCCCTGCCGGCGCCCTTCAGCATCGAAGGGTTCGTCGCCGCCTGGAACCTCACGAAGTTCCCCGTCGGCGCCGGCATCTCGCTGCTCGTCACCGCCGGCACCGTCGTCGCGACCATCCTCCTCGCCGCGCTCGCCTCCTACGCGATCGTGCGCAACTGGGATCGGAAGCTCTTCCGGTACTCGTTCTTCTACCTGCTCGCGGCGATGTTCATCCCGTTCCCCGTCGTGGCCCTCCCGCAGATCCAGCTCACCGGACGCGTGGGGCTCGACAACCCGTTCGGCGTGATCATCCTCGCCACGATGTTCCAGCTCAGCTTCAGCGTGCTGCTGTTCACGGCGTTCCTGCGGTCGATCCCCATGGAGCTCGAGGAGAGCGCCCGCATCGACGGCGCGACGACGTGGCAGACGTTCTGGAAGCTGATCTTCCCGCTGCTCGCGCCGATGAGCGCCACGGTCGGCATCTTCGCCTTCCTGTACGCCTGGAACGACTTCATGATGCCGTCGCTGATCATCTCCGATCCCGCACTGCAGACCCTTCCGGTGCGGCAGAACCTGTTCCAGACTCAGTTCAGCAACAACTACAACGTGTCCTTCGCCTCGTACCTGATGGCGATGGCCCCGGCGATCCTCGCCTACCTGTTCACGCAGCGCTTCGTCATGGAGGGCGTGACCCAGGGCGCCGTCAAGGGCTGAGCCGCACACCCGCAGAACCACCCACAAGAAAGAAGGAGCACGACCCCTCATGACCGACGCTCTCCTCGTCGAGACCCGCACCGCCGACACCGCCGCATGGTGGCGTCAGGCCGCCGTCTACCAGATCTACCCGCGGAGCTTCGCCGATGCGAACGGAGACGGCCTGGGCGACATCCCCGGCATCCTCTCTCGCGTCGACTACCTCGAGAAGCTCGGCATCGATGCCGTGTGGCTCAGCCCGTTCTACCCCTCGGCTCTCGCCGACGGCGGCTACGACGTGGCCGACTACCGCGACGTCGACCCCCGTCTCGGCACGCTCGAGGACTTCGACGCCATGGTGGCAGTCCTCCACGCCCGTGGCATCAGGGTCGTCGTCGACATCGTTCCCAACCACACATCCGACCTGCACGAGTGGTTCCAGGAGGCGCTCGCCGCAGGGCGCGGCTCCGCCGCCCGTGAGCGCTTCATCTTCCGCGAGGGGAAGGGCGAGAACGGCGAGCTTCCTCCGACCGACTGGGTGTCGGTGTTCGGCGGCTCCGCCTGGGAGCGGGTCGAGGACGGACAGTGGTACTTCCACAACTTCGCCGTCGAGCAGCCCGACCTCAACTGGGACAACCCCGAGGTGCGCGAGGACTTCCTGACGACGCTGCGCTTCTGGTCGGACCGCGGGGTCGACGGCTTCCGCATCGACGTCGCCCACATGCTCACGAAGGATCTCAGCGAGCCCCTGCCCAGCCGTGCAGAGCTCGACGCGATCCCGCGGGACGGCAACCACCCGCTGATCGACCGTGACGACGTGCACGAGATCTACGCCGAGTGGCGCCGCGTGTTCGACGAGTACGACCCGCCGCGCACGGCCGTCGCCGAGGCGTGGGTGTCGACGCCGGAGCGCCGCGCGAAGTACGCCTCCGCCGAGGGGCTGGGGCAGGCGTTCAACTTCGACCTGCTCGTCGCCGACTTCGACGCGGAAGAGTTCCGCACGATCATCGCCGACAACCTCGCGCAGTCGGACACGACGGGATCCTCGACGACCTGGGTGCTCTCCAACCACGACGTCACCCGTCATGCGACGCGCTACGGCCTGCCGGCGCTGAACGGACGACACGTCAAGCAGGGCACCGAATGGGTCGCCGCCGGGGGTCCGGACGAGGGCATCGACCGCGAGCAGGGACTCCGCCGCGCGCACGCCGCGACCCTGCTGCTGCTGGGCCTGCCCGGCAGCACGTACCTGTACCAGGGCGAGGAGCTCGGCCTCCAGGAGGTCGCCGAGATCACACCGGAGGAGCGTCAGGACCCGACGTTCTTCCGGGGCGGCGAGTTCGACGGACTGGGCCGTGACGGATGCCGCGTGCCGCTGCCGTGGACGGCATCCGGACCCTCCTTCGGATTCGGGGCCGTCGAGGCGCACCTGCCCCAGCCGGCGTGGTTCGCCGCGTTCGCCGCAGACGTCGAGGCTGCGGATCCCTCGTCGACGCTGTCGCTGTACCGCGAGGCGCTGCGCCTGCGTCGGGTGCTGCAGGCCGACGAGAGCCTGCAGTGGATCGAGACCGGCCGTGCCGACGTGCTGCGCTTCGCCCGCCCGAACGGCTGGCAGGTCGTGACGAACTTCGGCACGGAGCCGTTCGACCTCGGGGCGGATGCCACCGACGTCGTGCTGGGCGCCGTCGACGGCGGTGCGGTGCCTGGCGAGTCCACGGTGTGGATCGCCCCTGCGGGCCTCATCGGCTGACGCCCGCCCACTGTACGCCCCACGGGCCCGCCGGTCGTCGAGATCGGCGGGCCCGTGGGGCCCCGCGGGGCCAGGTGGCGCCGGTTCACACCACCGCGGTGTTCGGCAGCGAGCTCACGGTCGGCGTGACGTACGCGCGGCGTCGGGCGGAGATGTCGGTGGGGCGGGCGCTCCGCGGCACCGTGTGGTCGACGGCGATCACCTCGAACTCCTGGATCTGCGCGGGCCGTACGGGCGTGAGGTGGATCATGCAGATCAGCTCGCCCCGGATGCCGGGGAGGGACCAGGTGACGTCGGCCGGTGTGGCGGAGGACAGGATCTCGGGCGCATCGGATCCCTCGCGGAGTCCGCCGACCTGGGCGATGAGCTCGTCGATCGCCGCTCTGCGCTGGGCGAGCGGGCGGTCGAAGTCGATGTTGTCGGCGAAGAGCTCGGCGGCGGCGTCGTCGTCCCACGAGCGGACCAGCCCGTCGGCCGCGGCCATCAGTCGACGCGTCTCCGGCCACAGCCGGACCACCCGCGCCGGGGTGGCGTTGGCGGAGAGCGTGCGGAGCAGCGCATCCTCGGACAGCCCGACCGGGTTGCCGCGGTGGCTGTTGGTGAGCACGATCACCCCGGTGCCGGAGGAGGCGTGCCACACGATGTTCAGGATGAACCCCGGGAGCCCGCCGCTGTGCGACACGATCGACCCGCGGTGCAGGTCGTGGCGCACGAAGAGGCCGAGCGCGTAGCCTCCCGCCACGAACTTCCAGGTCCCCTCGGGGCGTGCCTGCAGCGACGGGATGTCGACCTGATGGATGCGCTGCAGCTCGCGCCGCGTCGCCCTGGCGACGATCGCGTCATCGCCGCCCGGACGGGTCGCCGCCGCGAGGAATCCGACCCAGATGCCGAGGTCGTTGATCGTGGAGTGCATGCCGCCGGCGGCGGCCATCGCATCGGAGACCTGGGGAGGGAAGGCCACCCAGTTCCCCTCGGCATCCAGCGAGTAGCCGACCGCGCGATGGAACCCGCCGTCGGGTGCGCGGTTGTCGAACCAGGTGCGGGTCATTCCGAGCGGGCGCAGGACCTCCTCCGTGACCCAGTCCTCCACGCGCATGCCGACGGCCTTGGCGACCGCGAGACCTGCCATCGTGAAGCCGATGTTCGAGTACTCGAAGACCGTTCCGGGGTGGTTGCTGTAGGCGAGACCCGGTCTGATCCGATCCACGAGCTCGGCCTCGCTCAGGCCGAGGAACGGATCGACCCAGGAGTTGTCCTCGGTGAGGCCGCCGCTCATGCTGAGCAGCTGCCGCAGGGTCGGTGCGGCGGCGGGCTCGTCGCCGACGGTGCCGTGCCACTCGGGGAAGAAGTCCGTGATCGGCGCCTCGATGTCGAGAAGACCGCGGTCCCTGGCCAGCAGCGCCCCCAGGGCGACGAAGCTCTTCGTGATCGACGCGATCGGGAACACGGTGTCGGCATCTGGCGCCCTGTCGTCGGCGTCGACGGCGCCGAATCCTCGGCTGTGCTCGAGTCCGTCCGGGCCGACGAGCCCGTACACGAGCCCCCGGGCCTGACCCGCCGCGGTGTACTGCCCGAAGAAGGCGTCGAGCTGATCGACGAGGGGGACGGCCAAGGTTTCATTGGACATGGGGCTCCTTCGGTCTGTTCGTCCAGGCTCCCGTGCCGCGGCGCGCGAAACAATGTCCCGGACGACCGAGAATCGATGTCGGCGTGTGCACCACGACGAAGATTTGATAATGGTTCTCATTAGTGTTTAGAGTGGGAGCATGCACAAGCCCCTCGCCGCTCTCGCCCTCGTCTCCGTCGCCGCTCTCGCGCTCTCGGGCTGCGCAGGGTCGACCTCGGGGGCTTCGCCCACGGGGGGAGCGGATGCCGGCGGCATCCGCGTCGTCGCATCGACCAACGTGTACGGATCCATCGCCGCGGAGATCGGTGGCGACCGGGTCGACGTCACCTCGATCATCGACAACGCCGCGCAGGACCCGCACTCCTACGAGGCCACGGCCCGTGACCGCCTCGCCGTGCAGAAGGCCGACCTCGTGATCGAGAACGGCGGAGGCTACGACGCGTTCGTCGACACGCTGCTCGAGGACGCCAAGGATCCGGCCGTCGTCACCGCGGTGGAGTACTCGCACGACTACCCCGGCAACGAGGGGCACGACGCGGATGCCGAAGACCACGCCCACGACCACGGCGATGAGGCCGACGGCCACGCCGGACACGACCACATCGAGGGCTTCAACGAGCACGTCTGGTTCGACCCGCACACCATGACCCACGTCGTGGAGGCCATCGCCGAGGAGCTCGCCGAGCTCGACCCCGATGGCAAGAGCGACTTCGAGGCCAACGCCGCGAAGATCACCGCCGAGCTAGAGGGCTTCGAGGGCGACCTGGAGACGCTGAAGACCGAGGCTGCAGGAGCAGAGGTCTTCATGACCGAGCCGCTGCCCGGCTACCTCGTCGAGGCCGCGGGTCTCACGGACGCGACCCCCGACGGGTTCGCCGAGTCGGTCGAGGAGGGCACCGACGTCGCACCGGCCACCCTGCTCAAGGCGCTCGACGTGATCAAGGGCGGCTCGGTGCGCGCCCTGCTCGTGAACGCGCAGACCGGAGGCTCCGAGACGCAGCGCGTCGAAGACGCGGCGAAGGAGGCGGGCGTGCCCGTCGTGTCCTTCTCGGAGCTGCTGCAGGACGGATCGTCGTACGCTGAGTGGATGCGTGACGCGATCAAGAACCTCGCCGCCGCCGTCACCCCGTGAGCGGTGCCGGGGAGGGCGTCGCCGCGCCCGTGCTGGAGATCAGCGGCGCCGCTCTCCACCGCGGAGACCGAGAGCTGTGGTCGGGGCTCGACCTCACGGTGAGCCCCGGCGAGTTCATCGCGGTGCTGGGGCCCTCCGGCTCGGGCAAGACCACGCTGCTGCGCAGCATCCTCGGTCTGCAGCCGCTGTCGGGCGGGACGATCACCGTGGCAGGAGAGCCCGTTCGTCGAGGGAACCCGCGCATCGGGTACATCCCGCAGCAGCGGTCCATCCCCGCGGACACCAGCATGCGGGCCCGCGACCTCGTCGCCCTCGGCGTGCAGGGCAGCCGCTTCGGGCTACCGCTGCCGCACCGCGGAGACCGGGCGAAAGTCGACCGCCTCCTGGAGTCGGTCGGCGCGGCGCACTACGCCGAGCGCCGGGTCGGACTCCTGTCGGGGGGAGAGCAGCAGCGGCTCCGCGTCGGTCAGGCGCTGGCCGACGAGCCCTCGCTGCTGCTGTGCGACGAGCCGCTCTCCGCCCTCGACCTCGCGAACCAGGTCGCGGTGACCGACATCATCGACCGCCAGCGACGCGACCGCGAGGCCGCCGTCCTGTTCGTCACGCACGACATCAACCCGATCCTCGGCAGGGTCGACCGCATCCTCTACATCGCCGGTGGACGCTTCGTGCTCGGCACCCCCGACGAGGTGCTGCAGACGAGGGTCCTCACCGATCTCTACGGCACCCCGGTGTTCGTGCTCAGGGCCGGCGACCGGCTGGTGGTCGTCGGGGTCCCTGACGTCGAGCCGCACCACGCGCACGACGAGGAGGGCGCCGCATGAACTGGGGTGACGTCTTCTCCTTCCAGGACTACGGCGAGCTCGTCGCCCTCCTCGCGAACTCGATCATCGCCGGCGCCGTTCTCGGCATCGTCGGCGGCCTGATCGGCGTGTTCGTGATGCAGCGCGACCTCGCCTTCGCCGTCCACGGAGTGAGCGAGCTCTCGTTCGCCGGCGCCGCCGCGGCCCTGCTGTTCGGCGGGAGCGTGGTGGCCGGATCCCTCGGCGGGGCGCTCGTGGCCGCGATCCTCATCGGGCTGCTCGGCGCCAAGGCGCGGGACCGCAACTCGGTCGTCGGCGTGCTCATGCCGTTCGGGCTCGGACTCGGCATCCTCTTCCTGTCGCTCTACGACGGGCGCAGCGCCAACCGGTTCAGCCTGCTCACCGGGCAGATCGTGTCGGTGTCGAGCCCCGACCTCGGCTGGCTGATCGGCATCAGCCTCGTCGTCCTCCTCGGCCTGCTGCTCATGTGGAACCCGCTGCGGTTCGACTCGCTCGACCCCGAGTCGGCGGCCGCGCGCGGCGTGCCCACGCGCGCGGTGAGCCTGATCTTCATGGTGCTGCTCGGCCTGATCGTGGCCGTGAGCGTGCACATCATCGGTGCCCTGCTCGTCATGGCGCTGCTGGTGACCCCCGCAGCCGCCGCCATGCGCGTCACCGCCGGGCCGCTGGCCGTGCCGCTGCTCGCGGCGCTGTTCGGGTTCACGGCGGCGGTGGGAGGCATCCTGCTCGCGCTCGCCGGAACCCTCCCGGTGAGCCCCTACATCACCACCCTGTCGTTCCTGATCTACGTCGTGTGCTGGCTCGTGCAGCGCGTGCGCGGACGGGTGCGCCGGGCCTGAGCTCTCCGCGTCGACCTCCAGAACTCCGGAGAATCGAGCACTGTCGACGACGCGGTGCCGCGCGCCGCGGGGGTTCGGCGGCAGACGGCGAGCGAATCTCCGGAGTTCTGGAGGGTCGGGCTCACACCCGGGCGAGCGCCTCGATGTCTTCCAGGAACTCGGCCGCGGTCTCGGGGGAGACGGTGGTGCGGGTGCCGGCGATCGCCTCGAGATAGTCCTGCGTGCTCGGTCCATCGGGGGCGGATGCCGTGGCGCCCGACGCGATGGCCACCTCGAACGCGCGCTGCGAGGCGCTCCGCGCCGCGAACTCGATGTCGGCGGGGGAGAAGCCCTCCGTGCGGTCGACGAGGATATCGATGTCGACGGCATCCGACACCTGCGCGGGGATGTAGCGGAGCCAGATCGCCGCCCGCGCCGCCCGGTCGGGCAGGCCGATGGGGATGACGTAGTCGAAGCGTCCGTGGCGGAGGAACGCGCTGTCGAGCGCGCGGATGAAGTTCGTCGCGCACACCAGCAGGCGGCCCGGCTGCTCTCGGAAGGTGGGGATGATCTTCAGCAGCTCGTTCGTGACGCCCTGCAGCGGGGACGGCGGCTCGCCGGACCGCTGGGCGGCGATCTCCTCGACTTCGTCGATGAAGACCACGGCGTGCTCCAGCTCGGAGATCTTGGTGAAGGTCTCCCGCAGCGCGCCGGCGAGGCCCTTCGGATCGGCGGCCAGCCGCGAGGGGAACACCTCGACGAACGACCACTCCAGACGCGAGGCGATGGCCTTCGCGAAGGTCGTCTTGCCGGTACCGGGAGGGCCGAACAGCACCACGGCGCGCGGTGGCACGACGCCGAAGCTCTCCGCGAGGTCGGGCTCGGCGAGGGGCAGCACGAGCCGCTGCTCCAGGATCTCCTTCTCGCGCCGCATGCCCGACACCGACTCCCACAGGTCGCGCGGCATGAGGCGGCCGCCGAGCTCGGCGAGGGAGGTGAGCTCCTGCCGCTGCACCGGGATGCGCCGCTCGAAGTACTTCAGGTGGTGCTTGGACTCGAACCCGCGCGCCGCGAAGGCGGCGAGCCGCGTCTCGACCTCGGGCATCAGCGCCGAGAGCTTCGTCAGTCCGTGGGGCGCCATGCTCTTCTCCAGAGCGGCGAGGAGCGCCGAGCCGATGCCGCGGTCGCGCCAGGCCTCGTCGATCGCGAAGAACACGACCCAGCCCTGGTCGTGAGCCGCGCGTCCGACCACGGCGGCGATCACATCGTCTCCGTGCACCGCGACGATCGCGTGGTCCTTCTGGCAGGAGGCGACGACCTCGCTGAGGTCGTACACCGGCTCGATGCCGGCGCGCTTGAGCTCCTCCCACAGGTGCAGGATGCCGCCCAGATCGTCGTTGTGGAACTCGCGCAGTCGCCAGCCGGTCATCTGGACTCCCTCGTCTCGGATGCCGCAACGATACCGAGTCGCATGCACCCCAGCCGAACCCGCCCGTAACACTCCCCGCTCCCGCGTCTCTCGCCCCCTCCCGCCTCGCGCCCCCCGGCATCCTCTCGCCCGCCGTCGAGTGCACGGGTTCTCGCCGAGCGCACGGCTTGTCGACGTGAGAATCCTGTGCGCTCGTCGACTTCACGAGAAGTCGACGGGGACGACGGGGACGGCGGGGAGAGACGAGAGGGGCGGGTGACGGTTCCCAGGCCGGGGAGAACACCGGCGATTAGACTCTCCTTATGGCTCAGCGGAACACCTGGCAGCGCGAACGCGTGCGCGAAGCGCTCGCCGACGCCCGCGGATTCGTGAGCGCGCAGAGCCTGCACGCGAGCCTCCGCGACGACAACACCGGCATCGGCCTCGCGACGGTGTACCGCGCGCTCGCCGGACTCGCGGCATCCGGCGATGCCGACTCGCTGCAGAGCCCTGAAGGGGAGGCGCTGTACCGCGCCTGCACGACCCAGGGGCACCACCATCACCTGATCTGCCGATCCTGCGGTCTGACCGTGGAGATCGAGGCCAAAGACGTCGAGCAGTGGGCGCATCGCACCGCAGCCCTGCACGGATTCACGGATGCCGCGCACGTCGTCGATATCTTCGGACTCTGCACCCCGTGCTCGAAGAAGGCCGCCGCGGCTCGAACCGACCTCGAGGAAGCGAGCGCGTGAGCAGCTCCGCCACCGCGGCGCCGCCCGCTCCGCACGCGCACCGCTCGGCACGCCCGCCGCGCTCTCCGTGGATCGGCGTGGGTCTGGGCGCCGTGATCGTCGCCGCGCTGTTCCTGGTCGACCGCTTCGTGCCGACGCTGTACACGGCATCCCTGCCGCATCGCGCGCAGGACGGCCTGACCCTCGCGATGAGCGTCCTCATCGAGGCGCTGCCGTTCGTGGTGCTCGGCGTGCTGCTGTCGATCGTCGTGCAGGTGTGGCTGCCCGCCGACGTCATCCACCGCTGGCTGCCGAAGAGGGCGTGGGCTCGACGGGCCGTGCTGTCGCTGCTGGGGATGCTGATCCCGGTGTGCGAGTGCGGCAACGTGCCCTTCGCCCGCGGTCTCATGATGCGCGGTCTCGCCCCCGCCGAGGCGCTCACCTTCCTGATCGCGGCGCCGATCGTGAACCCGATCGTGATCCTCACGACGCACGCGGCCTTCGGCTTCGACGACGGCATCCTCGTCGCCCGCCTCGTCGGCGGCTACCTCATCGCGAACCTGATCGGCTGGATCTACAGTCGGCATCCCTCCCCCGACGCCCTGCTCACCCAGCGCTTCGTCGACACCTGCGAGCGGGTGTCGCACGAGCCCGGCACGCCCGTGCGCCGCAGTCTCACGCAGTTCCTCGTCGAACTGCGCGCCGTGATGCCGGCGCTCGTGATCGGATCCGCGCTCGCCGGGGCCGTGCAGGTGCTGGTGCCGCGCGACGTGCTGCTCGCGATCGGCGCGAATCCGGTGCTGTCGATCGTGGCGATGATGGCCCTGGCCATGACGGTCGCGATCTGCTCCAATGTCGACGCCTTCTTCGCGCTGTCGTTCGCCTCGACGTTCTCGGCCGGCGCCCTCGTGGCGTTCCTGCTGGTCGGTCCGCTGGTCGACGTGAAGATGCTCGCGCTCATGCGCACCACGTTCACCACCCGCACCCTGGCCGGCATCGTCGGCGTCGTGGTGCTCGCCGCCTTCGCGATCGGGATCGGGGTGAACGTCTTTGTCTGAGTCCGCGCACACTCACGCACCTTCTCGTGCCCGTTCGCTGGGTTCCCGGTGGCTGGGCATCGGCCTCGCGACCGTGCTCGCCGTCGTGACCCTCGGGCTCGGCGTCACCGGTCGCCTCACGCTCTACATCAGCCCGGAGTCGGTGTGGTTCGCGTGCGCCGCCGCCGTCGTGACCCTGATCGGCGCGATCTGGTCGTGTACCCTGCCGCTCGGCGAGGAGGAGGGGCACGATCACGGCCATGAGCATGCGAGCCCCGGCGCTCTGGCGGCCACGGCCACGGTGACGGGCGGCGTGATCGCCTCCGGCGTCGTCGTCGCGGCGCTCGTGCTGCCCCCCGCCTCGCTCTCGGTCGAGCTCGCCATGTCGCGCGCGGGTGAGTCCTCCGCGCTGTTCGCCGGGGCCGACGACGTCACGCTCGGCGTCGCCGACACCACGAAGTTCGGGGTCGGCGACTGGGCCAGCGTCTTCGCGACCTCCACCAACACCTCTGCCTTCGACGGCACGACCGTGACCCTCACCGGCTTCATCACCCCGCAGGGCAGCAAGGGCGTGAACCTCACCCGGCTCGTCATCACGCACTGCGTGATCGACGCACAGCCCGCGAACGTCCCTGTCACGATCACGGCCGGCGAGTTCAAGACCGGTCAGTGGGTCAAGGTCACCGGAGCCGTCAAGGCGGATGCCGACGGCGCACTGCACGTCGAGCCCACCTCGGTCGAGGCGATCGACGAGCCGGGGGATCCGTATGAGTACTGACGACGAGCGGCCGGCCGCCCCTGCGGTGCCGCGCACGCGCGCCGAGATGCGCGCGGCGCGAGAGGCGGAGGCGGCTGCTGCCGCTGCCGCTGCCGCTGCCGCTGCCGCTGCCGCTGATACGTCGGCCGCGGATGCCGATGAGCCCGCCCCCGAGAAGCCCGCCCCCGCCGCGTCGACCCGTGAGTCCACCGGGGATGCCGCACCGGATGCTCCGGCATCCCGCTCGCGCTTCGAGCCCGCCGACGAACGCGAGGCAGCGATGCGGGCGGCGATGGTCGAGGCAGCCGCCGCAGCAGCCGCCGCGACCGAGGCCGCGAATCGACCTGCAGACGTTTCGTCTCGCTCCGCTCGCTCGACGACCGGTTCTTCCGCGATCGACCCGTTCGCCCGCTCCTCGACCGAGTTCGCCTCACGGTCCGCGACCGACGCCGTCTCAGGCTCCGACACCGACTCCGCCACCCGGTCGTCGAGCGAGGAGCGCAGCGACGAGACGACACGCCCGTCTCCGGCATCGACGTCGGATGACGCCCCGGCCGAGGCCGCGCGCACGGCTGAGGACGTCTCGCCTCGCTCCGCTCGCACAACGACCGGGGAGTCCTCGTCGGGGACCGGCGCCTCCGCTCGCACAACGACCGGAGAGGCCGCCCCGACGTCCGAGAAGTCCGGCGCCTCGCGGCGCTTCGCCTTGGCACTGGCATCCGTGCTCGGCATCCTCGTGCTGGTCGGGGCCGGGCTCGGCGCCGTGAGCCTGACGCAGGGGCCGCGCATCACCGCGACGCAGATCGATCCGATGCACGCGATCGAGTCGAGCGGCAGCCGCGTGATCCTCACGGCGAACCAGTCCCTCGCTCCGATCGACGACTCCCAGGTCACCGTGAAGCCCGCCGTGCCGTTCACGGTCGATGCCTCCGGCCGCGGCATCGGCGTCCGCTTCACGGTTCCGCTCGACGACTCCACGAAGTACACGATCACGGTCGCCGGGGTCACCGGCGCCGGCGGCGGGCCGACGACCACGCTCACGAAGAGCTTCACGACGCCGACATCCTCGATCTTCCTGCTCAAGCGCGACGCGAAGAAGAAGGACACGATCTTCCGCACGGATCTCACCGGGGAGAAGGCCGTTCCGGTGTTCTCGGATGACAAGATCAACGACTTCCGCGCCACCTCGAACCTCCTCGTCGTCTCCGTCGAGGAGGACGAGGTCTCGAAGCTCTACGTGATGAACCGCGACGGCTCGAACAAGCGCGAGCTGAAGCTCCCCGGCGTCGGGTACATCGGCTCCATCCAGGTGTCGGACCGCGGCGGGCTCGTCGGCTACACCTACTCCGACCAGGAGCTCAGCGACACCGAGGGGCGTGCGAGCGTCCTGGTCACGCAGCCCCTCTCCGGCGGGGATCCGACGATCGTCAAGGTCGGCGACAAGGAGGCGAACATCCTCGTCTGGCAGTTCGTGCCCGACTCCGCCGCGATGCTGTTCATCGACTTCGACGGTGCGCTCTCGCTCATCGACCACTCCGCGGATTCGGGGGTGCAGTCGCTGGGTCTCGCGACCGACATCCAGGGCGTCTCCCGGGGCACGTACACGGCCGTCATCGAGCGCCTCGACGGTTCGGTCGTGGATCTGAACCTCGCCGACGGAACGGAGCAGCCGCTCGCGGCATCCGACCCCGACTACGGCACGGCGAGCACGATCACGCCGTTCCCCGGCGGCACGCTGCGCCACGTGGCATCCCTCGACGAGACGGGGATGCCGAACGGGCAGGCGATCGTCAGGGTCGGCGACGACGGCAAGGCCGTGAAGATCGCCGAGGTCGGGCCGAGCGATTCGATCCTGCAGGCGTGCGCCTCGCCGAGCGGCCAGTACGCCGCCGTCGCGATCGCCCCGAACCTCGCGGACAACCCCTACGATCAGATGCTGCTGCCGCTTCCGCAGACGGTCCAGACCCACCTGTTCGACCTCCGCACGGGCAAGGAGCTGGTCGCGCTGACCGGCTTCGACGCCTCGTGGTGCGCGACCGCCCCGCACTACTGATGCGCCGCGCGACCCGGGATGATCTGAGCGGTCTGCCGCTCGAGGTCGCCCCGCGTCTGCTCGGCGCCGAGCTGCGCACGGTCGTCGGCGAGGACCAGGTGCGGCTGCGTCTCACCGAGGTCGAGGCGTACCACGGGCACGGCACGGGAGAGATCCCCGACCCCGGCTCGCACGCCCGCATGGGCCGCACGGCCCGCAACGCGACGATGTGGGGAGAGCCGGGTCATCTGTACGTGTACCTGAGCCACGGCATCCACTCCTGCGTCAACGTGGTCGCAGGACCGGCGGGGCAGGCGGGCGGGATCCTGCTGCGCGCCGGCGAGGTCACGGGAGGTGCGGATGCCGCGGCCCTCCGTCGCGGCGCGAACCTTCCGCTGACGCCGCTCGCGCTGCGGGACCTGGCGAAGGGGCCTGGGCGGTTCGGGCAGGCGTCGGGTCTGCGGCATCCGCTGCACGACGGCATCGATGCGGTCTCCGGCGACGGATGGCACGGGGCGAGGGCGCAGCTCTGGCTGGCGGAGACGCCGGTGGCCGACATCGCGTCGGGGCCGCGGGTCGGCGTCGCCGGAGCGGCGGGAACGGATGCCTTCCCCTGGCGGTTCTGGATCGCCGGCGACTCGACGGTCTCGGCGTTCCGCTGGGGGAGAGGCGCGAGGGACGCTCAGGCGGAGGTGCGCCAGACCACGGGCGCGTCGAGCAGGATGCCCTCCCGCGGACGCTGATCCTCTCCCAGCTGGGAGAGGACGGATGCCGCGGCTGCCGCCCCCAGCCCCTCGGCCGGCTGGTCCACCGTCGACAGCGGCGGCGTCGTGCGGGTCGCCCACGTGCTGTTGTCGAAGCCGACGACCCCGACGTCCTCCGGCACGCGTCGCCCTGCTTCGCGGAGGGCCCACATGGCGCCGGCGGCCACCGCGTCGGAGGCCGCGAACACCCCGTCGACGTCGGGAGCGCGCTCGAGCAGGCGCGTCATGGCGGATGCCCCGTCGGCGTACGAGTACAGCGGCACCTCTTCGACGAGGCTCTGGTCGAAGGCGTCGCCGAGCGCATCGGTGAAGCCGGCGAGGCGGTCGGTTCCCGAGTCCCTGTCGAGAGCGGCCGCGATCATGCCGACGCGCCTCCTGCCGGTCGCCACGAGCCGGGAGGTGATCGTGCGTGCGGCGCCGCGGTTGTCGATGCCGACCCAGGCGGCGTCGACGTCGGGCGGATGGCCGACGTAGGCCACGGGCAGATCGAGGCGCATCACGGCCTTCGTGATCGGGTCCTGCGTGCGCGCCGACACGATGACGGCGCCGTCGACGAAGCCGCCGTTGAGGTAGCGCGCGACGCGCTCGGTGTCGCGCACGGAGTCGACCACGAGGCACACCATCTGGTAGTCGGCCTCGGAGAGCGTCTCGTTCGCCCCGAGCATGATCGCCCCGATGTTCGGGTCCTCGAGGAAGAGCGCGTGGGGCTCGTGCACGATGAACGCGACGGCCTGCGTGCGCTGCCGCACGAGGTTGCGCGCGGCGGTGTTCGGCACGTAACCGACCTCGCGGATCGCGTCTTCGATGGCGCTGCGCGCGGCGTCGGACACGTAACCGCCGTTGAGTACGCGACTGACCGTTCCGCGCGAGACGCCGGCGACGCGCGCCACGTCGTGCACGGTGCTGCGACGGCGTCCGGACGAGGTCATGTGCACAGCCTATCGATCAGGACTTGACGTGATCCGCCGACACCTGCGACTATGTGTGCACGTTCACAGAAATCTGATTCCTTTTCTCTTCGGTCAAATCTGTGCACGTGCACATATCTCTCGCAAAGGAGCGTCACCGAATGGCCGCCGCCGTGTCCACCCGCATCTCCTCGCTCACCGAGGGGCGCGGACTCGTCTTCGGGTGCGACTACAACCCGGAGCAGTGGGACCGCAGCGTCTGGCCCGAGGACGTGCGTCTGATGCAGGAGGCGGGGATCGGCCTCGTCGCGATCAACATCTTCGGCTGGTCGTCGATCAACCCCGCGAAGGGGGTGTGGGACTTCGCCGCGCTCGATGAGATCATCGGACTCCTGCACGAGGGCGGTATCCGCATCAACCTCGGCACCGGCACGGCATCCCCGGCGCCCTGGCTCACCGCCCGGCATCCCGAGATCCTGCCGGTCGGCGAGGACGGCACTGTCTTCCACCCCGGCGGACGCCAGGCGTACTGCCCCAGCTCCCCGGTGTTCCGCGCGTACGCCGCCGAACTCGTGACCCGCGTCGCAGATCGCTACGGAGACCACCCCGCCGTCGCGCTCTGGCACGTCTCGAACGAGCTCGGATGCCACAACGCCCTCTGCTACTGCGACGCCAGCGCCGAGGCGTTCCGCGGGTGGCTCCGTGCACGCTACGCCGACATCGACGCCCTCAACCGGGCATGGGGCACGACGTTCTGGAGCCAGCGCTACGGCGCCTTCGACGAGGTGCGGCCCCCCGCGCAGGCGCTGTCGCTGCGCAACCCCGGCCAGGTCCTCGACTTCCAGCGGTTCAGCTCCGACGAGCAGCTCGCGCTCTACCGCGCCGAAGCCGAGATCCTGCGTGCCCGGAGCGACCGACCGGTCACGACGAACTTCATGGTCACCGCCCACATCCGCAATCTCGACTACTGGACGTGGGCGTCCGACATGGATCTGATCGCCAACGACCACTACCTCGATCGCCGTCTCGACGACGCCCGCGGCGAGCTGTCCTTCGCCGCCGATCTCACGCGCGGACTCGCGGGCGGCGCGCCCTGGCTCCTCATGGAGACCTCGACGGGCGCCGTGAACTGGCAGCCCTACAACCTCGCGAAGGCCCCGGGAGAGCTGCGACGCAACGTCGTCGCCCACATCGCCCGAGGAGCCGACGGCATCTGCTTCTTCCAGTGGCGGGCGTCGACGCAGGGCGCCGAGAAGTATCACTCGGCGCTCCTCCCGCACGCGGGTGAAGACTCCGCGCAGTGGCGGGAGTCCGTCGAGCTCGGCGGCATCCTCGACCGGCTCGGGGAACTCGCCGGCACCGAGGTCGTCGCGGACGCCGCACTGCTGTTCTCCTGGGAGAGCTGGTGGGCGGCGGAGGGCGAGGGGCGCCCCAGCGAGGGGCTCGAGTATCTGCAGCAGGTGCACGCTGCGCACGCCGCGCTGGCCGATGCGGGGATCACCGCAGACGTCGTGCGCCCCGGCGGCGCTCTCGACCGCTACCGCCTCCTCGTCGTCCCGGCGCTGCACCTGATCAGCGATGCGGATGCCGCGTCCATCGCCCGCGCCGTCGAGAACGGCGCCACGGCCGTGATCACGTTCTTCAGCGGCATCGTCGACGAGGAGGACAGGGTGCGCACGGGCGGTTACCCAGGGGCGTTCCGCGACCTCCTCGGCATCCGCTCCGAGGAGTTCGCGCCGCTGCTCCCCGGACAGACCGTCGCCCTCACCGACGGCACGACGGCATCGACGTGGAGCGAGCGCCTCACGGCGACGGATGCCGAGATCGTCGCGTCCTACGTCGACGGTCCGGCCGCCGGAGGCCCCGCGATCACGCGCCGTCGGCACGGCGGCGGCGAGGCGTGGTACCTCGCGAGCCAGCCGAGCCGCGACGACTATCGACGACTGATCGCCGACATCGCGGCATCGGCCGACGTCGCGCCGCAGCCCGGAGCCGGGCGTGACGTCGAGATCGTCCGCCGCGCGGGGGAGTCCGGCAGCTACCTGTTCATCATCAACCACGGCGTCGGCGACATCGAGGTCACGGCCACAGGCCGTGACCTCGTCACCGGCGCTCCCACCACCGGAACCGTCCCCGCCGGGGCGGTCCGCATCATCAAGGAGGACGCATGACGACGACGCTCGCGTCACCGGTCGGCGCGCAGATGCGCCGACGCCGGATACCGCACAAGCGCGCGATCGCGATGCTGCTGGTGCCCTTCGGCATCCTGTTCACGCTGTTCTACATCGTGCCGATCGTGTACGCGTTCTGGCAGTCGCTGCTGGTCGTGAAGCGCGACGGCACCTTCGGCAAGGCCGAGCAGGTGTTCGGCGGTCTCGCCCAGTACGCGCTGGTCTTCCAGGACGAGGCGTTCTGGGCGTCCATGGGGCGCATGCTGATGTTCGGCGTCGTGCAGGTGCCGGTCATGCTGGGCCTGGCGCTGCTGTTCGCGCTCCTGCTCGACTCCCCGCTGGTCAAGGGGCGCCGGTTCTTCCGCCTCGCCTTCTTCGTGCCGTACGCGGTCCCCGGCGTGATCGCCGCGATCGTGTGGGGATCGCTGTTCTCGCCGAACCTCTCGCCCTTCACTGCCCTGACGAAGAACATCGACTTCCTCGGCGCCGACCTCGTGCTGTGGTCGATCGCCAACATCGTCACCTGGGTGTTCGTCGGCTACAACATGCTGATCATCTACTCGGCGCTGCTGGCGATCCCCCAGGAGCTGTACGAAGCGGCCAGGCTCGACGGTGCCGGCCAGTGGCGCGTCGCCTGGTCGATCAAGATCCCGCTCGTGCGGCCGGCGATCGTGATGACCGCGATCTTCTCGATCATCGGCACGCTGCAACTGCTCGCCGAACCCCAGGTGTTCCGCTCGTTCAGCTCGGCGGTGACCAGCACGTTCACCCCGAACATGACCGTGTACGCCACGGCATCCATCCCCAACACCAACCTCGCCGCGGCCTTCTCGGTCGTGCTCGCGGTGACGACCTTCGTGCTCTCCTTCGGGTTCATGAAGTACATGCAGCGCAAGGAGGACAACGCATGAGCACCGCATCGATCGTCGCTCCGGGCGGAGTGAAGGCCTCATCCGGGAAGTCGCCGATCAGGGAGTCGGGGATCTCGCGCGCCGGGGCCATGCTGATCATGGTCGTCTTCACGCTCTACTTCCTGATGCCGCTGTGGTGGCTGCTGGTCGCGTCGAGCAAGGACACCGGCGACATCCTCACCACGGCTCCGCTGTGGTTCGCGGACTTCCGGCTGTTCGACAACATCGGGGCCGTGTTCGCGTACAACGACGGCATCTACCTGAAGTGGCTGTGGAACTCGATCCTGTACGCGGCTCTGGGCGGCGCCATCGCGACGCTGCTCGCGGCCATGGCGGGGTACGCGCTCGCCAAGTACCGGTTCCCCGGCCGTGACACGCTGTTCAACATCGTGCTCGGCGGAGTGCTCGTGCCCGCCACCGCGCTCGCGCTGCCGCTGTTCCTGCTGTTCAGCCAGGTGCAGCTGACGAACACGTTCTGGGCGGTCTTCCTGCCCTCGATCGTGAGCCCGTTCGGGGTGTACCTCGCCAGGATCTTCGCGGCGCAGTCGGTGCCCGACGAGCTGCTCGAGGCCAGCCGGCTGGACGGCGCGGGCGAGATCCGCACGTTCTTCACCGTCAGCATCCGCCTGATGACCCCCGCGCTGGTGACGATGTTCCTGTTCCAGTTCGTCGGCATCTGGAACAACTTCTTCCTGCCGATGATCATGCTGCGCAGCGAAGAGCTCTTCCCCGTCACCTACGGCCTCTACAACTGGAACACCCAGCTGAGCCAGATCCCCGAGCTGCGCAGCCTCGTGCTCGTCGGAGCGCTGCTCTCGGTCATCCCGCTCATCGTCGCATTCCTCCTGCTCCAGCGCTTCTGGCGCAACGGCCTCGGGGCCGGCGCGCTCAAGTGAGCAGGATGCCGGGCGGACCCGCCGACCGGCATCGCACCACCACCCTCGCATTCACGAAAGGACAAGAAATGCAGCATTCGAAGAAGAAGGCGGCCGCCGTCGTCACGATCGCGGCGTTCGCGCTCACCGGCTGCTCCGCAGGCGGCGGAGACGGAACCTCGAGCGGCGACGGCGCCGCGTCGTGCACGCCCGCAGGCGGAGACGTGACCCTGGAGTTCACGACCTGGGTCCCCGGGATGGAAGACGTCGTCGCCATCTGGAACAAGGAGAACCCTGACATCCAGGTGAAGGTGCAGACCGGCCCCAACGGCAACGGCGGCACGTACCAGAACTTCTTCAACCAGATCAAGGCGGGAGACGCACCCGACCTCGGCCAGATCGAGTACGACGCCCTGCCGAACTTCCTGGTGCAGGACGGCGTCGAGGATCTCAGCGCGTGCAAGGACGTCGTGGCGGCGGAGGGCGACTTCGTCGACTGGGCGTGGGGACAGGTGACGCTCGGCACCGACGGCATCTACGGCGTGCCGCAGGACACCGGCCCCATGGCGCTGTTCTACCGCGCCGACCTGTTCGAGCAGAACGGCATCGCGATCCCGACCACGTGGGACGAGTACCGCACCGCAGCCGAGCAGATCCGTGCTCTGGGCGGGTACATCACCAACTTCTCGCAGTCCGACATCAACCAGTTCGCGGGCTTCGCCTGGCAGGCGGGCGCCCAGTGGTTCTCGAGCGACGACGCGGGCTGGGACGTCACGCTGACCGATGACGCCACCACCACGGTCGCCGACTTCTGGCAGGGCATGATCGACGACGACCTGGTCGCCACGGTTCCGGCTTGGACCGACGAGTGGAACAACGCGTACAACTCGGGTCAGGTGTGGACGTGGAACTCCGCCGTCTGGGGCGCCAACTCCATCTCCAGCGGAGCCCCCGACACCGCGGGCGACTGGGCCGTCGCCCCGCTCCCGCAGTGGAAGGCCGGCGACACGGCCGCCGGCAACTGGGGCGGATCGTCCACCGCAGTGCTCAAGGGCAGCGACCACCTCTACGAGGCGACGAAGTTCGCGCTGTGGCTGAACACCTCGGACGAGGCGATCACCGCGCTCGCCGAGGCGGCCAACCTGTACCCCGCCACCACGGCGGGCCTGAAGCTGCCCGTCTACGCCGACGGCGTGGAGTTCTACGGCGGCCAGAAGATCTACGACATCTTCGCGGATGCCGCCGTGCAGGTCTCGCCCGACTTCGCGTGGGGTCCGACCATGACGCAGACCTACGCCGACGTCTCCGACGGGTTCAAGGCCGCCGTGTCCGGTGATGGCACGCTGGGCGATGCGCTGAAGAAGGGGCAGGAGAAGACCATCGACGCCCTGAAGGCGGCGTCGATCCCCGTCACGGAGTAGCCATGTCCTGAGGCCCGCCCGCGCGCTCGCGGGCGGGCCTCTTGCGTGCCCGCCGCGTGAACTTTCGCGCGCCTCCCGCGTGTCCTTTCGCGTGAGGGGTCGCAGAGTGCGGGGTCGAGCCCTCGGCATCCGGCAGTTGCTGACCTCTCACGTCGTGCGTGGGGCGTGGAGTGTGGAGTGTGGAGTGTGGAGTGTGGAGTGTGGAGTGTGGAGCGTGGAGCGTGGAGCGTGGAGCGTGGAGCGTGGAGCGTGGAGCGTGCTAGACTATCTCTTTGTCTGCGCACACTCCTGTGCGCAGTTCGTGTGCTTCCCCCTTCTGCGGCCGAGGAATCGGCGGGTGGAGGGTTGCGCGCAGACAAGGGATCTTGGGTGAGGCCGTCCGGTCTCACGGTATAGAAGGAGTCACATCATGGCAGCAGTGTGCCAGGTGACTGGAGCTGTTCCCGGCTTCGGTCACAACGTCTCGCACTCGCACCGCCGGACGAAGCGCCGCTTCGACCCGAACGTGCAGAAGAAGACCTATTTCGTTCCGTCGCTCGGTCGTAAGATCACGCTCAACGTGTCCGCCAAGGGCATCAAGGTGATCGACGTCCGCGGCATCGAGAACGTGGTCAAGGACCTCCAGGCGAAGGGTGTGAAGCTCTAATGGCCAAGAAGGCTCAGGACGTACGTCCGATCATCAAGCTGCGTTCGACCGCTGGCACGGGTTACACCTATGTCACCAAGAAGAACCGCCGCAACACCCCCGACCGCCTCGTGCTCAAGAAGTACGACCCGGTCATCCGTCAGCACGTCGAATTCCGAGAGGAGCGTTGATCAATGGCTAAGAAGAGCAAGATCGCTCGCAACGAGCAGCGCAAGGTCATCGTCGAGCGTTACGCAGAGCGTCGCGCAGAGCTGAAGAAGACCCTGGTCGACCCGAACGCCACCGACGAGGCCCGCGAGGCCGCACGCGTCGGCCTGCAGAAGCTGCCGCGCAACGCGTCGCCGGCTCGCGTGCGTTCGCGCGACGTCATCGACGGCCGCCCCCGCGGTGTCCTCACGAAGTTCGGCATCTCGCGTGTCCGCTTCCGTGACATGGCACACCGTGGCGAGCTGCCCGGCGTGACCAAGTCCAGCTGGTAAGTCTCAGCAGACAGCCGAAAGGGGCGGGGATCTTCGGATCCCCGCCCCTTTCGCGTCCCCCCGGCGCCTGCGCCCGGCATCCTGCCCCTGGCCGAACCCTCGCATCCTGGGGAGGAGTTCTCACGCTCGGGCTGAGGAATCCGGCATAATCCTCAGCCCGAACGTGAGATCTCCTCCCGTCGTGCGAATCGCAGCCTTCCTCCACAGAGCCGGAAGTCCCGCATCTGTCCCCAGATCGTGGGTTCGGCGCCCCGCGCGGCCAGGACGGATGCCGTAGATGGGCATGATCGACGAATGGATCCGGTCGCCGCACTCATGAAGCGCGACGGCGTCGCGCGTGTCGAGACTCTCCGCCGCGACGGCGTCGCAGCATATGCCCTGCGTCGCGCTCGTGAGCGCGGCGAGATCGTCTCGGTACGACGCGGCTGGGTGGCCATGACGGATGCCGATCCGCTGCTCGTCGCGGCCGCTCGTCGTGGCGTGGTGCTCAGCTGCGTGACGCTCGCCGCGCGCAAGGGGCTGTGGGTCCTCGACTCCTCCGAGCCGCACGTGGCGGCGCCGCCCACTGCGGGCCACGTGAAGACGATGCGTGGGGTGATCCACTGGAATGTTCCGCTCGTTCCCCGCGACGGCGACACCTGCGAGGACTCGATGGAGAACGCGCTGGTCCTCATCTCCCGCTGTCAACCCTATGAGAGCGCCCTCGCCACGTGGGAGTCGGCTCTGCGCGCGCGAGTGGTCGATCCCGGCATCCTGGAGCGCTCACCGCTCCCGCCGTCAGCGAGGCGCCTGCTCGCCGACGCCCGGCCGTTCGCGGATGCCGGCACCGAGACGATCTTCCGTACGCGACTGCGGTGGCTGAACATCCCGATCACACCGCAGGTGTGGATACTCGGGCATCGAGTCGATTTCCTCCTCGGCGACCGACTCGTCATCCAGATCGACGGAGGTCATCACGTCGGAGCGCAACGCGCCAGCGACATCGCCCACGACGCCCTGCTGAAGCTCCACGGATACCACGTCATCCGCATCGGATACGACCAGCTCATGAACCACTGGGCCGAGGTGCAGCGGATGATTCTCGCCGCGATCGGTCAGCGCCTGCACCTCGCGGCCTGAGCGGGCTCCCGTGCGGCGATGCCCCGCGGTGCTCCCTCGCCAGACCGAACGCACTCACGGGAGGAGATCTCACGCTCGGGCTGAGGAATCCGGCAGAATCCTCAGCCCGAACGTGAGATCTCCTCCCGTCGGGCGATCCACGCAGCGCCCCGGCAACCTGCCCTGCCCTGCCCTGCCCGGCAACTTGTCCTGCCCTTGCCCTGCCCTGCCCGGCCCGGCAACCTTGCTCTTGCCCTGCCCTGCCCGGCCCGGCAACCTTGCCCTTGCCCTTGCCCTTGCCCTTGCCCTTGCCCTTGCCCTTGCCCTTGCCATGCCCGGCAACTTGCCCTGCCCTGCCCTGCCCCGTCACGCGGCGTGCGACACGGCCCAGTCGAGGGCGTCGTCGGCGATCTCCTCCCAGCCGTCCTGGCTGACGAGTCGGTGCGTGCGCCCCGCGTACTCCCGGTACTCGACGACGGCGGGGTTGCCCGATGAGCGGTACTTCTTGACGAGTGCGCGCCCGATGGCCGGCGGCACGACGTGGTCGATCTCGCCGGTGATGACCAGCAGCGGGGCGCGGTCGGCGCGGGCGTAGTCGACGTGGGTGACGCCGCCCCTCTCGTTGAAGACCGAGCCGACTCCCTCGAAGAACACGCGGTTGTACGAGTTCACGGCGAACTCCTCCCACAGGGCGTCGGATGCCGTCCGCGAGAGGTCGTTGCCGAAGGTGAAGTGGAAGTGCCGTTTCGACAGCGGCTTGGCGCCGTTGATGCCGAAGGGGTTGGAGAGGATCGGGGTTCCCGTCCACAGTGTGGAGAGGGGGAGCGCGACGACGCCTGCCGTCTGTCCAGGGGCGACGCCGACGTAGGCGGCCCCGACGCCGCGGTCGGCGAGCATCTGGGTGATGACCCCGCCGAAGGAGTGGCCCATGATGATCGGCTTCACTGGGAGCGCGCGGATGATGCGCTCGTAGTGGTCGACGATCTTCTTCAGACCGATGCCCTTCAGCGCGGAGGGATCGCGTCGGATGTCGGCGACCGTGCGATCGTCGATGCCGGGCCACCCGGGGACGATCACCTCGTGTCCCCGTGCGCGGAACCGCTCCGCCCAGGTGTCCCAGCTCTTCGGCGTCATCCACAGGCCGTGGATCAGGACGATCGGCGTCTTCTCGGTGGTGCTCATGTCTTCTTCTCCTGGTTCGGATCCCTCGCCTGTTGCGGGGGCTATGCTGATAGTAGACCGAACGTTCTATCTACTGCAATCTATTCCCGATGTCGAGAAGTCGCCCGACGGATGCGACGATGAGGGAGGACCATCATGAACACCACTCCGAAGCGCCCGAGCCCCGCCCGCACCCGACTCATCGATGCGGCGACCCATCTCTTCTACGAGGAGGGCATCCATGCGGTCGGCGTCGACCGCATCATCGACGAGGCCCAGGTCACCAGAGCCACGCTCTACAAACAGTTCGGCGGCAAGGAGAACCTCGTGCTCGCCTACCTGCGCAACGAGGACGAGCTGCTCAGGGCGATGTTCGCCGACGCGGGCGCCGCAGTGTCCGACCCAGACGAGCTGCTCGAGGCGGTGATCGCCGGCATCGCCGCCGACATCCGAGACCGCCACACCCGCGGATGCCCGTTCATCAACGCGGCCGCCGAGTACCCGGATGCCGACGGCGCGGTGCGCGCGCTCATCGCCGAGCATCGGGAGTGGTTCCGCTCGACGCTGCAGAGTGTGGCGGAGGGGGCGGCGCTGGAGCGCCCGGCGGATGCCGCGGCATCCCTCGTCCTGCTGCGCGATGCGGCCCTGGTCGGCGGCTACCTCGACGGCGATGAGCGCGTGAATCCGGCGTTCGAGCGCACGGCGCGGTCGGTCATCGCGGCTCACCGAGCCCGCTGAGCGTCGCGGCCATCACCGTTCGGGGTGCGGTTCCACCCCTCGAATCTGTGACTGAAGTGACAAATGTGACGCGACACGCCCTGAAAATGACCAAAACCCGCGAAATGACGCGGAAATGTCGGCTGTCGTTGATACATTCAAGGCGGTCACTCGACCAGGAGCATCCGCTCCGACTCACACAACGATGCGACGGGATCCTCGTCGCTGGAGGATGACATGGCTGACAAGTCCATCACCAAGACCGAGCTCGTCGCGAGCATCGCTTCCGCCACCGGCCAGAGCCAGGCCACCGTCTCGGGTGTCCTCGACGCGCTGTTCTCCTCGGTCTCCGACGCTGTTGCCAAGGGCAGCAAGGTCTCGATCCCGGGCTGGATCTCGTTCGAGCAGGTCGCGACCGCCGCTCGTACGGGCCGCAACCCGCAGACCGGCGCCGAGATCAAGATCCCGGCCGGCAAGCGCGTCAAGGTGACCGCTGGTTCCAAGCTCAAGGCAGCCGTCAAGTAAGACCGCTTCCTCACCGAAGGCCGCCGCCCCGCTCGGGGTGGCGGCCTTCGTGCGTCGGAGCCCCGCGCCGGTCGGGATGCCGCGCCGCGCGGCTTAGGCTGGAGGGGTGACTTCCCGCGCCGTGCAGCCCCCGACACTGTCGGCGTACCGTCTCGGCGGAGTCGGGCTGCTCCTCGCCGCGGGCGTCATCGCGGCGACCATCGCCCTCATGTACGGCGGGGGCGCTGAGCCTCTGCTCATCCGTGACCCGGGTCCGTTCGTGCGGTGGGCGCTCCCGCTGGTCAAGCTCGTCATGAACGTCGCCGCGGCGGCGATGCTCGGCTCCCTCGTCCTCGCGCTCTTCGCGCTGCGCAGCGGTGAGAAGTCCTTCGACACGGCCCTGAACATCTCCTCGATCGGCGCCGCCGTCTTCACGGTCACGGCGGGTATCACCGGCTTCCTCTCATTCATGAACGCCTTCGCACCGAAGCTCAGCGCAGATGCGCAGTTCGGGGCACAGCTCGGGAAGTTCCTCCTCGAGACCTCCCTCGGCCAGTCCTGGCTGATCACGACCATCGTCGGTTCCGTCATCACGGTGCTCGCCTTCGCGTGGCGATCGTGGACGGCCACTCTGATCACGGCTCTGCTGGCCGCGGCATCCTTCCTCCCGCTCGCGACTCAGGGGCACTCGGGCGATCTCGCCGGCCACAACATGGCGGTGAACTCGATCCTGCTGCACACCGTCGGCGCGGCGGTGTGGCTGGGCGGTCTGCTGCTGGTCATCCTGCTCCGCGGCCGGGGCGATGTTCCCGTCGCCGATCTGGTGCGGCGCTATTCGACCCTCGCGATTGCGGCGTTCGCGGTCGTCGCCGTCTCGGGCGTCACCCGGTCGATCGTCGCGCTCGGCGACTGGAGCGCGCTGTGGACGCCGTACGGCGGCATCCTGCTCGCCAAGGTCGTGCTGCTGTGCGCCATGGGCCTGCTCGGCGTCTGGTACCGGGTGCGGCTGATCCCCAAGCTCGAGGGTCCGCGCGCCGCCGGCTGGTTCTGGATGCTCGTGATGTGCGAGATCGCGCTGATGGGGCTCGCCTCAGGAGCGGCGGCCGCACTGGCGCGCACGCCCCCGCCGGTGGGTGACGAGGCGCCCTTCGTGCGTACGCCCGCGCAGAACCTGACCGGCTCCGAGCTTCCGCCCGAGTTCACCATCGACCGCTGGTTCACGCAGTGGGACATCGACATCCTGTGGCTGGTGGCCGCCGGGTTCGGGCTCTTCTTCTACCTCGCGGGCGTGCGTCGTCTGCGCCTGCGCGGCGACCGCTGGCCGATCCACCGGACGGTGTTCTGGGTGCTGGGTCTGCTGATGCTGGTCTGGGTCACCGGCGGCCCGATCAACGCGTATCAGGAGTACCTGTTCAGCGTGCACATGCTCGGACACATGATGCTGTCCATGGCGATCCCCCTGCTGCTCGTCGCCGGTGCTCCGGTCACGCTGGCCCTGCGCGCGATCCACAAGCGCGACGACGGCACCCGCGGCGGTCGGGAGTGGATCATGTGGGCCGTGCACTCGCCGTTCGCCCGCGTCGTGACCCACCCGTTCGTCGCGGCGGCGATCTTCATCCTGTCGCTGTGGGCGTTCTACTTCACCGATCTGGTGCGCTGGTCGATGTACGAGCACCTGGGCCACGAGTGGATGACGATCCACTTCCTGATCTCGGGCTACCTCTTCGTGATGAGCCTGATCGGCGCCGATCCGGTGCCGTACCGCCTGCCGTACCCCGGTCGCCTGATCACCCTGATCGCCGTCATGGCCATGCACGCGTTCTTCGGCATCGCCATGATGATGCAGGAAGGCCTGATCGTCGCCGACTGGTTCGGTTCGATGGGCCGCGCCTGGGGTCCAGACCCGATGCAGGATCAGTACATCGGCGGCGGCATCGCCTGGTCGATCGGCGAGATCCCCACGCTGATCCTCGCGATCACGGTCGCGATCCAGTGGAGCCGCAGCGACACCAAGCTGCAGAAGCGGCGCGATCGGCACGCGGACCGCACGGGGGATGCCGAACTCGAGGAGTACAACGCCAAGCTCGCCGCCCTCGCCGACCGCGACCGGCGTCAGGCCGAGCGCGAGGCCCGCTAGGCCCTGAGCCTTCCTCCCTGCGCCTGGGGGACCGAGCCCTGAGTCCTGAATCCTGTGCCCTGTGCCCTGTGCCCTGTGCCCTGTGCCCTGTGCCCTGTGCCCTGTGCCCTGTGCCCTGTGCCCTGTGCCCTGTGCCCTGAGCCCTGTGCCCTGTGGCCTGAGCCCTGTGCTCTCCGGCTTGCACCCTCACTCTCGTGCGCGTGCCGGCATCGCCTGTTCGGGAGGAGAACTCGCGTTCGGGAGGAGGATTGGGCTGAGATCCTCAGCCCGAACGGGATATCTCCTCCCGAACGGCTGGGCCGCGCTTGGGCATCCGGGCACGAGAACCCGAGCACGGGAACCCAAGTACGAGAACCCGAGCACGGGAAATCGAGTATGAGAACACGAGCCGGGCACCCGGGAACGGGCACCCTCACTCTCGTGCGCGTGCCGGCATCGCCTGTTCGGGAGGAGAACTCGCGTTCGGGAGGAGGTCTGGGCTGAGATCCTCAGCCCGAACGGGATATCTCCTCCCGAACGGCTGGGCCGCGCTTGGGCACCCGAGCACGAGAACCCGGGCACGAGAACTCCGGGCACGAGAACCCCGAGCACGTGAACCCCGAGCACGAGAAACCCGAGCACGAGAAACCCCAACACGGGCCCCGAGCAGGAGCACCGGCCGCGAATCGCGGGAGTGCCGAGCGGATGCGCGGACTCGGAGGTCACTCCTCCGAGGGCGGGATCACTCCTGCGGAACCTCGCCGGGGGAGCCGACGCGGATCGACGCCGACCCGTCGGGGAGGATCGTGATGGTCCCGTTGACCTGGAACGGGACGTCTTCGGAGACCTCCTCCACGCTCCCGTCGAACAGCGACTTGATGCCGACGTCGACGTGGGCGACGGCATCCGTCGGCGGGATCTGCCACTGACCTCCGTCGGGCACCACGGTGATCTTCGGCTGCGTCGCGATCGACCACACCGGCAGGGAGGAGAGGCGGTTGCGCACTTCGAGCCCGAACGGGCAGGCGGTCGGCTGCAGCACCTGCTGTGTGGTGCACTCGGTGAGGAACTCCTCGACGCGCTGCTGCACGACGCCGATGAACTCGTCGGTCGGCGTCGTCTGCACGGAGACGGGGGTCGTGGCCAGCGGGGAGTCGGCGAGCACGCCCACGCCCTTCGAGGTGGAGATGGCCGTGTCGACCGTGATCGAGTAGAGCCCCGGAGTGAAGACGAGCATCGGCAGCGGATCCAGGGGTTGGGCTTCCGCCCCCGCGGTGGAGATCTGCCGACGGTCGACCTCGAACCCGTTGACCGCGTACTGGTCGGCGCCGCTCAGCGTGAGGTCGACGACGGCCAGGGGACTCGTCGCGAACCGCCAGTTCGGGGTGACTCCGGCCCACCCGTCCTGCGTCACCAGGAAGGTCGTCTTGCCCTCGTGCCCACCAGCCCGGTACGACACCGTGACGGCGGTGCCGTCGTCATCCGCCGGCTTCTCCGACACGACCTCGACATCGGTGAGGGTGGCGAGGGCGGCGGGCCGGAGCATCGCCTCCGAGGGCGTGCCGGTGATGCCGGACTTCTCCAGCGTCGCGCGATCGAGGGCGACCCCGGGGACGTGCAGAGCATCGGCCGCCCGACCGCTGGAGAGGAGATCGAGATAGCGCACGACGAAAGCGGACGGACCGTAGTACGACGTGTAGAGCACGGATGCTCCCGCCCCGATGGCGGTGAGCAGCATCGCGCCGACCAGGGCCAGCAGCGCCAGGTCGACGCCGAGACGGGATCGCCGAGGCGTCGTCGTCTCCACCTGATCCATGCCGTCAGTCTAGAAGCGCGTCCTGAGACGACGCCGAGCGTGACGCCGTGAGGCGCACGCGGGCACGTAGCATGGTGAGCGCCAGCATCCGTTCTTCTGCCGTGAGTGAGCCGTGTCCCTACCCGCCCTGTCCGAGGAGCAGCAAGAGCTGTTCCAGCTCATCGAGGACACCGGCGAGCACGTGTTCATCACCGGTCGCGCCGGTACCGGAAAGTCCACGCTGCTGCAGTACTTCGCGTGGAACACGAAGAAGCAGATCGCGATCTGCGCGCCCACCGGAGTCGCGGCGCTCAACGTCGAGGGGCAGACGATCCACTCGCTGTTCCGGCTGCCGATCGGTCTGATCGGCGACTCCGACATCGACCAGAACGACAACACGCGCCGCATCCTCAATGCCATCGAGACGCTCGTGATCGACGAGATCTCGATGGTCAACGCCGATCTGATGGATGCCATCGACCGGTCCCTGCGTCAGGCGCGCGGACGCCGAGGCGAGCCGTTCGGCGGCGTGCAGGTCGTCATGTTCGGCGACCCGTACCAGCTCGCCCCCGTGCCCCCGCGCGGCGACGAGGCCCGCTACGTGCAGGATCACTACCGCTCGTTCTGGTTCTTCGACGCCAAGGTCTGGGCCGGTGGATCCGGCGGCATCGGGTCGTCCGACCAGCAGGGGCTCTTCGAGGTCGACACCCGCGCCGAGCTGCATGTGCGGGAGCTGGTGCAGATCCACCGCCAGTCCGACGACGGCTTCAAGGCGATGCTGAACGCCGTCCGCTACGGACGGGTGACCGCCGAGATCGCCGGAGTGCTCAACGCCCAGGGTGCACGCACACCCCCCGACCCCGAGCCGGGGGAGGTGCCGATGATCACCCTCGCCACGCGCAACGACATCGTGAACAGCATCAACAGCCGGCACCTCGCCGCGCTGCCCGGCAAGGAGCAGACGGCCCGTGCCGAGGTCAGCGGAGACTTCGGACGCGGCGAGGCGGCGCTCCCCGCGGAGTCGGAGCTGAAGCTCAAGGTCGGTGCTCAGGTCATGTTCCTGCGCAACGACACCGCCATGTCGGGAGAGCCGCCGCGATGGGTGAACGGCACGATCGGCACCGTCATCCGCATCCTCGGTGAGAAGGTGCGCGTCGAGATCGACGGCGAGGAGGTCGACGTCGAACCCGCCGTCTGGGAACGGTTCCGGTACTCGTACGAGCCGACGACGAAGAAGCTCACGCGTGACGTCGTGGCCGAGTTCACGCAGTTCCCGCTCCGGCTCGCGTGGGCGGTGACGATCCACAAGTCGCAGGGCAAGACCTACGACCGGGCGATCATCGACCTCGGCTCCGGGGCGTTCGCGCCGGGGCAGACCTACGTCGCGCTGAGCCGGCTCACGTCCCTCGAGGGGCTGTATCTGTCGCGGGACCTGCGTCCGCGCGACATCAGGGTCGATGAGGACGTGCGGCGCTTCATGCGCGAGGCGTGGGAGGCGCGGTCGACGCCGGAGCTGCCGAGAGCCTGAGCGCACCGCCCCGGTCGTCGAGCGAGCGGAGCGAGACGAAACGGTGCGTCAGGCGGCGGCGCGCGCCCTGTCGAGGTCTTCGAAGAGCTCGGTGTTGAAGCGGTAGGCGAGCAGCACCTCGTCGATCACGCGCTCGCGCTCGGCCTCGTCCCACGGGGCGGAGTCGAGCTGCTCGCGGTAGACGTCCTTGAACGCCGACGGGTCTGCGATGTCGTCGAACAGGTAGAAGCCGATGCCGTTGGTCTCGAACCCGAAACGGCGGGCCATCACACGGCCGATGAAGATGCCACCCGACAGGTCGCCGAGGTAGCGCGTGTAGTGGTGGGCGACGAAGCCGCCGGCCCACGTCGCGCCGACCTGGCGGATGCGGTCGACGTAGCGCTGCGTGGTCGGCAGCGGCGTGATCCGCTCGCGCCAGTCGGCGCCGATCAGGAACTCCAGGTCGGCCTCGAGGGCGGGTAGGCGCGTGAGCTTGTCGCTGAGGAAGACGGAGGCGATGGGGTCCTGACGCATCCGCTCACCCGCGCTCTCCAGAGCCTCGTAGATGAAATAGTGCTGCGCGACGAGGGAGATGTAGTCCTCGCGCGACCCTTCGCCCTTCAGCAGGTCGGACATGAAGCCCGCGCCTTCGCTCTGGGAGTGCGATCCGGACGAGCGCTCGCGGAGCGCGGCGGAGAAGGAGAGGATCTCGGACATGCGTCCAGTGTAAGGGTTGCCTTACCCGTCCGCCATGTCGAAGGCGAACGCGGCCTCAGGCGTGCGGGCGGGGCTCGACGCCGAGCCGCTCGCAGGCGAGGTCGTAGAGCGCCACGACCTCGCGGCGGACCGCTGGTCGCTCGGTGATCGGTCCGCCCGGCCAGGGGACGTGGAGCTCGGATGCAGCGCCGTCGCGTGTGACCGACCACAGGCCGCCGTCGCCGTCGAACCCGGTCATGACGGCATCCGTGATCTCGCCCTGACCTTCGGGTGCGAAGGCTCGGGCGATGAGCAGGTTGTCGTCCAGGTGGTCGCCGTTCATGTGGCGGAGAACGGCGGAGACGATGTCGGCGTCGAAGGCGAAGGTCACGAATCCACCCTAGACGCCCGTACAGTGCGGGTTCTCAGCATCCGCGTTCTAGACTCGGGGAACACGTCTTCCGGGGGTCTTTTCCACATGCAGCTTCTCTCGTCGCGCCGGGTGCGCGCAGCCGTCGCGAGCGTCGTGGTGCTCGGACTCTTCCTGACCGGATGCTCTGCGGACAAGACCTTCACGTACACGCCTCCTGAGCAGGTCGACGGCAGCCTCCCCGACGACACGGTCGCGGCGATGCAGGATGCCGTGTCGAACGCGCTCACGGCCTCCGGCGCCTCCGGGGCCGTCGTGGGAGTCTGGGTGCCCTGGAGCGGCACCTGGGTGACCGGCCTCGGCACGCAGGAACCCGGAGCGGGCGCGGAGATCAACACCGACATGTCCTTCCGCGTCGGTGACGTGACGCGACTCATGACGTGCGACGTGCTCTACGCGCTCGCCGACGATGACGTGCTCAAGCTCGATGCGCCGGTGACGGACTACGTCTCCGGTGTCGCGGGTCTCCAGGACATCACCCTCCTCGACCTCTGCAACGGCACGAGCGGACTCGGCTCCTCCGAGCCGACCGCGAAGTCCGCCTGGCTCAACACCCCGGGCCGCGAGTGGGCTCCGCTCGAGCTCGCCTCGTACGGGCTCGGCCAGGCGCGGACCCCCGCGCACACCGCCTACCGCGACTCGGATGCCGGCTACCTTCTTCTCGGCCTCGCGCTCGAGCGCGCATCGAGCCTCAGCGCGTCGGAGCTGATCGCCAAGTACGTGAGCACCCCGCTCGGGCTGAGCGGCACGTCTCTTCCCGCCGCGCCCGCGGCCGCACCGTCGACGGGGCCGGTCATGAACGGCCACTACCTGTCTGCGGTCGAGGGCGGGTACAACTGCGCGGCTCCCGTCGACATCACGAAGCTGTCGTCCAGCGCCGGGTTCACCGACTCGGGCGTCGTGTCGACCATCGAGGACCTCGGGCGCTACGTGCAGGCCGAGGCGGCGCAGAAGCTGCGGACCAAGAAGAAGCCCGAGCGCTTCAGCGCGCCGCTGCCCGCCTACGACGGCGCCCCGTCGTGGCTGCAAGCGACGGGCGGCGGAAACCTCGTGGGCTCCATGATCGGCCAGCAGGGATGGACTCCCGGCTATGCCACCGCCGCGTACTCCGACCCGGCGACCGGCTTCACCGTCGCGGTCGTGCTGAACGACTCGACGGCGAGCGGGACCTTCGCCACGTACCTGGCGTGGGAGCTCGCGGCGATCGCCTCCAAGGCTCCGGCGGCGTCGGGCCAGACGGCCCCCGAGTTCGGTCTGCCGTTCACGGCGGAGCAGTACCACCAGGCGATCACGGATGCCGCGCTCGTCTGCGTCGAGCAGCCGGCCGCCTAGCACCGGAGCGGGGACGCGATGACGATCATCGACAACGCGATCTACGTCGACGGGGTGCGCTCCGAGAACCCGAAGAGCCTCAGCGAGACGTTCGAGCGGATGCGGGAACGCGGCGGCATGGGCTGGATCGGCCTGTACCGGCCCAGCGAGGAGGAGATCCGCGCCGTCGCCGACGAGTTCGGCATCCACGCCCTGGTGGTCGAGGACGCCCTCGCCGGACATCAGCGCTCGAAGCTGGAGCGGTACGGCGACATCCTCTTCATGGTGCTGCGCCCCGCGCGCTACCTCGACGACGTCGAGGAGGTCGAGTTCGGCGAGGTGCACGTCATCCTCGGTCCCGATTTCGTCGTCACGATCCGGCACGCCGAGTCGCCGGACCTCGGGCGGGTGCGCCGCCGGCTCGAAGGCGACCCCGCTCTGCTGAAGCACGGACCCGAGGCGGTGCTCTACGCGATCCTCGACGAGGTGGTCGACGAGTACGCCCCCGTGCTCGCCGGACTCGAGAACGACATCGACGAGATCGAGAGTCAACTGTTCGTCGAGGACTCCGACGCGACCCAGCGCATCTACGAGCTGAGCCGAGAGGTCATCGACTTCCAGCGCGCGACGCAGCCGCTGGCGGGGATGCTGGAGGGGTTGCTGCGCGGCTCTGAGAAATACGCGGTCGACGAGGAGCTGCAGACCTATCTGCGCGATGTGCTCGACCATGCTCTGCGGATCGCCGACAGGGCCACCACCTTCCGCACGCTGCTCGACAACGCGCTCACCGTGGAGTCGACGATCGTGGCCCGTCGTCAGAACGCGGAGATGCAGCGGATGACGGAGCTGAGCATCCGCCAGAACGACGAGGTCAAGAAGATCTCGGGCTGGGCGGCGATCCTGTTCGCGCCCACGCTCGTCGCCGGGGTCTACGGCATGAACTTCCACAACATGCCGGAGTTGAGCTGGGTGTTCGGCTACCCGATGGCGATCGGGTTGATGATCGCGATGGGCTACGGACTGTACTTCGTGTTCAAGAAGAAGGGGTGGCTATAGGCCTCTCCGCTACGCCGTCGGCGTGTTCAGCCTTTTCACAGGATCGCCGCGCGGCATCCTCCGCCTTCGGTATGCGACCCGATATTCTCGGTGACGCTATGGAGGGTGCGTCGGCCGGAGTGCGCGGGCGGTCGAAGTGCTCACCGCATTCGAATCTCAAGAAAAGAGCACTCTCATGACCGGGACAGCACGCAAGGCGCTCGCTGAAGCGATCGCCACATTCCTCTTCGTCCTCAGCATCATCGGCGCGGTGAACAGCGGCAGCCCGCTGACGCCGCTCGCGATCGGCCTCGCCCTCGCGGTCCTCGTCTTCTCGACGGGCCACATCTCGGGCGCGCACCTGAACCCGGCCGTGTCGGTCGGTGTCTTCCTGCGCGGCGGACTCAGCGCCGGCGACCTCGTCGCGTACATCGTGGCGCAGTTCGTCGGTGGCGCCGCCGCCGCTCTCGTCAGCTTCGCCGTGTGGCCGGCCGCCGAGAAGGCGACCGAGATCGAGGTCGGTCCCGCCTTCCTCGTCGAGGCGCTCTTCACGCTCGCCCTCGTCTGGGTCGTCCTGAACGTCGCGACGTCGAAGGACACCGACGGAAACTCCTTCTACGGTCTCGCGATCGGTGGCACCGTCTTCGTCGGCGCCGTCGCGGTCGGCGGCATCTCGGGCGGCGGCTTCAACCCCGCCGTCGCGCTCGGCCTGTCGATCAGCGGCCAGTTCGCATGGAGCAACCTGTGGCTCTACATCGTGGCCCCGATCGTCGGCGCCGCGATCGCCGCGGTCCTGTTCCGCGTGCTCAACAGCGACGACGCCAAGAAGATCGGCGCCTGACTCAGCTGCACCCGAATGCCGCGCCCTCCCGGGCGCGGCATTCCTGCGTTCGGGGTGGGTGTGGGGTGCGGGGTGCGGGGCGCTTGGACGCGGGGTGCTGGGTGCTGGCGCAGGGCGCAGGGCGCAGGGCGCTGGGCATCCGTTCGGGAGGAGTTCGCACGTTCGGGAGGAGCTTTCCGCGGCATCCGTCCTCCCGAACGTGAGTTCTCCTCCCGAACGTGCGTCGGGGTCGTCCTGGAGCGTGATGCGTTCGCAGGCGCGCGGCGCGGCGCGGGGCGTGGGTTCGGGTGCGTTCGGGGCGGGTGCGGGGCACTTGGGCGCTGGGCATCCGTTCGGGAGGAATTCGCGCGTTCGGGAGGAGCTTTCGGCGGCATCCGTCCTCCCGAACGTGAGTTCTCCTCCCGAACGTGAGTCTCCTCCCGAACGTGAGTTCTCCTCCCGAACGTGCGTCGGTCGCCCGGGAGGCCGCGTCGCGGAGTCCTCCTCGAGGGGGATGCCGGAGGCGGCGGGTGGGCTCTAGCCTGAGGCCATGCTGATCGTCGAGGAGCTCCACCTGCTGCTGCTGCGCCCGGACGGGCGGGTCGAGAGTGCGGTGAGCGTGCACCGCCTGTACGGGGAGATCGCCGCCGTCATCGTGGATCTCGCCCTGCACGGACGCGTCAGGATCGCCGAAGGCAAGAACCCGGTGCTGGAGATCGTGTCCGCCGAGCCCACGGGCAACCCGGTGCTGGACGTCGCTCTCGCGAAGCTCGTTCCGCTGCACGGCAAGAAGGTGCAGTCGCTCGTGATGCGCTCCGGCCTGGATCCGCTCGAGTCCCTCGTCGAGTCTCTGGTCGTGCAGGGCGTGCTCGTGCGCGGTGAGCGCGGCTTCTTCGGCTGGGGCTCGGAGCGCACGCCGGAGTCCGATCCGGGGCCCGAGCGCCTGCTCCGCTCGCGCATCGCCGCCGTGCTCGCGGGTCACGTCCCGCCGACCGCCGCCGACCAGGCCCTGCTCTCCATCCTGCAGGGGCTGGGGGCGGCGCATGCTCTCCTGCGCGAGGAGTCCGCCGGGATGTCGGCCGGTGAGCTGAAGAAGAGGATCGGGGCGCTCGCGGAGGATTCGGCCGCCGGAGACGCCGTCGCGAAAGCGGTGAGCACCGCGGTGAGCGCCGCGCTCATGGCGGCGATGACGCCGGTCATCGTGGCGGCGACCATCACCTGAGCGCCACCATCAGCGCCTGAGGTCCTCGGACTCCTTGCGGAGGAACGGGAGCGCGCGGAGAATGGGCCCACGGCTACGGGAGGCGCCGTCGGGGAGGGTGCTGATGGGACGACGAGACAGCCGAGAAGCGCTGTTCAGGAGCAAAGCCGTCCACCGCATGGATTTCCAGTTCGTGGGCGCCGAGACGGCTGCGAGCACGCCGCTGATCTCCGAGTATCTCGAGAGTGCGAATTTCCGCATCACCAGACTCAGCACCGACTCCTCGCTCCGAGGGCGAATCGCCCAGTTCCCCGAGCTGACGTTCGCTCATGTCTCGATCCCGTCCGCAGAGATCGTGTGGCCGCGGGACGCCTTCTCGACCGACAGGGCACTGGTCTTCATCGTGCTCTCGGGGAGCGCATCGATCACCAGTCCGGGGAGGGTCATCGGTCGAGCTTCACCGGACGGTCCGCTCTTCTTCGTTCCTCCCGGTGACAAACGGGTCGACATCGTGCTGGATGCGCCGAGGAACGACCTGTTCTACGTGAGCATCGACGCCAGCCTCATCCCGGATGTGCCGGTGACCCGCGTCACGAATCCGCAGTGGAGCAAACAGGAGTCGGAGGTCCTCGCCCCGCTGCTCTCCTTCAGTGCGCGGCTCTGCGCCCTGTCGGACATGCCTGCGATCGATGTCGGTCCCCTTCAAGGAGCCGCCGAGGAGGTGGCGCGGGCGATGGCCCGTCTGATCGCCGGGCCGGTGTCGGAGTCGAAGACGATCTACGATCTCGCGGTGGCGGTCATCGCCAGGGACTGCGCCGAGGCGCGACTGGATACTGCACTCCTGGCAGAGCGTCTGGGCGTGTCGTCGCGCACGCTCCAAGTGGCGTTCCAGCACAACGGCGTCGCTGTCGCCTCGGAGCTCCGCAGGGCGCGGGTGCGCCTCGCTCTGCAGTTGCGTCGCGCGAATCCGGTGATGACATCCGCGGCGATCGCGAAGGCCGCCGGTTTCGGTTCCACGGATTCCTTTTCCAGGGCGATGAAGCGCTTCGGCGAAGTCCTCACCGACGACTGAACACGCGTTTCGCGCAGGAATCCGGCAACGTGCGCAGGGGGCGTGCGCGGCTCCTCGCTCTCCCGCACCATTGAATCGTCACCTCCATGACTGGCTTGCCCGAAGCGCCAGTGTGAGACGGCGTCGCCCCCACGACCCTCATCCACCGTGCGCGCTTCGGCACGAGCCTCCCCGCCTTCATGGAGGTCCACGGGTTCCTGGCGCACCCGGCGTCGGGAACCCGTCCTCCCCTCGATTGCACGGCCCCGCTCATCGGAGCGGGAGCCGAATGACGGATGCCGACGCATCCGCCTGTCACCACACCTCAAGGAGAACAACAATGACTGTCACGACCTCATCGAGACGGAGACGCATCGGCCGCCTGCTGATGATCGCCGCGATCGCGCTCACGGCGGTCGTCGTCCCCGTCACGGCATCCGCAGACGCACCCGCTCAGGCCGCAGCCGACTTCCGCGCACCGCTGTGCGTGGGAACGACCCTAGACGATCCCACGAACGCCTCCGGCGCCGTGCACGATCTCTCGCAGGTCTTCGGTCAGCGCCTCGCCGATTACAACGAGGGCCGTGTCGTGGCCCTCTACGACACCTTCGGCCTCAACAGCGTCGACGGGTACCCCGCCGTCTGCGGCACGCGGTACGTGGAAGGGGTGGGGCCGGTCTCGGAATGGATGTTCTGCACCGACTACTTCTCGCATGCGTGCAGCGGCGTCGATGAGCAGGGGCGCCTGCTGGGCTACGACGGATCCCCGATCCCCGGGCTCGATTCTCTCGCCGGAGCGAACCCCAAGCTGAACCACGATCAGGAGAAGCTCGTCGCCTATCTCATCCGACACGGCCAGGAGTACAACGGGGTGGGATACTTCGACTTCCGCGTGGACCGCGCAGTCCGCGACGGCGGCTCTTTCGAGCGAGCCGCGCTGCAGGTTCTCATCTGGTGCATCAGCGACCCCGTGGATCCGTCCGACACCGATCCGACCGAGCAGGAACGCGCGCAGACCTGCGAGGGCAGTCTCGATGACGCCCGGCAGCAGCAGCTTCTGTCGCAGATCCCCGATGACCCCACCCTCGAGCTGGACCTGACGAGCCCGTCGACGACCCTGGTTCCCGGCGTCACCGCCACGGTCGAGGTGACGACGAACATCTTCGGCGACCCTCTCGACGTCGCACTCTCCGGCGTCGCTGGCACGCTGTCGGTGCTCTCGGGACCCGCGACTCTCAACGGAGACGAGCTGCTCGTGGAGGGTTCGGGCGCGACGCCCGCGACGGTCACGCTCGGATTCGTGTCCGATCAGAGCGGGGCTGCACAGATCTCCGTTGAGGCGGCGCCGGTGTCACCGTCCCATCTTCGATGGAACCAGAGCCCCGGCGTCGATCCGATGGGGGTCGCCTGCCAGATCTACGCCACGTTCGATCGCGGCTCGCAGACGGTGATGCAGAGTTCCGCCACTGTTCTCTACGCCGTTCAGGCAGATGACAGCGAAGCCGCGGCTGATGGTGGGGCTGCGGATGCCGGTGGGGCTGCGGATGCCGGTGGGGCTGCGGATGCCGGTGGCGGCGCGGCTGACGCCGGGGCCGTAGACCAGGTCGGTTCCGAAGGACGGGTCGGCGCCGTGCAGACGGCGGCGGGGCCCGAGCAGTCCGGACTGCTCGCCTCCACAGGTGCCGACTCCTCGCCGGTTGTCTGGGTGAGTGCGATGCTCCTCCTCGCCGGCATCGTCCTGCTCGTCTTCCGTGGTCGGCGGACGCCGCAAGGCGACGAGCAGCAGAGCTGACGCCGAGTGACACGACCGGGCCGCGCGCAGTGCGTGGCCCGGTCGCTCGTCGCTCGTCGCTCGTCGCTCGTCGCTCGTCGAGCGACGGCCAGAGGCGCCCTGCCGGGCAGCTCTCGGTGGCCGTGCCCTTGTGCGACCAGGCGGAGACGGATCTCTCGGGTCTGCGGAGCGAGTCGTCCTCGTCAGCCCTGGCGCGTGTACGTCCCGCGCATGAGCGGGGCGGGCTCGGCATCCGGTGGCACAGCCGTGTCGAGCTCGATCGCAAGACGCTCGCCGACGCGGCGCAGCCGCATGATCGTGCGCCCGCGCGCGGAGCGTCGGTCGAGCACGAGCTCGTCGCCTTCCCACGCGGCCGTCCCCGGGGCCTCCGGCACGAAACCGTAGGAGTCGAACCACCAGAAGCCGGCGGCGCAGACCACGCCGTGGGCGATGAGGTGACCGTCATCCTGCATCTCCACGTAATCGAGGAGGATGCCGTCGGGTCCCGGCTCGACCGTCAGCGCGCCTCGTGCCGAACCGGCTGCGGTCCACGCGGTGGCGAAGAGCTCTTCGTCGCCCGACCAATCGCCGAGCAGGGACGCGTATCGCGGGTCAGGGGCCATGTGAAGAGCGTACTGACCTGACGTGTGGAAGATGCGAGGTGGAGGGGCTGACGGGAATCGAACCCGCGCTGTCTGCTTGGGAAGCAGAAGTTCTACCATTGAACTACAGCCCCGGATCGCTCGCCGCGAAGTCGCGGGAACGGGGTACGGCCAGACTACCCGGCGCCCCAGGATTGGCAAAACGGCGCGGATACCGTCGCCGACTGCGAGCCGTGGAGCCGCGTGGCGTCGTGGGGCTGTGAGCTGAGGGGTGCGTCACGTCGACGGAGGCGCCAGAACTCCGGAGATTCGCGACCGACGGCGGGCTTTGGAGGCTGGAGAGCCCGGAGGAGGCCGAGACTCCGGAGTTCAGGCGGGGGCGGGGTCGAGAGAACGGCGTCATCGGTCGAGGACGTCCTGGCCCCGCCGAGTAGGCTGGTCGCGTGCTTCTCAGCGATCGCGACATCAGGGCAGAACTCGCATCCGGCCGGATCGGCCTCGAACCGCACGCGCCGGAGATGATCCAGCCGTCGAGCATCGACGTGCGGCTCGACCGCTACTTCCGCCTCTTCGACAACCACAAGTATCCCTTCATCGACCCGTCTGTCGATCAGCCGGAGCTGACGCGTCTGATCGAGGTCGCCCCTGACGAGCCGTTCATCCTGCATCCGGGGGAGTTCGCCCTCGGGGCGACGTTCGAGCAGGTCACGCTCCCCGACGACATCGCCGCGCGCCTCGAAGGAAAGTCGTCCCTCGGTCGGCTGGGCCTCATCACCCACTCGACGGCGGGATTCATCGACCCGGGCTTCACCGGCCACGTGACCCTGGAGCTCGCGAACGTCGCGACCCTTCCGATCAAGCTGTGGCCGGGCATGAAGATCGGCCAGCTCTGCTTCTTCCGTCTGACCTCTCCCGCCGAGAACCCCTACGGTTCGGGCCCCTACGGCAACCGCTACCAGGGGCAGCGCGGGCCGACGGCATCCCGCTCGTTCCAGAACTTCCACCGCACGAACGTCGGGACCACCGACGTCGGGGCGCTCGGGGGATGACGGGGCCCGAGCGGCCGGAGGACGTCTACCGGCCGCCCGCAGCGCCGACGCCGCCGGTGGAGTCCGACGGCGATGAGGCCGAGGAATCGCAGGAGGTCGCCCGCGTCCGGCGGCGCAGCCGTGTGGTGGTGATCACGGTGATCGCCGCGAGCGCGACGCTGCTGCTCGGCCTGACGGTGGCCATCGTGATGCTGACCACCGGCCTGCTCAGTGCGATCGGCGATCGGCGATCGCGGAGGGGATGCCGACACGGAGAAGCCGGCCGTCGTCGAGCAGGAGCCCGACGAGCCGCAGCCCGTGCGCGCCGGAGAATGCGGCGAGCTGTGCGGCGCGCTGGAGTCCGAGATCGGCGTCGATGCGGGTGCATGGACCGCCGAGGCCGGATGGTCGGATGCCGAGCCCGAGGTCGGGGCGACGGCTGCGGCGACCGCGGTCTTCACGTCGGACCTCGGCACCGGAACGCTCACGGTGCTGCAGTTCGACACCGACGAGCAGGCGGCGCAGGCCGTGAAGGACCTCGGGGCGCGCATCGGCGAGCCGGTGTTCCAGACCACGGTGTTCGACGACGGATCCGGCACCCGCTACGACTACGACGGCGCCCTGACCAGCCGGGTGCTGTGGCACCTCGATGCGCAGTCCACTCCGCACGAGGTCGGTCGGCTGTACCTGATCGAGGCTCCGGCCAACGACGCCGCCGACTTCTCCGAGCAGGCCGCGTACCAGCTCTACCTCGCGCTGCCGCTCTGAGTCTCCGCCGCCGCGCGACCCGCTCCCTGAAGCTGCTCGATGACCGCGTCGAGCACGGCATCCGCCCGCAGGATCCGCGTGTGCCCGAATCCCTCGGTGCGCAGCAGCCGCGAACGACCCTGGTGGGCGGCGTGCAGACGAAGCGAATCGGCATCCGGCATCCGGCTGTCTGCGCGATCGTGCACGACGAGCAGGTCGACGGAGTCGGGGAGCGGATGCCGCACGGCGTCGTATGTCTCCTCGAGCTGCCGTTCGTCGACGCCGAGGCGGTCGCGGAACCGCCGCTCCATCCGCGTCACCGCCGCAGTCGGAAGTCGGAACTCGCGCGCGAACTCCTCGACGAACGCCGCGGGGCTCGCGGCGCCGGAGACGGCGACCACCGTATCGGTCGGCACGCTCGTGCGCGCAGCGGTCAGTGCGGCCAGGGCGCCGAAGGAGTGGCCGATGATCGCGCCGAAGCGTCCGTACGCGGTCTGGAGCTGTTCGGCGGCCTCGATCCAATCGCGCATGTCGGTGCGCCGTCCGGCCGATGAGCCGTGCGCCGGAGCGTCGAAGGAGACCACGCGGAACCCTTCGGCCACAAGCTCGCGCACGAGCGGCGCGAACTGCGAGGCGCGGCCCCTCCAGCCGTGCAGCAGCAGGACGGTGCGCTCGCCCGAGCCCCACCCGTAGGCCGTGATGTCGGCGTCGTTCACGCGCAGGGTCGTGGTCTGCGCATCGGCGTGGGTCGCCGCGTCGCGGGGGTGCACGGGCATCTGCGGCGCCGTGCTGAAGAACGCGCGGTAGGCCAGATCGCCGCCCAGTGACGGAGAGACCGTGGATGCGAGGCGGATGCCGCCGGCGATGAGCTCGGACAGGGAGGGCATGGGAATCCTTCCGACGAAGAATACGAACGATCATACGTATAGTACGCGAACGATCGTTCGTATACTAGGAGCATGTCGGAGATCCTTGACGGGCGCAGGGCCCGCGGCGACGCGTCGCGACGCGTGGTGCTCGCGAGCGCGACCGACCTCGCCTCGGTCGACGGACTCGACGGGCTGACGATCGGCCGCCTCGCTGAGGCGTCGGGGTCGAGCAAGAGCAGCATCGCGACCCTGTTCCAGAGCAAGGAAGGGCTGCAACTCGCGACGATCGCCGCCGCCAGGGAGATCTTCACGACGCGGATCGTGGACGCTGCGCGCACGGAGCCCCGGGGTGCACGCCGCCTCGCCCTTCTCCTGCGCAACGCGCTGATCTACTCGCGCGATCGGGTGTTCACGGGCGGGTGCTTCTTCGCGGCCACCGCGGCCGACGTCGATTCGAAGCCGGGGCCGGTGAGCGACGCCGTGCGCACGGCGCTCGTCGACTGGTACGGCTATGTCGAGGCGCAGGTGCGGCATGCGGTCGCAGCGGGCGAGCTCGTGGTCGACGATCCCGAGGTGCTCGCGTTCGAGCTGATCGCGCTCAACGAGGAGGCGAATTCCCGTTCGCTCATGATGCGCGACGAGCGCCCGTACTCGGTCGCCGCCGCGGCGATGCGCGGACGGCTGACGGATGCCGGTGTGGATGCCGCGGTCGTGGGGCTGCTCGACCTCTGAGCCGCGAAACGCGCTGCTGTTCTCTGCATGCGCTGCTGTTTCTCTGGGCGTGCTGCTGTTCTCTGTGTGTGCTGCTGTTCTCTGTGTGTGCTGCTGTTCTCCGCGCGCGCTGCTGTTCTCTGCACGCGCGGTGGAAACTTCTGCCGCGTATGCAGATATGAGCAGCGCGAGTCGGCATCCGGCAGCGTGAGCGCGGCATCCTGAAGCCTGAGCGCGGAACCGGCGCGGTCTCGACCGGGGTCGAGAGGACATGGGGGAGTTTCGGGCTGCGCCGAACCGAGTCGGGCAGCGATGATCACCCCGGCGTCTCGGTCGCTGCGCGTCCTCGCTCAACGACCGGGTAGCCCTACCGCTGCACGAGCGGAGTGAGTCGGAAAGGGGTGAGGGTCCCCGTGGACATGGCGACGCCCCCCGCTCGACGACCGCGGGTCGCGGTGCGTGAGCGAGGGGCGCCGGTATGCGGGGTCAGGCGTCGCGACCGCGGGAGTAGCCGGCGTCGAAGCCGCGCTCGTACGCGTGTTGCGCGGCGCGGGCCGCGCGGTGGTCGCCGTGCCCGTGGTGAGGGCGGCCGTGGCCGAACTCGGGGGCGAAGCGGTGTCCGCGCCCTCCGTCGAAGCCGCGGCGGTGCTCCGCGGGGGAGCCGTGGCCATGCTCGGCGTCGGCGCCGTGGCGGTGCGCGTGGTCGTGGCCGCAGTCGTCGCCGTGCTCGGCGCCAGGACCGAAGCCGGGGCCGAACCCTGCCCGGAAGCCGGGGCCGAAACCGGGACCGAATCCTCCGCGGAACGGGCCGAATCCGCGACCGCGTCCGAACGGGTGTCCGTGGCGGCGACCGAAACCGCGGCCTCCGCGGCGACGGGGAAGGGGGGTGTTCTCGTCCCAGCCGAAGGCGCGGGCGATCTGCTCGAGAGTCGCGAGGGTGGTCGCGAGGTCCTCGGGGCTGACGGCATCCGTCACCGTGGCGCGGATGTTGTCGACCAGTGCTGCGAGACGCTCCTTGGCGGCACGGCCGTCGTCGGTGAGCGTCCAGCCGTCGGTGGTCTGCTCGACCCAGCCGCGCTCGACCAGTGCACGGACCTTGCCGGGGTGCAGAGGGCGTGACGCGGGGACCGTGCCGTCGATCACGTTGAGCAGGCGCCAGTCGCGGCGGCTCGCTCCTTCGCTCTCGAAGGCGGTGGCGAACTCGGCCGCCATCAGGCGATCGGTCGCGGTGATCCAGTAGCCGAAGGGGCGTGGGTTCTGTGTGTTGTCAGAGGTGTTCATGGTGAAGTCCTTAGATGTCAGTGTGCATGTGCTTGTCACAGTGCATGTATATGTATGGTGACATGAGTTCTGATGCATGTCAAGTCGCATGTAAAATCGAATCGTGAGCGCAGCAGAGAACGATCCGACAGAGACCATCGCCCAGGCCCTGTCGCGGCTGCGCGGCCGGCGACCCGGCGGGCGAGGTCCCGGCGGCTGGCACGGCGGACCCCACCCCGAGCACTTCGGCCACGACGACCACGAGGGCAGAGGTGGTCGCGGCGGACATCCCGGCCGCGGCGGCTTCCCCGGCCCCCCGTGGATGACCGACCCCAGCGGGCGCTTCGGCGGTCCTGCCCGGATGCGGATGCTGGAGGCGCTGGCCGCGGCATCCGCTCCGCTCAGCGTGAGCGACCTCGGCGCCGCGATCGGCGTCGATCAGCCGCGTGCCTCCCGCCTCGTGCAGCAGGGCGTCGCTCACGACCTCGTGCGCCGTGAGGCCGACCCCGACGACGCCCGGCGCACGCGCATCGCCCTGACCGATGAGGGCCGTCGCCTCGCACGGGGCATGAGGGGAGAGCGGCGCGAGGTCCTCGGCAAGGCGCTCGCCGCCTTCACCGATGATGAGCGCGCAGAGCTCGCGCGCCTGCTGAACAAGCTCGCCGACAACTGGGGGCAGTGAGTCGGACTCGCAAGGTCGGGGCTCCGGTCAGCGGCCGGAGCCCCGACGGGATCAGGCGCTGGGAGGCCGGGCGTCCGGGTCATAGGCGGCGAACTCGCCGCGCACCCGATAGGACGGGCCCAGCTCGTCCTGGATGTCATGGACCAGCGCTTCACCTTCGGCGATCCACCGTCGGCCCACGTCTGGATCAGGCCATCGGATCTCGGTGACGGGATCCAAGACCTCCTCCCAGGTCTGGTTCCAGGCCTTGAGGCGGCGCCGGACGCCGATCGACAGCGGCAGCCAGCTCAACATCATCCCGCCGCCGAACCATTCGGGGACGACTACGACGTCCCGCGAGGGGCCTTCCGGGACAGGCATGCGCCGAGCCTACGACCGGCTGGACTTGACCGGAAGCAGGAGCAGGAAGCCGGCGATCAGCACGACGACGATGCCGAGGATGCCGAACGCGGTCTGCGAGGTGAGGACGATCAGCAGCGTCCACGCGCCGGACGCCATCCAGCTCGCCGCCCTCCCGGTCGTGGCGTAGAGGCCGAAGATCTCGCCCTCGCGCCCCGCGGGGGTGACCCTGGCGAGGAAGGAGCGCGCCGCGGCCTGCGCCGGTCCGACGAACGCGCACAGGACGAGCCCGCCGATCCAGAACACCATCGTGCCGCCGTCGCGCAGGAAGAACACCACGAGGCCGGCGATCGTCATGGACGCCAGCGAGAGCAGGATGATGCGCTTGGGGCCGAACCGGTCGTCGAAGAGTCCGGCGATGATCGTGGAGACGCCCGCGATGAGGTTCGCGGCGATGCCGAAGATCACGAGCTCTTGGAACTCGAAGCCGAAGATCGTCGAGGCGATCACGGCGCCGAACGTGAACACGCCGCTGAGTCCGTCGCGGAACACCGCGCTCGCGAGCAGGAACCAGAAGGTGTTGCGGGTCTCGGGGGAGCGGTAGAGGCCGACGACGTCCTTCACGAGGAGGCCGTACGAGGCGAAGAAGCCGACCTTGCGCTCCGGGCGCCCCAGCGAGGGCTCCGGCACGTTGAGGAAGATCGGGATGCTGAACACGATCGCCCACACCGCGCAGCCGACGGCGATCAGCCGGAACGGCAGGCCGTTGTCGGTGGACATGCCGAACCAGTCGAACGCGTCGAGCACGACGACGATCACGAGGGCGATGATGCCGCCGATGTAGCCGAAGCCCCAGCCGAGCCCGGAGATGCGGCCGATCGTCTTCTGGTTGGCGATGCCGATCAGCATCGCGTTGGAGTTCACCGCCGCGATCTCCTGGAACACGGTGCCCGCCGAGATCAGCGCCACACCCACCCAGAACATGCTCACCTGCGGGGTCACGAACCAGAGCCCGAACATGCTGACGATGAGCGCGCCGGTGCCGATGCCGAGCCACAGCTTCTGCTTGCCCGCGGCATCCGCCCGCTGGCCGAGCACGGGGGCGAGCAGCAGGATCGCGAGCGCCGCGATGGTGCTGCCGAGTCCGAGACCCGAGGCGAGGTCGGCCTCGGCAGCCACGCGCACCGGGTCCTTCTCGCCGAGGGCCGCGATGTCGGCGGGCAGGAAGTCGGGGCCCACCAGGTACAGCGCCGTGAAGATGAACGTGAGGATCACCGAGTTGAACGGCTGCGTCGCCCAGTCCCACAGCGCCCACGAGTAGACCTGCTTCTTCGGTGCAGGGGTGTCGCCGCGGAGGTCGAGGCCGATCACGCCGACGGCGCCGCTCTTCGCGGTCGCCAGCGGTTCGGCGCGCTCTTCGGGTTCGCTCATGAGGGAAGTCTGGCGGCGGCCGGTGAACGGGCGGTGACGGCGCGCCGTGCGGCAGGGCGCACTCGACCGGCGGGGTAGGGTCGACGCATGTCGAGGCGGATGCGATGACGCGAACGGTCGTGCTGTTCGAAGGGGCCAGCGACAGGCTCGCGTTCGAGGCCGCCTCGCGCCGACTCGACGTCGGACTCGACGCGCTCGACCTCGTCGACCTCGACGGGATCACCAATCTGCGCGCCGTGCTCCGCGACCTGCTCGCGCAGGCGGACGACGTGCGGGTCCTCGGCCTCTACGACGCCGCGGAGGGCGCCTACGTGCGGCGGGTGCTGTCGGACCTCGGGGTGCTCGACTCCGCCGCAGACCCCGAGCACGCCGGATTCTTCGGCTGCGAACGCGATCTGGAAGACGAGGCGATCGCCGCCGCCGGCCCCGAGCTCGTCGTCGAGACGCTGGACGCACGGGGAGAGCTCGCCCGCTTCCGCGTGTTCCAGGGGCAACCAGCGCAGCGCGAGCGCGCCGTCGAGGATCAGCTCCACCGGTTCGCGGGAACGGCGGCCGGACGCAAGGCGCGGTTCGCGGCCGACGTGATCGACGCCATCCCCCTGGATCGGATGCCGCGTCCCCTCGTCGCGCTGCTCGATGCCGCGCTCGCCGGATAGCAGCGGCCCTCTCCAGCGGTCTAGCGGCCCTCGACGCTGATGCGGGGGTCGCGCAGCGTGCGGGCGTAGTCCTCCTTGAGCACGGCGAGGTGCAGCCACGCCTCGATGCGGGTGACGCCGGGCAGGGCGCGCAGCCGTTCGAGGCTCGCGTAGAGGGCTCCGGCCGACGGCTCGACCAGCGTCGCGACGATGTCGAAGCGGCCGAGGGTGCGCGCGGCGAAGTCGACGCCGCGTCCGGTGCGCAGCTCCTGCACGATCGCGGTGTCGTCATCGAGGTTCACCCCGACGCCCATCGACAGCTGCCGGTGCGCGAGGCCTCTCGCCTCCACGGCGCTGATCTTGATGACGCCGCCGTCGATCAGGCGCTGCACGCGGGTGGCGACGGCAGACGGGGAGAGCCGCACGGCCTGGCCGAGGGCGCGGAAGCTCTTGCGTCCGTCGCTCTGGAGCTGCTCGATGAGGGCCTCGTCGATCGCGTCGAGGGTGATGTCGCCGTGGTACTCCGAGACGAAGAAGCCCTTGACGACGGTCGAGTAGATGATCGTGTTGATGTCGAGCACGCCGTCGAGGGCCCTGATACGCGCGAGGAGGTCGTGCAGCTCCGCCATCGAGCCGAGGCGCACCTCGGTGACGAGGTCGTGCGCCCCGCCGACCGAGGAGACGAACACGGTCTCCGTCATGTCGCGTAGCGGCGCGGCGACGACGCCCGCCGCGCCCTCGGTGCGGATCGACACGTGCGCGAGCACGTGCTGTCCGAGGAAAACCGGGTCGACGGCGGCGACGACGCGCACGGTGCGGTCGTCGAGCAGCACGCGCAGGCGCGCGGCCACGGCGGCGCGCGTCTGCGAGAGGCGGTCGGCGAGAGAGCGGATGCTGGCGCGTCCGTCCTCCTGCAGTGCGCGGATGAGATCGGCGTCGAAATCCATGGTCGTCCCGAAAGTGCTCGATTACCGGCGAACGCACGCGAGTGCGTACATGAATACAGTGCAGGATGGGCCACGCGTGTCGCAAGAGACACTTCTGCCTGTGAGGGCTGACAGAACTCCAGTGAATGAGTCTTCTCGCTGGAGTTCTGCCCTTGTCGAGGGGGCTCGGACGCCCGTAGCATCCTTCGCTATCCGACATCTTCCGCAAAGGAGCGGGCTCCATGAACTCCACCACCACCAGGGCGCGACGCGCAGGCATCGCCGCCTTCGTCGGCACCACCATCGAGTGGTACGACTTCTACGTCTACGCGACGGCTGCGGCTCTCGTGTTCGGCCCGCTGTTCTTCCCGAGCGGCGATCCGCTCGTCGAGACCTCCCGGGCCTTCGCCACCTTCGCCGTCGCGTTCCTCGTGCGTCCGCTCGGCGGCATCATCTTCGGCCACATCGGCGACAAGTTCGGCCGTCGCGTCTCCCTCGTGATCACCCTGCTCATGATGGGCGTCGCCACGGTGCTCGTCGGCTGCCTGCCGACCTTCGCCGACATCGGCATCGCCGCCCCCATCCTGCTCATCATCCTCCGCGCCCTGCAGGGTCTCGCGGTCGGCGGCGAGTGGGGAGGCGCGGTGCTCATGAGCGTCGAGCACGCCCCCGCGGGCAAGAAGACCTTCTACGGCGGCTTCACGCAGCTCGGCAACCCGGCCGGCGCCCTGCTCGCCTCCGGCATCTTCGCGATCATGTCCCGCGGCGGCGACGACTTCATCCTCAACGGCGGCTGGCGCATCCCGTTCCTGCTGTCGATCGTGCTCGTGGGCGTCGGCTTCTGGGTGCGCTACCGCGTCGAGGAGTCCCCTGTGTTCGAGCAGAAGGTCGAGGGCCGCAAGCAGTCCATGCCCCTCGGGTTCGCGCTCCGCGCCAACTGGCTGCCGATCCTCCTCGGCATCGGCATCCTGCCCATCTCCACCGGCGGCTACTACCTCGCCACGACCTTCGCGACCGCCTACGCGACCGGCGAGCCCATCGCCATCAGCGAGCAGGTCATCCTCGACGCCATGACCATCGCCTCCTTCGTGGAGTTCGTCGTCACGCTCCCCGTGGCCTGGCTCGGCGACAAGTGGGGCCGCAAGAACATCATGTACATCGGCCTCGTGACCTCGGTGCTGACGTTCATCCCGTTCCTGCTCGTGATGCCGGGCAGGGTCGAGCCGCTGATCTTCCTGTTCGCCTCGCTGGTGCGCATCGCGATGAGCGCGACGTACGCCCCGATCGCCGCGATCCTCGCGCAGATGTTCCGTCCGCAGGCCCGCTACACCTCGATCGCGCTGTCCTACGGTGTGGGCGCGGCGATCTGGGCCGGGTTCTCGCCCTGGTTCGCCACCCAGCTCGTCGCCTGGACGGGCAGCATCTGGTCGGTCATCGCGATGTTCATCGGCATGGCCGTCATCGCCGGAGTCTGCACCAGGCTCGCGCCGCAGCACTCCGACGAGGCGCCCGTCACGGCATCCTTCACCGCCCGCACCGACACGACTGCGAACCCGCTCCCATGAGAAAGCTCTCCCCCTTCGACCGCTCGGCCCAGACCGAGCCCCTCCTGATCACGGCCAGGGCGATCCACACGGCGGATGCCGTCGCCACGACAGCGTCCGCCATGCTGACCGACCGGGGACGGATCGTCGCGATCGGCACCGCCACCGAGTGCGAGGCCGCCGCCGAACGCGCCGGCCTCGCCCCGGAGCGGATCGACCTCGGCGATGCCGTGATCGTCCCCGGGTTCGTCGACGCGCACGCCCACCCGCTCATGTTCGGCCAGATGATGACCTGGGTGGACTGCGGACCCGGCAAGGCCGGCAGCATCCCCGAGATCGTGGCGCTGCTGCGCGCGGCGGCGGCCGACGCCCCCGAGGGACGGCCGGTGCGCGGCTACGGGTACGAGCAGCGCAACCTCGTCGAGCAACGGCATCCGACCCGCTTCGAGCTCGACGAGGTGGCCTCCGACCGCGAGGTGTACCTCATGAACGCGTCGGGGCACGGCGGCGTCGTGAACTCGTACACGCTCGCGGCCGGCGGCATCGACCGCGACACCCCGAACCCCGCTGGCGGCGAGTTCTTCCGCGACGCGGACGGCGAGCTGACGGGAGAGCTCTCGGATGCCGCGTGCAACATCCTCACGGGCGTGCACGGAGTGAAGATCGGCCACCACGGACCGAACTTCCACCTCGCCGACGAGCCGGAGGAGCACCTGCGCCAGCTGGATGCCGCCACCCAGCGGTTCCTCGCCGGCGGCGTCACCTCGATCGGCGACTGCCAGGTCACCCGCCGCGAGTTCGACATGTACCTGCGTCTCGCCGAGGCCGGACGCCTGGAGCTGCGCGTCTCGATGTACCTGCTGTCGCACCTGCTCGACGAGGCCCTGGAGATGGGGCTCGTCGGCCAGTTCGGCAACGCCCACCTCAGCTTCGCCGGCATCAAGTTCTACGCCGACGGCACGCTCGGCGGCTGGACCGCGTACTTCCCCGACGGCTACGTCGGAGACCCGTGCCGCACCGGACAGCTGTACCACGAGCCCGCCGCGTACGCCGACCTCATCCGCAAGGCGCACGCCGCCGGCCTGCAGACGGCGACGCACGCGCAGTCCCCGACGGCGATCGAGATGGTCGTCTCGGCGATCGAGGCCGCTATCGCCGAGCGCCCCGACGCCGACGCCCGGCACCGCATCGAGCACTGCGGTCTGCCCACCCCTGAGCAGATCGAGCGCATGGCCGCCTCCGGCATCCGCCCCGTCAACCAGACGCAGCACTACTTCAACTGGGGCGAGGGCGTGGAGCAGGCGATCGGCACCCCCGGCGAACGGTTCAACCCGCTCGGCGAGTTCGAGCGCGCGGGGGTCGGCTTCACCATCTCCTCTGACGCGCCCGTGGCCGAGCCCATCCCGCTCGAGGCGATCCAGACCGCCGTCACCCGCGTGACGCGCCGCGGCCACACCCTCGGCCCCGACGACCTCCGCATCTCGGCGCTGTCGGCGCTGCGGGCGCACACCATCGAGGGCGCCATCTCGATCGGCCGCGAAGACGACCTCGGCTCGCTCGAGGTCGGCAAGTACGCCGACTTCGCCGTGCTGTCCGACGACCCGCTCGCCGTGGCCCCCGAGACGATCTCCGCGATCGTCGTCCGCGAGACCTGGGTCGACGGCACGCGCCGCCACTCGGCGGCGTGAGGGAGGATGCCATCATGACCGATCAGTACGCAGACACGGCGGGGCGGGCGGTCCTGGAGACCATCCGCGGCTACGGGGTGACGGCGGTGTTCGGCATCCCCGGCACCCACAACCTGGAGCTGTACCGACCGCTCGCCGACCTCGGCATCCGCGCGGTGACGAACCGCCACGAGCAGGGCTCCGGCTACGGCGCCGACGGGTGGGCGCAGCAGACCGGACTCCCCGGAGTGGTCATCACGACCTCCGGACCGGGACTGCAGAACGCCATGAGCGCGATCGGCACGGCCTTCTGCGAGTCGCGTCCGCTGCTCGTGCTCTCGCCCGGTGTGCCGCTCGGCTCCGAGTTCGCCGATGTGGGCACCCTGCACGAGACGAAGGACGCGACGGCGATGGTCGGCGCGATCGCCGAGTGGTCGCGCCGCGTCACCACGGCGGCGGAGGCGGTGGATGCCGTGCACGACGCCTTCGCGCTGTTCCGCACCGGGCGTCCCCGCCCCGTGCACATCGAGATCCCCCTCGACGTGCTGGAGGCGCCGGCCGGGGTCCCCGAGGCGCACCGGCTCCCCAGGCCGGCGCCGTCCCCTCACTCGGGAGACCCGGCCGGCGTCGCCGAGGCGGCGCGCCTGCTCGCGGACGCCCGCACCCCGGTCATCATCGCCGGCGGCGGATCGACGGATGCCGCGGCCGGCGTCACCGCGCTCGCCGAGCGTCTCGGCGCCCCGGTGCTGACGACCCTGAACGGCAAGGGCGTCGTCGACGAGCGGCATCCGCTGTCCCTCGGATCGAACCTGCGTCTCGCCGCGGCCCGTGCGGTCGCCGAAGACGCCGACGTGCTGCTCGTCGTCGGCTCGAAGCTGGGGGAGGCCGAGCTGTGGGCTCCCCGGCTGGAGGCACGGGGCGCCGTGGTGCGCATCGACATCTCCGCCGCGCAGCTCGACAAGAACCTCGCGGCCACGGTCGGGATCGCGGGCGACGCCGCGGCGGTGGTCGACGCCCTGCTCGCGCACCTGCCATCCGGCGACCGCCCTCCGCGCGACCTCGCGGCCGAGCGCGCCGCGATCGACACGGAGATGCGCGACACGGCCCCCGAGACCGTCGCGCTCGCCGAGATCATCGCCGAGGCGCTGCCCGACGACGCGATCGTCGCCGGGGACTCCTCGCAGATCGTCTACATGGCGCTGGGGAGCGTGCTGCGGTCGCAGCATCCGCACTCCCTGCTCTACACGCCCACCTATGCGACCCTCGGCTACGGACTGCCCGCCGCGATCGGCGCCCGCGTGGCCGACGACTCCCGCCCGGCCGTCACCGTGATCGGCGACGGAGCCCTCATGTTCTGCGTCAACGAGCTCGTGACGGCGGTCGAGCAGCGCCTCGACGTGACGGTCGTGTGCGTCGACAACGGCGGATACGCCGAGATCCGTCAGAACGAGGTCGATCGAGGGATGACCCCGATCGGCGTCGACCTCGTGCAGCCCGATTGGGCGGCCCTCGCGACCGCGTTCGGCGCGACCGGGCGCCGCGTCGAGCGCCGGGAGGACATCGCGGCGAGCATCCGCGACGCCATCGCCGACGGCGGCGTGCAGCTCGTGCACATCCCGCAGAACGCCCTCTGAACAGCATCCGACAGACAGGACCCACCATGACCGAGAACGTCGGACCCATCGACGCCTCCCAGAATCCGCGGTACTCCGGGATCGCCACCTTCGCGCGGCTTCCCCGCATCGAGGACGTGCCGCGCGCCGACATCGCCGTCGTCGGCATCCCCTTCGACTCCGGGGTGAGCTACCGCCCAGGCACCCGGTTCGGGCCGTCGCACGTGCGCGAGTCGTCCCGCCTGCTGCGGCCGTACAACCCCGCGCAGGACGTCTCGCCGTTCGCGATCGCCCAGGTGGTGGATGCCGGAGACATCCCGGTGAACCCGTTCGACATCACCGCGGCCGTGAACGAGGTGGAGCGCGCGGCGTTGGCCCTCGGCGAGCAGGTCTCGCGCATCGTCACGATCGGCGGCGACCACACGGTGGCCCTGCCGCTGCTGCGCGCCGTCGCGGCGAAGCACGGTCCGGTCGCCGTGCTGCACTTCGACGCCCACCTCGACACCTGGGACACCTACTTCGGCGCCCCGATCACGCACGGGACGCCCTTCCGCCGCGCGAGCGAGGAGGGCCTGATCGACCTCACCGCGAGCTGCCACGTCGGCACCCGCGGTCCGCTCTACTCCAAGCAGGACCTCGAGGACGACGAGCGCCTGGGCTTCTCCATCGTGTCGAGCGAATACATCGAGGAGCACGGCGTCGAAGCCGGCATCCAGCGCATCCTGCAGCGCATCGGCGACCGTCCCCTCTACGTCTCGATCGACATCGACGTGCTCGACCCCGCGCACGCTCCCGGCACCGGCACTCCGGAGGCCGGCGGCCTCACGAGCCGCGAGCTGCTGCGCATCCTCCGCGCCCTGTCGGCGACGACCATCGTGGGAGCGGACGTGGTCGAGGTGTCGCCCGCCTACGACCACGCGCAGATGACCGGCATCGCCGCGAGCCACGTCCTGTACGAGCTGGTGACGCTGCTCGCGGCGCAACTCGCGCGCGACTGACGCGGGGCGGCGCCGGCCGCGTACTCACACGAAGGATGCCGCGAGCAGCTCGGCGAAGAGCTCCTCGGCGTCGCAGTCCACGCGGCGCCGGGCGAACCAGTCGCAGATGTTGACGCAGTCGCGGTGCAGCAGGTCGAGGCCCTGCGGATTGGCGATGATGTCGACGATCTGCGGCAGGTCGATCACCCGCACACGTCCCTCGTGCACGAGGAGGTTGTACGCCGACAGGTCCCCGTGCGCGAAGCCCGCCGCGGCGAACACCCGCATGATCTCCACGATCTGCGCGTAGAAGCCGGTGAGATCCTCGCGTGAGGAGCGCACCTGCGCCAGCCGCGGCGCGGCCGTGCCCGACTCGTCGCCGATGAACTCCATCAGGATCTCGGTGCCGTTCACCTGCACCGGGTACGGCACGGGCGCCCCGAGCTCGTGCATCCGGCACAGGGCGTCGAACTCGGCGATCGACCAGGCGGATGCCGCGACCTCACGGCCGTGGGAGGACTTCTTGGCGAGCGCGCGGGCGTCGCGCGTGTTCTGCACGCCGCGACCCTCCGTGTACATCGCCGAGCGGTGGAAGCTGCGGGTCTCCTCGCCGCGGTACCGTTTCGCCGCGAGCAGCGTGCGCTGATCGGGGTCGTCGGGCACGGCACGCTCCAGCAGGAACACGTCGGCCTCTTTGCCGGTCTTGAGGATGCCGAGCTCGGTGTCGAGCGCGCCGGCATCCGTCACGATCCAGGAGGGCCACGGCAGCGGTCCGCGCTGCGTGGGGATGGTGGTCGGCCAGGTGGTCCAGCGCTGCCCGTCGCCGGGCTCGACGTCGGCGAAGGTGAGGGAGAGTTCGAGTGCGTCGAAGGACGCGAGAGGATCGGTCACAGTATGTGGCTCCAGAAAGGGGAGGCCACACAGGCGGCGGCCTCAGGGAAGGATGTCGGCGAGGGGCGCGACAAAGACGTTCGTCATCTTCTCGGCTCCTCTCGCTCGTTCTTCCCGGGCTCTTCCCGGTGCGCCGTCGAGCTTACCCTCGGCGGCGGCGGTTGTCACGACCGGGATGGCGGAACGAGACGGACCAGCACCCCGTCGCCTTCGCCCCCGATCGCGACGACCCAGGAATCGCCGACCCGCGCGGCGGCGTTCGCCCCGCACAGGAACGGCAGCGGACGCTCGTCGCCGCCGGCGTCGGTCAGGAGCAGTGCATCCGCGCACCCCGAGCGCGCCTCGATGCTCGCGCGGGCCTCGGATGAGCCGCCGACGACCACACCCTGCTCGGCGGAGTCGCGGGCGCCTCCGCCCCACCAGAGGGCCGTCCCGTCGGCGGAGACAGCGACGTGAGGGCGCTCCGCGTTCTGCGCAGCCCGGGACCTCTCGGCGCCGTCGGGTTCGAGGACGACCCTGGCAGTGCGGGTGGCGAGATGGACGGCGCCCGTCGCGTCGACGTCGACGTCGACGGGGGGAAGGTCGGGCGATGATCCGGGCGCATCGCTCCAGTCCAGCGGCTCGGAATGCAGCAGGGTCCGTGCGCCGTCGTCGAGAGAGACCCGCAGCACCTCGTAGCCGAGTGCGCCGTCGTCGCCCACCCGGTAGCGGATGACGATCGCCGCACCGGACTGGACGGCGACGTCGCCGAACTCGAAGTCGCCGAAGTCCGTGGGCCCGCCGGATCCGCTCGGCGCCTCGCCGGGCAGATCGCGCATGCTCAGGGTCGAGGTGTCGAGAACCGCGAGCACGGGGGCGCCCTCGTCGCGCACCACGACGAGCTCGGTCGGGGAGAGCGTCGCCATCGCGGTGATCCGCGAGAGGGGGGAGTCGAGCGGAGCGTTGAACCTCGCGACCGTCTCCTCCTCGGCGTCGACGTGCAGCCAGGACCCGGAGGACACGGCCCAGAAGCCGCCGTCGCCGTCGGGCGTCAGATGGGACATGCCGTAGGCGATGTCGGCGCGTTCGGCGCCGAACGGGATCGGTTCGAGCGTCCAGTCGGAGGGCCCCGGCTGCGGCGCGCACCCCGTCAGCGCCGTCGCCAGCACGGCGGCCACCGCGGCTCCTGTCAGCATCCATCCGCCGTTCTGCCGTCTCCTGTGCATGCGACCACCCTGCAGGGCCGACCTGGGAGGCTCCCGATCCCGACAGGCCCCGGACGGCCCCGGACGAATGGTCGGATGCCGTGGACGCGACGTCGGGCGACGGCATCCGGAGCCTGCGAGGGTGGAACCATGACGACGACCGCCCCTGTTCCCACCATCGGCTCCGCCCCCGTCGAGCGCATGCGCTACGGCGGGCTCATCGTGCTGATGCTGATGGGGTTCCTGCTGGTGACGGCGGAGTTCCTGCCCAACGGCGTCCTCACCGAGATGGCCGACGCGCTGGGGGTCACCCCGGGGCAGGCCGGGCAGACCGTGACGGTGACCGCGCTCGTCGGTCTCGTGGTGGCGCCGACCATCGGCCTCATCTTCCCTCGTCTCGACCGACGATCGCTGCTCGTGTGGATGGCGCTCGCCGCGGCCGTGTCGAACCTCATCGTGGCGTTCGCGCCGAACCTCGTCATCGTGCTGGCGGCGCGGTTCCTGCTGGGCGCCGCCATCAGCGCGTTCTGGTCGATGTCGATCACGGTCGCCGCGACCCTCGCCGGCCCCGACCGGCTCGGACGCGGAGTCATGTTCACGTCGGCCGGCGTCTCGCTCGCCACGGTCGCCGGGGTTCCGCTCGGCGTCATGCTCTCCGAGCTCGTCGACTGGCGCATGGTGTTCGGCATCGCCAGCGCGCTGATGGTGGTGCTCGCGGTCGCGCTGCGGTTCACGCTCCCCTCGGTGCCCGCGGCTCAGGCCTCCAGCATCCGCCTCCTCGTCGACACGCTGCGTCGCCCCGGCATCGGCCTCGGCATGGCCGGTCACATCTTCGTCGTGCTCGGGCACTTCCTCGCCTACACGTACGTGCGTCTCGCGCTCGAGCGCATCCCCGAGGTCGACGCCTCCACGATCGTCGTGCTCCTCGCGCTGTTCGGCCTCGGCGGCCTGGCGGGCAACATCGCCATCGGACTCGTGATCGACCGCACCTTCGCGTTCTTCGCGGTCTTCGCGCCCGTGGTGATCGCGGTCGCCGTGATCTCGATGATCGTCTTCTCGGGGTCGATCGTCGGCGTCGCGATCGTCGTGCTCGTGTGGGGCTTCTTCTTCTCGTCCTGGCTGATCGTCGCGAACACCTGGGTCGGACACCGGATGCCGGATCGCCTCGAAGCAGGCGGCAGCCTCGTCGTCGTGGGCTTCCAGGCGGCGATCACGATCGCGGCCGGTGTGGGCGGACTCCTCGTCGACACGCTGAGCATCGAGCTCGTCTACGTGGTCGGCGCGGTGTCGTTGCTGCTCGGCGCGGCGCTCTTCGGCGCATCGAACCGGGCCCGGGCTCCACGCATCGCCGTCGCGTAGCCGCGGCTCCCTGGCACGGCGTCGGAGTCTGTGACACCCTCCGTCTGCAGTCCCCCGTGAGCACAGCTTCGGAGCAGGTACGCCGGGCACAGCTTCGGAGCGGGGCTGCGGGCACAACTTCGGAGCAGGGATGCCGGCGGCGGCGTGTCGCGTCGTCCTGGCGGCGTGTCGCCTGATCGGGTCCGAAGTTGTGCCCGGGGGAGGTCCGAAGTTGTGCCCGGAAGAAGCGGCTGCAGGGGCGAGGTGCGGGGCTAAGCCGAGACGGGGAGGCGGGATGCCGTGCGCCAGGCGCTCGGGGTCAGGCCGGTGCGGCGGCGGAAGGCGCGGCTGAACCCCTCATCGGAGGCGTAGCCCAGCTCGCGGGAGGTCTCCGAGACGGAACGCCCCGCCTCCAGCATCCGCTTCGCCGCGTCGACGCGCACCTCGGTGACGTAGTCGGCGGGGGAGCGGCCGATCGCGCTGCGGAACCGCTCCGCGAACGCGGAGCGCGACATGGCGCCGACGCCGGCGAGGCGTTCGACGGTCCACTCGCGACCGGGCTCCTCGTGGATCGCCTCGACGACGCGGTCGAGGAACGGATCCTTCGAGACCGACGGCCACCCCTCGGGGGCGCAGCCGTTCGCCGCCCAGGCGCGGATGACCGACAGCAGCACCGTCGTCGCCATCATGCGGCAGATCAGCGGATCACCCTGGCGCACCGCGCAGGCGGCCGGGTCGGTCGGGCCCATGCTGGCGGCCAGCGCCGCAGCCGCAGGTTCGAGCACGTCGAATCCGGTGACGGTGATGTAGTCGGGCAGCACGGCGTCGAGCGTCGACGCCGAGTCGGCCCATTCGAGATCGACGACCACCAGCGTGGTCTCGGCGTCAGCCTCGAGAGCGAGCGCGGTGCGCCCCACCGTGAGGAAGGCGTCGCCGGCTGTCAGCACGGCGCGCGGGCCGGGGATGTCGACGGCGATGAGGTGCGAGGAGCGGTCGACGTCCAGTCGGCACCCGGAGTCCAGCGGAGGGATGCCGTGCACGGCGCCGTGGGCGATGTAGACGAGCGTCGCCGCACCCGGCGCGAGCGGAAGCAGCGCACCGGCATCCAGGATCCGGCGTCGACCGACGCCCACGCGGAGGTCGACGGCGCCGAGAACCTGCGAGAGGGCTTCGGAGTCGACGGTCACCATGCCTTCGGCAACGTCGGGGAGCGCCGGGGTATTCCGCGGAGACGCGAATGTGACGGGCAGCACCTCCTGGGGGCGTTCCCCTCCGCGGGCTCTAACGTTGATCTCGTGAAGAGGAAGCGTGGCCGTCGTGTCCTGAAAGTGATCGTCTGGGGTGTCGTCGCCGTCGTCGTGCTCGGGATCGTCGGCGTCGTCGGCTGGAGCCAGATCGGGGTGATGCCCGCCGAGAAGGCCCCGCTGGCGAGCGTTCGCGAGAACCCGGCGATCCACGTCGAGGACGCCGAGCAGGGCATCGTTCTCACGCCCGCAGACGGCGATTCCGAGCTGGGCCTGGTCTTCATCCCCGGGGCGAAGGTGGATCCGTGGGCGTACGCCCCGATCCTGCAGAGCCTCGCCGAGGAGGGCGTCACCGTGGTGATCACCCGCCCGTGGCTGAACCTCGCCTTCTTCGACCTGCGTGGACTCGACTCCTTCACCTCTGCCGCCCCCGACATCGACGACTGGGCCGTCGGCGGGCACTCGCTGGGCGGCGTGCGCGCGTGCCAGCTGGCCGCCGATGCGGAGGCCCTCGTGCTGTTCGGCTCGTACTGCTCGAACGACCTCTCCGACACCGATCTCGCCGTGCTGAGCATCTCGGGGAGCGAGGACGGACTGTCGACGCCGGAGAAGATCGAGGCGGCCAGGGCCCTGCTCCCCGGTGATGCCGAGATGGTCCAGATCGAGGGTGCGTCCCACGCGTCGTTCGGCGACTACGGTCCCCAGGACGGCGACGGGCAGCCGACGATCACGGACGAGGAGATGCACGCGCGCGTCGCCGAGATCCTGAACGCCTTCATGGCCGACCTCCCCCAGTCCTGAGCGGTCGAACCGCGCATCCGAGCGAGCACGACTCAACCATTCGATGGATCACGGATGCCGCGGAGCCGCCTAGCGTGGGGAGTACCCGATTCCTAGGAGCACTGTGTTCACCGAGCCCTCCCGCCTGTACCGCGTCCTGGCCATCGCCGAGGCGATCACCTGGACGCTCCTCATCTCGGCCCTCATCGCGCGGGCGGCCGGCGCTCCGGGGATCGTCGTCACGATCGGCGGCGGCATCCACGGGTTCGTGTTCCTCGCCTACGGAGCGACCGCGATCCTCGTGGCGCTGAACAACCGCTGGCACGCGGGCGTCGCCGTGCTCGCCGTCGCCAGCGCGATCGTGCCCTACGCGACGATCCCGATGGAGATCTGGCTGCACCGCACGGGGCGCCTCGCCGGCGCCTGGCGGCTGGAGGAGGGCGAGGACCCGCGCGACCGGCACTGGATCGACCGGCTGATGCGCTGGTTCCTGCGGCGTCCGTGGGTGCTGGGCGGGCTGATCGCGATCGCGGTCGTGGCGCTCTACGTCATCCTGCTGCTCGTGGGTCCGCCCGGAGGCAAGTGACCTCGCCCGTCACGGGGTGATGATGATCGCGTTCTTCTCGACGATCTCGTCGAAGACCGCGCCCACGTCGCCGCCCACGCAGTCGACGATCACGAAGACGCCGGCCCCCGTTGCCGTGAACGCGCGCGCCGTGACCGACCAGTCGTGCCCGTCGCGCGTCCCGGTCAGCTGACGCGCATCGACCAGCGGCGTGCCGCCGGTCTGGTACCCGAGCTGCACGGTCGTCGCGAGCAGCGTCACGGATGCCGAGGTCGTGCCGCCGACGACCTGCGCGAGCACCGCGTCCGAACTGACCTCGTCGTCGCCCGGCGTCATGTCCACATCGGATGCGAGCCCCTGCCAGAACCGCGCCGTGCAGGTGTCGTCGACCGTGCCGTCCGTCCATCCGCCGTTGCCGTCGTCGGGGGCGACCGACTTCCAGCCGTCGTCGAACATGAGTCCGTCGCCCCACTGGATGTACGCGGTCGACGGCAGATCGGCGCCGTCGGCGAACGACATCGTCGCGGGGATGCCGTCTTCTGCGGGCTCGTCGGAGGGAACCGGGGTGCTCGTCGGCCCCTCGACCACCGGCGGATCCGCGGGGATCTGCGCGTAGAGGCAGCCGCTCAGCGGCAGCGCGACGACTCCGACGATGATCGCCGCGGCGAGACGGCCCCCCGATGTACGCGTCATGCCGGTCAGCCTAGCCCCGAGGCGAGAGGCGCGGGAGGTCAGTGCGCTGTGGCGACGCCCACGGCGTCGTGCACGATCACGGCCGCGACGCGGGCTCCGGCGCCGGCCGCGACGATGAGCTGCTGGGGTCCGGGGGCGGCGGCATCCCCCGCGGCGTAGAGGCCGGGCACATCGGTGCGCCCTGAGCGGTCGGTGACGAGGTGCCCGTGCCCGTCGACCGCCGCGGTGAAGCCGTCGAGGAACGAGAGGTCGGTCTCCCACGCCGGCCGCACGAACCCGCCGCCGACCCTGATCACCTGACCGCCGTCGAGACGGATCGCCTCGAGCCTGCCCCGTTCACCCACGAGCTCGGTGATCGGATGCCGCAGCACGGCGATCCCTGCAGCAGCGAGCTCGGCCTCCTCCGTCGTCGTGACGGCGTCGGAGCCGTTCGTGAAGACCGTGAGGCTCTCGGTCCAGCGGGCGATCAGCCGTGCGCGATCGGCGAGGTCGGCGGACTCCCCGATGAGCGCGAGACGTCGACCGCGCAGCTCCCACGCGTCGCAGGCCGCGCAGCTGAACAGGCTCATGCCGTAGAAACCCCGCAGGTTCGGCACCTCCGGCAGCGTCTCGCGCAGGCCGGTGGCGAGCAGCACGGCGCGCGTGCGGACCGTCTCCGTGGCCGCCGTGCGGCCGATCCCCGCGGCGAACCCGTCGTCCGTCTGCGTCAGCGAGGCGACGCGCACGCGGGAGCGGATCTCGACATTCGGGTAGGCGGCGAGCTCCGCCCGGGCGAGCTTGCGCAGCTCGTGCGGGGGCACGCCGTCGCGGGTCAGGAAGCCGTGCGAGTTCAACGTCGCCGCGTTCCGCGGGCGATCGGCATCCACGACGAGCACCCGCACCAGGGATCGGCCCAGGTTGAGGGCGGCGGAGAGGCCCGCAGGGCCCCCGCCGATGATCAGCACGTCGTACGGAGCCGTCTCAGCCATGCGCACCCTCCTGTGGGGGAAGGGCGGCGACCACCGGGTGGTCGAACGCGGAGACGCCGACCTTGGCGGCGCCGCCGGGCGAGCCGAGCTCATCGAAGAACTCCACATTCGCCTTGTAGTAATCCTGCCACTCCTCGGGCAGGTCGTCCTCGTAGTAGATCGCCTCCACGGGGCACACCGGCTCGCAGGCGCCGCAGTCGACGCACTCGTCGGGGTGGATGTAGAGGGAGCGCTCTCCCTCGTAGATGCAGTCGACGGGGCACTCGTCGATGCAGGCGCGATCCTTCACATCGACGCAGGGGAGCGCGATGACGTAGGTCATCGGACGAGAGCGCCGTCGCGGGACACCGCGACCTGCTCGTCGCGGGGCACGACCTTCACCCGCTCGCGGGCGTGCCGGTGCGTCTCGCCGAGGCGACGCTCGTGGGCGTCGAGGGCCAGCCAGCCGTCCCAGGTCGTGTACTCGGCGCCGTCCGCGTCGAGCACGTCGAGCACGTCCTCGTCGGAGGCGGGGTCTGCGAGCAGCCCGGCCTCCGCGTCCGCCACGAGGTGCGTGATCGTCTCCAGCGCGTCGGACTTCGTGTGCCCGATGAGGCCGACGGGGCCGCGCTTGATCCAGCCGGTCGCGTACAGGCCGGGCTCGTCGGCCACACGGCCGCCGTCGTTCGGCACCACGCCGCGCGCCTCGTCGAACGGCGCATCGACCACACGGGTGCCGTAGTACCCGACCGCGCGGTACACGGCCTGCACGGCGTAGTCGCGGAACTCCCCGGTGCGCACGAGGGCGCCATCGGCATCCGCGCGCGTCCGCTCGAAGCGGATGCTCTCGACCCGCCCGTCGCCCTCGATCGCGACGGGGGCGTGCCAGAAGTGCAGGTGCAGTCGGCGGGATGCCGTGCCCGCCGGGCGGTCACGCCAGCCGTTCAGCGTGCGCAGCATGACCTTGAGCTGGTTGTTCGTCGCGGCTGCCGGGTCGACGCCGTCGAAGTCCTCGTCGTGCAGCACGATGTCGACGTCGCGCACCTCGCCGAGCTCCCGCAGTTCGATGGGCGTGAACTTGATGTCGGCGGGGCCGCGGCGTCCGAACACGTGCACGTCGGTGACCGCGGAGGACTCCAGACCCGCCAGGACGTTGTCGGGCACCTCGGTCGTGCGGAGGTCCACGGCGTGCTTCGCGAGAACCCGGGCGACGTCGAGTGCGACGTTGCCGTTGCCGATCACCGCCACAGACGACGCGTCGAGAGGCCAGGTGCGCGCGACATCGGGGTGGCCGTCGAACCACGCCACGAAGTCGGCGGCGCCGTAGGAGCCGGGGAGCTCGACGCCGGGGATGTCGAGGGCCGCATCACGGATCGCCCCGGTCGCGAGGATGACCGCGTGGTAGCGCTCGCGGAGATCGTCGAGGGAGACGTCGCGGCCGACCTCCACGTTGCCGATGAAGCGGATCGTGCGCCGGGTGGGCGCGGGGTCCCCGTCGGCGACGACGGGGAACGCGTCGAGCATCTCGTGCAGCGAGTTCACGATGCCCTTGATGCGCGGGTGGTCGGGGGCGACGCCGTAGCGGATGAGGCCGTAGGGCGCGGGGAGCGACTCGAACAGGTCGATCTCCACGCGGCCGGAGCGCTCGGCGACGGCGTTCGCGAGGAGGTTGCCCGCGTAGATGCCCGCGGGGCCGGCGCCGACGATCGCGACGCGCAGGGCCAGCGGACGCGGCGAAGACGAGGAGACGGGGGTCGATGACATGGCGGATCTTTCGGTGCGGGTGCGGGTGCGGGTGCGGGTGCGGGCGCGGTCAGCGGTTGAGGGAGGTCTCGACGGCCTGGACGAGTCCGGTGTCGACGGCGAGCCCCGCGATGAGGGCATCGCTCCAGTGGGTCCTGGGGGGCTGCGAGGAGATGGTCACGGATGCCGCGGCGTGCGGGCTCAGCCGCACGACGTCTCCCACCACGATCACGGCGGGGGAGCGCACCTGGCGGGAGGCCGCGAGCGAGGCGATCGTCCCGAGTGTGCCGATCGTGATGCGTTGGCTCTCACCGAAGCCGTCTTCGATGATCGCGACGGGGCAGTCGTCGCCGCGGGCGCCGGCGGCGAGGACGTGGGCGGAGTGCCCCAGCGTGTTCACCCCCATCAGCAGCACGACCGTGTGGTCGGAGCCGCCGGGGATGCGCTCGATCTGGTCGTGCGCGCTGACCACGGTGAACGAGGCCGCCAGGCCGCGGTGGGTGAGCGGGATGCCGGCGACGGCGGGCACCGAGACGGCGCTGGTGACGCCGGGCACGACCTCGACCGTGACGCCGGCCTCCTCGCAGAAAAGCTGCTCCTCACGGCCTCGGCCGAAGACGAACGGATCGCCGCCCTTCAGGCGCACGACGTCCCGACCCTCGCGGGCCAGGGAGACGAGGAGCTCGTTGATGCCGTCCTGGGGCACCGGGTGGTGGCCGGGGAGCTTGCCGACGTCGACGACCTCCGCCGTCAGCACGACGCCCTCCTCCGCGAGCTGCTGCAGCACCTGCCGCGCGCCGAGGCGGTCGGCGACGATGACGTCGGCATCCTGCAGCGCCCGCAGTCCGCGGAGCGTGAGCAGACCGGCGTCTCCCGGTCCCGCCCCGACGAGGGTCACTCTTCCGGTCATCGTGCACCTCCGAGGAGCAGTCCGCGATTGCGCAGCATCCGGCGCTCGAGCGGGGCGAACAGGACCAGCTCGATGACGATGCCGATCGCGAGGATGAGGAGGATCGTGCCGAGCACGCTCGCGAGGTCGGCGAGCTCGCGCGACTGGTTGAGCATCGTGCCCAGCCCGAATCCCATCGACCCGCCCATCGTGATGATCTCGGCCGCCATCAGGGAGCGCCACGAGAACGCCCACCCCTGCTTGAGGCCCGCGAAGTACCCGGGCAGGGCGGCGGGGAGCGTCACCGCGGTCGCCAGCTGCCAGCGGCTCGCACCGAGCACGATGCCGACGCGACGCAGCTGCGGCGGCACCTGGTCGATGCCGGAGAGCAGCCCGTTCACGATCGAGGGGATCGCCCCCATCAGGATCACGAAGTACGCGGTGCCGTCGGTCAGGCCGAACCAGATGATCGCGGCGGGCACCCAGGCTACGGAGGGCAGCACGGTGAGTCCCGAGATGAGCGGGCCGGCGGCGCGACGCAGCAGCTTCCACTCGGCGAGCAGCATCCCGAGAGCGGTGCCGCCCACGATCGCGATGAGGAAGCCGATGACGCCGCGTTCGAGGCTCGTGAGCACCGCCTCCTGCAGGCGACCCGACTCCCACGCGTCGCCGAGCGCCGAGGCGACGGCGAGCGGGCTCGGAGCCTTGTCGGGGCGGGGGTTCGCGATGACGACGTAGAGCTGCCAGACGGCGAGCAGCACGACGAGCAGCGTGACCGGAGGCAGCGTCTTGGCGAGCACGTCGCGCCACCGCGGTGTGCGCTGCACCTCGTCGGACTGCAGGCGGTCGAGGCCGGTCGACAGTGTGCGCAGGTCGCCGTACGCATCGCCGCTCGCGGTGTCGTCCGCCGGGCGGAAGACGGTGGTCTCATGAGGCATTGCGGGCGATCTCCTTCCGCAGCTCGGCGGTGATCTCGGTGGCGAGGGCGGCGACCTCGGGCGACTCGATGCGGCGCCCCGAGGTGTTCGCGATGCGCCACTCGCCGGCGATGCGACCTGGGCGGCTGGAGAGCAGGATGACCCGCTGGCCCAGTCGAGCGGCCTCTCGCACGTTGTGCGTGACGAACACGATCGTGCGGCCGGTGGCCCGCCACACGCGCTCGAGCTCCTCGTGCAGCAGGTCGCGGGTGATGGCGTCGAGGGCGGCGAAGGGCTCGTCCATGAGCAGCACGGCGCGATCCTGCGCGAGGGCGCGGGCGAGGGCGACGCGCTGGCGCATGCCGCCGGAGAGCTCGTGCGGCCGCTTGTCGGCGGCCTCGGCGAGGTTGACGGTGCCGAGCAGACGCTCGGCCTCCGCGCGTCGGTCGCCTCGGGGCACGCCGCGCAGTCGCAGCGCGAGCTCGACGTTCTGACGGGCGGTGAGCCACGGCATCAGCGCGGACTCCTGGAACATCACGGCCGCGCCCCCGTCGGGGGTCTCGATCCCGCCGCTGGTGACGGGCTCGAGCCCCGCGACGAGGTTGAGCAGCGTCGACTTGCCGCAGCCGGAGGCTCCGAGCAGGCAGATGAACTCTCCGGGGGCGATGTCGAGGGAGACGTCATCGAGGACGACCGGCCCCGAGCCGTAGCGCTTGGTGACGTGCGAGAGGCGCACCGCGGGGTCGACGGAGGGCGCAGGCGCGGCCAGGGGGGTGACGCCGTCGAAGCTGGGCGTCAGCCTGGTCGCGGATGCTGGCAGGGGAAGGTCCCTGAGCCCGCCGAAGGGCCCCGCGGGCGCGCTCATCAGTCCTCCCCGAGTCCTGCGGCCGAGACGGTGTCCTCGCCGGCCTTCTTCAGGAGCGCGTTCAGCGGCGTCAGATCGAACAGCCCGTCGATCGAGCCCTTCTTCTGCGTGCCGGCGGCCAGCCCGTTCTCCACGAGCTTCGTGAAGGTCTCGGCGTGCGGGTCGACCGTGAACGTGACGTTCTCGAGTGCGCGGGCCAGCACCTCATCGGAGAGCTTCTTGCCCGTCGCCTTCTCCAGGGCGTCGTTGATGACGGCCGGGGCCTCGTCGGCGTGCTCGTCGAGCCACTGCACCGCGGCGATGTGCCCCTCCAGCAGCTCCTCGACGATCTTCGGGTGCTCCTCGGCGAAGTCCTTGCGCACGAGCAGCACCGTGGTCGGGAACGCGCCGTCGGGCCAGAGGTCGGCCTCGTCGACGAGCACGTGCGCTCCGGCCTCGACGACCAGTCGCGACACCCACGGCTCGGGGAGCCAGGCGCCGTCGAGCTGCCCGTCCTGGAACAGCGTCAGCGTCTGCGCGTTCTCGGTGGGCGTGATGGCGACGTCGCCCCCGCCGGAGGTCGAGGTCTCGAAGCCCTCCTCGGCGAGCCAGCTGCGCAGCGCCACGTCCTGCGTGTTGCCGAGCTGGGGCGTCGCGATGTTCGCGCCCTTGAGGTCCTCCGGCTTGTCGATGCCGTCGCGCACGACCAGCGCCGCACCGCCGGAGGTCGCTCCGGCGATGATGTTCGCCGACTCGCCGCCCGACTGGATGAAGGTGTTGATCGCCGGGTTGGGCCCGATGTAGGTGGCGTCGATCGCCCCGGCCGAGAGGGCCTCGATCGCGGCCGGTCCGGCGTTGAAGACCTCCGTCTTCACGTCGACGTCGCCGAGAGCATCCTGGAACAGCCCTTCGGAGAGCCCGACCAGCGCCGGCGCGTGCGTGACGTTGGCGAAGTAGCCCAGACGCACCTCGGAGAGGTCGTCCTTCGCGGCGTCTGACGCGCTCGGCGCGGCGGATGCCGAGGCGCAGCCGGCCAGCATCATGGCAGCGAGTCCAAGGGCTGTGAGTGCGGTGGTCCTGCGGGTGATCTTCACGGTGTCGCCTCCTTAGCGAGTGGTGGGGTGGTGCGGGTCAGTCCCCGACGACGGTCGCTGCGGCCAGCGTCGCGCCGTCGGCGGGGTGGATGAGCACGAGGGAGCCGCCGGAGCGGCTCTGCTCGTACGGTTCGAGGGGGAGGTCGGCGGCGAAGCGCAGACGCACGCGGCCGATCTCGTTGACCGCGAGCGCGTCGGCGTCGAGGTGGCCAAGCGTGTCGAGGTCGCGGCGGTCGATGACCTCGGACACGAGCGCCTGCACGGTCAGGGTGCCGTGCTTGACCAGCACCCTGGTGCCCGCGGTGATCGTGCGCGGATCGAGCTGGAAGAGCTCGACGACCGCCTCGCGGCGCCCGGCGGGAACGGTGCCGGATGCCGCGATCACGGCGCCCCGCGCGGCGTCCAGCTCATCGGCGAGCGTCAGCGTGACCGACTGCGGAGCCGTCGCGGCATCCGCCTCCGCCCCCGCGACGTGGATGCCGGTGACCGTGGTGGCGTGCCCGCCGGGGAACACCTCCACGACGTCGCCCACGCGCACGGAGCCCGCGGAGATGCGGCCGGCGAATCCGCGGAAGTCCCGGAAGTGCTCGGCGTCATCGGCGCTCACGGTCGGCGAGAGGCCGCCCTGGGGGCGCAGCACCAGCTGCACGGGAAGGCGGAAGTCCGAAGCCGCGGCCTCCGACTCGTCGATGGTCGGGAGGGTCTCCAGCAGCTCGATCAGCGTCGGCCCCTGATACCAGGGCGTGCGCTCCGACCTGTCGACGATGTTGTCGCCTTCGAGCGCCGACACCGGCAGCACGTGGATGCCGGTGAGGCCCAGCTGCTCGGCGACCCTGGCCGCCTCGATCTCGATCTCCACGAAGACGTTCTCGTCGAAGCCGGTGAGGTCGATCTTGTTCACCGCGATGACGACGTGGGCCACGCGCAGCAGCGAGACGACGGCGAGGTGACGGCGGGTCTGCTCCACGATGCCCTTGCGGGCGTCGACCAGCACGATCACGGCATCCGCGGTGGCGGAGCCCGTGACCATGTTGCGCGTGTACTGCACGTGGCCGGGGCAGTCGGCGAGGATGAAACTGCGCCGATCGGTCGCGAAGTAGCGGTAGGCGACGTCGATCGTGATGCCCTGCTCGCGCTCGGCGCGCAGCCCGTCGGTGAGGAGCGCGAAGTCGAAGTCGCCGTGCGCGAAGCCGCGCTGACGACTGGTGGCGGCGACCTGCTCCAGCTGGTCGGCGAGGATCGCCTTCGCGTCGTGCAGCAGTCGGCCGACGAGCGTGGACTTGCCGTCGTCGACGGAGCCGGCCGTCGCGAAGCGGAAGAGGGTCTGCTCTGCGGTCACAGCGGTCATCAGAAGTACCCGTCCTTCTTGCGATCCTCCATGGCGGCCTCGCTGATCCGGTCGTCGGCACGGGTCGCTCCGCGCTCGGTGAGGGTGGAGCGCTGCACCTCGGCGACGACGGATGCCGTGTCGGCGGCATCCGACTCCACCGCACCCGTGCAGCTCATGTCGCCGACCGTGCGGTAGCGCACCGTGCGGCGCACGACGTCTTCGCCGGTGCGCGGCTGCGAGAACTCGCCCACGGCCCACCACATGCCGTCGCGACGGAAGACCTCGCGCTCGTGCGCGTAGTACAGGGGAGGGAGGGCGATGCCCTCGCGCTCGATGTAGTTCCAGATGTCGGTCTCGGTCCAGTTCGAGATCGGGAAGGCGCGCACGTGCTGGCCGGGGAGGTGGCGTCCGTTGTACAGGCTCCACAGCTCGGGGCGCTGGTTGCGCGGGTCCCACTGGCCGAACTCGTCGCGGAGCGAGATGATGCGCTCCTTCGCCCGCGCCTTGTCCTCGTCGCGGCGGGCGCCGCCGAACACGGCATCGTGCTTTCCCGCGGCGATCGCGTCGAGCAGCGGCTGCGTCTGCAGCGGGTTGCGGGTGCCGTCGGGGCGCTCGGCCAGGCGGCCGTCGTCGATGTAGTCCTGCACGCGCGCGACCTCGAGGTCGATGCCGAGGCGTGCGACCGTCTCATCGCGGAAGGCGATCACCTCGGGGAAGTTGTGACCGGTGTCGACGTGCAGCACGGGGAACGGCACCTTGCCCGGTGCGAAGGCCTTCGCCGCGAGGTGCAGCACCACGACGGAGTCCTTGCCGCCCGAGAACAGCAGCACGGGGCGCTCGAACTCGGCGACGACCTCGCGGATGATGTGGATGCCCTCCGCCTCGAGCAGGTCGAGGGCCGACAGTGATGTCGGGACCTCCTGGTCGTTGAGCGAGGAGCGCAGCGACGAGACGAAACGCGTCGGGCTTGGCGTTTCGTCTCGCTGCGCTCGCTCAACGAACGAGGTCTGACGAGGTGTCTCGCTCATAGGTGGAGTCCGCATTCTGTCTTGGAGAGCCCGGCCCAGCGGCCGGAGCGCGGGTCCTCGCCGGCGGCGACGGGTTTCGTGCACGGCGCGCAGCCGATCGACGGGTAGCCGTTCGCGATCAGGGGGTTCACCGGCACCGCGTTCACGGTGGCGTAGTCGATGAGGTCGTCGAAGCTCCACGCGGCGACCGGGTTGACCTTCACGAGTCCGTTGCGCTCGTCCCACACGATCAGCGGGGTCTCGGCGCGCGTCGGCGCCTCCTCGCGGCGCACACCGGTGAACCACACCTCGTACTCGCCGAGCGAGCGCTGCAGCGGCTCGACCTTGCGCCGCGCGCAGCACAGGCCAGGGTCGCGCTCGAACAGGTTCGCGCCGAACTCGGCATCCTGCTCGCGCACGTTCTGCTCCGGCTTCACGTCGACGATGCGCACGTCGAGCTCGCGCTCCACCTCGTTGCGCGTGAACGTGGTCTCGGCGAAGTGGTAGCCCGTGTCGAGGAACAGCACGTCGACACCGGGGAGGCCCTGCGCGACGAGGTGCGGCAGCGCGGCATCCGCCATCGAGCAGGCGACGGCCGCCTGCGAGACGTCGAAGTTCTCGGCGATCCAGGCGACGACATCCGCCGGCGTCGCCTCGTCGGGCTGCCGACTGCGCAGCTCGGCCGCCCCGCGCTCGGCGAGGGCGCGCAGCTCGTCGACCGAACGCCGGGGAGGTCGCGCGGAGCGGATGACGACCGGAGTGCTCACTGCAGCGCCTCCTCGTCGGCCCTGTGCGCCCACTGCGCGAAGCTCTCGGCCCCCTCGCGGTCGGCGAGGTAGCGGCGGATCACCCGCTCGGCGTAGTCGGCGATGCCGTCAGCGGCGACCTTGAGGCCGCGCACGGTGCGGCCGAGACCGGCCTCCTCGCGGTCGACGCCCGCGAGTCCGCCGCCCAGGTGCACCTGGTAGCCGGGGACCTGCTCTCCGTCGATCGACACCAGCTGGCCCTTGAGCCCGATGTCGGCGATCTGGATGCGGGCGCACGAGTTCGGGCAGCCGTTCACGTGCAGCGTGATCGGGCGGCCGATCTCCGGCTCGAGCGCACCGAGGCGCTCCTCCAGCTGACGGATCGCGTCGGCCGCGTTCGCCTTGGTCTCCACGATCGCGAGCTTGCAGTACTCGATGCCCGTGCACGCGATGGTGCCGCGGCGGAACAGGCTGGGCCTGGCCGAGAGCCCGAGGGCGTCGAGGCCGGCGACGAGGCTCTCGACCCCGTCCTCCGGCACGTCGAGCACCAGCAGCTTCTGATGCGGGGTGGTGCGGATGCGCTGCGATCCGTGCTGCTCCGCGAGGTCGGCGAGGGCCGTCAGCGTGCTGCCGGAGACGCGGCCGACGAGGGGAGCGGCGCCGACGTAGAAGCGTCCGTCCTTCTGACGGTGGATGCCGACGTGGTCGCCGATCGTCGTGGGCTTGGGGGCGGCCGGCCCGTCGGGGAGGGGAGCGTCGAGGTACTCGGTCTCCAGCACCTCGCGGAACCTCTCGACTCCCCAGTCGGCGAGCAGGAACTTCAGGCGGGCCTTGTTGCGCAGGCGGCGGTAGCCGTAGTCGCGGAAGATCTGCGTGACCCCGTGCCACACCTCGGCGACCCGCTCGGGGGCCACGAACGCGCCGAGGCGCTCGCCGAGCCGCGGCACCACCGAGAGCGCGCCGCCGACCCAGATGTCGTAGCCGATGCCGAGTTCAGGATGCTCGACCGCGACGAACGCGCAGTCGTTGATCTCGTGCACCACGTCCTGGCTCGGGTGGCCGGTGATGGCGGTCTTGTACTTGCGGGGGAGGTTGGCGAGCGACTGGTCGCCCACGAAGCGCTCCGCGATCTCCAGGATCTGCGGGGTGGGGTCGATGATCTCGTCCGCGGCGATGCCGGCGACGGGAGAGCCCAGGATCACGCGCGGCACATCGCCGCACGCCTCGGTCGTGCTGAGCCCGACCTCTTCGAGACGGCGCCAGATCTCGGGCACGTCCTCGACCTGGACCCAGTGCAGCTGCACGTTCTGACGGTCGGTGAGGTCGGCGCTGTCGCGGGCGAACTCGGTGGAGATCTCGCCGATCACGCGCAGCTGATGGGTGGTGAGCTGCCCGCCGTCGATGCGGACGCGCAGCATGAAGTACTCGTCCTCGAGCTCATGCGGCTCGAGCTGGGCCGTGCGGCCGCCGTCGATGCCGGGCTTGCGCTGCGTGTACAGGCCCCACCAGCGGAAGCGCCCGTGCAGGTCGGTCGGGTCGATGCTCGCGAACCCGCCCTGCGCGTAGACGTTCTCGATGCGCTCGCGGACGTTCAGGCCGTCGTCGGCGAGCTTCCACTCCTCGTTCGCGTTCAGCGGCTCCGTGCCGTCGACCGCCCACTGACCGTGGGGTTTGGTCGGAGTCCTCGTGGTGCGCGTGCGGGCACCACGGATCGGCGTCGGCTGCTGGATGGTCATGAACGGCTCCCTGGGATGGCTTCGCATCACGGTAGGGAGTTGGACGGTGTTCAAGAACCTTGGACGACATGTGACGTCAAGGATCGTCACACAGCGTCATGCAGCACGGAATATGCCCGCAGGGTCTGGTGCGGGGCGACGTTCTGTGCTGTGCGGTCGGCGGATGACGGCGGCGGTGCTCAGAGGCGGGCGGCGGCGTCCTCGTAGCGCGCGACCACCAGATCGACGAGCGGCTGCGGCACGGGCCCGCCGTCGAGCAGAGGGAGGCTGAGGGCGCGGCCGTCGCCCTGCTGCACGGCCAGATCGTAGAAGTAGCCGCGGGCGAGGAGGAAGGTCGCCACGGGGGAGTCCGGATGCTCGCGCAGCGCGGTCGGCAGATCGGGTTCACGCGCGGCGAGGTAGGCGAGCGCGACGTCGCGACCCAGCCGTTCGGCGAGCAGGGATGCCATGCCCTCGGCATCCGTGAGCGAACGGGGGTCGCGGGATCCGGCGACGGCCAGGACCACGGGGCCGTCCGCGGCCGCGTCGGCGGTCGCCGCGAGATGCTCCGCGAGCACGTCGGCGAGCCGAGCGTCTGGTCCTAGGGGGTCGGCGACGACGGCATCCTCCCGCTTCGCCGCGATGCCGTGCAGATCATGGTGCACGTGGAAGCCGCTCGACAGCAGCAGCGGCACGATGACGAGCTGACCGCCGATCGCGGGGGCGAGGTCGGCCGCATCGGGTTCCTGCACGTCGACGAACGCCTCCCGCACCTCGACGTCGGGCAGCGCCGCGCGCACCTCGGCGACGAGGGCGGCGATCGCGGCCGAGCCGTCGGCATCCGCGGTCCCGTGCGAGACGGCGAGCAGTGTCGGTCGGGGCATGCCTGAGACTCTAGCTCCCGCTCTCCTTGGCGATGCGCGCGATCCATTCGGCGCGCGCGATGTCGCCATCGTCGAGGCCGTGTCGGCGTTCGAGGTCGGCGTCGTGGTCGAAGTGGCGCACGACCCCGTCGAGGTCGAAGAGCACGGCGCGGATCATGGACCCATCCTGCCCTGCCCCGTCTTCGTTCAATCCCGCCGGGATCGGTCAGAAACGCAGCTTCGTGAGCCTCGGGAGCAGCATTTCTGCCCGATCATCGCGGTTCGGGTGTCAGAGGACGTCGGCGGACGAGAGCCAGGAGCGCATCACGGTGCGGAACGCGGCGGGCTGCTCGACCCAGGGGTAGTGACCACAGTCCGGGATGAAGGCGACCTCCGCGCCCAGCGCCGCGGCGTAGTCGCGGACGGGCTGCACTCCGGTCAGATAGTCGCGGTCGCCGCCGATCACGAGCGTCGGCGGAATCCGCGCGGCACGCACCTGCTCGACCGCGTCGGCGGGGATGCCGGTGAACCATGCGCTGGCCGCCGCGAGGCTGACCGAGCCGATCGTCGCGTGAGCCTGTTCCACCGGGGACCAGTGAGCGTAGGTCGCGGGGGCCTGGCGGAGGAAGGCGGCGGTGAACTCCGGCTCCGTGGCGGGGTCGCCTTCCTGCAGCGCATGGATGGCCGCCGCGACCGCGGGGTTCGTGCGATCGAGCGGAATCGAGTCGCCGTCGTGCGGCGTCCCGGTGATCCAGGTCGCAGGCGGCGTGATGAGGGCCATGGATCGGATCCGCCCAGGGAAGTGCGTCGCCGCTGCGAGGGCGAGCCTGGTGCCGGCCGAATGGGCCATCACCTGCGCGTGCTCCAGCCCCAGGGCGTCGATGACGGCGATCACGTCGTCGGCATCCGTCCACCATCCTCGGGACAGGTCGGTGCTGCCGGGGACGCCCCGCGGGTGCAGCACGACGATCGGGCAGGTGTCTCCGAGGCCGGCGAGGTCGCCGAGGTAGGCGGGATCGCGACAGGGCCCGCCGGGTAGGACGACGACCGGATCCCCGGTCGCCCGTCCGATCCGCGAGAGGGCGACGGGCAGGTGGGCGAGGTCAGCGCTCATGCGTCCAGCGTGGCAGAGGAGCGTGGGCGATCAGCATCCGAGGTTCAGGGCAAAAGTTGAGCCGATTCATATCAAGTTTGTTTGACAGCATCCGAGCGTCGGAGTACAGTTGAGTCATCGCGACTCAGGTTTCCCTGATCGCCGCAGGTTTTTCAGATCACCACACACTTCGAACACAAGGAGAGAACACATGGCACGTGCTGTTGGAATCGACCTCGGAACCACGAACTCCGTCGTCAGCGTCCTCGAGGGCGGCGAGCCGAAGGTCATCGCCAACGCCGAGGGCTTCCGCACGACCCCGTCGGTCGTCGCGTTCACCAAGGACGGCGAGGTGCTCGTCGGCGAGACCGCCAAGCGCCAGGCCGTCACCAACGTCGACCGCACCATCTCGTCCGTCAAGCGCCACATGGGCACCACCTGGGGCTTCGACGTCGACGGCAAGAAGTGGACGCCGCAGGAGATCTCCGCGCGCATCCTCATGAAGCTCAAGCGCGACGCCGAGGCCTACCTGGGCGACACGGTGACGGATGCCGTCATCACCGTCCCCGCGTACTTCAACGACGCCGAGCGTCAGGCCACCAAGGAGGCCGGCGAGATCTCGGGCCTCAACGTCCTGCGCATCATCAACGAGCCCACCGCTGCAGCCCTGGCCTACGGCCTCGACAAGGGCAAGGAAGACGAGCTCATCCTCGTCTTCGACCTCGGCGGCGGAACCTTCGACGTCTCCCTCCTCGAGGTGGGCAAGGACGACGACTTCTCCACCATCCAGGTGCGCTCGACCGCCGGCGACAACCGCCTCGGCGGCGACGACTGGGACCAGCGTCTCGTCGACTACCTGATCAAGCAGTTCAAGGAGACCACGGGCGTCGACGTCTCGGGCGACAAGATCGCCCTGCAGCGTCTCAAGGAGGCTGCGGAGCAGGCCAAGAAGGAGCTCTCCTCCTCGACCTCGACGAGCATCAACCTGCCCTACCTGTCGCTGACCGAGTCGGGCCCCGTCTCGCTGAGCGAGACCATCACCCGCGCGAAGTTCGAGGACCTCACGAAGGACCTGCTCGACCGCACCAAGAAGCCCTTCGAAGACGTCATCCGCGAGGCGAACATCAAGGTCGCCGACATCGACCACATCGTGCTCGTCGGCGGATCGACCCGTATGCCCGCCGTGGCCGAGCTCGTCAAGCGCGAGACCGGCAAGGACGCGAACAAGGGCGTCAACCCCGATGAGGTCGTCGCCGTGGGCGCTGCCCTCCAGGCCGGTGTCCTCCGGGGCGAGCGCAAGGACGTCCTCCTCATCGACGTCACCCCGCTGAGCCTCGGCATCGAGACCAAGGGTGGCATGATGACCAAGCTCATCGAGCGCAACACGGCCATCCCGACCAAGCGCAGCGAGACCTTCACCACGGCAGACGACAACCAGCCGTCCGTCGCGATCCAGGTCTTCCAGGGCGAGCGCGACTTCACCCGCGACAACAAGCCGCTCGGCACGTTCGAGCTCACGGGCATCGCTCCGGCTCCCCGCGGCATCCCGCAGATCGAGGTCACGTTCGACATCGACGCCAACGGCATCGTGCACGTGTCCGCGAAGGACAAGGGCACCGGCACCGAGAAGTCGATCGTCATCTCCGGCGGCTCGTCGCTGTCGAAGGAGGACATCGAGCGCATGGTGCGCGAGGCCGAGGAGCACGCCGCAGAAGACAAGGCGCGCCGCGAGGCCGCCGAGGTGCGCAACCAGGCCGAGACGCTCTCGTACTCGATCGACAAGCTGATCTCCGAGAACGAGGACAAGCTGCCCGAAGACGTGAAGACCGAGGTCAAGGCCGACGTCGACGCGCTCAAGGCGGCACTGGCCGGCGACGACGACGAGGCCGTGAAGACCGCGTTCGAGAAGCTGAACCAGTCGCAGTCCAAGCTGGGCGAGGCCATCTACGCGCAGTCCCAGGCGGAGCCCGCACCGGGCGCCGCCGAGGGCGAGGCCCCCGCGGGCGATGCATCCTCCGACGAGGACGTCATCGACGCCGAGGTCGTCGACGACGAGGACGAGAAGAAGTAACCATGACCGACAAGAACTTCGACAACAACGAGGTTCCTGGGAGCGAGGGGTCGGATGCTGCGGCATCCGGCCCCGCGCCGCAGAACCCGGACTCCACCGAGGCCAGGGCCGCGGAGGGCTCCGACGAGGAGCTCACGGTCGACGACATCCTGGGCACCGAGCAGACCGGTGAGGCCGCGGCGGAGGACGCCGTGCTCGCCGACCTCGAGTCCACGCTGCTGAACGACCTCAAGCGCCTCCAGGCCGAGTACGCCAACTACCGTCGCCGCACCGAGGAGCAGCGCCAGGTCGAGATCGAGCGGGCGAAGGGCGAGGCCGCCAAGGGCCTCATCCCGGTGCTCGACGACCTCGGCCGCGCCGCCCAGCACGGCGATCTGGTCGAGGGCACGCCCTTCGCCGCGATCGCCGACAAGGTGCGCGGAGTCGCCGAGCGGCTCGGAGTCGTCTCCTACGGCGAGGCGGGCGAGGAGTTCGACCCGCAGCGCCACGAGGCGATCTTCCAGCAGCCCACCCCGGGTGCCGAGAAGACCACGATCCTCGAGGTCGTCGAGGTGGGATACCGCCTCGGAGACGTCGAGCTGCGTCCTGCGAAGGTCGTCGTCGCTGTACCGGCTGAGTAGGCAGGTGATCGATGGCTAGCCAGGACTGGTTCGACAAGGACTTCTACAAGACCCTCGGGGTCTCGAAGGACGTCAGCGACGCCGATCTCAAGAAGACGTACCGCAAGCTCGCCCGCAAGTACCACCCCGACTCCAATCAGGGGGATGCCGCGGCCGAGGCGAAGTTCAAGGAGATCAGCGAGGCGTACTCGGTGCTCTCCGATGCCGAACAGCGCAAGGAGTACGACGAGATCCGCGCCATGGGCTCTGGCGCCCGCTTCACGGCGAGCGGCCAGGGCGCAGGCGGCTTCGAAGACGTGTTCAGCCGGTTCGGGCAGCAGGGTCGAGGCCAGACCGCCGACTTCGAGGACATCTTCTCGATGTTCAACCAGGGCGGCGGCGGGAGCTTCGGGAACGGGCGCTTCGGCCAGACGTCGGGCGGTTTCCGCGGCTACGGAGGCCCGCAGCGCGGCGCCGACGTGACGGCGCGCACCACGCTCGACTTCGCCACGGCCGTGCAGGGTGAGACCATCACGCTGCAGGGCGAAGACGGCAAGCCGTTCAAGGTGAAGATCCCCGCGGGCGTCGCCGACGGGCAGAAGATCAAGCTGCGCGGCCGCGGTCGCCCCTCGCCGGACGGCGGGGAGAACGGCGACATCGTCGTGCAGATCGCGGTGCGCCCGCATCCGGTCTTCACGCGCGAGGGCCTCAACCTCCGTGTCGTGGTGCCGGTGACGTTCACCGAGGCCGCGCTCGGCGCGACCATCGAGGTGCCGACGCTCGGCGGCGACACGGTCAAGCTCCGTGTGGCCCCCGGCACCCCGTCCGGACGCGTGCTGCGCGTCAAGGGACGCGGCGTCACCACCACCAAGGGCACCGGTGACCTGCTCGCCGAGCTGCAGATCGCGGTGCCGTCGCACCTCGACGAGGCGGCCCGCGAGGCGCTCGAGAAGTTCCAGTCGCTGGAGCCGAACGAGAACCCGCGCGCCGACCTCATGGCGAAGGCGCGGCGATGAGCACCCTCCGATCGTCGAGCGGGCGAGGCGAGACGGGACGTCCCACAGCGGAGCGTTCCGTCTCGTCGCCGCGCTCGCTCGACGACCTGGGGCGCGCCCCGTCGCTGTGCGCCTTGCTCGACGTCCGGGAGCTGGTGACGCGTCATGGCTGAACAGCGCATGGATGCCGACACCCCGGTGTTCGCGATCGCCGTCGCGGCCGAGCTCGCCGGCATGCACCCGCAGACCCTGCGGCAGTACGACCGCATCGGCCTCGTCGTACCAGGGCGCACCTCCGGCGGCTCCCGCCGCTACTCGACCCGCAACATCGAGCAGCTCCGCGAAGTCGCGCAGCTCTCCTCCGAAGGGGTGAGCCTGCCCGCCATCGCACGGCTGCTCGACCTGGAAGACGAGAACCGGATGCTGCGTCGCCGCGTCGCCGAGCTCGACACGGCGCTGCGAGCCGAACGGGAGAATCGCCCCGGCGTCCGCGTCTTCGCCGCGGGCTCGGCCGGTGTCGTCCCGATGCCCGGCGGCCGCCGCATCCGCCGCTCCACCGAGGTCGTGCTGTGGCACCCCGGGGTCGGGCGCGACTGATCCGTCAGCGTCATCACCGGGGCAGGTGCAGGAAGCGCCTCTTCTCCTGCGTACCGGACTAGGGCGAGCGCCAGAGCTTCGTTGCCAGGTTCGCGACTTCCTTGTCGAGGTCGTCGACACGTCGGTCGAGCGTATCGAGCCGTCCGGTGACTTTGGCCTCGAGCATGTCCATCCTGCCGATCATCCGATCTTCGAGTCCGGTCATCCGATCCTCGAGTCCCGTCATGCGCGCTTCGACGCCGGTGATCTTGCCTTCGACGCCGGTGATCTTGCCTTCGACGCCGATGATCTTGCCTTCGACGGCGACGATTTTGCCGTCGACGGCGACGATCTTGCCGTCGACTCCGGCGATCAAGCCCTCGAGTCGTCCGGCCTCCGCGCGGATCACGCGGCTGAACTGCATGGTCATGAGCGTCATGCCGCCGAGCATCATCGTCGTGATCACGCCGATGATGGTCCAGATCTGCGGATCGTTCACGGTGGTCATCTCCCCATGGTGCGTCGGTCGCAACAGCCTGTCATCCGATCCGGGGTGGATCAGTCAGTATCGCCGGGGATCGCAGGGACGGTGGAGAACGCGTAGAGCTCGCCCCTGTGTGGACGACGGATGCGCGCGCGGTATCGTTGCGTCACGATGAGGATGACGCGTCGCACTCTGCTGATCGGCGCCGGAGCCGGCGTCCTGGGAGTGCTGCTCGCCTCCTGCACCCCGGAACCGGCGCCGTCTCCCACGCCCGATCGCTCCCCGTCGCCGCGCCCGACCGGCAGCACGATCGCTCCGCTCGCCTTCGCGCGCAGCAGATGGGCCTCCGATCCGTTCGCCCTGGGGTCGGCCAGCTTCACTCCCGCCGGCGTGCAGGCGAGCGCGCGCGACGCCCTCGCCGCGCCCGTCGACGGGCGGCTGTTCTTCGCCGGGGAGGCGACGGATGCCGATGCTCCGGGAACGATGTCGGGTGCGCTGCGCTCCGGCAGGCGAGCAGCGGAGGAGCTGCTGGCCGCGGCCGAGTACGGAGAGCGCATCGCCATCGTCGGTGCGGGCCTCGCCGGGGCGGCAGCGGCCGCACGGCTCTCGGGAACGGGTTTCGAGCTCACGGTCTTCGACGCCAGGGACCGTGTCGGAGGACGCGTGCAGTCCGTCGTCGATGAGAAGGCCTGGCCGGTGCCTGCTCAGCTTGGCGGCTGGCTCCTCGGCGCGCAGGACGTCGACGTCAGCGCGCAGCTGAACGCGCTCGACATCCGCACGGGATCGCTGTCGGCATCCCTCTGGAAGTCGACGGAGGGCGACGTCGAACCCGTCGCCGACCAGGTGCTCTCCGACGCGATCGCGTCGGCGCAGGCACTCCCCGCCGACATCTCGCTGGCGCAGGCCCTGACCGACGCGGGCGCCGACCCCGCCGAGCCCGGCCTCGCCGCCCTGCTCGCCTCCCTCTCGGCCTCCTCCGGCTCCGACGCCGACCAGGCCTCGTCGTGGTTCCCTCCCGTGATCCCTCCCGCAGAGCGCACGGCGGTGCTCGGTGATCTCGGTGCGCTCGCCGCCCACCTGCTCGACGACGTCAAGACGAGCCTGTCATCGCCCGTCAGCCGCGTCGCGTACGACGACGCGGGGGTGAGTCTCGGCATCGCGACGGGCGAGTCGCTGTCGTTCGATCGCGTCGTGATCACCGTGCCGCTCGGGGTGCTGCAGAGCGACGGCATCGAGTTCGCGCCGAAGCTGCCCTTCGGTCAGCGCGGCGCGATCGCGGATCTGAGCATGGGCTTCATCGAGACGGTCTGGCTGCGTTTCGAGGAGCCGCTGCTCGTCACCGATGCTGCCATCTGGCATGTCGTCGGAGGCGACGCGACCATCCGCACCTGGTTCAACCTCGCACCGCTCACGGGCGAGAACATCCTGGTCGGACTCGTCGGCGGTGCGGATGCGGCCGACTTCGCCGACCTCGACGACGACGCCGTGCTCGCCGCGGCCGCGGCATCCCTGGCGCCGTTCCTCGCACCAGCAAGCTGAGCTCTGCTCACGCGGCGTCGGTGCGCCCCCGACGTGTCCGGCTGATGAGCACGATCGCCGTCGCGACCAGCGCGAAGATCGCGAGGGCGACGGCGCTGGTGAGCAGGAACTCCGGCGGCCCGGAGACCTGCCGCGGGTCGAGGAAGTAGTACGGATACCAGCCGACGAGCGGACCGCGCCACAGCGTCACGGCGCCCCACGCGAGAGGGAACGCGAGCGACGCGGGCACGACCCACCACGGCACCTCGCGGTGCCCCGGGGTCAGCGCCCAGGCGAGCGCCGTGCACGCGGGGAGCCAGAAGTGCAGCAGCTGGTCGGACCACGGCACGTCCACGCGGATGCCGCGGATGCCGGCCTGCCACACGATCAGCGCGAACGCGAGGCCCGCGGTGATCGTCCAGGTGAGGACGAGCGCCAGGCAGACGGAGAACCAGCGGGGGTCCGTCGCGCGGAGGAACGCCAGCGCTCCGCCGATCACGAGAACCACGACGAGTGCGCAGTTCGACTGCACGGTGAGGTAGGCGAAGAAGTTCTCTCCGGCGATCGTGCGCGAGCTGAGGCCCCAGAACAGCCGGTGCACGAGGGCGACGACGCAGGCGGCCGCCGCGGCGAGACGCAGCACGCCGAAGACCGCTCGTGCCCTCACCTTCGCCTCTGCCCCTTCCCCGCGCTGGTTCGCGCCATCCGGCGAGTCTACGGAGTCGGGCTGAGGGCGCGGGTCAGCGTGACCGCTCTCCTCTGCTCACGCGTCCCACCGGACGCCGAGCACGGTCCGCACGCGGGGTCTCCGCTCGTGGTGCCGCGTCCGCAGATTCTCGAATTCATCGACATGCAATAGATTCTTCATAGCGGGGGGCGCGAGAAGCCTTCTGCGTGACTGGAGGAGGACATTATGCGTACAGCACGCAAGGGCGCGCTTTTCATCACCGCGATCGCGATCGCCGTGGGACTGACCGGATGCGCCGGAGGCCAGTCCGTGGCCGACGCCTGCAAGCTGATCAACGACAAGGGTCAGGAGATCAGCACCGAGGCCCAGACCGCCATGACCGAGGCGGCGAGTGACCCGAAGGCCGCTGCCGAGGCGCTGGCCGGGGTCAACGAGGAGTTCCAGAAGCTCGCCGAGAAGGTCACCAACACGGAGGTCAAGCCCGTGTTCGACAAGTTCACCGACGCCTACAGCGACCTCGCAACCCTCATGAAGGACGTCGCAGAAGACCCGTCCAGCGCCGCCAAGGCGACCGAGAAGCTCACGGCCTCGTCGACCGCGATCCAGGAGTCGGGACTGAAGCTGCAGGAACTCTGCTCCTGAGTCACCCATGACTGCGGCGGCCTGTCCTCGATCTCGAGGGCAGGCCGCCTTTCTCTGCACCCCAGGTCGGGGCTGAAGGGGCCCGGCACGGCTTCGGATGTCTCGGATGGGCCCGGCTTCGGATGTCCCGGGTGCGCCCGGCTTCGGATGTCCCGGGCGGGCCCGGCTTCGGACGCCCCGGTGGGCCCAGCTTCGGACGCCCCCGGTGGGCACAGCTTCGGATGCCGCGGCCGCCGCGCCGCGGCATCCGAAGCGTCTCGCGGCGTGTCGGGCGTCGGCTCCGCAGCCGTGCCCGGGATGGTGGGGCGACTCGGCGTCGTGATCAGTCCACGGGTTCGACCGAGAACCGGAGCGCGGCGCCCTGCCGGAACGGCTCCACGACCTCGACGTTCTCGTAGGCGGGACCGCCGGGGATGGGCGAGGCGCTCGCCCAGTACGACCACCGTGCGTTGACCAGCGCCTCGAGAGCCGGATGGGGGTCGTCGACGCGCCAGGACTGCACCGCCTTCCGTCCGAGGAAGCGCCAGTGGTCGGCCGTGTCGGCGGAGTACTCGACCGACCACGGGTCGTCTTCATCTCCGGTGGCGCTCACGATCGCGGCATCCCCGTCGCGTGTGAGGGCGTCGAGAGGGAAGCGCGCGTGCTCCGCGAACCCGGTGCCGGAGAACCCGGGCCACAGCTCGGCGGGCTGCACCACGCGCTCGGCGAGGTGCAGGCGGCGCAGGCGCGCCCAGTTGCCCATGGTCGCGGTGAGGATCAGGTGCGACAGCGGAGCGGATGCCGCGTTCGCGAACCCCGCGAGCTCGACCTCGTGCGGCCGGTCGGCCCGGAACCGCACCCGAACTCTGACGTCGGCGCCGCTGTCGAAGCGCTCGACGCCGATCCACATGGTCAGCGTCTCGACGCCGTCGGTGGCATCGATCACGCCGCGGGCCGGCGAGGCGTCTGGCTCCTGCCCGGCGAGGTCGGATGAGTCAGCCGACCAGAACCTCTTGCCGCGCTGGCCGGGGTCGAGGGCGCTCGGCTCCAGCTCGGAGAATCCGCGCTCCGGGCCGCCCTGCACGATCGGCTCGACGGCGATGAAGTTCACCAGCCGTTCGCGCGGGTGGTCGAGGTACGGGGTGAACACGCGGAGGAGGCCGCGCGGGCCGGGGATCGGCGCGATGCCGATCTGGAGGCCGTCCGGGTGCCCCCACCGGGGCTCGGAGGAGGCGCTGCCGGATGGGCGCAACCACGGTGTCGAGATGGAATCGGACATGCCGAAGACCCTAGTGTCTTGAAATCGATTTCGCTAGATTCGGGTCCATGGCCGTCGCCGATCGAGGAGGATCATGTCCGTCACCGCAGCACCCCGCAGGACCGCCGTCGCCGCATCCGTCGTCCTCGCTCTGGCGCTCGCCGGATGCGCAGGGGGATCGGGCGTGAGCGTCGACCCGAACCCCGACAAGCCCTTCGTGCTCGACGGCGTCTCCGGCCTCACCGAGATCGCGCAGCTCACCGGTCCCGACGCCATGAACGACACGGCATCCGTGTCCGTCGCCGGCACCGATCTCGGATCCATGGTCGACGTCGGCGACCGCACGCTCTTCCTGTTCGGCGACACGTTCGGGGAGCGCGACCCCGAGTCGATCGGCGGGCAGGGCGGCTTCTGGCGGTCGAACGTCGCGGCCTGGAGCACCGACGACGACCCCTCCGACGGCATCTCGTTCGACGGCTGGGTCACGGATGACGTCGGCTTGGCCGCCGCGCTGATCGAGGGCGATCACGACGCCAACGGGGCGGGCGGAGAGGTGACGAAGATCCCGACATACGGCTTCACGGTCGGCGATGCGATCTACGTGTCGTACATGTCCGTGCGGTTCTGGGGAGAGCCGGGCGCCTGGGATGCGAACCGCTCGGCGCTGATCGTGTCGCGCGACGACGGCACGACCTGGCAGCCCGTCGAGGGCGTCGAATGGCCGGGGGACTCGAACTTCGTGCAGGTCGCCACGGCGCGCGTGAGCGAAGGGGGCGAGGACTGGATCTACTTCTGGTCGATCCCCTCGGGGCGCTTCGGCGGCGTGCAGCTGATGCGCGTCCGGGCGACGGAGGAGGCGGTCGAGGATCAGTCCGCCTACTCCTACTTCGCCGGCGCCGATGGGGCGACCCCGCGCTGGAGCAGTGATCTCGCGGACGCGGAGACCATCGTCGAGGGCACGATCGGCGAGCTCTCCGTGATGTGGTCGACGTACCTGGAGCGCTGGATCATGACCTACTCGGATGCCGGGAACGCCTACATCCGCGAAGGGATCACGCCGTGGGGGCCGTGGGGCGACCCGATCGAACTCGTGCCGGGCGCGGACTATCCAGGGCTGTACTCGCCCTACCTGAATCCGCGCTACGTGAGCGACGACGGCAGGACGATCTACTTCACGCTCTCCCTCTGGGGACCGTACAACGTGTTCTGGTTCTCGGCGGATCTCGAACGGAAGGGCTGAGAAGCACGTCTGAGACCTTGCGCATGAAATCGATTTCGCATAATCTGACGCATACCCGGTCACCGAAGATCGACGGCGCGGCCGGAACCCTTCGGCGGCAGCCGAGCACACAGCAGCGACTCGACGAGGAGTCCGTTCCTGAGGAGGAACCCATGAGAATCACCACACGCACGCGCCGCACGGCGATCGCCGCTCTCGGCGCGCTGACGGTCGGATCGATGCTCGCCGCCTGCGGCTCGGGCACGCCGGGGGAGTCGGCGGGAGGCGGCGGCGAGAACGGCGTCACCACCGTGCAGTTCTGGCATCGCACGTTCACCCCCGTGGAGAACGAGTGGTACGCCGACATCGTCAAGAAGTTCAACGCCTCGCAGGACAAGATCAAGGTCGTCGACACCGAGGTGCCGGCGGACGCCTGGGACCAGAAGATGAAGGCCGCGCAGGCCGCAGGCAAGGCGCCCGACGTCTACACCAGCTCCGCCAACCTCCACGACCTCGTGAACGCGGGCTCCGTGCACGAGCTCGACTCCATCGTCTCGAAGGACGCGATCGGCGAGATCCTCGACATCGCCTCCTCCATCTCGGAGATCGACGGCAAGCACTACGCGTATCCTCTGCTCCTCGAGCCCCAGACCGTGCTCTTCTGGAACACCGACATGCTCGACGCCGCGGGCGTCGACTCCAGCAAGGCCCCCGAGACCTGGGACGACCTCCTCGCCGCCTGCGCGAAGATCCAGCCCACGCTCGGCGACGGCCAGTACTGCATCTCCCCGGCGCAGGATGCCGTGACGATGGCCTGGTCGACCGTCGGCCAGCAGTACAACTTCGCCGGACACCTGGCGCTCACCGACGACTGGTCGGCCCCCGACATCGACAACAAGGGCTACCGCGCCCTCATGGAGCAGTACAAGGTGCTGTGGGACAAGGGCTACATGCCCAAGCAGCCGCTCGCGGCCTACGTCGCCGGCGAGGACTTCGGACAGCAGAAGGTCGCGTTCAAGGTCTCCGGCTCGTGGATGATGTCGGAGATCGGCTCCGACTACGCCGACCTGCTCGGCAAGACCGGCGTCGGCCGCTTCCCGAGCTCGTCCGACGCCGACGGCCGCACCGCCACCACCATGGGCAACTTCACCTGGGTCGTCGACGCGAAGACCAAGAACGCGGATGCCGCCGGGAAGTTCCTCGAATGGGCCATCGCCGGTGACCCCGACAACCTCGTGCCGTTCTTCGTGAACACGCAGTTCACCAAGGTGCCCGTGCGGCAGTCGGTGCAGGATGCCGTCGCCGCGAGCGAGGAGGCCGCGAAGGCCCCCTGGTCGAAGGTCATCGTCGACGAGATCGCCCCTGACGCCATCGCCGGCTCCACCTACCCGTGGGATGTGAACCTGGCCGTCGGCACCGCGATGGAGTCGGTCATGAAGGGCTCCGCCTCCGTGGACGACGCGATCAAGACCGCGAACGCCGCGATCCAGACCGTGATCGACCGCGACGGGCTGCCGGACAAGGCCCCGAAGAACTGACCCTGCCCGCGTGACCGCCCGGGGCCCCAGCGGCCCCGGGCGGGACGACGCCCCGAGAGCACGACGAGGTGGATATGGCCAGCCAGGCTGTGGAGGAGCGCCGGGAGACCCGGCGCAGGAAGAACCGCTATCGATACCGCGACAACAGGACCGCCTACTGGTTCCTACTGCCGGTCGTGGTGCTGCTGGGGATCTTCGTCATCTGGCCGGCGGTGTACGCCGGATACCTGTCCTTCCAGGACTGGAGCTTCTACAAGGATCCCGAGTTCGTCGGCATCCGCAACTACGCCAACGTCCTGAAGGATCCGCTGTTCCTCGCCACGATCGGACGCGGCTTCGCGTTCGTGCTCCTCACGGTGCCGGTGATGCTCGTGCTGGCCTTCTTCTTCGCGAGCCTCGTGGTCGCCGTGTCGCGTCGGGCGGCGAGCATCCTGAAGGTCAGCATCTACATCCCGACGATCATCTCCGCCGTGATCGCCTCGATCATCTTCGTGCTCATCTACAACTACTCCGGCGGACTCCTGAACGCGTTCCTCGGGAACTTTGGCATCGAGCCGATCGCCTGGATCGGCGACCCGAAGTGGGCGCTGATCGCCGTGGCCGTGCCCGCGATCTGGCTGGGCATGGGCCTCACCTCCCTCATCATGGTCGCCGCGATGGTCGACATCCCCGCCGAGTACTACGAGGCGGCCGCGATGGAGGGCGCCAACTGGTGGCAGAAGACCTCGTACATCACGATCCCGCAGATGAAGAACGTCGTGCTGTACCTGCTCATCACCGGCTTCGTCGCGGCGATCCAGCAGTTCGAGCTGCCCCTCGTCATGACCCAGGGCGGGCCGCTCGACTCCACGACGCTGCCGAACCTCTTCATCTTCAACCACTTCCGCAACGACGTGAACGTCGGCTACTCGATCGCGGCGGCGCTGCTGCTGTTCGTCGTGCTGGGGACGATCTCCGCCCTCGTGTTCAAGTTCGTCAACTCCGAGAGGCTGGTGGACTGATGGCCGTCATGCAGGAGACCACCCGCATCGTCCTCGCCGGCAAGGAGCCGCGCTCGACGAGGACGCCGCGCAGCGCCGGAGGATGGCTCGTCCTCCTCGGCAAGGTGATCGTCGGCGCGCTGTTCGTGGTCGCGTCACTGTTCCCGCTCGCCTGGATGGTGATCGCCGGCTTCAAGTCGAAGACCGAGGTCGTCGAGACGCCCTTCCAGTTCTTCCCCGAGGTGTGGCTGTGGCAGAACTACGCGCAGATCCTCGCCGACCCGACCTTCCTCCGGACGATGATCTGGACGTTCTTCGGGGCCGTGCTGTTCACGGTCGGCAGCCTCGCGGTGAACTCCCTCGCGGCGTACGCCTTCGCGCGGCTGGACTTCCGCTTCAAGGGACTGATCTGGGCGATCATCATCACGACCATGTTCATCCCCGGCATGACGATCCTGCTCACGAGCTTCATCGTCGTCACCCGGCTGGCGATGCTCGACACGCTCGCCGTGCTCGTGATCCCCGGGCTCGCGAGCGCGGGCATGGTGTTCTTCATCCGGCAGTTCTACCTGAACATCCCGAAGAGCCTCGAAGAGGCGGCGATGCTCGACGGCTGCGGCAGGTTCGGCATCTTCTGGCGGATCTTCCTGCCGCTCTCCAAGCCGCCTTTCGTCGTGATGGGGATCACCGCCTTCCTGGCCTATTGGAACTCGTATGTCTGGCCGATCCTCACGATCACCTCGCCGGAGAAGTTCGTGCTGCAGCAGTACCTCGCGACGTTCCGCTCCGAGCGCAGCACCGAGCTGGGACTGCTCATGGCCGGCTCCGTGCTGGCCGCGGCCCCGGTCATCATCCTCTTCCTGATCTTCCAGCGGCAGATCATCGGCAACATCAAGATGGCAGGTCTCAAGTAGCAGTACCCATGCGGTGACGAGAGGAGCGGTCGATGGAGACCGAGAGCACGAACGAGCGCGGCATCAGCCGCCGAGGACTCATCCAGGGAGCAGCGGTGATCGGCGCGGCCTTCATCGCCGCGACGGCCCCTGCGCCACCGGCATCCGCCGCCGGTCTCACCGTGACGAGGGTCAAGGTGCTGGCCGGAACACAGGCGCCCCTGCAGTACGGGGTGGGGGCGACGGATCTCGGCATCCCCGCGCGCACGCCGGACGGACGGATGCTGTTCATGTTCGGCGACACCTGGGCCGACCACGTCGGCGGCGCGAACTGGCGCTCGCCGGTGGCGCTGTACTCGTCGACCACGAACCTCGTCTCCGGCGTCACGTTCAACGGCTGCGCGGGTGCCGGCGCGAACACGCAGGGCACGGCCCCGCAGCTCTGGTACTACCCGCACGACAACTACTTCACGACCGTCATCCCGTCGGACGTCATCACGATCGGCTCGCGGATGTACCTGCACGCGATCGTCAACGGCCCGCAGTTCGGCACGGTGCGCTGGACGGAGCTGTGGAAGTCCGACGACAACGGCGCGACCTGGCAGCACACCGGACTGCAGTTCCCCGCGGACATGGCCGGCGGCAAGTTCCAGTGCATCACGTGGGGCGAGGGCAACGACGGCTACGTGTACATCTACGGCACCGGCTTCCAGCGCGACAAGGGCATCGTGCTCTACCGGGTCCCGTCGAACAACATGACCACACTGTCGGCCTACCAGCCCTGGGGATACGCGAACGGCTCGTGGGGATGGGGCAAGCCGGTCACCGAGGTGCTCGGCGGCAAGTTCGGTGAGATGTGCCTGCGGCCCCTCGGCGGCAAATGGATCCTCACGTGGTTCAACTCCGGCGCGTACCGGATCGACGCGATGGTGCTGAGCACCCCGACCGACAACCTCTACACGGCCACGAAGACCACCCTGCTCACGGGGTCGGAGTGGAACCAGGAGGACGCCTCGCACGTGGCGCAGCTCTACGGCGGATACATCATCCCCGGGTCGACGCTGTCCGACCTCCACCTCAGCGTCAGCCAGTGGCGCACCGACAACAACAGCGTCTACCACTCCGAGCAGTTCCGGGTGCAGGGGCTCGTCTGAGCGATGAGATCGATTTCCTTTCCGGACGGGGCGGGGTAGCATGCCGTCCATGCGCGTGTGACACAGGACTCCGCGACCCGCCTCCGACGCGCCAGGTCGCTTCGCCGCCCGCTCGACGACGAGCCGGCGGCATCCTCCGTGATCGCAGGCGAAAGGAGAGCGCGATGCGCTCGATCCCCGAACCGTATTCCGTCCCGCCGACGAGGGCGACACCGTGGCGCTTCCTGTGGTGGCTCATCCGGATGCAGTGGACGACAGTGCTGCAGGGCACGGTGTGCGACGTGGTGTGGCTGCTCGGACTCGCCCTCACCCCGTGGGCGATCGGCCGCGCCATCGACGAGGGGCTGGTCGCCGGAGACCCCGGCGCCTTCCTCCGGTGGCTCGGCGTCGTCGTCTGGCTGCAGCTGCAGCACTCGCTCGTTCAAGGTCTGCGCGACCGCGCCGGGTCGGTGAACTTCGAGCGCACGTCGAGCAGGGTGAACCAGGTGATCGTGCGCGCGTCGACCAGGTCCACGGTCGCCGCCGACCGTGACCTGCCGGCGGGCGCGCTGGTGACCATGGCGAGCTCGGACTCCTGGGCGATCAGCTTCGTGCCCCTCAACGTGGGGTCCCTGGTGTCGGCGGTGGTCTCCTTCCTCACCGTGTCGGCGTTGCTGCTGCGCGACTCCGTGCTGCTGGGACTGCTCGTCATCGTCGGGGTGCCGGCCTTCGCGCTGCTGCAGTTCGCGCTGGTGCGATCCCTGCACGCGCGGCAGTCGGTCGTGCGGCAGGAGTCGCAGGCGATGAACGCGGTCGCCGCCGACAGCGTGAAAGGCATGCGGGTGTTGCGCGGCATCGGCGGCGAGAGCAGATTCCTGGCGCGCTTCCGCACGCACTCCGCCGAGCTCGGCGAGGCCGCGAAGAGGGCGGCCTGGCCGCTCGCCGCCGCCGAGGGGGTCAACGTGCTCATCGCCGGCGTGCTCGTAGCGGCGCTCACCTGGATCGGTGCGGTGCTGGTGGCGCAGGGAGACCTGAAGGTAGGGGAGCTGGTGTCGTTCTACGGGTACGCCGGGTTCATGATGCTGCCGGTGACCCTGCTGAACCAGGTGATGCGCGTCGCGGTGGCGGCCGTCATCGGCGCCCGCAAGATCGGCGAGCTCCTGGAGGTCGAGCCGCTGTGGTCGGACGGTCCGGCGGATGCCGTGCCGGAGCCTGTCTCAGGGGCGGTGAGGTCGGTTCCGGGCTCGGTGCCGGCTCTCGTGGACGAACGGACCGGGGCGACGGTGCGCAACGGAGAACTGCTCGCCGTGGTCGTGTCGGATGCCGGACACGCGCGAGAACTGGTCGATCGGCTCGGGCGGCTCGAGATGACGGACCGGCCGTCGACGCCGACCCTGCTGCACGGCGCGTCGACGCGTGCGTTGCCGATCGGCGTCGTGCGGGAGACGGTGGTGGTCGCCGATCCGGTGCCCTTCCTGTTCAGCGGCACGCTGCGCGAGGTGCTCGATCCGCGCGGGACGCACGACGACGAGGAGATCCGTCGCGCGGTGGCGGCCGTCGACGCGATCGACATCGTCGACGCCGCAGCAGGAGGGCTCGACGTGCTGGTCGGCGAGCGCGGCATCGAGTTCTCGGGCGGGCAGCGGCAGCGACTCGGCGCCGCCCGGGCCCTGCTCACGGATCCGGAGATCCTCGTGCTGCACGACCCCACGTCCTCGGTCGACGCCCCCACGGAGGAACGCATGGCCGACGGCATTCGGGCGCATCGCCGCGGGCGGACGACGGTCGTCGTTTCGGCGAGTCCGCCGATCCTGACCGTCGCCGACCGGGTGGTGCTCGTCGTCGGAGGGTCGGTGGTCGCCGAGGGCGTGCACGGCGACCTCCTCGCGGAGGAGGGCTATCGTGCCGCTGTGCTCCGCGCCAGGACGGATGCGGACATGCACGCGCAAGCGGATGCGGAGGAACGATGAGCGAGACGACCGACACCCCGGCGTCCCTCCCCACCGCGCCCAGCAGCGAGGTGTGGACCGCGCTGCTCGGTCTCTGGCGCGGTCGTCGGGGCCGCATCGCCGTGATCGTCGCGCTGTACGGGGTGGCGGCGCTCGCCGCGCTCGCGCCACCGCGGCTGTTCGGGGTGCTCGTCGACCGGCTCGGCGCAGGAGCGTCGGCCGACACCATCGCTCTTCTCTGCGGGGCGATGATCGGGAGCGTGGTGCTGCAGGCCGGGCTGCTGCTCGCTGCGACCCGCACGGCGCTCGTTCTCGGCGAAGACGTCTTCCGCGAGGTGCGCGACGGCTTCATGGCCAACGCGCTCCGGCTGCCGATCGGCGTGATCGAGCGCGGCGGCACCGGCGAACTGGTCACCCGCACGACGCAAGACGTGCGGGCGCTCGGCGGCACCGTGCGCGATGCTCTGCCGCAGTCACTGATCGCCGCGGTGACGGTCGTGCTCACGGTCACGGCCGCTGTGCTCGTCTCGCCGCTCATCGCCCCGGTCTATCTGCTGGCGATCCCGTTGCTGGTCGTGGTGATGCGGTGGTACGTGCGCAGGGCCCCCGGCGTCTACCGGCGGCTCGGCGAGAGCTACGGTCCGATGTACTTCTCGGTGCATGAGACGGCCTCAGGGGCGAGGACCGTGGAGTCGCTGAGCCTGAGGGCAGCACGGGACGCCTCGATGGACGACGCGATCTCCGGGCACTGGGCGGCCGCGGTCGGCAGGATCCGGCTGAGGCAGGTGATGCTGCCGTGGTCGAACCTCGCCTTCGCGATCCCCGTGTTCGCCTCGCTGGCCTGGGGCGGATGGCTCGCGCTCGACGGGCGGGTGTCGATCGGCGCCGTGGTGACGGTGACGCTGTACGCCTCTGCGCTGGTCGCGCCGATGGAGCAGCTCATCGACTGCACCGACGAGCTGCAGCGGGGGTTCGTGTCGTTCGCCAGGGTGCTCGGGGTGGGAGCGGATGCCGTGAACGAGGCCGAGACCGAGGTCGGACAGAGGCGCGCGCCGTCGGGTGAGCTCGCGCTGACCGACGTGCGCTTCTCCTACCGAGCGGGAAGGGAGGTGCTGCACGGGGTGGACCTGCGGGTCACGCGCGGTGAGCGCCTCGCAGTGGTCGGGCCATCCGGTGCCGGCAAGTCCACGATCGGCCGTCTGATCGCCGGACTCGACGCGCCCGGTTCGGGTCGTGCGACGATCGGCGAGGAGGACATCGCGCTGATCGGTGTGGAACGGCGGCGGCGGGCGGTGCTGCTGGTGTCGCAGGAGAGCCACATCTTCTCGACCACCATCCGCGACAACGTGCTGCTGGCGCATCCGGCCGCCGACGACGCGCTGCTGCGCGCGGCGCTCACGACCGTGGGCGCCGCCGCGTGGGTGGACGCGCTCGACGACGGCTGGGACACCGCGGTCGGCACGGGCGGGCTGGCGCTCAGCGGTGCCCAGGAGCAGCAGCTCGCACTCGCGCGGGTGGTGCTGGCCGACCCTGACACGGTCGTGCTCGACGAGGCGACCTCGGCGATGGATCCGCGTGCGGCGCGCGAACTGGAGTCCGCGCTCGCTGCCGCGCTGGAGGGCCGCACCGTGATCGCGATCGCGCACCGGCTCTCGACGGCGCACGACGCCGACCGCATCGCCGTGGTCGAGGACGGACGGGTGGTCGAGATCGGGTCGCACGACCGGCTGATCGCCGAGGGAGGGAGCTACGCGGCGCTGTGGCGGGCATGGAGCGACGAGGGCACAGGGTCTGCTGAGCAGCCACGCGGCCCGTCGATGCCCGGCGGGGTGCAGGGTGAGTGAACACGCGTGGACGCGCCCCCGCAGGTAACGGGGCGTCACACGCACAGGAGACGGATAGAACCGCTTCCTAGCGTGGTCGGCAGGGAACGACCCTGCTCCGCGCCTGGCGCGCGGGTGTCCTGCCACGAAGGAAGAACTCCTCATGACGAACACCACCGCCCCCTCCGCCTCCGCCTCGCTGGGACTCCTCGTCCTGCGCGTCGTGGTCGGCCTGATCTTCGCCGCCCATGGTGCGCAGAAGATCTTCGAATACACCCTTCCTGGGACCATCGGCAGCTTCGCCGACATGGGAGTCCCGCTCCCCGAGATCGCGGCGCCCGTCGTCGCGTTCGTCGAGCTCATCGGCGGCATCCTGCTCGCCCTCGGGCTGTTCACGCGTCCCGTCGGCATCCTGCTGGCGATCGACATGCTCGTCGCGATCGTCGCCGTGCACCTCCCGGCCGGCCTCTGGGTCGGCGAAGGCGGCTACGAGTTCGTCGCCGTCCTCGGCGTCGCGGCCCTCGCGCTGGCGTTCACCGGCGCAGGACGCTTCTCGCTCGACGGCGCCTTCCTGCGCGGCCGCGCGCCCGCCTGGCTGGCCTGAGCAGGATCGCCCGTCTCACCGGGCACGGTTTCGGATGCCGCGGCGGACACGCCGCGGCATCCGTCGTCTTGTCGGGGTGTCGGGTCCGAGATCCGAAGCTGTGCCCGGGCCGGATTCGCACCGAGACCCGGGTGATAGCATTTGCTATATGACAGACGGCGCCGTAGAGGAGATCCGGCTCGAAGCGAGACGAGCGGATGCTCTGCAGCGCGAAGCCCGAGATCTTCTCGTCGATGCCACTCATCGTGCGGCCGCGGCCGGTCTCACGCAAAGAGAGATCGCAGCGGTGGTCGGGCGCAGCCAGCCCGAAGTGTCTCGACTGCTCAAGCAGGCGCAGCCGGGACCGCTCGCATTGAAGGTCTCCAGGGAGCGGGAGCGGCTGCTCGCCGTTCTCTCCAGATACGGCGTGACCGAGGTGCATCTCTTCGGCAGTGTCGCCACTCGTACTGAGGGCCCTCAGTCCGACGTCGATCTGCTGGTGGAGACCCCCGAAGCGCTCGGGCTCGGAATGCTGTCGCGTCTGGAGTCCGAACTCGCTGCCATCCTCGAGGCACCTGTGGATGCCGTGCCTCTGCGCGGCCTTCCGCCGCACGTCAAGGAACGGGCGCTCGCCGAAGCGGTGCCGCTGTGAGCCGGTCCACAGGGGATCTGGTCGTGGAGGCGCTCGCTCATCTGGACGCGGTGCACCGGCACCTCGAAAAGGGATCGCTCGCCGACGAGACGGTGGCGGATGCCGTCTCGCTGAGGCTCGCTGCCATGATCGAGTCTCTTCACCGCGGTGCGCCGTCACTGACCACCGACCTGTTCGGCGACGAGTGGACCGTGATCTGGGGGATGCGCAATCGCATTGCCCACGGCTACGCGTGGATCGACATCGACACAGTGCGGGCCACAGTCGAACAGGACGTGCCTCAGGTGGAGGCAGCGCTTCGCGCGCTGCACGCGCACACACTCGGCGAGGACGACGCCACGTCGCCCTGACGCCTCGTCTCACCGGGCACGGTTTCGGATGCCGCGGCGGACACGCCGCGGCATCCGTCGTCTTGTCGGGGTGTCGCGTCCGAGATCCGAAACTGTGCCCGGAGGCGGAGGCGGAGGCGGAGGCGGAGGGGGCTCGGGGCGGGAGAGGGGTGGGGATGGGCGGGTGATCCTCAGAGTGCGGCGAGCTCGCGGCGCACCCAGGATTCGACGGATGCCGCGACCTCCTGCGGGGTCAGTGCGTCGGTGTCGATGATCTCGGCCGACCAGCGTGGGTCTCCCGGTTCCAGGTCGGCCCAGCGCTCCCACCGCATCGGCAGGGGGCTCGCGACGCGGATCACCTCCGGGGCGTGCCGGGGGTCGAGGGTGTGCGCGCGGAACCACTCGCCGAAGCGGTTGTGGTGCACGATCGCCTCCAGATGCTCGCCGCGGTGCACCAGCCGCTCCGTGCGCACGTCGGCGGAGCAGTCGAGCAGGCACACGCGGATGCCGTCGAGCTGATCGGCGGAGGGCGCGGCGAGGAGCTCGCCCATCGGCACCTGGCCGCACAACAGCACGTGGGCGCCGTCGGCCTGGGCGATCAGCAACTGCTGAACCCAGTGCTCGACGGCGCCGTGCCGCCACGCGGTGTCCGCCCCGTCGGGAACCCCGATCGAGTCGAACTCCACGCAGCGGACCGGGACTCCCCAGTCCACGGTCTCGAGGTGCGCCAGCACGGTCGACTTGCCCGCGCCGCTCGCACCGGTCAGAGAGAACAGCATCCGTCCTCCGTCAGCCCCGCGGCTCGCGCGGCGGGGTCGCCCCGATGTCGGGCACCGGGGCCGTGCCTAGGTGCACCTCCAGGTCGTCTGCGGTCGGCGTCTTCGGTCGACGAGCCGTGGGGCGGTCGAGGTAGAACATCGCCGTGGAGGCGATGTCGTCGCGGAGCGGCAGGTAGCGCCAGCCGCTGCGCCATCCGAGGGCCTGGATGTCGACCTTCGGGATGCCGGTGGCGAAGTGGATCGGGTCGAGCAGGTGCCAGCGGTACATGCCGAACCGCTGCTGACTCACGTACAGCCCATCGGGCTTGATGACCTGCGGCATCCCGAGGTAGGGCGTGGAGAACTCGGTGTATCCCCTGCCCGGGATGTCGAAGTTCCACGCGCCGCCGAAGTAGTCCTCGGTGCCGGTTCCGCAGATCGTGGGGTACTCGGCGTCGTCGTCGAGGTAGAACTTGATCTCGCCCTCGCCCCACCAGCCGTTGGAGTTCACGCCCCAGGCGATGTAGGTGCCGACGTACTGACCCTGGCCTTCGATGCCCTCCAGGATGACGTGGGGCGTGAGGTCCTCGAGCGGGTTCGAGCGCCGCCACTGCGCGTGGAAGTACGCGTCGTTCGAGTGGTCGCCGCCGATCTCGTACGTCACCTGGTAGTAGATGCGCACGTCGATGTCCGAGGTGTTCTCGATCGTGAGGCGCGCGCCGTCGCGGAACGGCATGGGCCAGTACGAGTTGAAGCCGCCGTGCGGGTTCGCGGCGATGGCCTGCGAGTTCACCTGCGCGAAGACGCCCCAGCCGTTGCAGAAGAAGTCGCCGTAGGGGACCTCGACGGCCGGCTCGTCGGCGCCGTCCCAGTAGGCGCGCAGCAGGAGCGTGCGCCAGTTGTCGGTGTGTGTGGTGATCCAGATGTGCGTGATCTTGCCCGATCCCTGGATGCGGGCGAGGTCGAAGGTCTCTCCCGCCTTCACGTCGACGCTCGGCGAGATCTTCCAGCCGGGGCCGAGGTCGCGGGCGCACGAGGCCCCCGTTCCCTCGGTCGCCCGGCCCCCGCCCCCAGCGGATCCATCGAAGTTCTCCGGCGAGATCGACCGCGTCTGCACGGGGCGCAGCGCTGCGAGGGATGCCAGATCGGAGGGTGTGAAAGTCATGAGCGCCAATGTAATCGATTTCACTCCTGAACGCCATAGATCGCCCTCCTGCGCGCTACTGTTGCTTTCATCTCCGACGGGGTCGGGGCAGCAGTGAGGGTGGGCATGGCTACGATCTACGACGTCGCGGCGCTCGCGGGCGTCTCTCCCGCGACGGTCTCGCGCGTGTTCAACGGCACGAGCGTCTCCGACGAGAAGGTGGCCGCCGTGCGGGATGCCGCGGCGAAGCTGAACTTCACGCCGAACCGCACCGCGCGCACGCTCCGTCGTCAGAGCTCCGAGGTCATCGCCCTCGTCATCCCCGACATCGAGAACCCCTACTTCACCGAGATGGCCCGCGGCGTCGAGGACGTCGCCTCCGAGGCCGGCTACTCCGTCGTGCTGTGCAACTCCGATTCGCAGACCGTGAAGGAGGCGACCTACCTGCGCATCGCGGTCGCCGAGCACATGTCGGGCGTCATCATCGCGACCGCCGACGAGGGCACCAGCCTCGATGAGATCCTCGCGACGGGGCGGCCGGTGGTGGCCGTCGACCGCAGCACGAGCTACGACATCGACGGGGTCGTCATGGCCAACCGTGCAGCCGGCACCTCGGCGACACAGGACCTGATCAACGCGGGATACCGCCGTATCGCCTACATCGGCGGCCCCGAGCACATCGACACCGCCGCCGAGCGCGCGGCCGGGTGGCGCTCCGCCCTGTCGGCCGCGCAGCCGGATGCCGACATCGAGTCCCTGGCGCGCTTCGCGACCTTCCGCGTGGACGGCGGTCGCGCGGCGATGGAGGAGCTGCTGGCCCTGCCCGAGCCTCCCGACGCCGTCGTCGCCGGAAACAACCTCATCGGGGTGGGGGCGATCCAGGTGCTCACCGAGCGGGGGCTCACCCCGCCCAAGGTCGGCGTCGCCGTCATCGGCTCCCTGCCCTTCACCACCCTGTCGCCGACCGCGGTGACGGTCGTGCGGCTGCCCGCGCGCCACATGGGCGTCACGGCGGCCCGGATGCTGCTCGAGCGCATCGGCGGCGACACCCAGCCGGCGCGCACGATCGTGCTCCGCAACGAGGTGCAGCCCGCCTCAGCCCTGCGCGTCTGAGCCGATCCGGACGGATGCTCCCTCAGGCGCTTGCGCCTTGAAATCGATTTCGCGTACAGTGGCGCACAGGTTTCATGATTCGCGGCATCGGTTTCAAGGAGGACGCCATGCGCTGCACCCTCGGGGTGGACATCGGCACATCCAGCAGCAAGGGCGTGCTCGTGGATGCCGACGGCGCGATCCTCGCCACGGTGAGCAGGGCGCACGACGTGAGCCGCCCGCACAGCGGCTGGGTCGAGATGGACGGACGCGTCTGGTGGGAGGAGTTCGTCTCCCTCGCCGGTGAGCTGATCGCCGCCGTCCCCGGAGCCGAGATCGTCGGCGTCGGCGTGAGCGGCATGGGGCCGTGCGTCCTGCTCGCAGACGAGGAGGACGAGCCCGTGCGGCCCGCCATCCTCTACGGCGTGGACACCCGGGCCGGTGAGCAGATCGAGCGGATGACGGACGAGCTCGGCGCCGAGGAGATCGCCAGGGTGGGCGGCTCGCTCCTCACCTCGCAGGCGGGTGGCCCGAAGATCGCGTGGATCGCCGAACGCGAGCCTGAGGCCTGGGCGCGGGCGCGTCGCCTGTTCATGCCCGCCTCGTGGCTCGCCAGACGGCTCACCGGAGAGTACGTGCTCGACCACCAGTCGGCGAGCCAGGTGTCGCCCCTCTACGACATCGAGGCGGAGCGCTGGCACGACGAGTGGTGGGAGCGGTACGCGGGCCCGATCGAGGCCCCTGAGCTGCGCTGGGCGGGCGACATCGCCGGCGCGGTCACCGCCGACGCGGCATCCCTCACCGGCATCCCGGAGGGCGTCCCCGTCATCGTCGGCACCATCGACGCGTGGACCGAGGCCGTGAGCGTCGGAGCGCACGAGGTCGGCGACCTCATGCTCATGTACGGCACGACGATGTTCATGGTCTTCACGAACTCCGTGGCGACGGGGGAGCAGACCCTCCGCACCCCCTCGATGTGGACAACCGCTGGGGCGTTCCCCGGCACGCGCAACCTCGCGGGCGGACTCTCGACCTCCGGGGCGCTCACCGCCTGGCTGAAGGACCTCACCGGCGCCGACTATCCGGAGCTGCTCGCCGAGGCCGAGGCCTCCGGCCCCGGTGCGCGCGGGCTGCTCATGCTGCCCTACTTCGCCGGGGAGCGGACGCCGATCCAGGACCCCGACGCCCGCGGTGTCATCGCAGGACTCGCGCTGGAGCACACCCGCGGGGATCTGTACCGCGCGGCCCTCGAGGCCACGGCCCTCGGGGTGCGGCACAACGTCGAGACCATGCGCGCCGCCGGCGCCGACATCCGCCGCATCGTCGCGGTGGGCGGAGGCACGCAGGGGCGGCTGTGGCTGCAGATCGTGTCCGACGTCACCGGTCTCGTGCAGGAGGTACCGGACAAGACCATCGGCGCCAGCTTCGGAGCCGCGTTCCTCGCCGCGGTCGCGACCGCCGAGGGAGAGCCGGCGGAGATCCGCGATTGGAACCCGATCGTCGAGAGCATCAACCCGGACCCTGAGACACGAGCGCTCTACGACGAGCTCTTCGACCGCTACCGGTGGCTGTACGAGTCCTCCAAGGACCTCGTGCACGAGCTCGCCGCAGACCAGAGAGAGGCATCCGCATGACCCGCAGGGCCCGCGGCATCCCGCACACCTCACAGGCCACGGCCTTCCCCCTCGGAGGCATCGGCACGGGCAACGTCTCGATCGGCGCCCGCGGAGAGCTGCGCGACTGGGAGTTCGAGAACCTTCCGGACAAGGGGCGCGACAACCCGTACTCCTTCTTCGCGATCCACGCGGCTCCCGAGGGCGGCCCTGCGGTCACCCGCGTGCTGGAGGCGCGGCTCACAGGACGCCACGACGCCGACGCGGGCTACGCCTTCGACCGGCTCTCGGGCCTTCCCCGCCTGGATGCGGCCACGCTGCACGGCGAGTACCCGGTGGTCGACGTCGACTTCGAAGACGCGACGCTGCCGGTCGACGTCTCCCTGCATGCCTTCACTCCGCTCGTTCCTCTCGACGCCGACGCCTCCGGCATCCCCGCCGCGATCCTCCGCTACCGCGTGAGCAACCCCGGCTTCGCGCCCGTCGCCGTGACCGTGGTGGGCAGCGTCTCGCACACCGCCGGCCGCGGTACGCCCGGTCCCGATGCGCCCTGGGGCATGCGCGCGACGCAGACCGTGCGCTGGCGCGAGGAGGGCGGAGTGCGCGGCCTCGACTTCGGCATCGACCTCCCCGCAGACGACCCCGGGTACGGCACGCTGAGCCTGACCACGACGGATGCCGCCACCACGGTGAAGCCGCAGTGGGTGACCAGCTACTGGCCCGACGGCGCACGGCTGTTCTGGAACGACCTCACCGACGACGGGCTGCTCGCCCCCGAACCGCGGCTGACCCTGGAGGACCGCCCGCGGGGGCTGTTCGCCGAGCTCGACGCCGACCCCGACGCTCCGCCGCTGACCGAAGAGGAGATGCTCGCCAAGCTGCCCCGCATCCGCACCGGCTCCCTCGGCATCGTGCACACCCTCGCCCCGGGGGAGAGCCGCGACTTCGAGTTCGCCCTGTCGTGGAGCTTCCCCCACCGGCGGCGCGGGTGGCACGGGCACATCGTGATGGCGGATCCGCCCGGCGACGAGATCATCCGCAACCGCTATGCGACGCTCTGGCCCGACGCGTGGGCCGCGGCCTCGCACCTGCACGAGAACCTCGGTGCGCTGGAGTCCGCGACGGATGCCTTCGTCGACGCTCTCTACGGCGGCACCCTCGACCCGGTCCTCGTCGATGCGATCGGCGCGAACATCGCCGCGGCGCGATCGACGACCGGGTTCGTGCTGGAGTCCCCGAACCCCGAGCTGGGGGAGGGGCCCGTCTTCGCGGCGTGGGAGGGGTCCTTCGACCACGGCGGCTCGTGCGAGGGCACCTGCACGCACGTCTGGTCGTACGCCCAGACCCTCGCGTGGCTGTTCCCCTCACTGGAGCGCAGCGCCCGCCGGGTCGAGTATCTGCTCGAGACCGACGACGCCGGTGCGCAGAAGTTCCGCGGCAACCGCATCTTCGGAGGCCCCTCCTGGTTCATGGGTCCTGCCGTCGACGGGCAGCTCGGCACCCTGCTGCGCCTGCACCGGGAGTGGCGGTTCAGCGGCGACGAGGGGTTCCTCCGCGAGCTGTGGCCCGCGGCATCCCGCACCCTCGACTACGCGATCCGCGAGTGGGACAGAGACGGCGACGGCCTGCTCGACGGCGAGATGCACAACACCTACGACATCGAGTTCCACGGGGCGGAGCCGCTCGCGAACGGCGTGTACCTCGCCGCGCTGCGGGCGGGGGCGCGGATGGCCTCCCACCTCGGCGAGGCCGAGCGCGCCGCCGCATGGACCGCGCGCGCCGACCACGTCGCCGCCGCGATGGACGAGACGCTGTGGAACGGCGAGTACTACCGGCAGGTCATCGACGATGCCGACGCCCACCGCTACCAGTACGGCGACGGCGTGCTGTCCGACCAGCTGCTCGGACAGTTCCACGCGTTCGTGAACGGGCTCGGGCTCCTCCTCCCGGCGGAGCGCGTCGACTCCGCGCTCGCCGCGATCGCCCGCCACAACCTGCGCGACGACCTCTCCGTCCACGAGAGCACGCAGCGCGTGTACGCCCTGAACGACGAGGGCGGACTGCTCCTCGCGTCCTGGCCGCGCGGCGGACGGCCGGCGATCCCGTTTGTCTACTCCGACGAGGTGTGGACGGGCGTGGAGCACCAGGTCGCGGCATCCCTCCTCTTCGCCGGCCGCTACGACGACGCCCTCCGCATCGAACGGGCGCTGCGCTCGCGCTACGACGGAGCCCACCGCAGCCCGTGGAACGAGATCGAGTGCGGCAACCACTACGCCCGCTCCCTCGCGTCCTGGGCGCTGCTGCTCGGCGCGAGCGGAGCGCAGTGGGACGCCCCGCTCGGCGTGCTCTCCTTCGCTCCGGCGACCGACGGTCCCTTCCGCAGCCTCTTCACGACCGGCGACGGCTGGGGCCGCGTCGAGATCGACGGAGACGCCCTCACCCTCCGCCTCGACGGCGGATCCCTCGACATCGACGATCTGCGGCTGCACGGCCGCAGCGTCGACCGCGGCATCCGACTCCGAGCCGGGGAGTCGCACACCACCCCCATCCAGACACCGGAGGCATCATGACCACCTACACCCTGCCGACGCCGGTCACCCGGCCGGCATCCGCCCCGAAGACCGCCTACCTCATCACCTCCGGCGATCTCCGCGAGTCGGCGAACGTCGCCGGCTGGCCCACCCAGGTCGAGCTCGAAGAGGGCGTCACAGGGGTGCTCGACGGCCTCGGCTGGACCGTCATCCGCCCCTTCGGCGTCGACCCGGCGACCGGGCACGGGTTCATCTCCAGCCAGCGCATGGGGCTGGAGGTCTTCAGGGACATCCCCGTCGACGCGCCGCTCGTGGTGGCCATCGCCAACTGGCAGTACTCCCACCACGTGCTCGCGGGCCTCCGCACGCACGAGGGGCCGATCCTCACCGTGGCGAACTTCGCGGGCGACTGGCCGGGGCTCGTCGGCCTGCTCGGTCTCAACGCGGGACTCACCAAGATGGGCAAGCCCTACGCCACCACGTGGTCGGTCGACTACACGGACGCCTGGTTCACCGACGCGATCAGGGAGTGGACCGAGACCGGCTCCATCACGCACGACGACTCGCACGTGCGCCCCCTGCCCGAGCTCCCCGAGAGCCCGGAGAAGCGGCTCGGCGAGGCGCTCGCCGCACAGCTGCGCGCGGAGAAGGCCATCATCGGCGTCTTCGACGAGGGCTGCATGGGCATGTACAACGCCATCTTCGACGACGAGCTGCTCAACGGCACGGGCATCTACAAGGAGCGCCTGTCGCAGTCCGCGCTCTACGCCGAGATGCTCGACGTCACGGAGCAGGAGGCGGATGCCGCCTACGACTGGCTCGTCGCGCACGGCATGACCTTCAGGTACGGAGAGGATGCCGCGACCGAGCTCACCCGCGAGCAGGTGCAGTGGCAGATGAAGATGTACATCGCCGCGCTCCGCATCGCCGACGACTTCGGACTCGACGCCGTCGGCATCCAGTACCAGCAGGGGCTCAAGGACCTCGTGCCCGCGTCGGATCTCGCCGAGGGCATCCTGAACTCCACCGAGCGCCCTCCCGTGACCTCGCGCGACGGGTCGCGCGTGCTGCACGAGGGGCGGGCCTTCCCGCACTTCAACGAGGCTGACGAGGGCGTTGCGGTCGACGCGCTGGTCACCGATCGCGTGTGGCGAGCGATGGGACTGGTGCCGGACAACACCCTGCACGACGTACGCTGGGGCGAGGACTACGACGGCGAGTTCGTGTGGGTGTACGAGATCTCGGGCTCGGTGCCGGCCTCGCACCTGGGCGGGTGGCAGAACGCCGAGGGCTGGCGCCAGGGTCACGTGTTCTTCCCGGCGGGAGGGGCGACGATCAACGGCGTCTCGAAGCCGGGCGAGATCGTGCTGTCGCGGGTGTTCATCGCCGACGGGGTGCTGCAGGCCGACATCTTCCGCGCATCCGTCGTGGAGCTGCCGGAGGAGGAGACCCGGCGCCGCAAGGAGGCCACCAACCCCGAGTGGCCGATCGCGCACGTCGTGCTGCACGGGCAGACGCGCGATCAGTTCATGGCGCGTCACAAGGCCAACCACGCGCAGCTCGTCTACGCCCCCGACGCCGAGACCGCCGATCGGGCGCTGGTCGCGAAGGCCGCGATGTTCGCGGGCATGGGTATCCGCGTCAACCTCGTGGGGGACGTGACGTCGCTCTGACGCAGCAGTGAGGGGCCGGTGAGTGCGGCATACGGGTCTCTCGACCCCGCACTCACCGGCCCCTCACGTGATCGTCAGCGACGGAAGAGCACCGTCACGGGGTCGGATGCCGTGCCCTTCACGCTCTGCGTCACGGCGACGGACTGCGGCCGCGTCAACTTGCGGTCGAGGACCAGCGCCCAGGTGCCGTCGGCGGCGACCGACGCGGTCGCGGGTGATGCCGTGCGTCCCGGGCCGCTCGTGAGCGCCGTGACCTCGGCGCCGGCGACGCCGGTGCCGCGGATCGTGATGCGGTCGCGGTCGAGCGCGGCGGTCGGCGCGGCCGGCGGCTGCGGGGTGACCCCCGCGGCCTCGTCCTGCACGGCGGAGAGGTTCGTCATCCACGTGAAGTCGGTCTTCGTGATGCTGTTGTCGCCGAACACCTTGCCGTCACGATCGACGGCGTAGGCGAAGAAGCCGCCCTTCGCGCCCTCCTCCGGCTGCCAGATGGCGTACTGGTACGCGGTCGACGACGGCGCCGTGGCCGGGTCGTAGATGCCCTCGGCGTCGCCCCAGTGGGTGCGGTCCTGCTCCTCGTAGAAGGAGAAGCCGGGGAGGAAGCGGCACGGCGCGATGTCGTCGGCGAACGTCTCCCACGTCGCCTGCATGCCGCCGGTGCCGCGCCCGTACGCCTGCAGCAGCACGTAGGAGACGGTGTCGGAGACCGCCTCGAACAGTGCGGTGTCTCCGTCCTGGTTGGTGTCGTAGATGAAGATCCGGTCGGTGCCGGACTTCGGGCCGATGAGCTCGCCGAGGGCCGTGAACACGCCGATCGCGCGGGTGAGTTCGTCGCCCTGGGGGTAGGACTCGACGTCGATGTCGATGCCGTCGAGCCCGTACGGCGTGACGTAGGTGTCGACGAGCTCCTGCGCGTAGGCGGCGTAGGCGGCGTCGGTCAGGGGGATGTCGGCCTTGGCGAGCCGGTCGATCCACAGCGTGTAGACGACCTTCGTCCCGCGCGCGTGCAGCGTGGGCACGTAGGTGTCGCGGAGCGTCGGCCAGTAGTCGGTGCCGGCGGTGGCGCCGGCGTCGAACACCATCGCGACGTCGATCTCGGACGGCAGGTCGGTCATGCGCGTGACGTTCGGGTCGGGCAGGTTCGAGTTCGCGCTCTGCGGCACCGTGACGTCGCGCCAGGTGCGGTAGTACGCCATGGTCTGCGGAGTGCTCTCGCACTGCGCGGTGCTGGAGGCGGAGGATGCCGCCGGAGCTGCGGTCGTGTCGGCGACGGCGGGCTGCGCGGCGAAGGCCGCGAGTCCGGTCAGCAGTGCGCTCAGTGCGAGCGCCGTCGTTCGCTTCATTGCTCTCTCCTTCGAGGGGTGGGGTGCTCAAGAGCGGCGAGTCGGCCGCCGCTACTTAAGCGCTTTAGTGGCACCGTAGCAGAGCGCAACTGTTGTGCCCAGTCCAATTTCACGATCGGCCTTGATCGCTACAGTTGTGGAATGTCCAAAGCCAAGCGCGTGACCATCACGGACATCGCCCGTCTGGCCGGGGTCTCTCCCGGCGCGGTGTCCTTCGCGCTGAACGGGCGCCCCGGAGTGAGCGAGCAGACGCGCCAGCGCATCCTCGACATCGCCGAGGAGCACCAGTGGCAGCCCAGCTCCGCCGCCAGGGCGCTGGTCGGAGCCCGCGCGGGCGTCATCGGCTTCGCGGTGAACCGTCCAGCCGACACGCTCGGCAACGAGGCCTTCTTCACCGACCTCATCGCCGGCGCGCAGTCGGCCCTCGCCGCCCACCGCATCGCCATGCAGATGGTGCTCGTCTCCTCGATCGAGGAGGAGGTGGCGACCTACCGCCGCTGGCGCAGCGCCAATCAGGTCGACGGCGTGATCGTGATCGATCCGCGCGACGACGACCCGCGCCTCGCCGTTCTCCCCGAGCTGGACATGCCCGCCGTCGTGATCGGCAGCCGTTCCTCCGAGGAGGGGCAGCCGGCATCCATCTGGCTCGACGACAGCCAGGTGGCCCACTCGCTCTTCGACTACCTCTCGGCGCTGGGGCACCGCTCGATCGTCTACGTCGCCGGCCCCGAGGAGTTCCAGCACACGCGGCTGCGCATCGACGTGCTGGCCGGTCTCGCCGCCCGCGGCGTGACGGGAGAGGTGATCACGACGGACTTCTCGCCGCTCGCGGCATCCGCCACCATGCGCCGTGTGCTGAGCCGCCGCGATCGACCCACCGCCGTCGTGTTCGACAACGACGTGATGGCCATCGCCGGTCTCCGCATCGCGCAGGAGATGGGTGTCTCGGTGCCGGGCGACCTCTCGATCGCCTCCTTCGACGACTCGGTCGTCGCAGGGCTCATGCACCCCTCGATCACCTGCGTCACGCGCGACACCTTCGGCCTCGGAGCGGATGCCGCGGCCTTCCTCCTCGAGCAGATCGAGGTGCCGGACGTGCTGCCCGACCGCGTGGGCGCGCTGCCCGTGCTCACCGTGCGCGAGAGCACCAGCGCCCCGCGCTAGCGGCTTCCCCTTCGGCCGGAACGGGCCGGAACGGCGCGGCGGCGGATGCGGTGCGGTCAGACGACCGTGTTCTGCGAGGCGTACGCGGGGCCGCCGACTCCGGGGTGCACGAGCTCGGTGATCCCTCGCGCCGCGAGGACCTCGGGCTTCTCGGCATCCGCCGACGTCACGAACGCGGGGTCGACGCCCGACTCGCACGCGTCGACCCAGGCCTGGAACACCGCGCCGCCGGGACCCAGGGCCGCGCGGCTGACGGGGGTCTCGTCCTCGTCGACCTCGACGACGATGCCGAGGGCGCGCGCCGGAGCGTCCTGACGCTCGCGCAGCTCGGGGATGAGGTCGGCGAAGCGGCGGCCGATCGGCTTGGCCGATCCGTCCTGATCGATCAGCCCGAGCGTGTACTCCAGCTCGGGGAAGTCGGCGAGGCTGCGGCTGACGTCGTGGGAGCACCACCACGTCACGCCCCACAGGTTCTCGGTGCGGGCGGCCGAGCGCAGCGTCGCCTCGAGGAAACCGGACGTCTCCTCCGGAGTGAGGCAGTTGGAGGGCGCGCCGACCTCCTGCAGCCAGATGGGCCGCGCGGGGTCGGTGGCGAAGCCGCGGGCCAGCTCGATCATGTACTCGGCGTGGCGGTCGGATGCCGTGGATCGGCCGCCGTAGCGCTGCGCCGTGCCGTTGAAGATCCAGGAGTGCACGGTCGTGATGTCGCCGAGCCGCGACGCGAGCCGCGGGGTGAAGCCGTGACCGTCCATGTACCAGGCGGCGTCGTACTCGCTGTGCACGTGCTGCTGCGCGGGGGCCGCTGCACGGGCGGCGTCGAGGAGGGTGGTGATCCAGTGCGCGGCCTCGGCTTCGGTCACCGGCCACGGCGACGGGTGCGTCTCCGCGGAGAACTGGTTGGTCTCGTTGCCCAGCGTGAAGCCGAGGAAGTTGCCCGCCTCGCTGAGGTTCGCGCCCAGCCGGGTGACGAGCTCGGCCTGGCCGCTCAGCGCGTCGGGGTGCGTGAACATGTTCTTGTCGTGCCAGGTGAACAGCCACGAGGGGATGAAGTCGAAGCTCGACAGATGCCCCTGGATGACGTCGACGCTCGCGTCGAGCCCGAACTCCCCGGCCATCTCCACCACGGCGCGCACGTCGTCGATGGCGTCGCTGCGGATCAGGGTGCGGTTGGGCTGGAGCTGCGTCCACAGCGGGAAGATCCGCACGTGGTCGAGCCCGAGTCCGGCCAGCGCCTCGAAGTCGCGGCGGACCTCGTCGAGGTCGAGCGACATCCAGGAGTGCATCCACTGCGAACGCGGGGTGTAGTTGGCGCCGAAGCGCAGCGGGGCGACGAGACTGGGCATCGCTGTCCTTTCGAGAATCGACGCTGACACGAAGCATCCCGTGGCTGGACCGTCATGGCGACGGTGTGGCATGCTAAGGTCACTATACCGTTTTAGTACGGGTTGTGACAGCGACTCGAGCGAGACGCGCCAGCCTGGCCACTTCGAAGGAGAAGTCCATGAAGCACCGTTCCACAGCAGTCGCGGGCCTCGCGGTCGCGGCATCCCTCGTCCTCGCCGGATGCACCGGCGGCGGCGGCGCCTCCACCCCTTCGGGTGGCGACGGCGAGATCGGCGGGGAGATCACCTTCCAGACCTGGTCTCTCAAGAACGACAAGTTCACGCCGTACTTCGAGGACGTCGTCGCGGCGTTCGAGAAGGAGCACCCCGGCACGAAGGTGAAATGGATCGACCAGCCCGGCGACGGGTACGAGGACAAGATCCTGCAGCAGGCCGAGTCCGGCGAACTGCCCGACGTGATCAACCTGCCGCCGGAGTACGCGTACTCGCTGGCATCCGCCGATCAGCTGCTCGACCTCGGCAGCGCATCGAAGGTCATCGACGACTACGTCGCCGGCGGCGTCGCGGCCTACCAGTACGACGGCGTCGAGGGCTCGTTCGCCTTCCCGTGGTACCTCGGGACCGAGCTGAACTACTGGAACAAGGCGCTGCTCGCCAAGGGCGGCGTGACCGAGGCGCCGAAGGACTTCGACGAGACCCTGGATGCCGCCGAGAAGCTCGCCGCCGCCGGCGTGCCGATGTTCTCCTCCGTACCCAGCCCGAAGACGCTGCAGATCGTCGGCGCCTCGCCCGACATCTTCAAGGACGGCGAGTTCGTCTTCAACACCCCCGAGGCCGCGAAGATCGTCGACCGCTACGCCGAGCTCTACAAGGCGGGCGCCATCACGGCCGAGGCTCTGCAGGGCGCGGGAACGGCGAACTCGAACATCAACATCTTCAACACCGGGGGCGTCGCCTGGACCACGGCCGGCCCGAACTACATCGACAAGGACGTCGCGGTCAACGCGCCGAACCTGCTCCCCGACGTCGATGTGACCAACGGCTTCGGCAACCCGCCGCTGTTCGTGCAGGGCATCAGCGTCTCGAAGAACTCGAAGAACTCCGCCACGGCCCTGGCCTTCGCCGAGTTCGTCACGAACACGGAGAACCAGATCGCGTTCGTGAAGCTCGCCGCGGGCTTCTTCCCCGGGACGATCGCGGCGAACGCCGACCCGTCCGTGTTCGCCGAGGCTCCGGTGAACGAGCTTCAGGGCACGGCGACGACGCTCGCCGCCGCGCAGATGGCCGATGCGAAGCAGACCGGCGCCCCGCAGTACACCGAGGCGATGGAGACCTACGCCAAGCAGCAGATCGCCCTCGCCATCACCGGCGAGATCTCCGGCCAGGAGGCGCTCGACAAGGCTGTGGAGTACGCCCAGCAGAACCTCGTCGGCTGAACGACGCGGCGGAGAGGACGAGACCGTGAAGAGACAGAGATGGTTCACGCCGTATCTGCTGGTGCTGCCGGCGGTGATCTGGGTGTTCGTGTTCGCGCTGTGGCCGTTCCTGAACACCGTGATGCTGGCCTTCACGGATGCTCGTCCGCTCCGCCCCGCCGAGTTCGTCGGGCTCGCGAACTTCGCGAAGCTGTTCGAGGACGAGCGGTTCGGCTACGCGCTGTCGACATCGCTCGTCTACGTCGTCGTGTGCGTGCCGCTGCTGACGTTCCTGCCGCTGCTGCTCGCGATGCTCGTGCACAACAAGATCCCCGGCATCGGGTTCTTCCGCACGACGTTCTACTTCCCGGTGATCGCCTCGGCCGTGGTCGTGGCGATCGTCTGGGAGTTCCTGTTCTCCGGCAGCGGCACCGTGAACTCGGCGCTGAAGTTCTTCGGGCTGGCCGACCGGCCGATCGAGTTCCTCTCCGACCGCTGGCTGCTGATCGGCTGCGCGATCGGCCTCACGGTGTGGAAGGGCCTCGGCTACTACATGGTCGTGTACCTCGCGGCCCTCGGGAACGTCGGCCGTGAGCTGCACGAGGCGGCGGCGATGGACGGCGCCGGTCGCTGGCGCCGGTTCTGGTCGGTGACCGTGCCGGGGGTGCGCGGCCCGATGATGCTCGTCTCGGTGCTCGTCTGCGTGGGGGCGATGCGCGTGTTCACCGAGCTCTACGTCCTCTCCAACGGCTCTGGCGGCCCCGGCGGGCGCGCGATGAGCATGGTGATGCTCATCCAGTCGATGGGCAAGGGCCTCAACGGCCAGGTCGGCTACGCATCCGCCATCTCCCTCGTGCTGTTCCTGCTCACGCTCGTGCCGCTCGCGGTCGTCGGCATCCTCAACAACAGCGACACGATCAAGGAGGCGCTGGCGACCAGACGCACGGCCAAGGCCGCGAAGGTCGCCCGCCGCGCGCAGGGGGTGTCCCGATGAGCGTTGACCAGGAGCTGCGCCGCGAGCGCCCGTACCGGACGAGCGGATCGGTCGACATCATGAAGCCGTCGCTCGGCGGCCTGATCGGCAAGTACGCGCTGCTGCTCGTCGTGCTCGCCGTCATGGTGTTCCCGTTCCTCTGGCAGATGTCGACGTCCTTCAAGGGCGCCACCGAGAACATCTACGACTTCCCGCCCTCGCTGATCCCGCAGGCGCCGACGCTCGACAACTACGCCGAGGTGTTCCGCACGATCCCCGTGCTCGACTACGCCTGGCATTCGCTGCTGGTCGGCGTGGGCACGGTCATCACCAACGTCATCTTCGCCACCATCGGCGGCTACGCGCTGGGGACGATGCGCTTCCGCGGCAAGTGGATCGTGCTGGCGATCATCTTCTCGACGCTCCTGCTGCCCGGGGAGGTCACGCTGACCAGCCAGTACCTGACGGTGAAGTCGCTGGGGCTCGCGAACACGCTGTGGGGGGTCTTCCTCCCTGGAGCGATCGCCGCGATCAACGTGCTGCTGATGATGGCGGCGTGCCGCATGATCCCTCCGGACACCCTGGACGCCGCGACGATCGACGGCGCCAACACGATGCAGCGGCTGCGTCACATCGTGTGGCCGAACGTGCGGGGCATGGTCTCGGTCGTGGCGCTGTTCGCGTTCATCGGCGCGTGGGACGACTTCCTCTGGCCGCTCGTCGTGCTCTCCGACCCGGCGAACTACACCCTCACCGTCGGCATGCAGTACCTCAGCTCGAACTTCTCGGCGAACCCGCGCGTCATCGCGGCGGGCACGATGATCGCGCTCGTGCCGATCATCCTGCTCTTCGCGGCGCTGCAGCGGCAGTTCTTCAAGGGCGTCGAGGAGGGCAGCGTCAAGGGATGACAGCGGATGCCGTGAACACACCGCGCTGGCTGGCGCTCCCGCAGCCTCTGACGGCGACGCTGACCGGAGGGCTCTGGCGCCCGGCATCGGTGCGCGTCGTCGCCGACGACCCCGCGTTCGCGCGGGAGGCCGTGCGACTGGAGGCGGAGCTCGCCGCGCGGGGGATGCCGAGCGGCGACCGCTCGATCATCCGCCTGGTGGCCACCGCTCCGAGCGCGGCCTCCACGGAGGCCTTCGAGATCGACATCGCCGACGACATCGAGGTGCGCGCGTCGAGCCCGGTCGGGATCTTCCGTGCGACCAGGCAGCTGCTGCACAACCTCCGAGCTCAGGGCGCCGTGCCGCACGGGGCGGTGCAGTCGGCGCCGTCGGTGGCGGAGCGCGGCCTCCACCTCGACGCCGCCCGCAAGCACTTCCCGACCGAGAGCATCCTCTCCCTCCTCTCCGCGCTCGCCGACGTCGGCCTCACCTCCCTCCAGTGGCACGTGTCGGAGCACGAGGGCTTCCGCATCGGATCGGAGGCGTTCCCGGAGGTCGTCTCGGCGGAGCACGTCTCGCGCGCGGACGCGGCGGTCATCGCGGAGGCCGCGGCGGATCTGCACATCGACCTCATCCCGTCACTCGACATGCCGGGGCACCTCGGACGGGTCCTGGCCGCGCACCCGGAGTTGCAGCTCCCCGCAGCCGACGGGAACCCGATCGAGGGGGCCCTGGACATCACCCGCGACGAGGCCGTGGCGTTCGCGCGCCGGCTGATCGACGACGTCGCCCCGCTGTTCCCGCACAGCACGCGGTGGAACCTCGGCGGAGACGAGTTCGTCGACTTCGCCCGCATCGACGACTACCCGGCCCTCGCGAGTGCGGCGCGCGAGCGCTTCGGCGACCGCGCGACGGGCTTCGACCTGCTGACCGACTTCGTCAACCGCATCGCCGCGCACCTGCGCCATCACGGCTTCGCGGCGCGGGCGTGGAACGACGGGATGCTGCGCGGTGAGGTCGTCCCTCTCGACCCCGACGTGACGCTCACGTGGTGGACCAACTGGCACGTCGACATGCGCCCGCTCTCCGCGGCGCTCGCGGCGGGCGCCCGGCTGGTCAACTTCCACGACGGCCTCTTCTACTACGTGCTGGGGGAGAAGGCCGGCTACCGCTACCCGACGAGCGCGCGGATCTGGGAGGCCGAATGGCACCCCGGGCTGTTCCCCTCGCTGCCGGACGGGACGCGTCAGGAGATCGCTGCGCCCTACCCGGAGCTCCTGCTCGGCTCGTTCTTCTCGGTGTGGTCCGACGACTCCGACGCGCAGAGCGTGGAGCAGGTGATCGACGGCATCCGCTCACCGCTGCGGGCGATGGCGGAGCGCGCGTGGAACGGCGGCTCGCGCCTCCGGCTCGACGAGTTCGACGAGATCGACGCGCGGATCGGTGTCGCGGCTCCGCCCGCGTCGGCGGCCCGGTAGCGTCGAGGCGTCGAATCGATTCCGTGCGCTCCATCGAATTAGTAAAGTAATCTGAGTAATCCCCCGACCCGTCAAACGGAGACACCCCCCTCATGCATGACGACACCTCTCTCACCGTCGGCCGCGTCAAGCGGGTGCTCGATGAGCGCATCCGCCCCGCCATCCACTCGGCCGCTGTGCCGCTGACGGTGGAGCGCAACGAGCTGCCGGGCGAGCCGATCGCGCCCGCAGACGGCCTGGCGCTGCCCTTCGCCCCGGACTCCGTGCCGAGCGTGTGGGGACCCGCCTGGTCGACGACCTGGTTCAAGCTCACCGGTCGCGTGCCGGCGGAGTGGGCCGGCCGCAGGGTCGAGGCCGTCATCGACCTCGGCTTCGACATCAACATGCCGGGCTTCCAGTGCGAGGCGCTCGTCTATCGCGCCGACGGCACCCCGGTGAAGAGCATCAACCCGCGCAACCAGTGGCTGCCCATCACCGAGACCGCCGACGGCGACGAGCCGGTCGAGCTGTACCTCGAAGCCGCCGCCAACCCCGTGCTGCTCGATTACCACCCCTTCCTGCCGACGCAGGAGGGCGACATCCGCACCTCCTCCACGGAGCCGCTGTACCGCACGCGCCGCATCGACCTCGCCGTCTTCGAGAGCGAGGTGTTCGAGCTGTCCCTCGACCTCGAGGTGCTGTTCGAGCTGCAGGCCGAGCTCCCCGCGACCTCCCCGCGCCGCATGCGGATCCTGCAGGCGATGGACGACGCCCTCGACGTGCTCGATCTGCAGCGCATCGCCGCCACGGCATCCGATGCCCGCGCGCGGCTCGCCGACGTCCTCGCGGCGCCCGCCGAGGCGAGCGCCCACCGCATCTCGGCCATCGGGCACGCCCACATCGACTCCGCCTGGCTGTGGCCCGTGCGCGAGACGATCCGCAAGGTCGCCCGCACCACGTCCTCGATGACGACGCTCCTCGAGGAGCAGCCCGAGTTCCAGTACGGCATGTCGAGCGCACAGCAGTACGCGTGGCTCAAGGAGCACCGCCCTGAGGTGTACGCGCGGGTCAAGGCCGCCGTCGCCGACGGGCGCTTCCTGCCGCTGGGCGGCATGTGGGTCGAGTCCGACACGGTGATGCCGACAGGTGAATCGCTCGTGCGGCAGTTCTCCTGCGGCCAGCGGTTCTTCGAGAGCGAGTTCGGCATCCGATCGAAGGGCGTGTGGCTGCCCGACAGCTTCGGTTACTCGCCCGCCCTCCCGCAGCTCATGCGCCGGGCCGGGTTCGAGTGGTTCTTCACGCAGAAGATCTCGTGGAACCAGCAGAACGTCTTCCCGCACCACACCTTCCTCTGGGAGGGCATCGACGGCTCGCAGATGTTCACGCACTTCCCGTCGATGGACACGTACAACTCCCAGCTCAGCGGCATGGAGGTGGCCAAGGCCTCGCGGCAGTTCAAGGAGAACCGCCTGAGCTCGCGCTCGATCGCCCCCGTCGGCTGGGGAGACGGCGGCGGAGGCACCACCCGCGAGATGACCGGCAAGGCCACCCGCCTCGCCGATCTCGAAGGCAGCGCCCAGGTCGTGTGGGAGCACCCCGACGTCTTCTTCGACGCCGCGCGCGCCGAGCTGCCGCACCCCGCGGTGTGGGTCGGCGAGCTCTACCTCGAACTGCACCGCGGCACGCTCACCAGCCAGCACGCCACGAAGGCGCTGCACCGCTGGGCCGAGCACGCGCTGGTCGAAGCCGAGCTGTGGGCGGCGACGGATGCCGTGCGCACCGGCGCCGCGTACCCGCAGGAGGCGCTCGACCGCCTGTGGCAGACGGTGCTGCTGCACGAGTTCCACGACATCCTCCCCGGCACCTCCATCGCCTGGGTGCACCGCGAGGCCGTCGAGGTGCTGTCCGGGGTGCTCGACGAGGCGCGAGCGCTCGCCGACGACGCCCGTCGCTCTCTCGCGGGGGAGGGCGACCGCGAGCTGCGCTTCGTGCCCAGCTCCGTCGGTGCGGGCGGTGCGGGCGGTGCGGGTCGGGCGCTGGGCGCCGCGTTCGCCGAGGCCACGGCCGCGGCATCCGTCTCCCTCGCCGAGGAGAGCGGCGGCTGGCGTCTGGAGAACGACCTCGTGTCGGTGCTCATCTCGGCCGACGGGCTGATCGTCTCCGCGGTCGACCGGGCCTCCGGGCGCGAGGCCGTCGCCGAGGGCGCCGCCGCGAACCTGTTCCAGCTGCACCAGGACTTCCCGAACATGTGGGACGCGTGGGACATCGACCGCTACTACCGCAACAGCGTCGACGACCTCACCGAGGTCTCCGAGATCACGGCATCCGTGGTCGACGGCGCCGCCGTCGTGAAGGTCGTCCGCCCGTTCTCGGAGTCGTCGATCGCGCAGACGATCATCCTCCGCCCTGGGTCGCGCACGGTGCTCCTGCGCAACGAGATCGACTGGCACGAGACCGAGAAGCTGCTCAAGCTCGCCTTCCCGCTCGACATCCAGGCCGCGCACACCGAGGCCGAGACGCAGTTCGGGTACCAGTCGCGCGTGACGCACACGAACACCAGCTGGGAGGCCGCCAAGTTCGAGACGTCCATGCACCGGTTCGTGCTGGTGCGCGAGCAGGACTTCGGCGTCGCTCTGGTGAACGACTCCATCTACGGCTACGACACCTCGCGCGAGGTGCACGACGACGCGGTCACCACGACGGTGCGGCTCTCGCTGCTGCGCGCCCCGCGCTTCCCCGACCCCGACACCGACCACGGTCACCACGAGATCGAGATCGGCTTCGTGATCGGGGCGGATGCCGCGATCGCCACCGCCGAGGGCATCGCGCTGAACTCCCCGGCCACGGTCGTGCAGGGCGCCCGCGAGGTCGCGCCGCTCGTGTCGGTGCAGGGCGACGGCATCGTCGTGTCGGGCGTGAAGCTCGCCGACGACGGCTCGGGAGACGTGATCGTGCGGCTCTACGAGGCGCTCGGACGCCGTGCGACCGGTTCGATCACGGCGGACTTCGAGCACAGCGGGATCCGCGAGGTGAGTCTCATCGAGGACGCGCTGGACGAGCCGCGACTCGGCGGAGAGCTGCGACTGCGTCCCTTCGAGGTGCGCACGCTGCGCATCGTGCGCTGAGCCCCTGCGGGCGGTTCCCGTCGCGAAAGATCTCGGAATAGCGCCGAGATGGCGGGATCTTTCGCGACGGGAGCAGGCGGCGTGTCCTCAGGAGGCGCGGAACGCCTCGAAGTCGGCGCGCGAGACGTCGGCGTAGGCGCGGGCCCAGTCGAGCAGCGCCGATGCGACGGCGCGGCCTCCGCCGATGTACCCCGCGACCTCGGATGCCGTGACCGACTGGCTGTGCGCGCGGGCGACGGTCGCCGCGCACGCCTGCGCATAGGTCACGAAGGGTCCGTCGTCGAGCTCCTCGACCTCGATGCTGCCCTTCATGTCGTGGAACTGCCGCACGTAGAAGTCGGCGTTCGGCGACCGCAGGTGACCGAGGAACGGGTCGGAGAGCGCCTGCAGGATGCGCTGCATCGACACGACACGGGCCCCCTCTCCGTGCGCCCCGATCAGCTCCTGCAGCGCTGGCGGCTGCTCGACGCGGCCGTACTCGACGAGCACGCTCTGCGCGGCCTCCTTCGGCTGCATCAGCACGGTGCTGTCCTCGCCGTCCTGGAAGAGCACCAGGTAGCAGCGGGTGCCGACGCTGCCGACCCCGACGACGCGCCGTGCGACGTCGCTGACCGTGTAGTGCTCGAACAGCAGCGCCACGTCGGGGCTCGCCGTCCGGCGGTACTGGTCGACGAGGTCGTGCACGACGGCGAGCAGGTCGTCGGCGACGGGGGCGGTCGTCGGCTCCTGGTGGAGGAAGCGCCGGCGTCCGTCGGCATCCACCTGCGTCAACCGCCGGACCGCCCGCTCGCCGGTGCGACGCTCGGCCTGCTTCACCGCGCTGCGGATCGCCTTCTGCGACGCCCTGTCGAGCATGCTGCGGGTCTGGTCGACGTCGAAGTGCGTGAAGTAGCGGTCCTTAGGGCTGAGCGCGGTGGCCCTCGCGATGCCGCGGGAGTACGTGGTGACGGCGGCGAGGGCGGCCTGGTCGATCACGGCATCCGTGCGCCCGGACGCCTGACCGCCGATCACGATGCTCGCGACGAGCCGCTTCACGTCCCACTCCCACGGCGCCCAGGCGGCCTCGTCGAAGTCGTTGAGGTCGAACATGAGGCTGCGCTGCGGCGACGCGTAGAAGCCGAAGTTCGACACGTGGGCATCTCCGCAGGACGCGACGAGGATGCCGCTGTGCGGAGCGTCGGCGAGATCGGCTGCCATGAGCGCTGCTGTTCCGCGGTAGAAGGCGAACGGGCTCGCCGACATGCGCTCGGTGCGCAGCGGCACGAGGTCCTGCAGCCGCGTGCGGTTCTGCCTCTCGAGGATGCCGAGCGGATCGCGAGCGCCCGTGGAGTGCTCAGCCAGCATGCGCCGCGGGGTGCTCTTGCGCGCCTCGGCTCCCTTCTGGAGGAGGGCGGCGTGCGAGGGCGGCGGTGTCCACAGTGCGACCATTCCGTCATTGTGGCAGGAGTCCGAGCGGAGGACGATGGCGGGATGGCGAACATCGACGACGTGCGGGAGATCGCGATGGCGCTCCCCGGGGTGGAGGAGCGCACCGGCGGTCACACGGGGGAGCCGGCATGGCGGCTGAAGAGCGGTCAGATCGCCTGGATCCGAGGGCCGAGGGCGACGGATCTGCGCCAGCTGGAGGAGCTCGGCCGCTCCTGGCCGGACGGCCCCGTGCTCGGGGTGCGCGTCGGGTCGCTGGAGGAGAAGGCTGCGCTGCTCGCCGCCGAGCCGGATGCGCTGTTCAGCATCCCCCATTTCGACGGGTATCCGGGGCTGCTCATGCGACTCGATGCGATCGACCGCGACCGCCTGGCGGAGATCATCGCCGACGCGTGGCTGCTGCGCGCTCCGGCGCGGATCGCGAAGGAGTGGCTCGCGGAGCGCGGGCTGGAGTAGGGCCGCTCCCTGCTGAGACGTCATCTGCGCTAGAACGGAGACATGAGCGCAGACGTGACGGGAATCGGTGGACTCTTCTTCCGCAGCAGGGACCCGGAGGCGCGTGCCGCCTGGTACCGCGATCACCTCGGTATGGCGGCCGGACACGATGGTCTCTGGCAGCAGGATGCGGGAATGACGGTGTTCGCGCCGTTCCCCGCCGACAGCGACTACTTCGAGTCGGATCAGCCGTTCATGCTGAACCTGCGGGTCGCTGATCTGGACGCCCTCGCTGCGCGTCTCGCCGCATCCGGCATCCCGGTCGAGCGCCGCGACGAGTGGAACACGGCCGACTACGGAACCTTCGCTCGTATCCATGACCCGGAAGGACTCCCGATCGAGCTGTGGCAGCCGCCGTCCGGAGCGTGATCAGGCGGGAGGCAGCCGCAGCACCTCGGGCGACTCCCCGCCGGTGAGATCGTCGGCGATGCGGATGCTGCGCGCCAGTTCGTCGAGCGCGCCGATCAGGGTGCCGAAGCGCTCGCGCTCGCCGCAGATCGCCGTGAGCGTCACGAGATGCGTTCCGGTGTCCCACGTGTAGGACGCGAAGGGCGGAGAGGAGGGCGACGCCGGCATCGGCACGACGAGCTTCTCGCCCCGGCCGAGCCATCGGCTCTGGAACGACTCGGTGTCGTCGTAGTCCATCGGCATCGACGCCCGCGCGATGCGCACGTCAGGGGTGATCGCCTGCGCCGTGACCATCGCGACGACGAGTTCGGGGTCGGCCTTCCACGTCCACACCAGCACGCGGCCGTCCGCGCGCTTCATGAGCAGCGGCGCCGCCTGGCTCATCACCCATGCGCCGAACTTCGACCCGGGGCGCTCGACGGCGCCCAGAGCGGAGTTCGCCTGACCCAGCAGCATCCGGATCGCGGCCTTGCGATGGCGGCGGCCCTTGAATCCGAGCGAGTCCGTCACGGGGATCCAGAGCTGGGGGTCGGCGTCGGCGATCAGTCGCATGACACCACGGTAGGGGGTGAGCCTGTGCGGATGCCGGTGCGCGAACGGAACAGGACGCCGCTATCGTGACCCTGGGCGGAGTTCTGGGAGGGCAGCGCATGAGCGGGTTCGAGCGTCGGACGATCACGATCGATCGCCGCGATCAGCGGGCCGTGCTCGGCGGCCACGTCAGACAGTCGCGCAGGGTCTTCGTCCTGCTCGGGGTCGTCGTCGTGCTGTTCGCCGTGGCGGCCGGGCTCAGCGCCCTCGACGGTTCGTCGTCGTCCGTCTGGGGGATCGCCGTGGGCAGCGTGTGCCTCGTCGTCGTGCTGGTGGCGCTCCTGATCGGGAACCAGGCCCTGATGGTCCGCCGGCAGCTGCCGCTCGGCGCTGAGTTCAGCCTCATGGTCTCCGACGACACCCTCGACATCGACGGGCCCGGCGGCGCCGATCGCATCCGGTGGCGTCAGCTGTCGGACCTGACGAGGATCGGCGGCGGCGTCTACGTCACGATCGCCCCGTCGAACGCGCGCCTCGGGCTGCCGGGACGACTCATCGGAGATGACGCGCTGGCGCAGGCCGTGGAGTCGATCCGCCTGGCCGACGGCGTCGGCGGTCGTGCGGACGACATCGCTTCCGCCTCCGCGGACGCTTCCGCATCCGCAGACGCTTCCGCTCGCGCACACGCTTCCGTAGACGTGCCCGCATCCGCCGTCGCAGACGCTGTCCCGTCGGCTCCCGCGCTCAGCGCCTCCATCGTGTTCGCTGCGGGCGACCAGCGCGTCGCGCGCGCCGCGCTGCTGCGTCGGTCGGGACCGCTCCTCGCCGTCTTCGGGGTCCTCGGTGCGGTCGGCATCACCGGACTCGCGGCGGGAGCCACCGGCATCCTGCCTCGCGACACGATGGGGTTCTCGGCCGTCGTCGTGGCGCTCGCCGTCGTGTGCCTGATCGTCCTGGTCGTGGCGGTGAGCCGTGCGGTCCGCCGGACCCTCGCGCTCGGTACGGCGCAGACCCTCACGCTCGCTCCGGACGCCCTCGAGCTGACCGGCCCCGGTGGCGAGACGCGACTGCTCTGGAGCCGGCTGTCCGGACTCAGGCGCGCGGGAGGCGCCGTGACGGTGAAGACGCTGCCGTCGCGGACGACGCTCCTGTTCGTGGGGCGCCTCATCGACGACGAGATGTACGCCGCGATCGAGCAGCGGATCGAGTCGGCGCAGAGGAGCGGAGCGGACTCTCACCGGGCCTGACTGTGCGGATGCCGGTACGCCTGAGCCGCGGGATCAGGGGCCTCCGGTAAAGTGGCGACCGCCCGACCAGGGCTTTCCTTGGCCGCCGAACCGTAAGGCAGCATGTCCTCTTCTCCCATCGATTCGACGAGTGCCCCCGCACCCGCGCCTCGCGCGCTGAAGATCCTCATCGGGTGCGACACCTTCGCGCCCGACATCAACGGCGCCGCCCGCTTCGCCGAGCGCCTCGCCGCCGGACTCGTGCAGCGGGGCCATGACGTGCACGTCGTCGCCCCCAACCAGGCCTACCGTCGTGCCGCTGCGCGCACCGAGGTCATCGAGGGCGAGCCCATGACGCTGCACCGTCTGCCGTCGGTCCGCTGGGTCGCGCACGACTGGATCCGCTTCGTGTGGCCGTGGCGCTCGAAGCACTACGCGCGTCAGATCATCGACCAGGTGAAGCCCGACGTGGTGCACATCCAGTCGCACATCGTCATCGGCCGCGGGCTCGCCCGCATCGCCCACGAGCGCGGCATCCCCGTCATCGCGACGAACCACGTCATGGCGGAGAACATCCTCGACCACTCGATGATGCCCAAGTTCATCGACGACCTCGTGCTCAAGTACGCGTGGGCCGACGCGAAGAACACCTTCGACCTCACCCGCGCGGTGACCACCCCGACGCGTCGCGCGGCGGATTTCCTCGAGAAGACGGTCGACGTGAAGGGCGTGATCCCGATCAGCTGCGGCATCGACCGCACGCAGTACACCCCGGTCATCGGCCCGCGCGAGAAGAACCGCATCATCTTCGTGGGGCGACTCACCGCCGAGAAGCAGGTCGAGGTCATCCTGCAGGCGATGACGAAGCTCGACCCGGCACTCGACGCGACGTTCGACATCGTCGGCGGCGGCGACCAGCGCAAGAACCTCGAGAACCTCACCGTCAAGCTCGGGCTCGGCGACCGCGTCACCTTCCACGGGCGCACGACCGACGAGCAGCTGCGCGCGCTGCTGTCGCGGGCCTCGGTGTTCGCGATCGCCTCGATCGCCGAGCTGCAGTCGATCGCGACGATGGAGGCCATGGCCTCGGCGCTCCCGATCGTCGCCGCGGATGCCGTCGCCCTCCCGCACCTCGTGCACGACGGCGAGAACGGCTACCTGTTCGAGCCGGGGAGCGTGGAGGAGCTCGCCGCACGCCTCACCGACGTGCTGACCGCCGACAAGGCGGAGTACGAGCGGATGCAGCAGGCCTCCCTCGACGGCGTCGCGATCCACGACATCAACCGCACCCTCGACACCTTCGAGGCTCTGTACCGCGACGAGAAGCTGCCCGAGTAGCGGGCGGCCCGGCGCGATGCACATCGTCTTCTTCGGCGATCAGCACCTCGACTCCCTCGGCGGGGCGCAGGTGTCGATGCGGCTGCAGCGCGAGTTCCTCGAACGCGCCGGTCACACGGTCACCGTCGTCGCGCCGAGGATGCACGGACCGCGCGCCGGCGGCTTCGACGCGGCGAACGTCGATCTGCCGTCGATGCCGATCACCGCAGACCGCGAGTACTCGATGAGCTGGCCGGGGCGCTCCACCGACCGCTTCCTCGACCGCGCGATGACGCGGCGTCCGCCCGTCGATCTCGTGCACGTGCAGGCCGACTTCTGGGGCGGCTTCATCGGGCACAGGTATGCGGAGCGCCACGGCATCCCCGTCGTGCACACGATGCACAACCGCGTCGACGTCGGCATCCGCGCGGTCACGCCGCTCGCCGCTCCCGTGCTGGCCTTCCTGAACGCGTGGCGCCGTCGTGCGCTGCGCGGCTCGGGCTCGGGGACCGACGGCTGGGCGTTCCTGCGGGGGCTCGCCGCCGGAGCCGCCGCGGTCACGGCGCCCTCGACGCACTTCGCCCGCAGGCTCGAGGAGCACGATGTGTTCTCCCCGGTCGACGTGGTGTGGAACGGCATCGACGACGACGTGCGCGAGGCGACCCTCGCGGCGGCACCGGAGGAGCGGACGCCCGGCCGGCCGCGCTTCGTGTGGCTCGGACGGATGAGCCCCGAGAAGCGGCTGCTCCCGTTCCTGGAGGCGTTCGTCGCCGCGGGGGTCGACGCCGACCTCGAGATCATCGGGGGCGGTGCGCAGCGAGCAGCCGCGGAGAAGATCGTCGCGGGGCTCCCGCACGTGCGGTTCGCGGGAAAGCTCAGCTACCCCGAGACGCTCGCCCGCATCGCGGCGGCCGACGCCCTCGTGCAGACCTCGATCGGCTTCGAGACCCAGGGCATGACCCCCTTCGAGGCGGCGACCCTCGGCACCCCGTCGGTGATCAGCGACCCGGACATCGCGGCAGAGCTCGGCGGCGGCCTGTGGGCGGTGCCGGATGCCGACGGCGACGAGCCGCGACGCATCGCCGCGCTCGCGGAGACGCTGCGGCAGGCGGCATCCGACATCGCGGGAGGCACCGCACCCGTGCCGCTGCCGTCCGTCGCCGAGGCGTTCCGTCAGTCGTCGCGCACGGCGGCGATGGTCGAGGTGTACGAGCGGGTGCTCGCCGGAGCTCGCTGAGCAGGACTCACGGTCGTCAGCTCTTCGCGCCGGTCAGGGCGAGCGTGCCGCCGAGGCCGATCATCATGACGCCGCCGGCGCCCGAGAGCGTCGACATGCGCCGCGGAGAGCGCGCGAACCAGGCGCGGGCGGTCCCTGCGGCGAGAGCCCAGACGCTGTCGCAGACCAGCGCCAGGGTCTGGAAGATCAGCCCGAGCAGCAGGAGCTGCGCCCACACCGGGCCCGCGGCAGGCGACACGAACTGGGGCAGGACCGCGACGAAGAACGCGATGGTCTTCGGGTTGGTCACGCCGACGACGAAGCCCTGGCGCAGGAGCTTTCCGGCGGACGCGGGTTCGCGCGCGGCATCCGCACGGTGATCGTGCCGGTGGCGGATCGCCTGGATGCCGAGCCACACGAGGTAGGCCGCGCCGACGATCTTGATGACCGTGAAGGCGAGCGCGGACGAGGCGACGATGGCTCCGACGCCGAAGGCGACGGCGACGACGGCGGGGACCGTGCCGAGCGCGTTGCCCACCACGCTCAGCACACCCGCGCGTCGGCCGAGGGAGAGGGAGCGTCCGATCACGAACAGCACGCTCGGGCCGGGGATGACGATGATCACGACCGAGGCGACGACGAACGCCACGAGGCTGTCCAGGGGGAGCATGAGCCGACCCTACACCTCGGTGTCAGAGCGCCGGGGAGTCGTCGACAGGTTCAGAAGTAGGAGTAGACCAGCGACGATCCCCACCCCGCGACCTGGGTGACCACCGTCGCGCCGACGATGCCGATGGCGATACACGGAAGGAGACGCGACCCGGAACGACGCAGAGCCATGGTGGCGAGCGTGACCGCGGCAAGACCGGCAAGGAACAGGACGACCGCGGTCACGCCAGGGAGGAGGACCGCGATGTCGTAGTCGCCGCGGGAGAGGAGAAACGAACGGAGCACCCCAGACACAGGGCCCGCGATGGTCGCGAGTGCGGCGAACGCGAGGGCTGTCCGGTTGAGCGGATCGGACGCGCTGCCCGGGGTCGTGAACCGGGGATCGGCAGGGGGCACCAGGGAGGTCGGGTACTGCGGAGGGGTGCCGTGCGGTTGGCCGACGTGGAACGGGTGAGGATCGCTCATGATGGCTCCGGCCTGTCAGAGGGACATGTAGAAGAGGGTGGACATCCTCGACACCGCGGCGCCGACGAGCACGGCGATCGCGATGCCGATCGCAAGGCCCGTGAGCCCGCGGGGCCCGGGACGGCGGAGTGAGAAGAGTCCGAGCGTGAGCGCGAGCACCGAGGCCGCGACGGCGAGGAAGCTGACGAACGCGTAGATCGCGTCCGCGGCGAGCGGCGTGGAGTACCCGATCAGCCGGATGACGGCCGGAAAGGCGAGCACGGGCGCCACGCTCATTCCCAGGCCGATGAGCGCGATGACGAAGGCGATCCGACCGGAGGCCGACGACTGCAGAGGGGGAGTCGAGAACTGCGGGGGGTCGAGACGACGCGCTGTCGTATCGGCGAGGGATGCGGCGGCGGGTCCCGAGGTCGGGAACGGCGCGGGATGCGGGGCGCCGACGGGGTGCCCGACCCGCTGATACGGCGCGGTCTCGGGCGGGTGGCCCTGCGGGCCGCCGTACGGCTGAGGAGGAGGCGGTGCGGACTGCGGCTGAGGAGGATGCGGTGCGGGCTGAGGCTGAGGAGGATGCGGTGCGGACTGGGGCTGAGCGCTCGGCTGAGGAGGATGCGGTGCGGACTGCGGCTGAGGAGTCGGCTGTCCGTACGGCGGGACAGGAGGCTGCAGGGGCTCGCTCATGCAGTCGAGCGTAGCCCCGGCATCCGACGGACGGGGAGACCTACCGGTACACGTGCCCGAGCTCGGCCCGGTCGAGGGCATCGTGCTCGGCGACGCGGTTCCAGTCGGTGGGCGTGCGGCGGTAGCCGTCGCGACGCAGTTCGATGACGGTGGCGATGAGCCCCCACACGCTGAGGGCGATGAGTGCGAAGACGAGTATCATGGCAGAAACACTACGATCAGTGTTGATCCGCCACGAGTGGCAGAATAGACTATGAACGCATGAAATCTGCCAAAGAACGGACGCGCTCATGAAGACGGTCGCCTGCATCATCCAGGACGGTTTCGCCCCCTTCGAGTTCGGCGTCGCCTGCGAGGCCTTCGGTCTCGACCGCAGTGACGAGGGGGTGCCGAGCTTCGACTTCCGCGTCGTCGCGCCGCGGGCCGGTGTCGTGAACTCGAAGATGGGGTTCTCGGTCAACGTCGAGAACGACCTGTCCTTCGCCTACGAGGCCGACCTCGTCGTCTTCTGCCCGCTGCCGCGCGAGTACTGGGCGCAGATCGATCCGCTGCTGCTCGATGTCGCGCGCGACGCCGTGGCCCGAGGCGCGTGGGTCATGAGCGTGTGCAGTGGCTCCTTCATCCTGGGGGCTGCGGGCGTGCTCGACGGACGCCGAGCCACCACGCACTGGATGTACGCGCACCACATGGCGGAGATGTACCCGCAGATCGACATCGACCCGGATGTGCTGTTCGTGCAGGACGGCCGCATCATCACGAGCGCCGGCACCGCCGCCGGCATCGACGCGTGCCTGCACCTGCTGCGGCTGGAGATCGGCGCCGAGCTGACCAACCGCGTCGCCCGTCGCATGGTCGTCCCCCCGCAGCGCGACGGCGGGCAGGCGCAGTTCATCGATCGCCCGATCCCGCACGGCAACGGGGACTCGCTGTCGGCGGTCGCGGACTGGGCCGTCGAGAATCTGCGCGACGATCTGGGCGTCGAGCGCCTGGCCGCGAGGGCGCTCATGTCGCCCCGCACCTTCGCCCGTCGGTTCAAGGCCGAGTACGGTGCGACGCCCGCGGCCTGGCTCGGCCGACAGCGGATCATCCACGCGCAGCGGATGCTGGAGCGCACCGACCTCGCGCTCGATCAGATCGCCGACGAGTGCGGCTTCGGCTCCGCTGCCGTGCTGCGGCAGAACTTCACCCGCATGCTCGGCACGACGCCGACCGCCTACCGCGCGCGCTTCTCCTGCGCGTCCGACGAGGCCTCCGCGGCGTAGCGCCGCATCCGTTCGCGTTCCCGTCGCAAGAAGTCCCGGTCTCTGCTTCTCATAGCGGGATCTTTTGCGACGGGAGCGGACGCGGCGAGGCTCAGGAGGCCTTGGGGAAGAGGATGCGGAAGGCGCGCAGGTAGCGGTCGGTGCGCTCGGGCATGGAGAAGTCGGGGTCGATGTAGACGAGCGGGGACTCGCGGTCGTCGCGGACCTTCGGCGTCTGGTCGTCGTGCGTCATGTCGGTCACCTCTCCGTTGAGCTAGATTCCATAATTCGGAAGTTTACTTCTGATTTATGGAAGAATAGCGCGATGGCCGCGATCCGGTCAAGGGGTGCACGCCGAAGCGCCCGGGTCGGCAGACGACCCGGGCGCTCTGTTCGGAGGATCAGCTGCAGGTCATCGACCCTGCGCGCAGGGCGTGGCCTCCCGTGTCGCCGTCATCCGCCCAGACGGCGTAGCGAGATCCGCTGACGCACTGCGGGGCGAGGGCGAATCCCTCGTTGTTGATGTTCGGCATCCCGCTCGGGCGGTCGTGGTGCGCGACCTCCGTGAACGAGCCGGAGGTGATCTTCAGCGCAGCCACCTCGCCGTCGCAGGTGTCGTCGCACACGCTCCACAGCGTGTGCGTGCTCGGCTGGTACTCCAACTCCATGACGGCGTCGAAGCCCGAGCCGAAGGTCGCGACTCTGGTGAAGCCGCCACTGAGGTTCAGCGCGTAGGCGTAGACGTCGCCCGTGGCTTCCAGGCCGACGAAGAACAGGCCGCCGCCGTGGTTCGCGTAGGACGAGGGCGAGTACGCCGCCCCCGTGCGCTGGTCGATGAAGCCGTCTGCGACGAGGTCGGCATCCGGGATCCAGGCGATCGACTCGAGGCTGTCGTTCGCGCCCACCGAGGGCAGGTCGGACGTGAGGTTCCACTCCTTGACCGCCGTCAGCGATCCGGAGCCCGATCCCGGCTGGTAGCGCAGGATCGACGGACGGCTCGTGTTCTTGCTCGATCCGTTGCGCTCGGAGGCGACGAACAGGTCGGTTCCGACGGCCGCGACGCCCTCGGCGTCGACCGTGCCCGAACCGCTCGGGAAGCGCAGGGTGCGTCCGCCCGACCAGCCGGAGGAATCCGCCCAGGTCGTGCCCTGGCGGACGAGGCGGTGCAGCGTGCCGGAGCCGTTGTTCACGGCCCACAGCACCGAGCCGTCGGCGGAGAACGACAGGCCGCTCATGTCGGTGTCGAACGTGTCGGTGGCGTCGGCGACCGTGATCTGCGACGAGCCCGGCCAGGCCGGTCCGGTCGGCGTCGTCGGGGTCGGAGTGGGCGTCGGGGTGGGCGTCGGCGTGGGGGTGCCGCCGCCGGTGAGGGTGTAGGCCTCGACCTCGAACAGGGAGTAGCCGTAGGCGGTTCCTCGTGCGGTGCCGTAGATGCGCAGGTAGCGGCCGGTGCCGTTGAGGTTGGTGAACTCGTCGGTGCCGCCGTTGCCCGCGGCCTCGGTGGCGAGGGTGGTCCAGGTGGTGCCGTCGGTGGAGACCTCGACGCGGTACTTGGACGCGTAGGCGGCTTCCCACTTCAGGACGACCTTGTCGACCTTGGACCCTGCGCCGAGGTCGATGCGGATCCACTGCGGGTCCACGCCTTCGACGCTCGACCAGCGGCTGGTCGCGTTGCCGTCGACCGCCTTCGCGCCCTCGAAGCCCGAGCCCTCGGACGACGATGCCGTGACCGGCTTGTTCTTCGAGATCAGCGTCGCGGTGCCGGGTGTGGGCGTCGGCGTCGGTGTGCTGGTCGGAGTCGGCGTGGGGGTCGGCGTCGTACCTCCGACGGGCCAGTGCGGGGTGGGGTTGGTGGGGATCGAGTACGGGTCGCCGTAGACGGACCAGCTCAGCGGGGTGTTGAGGGTGAGGTTGCCGGCGTTGAGCCAGACGCGCTGCGCGTTCTCGATGCGGCTGACGTCCTCGTGCGCGGCCTCCTTCTTCATCTCGACCACACGCGCGTCGAGGAAGGCCTTGAGGTAGGCGGTCTCGGTGCCGCCGGCGGCCGGCGTCTTCGCCTTCTTCTTCGCCTGCGTGCGCACGTCCTCGAGCCCGGAGTAACCGTGCACGACGGCGGCGTCGTAGTACGCGAACTGCCCGAGCGGACCGACGCCGTCGGCGATCGCGAGGTCGACCGCGGGGTCGAAGTACTGCACGGTGACCTCGTCGCGCTGCGCCTGCTGGAACGCGGGCACCGCACCCTCGGCGCGCCAGTCGGCCATGTACGCCTCGCCGAGCGGCGCCGTGTTGTCGGTGCCGTCGACCTGCTCCAGCTCGTCGATCCACTTCGCGAGGCGGTTGTTCGGGTACTTCTGGGTGTAGTTCTGCACGAGCACGAGCATGTCGTGGGTGCCGGACGTGAAGCCCACGATGCCGGCGGTGAGGCCGCGGCCGTCGGGGTAGGGCTCGATGTAGCTGTACTGGTCGTACCAGTTCAGCGAGGAGTTCTCAGCCGAGGTGATGATCTCCTGGGCGATCTCCCGCTTCACGGGGTCGCGCAGGGTGATGGTCGTCGTCGCCTGGGCCGAGGTGGCGATCAGGCCGGTGAGCGGTAGTGCGACTGCGGCTGCCAGCAGGGCCAGCAGTGGTCGACGGTGGCGCATTGTTCCTCCGGTGGGGTGGGGGCAGAACCTTTAGGAAACGTTCTTTACGAAGAGTTATACCTGAGGAACCCGCCCGGAGCAATGGGTCGAGGCGAGAAGGCGCGACGCGTCAGGACGCCGGCGCCGCCCAGTGCGCCGGCGTCGGCAGCGCGTGATAGTCCAGGTCGATGCCCCGGTCGGAGACGGATGCCGTGCAGTACAGTAGCGACTGCGTCGGATACCCGTGGGGCCGGTTGTCGCGGATGATGGCCCTGTCGTCTTCGGGGGAGAGGCGGGCGGATGCCGCCAGCATCCCCACCCACTCCGCTCGCCAGTCGGCGCTCGCGGAGGTCGGTCCGAGAGAGCGGAACTCCGGCAGCCACGCCGCGATGCGCGGCGTCTCCTCGTCGTCGAGATCATCGTGCGCGATCATGTGCGTGCCGGGCTCGATGGGCGTCTCCCGGAGCGTCGCGCCGTCCCAGCTGAGCACGCGGGCGCCCTCCGGACCGACCTCCAGGAGGTTGAAGCCGTGCATCCTCTCGGGGGCGACGGGCGAGCGCCCCATGACCGACTCCAGGGCGAGCGACCCTCGTGATAGCGCCTGATCCGCGGGCAGATCGAGCACGTCGGCGCGGTTCAGCAGCACCGCGAGACGGCGCTCCGCCGGGTTCGCGGCGAGCCAGGCACCTCCGGCGCGGCGGTCGCGGATGCCGATCACGCCCGGATGGCTCTCCGGCCACCAGGCGCCGGGCTCGTCCCAGTCGCGCTGCGGGTCCTCATCGCGCACCGCGAGCAGACGGACGGATGCCGCGTCTGCCGCGTCGACGATGACGGTGCACATCAGTGATCCCCTCCGGAGAGCTGATCGAGCACGTGGTCGAGCACGCCGTCGAGCACGGCGAGACCGTCGCGGACGCCCCCCGTGGATCCGGGCAGGTTCATCACGAGGCATCCGCCGGCGATGCCCGCCACGGCCCTGCTGAGCACGGCGGTCGGCGTCACGGCGGCGCCGCGGCGCCGGACCTCCTCGACGATGCCCGGCAGCTCCGTATCGAGCAGAGCGCGGGTCGCCTCCGGAGTGCGGTCGTCGGGCGAGATCCCCGTGCCGCCGGTCGTGAGCAGGACGGACGGATGCTGCGACAGCAGCGCCGCGAGGGCATCGGCGACCCCGGCATCCGCCGTCACCTCGACCCGCACGTCGAAGCCGCGATCACGCAGCCACTGGGCGATCACCGGGCCGGTGCGGTCGTCATACACGCCGCTCGCGGCCCTGGTCGACACCACGAGCACGTGAGCCGTGCGGGTCACGGGCGCGACCAGTCGCCGCTCTTGCCGCCCGACTTCGCGAGCACGAGCACATCGGTGATGACGGCGTGCTTGTCGACGGCCTTGATCATGTCGTACAGCGTCAGCGCCGACACGCTCGCCGCCGTGAGGGCCTCCATCTCGACCCCGGTGACGCCGTTCGTCACGGCGGTCGCGACGATGCGCACTCGATCGCCCCGGGGCTCCAGGTCGACCGACAGCTTCGTCAGAGGCAGCGGATGGCACAGCGGGATCAGCGTCGACGTCTGCTTGGCGCCCATGATGCCGGCGAGCCGCGCCGTGCCCAGCGCCTCGCCCTTGGGCAGCGAGCCGTCGGCGATCATCGCCACGACCTCCGGCGTCGTCACGAGCACGGCCTGTGCGGATGCCTCTCGACGGGTCACCTGCTTCTCGGTGACGTCGACCATGTGCGCCGACCCGTCTGCTCGCAGGTGCGAGAGCTCACTCATCGATCCTCCAGACCTCGACCTCGGCGCCGGCGGGAAGCGCGGCGATGCCCGTCGGCACATGAACCAGAACCGTGGCGCGCGCGTAGTCGTGCAGCAGATGCGACCCCGGCGCCCCCACCGCGACACTGCCGTCGTCGCGCAGCATCCCTCGGCGGATCTGGTGCTTGCCCTGCGGTGACTCGATCGCGTGCGCGAGCGGCAGCCACGACACCTCGCGCCGTTCGCGCAGGCCCGCAGCCCGCCGCAGCAGCGGGCGCAGGAACATCTCGAAGGACAGCAGCGCCGACACCGGGTTGCCGGGGAACGCGATGACCGGAAGATCCGGGAGCCCCTCGCGCCGGAGGAGGCCCGCGCCCTGCGGCCCGCCCGGCTGCATGGCGACGTGCCCGAAGCTCACGCCGCGGGGTTCGAGGGCATCGCGCACGACCTCGAAGGCGCCGGCGCTCACGCCGCCGGTCGTGACCAGCAGGTCGGCCTCGGGGTGCGCGGCGACGACCGCCAGCAGGGCGGACGCGTCGTCGGGGGCCGCCGCACAGGCGACCTCGGCGCCGACGTCGACGAGGGATGCCGCGAGCGAGGCCGTGTTCGCGTCGTGGATCTGACCGGAGTCGAGAGGTTCGCCCGGGGCGCGCAGCTCGTGCCCCGTCGAGACCAGGAGCACCGTGAGGCGCGGACGCACAGGGGCGGACGTGAGCCCGACCGCGGCGAGAGCGGCAAGTTGCGCGGGTCCGAGGCGCGTGCCCGCGGCGAGCAGCGACTGCCCCGCGGTGACATCGCTGCCGACCTCGCGCACGAAAGCCCCCGTCGCTGCGGGGGCCGAGAACGCCACCCCGTCGCTCGGATCGCCCTGCGCGCCGCCGATGCCGAGGAAGCGCGGGGGATCCACCGCCTCGATCTGCACGACCGCATCGGCGCCCTCGGGGATGGCGGCTCCCGTCATGACCGGGGTCGCCGTGCCGGGCTCGTGCACGCCCGCGGCATCGCCCGCCGCGCGCACGCGTCCGATGGGGAGCCGCACCGGCCGCGCCTCGGTCGCCGCGGCGAGGTCGGCGGAGCGCACGGCGTAGCCGTCCATCTGCGAGTTGGTGAACGGAGGAACCGGGATCGGGCTGGCGATGTCGGCGGCCAGCACGCGGCCCCTGGCCGGACCCGCGGGAGCGAGCGGCACGGTCTCGGCGTGCGCCGGATCGGCGAGCGCGGAGAGCACGGGAGCGAGCAGGGCGGCGACGGCGGCTGCGTGCTCGTCGAGGGTCACGGTCATCGCGTCACCCGCCCGCGAACGGGGGGAGGATGTCGACGCGCTCGCCGGCGGGCAGTGCCGGGTCGCGGCGCACGACGCCGTCGACGAGGAACGACCCGCTCTTCAGCACGCGGGACATGGGGTCGCCGTAGCGGCCGATGAGCGCCTCGCGAAGCGCCCCGAGGGTGTGGTCGGCTCCGAGGTCGAGCTCTTCCGCCTCGCGCCCCGCGGCCTCGGCGGCCGCGGCGAAGTACCGCAGCATCACGATCGCCATGCCGCTCATCCTATGACGAGCGGCGGACACCGGGCCCGCCGCCCCGGCCTGCGCCGGACGTAGACTGGCGCGCATGACTCCTGGGCTCATCGAACCGGGGCCGGCGCTGGAGCCCGACCGCATCACCCGGTACAGCCGTCAGCTCATGCTGCCGGGCTTCGGCGAGACGGCGCAGCGGCGGCTCGCCGCATCCCGCGTCCTGGTGATCGGCGCGGGCGGCCTGGGGAGCGCCCTCGTCCCCGCGCTCGCCGGAGCCGGCGTCGGCACGATCGGCATCGTCGACGACGACCTCGTCGAGCTCTCCAACCTGCACCGCCAGCTCAGCCACGGTGTGGCCGACATCGGTCGGGCGAAGGTCGACTCGCTGGCTGAGACCGTGCGGGCGATCGACCCCGCCTGCACCGTGCACCGGCACCGCGAGCGGGCGGTGGCGGCGAACCTCCCCGGACTCCTCGCCGACTACGACCTGCTCGTCGACGGGAGCGACAACTTCGCCACGCGCTACCTCGCGAACGACGCCGCGGAGCTCGCGGGGAAGCCCCTGGTGTGGGGGTCGATCCTGCGCTTCCACGGTCAGGTGGGCATCGCGTGGAGGGGGCACGGCCCGACGTTCCGCGACCTGTTCCCCGCGCCGCCCCCCGCCGACGAGGCGCTCTCGTGCGAGCTCGGCGGAGTGCTGCCCAGCCTGTGCACGGCCATCGGATCGCTCATGGCGACCGAGGTCGTCAAGCTGATCACCGGCGTCGGAGAGGCACTGCTTGGCCGCGTGCTGTTCTACGACGCGCTCACCGCCCGCACCCGGGAGATCGCCTACGCGGTCGACGAGACGCGCGAGGAGCTCACGGGGCTCGACGACTACGAGGTCCTGTGCGGCACGGCACCCGACCCCGGCGCCTCGATCTCCGCGGCCGAGCTCCTGCGCAGGCGGCGGGCGGGGGAGCGGATGCTGCTGCTCGACGTCCGCGAGGCTGAGGAGGCCGCGCTGCGTCGGATCCCCGGAGGGAGCCTCCTCCCGGTCGGGCGGATCGACGCGGGGGAGAGCCCGGAGACCGCGCTGCCCGTCGTGGTCTACTGCGAGAAGGACCCGCGCTCCCGCCGGGCCGCCGCGGCGCTGCGCGAACGCGGATTCGACGCGGTCCACGTCGTGGGCGGCATCCGCTCGTACGTCGAGATCGGCGGAGAGGTCGTCGGCGACGTCGACCGCCTGACAGACACGTCCGCCGCGCGCGGAGAAGGAGTTCCCGCATGACCTTCGCCCTGATCACCGACGAGCCGATCGACGAGGCGGCCGTCCGCGGCGCCGTGGGCGGAGACGCCGACGGCGCGGTCGTGATGTTCTGCGGCGTGGTGCGCGACCACGACGGCGGACGGGCGGTGCGCGCGCTGGACTATCGGGCGCACCCCGACGCCGAGCGGTTCCTGCGCGAGATCGTCGAGCACACGGCAGCCGAGACCGGGATGAGGGTGGCGGCGGCGCACCGCATCGGCGATCTGCGCATCGGCGACATTGCGCTGTTCGCGGCGGCATCCGCCGGCCACAGGGCCGCCGCGTTCGAGGCGTGCGAGCGCCTGGTCGAGGAGATCAAGCGCGGCGTGCCCATCTGGAAACGCCAGCACTACGACGACGGCGTCTCCGAGTGGGTCGGCCTCTGACCGCCAGCGGCTCCCCCCGTGGTCGTTGAGCGAGGAGCGCAGCGACGAGACGAAACGTCGTGTCAGCTGTACGACGCGGGGCTGCGCGTGCCGTGTCTGCGTTTCGTCTCGCTGCGCTCGCTCAACGACCGGGGGTTGGGGGTGGGGCGTGTCGTCTCGCTACGCTCGCTCAACGACCGGGGCGAGGGCGGTCAGCCGCCGATGTAGCTCATCTCGATGCGCTGGCGTGCGGCGCGCAGCTCGGGGGTGAGGTCGGCGCGGATCTCGGAGTAGCGGTCGTCGCGCGCGGCCCAGATGCCCGCCATCGCCGCGGACAGCTCGTGGTCCGACGCGCCGCCGCGGAGCAGTGCGCGCAGGTCGTGCCCCTCGGTCGCGAACAGGCAGGTGAAGAGCCGCCCCTCGGTCGAGATCCGCGCGCGGTTGCAGGTGCCGCAGAACGTGTTGGTGACGGAGGAGATGATCCCGATCTCGCCCGAGCCGTCGGCGTAGCGCCAGCGCTTCGCGGTCTCGCCCGTGGCACTGGCCCCCACCGGCTCGAGCGGGAACAGCGCGCCGATGCGCTCCACGATCTCGGCAGCCGAGACCACCTCGTCCAGCTCCCAGCCGTTCGAGGTCCCGACGTCCATGTACTCGATGAACCGCAGCGTGTACGGGGTGTCCTTGAAGCGGGCGGCCATCGCCTCGATCTCGCCGTCGTTGAGCCCTCGCTTGACGACCATGTTGATCTTGATGGGGCCGATGCCCGCCGCCCGCGCGGCCTCGATGCCCTCCAGCACCCGTGACACGGGGAAGCGGACGTCGTTCATGCGCTGGAACAGCTCGTCGTCGAGGGTGTCGACCGAGACGGTGAGCCGGTCGAGCCCCGCGTCCTTGAGCGCCTGCGCCTTCACGGCGAGGGCGGAGCCGTTCGTGGTCAGCGCGATCTCGACCCTGTCGCCGTCCGGCGTTCGCAGCGCCGAGAGGCGGGAGATGAGATCCTCGATGCCGCGGCGCAGCAGGGGCTCCCCGCCGGTCAGCCGCAGCTTGCGGACGCCGTGGTCGACGGCGATCCGCGAGAGGCGCTCGATCTCGTCGAAGCTCAGCAGCTCGTCGCGGTCGAGGAAGGCGTAGTCCCGCCCGAACACGGCACGCGGCATGCAGTACACGCAGCGGAAGTTGCAGCGATCGGTCACCGAGATGCGCAGATCGCGCAGCGGACGATCACGGGCGTCGAGGAGGCCGACGGACGGCAGGCGCAGCGCTCCGGCGGTGCCTGCACCGGTTCCGCGAGACGGCGTGATCCTCATCGTCCACCCTTTCGAGTGGCTACGGTAGCACCGGATGCCGGGAGTGCAGCTCCCGCCCCCGGTCGATCCGGTGGCGTTCACCGCCGTCCGAACGGCGGGGCGGAGACGGACGCTCAGGCGGGAGCATCGCCGTCGCGCCGCAGGGAGACATCCGCGGCATCGACGCGGAAAGCGAGGGCCGCGCCGGGCCGGATGCCGAGGGCTGCGGCGGTCCCGGACGGGCAGTCCACCGCCAGCTGCGGATGCTCGACGGTGAACAGGCGCACGCCGCCGGCGACGGCCTCCATGACCGCGACCGTCCCGTGCCAGGAGTTCTCTCCCGGGGGCGGGGCCGTGCCGGCATCCGCCGAGATCCGCACCGACGAGGGGGCGAACACCGCTGATCCCGCCTCGCCGACCGCGAGGGTGTCGCCGTGGCCGACGAGACGGAGGCCGCTCTCGGCCTGCAGGGCGTTCCCGGTCGCGCCGGAGCCGGCGATGAGGTTCACCCCGGCGATGGCCGCGGCGAAGCGCGAACGCGGATGACCGAGCACCTCGGCGGTCGGCCCGTGCTGCACGACGCGCCCGTCGTCGATCACGACGGTGCGCGCGGCCAGCATCACCGCGTCGAGCGGATCGTGCGTCACGATCACGATCGGGATGCCGAGGCGGTCGCGCAACTGCGTGACCAGTCGGCGGGCCTGCGTGCCCGTCTCGGCGTCGAGGGAGGCGAAGGGCTCGTCGAGCAGCAGCGCGAGCGGGTCCGCAGCGAGGCCACGCGCGAGGGCCACGCGCTGCTGCTGGCCTCCGGAGAGCTCCGCGGGGCGGCGCCCCGCGACGTCGTGCAGGCCGACCTCGTCGAGGTGCCCGAGCGCTCGGCGCCGTGCCTCGGGGGCTGGGACCCCCTGGGCGCGTGGGCCGAAGGCGACGTTCTCCAGGGCCGTGAGATGCGGGAACAGCAGCGCGCGCTGACCCAGCAGGCCGATCCGTCGCCGCTCCGGGGGAGTCGCCGCGGCGATCGGCGAGCCGTTCAGCGCGATCGTGCCCTCGGCGTGCGGAGCGTGACCGGCGATGGCCGCGAGCAGCGTGGATTTGCCCGCGCCATTGGGTCCGAGCAGCGCCAGCGCCTCGCCCGGTGCGACGGTGAACGCCGCAGCCACGCGGAAGGCTCCGGCCCGAGCCGTGATGTCGACGTCGAGGGTCATCGCACGGCATCCGCTCGCCAGCCGCGCATCAGCAGGAGCACGGCGACCGCCACGAGGATCAGCAGCAGCGACAGCGCGATCGCGGTGTCCTCCTGCACGCCCGCTCCGTTGAACGCCGTGTAGATCGCGAGCGGCATGGTCCTGGTCACACCCGGCGCGTTGCCGGCGAACAGGGCGGTGGCCCCGAACTCGCCCATCGCCCGCGCGAAGCAGAGCACGGCGCCCGCGATGAGACCCGGTGCGGCGAGCGGCAGGGTCACCCGGCGGAAGACGGTCAGCGGGCGAGCGCCCAGGCTCGCGGCGACCGCCTCGTGCCCCGTGCCGACGGCGCGCAGCGCTCCCTCGACGGAGATCACGAGGAACGGCAGGGCCACGAAGACCTGCGCGATCACGACCGCGGCGGTCGTGAACGGGATGCGGATGCCGAGCACCGCGAGAGCGCCGCCGAGAAGCCCGTTGCGGCCGAGGAGCGACAGCAGCGCGATACCGCCGACGAGGGGCGGCAGCACCAGCGGCAGCGTGGTCAGGGTGCGCAGGACCGCGGCGAGGGCGCCCGAGCTGCGCGCGATCACGAGGGCGAGCGGCACGCCGAGCAGCACGCACACCGCGGTCGCGACCGCCGCAGTGGACAGCGACAGGCCGAGGGCCTGCAGGGCCGCCGGTGCGGTGATCGCCGCGGGCACGGCCGTCCAGTCCAGGCGGATCAGGAGGGCGACGAAGGGCAGCGTCAGCACGAGGGCGCCGAGCGCGGCCGGCGCCCAGAGCCAGGGCGGCACCCGTCGAGGGATGCCGCCGCGCCGCCCTTCGTCGCCGCCGCTCACGGAGCGCCGAAGCCGAGGGTCTTGAGCACCTTCTGTCCGGCATCCGACAGCACGAAGTCGACGAACGCCTTCGCGGCCTCCGGGTTCTTCGTGCCCTTCAGAGCGGCGATCGGGTAGACGTTGGTCGCGGCATCCGCGCCGTCGATCTCGATGCCGGTCACCGCATCGCCCGCGGCCTTCACATCGGTCGCGTACACGAGCCCCGCGTCGGCCTCGCCCGACTTCACCTTGGACAGCACGGCTGTCACGTTCTGCTCCTCGCTGGCCGGGGTCAGCGTCACGCCCGCGGCGTCGAGCAGAGTGCGGGAGGCGCTGCCGCACGGCACCTCGGCCGCGCACGCGACCACGGTGAGGGCGGGGTCGGCGAGATCCGCGAGGGTCTCGACGTGCTTCGGGTCGCCAGGGGCGACGACGATCTGCAGCACGTTCGTCGCGAACGCCTCACCGGCCCCGGCGAGCCCCGCGTCGGTGACCTTGGCGAGGTTCTTCTCATCGGCCGAGGCGAAGACGTCGGCCGTGGCGCCCTCGATCAGCTGGGTGGCGAGCACCGAGGAGCCGTCGTAGCTGATCGGGAGCACGTCGACGTCGGGATGCTGCGCCTCGAACTCGGCGGCGAGCTCGTCGAAGGCCGCGGTGAGCGAGGCGGCCGCGAAGATCGTCAGCTCGCCGCTGAGGGCGTCGGCCTCGGTGGTGGCCGCGGGGGAGGTCGGAGCGGAGTCGGGCGCGGGGGTGCTGCAGCCGACCAGGGCGGCGAGGCCCACGGCGGTCAGAGCGACGAGCGCGGAGGTGCGGATGGTGCGGGTCACGGGGTGTTCTCTCTCTCGGTCTCGACGACCACCATGGTCGCCTTGATGACGGCTGTCGCCTTGCTGCCGACCTCGAGTGCGAGCTCGCGGGCGGCCTCGGCGGACATCAGGGACACGACGCGGTGCGGACCGCTCTGCAGCTCGACCTGCGCCATGAGGCCGTCGATCTGGACGGACGTCACGAGTCCGGTGAAGCGGTTGCGGGCGCTGCGGCGGACGGGGTCGTCGTCGGCCGCTTCTCCGGCGAGCCGCTGAGCCTGCGCGGCGAGGTCGGCCCCCGCCACCACCTGGCGCCCCGAGGCGTCGGGAACGGCGGGCAGGATGCCGTCGCCCACCCAGCGGCGCACGGTGTCGTCGCTGACGCCCAGAAGATGGGCTGCTTCACTGATCCGGAAATGCGTCATGGCGATGACCATAGTTCCGCATCTGCGGAATCACAAGACACGATTTCGCATCGCGGAATGTGAATTTCACAAAATTCTGGACGTTCGGCTCTCACGGGGGTACAGTCGGTGCTGGCTGGACGACCGATGATGGTCGTCCGTCACGAAAGCACAACCTAGCGGTTCGACGTATATCTCGAGGCCGACCCCCACAGGGCCTGCCGGAAGCCGTATCACTGCGACGACAGCAAGGAAGCCTTCATGAGCAGCATCAGCGCGCCCGCCATCGACTCCCAGCCGACTCCGGCCGAGTACCTCTCCCGGGCCGTCGCCCTCGCCACCGAGAACGTCCGCGATGCGGGCGGTCCGTTCGGGGCGATCGTCGTCTCGGCGGACGGACAGGTCTTCGAAGGCGTCAACCGTGTCACGGCGAACCTCGACCCCTCGGCGCACGCCGAGGTCACGGCGATCCGCAACGCCTGCCAGGGGCTCGGCACGTTCGACCTCACCGGGGCCACGCTCTACACGAGCTGCGAGCCCTGCCCGATGTGCCTCGCCACCTCGCTCTGGGCGCGCATCGACCGGGTCTACTTCGCCGCCGACCGACACGACGCGGCCGACGCCGGCTTCGACGACGCGGTGTTCTACCGCTACTTCGAGGGCGGCCCCGAGGACCGGGCCATCATGCCCGTCGGCCAGGAGGCCCTGGCCCCCGCCGAACGCGTCGCCCCGTTCACCGAGTGGAACGCCAACGTCTCGCGCATCGACTACTGACGCGCACCGCTGACGCGCGCCGAAGGCCGACGCGCACCGACCGCTGACGGGCCCCTGCGCCCGCGGCGACCACCCGGGGGAGCCGCTCCTTCGGCGAACCCGAGCACCACCTCCGCACAACAACACTGGAGCCGATGATGTCTTCACATGTCTTCAACGACCCCGAGACCGGCGCGATCCCCGCGCCGGAGCTCCCGCCCCTGGCCACCGGAGCGACCGCCACGGTCGACGCCGAGCCCAAGAACGCGTTCGACCGATTCTTCGAGATCACCCGTCGCGGGTCGACGGTGGCCCGCGAGATCCGCGGCGGCATCGTCACGTTCGTGACGATGGCGTACATCGTCATCCTCAACCCGCTCATCCTCGGCGGCGTCGAGGACGTCGCGGGCAACGCCCTGAACGGCGCGCAGATCGGGGCGGCCACCGGCCTCACCGCCGGCGTCATGACGATCCTGTTCGGACTCATCGCACGACTCCCGTTCGCGCTCGCCGCGGGGCTCGGCATCAACTCCTTCCTCGCCGTGTCCGTCGTCGGACAGGTCACCTGGCCCGAGGCCATGGGGCTCGTCGTCATCAACGGCATCCTGATCGTGCTGTTCGGAGCCACCGGCATCCGGACCGCCATCTTCAACGCGGTTCCCGCCCAGCTCAAGGCGGCGATCACGGTCGGCATCGGCCTGTTCATCGCCTTCATCGGTTTCGTCGACTCGGGCTTCGTGAACCGCACGGCCGGCGGCCCGCCCGTGCAGCTCGGCGACGGCGGATCGATCACCTCGATCCCGACGCTCATCTTCCTCGTCGGGCTCGTGCTCATCGGCGTGCTCGTCGCGCGCAAGGTGCCCGGCGGCATCCTGATCGGCATCGTCGCCTCGACCGTCCTCGCGATCATCGCGCAGGCGATCTTCAAGCTCGGCCCGAGCTTCGAGAACCCCGGCGGCTGGCACATGACGATCCCGGAGATCCCGACGGCGCTCGTCACGATCCCCGACTTCGGCCTCATCGGCCAGTTCGACCTCCTCGGATCCTTCGGCCGCATCGGCGCCCTGTCGGCCACGATGCTCGTCTTCACCCTCGTGTTCTCCAACTTCTTCGACGCCATGGGCACCATGACGGGGCTCGCGAAGAACGCCGGTCTCGCGTACAAGGACGGCACGTTCCCGCGGCTGCGCTCGGCGTTCGTCGTCGAGGGCCTCGGCGCCGTCGCCGGTGGCGCGACCTCGACCTCCTCGAACACGGTCTACGTCGACAGCGCCTCCGGCATCGGAGAGGGGGCGCGCACGGGTCTCGCCGCGGTCGTCGTCGGCATCCTGTTCCTGCTCTCGATGTTCTTCACCCCGCTCACCCTCGTGGTGCCGATCGAGGTCGGATCCGCCGCGCTCGTCGTGGTCGGCGCGATGATGATGGGCCAGATCAAGGAGATCAAGTTCACGAACTTCGCCGTCGCCCTGCCGGTGTTCCTCACGATCGTCACGATGCCGCTGACCTACTCGATCGCCAACGGCATCGGCGTCGGCTTCATCTCCTGGGCGCTCATCAACGCGCTCTCGGGTCGTGCCCGCAAGGTGCACTGGCTCATGTGGATCGTCGCGGCGGGCTTCGCGCTCTACTTCGTCCGCGGTCCGATCGAGGCGGCGCTCGCAGGCTGAGCCTCCTCTTTCTCGGCCGACGCCCTACCTGATCTTCTCTGCCGACGCCCTATTTGATCTTCTCTGCCTACGCCCTACCTGATCTTCTCTGCCTACGCTCCATCTGGTCGTCCCGCCCCACCGGGCGGACGTCGCCCAGGTGGGGCGTCGGCGTGCGGGTGGGGCGTCGGCGTGCGGGAGGGGCGTCGCGTTCAGGAGGGCGTCGCGTTCACGAGGGTGTCGCGTTCACGATGGCGTCGCGCTAGGAGGGCGTCGCGCTAGGAGGGCGTCGCCTGCAGGAAGAGGAGCCGCAGCGGAACGGGCTCCGGAGCGCGGGAGACGGGACGGCTCAGCTGAGCTCGGGCCAGGCCGCGAGGTCGGCGGGGACGTCGATGTCGGCTCCCGAGCCGAGGTCCCCGCACTCGATGTCGTCGACGAGCTGCGGATGCATCGCCATCCACACCCTCGCCCCGGAGTCGCCGAGCGCGGTGTCGGCCGCGTCGAACAGGTCGTCGATGTCGAACACGACGGGGGTGCCCGGCACGCCGTCCCACGCCGCTCTGGTCGCCCGACCAGGCCTGTGCGCGTCGAGGAGCCGGCGGATGACCGGCTCGCCGACCCCTGGCTGATCGACGAGGAGCACGATCACCACGTGGGGCCTCTCACCCGCCGATCGGAGATGCCGGGCGGCGGCGCGCAGCGAGGCGCTCATGCCGAGCTCGGCATCGTGCACGTACACGGTGACCGCCGAGGACGAGCGCCGACGCAGCCAGCGCCGCACGGTCGCCGCCTCGGGGCCGATCGCGATCGAGACGCTGCAGCCGGCGAGGGCCGCAGCCCGGGCGGCCCTGGTCGCCAGAACCTCGTCGTTCCAGGGCAGCAGCGCCTTGGGCCCGAGGCCGAGACGCGATCCGCGCCCCGCGGCCAGCACGATCGCGTGGCGGTGGTGCAGCGTCATCCGTCCGTCCCCCTCGTCGCATCGCGCTCGAGGATCGCGGCGTGGATCACGTCCCGAGTGAAGGGCGTCGTCGTCAGGCGGATGCCGGTGGCATCGCGGATCGCGGCCGCCAGCGCGGGGGCGACGGGGTTGAACGGCGACTCGCTCATCGACTTCGCCCCCAGGGGGCCCAGCACGTCGCTCGTCGTCGCGAAGGAGATCTCCGACCGCGGCACATCGGCGAACGAGGGCACGTGATACTGCCGCAGGATGTCGCTGGTCACGCGGCCGTTCTCGTCGACGCGCACGATCTCGTGCAACGCGGCGCCGATCGCCTGGGCGATGCCGCCCTCGATCTGCCCGCGGCACTGCTCCGGATTCACGACCACACCGGCATCCGCCGCGTGGATCGAGCGGAGGATGCGCAGCTCACCCGTGGCCTCGTCGATCGCGACGCGGAACCCCTGCACGTTGAACGCCACCGACCGCGGGGTCCCGCCCCAGTAGCCGGCCGCCTCGAGGGGGCCGTCGGCGGCGAGGTCGATGAGCGAGACCGAGTCGCCTCCGCGCATGACGCGGTCGCCCGTGAGCAGGCACTCGTCGACGGGGGCGCCGAGCAGGGCGGCGGCGCGGGCGCGGAGCTTCTCGGCGAGCGAGGTCGCCGCGGCGTGCGTGGCGCGGCCGGCGACCACGGTGCCTGTCGAGCCGAACGCGCCGGTGTCGTGCTCGACGAGGTCGGAGTCGGCTTGACGCAGCCGCACCCTCCTCGTCGTGGTCTGCAGCACCGTGGCCGCGATCTGCTGGTGCACGGTCGAGGTGCCGTTGCCGAACTCCGCGGTGCCGACGTCGAGCCCGAAAGCCCCGTCCGCCTCCAGGCGGATCGTGACGTGCGAGTGGTGTCCGCGCGGGGGCACCGTCGCGATCATGGCGACGGCGGCGCCCTCGCCGATCGTCCAGCCTGGCGTGAGGGCCGCGGCATCCGCCTCCCTGTTCCTCGCGAGACCCGCCTGCACGTCTCGCACGCACTCGTCGAGACCGTAGCTGCCGATGATGAGGTCGGGCTCCTCGTGCGCGGCGATCATCGCGTCGTCGGCGCCGATGAGGTTGCGGGTGCGCATCTCGAGCGGATCGAGGCCGAGCCTGCGGGCGAGCTCGTCCACCGTCGACTCGATCGCGAAGATCATCTGGCTCAGCCCGTAGCCGCGGAACGCGCCGGACGGAATGGAGTTCGTGTAGACGACGGAGGCGTCGATCTTCTTCGCCGCGGCCCGGTAGACGGCGATCGACTCGCCCACGCCGTGGAACATGACCCCCGGGCCGTGGTTGCCGTAGGCGCCGGTGTTCGAGCGCACGTCGACGGCGATGCCGGTGATCGTGCCGGAGGAGTCGGCGCCCATGCGCACGCGCATGCGGAACGGATGCCGCACGGTCGTCGCCGTGAGCACCTCCTTGCGCGAGAACTCGATGCGGACGGGGCGGCCCGTGGCCCTCGTCGCGAGCAGCGCGAGGTCTTCGGTGAGCATCTCCTGCTTGCCGCCGAAGCCGCCGCCGACGCGGCCCGTGTACACGCGCACCTCGTCCTTCGACAGCCCGAACACGCGCGCGAGCGCCCGCCGCACGAGGAACGGCACCTGCGTGCTGCTGCGCACGACGTAGCGGCCGTCGGCATCCTGCCAGGCGATCGATCCGTGGGTCTCCAAGGCCGTGTGCGAGACGCGGTGCGTGTGGAAGGTGCGGTCCTCGACGATGGCGGATGCCGCGAGCGCCGCCTCCAGGTCGCCGACCTCGGAGTCCATCCGCATCACGACGTTGCTGTCGCCGTGCAGGACAGGCGTGTCAGGGCGATCGGCGGCCTCGGGGTCGAGGTTGAAGGGCAGCACCTCGTACTCGACCTCGACCAGGCGCGCCGCGCGGTCGGCGGCCCGCTGGGTCTCGGCGACCACGAGCGCCACGCGCTGGCCGACGAAGCGCATGACGTCGTCGAACACCATCGTGTCGTCGGGGTCGTCTTCGACGAGCTCGTGCTGGGCGGTGGAGAACAGCGTGCGGGGCGCGTCGGCGGCCGTCAGCACCCGCACGACGCCGGGGGAGGAGAGGGCGCGGGCCGCGTCGATGCGGACGACGCGGGCGTGCGCGTGCGGACTGCGGACCACGGCCCCGTACAGCAGCGCCCCCGGCAGCTCGTCGGGGTCGACGTCCATCGTGTAGCGGACCGTGCCGGTCACGACGCCGAGCGCCGCGGGGGTGCCCGTCGCGTGACCGACGCCGCCCGCACGGTCGTCGATGTTCTCGACGCCGTGCACTGCGTCCTCGATGCTGCGGTAGCCGGTGCAGCGGCAGATGTTGCCCTTGAGGGTGCGGTCGAGGTCGTGCTCGGCGCCCTCCGGCATCCCGGCGACCGTGCACACCATCCCGGCCGTGCAGAACCCGCACTGGAAGCCGGCCGCCCGGCGGAAGCGCTCCTGCACGGGGTGCGGATGCTCGGGGGTGCCGAGTCCCTGCACCGTCACGATGTCGCGGCCCGCCGCGCGGTGCGCCGGATACACGCAGCTGTGCACGGGGTCGCCGTCGACGATCACCGTGCACGCGCCGCAGTCGCCGCCGTCGCACCCCTTCTTCACCCCGTACGAGCCCTGGCCGCGCAGCCAGGTGCGCAGGCACTGACCGGGCTCGGGGGCGACATCGACCTCGCGCCCGTCGAGCGTCGCGGTGGGCGCGGCTGCGGCGACCGCGGCATCCGCGGCATCCGCGGCATCCGCCCCGATCCTGTTCTCGATGATGCTCATGCCGATGTCCTCTCCATGCGCAGATCGCCGGTGACGCGACCCCTCGCCCCGTCGACCCCGGTCGCGCCGGGGAGCAGCTCGGCGAGGATCTCGTCGCCGAGACGGTGGGTCATCAGGCGGCGCCAGGCCGGATCGCCGTGGATGTCGTCGTACCAGCCGCCCGTGCCCGCCGCGGCCGCGTCGATCGCGGTGCGCCAGGCGGCGGCATCCGCGAGAGTGGGGCGGTCCGCGCGTCGACGCCCCGCCTGCCCGTGGTCGGCGTGGAGGTCGAGCACGAAGGGACGGAAGACGGATGCCGTGACCGAGAGCCGCAGCGAGCGATCGGACGTGCGGCGGCCGATCAGGAGCGCCGCCGAGCGGCCGCGCTCGGTGAGCGAGAGGCGACGGAACGCGTGCCGCTGCCGCAGCGCCTCCGCGGGGACGAGGAAGCTGCGGATGAGCTCGCCGTAGCCGAGACGCGTCCTGGCGGGGCCGACGACGAGGTCGGCGACGGCGGCGCGACGACGGCGCCCGTCGGGGCGCAGGATCAGGGCGGTGGCGCCCCACGCGGTGAGCAGCGAGATCATGGGGCCGGCGGGCAGGGCGGTGGCGACGTTGCCGCCGACGGTGGAGACGTTCCAGATCTTCCACGAGGCGACGAAGGAGTCGCACGCCGGCGGGATGACGTCGAGCCCCGGCAGCTGGGCGCGGGGGATGCCGCCGGGGAGCGGGTCGTCGGCGAGGGCGCGCAGCTCGGCGATGCGGCAGGTGGCGGCGATCTCGAGGTCGCCGTCCGGCGTCCAAGCGAGGGGCGCCCAGCCGGCGCCCGTGATGTCGAGCAGGCGGGTCGGGGCGCCGCGGGTGATGTCGGTGCCGTAGGAGTAGATGACCGTGCCGCCGGCGAGCCAGGAGTCGCCGGGGCGCCAGCTGCGCGGATCCGCGCACATCAGGACCTCGTCGACGCTCGTCACATCCATGCGAGCGCCTCCTCCGTGCGCCGGGGTTCTGCGCCGGGCCCTCGTGCCCCCTGCGGGTCGGGATGCTGCGGCGCGGGGCGCTGCGGGGCGTCGCCGCGCAGGTCGCCGCGCAGTTCGCCTCCGTGCTGTGCGACGAGCTGCGGCTCCGGCGCGCAGACGCGGCGCGCGTCATGGACATCGCCTGTGGTGTCGCGCAGTTTGCGCTGCGGCGCCGCGGTGATGCCGGTGCGCGCGGCGGTCTCGACGAGGATCAGCTCGGCGAGCACGGACACCGCCACCTCCGCAGGGGTGCGAGCGCCGAGGTCGAGTCCGATCGGGGAGTGCAGCCGATCGAGGTGCGCGTCGGCGAGGCCGCCCGCGCGGAGCTCCTGCACGCGCTTCTCGTGGGTCACGCGCGACCCCATGGCGCCGACGTAGGCGAGGTCGGCCCGGAGCGCGCGGTCCAGCACAGGCAGATCGAAGCGGGGGTCGTGGGTGAGCACGACGATCGCGGTGCGGGAGTCGATGCGACCGGCATCCGTCTCCGCGGCGAAGTGCTGCGCCGGATGCGCGAGCACGACCTCGTGCGCGCCGGGGTGCCGCGCCCGGGTGGCGAAGACGGGACGGGCGTCGCACACCGTGACGTGCCGGCCGAGCACGGCGGCGGCCTGGGCGAGCGCGGCGGAGAAGTCGTTCGCTCCGTAGATGACGAGGCGGGCGGGCGTCGCGCTCGACTCGACGAGCAGTCGGCGCACGACCGGGCACTCCGCAACGGAGCGGTCGGTGATCTCCACGACGTGCGCGCCGCCCAGGTCGAGGGCCGCGCGGACCCGGTCGCCGAGGTCCATCGCCGTGTCGCCCGGGAGGAGAACGCGCGCTCGGGAGGAGGCATCCGCCGCAATCGTCCTCCCGAACGTGAGAACTCCTCCGTTGCGGGCGGCGTCGTCGAGCGGCAGCTCCCGCACGAGCCGCAGAGTGCGGTCCGGGTGGGCGAGGGCGGAGAGGATGCCGGCGGGCAGGGTGCGCAGCGGCTGCACGAGCACGCGCACGTCCCCTCCGCACATCAGGCCGACGGAGATCCCGTCGTCGTCGGCGTAGCCGAAGGACTGCAGCTCGACCTTGCCGGTGTCCAGGCATCCGATCGCCGCGTCGACCACGGCGCCCTCGACGCAGCCGCCCGAGATCGAGCCGATCGTGCGGCCGTCGTCGCGCACGGCCATGGAGGTCCCAGCGGGGCGTGGGACGGAGCCGGACACTTCGACGATCGTGGCGATCGCCCAGCGATCGGGGTCGGCCAGGCAGTCGGCGTAGTCGTGCAGACGGTCGAGCATGGAGCACCTCCGGGTCACAATCCGCGGCGTCTTCGCCGCTGGTTGCCCGGTAGATGGTTGTGAGAACCCGCCTAGGCCTGAGGAGATTCTAGATCAGGCTCGGGGAAGTGTCCATAGTGCGGAGTCAGAATTCCGGATGGTGGATAGACGGCGCCGACCCGTCGGACTACGCGCGGGCGTCGTGCACCCAGGTGCGCCCGAGCTCGAGGAGGACGTGGTCCGCGGTGAGCAGCGGCATCCCGTCGGCGAACGACTGCGCGAGAAGGAAGCGGTCGAACGGGTCGTGGCGGGCCAGCTCCGGCTCCTCGCGCAGCGCGTTCGCATGGCGGGATGTGAAGGGAAGCTCCACGAGACCCATCTGCGCGAACACCTCGGGGAATCGGTCGCCGCCCGGAAGGTCGATCCTGCCGAGCATGTGCTTGATGACGATCTCCGAGATGGACACGGCAGAGTAGTGCACCCGAGGAGCCTCCGCGATGCGGGCGCGGCTGCGCGGGCCGAGTCGATCGTCGTCCGTCGCGAGCCAGAGCAGTGCGTGGGTGTCGAGCAGCATCAGTCGGCGGATCCGTAGAACATCTCGCGGATCTCGGCGTCGGCGTCGTCGAAGGCGTCGGCGTCGTAGGTGAACGTGCCCTTGAGGGCGCCGATGACGGGGCGATCCTCCCGGTGGATGACGAGGTCGATCACCGGGTTGCCCGCGCGCGCGATCGTGACCTGCTCGCCGGAGAGGACGCGCTCGACCAGCGCGGAGAGCTGACTCTTCGCCTCGTGCATGTTCACCTGGATCGCCATGGACTTAGTCTAGTCGGGCTAAGCATCCAGAGCCAGGCCCGCAGCTATCCGCTCTGCCGCGCCTGCTCGTCGATCAGCTGCAGCATCCGTGCGGCGACGCTGACCGCGATCGCCGCCGGCTGCTTGCCCGCCACCTCGGGGATGCCGATGGGCGTGGTGACGCGCTCCAGATCGGCATCCGTCTGCCCGAGTTCGCCGAGCCTCTTGCGGAACCGCGCCCACTTCGACGCCGAGCCGATCAGGCCGATCGAGCCGAGGTCCGGGGTGCGCAGCGCCATGTCGACCGCGGCCAGGTCCTCGACGTGGTCGTGCGTCATGACGAGCACGTGAGCCCCCGCCGGCAGCGCGGCCAGCGCCGACTCCGGCACAGGGGCGTGCGTGATGTGCACCCGGGCCACGGCATCGGCGAGCACCCCGCTGCGGCCGGGGTCGCCCAGCCTTGCGACGTCGAGCATCGCCGGCCGCGAGTCGATCAGGTGCAGGTCGAGCTCGTGCCTGGCGAGGATGCGGGCGAGCTCGATCCCCACATGTCCGATGCCGAAGACGGCGACGGTCGGGACGACCCTGATCGGCTCCAGCATCATGGTGACCTCTCCTCCGCAGCACTGCACGCCGTACTCGGTCACGGCCTTGTCGCTCAGGGTCAGCGTGAGCAGCTCGGGCTCAGCCGAGCCCGCGGCCAGCATCTCCCTGGCGCGATCGATCGCCGTCTCCTCGAGGTTGCCTCCGCCGACCGTGCCGACGACGGCATCCGGGGAGACCACCATCTTCGCCCCGCCGTTGCGCGGGGCGTGACCCCGCACGACCGCCAGGGTCACGACGACCGCGGGGCTGCGTCGTGCACGCAGCTCCTGCAGGGCGTCGAGCCAGTCCATCCGGATCCTCAGACGGACGCGAGCGCGGGCTGCGCCGCCTGCTGCGCCGTGCGCACCGCCCAGAACACCGCTTCCGGTGTCGCGGGCGACGCGAGCTCGACCGAGTGGCCCGCCGGTCCGAAGGCGGCCACGGCGTCGCGGAGCGCCTCGCGGGCGCTGAACGCGAGCATGAACGGCGGCTCGCCCACGGCCTTCGATCCGTACACGGCGCCCTCCTCGCGGGCGTTCTCGAACAGGCGCACGTGGAACCGCTCCGGCATCTCCGAGAAGCTGGGCAGCTTGTACGTCGATGCCGACTGCGTCTGCAGGCGTCCGCGGTGCGGGCCGTCGCTGGTGTCCCAGCGCAGCTCCTCCAGGGTCAGCCAGCCGACGCCCTGCACGTACGCGCCCTCGATCTGCCCGATGTCGAGCATGGGGGAGAGCGAGTCGCCCACGTCGTGCACGATGTCGACCCGGCGCACCCGGTACGCGCCGGTGAACGCGTCGACCTCGACCTCTTTGGCCGCGGCCCCGTAGGCGAAGTACTTGAACGGGGAGCCCTGCATGATCTCCGGATTCCAGTGCAGACCCTCGGTGCGGTAGTACCCGGCGGCGAACAGCTGCACGCGCTGCAGATAGGCGGCCTTGGCGACCTCGGCGAACGACACCTTCTTCACCGGGGCGCCCAGCGCCGTCACGTACCCGCCGCCGAAGCGCACGTCGCGCTCGTCGACGCCGAGCAGGCGTCCGGCGACCGCAGCCATCCGGTCGCGGATCTGCTCGCACGCGTTCTTCACGGCGCCGCCGTTGAGGTCGGTGCCGGAGGATGCCGCCGTCGCCGAGGTGTTCGGCACCTTGTCGGTGCGCGTGGGGGCGAGCCGCACCGAGTGCAGCTCGACGCCGAGGGCCGTGGCGGCGACCTGCAGCATCTTGGTGTGCAGGCCCTGGCCCATCTCGGTGCCGCCGTGGTTGATCAGGATCGAGCCGTCCTTGTAGACGTGCACGAGGGCGCCCGCCTGGTTGAAGGCGGCGAAGTTGAACGAGATGCCGAACTTGATCGGCGTCATCGACAGCGCGCGCTTGGCGTGCGGGCTCGTCGCGTTGAACTGCGCGATCTCGGCTCGGCGCGCGTCGACCTCGGCCTCGGAGGAGAGCTGGTCCCAGATCGTCGACATGCGCTCGGCGTCCTTGACGACCTGCCCGTACGGGGTGGTCTGCCCCTGCCGGTAGAAGTTGCGCCGGCGCAGGTCGAGCGGATCGATGCCGAGCTGCGGCGCGACGCGGCCGAGGATGTCCTCGATGAGGAACACGCCCTGAGGTCCGCCGAAGCCGCGGTAGGCGGTGTTCGAGGTCTTGTTGGTCTTCGCGATCTGCCCGTAGGCGTGCACGTTCGGGATCCAGTAGGCGTTGTCGATGTGGCACAGGGCCCGGCCGAGCACCGGCTCGGAGAGATCGATCGACCATCCGCCGTCGCAGGTGAGCACGGCGTCCAGCGCCTGCAGCATCCCCTCCTCGTCGAAGCCGACCTTCCAGGCGATGTGGAACGGATGCCGTTTGCCGGTCATCGTGATGTCCTGCGTGCGGTTCAGTCGCAGCCGGACGGGGCGCCCGGTGAGCTTCGCGCCGAGGGCCGCGATGGCCGCGAAGCCGTGCGGCTGCATCTCCTTGCCGCCGAAGCCGCCGCCCATGCGCAGGCACTGCACGGTGACCTCGTTGGAGTGGATGCCGAGCACGTGCGAGACGAGCTCCTGGGTCTCGGACGGATGCTGGGTGGAGCACTGGATGAAGTACTGCCCCTCCGAGTCGCGGATCGCGAAGGAGGCGTGCGTCTCGAGGTAGAAGTGCTCCTGGCCGCCGAACTCGGTGACCCCCTCGAACACGTGCGCGGCGTCCGCGAGGCCGGCTGCGGCGTCTCCGCGCTGCACGGTGCGCGGCGTGCCCTGGAACGACTGCGCGTCGAGGGCGTCCTGCACCGTGATGACGGAGGGCAGCGGCTCGTACTCGACCGTCACCCGCTCGGCGCCGAGGCGGGCGGCCTCCTGCGTCTCGCCGAGCACCCACACGAGCGCGTGGCCGTAGAACATGGCCTCGCTGGGGAACAGCGGCTCGTCGTTGCGGATGCCGGCGTCGTTGAGGCCCGGCACGTCGTCGGCGGTGAGCACGCGCACGACGCCTGGCACCTCGTAGGCGCCGGAGACGTCGATCGTGACCTTCGCGTGCGCGTTCGTGGACTGCACCGGCCACGCGGTGAGCACCCCGGCGGTGTGCTCGGCGACGTCGTCGGTGTACATGGCGGCGCCGGTGACGTGCAGTGCGGCGCTCTCGTGGGCGGCGCGCAGGCCGACGACGGGGTTCTCGGGGCGGTCGGCGAGCGTGCTCATGCCGGCACCTCCTTCGATTCGATGACGGTTCGGCTGTACAGCTTCAGCAGCGCGGTGTTGAGCATCAGCGAGCGGTACTCCGAGCTGGCGCGGTGGTCGGACATCGGCGTGCCCTCGGCGCCCAGGACCTCGGAGGCCGCGCGCACGGTCTCCACATTCCACGGTCGCCCGATCAGCGCGGCCTCCGTGGCCGTGGCGCGCAGCGGCGTCGCGGCGACGCCGCCGAGGCCGATCCTCGCGGCGGTCACGATGCCGGCGTCGATGTCGAGGGCGAAGGCGACGGCGACGCTGGAGATGTCGTCGAAGCGGCGCTTGGCGATCTTGTGGAAGGCGGTGACCCCCGCCAGCGGGAGCGGGATGCGCACCGACTTGATGAGCTCTCCGGGCTGGCGGACGGTCTGCCGGTATCCGGTGAAGTACTCCGACAGCTCGACCTCGCGTTCCACGACGTCTCCGTCGGGCCCCGCGCTCGCGAGCACGAGCCGGGCGCCCAGGGCGAGCAGCGCGGGGGGAGTGTCGCCGATGGGGGAGCCGGTGCCGAGGTTGCCGCCGAAGGTACCGCGGTTGCGGATCAGGCGGGAGGCGAACTGGGGGAACAGCTCGGCGAGCAGCGGCACGGCGCCGTCGAGGCCCTTCTCGACCTCCGAGAGGGAGAGGGCGGCGCCGATCTCGACCAGATCCTCGGTCACGGTGAGGCCGCGCAGCTCGGGGAGGTGCTCGATCGCGACGACGAAGGGGGCGCGGCGGCCGCGGATGTTCACCTCGACGCCCCAGTCGGTCGACCCGGCGACGAGGAGCGCGTCGGGCTCGTCGCGCAGCATCCGCACGGTGTCGCCGAGGGATGCCGGTCGCACGAAGCGCGATCCGCCGACCTCGACGTCGGTGGGGACGGCGGCGGACGCGGGTTGTGCGAGGCGCTGCTGGAGGGGGTCGTCGCTCTCGGGTGCGCCGAGGGCGTACGCGGCGTCGCGGATCGGGCGGTAGCCGGTGCAGCGGCACAGGTTGCCGCTGAGCGCGTGCAGGTCGAAGCCGTTGGGGCCGTGCTCGACGTCGTGGACGGGGCACTCCTCTTCCGGAGCGGCGCGATCCGCGCGGTAGTACTCGCCGGCCATGCTGCACGCGAAACCGGGGGTGCAGTAGCCGCACTGCGAGCCGCCGGCCTCGGCGAGCTTCTCCTGCACGGGGTGCAGGCGCTCGGGGTCTCCGAGGCCCTCGGCCGTCACGATCTCCTGTCCGTCGAGGGCGTAGACGGGGACGAGGCAGGCGTTCACCGGCGTCCACGCCGTGCCGCCGTCGGGGGCCGGCGTCGCGAGGAGCATGGCGCAGGCGCCGCACTCGCCCTCGGCGCAGCCCTCCTTGCTGCCGGAGAGGCCGCCTCCGCGCAGCCAGTCCAGGGCCGTCGTGTGCGTCGCGGTCTCGGAGAGGGCGCGGCGCACCCCGTTCACGGTCACGGCCGAATCGCTCATGGGCGTCTCCTCTTCGTCGAGGGCGGGTAAACATTCCGAGATGCGGAACTGTGCTTCTGAGTTCTGAAAGTAGCATTCGGGGTTCTGAAAGCCTATGACCACGGTCGGAGGTGGTCAAGGCGACCCGCGCGCGCGGCTGCTGAGGCAGAATCGAGAGCGTGAACATCGTCGTCGGGGTCACTGGCGGAATCGCCGCGTACAAGTCCGTGCAGCTCGTCAGGCTGCTGATCAAGGCCGGACACGAGGTGACGGTCGTCCCCACGGAGGACGCGCTGCGCTTCGTCGGACTGCCCACCTGGGAGGCGATCAGTCGCAACCCGGTGACCACCAGCGTGCACGACGACGTCGCCAGGGTGCGGCACGTCGCGCTCGGCCAGGGCGCCGATCTCGTCGTCGTGGCGCCCGCGACGGCGAACACGATCGCGAAGATGACCGCGGGCATCGCCGACAACCTCCTCGGCACGACGCTGCTCGCCACCGAGGCGCCGGTGCTCATCGCCCCCGCGATGCACGCGGAGATGTGGCGGCATCCCTCGACCCAGGCGAATATCGAGACCCTGCAGCATCGGGGCGTGCACATCCTCGGCCCGGCCGTGGGCGAGCTCGCCGGCGGCGACAGCGGGCCGGGGCGGATGGTCGAGCCCGAGGACATCGCGGATGCCGCGCTCGCGCTGCTCGCCCCGAAGGACCTCGCCGGTCTGCGGATCGCGATCTCGGCCGGCGGCACGCGGGAGCCCATCGACCCCGTGCGCTACCTGGGCAACCGCTCCAGCGGACGGCAGGGCGTCGCGCTCGCCGCGGAGGCCGCGGCCCGCGGCGCGGAGGTGACGCTCATCGCGGCGAACATCGCCGGCGACGTGCTGGCCGGGGCGCGGCATCCGTCGATCCGCATCCGACAGGCGGGCACCGCATCCGAGCTGGCTCTGGCGATGGCGGATGCCGCGGAGACCGCCGACGCGGTGGTGATGGCGGCGGCCGTCGCCGACTATCGGCCTGTCGAGGTGGCGCATCGCAAGCTGACCAAGGAGTCGGGCGGGATCCCGGTGATCGAGCTCGTGGAGAACGAGGACATCGTGGCCGGGCTGGTGCGTGCGCGTCGGGAGGGGCAGGTGATCGTCGGGTTCGCGGCGGAGACGCCGGAGACCGCCGGCGACGAGGAGGAGCTGCTCGCCCGGGCTCGGCGCAAACGGCAGCGCAAGGGCGTCGATCTGCTGGTCGTGAACGAGGTGGGCTGGGAGCGCGGCTTCGAGGCGGGCGAGAACGAGGTGATGGTGCTCGGGAGCGACGGTCTCGTGACGGCGACGGCATCCGGCTCCAAGCGTGCGGTCGCCGCTGTCGTCCTCGACGCGCTGCGACCCCTCTGGACGGCCGGGCGCACCTCGGTTTAGACTTTTCGGAATGTAGAAAGTGATTTTCACAGAACGGAAAGAATCATGAACGCTCCTCTGGCTCCGCTGGCGCCGGTGACCGCGCGCGAGGTCGCGCCTGAGCTCGCCCGCTCCTGGCTGCTCGTCGCGGCCACCCGTCCGGAGACCTTCGACGAAGCTGCCGCGTCGCACGCCGACGCCGTCGTGCTCGACGTCGAGGATGCCGTCGACGCCAGTCACAAGGACTCCGCGCGTCAGGATGTCGTGGACTGGCTGAGCTCCGGCGGCAGTGCGTGGGTGCGCATCAACGACGCCACGAGCGAGCACTGGGCCGCCGACATCGAGGCGCTGCGTGCAGCCCCCGGCCTGCGCGGCGTGATGCTGGCCAAGACCGAGTTCGGCGGGCAGGTCATGGACACCTACAACCGCCTCGGCGCGAAGGTGCCGGTGGTCGCGCTCGTGGAGTCCGCGATCGGCATCGAGAACGCGACCGAGATCGCCCGCGCCAAGGGCGCGTTCCGTCTCGCCTTCGGCAGTGGAGACTTCCGCCGCGATACCGGGATGTCCGCCGACCGGGAGGCCATGGCGTACCCCCGCGCCCGTCTGGTGATCTCCAGTCGTGCGGCCGGCCTCCCCGGTCCGATCGACGGGCCGACCGTCGGCTCCAGTCATCCGCTCCTGCGGGAGCAGTCGGCGATCACGGTCTCGATGGGGATGACGGGCAAGCTGTGCCTGTCGCCCGATCAGACGCCCGTCGTCAACGAGGTCATCAGCCCGACCCGCACCGACGTCGAGTGGGCGTTCGAGTTCCTCGAGGACTTCGAGGCCAGGGGCAGGATCGTCCGCGACGGCAGCGATCTGCCTCGCCTGGGCAGGGCCCGCAAGATCATGCAGCTCGCCGAGGCGTTCGAGGTCCACATCGTGGTGCGCTGAGGCGCTCCTCGTCTCATCGCGGCGCTCCTCGCTCGACGACCGGATGTGCACCGCATCCTCACCCCAGACCGGACACACAAGGAGAGATCATGACCGACACGCTCGCCCCGGGGGACACCGCCCCCGCGTTCACCCTCGCCGACGCCGATGGCAAGAACACGTCGCTCGCCGACTACGCCGGCCGCGACGTCGTCGTCTACTTCTACCCGAAGGCCGCGACGCCGGGATGCACGACCGAGGCGTGCGACTTCCGCGACAGCCTGTCGTCGCTGAACGCCGCGGGCTACGCCGTGATCGGCGTCTCGCCCGACAGCGTCGACGAGATCCGCGCCTTCGCGGATGCCGAAGCGCTCACCTTCCCGCTGCTGGCCGACTCCGACGCCTCCGTGGCGAAGGCGTGGGGCGTCTGGGGGCAGAAGACCGTGGGTGACCGCGCGTTCGACGGCGTCATCCGCTCGACGTTCGTGCTCGATGGCGACGGCGTCGTGCAGCGCGCCGAGTACGGCGTGGATGCCGACGGCCACGTCGCCCGCCTGCGCGCCGAGCTCGGGGTCTGACCGTCTGATCGAAGCGGCGGGGCGCGTTGCGTCCCGCCGCTTCGTCGTGTCGCGCCGCTGAACTCTGTACGCGCTGCTGTCTCTCGTGTCGCGCTGCTGAACTCTGTACGCGCTGCTGTCTCTCGTGTCGCGCTGCTGAAGTCTGTACGCGCTGCTGTCTCTCGTGTCGCGCTGCTGAAGTCTGTACGCGCTGCAGGAGTTTCGGCCGCGCGTGCAGGAAAGAGCCGCGCGACCGGGTGAACGAGGCGCGAGGATCTTCGACTCTGCGCCGAAATCTGGGAAAGTAGGCGGAGAGGGTTGACACCGTCGACCATCCTGCTCATACTGTTTACACATGCTGAAATAACAGTTCCGGCATACGGAAAGAGCAAGACTCCTCGACAGGGGAGATTCCGTATAGTCTTACGCGCCGGATGCCAGTATGTGCTTGAGGATCAAAGATGTTGCTCGAGGAGTTCAACTCCAGCACCCGCGATGACGCTCTGAGCATCGCGAAGCCTGCACTGGACATTCCCCGCTGGTACGACGCGATCGTCGACGGCCGCCCCTACGCCTCGGTCGAGGCGCTCACGGATGCCGCGATGGCGGTCGCCGCGCCCCTCTCCGAGGGAGAGCTCGACGCGGCACTGGCGCACCACCCCCGCATCGGGGAGCGCGCTCAGGGCGACAGCGCCGAAGCGGCGCACGCCCGCAGCGAGCAGGCGGGCGTCGACGCCGGCGCTGCCGACGCCCTCGCCGCAGGCAACAGGGCCTACGAGGCGAAGTTCGACCGGGTGTACCTGGTCCGCGCAGCCGGTCGCACGGCCGACGACATCCTCGCCCTGCTGCAGGAGCGCCTGGGCAACACCCCCGCGCAGGAGCTGGTCGTCATCGACCAGCAGCTGCGCGAGATCGCCGCGCTCCGGCTCGCCGGCGCCATCGAGACAGAAGGAGCGCGCGCATGAGCGTCTCTCACGTGACCACCCACATCCTGGACACATCGATCGGGCGCCCCGCGCCCGGCGTCGCCGTCGTACTCGAGGCCCGAGTCGGCGACGGATGGTCGGGGATCGGTACGGGCCTCACCGATGCCGACGGGCGGGTGAAAGCGCTCGGCCCGGAGCGGCTGGAGAGCGGTGCCTACCGCCTCCGGTTCGACACCGCGGCCTACTTCGCCGGCATCGACACGGACACCTTCTTCCCGGAGGTGGTGTTGACCTTCCTGGTCGACTCTGAGCAGGCGCACTACCACGTGCCGCTTCTGCTGAGCCCGTTCGCCTATTCCACTTACCGAGGAAGCTGAGTAGAAAATGACCGAGATCATTCTGGGCAAGAACCAGTACGGCAAGGCCGAGAACCGCGTCGTCCGCATCACGCGCGACACCGCTCGTCACGAGATCGAAGACCTGAACGTCACCTCGCAGCTGCGCGGCGACTTCGAGGCGGTGCACTTCGAGGGCGACAACGCACACTGCGTCGCCACAGACACGCAGAAGAACACGGTGTACGCGTTCGCCAAGGACGGCATCGGCAGTCCCGAGGAGTTCCTGCTCCGTCTGGGCCGCCACTTCACGGGCGAGTTCGATTGGGTCACCGGCGGCCGCTGGGCTGCCGAGCAGTACACCTGGGCCCGCATCGAGGGAGATGACGGCCCCCACGACCACGCCTTCGTGCGTGCGGGCACCGAGACCCGCACCGCCGTCGTGCAGATCGACGGCGACGACACGGTCGTCATCGCCGGTCTGCAGGACCTCACGGTGCTCAAGTCCACCCAGAGCGGCTTCGTCGGCTACCCGCGCGACAGGTACACGACGCTGCCCGAGACCGAGGACCGCATCCTCGCCACCTCGGTCACGGCCAAGTGGCGCTACAACCGCAACGATCTCGACTTCAATGAGACCTTCGCGGACGTCCGCCGGCTGCTCCTCGCCGGCTTCTCTCGCAACTACTCGTACGCGCTGCAGCACACGCTGAAGGAGATGGCGGAGGCCGTTCTCGAGGCGCACCCCGAGATCGACGAGATCCGCTTCTCGACCCCGAACAAGCACCACTTCGTCGTCGACCTGTCGCCGTTCGGCCTGGAGAACCCCAACGAGGTCTTCTTCGCCGCAGACCGTCCCTACGGCCTCATCGAGGCGGCGTTCCTGCGCGACGGAGCGGACACCGACCACTGGTCCTGGAGCGGCATCGCCGGCTTCTGCTGATCGTCAGGGCGGGGAGCCGCTCCGCTCCTCGCCCTGAACACTGCGCCGGATGATCGTCCGGCGCCGAGGGCGGGTCCGTTTCCCGACGCACCGGGCCCGCCCCCGACCCTCGCCATGCCCGCTCCCCCGAGCGAGCATCATTCGTCATGCCCATCACGCCCATCATGCCCACCCCGAAGAGCGGGTCCCGGACAAGGAGGTCCACCAGATGTTCGCTGCACGCAGTACCAGCAAGACCAAGACCAAGACCACGACCGAGTCGGACCGGCCGGAGGACGAGCGCCTCGGTCTCGGCACCGCCTTCACGTTCGGGCTCCAGCACGTCCTCACCATGTACGGCGGCATCATCGCGCCGCCGCTCATCATCGGCGCGGCTGCAGGCCTGACCCCCACCGAGGTCGGTGTGCTCGTCGCCGCCTGCCTCTTCATGGGCGGTCTCGCGACGCTCCTGCAGACCCTCGGCATCCCCTTCTTCGGTTCGCAGCTCCCGCTGGTGCAGGGCGTCTCGTTCGCGGGGGTCGCGACGATGCTCGCGATCGTGAACCAGGGAGGCGGGCTGCCGGCCGTGTTCGGTGCCGTCATCGTCGCCTCGCTGATCGGCCTCGTGATCGCGCCGTTCTTCGCGCAGATCGTGCGGTTCTTCCCGCCGGTCGTCACCGGAACCGTGATCACGATGATCGGCCTCTCGCTGGTCCCCGTGGCGGCGCGCTGGATCACCGGCGCCAACCCCGAGGCCGACAACTACGCCGATCCGGTGTTCGTCGGCATCGCCGGGTTCACGCTGCTCGTCATCATGTTGCTGAGCAAGCTCGGCAACTCGACGATCTCGCGCCTGTCGATCCTCCTCGCGATGGTGATCGGCACCGTGTTCGCAGCTCTCATCGGCAAGGCCGACTTCTCGAAGGTGTTCGAGGGGCCGATCTTCGCCTTCCCGACCCCGTTCGCGTTCGGCGTCCCGACGTTCGACCTCGCCGCGATCGTCTCCATGACCATCGTCGTCCTGGTGATCCTCACCGAGACCACCGCCGACATCATCGCCGTGGCCGAGATCACCGGCTCGAAGGTCGATCGCAAGCGCATCGCCGCCGGTCTCCGCGCCGACATGGCGTCCAGCGCCATCTCGCCGATCTTCAACTCCTTCACCCAGAGCGCCTTCGCGCAGAACGTCGGCCTGGTCGCGGTCACGAAGATCAAGAGCCGCTACGCGGTGGCCGCCGGCGGCGTCATCCTCATCATCCTCGGCCTGCTGCCGGTGCTCGGACGCATCGTGGCCGCCGTGCCCACCGCCGTCCTCGGCGGCGCCGGCCTGGTGCTCTTCGGCACCGTGACCGCGTCCGGCATCCGGACGCTCTCGAAGGTCAAGTACGACGGCAACATGAACCTCATCATCGTGGCGGCGTCGCTGTCCTTCGGCGTGCTGCCCGAGGTCAACCACGACATCTACTCGAACTTCCCGACGTGGTTCCAGGTCATCTTCGGATCGGGCATCAGCTCGGCGGCGATCATGGCGATCCTGCTGAACCTCGTGTTCAACCACTTCTCGAAGGGCACTCCCGACAACCCGTCGGTCTTCGCCGCGAGCCCCGTCAGGGCCGTGAAGACCGACGTCATCCGGGTGCTCCGCGAGGGCGACCGCTACGAGGGCGGCAAGCTCATCGACGCGAAGGGCACGCCGATCACGATCGTCGACGAGGAGCCGGGGGGCTCCGGTCACTGATGCGGCTTCCCTGCGGGGTCCGCTCGGCCCGACGGGGCGAACGGACCCCGCAGAACCTTGACAAGAGCGCCGCTGATCGACACACTAGTTACACATACTGAAAGTATTATTCCATAATACGGAATGTATGTACTCGGGGGTGCACCGGATCCGATGCCGGCGCATCGGGGGTGAGCTCGTTCGATGACGCACCGGGCTCACCCCGAACCCCGCAGCCACCCGATGCCGACACCGGCGAGAGGACGAGGAGGTCCCGAGATGAACAGGACCCCCGCGCTCCTCTCAGCCGCGGCCCCCGTAGGGCATGCCGGATGCCGCGACCGTGAGGCTCGCGACGTTCGCCTCCGCCGGCAACTGCGCCATGAAGAGCACGGCCCGCGCGGCATCCGCGACGTCGAAGGTCGGCTCCACCCGGCGCGACCCGTCGGCCTGCAGGGCGCCGTCGCCCACGCCGATCTCCGACATGATCGACGTCCGGGCGTTGCCGATGTCGATCTGCCCCGCCGAGATCCCGTGCGGACGCCCATCCAGATCGATCGACCGGGTGAGCCCCGTGATCGCGTGCTTGCTCACCGTGTACGCGACCGACAGGGGCCGCGGCACCTGAGCGGAGATCGAGCCGTTGTTGATGATGCGGCCGCCCGAGGGCTGCTGCGCGATCATCGCCCGCATGGCCGCACCGGCGCACAGCAGCGAGCCCGTCAGGTTGACGTCGAGGGTGCGCCGCCAGTCGGCCGGGGAGATCTCCGCCGCGGATGCCGTCGGGCCGAACGCCCCGGCGTTGTTGAACAGCACGTCGACGCGTCCCCACTCCGCGACCACACGGTCGAAGAGGGCGTCGACCTCGGACTCCACGGTGACGTCCGTCGGCACGACGAGAGCATCCGCATGCCCGTCCGCGGTCTCCCGCAGCGCCTCCTCCCGTCTCCCGGCCAGCGCCACGCGGAAGCCGTCCTCGAGCATCGCGCGTGCGACCGCCCGTCCGATCCCCGACCCCGCGCCTGTGACCACGGCGATCCGTCCCTTGCTCATCGCTGACTCCTCTCCTGAACTCGACGCATGACCCATCTAACAAGAAAGGCCGAATCGTGACCGACAATCGCGCCTCCGCCGCCCTCCCCGCCGACCTCGACCCCGAGGAGACCGCGGAGTGGCTCGAATCCCTGGACGCCTTGATCGCAGAGCGCGGCACCGACCGCGGCGAGCAGATCATCCGCACGCTGGTCGATCGCGCCGGCATCCGCTCCGAGCCGATCGCGACCACCGACTACATCAACACGATCTCCGTCGCCGATGAACCCGAGTACCCCGGCGACGAGGAGCTCGAGCGCCGCTTCCGTGCCTGGATGCGCTGGAACGCCGCCGTCATGGTGCACCGCGCGCAGCGCCCTGGCATCGGCGTCGGCGGCCACATCTCCACCTACGCGGGCGCCGCCACCCTGTACGAGGTCGGCTTCAACCACTTCTTCCGCGGCAAGGACCACCCCGGCGGCGGCGACCAGATCTACTTCCAGGGTCACGCCTCTCCCGGCATGTACGCCCGCGCCTTCATGGAGGGCCGCCTCAGCGAGGAGGACCTCGACGGATTCCGCCAGGAGAAGTCGCGCGAGGGCCACGCGCTCTCGTCCTACCCGCACCCCCGGCTCATGCCGGAGTTCTGGGAGTTCCCGACGGTGTCGATGGGCATCGGCCCGATGAACGCGATCTACCAAGCGCAGTCGAACCGCTACCTGCACGGGCGCGGCCTCAAGGACACGAGCGACCAGCACGTGTGGGCCTTCCTGGGCGACGGCGAGATGGACGAGCCCGAGTCGCGAGGGCTGCTGCAGCTCGCAGCGAACGACGGCCTCGACAACCTCACCTTCGTCGTCAACTGCAACCTGCAGCGGCTCGACGGCCCCGTGCGCGGCAACGGCAAGATCATCCAGGAGCTCGAGGGCTTCTTCCGCGGCGCCGGATGGAACGTCATCAAGGTCATCTGGGGTCGCGAGTGGGACGGCCTGCTCGAGGCGGATGCCGACGGCGCCCTGGTCGACATCATGAACACCACGGTCGACGGCGACTACCAGACCTACAAGGCCGAGTCGGGCGGGTTCATCCGCGAGAACTTCTTCGGCCGCGACGAGCGCACCCGCGCCCTCGTCGACGGGCTGACCGACGACCAGATCTGGGGCCTCAAGCGCGGCGGCCACGACTACCGCAAGGTCTACGCGGCCTACGAGCAGTCGATGCAGCGCAACGGCAAGCCCACCGTCATCCTCGTGAAGACCGTCAAGGGCTACGGCCTCGGGCAGCGCTTCGAGGCGCGCAACGCGACGCATCAGATGAAGAAGCTCACGCTGCAGGACCTCAAGGACTTCCGCGACCACCTGCGGGTGCCGATCACGGATGCTCAGCTCGAGGCCGACCCGTACCAGCCGCCGTACTACCACCCGGGGGTGGATGCTCCGGAGATCCAGTACCTGCACTCGCGGCGGCAGGCGCTCGGCGGGTTCGTGCCGGAGCGCCGGCCGAACGCTTCGGGTCAGATCACGCTGCCCGATGCCAAGGCGTACGAGGTCGCGGCGCGCGGCTCCGGCAAGCAGCAGGCCGCGACGACGATGGCGTTCGTCCGCGTGCTGAAGGACCTCATGCGCGACGCGGAGTTCGGCAAGAGGATCGTCCCGATCATCCCCGACGAGGCCCGCACCTTCGGCATGGACGCGTTCTTCCCCACCGCGAAGATCTACAACCCGAACGGTCAGAACTACCTCGCCGTCGACCGTGACATCGTGCTGTCGTACAAGGAGTCGACGAGCGGGCAGATCGTGCACGTCGGCATCAACGAGGCCGGGTCCATCGCCGCGTTCACGGCGGCGGGAACCTCATACGCCACGCACGGTGTGCCGCTGATCCCCGTGTACGTCTTCTACTCCATGTTCGGCTTCCAGCGCACCGGTGACTCGCTGTGGGCGGCGGCCGACCAGATGGCCCGCGGCTTCCTCATCTCGGCCACGGCGGGGCGCACGACCCTGACGGGCGAGGGCCTGCAGCACGCGGACGGGCACTCCCCGCTGCTCGCGGCGACGAACCCGGCCGTCGTCACCTACGACCCCGCGTTCGGCTACGAGATCGGGCACATCATGCGCGCCGGCATCGAGCGGATGTACGGGCCGGACTCGACCGACCGCAACCGCATCTACAACCTCATGGTCTACAACGAGCCGATCGTGCAGCCGGCGGAGCCCGACGGCGTCGACGTGGACGGCATCCTCGGCGGCATCCACCGCATCTCCGCCGTCGAGAACCCGCAGACGCACCTCCTCGCCTCCGGCATCGGCGCGACCTGGGCGCTCGAGGCGCAGCAGCTGCTGCGCGACGACTGGGGCGTGCAGGCCGACGTCTGGTCGGTCACCTCGTGGACAGAGCTGCGCCGTGACGCGGTCGCCGCCGAGGAGGACGAGTTCCTCGGACGCGGTGCGCGCACGCCGTTCCTCGTCTCGCAGCTGGCGGGGGCGGAGGGGCCGATCGTCGCCGTGAGCGACTACGCCAAGGACCTGCCCGACCAGGTGCGCCAGTTCGTGACGAACGACTGGGCGACGCTCGGCGCCGACGGCTTCGGATTCTCCGACACCAGGGCCGCCGCGCGGCGCTTCTTCAAGATCGACGGTCCGTCGATCGTCGTGCGGACCCTGCAACTGCTCGCGAAGCGCGGAGAAGTGGATGCCGCGGCCCCGGCCCAGGCGGCGGAGAAGTACCGCCTCCTCGACGTGAACGCCGGCACGAGCGGCTCCGACGCGGAGTAGCCGGCGCGCGCGTTGTCGTCGCCGCCTCGGGAGGAGAAAGCACGTTCGGGCTGAGGATCTTCGCGGATTCGTCAGCCCGGGCGTGCGTTCTCAGCCCGGGCCTGCGGGTGAGTCCGGGCGTGCGGGGTCAGTCCGGTGCGTGCGGGGCTAGGTCGGGCGTGCGGGGCTAGTCCCGGAGGTGCGAGTGGATGCCGGTGCGTAGTGGTTGTCGCCGCTTCGGGAGGAGAAAGCACGTTCGGGCTGAGGATCTTCGCGGATTCGTCAGCCCGAGCGTGCGTTCTCAGCCCGAGCGTGCGGGTGAGTCCGGGCGTGCGGGGGCAGCCCGAGCGTGCGTTCTCAGCCCGAGCGCGCGAAGGCATCGGAGCTGGCGGATGCCGGTGCGGTGTCGCGCAGAGGAGTGCAGCGCGAGGCCGCGAGTGTCGGTCGGGGCTCAGTCGTTGAGCTCGGCGACGATCGCCTCGGCCGCGCGACGCAGCAGCGGCACGGCGCGGCCGCCGAAGGCCTCGTCGACGCGCGAGATCGGGCCTGAGACCGACACGGCGGTCGGGGTCGGAGCATCCGGCACCGCCATGGAGAAGCAGCGCACGCCGATCTCCTGCTCCTGGTCGTCGATCGCGTAGCCGCGCTCGCGGATCACGTCGAGCTCGGCCAGCAGATCCTCGACCGTGCCGATGCTGTGCTCCGTGGGGGTCGGCATCCCGGCCCTGCTGACGATGCCGCGCACGGTGTCGTTCGGGAGCTGCGCGAGGATCGCCTTGCCCACGCCGGTGTCGTGCAGGTGCGCGCGGCGGCCGACCTCGGTGAACATGCGCATGGAGTGCAGCGACGGCACCTGCGCCACGTAGACGACCATGTCGCCGTCGAGCACCGCCATGTTCGCGCTCTCGCCGAGCGCGTCGACCAGGCCCTTGAGCTGGGGGCGGGCGAGGGCGCCGAACTGACGCTGCGCTCCCTCCCCGATGCGGATCAGCCTCGGGCCGAGCGCATAGCGCCGGTTCGGCAGCTGCCGCGCGTAGCCCAGCGACACGAGCGTGCGGAGCAGGCGGTGGATCGTCGGGAGGGGGAGATCGGTGGATGCCGCGAGCTCGCTCAGCGTGACATCACCACCGGCATCCGTCACGAGTTCCAGGAGCTCGAAGACGCGCTCGACCGACTGCACTCCGGATCCGGCGCTCTTCGGGGTCTTGCTCTCAGCCATTTAAACCTCCCAGTGTCGCGATCATTCCATCATGCGAGAGCCCCGTGTCGAAAATCTCGTCTCGAATACTTCGACTCTTGCGTCGAACTTCCATAAAGTAGATAATAGACTCCACGATACGAAAATCATTGAAGATTTCTGAAGAAAAGCATCTCGTGTGCCACGGCGACTCGGCCGGGCTCACCTCGACGAGGAGGAAACATGGCGAATCCCGGACCAGGAAACTCGATCACCCTGCGGATCGACGCGCCGTCCAAGTTCAGCGTCACCAGCGAGCTCGCCGCGGCGGCCGCGGAGGCCGGTGCAGCCGTCACCGCCCTCGACGTCGTGGAGTCGCACCCGACCACGATCGTCGTCGACCTCACCTGCAACACCACGGGCGAGGAGCACGCCGACCGCGTGCGCGCAGCCGTCGACGCCCTCGAGGGCGTCACCGTGCGCCTCGTCAGCGACCGCACGTTCCTCATGCACCTCGGCGGCAAGCTCGAGGTCAACCCGCGGGTTCCGCTGCGCAACCGCGACGACCTCTCCCGCGCCTACACGCCGGGCGTCGCCCGTGTCTGCCTCGCCATCGCCGAGGACAAGAACCTGGCCCGCAAGCTCACGGTCAAGCGCAACACGATCGCCGTCGTGACCGACGGCACCGCCGTCCTCGGCCTCGGCGACATCGGCCCCGAGGCCGCGCTCCCGGTCATGGAGGGCAAGGCCGCCCTCTTCAAGCAGTTCGCGAACGTCGACGCGTGGCCCGTCTGCCTCGACACCAAGGACACCGAGGAGATCATCCGGATCGTCAAGGCCATCGCCCCCGTCTACGGCGGCGTGAACCTCGAGGACATCGCGGCTCCCCGCTGCTTCGAGATCGAGGCCCGTCTGCGTGAAGAGCTCGACATCCCGGTCTTCCACGACGACCAGCACGGCACCGCGATCGTCACCCTCGCCGCCCTGCGCAACGCGCTCAAGGTCGTCGGCAAGACGATCGGAGAGGTCCGCATCGTCGTCTCCGGCGTCGGCGCCGCCGGCAACGCGATCATCCAGCTGCTCCTCGCCGAGGGCGCGCACGACATCGTCGCCGCCGGTCGCGACGGAGCGATCCACGGCGGCGGCGAGTACACCGACGCGCACCGCACCGAGATCGCCGCGACGACCAACCCGCGCGGGTTCCAGGGCACGCTCAAGGAGGCCGTGGTCGGCGCCGACGTCTTCATCGGCGTGAGCGCACCGAACGTCCTCGACGAGAACGACATCGCCGCGATGGCCGACGACGCGATCGTGTTCGCCATGGCCAACCCGACCCCCGAGGTCGACCCGATCGTCGCGTCCAAGCACGCCGCCGTGGTCGCGACCGGACGCAGCGACTTCCCGAACCAGATCAACAACGTGCTCGCCTTCCCCGGCTTCTTCCGCGGTCTGCTCGACGCGGGCGTGTCCGACATCACGCCGCCTATGCTGGTCGCAGCCGCCGAGGCCATCGCCTCCCGCGTCGGCGAGGACGAGCTCAACGCGAGCTTCATCATCCCGAGCGTGTTCGATCCGCTGGTGGCCGGCGCGGTCGCCGAGGCGATCGTCCGCGTCGTCGAGTCCTCCGCCTCGAACGAGGAGTGAGCACCGTGGCTGCAGGAACCCTGGGTGACGCCGACCTCCTCGACATCGACGCGCAGCTCGCAGGCACCGACGCGCTGCTGACGACCGAGTACCCGGGAGACGACGGCACCCGCCAGCCCGTGCACACCCTGTACGTGCCGGCGGACCGGTTCACCCCGGAGCTCCCAGCGGCGTACGGGGCGAAGGCGGCTGCGGCCGTCGCCGCGGTCGGCGGGACGGTCGCGCTCGCCGAAGCGGTCGGCCTCGGGCACCTCGCCTCCGAGCTCGCACCCCTGGTCGACGCGAAGCTCGTCGCCGAGCCGATCGAAGACCTCCGCCTCGACTTCGAAGACGGCTACGGCGCCCGACCGGATGCCGAGGAGGACGCGGATGCCGTGCTCGCCGCCGAGCGCGTGGCGGCAGCCGTGGCCGCCGGCGTCGCTCCGCCGTTCATCGGCATCCGCTTCAAGTGCTTCGAGGCGCCGACCCGGCGCCGCGGCATCCGCACCCTCGATCTGTTCCTGACGACCCTCGCCGGTCTCGGTCCGCTGCCCGCAGGGCTCGTGCTCACGCTGCCCAAGGTGACGACGATCGCGCAGGTCGAGGCCATGGTCTCGCTGTGCGAGAGGTTCGAGGAGCGCCTCGGCCTGCCCGCAGGGCGCCTCCGCTTCGAGGTGCAGATGGAGACGCCGCAGCTGATCGTCGCGGCCGACGGGTCCGTGCCGGTCGCCACGCTGCTGCACCGTGCGAACGGACGCGTGTCGGCCCTGCACTACGGCACCTACGACTACAGCGCCTCGCTGCAGATCGCCGCGGCGTACCAGTCGATGGAGCATCCGGCCGCCGACTACGCGAAACAGGTCATGCAGGTCGCCGTCGCCGAGACGGGGGTGCGGCTCTCCGACGGATCGACGAACGTGATCCCGATCGGCGAGAACGCCCTCGACGCCTGGAGGCTGCATGCGCGCCTCGTGCGGCGTTCGCTGGAGCGCGGCTACTACCAGGGCTGGGATCTCGCCGCCGAGCAGCTGCCCACCCGGTACCTCGCGACCTACGCGTTCTACCGCGAGGGCTTCGCCGGCGCGGCGAAGCGCCTCGACAACTACCTGCACGGCAGCGACGCCGCCATCATGGACGAGCCGGCGACGGCTCGGGCCCTCGCGCGCTTCGTCGTGCGCGGGCTGGAGTGCGGCGCCGTCACCGAGGCGGAGGTGCGGGATGCCGCGGCCGCCACGCCCTCCGAGCTGATCAGGCTCGCCCACCCGAAGCTCGCCGTCTCCGAGGAGGACAACTCATGAGCACCGACACCCGCACGTACTACACGCCCGCCGGCGGACTCCCGCCGCAGAGCGATCTGCTCACCGACCGCGCGGTCGTGAAGCTCGCGTACACCTTCATCCCGAAGGGCGTGCTGCGCGACATCGTCACCAGCAGCCTCCCCGGCTTCACGAACACGCGCGCATGGATCATCGCCCGCCCGACCCCGAGCTCGGCGACCACGTTCTCGCAGTTGATCGTCGAGATCGCTCCGGGCGGGGGCGCGGCGAAGCCCGAACCGGAGGCCGGTGTCGAGGGCGTCGTCTTCGTCACCACGGGACGGCTCACGCTCACGCTCGACGGGGAGCGCCACGTGCTGGAGGAGGGCGGCTACGCGTTCCTCGCACCGGGGGCGAAGTGGTCGCTCGCGAACGAGGGCGACGAGATCACCAGCTTCCACTGGATCCGCAAGGCCTACGAGTGGCTCGACGGCGTCGACGCCCCGGCATCCTTCATCACCAGCGACAAGGACATCGCTCCGGTCTCGATGCCCGACACCGACGACGTCTGGGCCACCACGCGCTTCTCCGACGCCAGCGACATGGCGCACGACATGCAGGTGAACATCGTCACCTTCAAGCCGGGCGGGTCGATCCCGTTCGCGGAGACGCACGTGATGGAGCACGGGCTGTTCGTGCTGCAGGGCAAGGCCGTCTACCGCCTGAACGACGACTGGGTCGAGTGCGAGGCGGGGGACTACATGCTGCTGCGCGCCTTCTGCCCGCAGGCCTGCTACGCCGGAGGGCCCGAGGACTTCCGGTACCTGCTCTACAAGGACATGAACCGCCAGATCACCCTGACCTGACGCCGTCCGTCAGCCTGAAGGCGCCGCCCCGCTGCTGCGGGACGGCGCCTTCGTCGTCGTCGGCCTCTCCATGACCGGGGCCCCGACGGCATCCCGCACCACGGGCCGACGTCGAAGACAGGGCGCACGGTCGGGAGGAGAAAACGTCCTCGGGCTGAGGAATCCTGCGGAATCCTCAGCCCGAGGGCGCTTTCTCAGCCCGGAGCGTTGACGTGAGGGGAGGTCGACGAGCCCGGAGCGTTGACGTGAGGGGAAGTCGACGAGCCGGAGCGCGTCGGCCCGGATGCCGCGGCTGAAGTCGTACGTCCCGTGAGGCGTGTCGTCTCGGTCGCCGGCGCGCCCTCGCACAACGACCGGGGACTGCTCGATGGGCGGGGGCCGAACGTGTGAGAGGAGCGGGGCCCGGGGGCCCCGCTCCTCGACGGATCCGACGGGTCAGGCCTTCGCGACAGCGGCGGCGGCGCGCTCCTCGACGGTCGGGATCTGCTCGATCCGGCCGAGCATCACCGTGTAGAAGACGATGCCGATGACGAGCATGATGCCGGCGACGATGAACGCCCAGGCGAAGCTGCCGGTGAACTGCACGATGAATCCGGTGACGATCGGAGCTGTCGTGCCGATGAGGTTGTTCACGGTGTTCATGACGGCGCCGGTCGCGCCCACCGCACCCTCGGGGGCGATCAGGGCGGGGAGCGAGTTCGTCACGCTGAACGTGATGGTGATGCCCGTGATCCCCAGGGTGATCCAGACGAGCGACCAGACGAGGTCGGTGGTGAACGCCGTCCCGACGATCGTGGTGGCGAGCAGCATCCCGCCGATGATGAACACCCGCCTGACCGCGGTGCTGGACCTGCCGTTGCGCACCATGCGGTCCAGCAGGTAGCCGGGGAGCAGGTACTGCACGACGACGGCGAACAGCCAGGGGACGGCGGTGAACAGACCCGACTTCGCGACGTCCATGTGCATCTGCGACTGCAGGAAGCCCGGCAGCCAGGTGAGCAGCATCCACTGCACGTAGCCGGCGCAGCCGAGGCCGAGGGACATGCCCCACACCTTGCGCTGGCGCAGGATGTATCCGAGGTTGGCGAGCGGGTTCGGTGTCGGGGCGTCTTCGTGCTGCGCGCCGCCGTCGAGGATGTGGTTCAGCTCGACGTCGCTCAGCCGGCCCTTGCGGTTCATCTCCTTCGGGTCGCGGTAGAAGACGAAGAACACGATGAAGTAGACGAGGCTGAGCACGCCGATGGTGATGAACGCGCCGCGCCAGCCGAACAGGGCGACGGCGGCGCCGACGAGCGGGAAGCCGATCACGTTGGACAGGCGCTGGCCGCTGTCGAAGATCACGGTGGCCATGCCGCGCTCGCTGCGGGGGAACCAGTAGCTGGTGGTCTTCATGGCGCCGGGGAAGATCGGCGCCTCGGCGAGGCCGAGGATCAGCCGGGCGATGAGGAGCAGGCCCATGCCGCTGATCATGGCGGTGAGGAAGCAGGAGACCGCCCACAGGACGGTCGCCGCCCGCATGACCCACTTGATGCCGATCTTGTCCAGCAGCATCCCCATCGGGATCTGCATGAGCGCGTACGACCAGCCGAAGCTGCCCAGGATGATGCCGATCTGGCCCTCGGTGAGGCCGAACTCCATCCGCATGTCGTGTTCCGCGATGGACATCGAGCTGCGGTCGATGTAGTTGATCAGCACCGCGAAGAACAGCAGGAACCCGATGGCCCAGCGGACGCGGCCGACCTTCTTCGCCTTCGGGACGATCAGTCCGGTGCGGGGGATCAGGTCGTTCCGCCCTGAGGGCGGCCCTGCGGGATCGCGAGGATCGGTGGATGACATGTGAGACCTCTCTTGCTCATCGTCGAGTTGAGTCTGGACGCTCCCAGACGGGGCGCCCGGTCACTGTATCCCCGCGGCGATAGTTTTCGAAAGGGGGAATTCAATATCCACATAGCGGAAAGGATGGTATATCACTCGAGGCTCCGAATCGTTGACACGTCGAGCCTTCGCGCGTAGTCTTTTCATTACTAGGAACTTTTCTTCCACGATTCGAAATCAAGGATGATCTCATGAGCTACACCGTCAACGCCTCGATCCTGCTGACCGAGCTGCCGATCACCGAGCGCCCCGCTGCGGTCAGGGCGGCCGGCTTCGACGCCGTCGAGTTCTGGTGGCCGTTCTCCTCCGCGGTTCCCGCGCAGGACGACGTCGACGCCTTCGTCGGGGCCATCCAGGATGCCGGCGTGCAGCTCACCGGCCTCAACTTCTTCGCGGGCGACATGCCGGCGGGCGATCGCGGCCTCGTCTCCTGGATCGGCCGCGAGGACGAGTTCCGTGCCAACGTCGAGGTGGTCGTCGCCATCGGCGAGCGGCTCGGCACGAAGGCCTTCAACGCCCTCTACGGCAACCGCATCGAGGGCGCCGACGCCCAGGCGCAGGACGACCTCGCTGTGCAGAACCTCGCGATCGCGGGTGCCGCGGTCGCGAAGATCGGCGGCATCGTGCTGCTGGAGCCGGTCTCGGGCATGGACGCCTACCCGCTGAAGACTGCTGCCGACGCGCTCGCGATCATCGCCAGGGTCGCGGACGAGCATGGCGTCGACAACGTCAAGCTGCTCGCCGACTTCTACCACCTGGCCGTCAACGGCGACGACGTCGCGGCGGTCGTCGCCGACCACGCCGCCGAGTTCGGCCACATCCAGATCGCCGACGCCCCCGGCCGCGGCGAGCCCGGTACCGGCGACCTGCCGCTCGCGCAGTGGATCGCCGACGCCCAGGCGGGCGGCTACGCCGGACCCATCGGACTCGAGTACAAGGCCACCCAGGCGGACCCCTTCGCCTGGATCCAGAACTGACACCCCTCGCGAAGGAGCGACGACATGACCAGCATCGCCATCATCGGCCTCGGCATCATGGGCCTCCCCATGGCCAAGAACCTCGTCTCGGCCGGCTACGACGTGACCGGATTCAACCGCAGCCAGCAGGCCATCGACACGCTCGTCGAGGCCGGAGGCACGGGCGCGACCAGCATCGCGGATGCCGTGAAGGACGCCGACGTCGTCATCACGATGGTCCCCGACTCCCCGGACGTCGAGGGCGTCGTGCGCGGCGAGGACGGCGTCTTCGCGAACGCGAAGCCGGGCGCCCTGTGGATCGACAACTCCTCCATCCGCCCCGATGTCGCCAAGGCGCTGGCGGAGGAGGCCGTCGCGGCCGGCTTCGGCGCCGTCGACGCCCCGGTCTCCGGCGGCGAGCAGGGCGCGATCGACGGCGTGCTGTCGATCATGGTCGGCGGATCCCCTGAGGACTTCGCGAAGGCCGAGCCCGTGCTGAACGCGATCGGCAAGACCATCGTGCACGTCGGCCCCGCCGGCGCCGGTCAGACCGTCAAGGCAGCCAACCAGCTCATCGTCGCCGTCAACATCCAGGCGCTCGCCGAGGCGGTCACGTTCCTCGAGGCGTTCGGCGTCGACACGGATGCCGCCCTCACGGTCCTCGGCGGCGGCCTCGCCGGCTCCAAGGTCCTCGACCAGAAGGGGCAGAAGATGCTGAACCGCGACTTCGCCCCCGGATTCCGCCTCGCCCTCCACAACAAGGACCTGGGCATCGTCACCGCAGCCGCGCGCTCCGTCGGGGTCACCGTCCCGCTCGGCGCCGCCGTCGCACAGCTCGTGAACGCCCTCGTCGCCCGCGGCGACGGCGGCCTCGACCACTCGGGCCTCTTCAAGCTCACCGCAGAGCTCTCCGGTCGCGACTGAGCGACCCCACACCACGCAATCTCCCGTTCGTTGAGCGAGCGAAGCGAGACGAAACGCCTCATCCGGCGTTCGACGTCAGCGGAAGACGTTTCGTCTCGTCGCTTCGCTCCTCGCTCGACGACCGAAATGAAAAGGACACTCTCATGACCCGCATGCGCGCAGTGGACGCCATCGTCCAGATCCTCGTGAAGGAGGGCGCCACCGAGGCGTTCGGCCTGCCAGGCGCCGCCATCAACCCGCTCTACTCGGCGATGCGCCAGAACGGCGGCATCCGTCACACCCTCGCCCGCCACGTCGAAGGCGCCTCGCACATGGCCGACGGCTACAGCCGCACCGGCGACGGCCGCATCGGCATCTGCATCGGCACGTCGGGCCCCGCGGGGACCGACATGATCACCGGCCTGTACGCCGCGATCGCCGACAGCATCCCGATGCTCTGCATCACCGGACAGGCTCCGGTCGCGAAGCTCGACAAGGAGGACTTCCAGGCCGTCGACATCGCGTCGATCGCGAAGCCGGTGACGAAGTTCGCCAAGACGGTGCTCGAGGCGGGGCAGATCCCCGGCGCCTTCCAGACCGCGTTCCAGGTCATGCGCTCCGGTCGCCCCGGTCCTGCTCTGCTCGATCTGCCGTTCGACGTGCAGATGACCGAGATCGAGTTCGACATCGACACCTACGAGCCGCTGCCCGTGGCGAAGCCCGTCGCGACCCGCGCGCAGGCCGAGAAGGTGCTCGACATGCTCATCGCGGCGACGCACCCCGCGATCATCGCGGGCGGCGGCATCGTGAACTCCGGTGCCTCCGCGAAGCTCGTCGAGCTGGCCGAGACCCTGGGAGTGCCCGTGTTCCCGACCCTGATGGGCTGGGGTGCGATCGGCGACGACCACCCGCTCGCCGGGGGCCTCGTCGGCATCCAGACCTCGCAGCGCTACGGCAACGCGAGCTTCCTCGAGAGCGACTTCGTGCTCGGCATCGGCAACCGCTGGGCCAACCGCCACACCGGCGGCCTCGACACGTACCGCAAGGGCCGCACGTTCGTGCACGTCGACATCGAGCCCACCCAGATCGGCCGCGTGTTCGCGCCCGACTACGGGGTGGTGTCCGACGCCGGTGCGTTCATCGACGCGCTGCTCGAGGCCGCACGCGACCGCGTCGCCGAGCTGCCCGACTACAACGGCTGGGCTCAGGAGTGCCGCGACCGCAAGGCGCGTCTGCAGCGCAAGACGAACTTCGACAACGTGCCCATGAAGCCGCACCGCGTGTACCAGGAGATGCTCTCGGCCTTCGGCCACGACACCACCTACGTCACCACGATCGGCCTGTCGCAGATCGCGGGCGCGCAGCTGCTGCACGTCTACGGCCCCCGCCAGTGGATCAACGCCGGCCAGGCCGGACCCCTCGGCTGGACCCTGCCCGCCGCGCTGGGCGTCGTCCGCGGCAAGCCGGAGCAGCCCGTCGTCGCGCTGAGCGGCGACTACGACTTCCAGTTCATGATCGAGGAGCTCGCCGTGGGCGCGCAGCACAAGCTGCCGTACATCCACGTCGTGGTGAACAACAGCTACCTCGGTCTGATCCGCCAGTCGCAGCGTCCGTTCGAGATGGACTACGAGGTCTCGCTGGCCTTCGACAACATCAACACGCCGCAGGACTCCTCCAGCATCGCCACGGGCTACGGCGTCGACCACGTCAAGGTCGCCGAGGGACTGGGCTGCAAGGCGCTCCGCGTCGAGCGCCCTGAGGACCTCGCCGCGGGCTTCGCCGAGGCCGAGCGCCTGCGGGACGAGTTCCAGGTGCCGGTGGTCGTCGAGGTCATCCTCGAGCGCGTCACCAACATCGCGATGGGCGCCGACCTCGACACCATGAACGAGTTCGAGGACCTCGCGACGTCGCCCGCCGACGCGCCCGAGGCCGTCTACGCCCTGCTGGACTGAGACCGGTCCATGCGCATCCTGATCGCCTCGGACAAGTTCAAGGGCTCCGCCACCGGGGCCGAGGTCGCGGCGTCGCTCGCCGACGGCATCCGGACGCTGATCCCGGATGCCGTCGTCGAGGCGGTTCCCGTCGCCGACGGCGGCGAGGGCACGGTCGACGCGGCGATCGCGAGCGGGTTCGACCCCGTGACCGTGACGGTGACGGGCCCCGTCGGGCAGTCCGTCACCGCGCGGTTCGCGGTGCGGGGCTCCGAGGCGATCATCGAGATGGCGGCCGCGAGCGGGCTCGACCTGCTGCCGGGCGGCGAGAAGGCCCCGCTGACGGCGACCAGCCGCGGCACGGGCGAGCTGATCGCCGCGGCCCTCGACCGCGGGTGCACGACGATCGTGCTCGGCGTCGGCGGAAGTGCGAACACCGACGGCGGCGCCGGGATGCTGCAGGCACTGGGCGTCTCCCTCCGGACGGAGGATCGTCCGGTGCGGGCCGGCGGCGCCGCGCTCGTCGAGCTCGTGTCTGCTGATGTGTCTGGGCTCGATCCGCGGCTCGCCGAGGCGGAGATCGTGCTGGCGAGCGACGTCGACAATCCGCTCCTCGGGGACCGGGGTGCGGCTGCCGTGTTCGCGCCGCAGAAGGGGGCGAGCGCCGACGATGTCGCCGCCCTCGAGGCGGGCCTCGCACGATTCGCCGCCCTCCTCGAGCAGCAGCCGGGGGTGCGGCCCTCGGCATCCGCCCCCGGCGCCGGCGCCGCCGGGGGTGTCGGGTACGCGGCTCTGGCGGTGCTCGGCGCGCGCCGCGAACCCGGCATCGACGTCGTGCAACGGCTCACCGGACTCGCTGATCGCATCGTCGGCGCCGACCTCGTCATCACGGGCGAGGGCAGTCTCGACGATCAGAGCCTCGGCGGCAAGACGCCCCTCGGGGTGGCTGCTGCCGCGCGTACGGCGGGGGTGCCCGTCGTGGCCGTGTGCGGGCGGTCGACGCTGTCGGCGCAGGAGGCGACGGATGCCGGATTCCACCGTGTGCACGCGCTGAGCGCGCTCGAACCGGACCCTGCCACGAGCATCGCGAACGCGAAGACCCTGCTCGTCGAGGTCGGCGCCCTCATCGCGCGCGATCTCCTCTGATTCTGGTATCCCAGAGCATTGACACGGCATCGCCGTGTGTGGTGAAATTTCTTTAGTTGAAAACTAGATTCCATATTACGGAATTACCCTGCAACATCTCTTACCTGACGGAGCGGTCAAGGAAAGGCAATGATGTCCACCGAAGAGTTCGTCCACATCCCGAGCAGAGCGTCAGAGGGCCTCGACGAGGCGCCCTCCATCACCATCGCCGTGCAGGCCGGCATCAGCCCCCGCCTGTACAACACCGACCTCGCGCCCACGACCCGCGAGGGTCGCCACTGGAGCGCGTACAGCATCTTCACCCTGTGGGCCAACGACGTCCACAGCCTCGGCAACTACGCGTTCGCGATCGGCCTGTTCGCCCTCGGCCTCAGCGGCGGCGCGATCCTCGGAGCACTCGCCTTCGGAGCGCTGTTCCTGTTCCTGCTGCTCACCCTCTCCGGGTTCATGGGGGAGAAGACGGGCGTCCCGTTCCCCGTCATGAGCCGCATCGCCTTCGGCGTCCACGGCGCGCAGATCCCCGGCCTGCTCCGCGGCATCGTCGCGATCGCGTGGTTCGGCATCCAGACCTTCCTCGCCTCGCAGGTGCTCCAGGTCGTCATCCTCGCGGTCGCCCCCGGCGCGGCATCCCTCCAGGAGGGGTCCTTCCTCGGGCTCTCCGCCCTCGGCTGGATCACCTTCGTGGTGCTGTGGATCGTGCAGGTCATCATCGTCAGCTACGGCATGGAGATGATCCGCAAGTACGAGGCCTGGGCCGGCCCCATCATCCTCGCCACCTTCGTCGCCCTCGCCGTATGGGTGCTCGTGCAGAGCGGCTTCCAGATCAACTGGGCCCCGCACGGCACCGCAGAGGGCGGGGAGCTGTGGCTCAAGATGCTCGGCGCCGCCTCCCTCTGGGTCTCGATCTACGGCACCTTCGTGCTGAACTTCTGCGACTTCACCCGCGGCGCGAAGTCGCGCAAGGCGATCATCAAGGGCAACTTCTGGGGCATCCCGATCAACATGCTGTTCTTCGGCGTGATCGTCGTCGTCCTCGCCGGCGGCACCTTCCAGATCGACGGCACCGTCATCACCTCCCCGGCCGACGTCGTCGCCGCGATCCCGAACACGTTCCTCCTCGTGCTCGCCTCGCTCGCACTGATCGCACTCACGGTCGCCGTGAACCTCATGGCCAACTTCGTCGCCCCCACCTACGCCTTCACGAACCTGCTGCCCAAGCACCTGAACTTCCGCAAGGCAGCGATCCTCTCCGCGGTGATCGGACTCGTCATCACGCCCTGGAACCTGTACAACTCGCCGATCGTCATCAACGTGTTCCTCGGCGGCCTCGGCGCCCTGCTCGGCCCGCTGTTCGGCATCATCATGGTCGACTACTGGCTGATCAAGAAGCAGCAGATCAACGTGCCGGCGCTGTACTCGACCTCGCCGGTGTCGGAGTACGCGTACTCCCGCGGATTCAACCCCCGCGCGATCATCGCCCTCGTGGTGGCCGGCGGCATCTCGCTGCTGCTCACCTTCCTCCCGGTCTTCGAGTCGGTGCGGGAGTTCTCCTGGTTCTTCGCCGCAGGGCTCGCGGCCATCGTCTACGGTGTGATCGCCGACCGTCGCGGCCCGTTCCACGACGTCGACGCGGGCGACATCGCCGTCACCCCGACCCACTGACCCAGGGAGAACGATCATGCGCATCCTCGTCGCGAACGTGAACACCACCCAGACGATGACCGACGGCATCGCCGAGGCCGCGAGAGCGGTCGCATCCCCCGGCACCGAGATCATCGGCCTCACCCCCGACTTCGGCGCCGAATCCTGCGAGGGCAACTTCGAGAGCTACCTCGCCGCGATCGCGGTGATGGACAAGATCGTCCGGTACGACGGCGAGTACGACGCGGTCATCCAGGCGGGCTACGGCGAGCACGGGCGCGAGGGGCTCCAGGAGCTGCTCACGGTCCCGGTCGTCGACATCACCGAGGCCGCGGCATCCACCGCCATGTACCTCGGGCGCTCGTACTCCGTCGTCACGACGCTCGACCGTGCGGTGCCGCTCATCGAGGACCGTCTGATCCTCGCGGGGCTCCACGACCGCTGCGCCTCCGTCCGGTCCTCCGGTCTCGGCGTGCTCGAACTCGAGTCCGACCCCGAGCGCGCGATCGAGGCCATCGCCGCCGAGGCGCAGAAGGCGGTCGAGATCGACCGTGCCGAGGTGATCGTGCTCGGCTGCGGCGGCATGGCCGAGCTCAAGGACCGCGTCGTCGAGCTGTGCGGCGTGCCCGTCGTCGACGGCGTGCAGGCCGCGGTGGCCGTGGCCGAGGGGCTCGTGCGTCTCGGCCTCACGACCTCGAAGGTGCGCACGTACGCGCCGCCGCGCCCCAAGCGCATCACCGGCTTCGGACCCTCCGCGCGCTGAAGCGCGCACAATCGATACAACGGACATCGTCGGCACCGCAGCCGGCAGAAGGGAAGCGACATGTCGCAGGAGAACGAGCACCAGGATGCCGGAGCGGTGTCGCTCGACCCGACGGGGGAGCACTACGACCTGGTGATCCGCGGGCAGCGGGTGCTCACCTCGGCGGGCGTCCGTCCCCGTGAGGTCGGCATCCGCCACGGCGTGATCGTCGCGATGCAGCCCCTGGGCAACAACCTCGACGGCGCCGAGATCATCGAGCTCGCCGACGACGAGACCCTCATCCCGGGCCTCGTCGACACCCACGTGCATGTGAACGAGCCCGGCAGGACCGAGTGGGAGGGTTTCGCCTCCGCCACGCGCGCCGCCGCCGCCGGCGGGGTCACGACCATCGTCGACATGCCGCTGAACAGCATCCCGCCGACCATCAGCGTCGAGGCGCTGAACATCAAGCGCGAGGCCGCGAAGGGGCAGACCCACGTCGACGTGGGCTTCTGGGGCGGCGCCGTGCCCGGCAACACCGCCGACCTCCGCCCGCTGCACGACGCCGGCGTCTTCGGATTCAAGAGCTTCCTGCTGCACTCCGGTGTGGACGAGTTCCCGCCGCTGGACGCCGACGAGCTCGAGAAGGACATGCGGGAGCTCGCGACGTTCGACTCGGTCATGATCGTGCACGCCGAGGACTCCCGCGCGATCGACCGCGCCCCGCAGCCCGAGGGCGACGACTACGCGAAGTTCCTCGCGTCGCGCCCCCGCGGCGCCGAGAACCTCGCGATCGCCGAGGTCATCGAGCGTGCGCGCTGGACGGGTGGACGCGCACACATCCTGCACCTGTCGTCGTCGGACGCGCTGCCCATGCTGCGCTCCGCCAAGAACGACGGACTCAAGCTCACGGTCGAGACCTGCCCGCACTACCTCACCCTCACGGCCGAGGAGATCCCGCACGGCGCCACGCAGTTCAAGTGCTGCCCGCCGATCCGCGAGGCGGGCAACCGCGAGCAGCTGTGGCAGGGCCTGGAGGACGGCACGATCGACTTCATCGTGTCGGACCACTCGCCGTCGACCCTCGACCTCAAGGACCTCGAGAACGGCGACTTCGCCGTGGCCTGGGGTGGCGTCGCGTCGCTGCAGCTCGGCCTCTCGCTGATCTGGACCGAGGCCCGTCAGCGCGGCCTCTCGCTCGAGACGGTCGTCGCGTGGATGAGCGAGCGCCCTGCGCAGTTCGCCGGGCTCACGGGCAAGGGGCGCATCGCCCCCGGCTACGACGCCGACTTCTCGATCTTCGCGGCGGATGACGCGTACGTCGTCGACGTGAAGAAGCTGCACCACAAGAACCCGCTCACCCCGTACCACGGCAAGGCCCTCGCGGGCGTCGTGCGCAAGACCTGGCTGCACGGCGAGGTCATCGACTTCGAGACCCCGCGCGGTCGTCTGCTTCGTCGCGGGATGACCGAGTAACCCTCTGCGACCGCGGTCGCATGGAGCCTGGCGTTCTCGCCTGGCGGCCGCGGTCGCCGAGACCCCCTCTGTTCGTCGAAACCCCCAGCTACTCACGCGAGTGGCTGGGGGCTTCGGCGATAGGAAGGGGTCTCGGCGATCGTGCACCGGTGGCAGGGGGTCTCTGCGATATCCGGGGGTTTCGGCGCTATCCGGGGGAGAGCGATGGACTGGATGCAGCACTACATGAGCGCGCGCTCCAGCCGCGCCTTCCGCTCCGCATGGTCAGGCAATACCGAGGTCATCAACTCCCAGAACTCGCGTCCGTGATGCGGCACGACAAGATGGGCGAGTTCATGGGTGATCACGTAGTCGATCGCCTCAGTCGGTGCGCGGACGAGTCCCGGGTTGAGACTGAGGCGACCGTTCGCAGACATCGACCCCCAGTGAGTCCGCATCGTTCGGAGCTGCACGGACGTGGGCGAGATAGCCCGATCGCCGAAGCGCGCCATGCACCCCGGCAGCTGCCGCGTGAAGACGTCGTGGGCGCGCTCGCGATACCAGGCGAGCATCATGCGTTCGATGGTCACGCTGTCGCTGAAGTCGACGCCGTCGAGCAGCAGAAAGCCCCCTATGAGTCGAATCCGCTGCGGAAGCCGTTCCGGTTCTCCGATCCGCAGGCGGTACTGTCGGCCGCGATAGAGGTGCGTTTCTCCGGGCACCCAGCGGCGATCAGTGGTCCGCGGCCGGAACTGGTCGAAATAGCGGCGCTGAGTGAGGATCCAGCGCCCGCGCTGACGTACGCGGTCCGCGATCTGATCCGGCTTGGCGTTCATCGGGGCGCGAACCGTGATCACGCCGTTCGGCGCGACTGCGATGTCGAGCGTGTCGCGGTTGGTGTGCGTGACTTCGTAGTCGATTCGGGCGTCACCGTAGTCCACGGTGTGCTGTGCGTTCACGGGAATCTGGCCCTGGCGATGCTCATGACATCACCGCGGATGGATGCTTCATCAGAAGGGGTCAGCGAAACACCCTTGGCTCCTTCGACGTCATCCCACAGGTAATCATCGATGGCGTTGAGCAGAGTGTTCTGGGCTTCGGCGTTGATCCAGAATCCGACGATGTGATGATGGCGCACGAGCTTGATGAGGTCGACGGCGATACCCGCGACGACGTCATGGGTGACCTGCCCATCGTCGATGGGGAAGTGACGAACGATCGATTCGTAGATCGCGGACGCGTCGTCCTGATGGGCGATGATCGCCGGGAGCGTGGTCTCGCGCCGCCCGCTGATCACCGCGTCGCGCAGCTCAAGGATCTGTTCGAGGTACTCGACTTCGCTCAGCCGGTGCGCCCGGTGGGCGTCGATGGCGTCCTGGATCAGCTTCGCGAAGCGCTCGTACCTCACCGGATCCTCCTGCAACCGCGCCGAGATGTGTTTCGTGGTGGCACTGGCGATGCGGTCAGCCCGGGCGGCGGCGCTCTGCCCGTGCGCTTCTGCCACTGCGCGCACGGCGGCCGAGTCGCCGAGTTCGAGTTCCGGGATTAGCACGGCGGATGGCAGCGCGGTGAGGTGGTCGTCGAGCAGCTTCCTGATCTTCGGCTCGTAGTCGCGAAGGTCGACCTTCTCGTTATAGCGCCATTGTGCTGACGACCTCAGGCTGACGAAGCTCTTCCAGTCGCGCTTATATGCCTCGAGCCGCTCGAGACTGATCACCTCGCCGACCTTGTCGCTTGAGAGAGCGATGTGCAGGGTCCGGGTGAAGGCGGAGAGCAGCGCGTAGAAATCCTCGCGACGGTCTTTGGCCTCAAGGTGCTGCTCGAGTGCTTCCATGTCGTCGCGGCGGATGCCGGTGAACAGCGACCACACCGCCGACCACCGCGCGTCCAGATGCGTGATCTCCTCGCGCACGTCGACGACGGCCCCCATCAGGTCGTCCAGGTCGAAGCCGTCCAGCGCGGAGTAGGTGTTGAGCGCATCCCTGAGCTCTCCGAGCAGGCCCTCGTAGTCGATGATGTGACCGAAGTCCTTCGGCGGATCCTCATCATGGTCGGGCTCGTACAGACGGTTGACCCGGGCGATGGCCTGCAGCAGCGTGTGCTCACGCAGACTGCGGCAGATGTAGAGCACGGTGTTGCGGGGGGCGTCGAAGCCTGTGAGCAACTTGGAGACGACGATGAGGATCTCGGGGCCGTTCGGGCCTTTGAAATCAGCGACGACCTGCTGGTTGTATCTCGCTTCGCCGCCGTAGCGTTTCATCGCGTCATCCCAGAACCGCTGCACGAGTTCGCGCGACTCGCGGTCGCCCGCTTCGACGTCCTCCTCGTCACCCGGTGCGGAGATCATCACCTCACTGCGGACGTGGCCGATCTCGTCGAGCACGTGCTGAAACCTGATCGCGGCGGCCTTGTCTGGTGCGATCAGCTGTGCCTTCAGCCCCGTGCCTTGCCAGTGCATGCGGTAGTGCTCGGAGATGTCGAACGCCTTCGCCCGGATGACCTGCCCCGCACCGGAAAGCACGTCGGCACGGGAGAACTTGCGCTTGAGGTCGACCTGCTGCTCGGGCGTGAGACCCTCGCAGATCTTGTCGAACCAGGCATCGATCACCGTCTCGGCGATCTGCTGCTCGACCATGCGGCCCTCGTACAGCAGTGGCACGACCGCTTCGTCGCGTTCGGCATCGCGGATCGTGTACTCGTGGATCGGGGAGCCGAAGGTTCGGAAAGTGCTCTTCTCCTTCTTGAGGAGGGGGGTGCCCGTGAAGCCGATGTAGTTCGCATGCGGAAGCAAATGCCGCATCTTGGCAGCGAACGCCCCGAACTCGCCGTGGCGGGCGGAATGACTGCGGTGGCTCTCATCGACGAGAACGAACAGGTTCGGGTCGAGGTCTCGTTCGGACATCCACTTCGACGCATTCTCGAACTTATTCACGATCGTCGTGATGAGCGGTGTCTTCGTTCGAATGAGCTCGGCGAGGTGCTTGCCGCTCTTCGCACGGACCGGTTCGAGCCGACATGACCTGAAGGTGTCGCGGATCTGCTCATCGAGGTCATCGCGGTCGGTGACGAGAATCACCCTCGCGTTCGTGATCGAGGGCTCCAGCTCAAGGGCCTTCGCGAGCATCACCATCGTGAGCGACTTGCCGGACCCCTGGGTGTGCCAGATCACGCCGCCGGGGCGCGTTTGTCCCTGGGTGCCGGAAGTCACCCGGGCGAGCGCATTGTGCACGGCGAAGAACTGCTGGTGCCGGGCGACCTTGCGGATGCCGCCGTCGAAGACCGTGAAGGTACGCACGAGTTCGAGCAGGCGATCCGGGCGGCACAGCGCTGCCAGCAGTCGGTCCTGCTCGCTCGGCGTGCGTGCGGCGAGTCCGTCAAGTTGTTTGTGGGCGGCGGCGCGAGAATCGGGAGCGACGAAGAGCGCGTCCAGTACGGATGCGCCGAGCGGTTCCGAGGTGAAGCCGGAGACGTCGTCATCGCCTTCCTCGCGCCATGGGCTCCAGAACTTCGAGGGCGTGCCCACGGTGGCGTATCTCGCCTCACGCCGGTTGGTGGCGACGAGCAGCTGCGCGAAGTGGAAGAAGGACGGGATCTCGTTCGGACGCTGATAGCGGAGCAGCTGGTGATCGGCCTTCTTGATCGGCTCGGCCGGGCGCTTGCATTCGACGGCGACGAACGGGATGCCATTCACGAACGCCACAAGGTCGAGTCGGTCGGTGTCGGTCGCACCAGTACGGTCGACCGTGTATTCGGCGGTGACGTGGAAGGCGTTGTTCGCGGGCTCGAGCCAATCGATGTAGCGGATGTGCCGGCTCTTTGTGTCTCCGTCGATGGTCTTCGCGACGGTCGCACCGAGCACCAGCTGGTCGTAGATCGCCTGGTTTGTGGCGTTCACTCCCTTGTTTTGCTCAAGCGAATGGAGTTGACGGATCGCCTCGCTCGCGTCGGCAGGATCGACCGGGTACTCCCGACCGCGATACTCGAAGCGGTTGAGCTTGACGATCTGGTCGGCGAGCACATCCTCGAGGATGACGTTCCGCTGCTTCCCCCCGCGCAGGGCGAGCGCCTGCGCGGGGGAGAGCGGCGTGTAGCCGAGCGCGACGAACAGTTGCAGCGCGGGCAGCTGGGACTGCAGCTTCTCGCTCGGGTCGAACGACGGTACGGTCACGGCTGTTCCTCCTCCGGGACGACTTCGGGGATGACGCGGACATCGCCAGTCAGCAGCTTCTGCATCAGGCCGCGCTTCTGGGTGCGGAGCAGCTCGATCTTGCGGTCGAGGAGCGCGATCTCAGCGGTCATCGAGTCAAGGACCTTTGCGACTCGATCCTGTTCCGGCCGCGGCGGTACCGGCACGCGAATGTCGAAGAACTCCGTCGCGTTGATGTTCAGGAGCCCGTTGTTCCTCACTCCCGCGCTGATTCGCTGAGCGAGCTGGCGATTCAGGAGCCCAGCCGAGAAGAGGTGCTCGTAGTAGTTTGCATTGAGTTCGGGGTCGAGGCGGAAAGCGACGTAGACGCTTGGGACGAGTGCGGTGGGCTGCCTGAGCGGGAAGATGCAGCCTTGGGGATAAGTAAGCGAGTTTCCCTTGTTGTAAGCGAATTCTCCCTTGCGTAAGAGGGTGTAGGTCTCTGCGCTCTTCCCCGCCATGTCACGCCGGTACTTGTCAGCTTGCGCAACGAAACCCGACTTCGCGGAGATGGTCATGACCAGGTGATCACGTCCGTCGTTCTTTCTCACCACTCGTTCAGTCACGCGTCCTAGCGTCACCCGCGGCCAATTCTCGGAACTGAGCAGGCGCTGAAGGGCGTACCGGAACCGTTTCTGCTTCAGCGAGGAGAGAGTTTCGGTTGTCCCGATCGCTTTGTCCCACACGCGGAGGATCTCCGCGATCTTGCGTTGCTCGGGGAGCGAAGGTGTGGGGATCGTGACCGTGCGGAGAGCGCCTATGGAGATCTCACGAAGGGCGCTGCCCCTTGAAAGAGAATCGATCTCGCGCCGCACGTGTGTAGATGAGAGGACCTGGTGCACGAAGTGCGGATCGTGTTGGGCAGAGACTCGCAGCCGGGCGACGCCGCGCGAAATGTTAGCGCCAGTGAGTGATTCTGGCACCAACGCACTCGATCCTATCTCTCCTCTGAGAGCGATGAGTATGTCCCCTGCGATGAGTGACGAGCGGCCATACGCGGCCGCGATCTTGTCAGTGGTCCTGTCAAGATGCGCGGGGTCGAGAACACCGCCGATGTCTCGCGTCTGGACGAACGGCACCCCGGCGCTGACATTTTCACCTGGCTGCACAATGCCATAGACAATAGGGGCTGTCGCGATAGTCGCGAGCGGAGTGAAGGGCTGCGTTGTATGCCAGCTCATTCCGCCTCCCTCCCCAGCGCCTCGATCGCCGCGAAGTCCGCGGCATCCGCAGCCTCCGCCTCCGCCCGACTACGGGTCGCGTCGAACTCGATGTACCGTCGCTTGGCGAGCGCCTTAGCGACCGCCATCTGGAGATGCCCGGCGTTTGCTAGCACACCTCGGTCGTTGAACGTGAGGAACGCGTCGAGACGGTCGCTCCATTCGGACATCGTCATCGTCTTCCGTCGCTTCGCCTGATCTTCCGCGAAGTCGAGGTACATCGTGACGATGCGGTTGAGTTCCGATACCTCTTCCTCCGCGAGATAGTTCTTGCCGATGGCGACATCGCCTTTGCGCACGATCGTTCCCGCCCAACTCGTGAGACCCATGTTCGGCGCATCAGCCTTGCTCCGCTCCGAGATGAGTTCAGCCGCCGTCTTGCCGGTGACGGCCCAGAGCATCTTGTTCTGCACCTTCTTGAAGAACTCGCGTGCGGCCTCCGACGATGCGTCGTAGTCGACTGCGGTCGCATACAGATCGCACACCTTCTGATAGAACCGCTTCTCGGAGGCGCGGATGTCGCGGATGCGCTCGAGCCACTCATCGAAGTAATCCCATTGCGGAGCATCCTTGAGCTTGGCGTCGTCCATGGCGAAGCCCTTGACCAGGTACTCGGAGAGCACCGTTGTCGCCCATCGCCGGAACTGCGCACCCCGGGCAGAGCGCACCCGGTAGCCGATGGCAAGGATCATGTCGAGGTTGTAATGCCGAACGGTGCGACGCACCTCACGACCTCCCTCGAGCTGAACCTGTAAGTAATCGTTACAGGTTGACTCCTCATCGAGGTCGCCTTCGGCACAGATCGAGGTGATGTGTTGCGTGATCGCCTGCGGCGTCACCTCGAACAGTTCTGCGATGCCGCGCTGCGTCAACCACGCCGATCCGTCGATCGCCCGCAACTGCACGCGCGCGAGACCGTCTTCGCTCGTATAGAGCACGATCTCGCCCGCTACGTCCGACGAGTCAGTCATTGAGTCCCAGCTCCTTGAGATAGCCCGCCATGCGCGCGCCGACCTCGACGAGTTCGGCCTCGACCTGTTCGATCTCGCGTTGCACGGCGACGATGTCGATCTCGGGTTCCGCCTCGAAGGTGTCGACATAACGGGGGATGTTGAGGTTGAAGTCGTTCCCGGCGATCTCCTCCCGCGTCGCGCGGTGCGAGTAGCGCTCGATCTCAGCGCGGTCGCGATAGGTCGCGACGATCTTGTCGAGATGGGTGGTGTCGAGCAGGCTCTGCGATCTCGCTGGCGTGAACTCTCGGCTCGCGTCGATGAACAGCACATCATCGCGGTCAGCGTTCGCGCCACCCGCCTCACGCGAACGATCGAAGATCAGGATCGCGACAGGGATCCCCGTGGTGGTGAAGAGATTCGCGGGCAGTCCGATCACCGCGTCGAGCAGGTTCTCGTCGATGAGCGATCGGCGGATGCGTCCCTCCGCGGCTCCGCGGAAGAGCACGCCGTGGGGCACGATGACCGCAACCCTTCCGCTCTGGGGCTTGGCCACCTCGATCATGTGCGTGATGAACGCGTAGTCGCCCTTGCTCTTCGGCGGCACCCCACGCCAGAACCGCCTGTGCGTGTCGGCGGATGCCTCCTCAGCGCCCCACTTATCGAGCGAGAACGGGGGGTTCGCGGCGACGACGTCGAACTGACGCAGTCGGTCGTCCACGAGAAGCGTCGGTGCGGTGAGGGTGTTTCCCCATTCGATGAAGGCAGCATCGTTCGCGTGCATGAACATGTTCATCCGGGCAAGCGCCCACGTGGCCCCGTTGACCTCCTGGCCGAACAACTGATAGTTGTTCGTTCCCACCTCCCGAGCCGCCTCGATCAGAAGCGACCCGGAGCCGCACGCCGGATCGAAGATGGTGTCGCCGGGCTTTGGGGCGGCGAGTCGGGCCAGAAGGCGGGAGACGGACGCCGGGGTGTAGAACTCGCCGGCTTTCTTTCCGGCATCCGACGCGAACCGCGAGATCAGATAGATGTACGTCTCGCCGATGATGTCTTCATTCACGCGAGACGGTCGAAGGTCGAGCTCGGGCTTGTGAAAGTCCTCGAGCAGATGCCGCAGGCGCCGGTTGCGCTCCTTGATCTGCCCCAGGTTCGCCTCGGAGTTGAAGTCGATGTTGCGGAACACCTTGTCGAGCTTCGCTTTGTTGGCCTCTTCGATTGCTTCGAGCGCGATGTTGATGCGTTCGCCGATGTTGTCGGCCTTGCGGTTCTCGTAGAGGTCGTAGAAGCTCGCGCCGTCGGGGAGGGGAAAGCGCTCGCGGCTCAGCTTCACCCCGATCTTGCGCGCATCCCCTCGGAGTTCGCGCTCATACTGCTCCTTGTGATCGATCCAGATGTCCGAGATGTACTTCAGGAACAGCATCACGAGGATGTAGTCCTTGTACTGCGTCGCATCGACGACACCACGGAAGGTGTCGCACGCGGCCCAGGCCGCGTTGTTGATGCGCTGCTGTGTGACGGTGTCGGTCATCGAGTGGTCCTGTCGGTGTCGGATGCCGCGGCGGCACGCCGCGAGTACTGATCGAGGTGTGCGGAGTTCAGGGTGTGGCGGAGGTCTGAGAGGCGAGCGGACAGGCGATGCTCGTGCTCGCTGAGGGCTGCGGCGGTTGCGATCGTTCGCTGCTGCTCGATCGGCGGCGCGGTGATGGGTAGCCGCCCGAGTACGTCGCGAGGAATCATCTTGACACTCGTGCCCATGGATTCGGTCGCGAAGTACCGCTGTGCCGCCGGGCGGCCAATGAACCACGCGAGGTAGGCGGGATCGATGTCGGGGGCTGGGGTCAGGATGAAGAGCGGTGCGATCGCGGCGACGGGCTCGTCGAGATCGCTGGGAGCCCAGGCACTCCAGAACGGCCCCCGGGACCGGACGACCAGTTCGCCGGGGGCGACCAGGTGGGAGGACGAGGCCGGAGTGGACATGCGGGAAGCGTTCTCGCGATCAAACTCTCCACGTGGCGAGATATCGCCTTGCTGGACGGTCAGGAGGCCGTCAGGTGCCTCCGCGAGGCGTGAGCGCAAGGTCATTCCTGAGCGTATGGTGCACATATCGCCGAGGATCATTCAGAAACAGTAGCAGTATGTACGTACTGATGATAGTGGCAAGAGCTCTCAGTAACTCACATACGGTGAGTTTGAGTATACTTCGCGAGGTTGTCGAATTCGAGAACGGGCAGCCATCAGGGGGTGGATGTCGGGCCGGGTCATGCCTGCTTATCTACCCGGACCCAGAATCAATCGCGCAACGCGTAGCGCTCAGGATCGGTGAGTGTGAAGACGCCGAGCTTGTCGGACAGGTCTGCCAGCGTTGCGCGGTCCAGCTCGCGCGGGATCGACGGCCGAGCCGCCTGCACCGCGTCGACCTGTGTGGGTGCGGCGACGAACGAGCGATGTATGGCGACCCTCCGGCGCCCGAGCTGTATGCGGGCGTCGGGGGAACGGCGACCGGCGGAGCCGATGGTCGAAGTCCGGGGGCGGGGCAGGAACCGGCCGCGGTGCTGATGGCTTGGCTGCGGGAGGGATGCCCGAAGAAGCCGCAGCGGCGGACTGCGTCGGTCGGCGTACGCTGGCATCGAGCGCAGGCGGCGGCACTTCGAGATCGTCGGCGGTGCGGAGCAGATGCCTGCTTACCGCGTTCGCGATGCCAGCGGCATGGAGTACGGCCGACACGATGACGGTCGCCCCGAGATCAGGCGCCTGCTCGACCGTTTCAGTCAGGTCGTCGTCTCCCGAGACCAGGACGATTGTGCCGACCGCGTTGTTCCGAGCGAGGGTGACCATGTCGAGCCCGATACGCAGATCGACGTCTTTCTGCTGGCCGTCGACTCCGAAACGGCCGAGCCGGAGTCTGACGTTCGGGATGGTTCGATGTCGTCCTGGGGCTGGTTCGGGACGCCGTTGTCTGCGGCGTCGCACCAGTTCTCCCGGAGCGCGGGTGAGTGGGTCGGGCTCGGGTGAGCAGATGTCTGAGGGGAGGTCCACACTGTGCAGCGAGTCGACGATGGTCGTCGAACGGAAACGCTGGAAGGCTTCTCATGTCCGATCAAGATGCACGTCAGGGCGTTATAGGATCGACGCTCTCGCGGTCTGACCGCTGGCTCACGGTCGTCCTGGGGCTGATTCTCATGGCTACATTTGTTCCCATGCCGTTCGCCTTCGCCGGTCCGGCGTCGCTGGTGACCGGGGTTCCCTATGCCGAGAGCATCAGCGGGGTCGCCGCGGCGCTGTCCGGCATCGTCGACGACTACTACGCGATCCTCGGCGTTCTAGCGACCGTGCTCGTGGCGCTCGCGGCGGCGACGAACCTCGGCATCGCCGAACGGATGCTCGGCGATCGCGCACGTCTCATCGTGCTCCGCTGTGTGGTCATATGCGTGTTCCTGATCGCAGGACTGTCGGCGTCTCAGATCTTCACCGCGATCATGCAGCCGAGTCGAGCGGTGGACGCACTGGTCGGCGCTGTCGTGGCCTGGGTCTGCGTTCTCGTCGCGCAAACCGTGACCGGGGCGGCCAATGCCGGCGAGCGCGCGAGGACCGCTCGCAAGAACTGGCGGCTGCGTCGGGATCGCGCCGCGGATTGTGGCGTTCGTCGGGGGCAGACCGTGCAGGTGCGGCCGCAGGTGATTGCTGAGGCTGTGCTCTGGGTGGGGCCGTTGATGCTCTGGGCTGCGATCGCCGGCTTCCTCACTGTCTCCATCGACGTGCCGGAGGTCACGCGCGGGACGCTGATCCTCATCGCAATGCTGCTGTATTACGGCAACGTCGTCTTCACCCTCGGGTGGAGAGCGACCGCTGACCTCTCGGATACCGCGCGCTCACGCAGCTGGATGCGATGGTTCACCGGTATCGGAGGCATGCTCGTCAGTGTTGTCCTGGGACTTCAGATGGCGATGGTGAGTCCTGCGCTCGGATGGACCCTGATTCTTTTCTCGGCCACGCACCTCTGGTTCCTGATGGCGATGTTCTCAAGGGCGAAACCGGGAGCTGTAATCCAGCGCGCGGCGACGATCCGGTCGCTGCGGCGGGCGCGGGCGAACAGCGACCTGCGCAAGAGGCTCGCAAAGAATGAAGCCCGGGAGCTGATGTCGGAGCAGCAACGCTAGTCAGGGAGGCCTTGAGGTGATAAAGTTGAGTCAACACCACTCAACTTTGATCCATGACGGATCCGCCAGAAGGAGACTCCCCAGGAGGACGAATGACCACCCCTCAGACCGAAGACCAGCAGTCCGCACTCGAGCAGTTCGGGATCAACCTCACCGACCGCGCCCGCCAGGGCAAGCTCGACCCCGTGATCGGCCGTGACAACGAGATCCGCCGTGTCAGCCAGGTGCTCACCCGCCGCACCAAGAACAACCCGGTGCTGATCGGCGAGCCCGGCGTCGGCAAGACCGCCGTGGTCGAGGGGCTCGCCCAGCGCATCGTCGCGGGCGACGTCGCCGAGTCGCTCAAGGACAAGGAGCTGGTCTCGCTCGACATCTCCGCCCTCGTGGCCGGAGCCATGTACCGCGGCCAGTTCGAAGAGCGTCTGAAGAGCGTCCTCAAGGAGATCACCGAGTCCGACGGGCGCGTCATCACCTTCATCGACGAGCTGCACGTCCTGATGGGCGCCGGCGGCGGCGAGGGATCGGTCGCGGCATCCAACATGCTCAAGCCGATGCTCGCCCGCGGCGAGCTGCGTCTGATCGGCGCGACCACGCTCAACGAGTACCGCGAGTTCATCGAGAAGGATGCCGCGCTCGAACGCCGCTTCCAGCAGGTGTACGTGGGCGAGCCGACCGTCGAGGACACGATCGCGATCCTCCGCGGGCTGAAGGGCCGCTACGAGGCGCACCACGGCGTCACGATCTCCGACAGCGCCCTGGTCGCAGCCGCCGCGCTGTCGAACCGCTATCTGCCCGCGCGTCAGCTGCCGGACAAGGCGATCGACCTGATCGACGAGTCGATGTCGCGCCTCAAGATGGAGATCGACTCCTCGCCGGTCGAGATCGACCAGCTCAAGCGCCAGGTCGACCGCATGAAGCTCGAAGAGCTCGCCCTCAAGCGCGAGAAGGACGCCGCATCGAAGGAGCGCCTGAGCGCCCTGCGCGAGCAGCTCGTCGGCATGGAGAAGCAGCTCGCAGGGCTCGAGGCGCGGTGGGCGCGCGAGCGGCAGGGGCTGAACCGCGTGGGCGAGCTGAAGAAGCAGCTCGACGATGCGATCACGCAGCGCGACCTCGCCATGCGCAACGCCGATTACACGAAGGCGTCGAAGCTCGAGTACGAGACGATCAAGCGCCTCGAACGCGACATCGCGGAGGCCGAGCAGGCCGAGGCCACGACCTCGACCGAGCCCCGCATGGTCAACGAGCAGGTCACCGACGAAGACATCGCCGCCGTGATCGCCGCGTGGACCGGCATCCCCGTCGGCCGCTTGATGCAGGGCGAGAGCGAGCGTCTCCTGCACCTGGAGTCCGAGCTGGGCAAGCGCCTGATCGGGCAGAAGGATGCGGTGAAGGCCGTGTCGGATGCCGTGCGCCGCTCCCGCGCGGGCATCAGCGACCCCGGTCGCCCGACCGGCTCGTTCCTGTTCCTCGGTCCGACCGGTGTGGGCAAGACCGAGCTGGCGAAGGCCCTCGCGGACTTCCTCTTCGACGACGAGCACGCCATGGTGCGCATCGACATGTCGGAGTACGGCGAGAAGCACTCCGTCTCACGCTTGATAGGGGCGAGCCCCGGTTACGTCGGCTACGAGCAGGGCGGTCAGCTCACCGAGGCCGTGCGGCGTCGCCCGTACAGCGTGATCCTGCTCGACGAGGTCGAGAAGGCGCACCCCGAGGTGTTCGACGTGCTGCTGCAGGTGCTCGACGACGGGCGTCTCACCGACGGCCAGGGCCGCACGGTCGACTTCTCGAACGTCATCCTGATCCTGACGTCGAACCTCGGCTCGCCGATCCTCATCGACCCGATGCTGTCGCCCGACGACAAGCGCGAGCAGGTCATGGCGCTCGTGCGCCAGGCGTTCCGGCCCGAGTTCCTGAACCGCCTCGACGACATCGTGATGTTCTCGGCGCTGAGCGAAGACGACCTCGCCCAGATCGTGGAGCTCACGGTCGACGCGCTGCAGAAGCGGCTGCACGATCGCCGTCTCACGCTCGCGGTCACCCCGGATGCGCGGACCTGGCTCGCCGAGCGGGGCTACGACCCGGTGTTCGGTGCACGTCCGCTTCGCCGCCTCATCCAGAGCGAGGTGCAGAACAGGCTGGCGACCGCGCTGCTGTCGGGCAATGTGCACGACGGCGACACGGTGCGCGTCGACATCGCCGCCGACGGGACGGGCCTCGTGCTCACCGCAGAGACCCCGGAGCCGCCGGCCCCTGGCGCCCCGGCATCCGACGACGACGTGATCGAGGCCGAGCTCCTCGACGACTGAGCGCCTTCTCTCTCGCCGGCGTGGTGAGGGATCAGAAATGCCGCTGCGGAGGCCCTCCCAGCGGCATTTCTGATCCCTGTGCCGGGTGGACGGGGCGTTTCAGCTCGCGCGGCGACCGGGATGAAACACGGCGCGCAGTGTCAGGAGAAGCGGGCGGCGATCCAGGCGGCGGCGCGGGACGGGGCGTGCGACGGATGCATGGTGCCGGAGTGGTGGGTCGGCCACCACGCGGAGGTCAGCTCGACCCCGTCCGCGCGATAGCGGCGCAGCAGCCGCGCCGTCAGGGGAGCGGGCGCGACCTCGTCGAAGCGCGCGGCGTCGATCCGCACGGGAGCACGGAAACCGGAGAGCGCCGCGACCTCGTTCCGCCGGAAACTCTCGGCCAGGCGCGCGAACAGCTCATCGCCCGACGCCCCGCCGATGCGCCCGGGAGCGAGGCCGCCCCACGAGGCGGGGGCGGCGAGCTCCGTCAGGCACAGACCGTCGAGGTCGGGCCACAGCTCCGCCGCGCGGGCGCCGAGACCGTCGGCGGCGATCAACTCCCGCATCCGCTCGTCGGTGGTCGCGGCCCCGCGCAGCATCAGCGCGATCAGCGCCGACACCACCCCGGATCCCGCGAAGCGCACGCCGATGCGGCGGGACAGGCCGATGCTGAGGTCCATGCGCGTGACCGGGGCGAACGCCGCCGTGCCGAGCAGCACCGCACCCGGCACCGGTGCCCCGGATGCACCGACTTCGGACGCACCGGCACCGGCCGCATCCGCACCGGACATACCGGACGCACCCGCGCCCGACGCACCCGCGCCGGACGCACCCGCGCCGGACCCACCGGCACCGGCACCACCCGCGCCCACCGCACCGGCACTGGACGCCGCTCCATTCACCTCACCCGACGGGACCGACGCGTGCAGCGCGGCCACGGCGCCCTCGGAATGACCGGCCGCCACCCACGCGTCGCCGAGGTCGGCGTCGAATGACGCGCGCGCCCGCACCATCGCGTGCATCGACTCCGCCAGGGACGCGCCGATCAGGTACGGATGGATGCCGGGGCCGCCGATGCCCTCGTAGTCGGGACGCAGCACGGCGATGCCCCGCGCGACGAGCATCCGGCACAGGGCGTCTCCCTGCGACATCCGCCGCCACTCCGGATGCTCGGGGCTTCCGATGCTCGGCGCCGACCGCAGCGAGCCGCCCGTCGTCATGTGCCCGTAGACGACGACGGGTCGGCCGCCCGCGGGCGCAGGCCCGTCTGGAACGTGCAGCAGCCCGGTCTGCTCCTGCACCGAGCCGTCGATCCCCGCGGCGGGGAAGGTGACGACGCGACCAGGGATCACCAGCGCCCCCGCGGCAGCCTCCGCCGCAGCGCCGTGGGCATGGTGCCCAGCATCCGTCCGTCCCGCCTGTCGGCGTCATCGACGAGGTCGGCGAAGAAGCGGGCGACCGGCACCAGCTGCGCGCGATCGATGCGCTCGATCGTGTCGGCGTCGTCGTAGAGGTACAGGGGGCCGGAGATGAGGCTGATCGTCGGCACTCCCGAGACGAACGTGAACGAGGCGTCGGTGGGGATGCCGCCGGCCGCGAACTCCAGCATCCCCGCGCCCATGAGACTCGTGCCGTGCAGGCGATGGCGCCGGATGCTGCGGGCGATCCGCCACGTGAAGGCCGGGTTCACGTTCACGAAGATACCGCGCGGCTCGGTCTCTCCCGTGCTCTCGAAGCCGCCGTCACGGCCTTCGACGGCCCGCAGCCCGATGTGCTCGATCGTGGCGTTGAGCACGATGTTCCACGGGGAGTCTGGCGACAGGACGTAGCGTCGGGCGAACTCGCGGTGCGCCTGGTACCCGGTGAAGTGCGTGTCGAACGTGACGAACAGCAGCGTCTTCTCGCGCACGATCCCGGATGCCGCGGCGGCGCCGTAGTGCTCGGCGAGCGCGATGACCTCGGCGGTGCCCGAGGCGTCTTCGACCGCGCCGGGGCCGATCGAGTCGTGGTGCGACTGGATCATCACGGCATCCGTCGTGCGTCCGGGGAGGACGCCGATCACGGTGCGCGACACGACCTCCTCGCGCGTGATGTCGAGGGTGAGCCGTGCCGCGGGGTGCGCGGCGAGGAGCCGCCGCAGCCGCGCCCCCTCGGCGCGCGTGACCCAGGCGCCGGGGAGCGTGAACAGCGTCCGCCGGTAGTACTCGTTGTGGTAACTGCGGGAATCGGGATAGTCGCGCAGCACCCCGATCACGCCCACGGCACCAGCCGCGGCCGCGTCGGTGATCGTGCGGGCGAGGGACGTGACGTAGGGATTGCGGCTGCCGAGCACCTCGCGGCGCATCACCCGACGGCCGGGGTCGTGCAGGTACATGGTCAACGGCAGCGAGTGCGCCACCGTCATGTCGAACGTGAGGTCGAACAGCACGATCGCCCCGCGCACGTCGTGGCGCCGCACCCGGTCGGCGCCGATGTCGACCACGCGCGCGTCGATACGGTGCTCGGCCGTACCGGTCCAGTCGTGCGCGGCGAGTCCGGAATGCAGGATCGGCGAGCAGGCCAGATCCTCGTCGCCCACGCGGATGCTGCAGGCGTCGGCCCTCCACGAGAAAGAGGGAACCTCCATCACCTGCGTCTCGAGACCCGCCCCCGCGAAGCGCTCCGAGACGTACGCGGCAGCGGACTCGCCGCCCGAGGTCCCGGTGGCGCGCGGTGCCATCGCGACGAGATCCTCGATGCTCGCCATGATCGACTCTTCGCTCATACCCATGAGGTGAGGCTAGGGAGAACCACGAGATGCGAGCCCAGTCACGCCGAATCCTTCACTTTCTACCGGGAGATGCTTACGATTCGTCACATGGACAGTCTCCGCGACCTCGGCGAGCTCGACCTCGCCATCGTGCACGCCCTGCAGATCGACGCCAGGGCGCCCTGGACGCGCGTCGCAGCGGCGGTGGGAGCGGATGCCGCGACCGTCGCCCGGCACTGGCAGGCCCTGCGCGAGGAGTCGCTCGCGTGGCTCACGGCCTGGCCGACGCCGGAGCGCTTCTCGTCGACCACCGATGTCGCGATGGTGCTGCTCGACCCCCGCACGAGCGCCGACGCGGTCGACGGCATCGCGCGGCTCCCGTGGGTGCTGAGTGCCGACGACACCTCGGCCGGCGTGCTCGTGCTCGTCGCGGGAGCAGGAGGCCTCGCCGTACTGGGCGACCGCGTGCGCGCCGTCGCCGAGCGGGGGGCGCGCGTGCGACGGATGGACGTGGCCGCGGCGATCGTGGCCGAGGACTCGACGTGGCGGCTGCGCGTGCTCTCGCGACAGCAGCAGCGGGCTCTGCGGGATCCGTCGCGGCCCGACGAGGCCCGTCCGCCGAGGGTCGAGATCGTCGCGGAGGTCGCCGAGGCCCTCGACGAGGATCCGCGGATGCCGGCGGCATCCGTCGCGAAGATCCTCGGCGTCTCCGAGGCCACCGCCCGCCGCACGGTCGACAGGGCCGTCGCCGCCGGGCTGCTGCGGCTCGGCTGCGACCTCGCGATGCCGGCCGCCGGGTACCGTCGGGGTGCGATCCTCTGGGCGCGTTCCGCCGACGCCGAGGGGGCCGCCGCACGAGCCGCACGCCTGCCGGAGGCGCATCGCGTCGGCATCCTCGTCGGGCGCGCTCCGCTGTTCGTGGGGGTGCGCGCGCGATCGCTGACGAGCCTGCAGCAGATCGAACAGGCCTGGGGAGACGACATCGACGTCGTCGACCGCTGGACCGTGCTGCGCGGCATCAAGCGCAACGGCCACCTGCTCGACGCCTCCGGCCGATCGCGTGAGCGCGTGCCGCTGCGCTGGTGACACGGAGGGGGCTGTATTGGTTCGTGGGGGGCGTGGGTGCTGCGTGGGGTCGTACGTTCGGGAGGAGAAAGCAGGTTCGGGAGGAGGGTTGAGCCGGATTGCTCCTCCCGAGCGTGAGATCTCCTCCCGTGCGGGTGGGCGTGCGGGTGGCTCGCGGGAGCGGCGGGAGCCGCAGGAGCCGCGGGTGCCGCGCGTGCCGCGCGGGGGTGCGTACGTTCGGGAGGAGAAAGCAGGTTCGGGGGGAGGGTTGAGCCGGATTGCTCCTCCCGAGCGTGAGATCTCCTCCCGAGCGGGTGGGCGTTCGAGTGGGTCGCGGGAGCGGCGGGAGCCGCAGGTGCCGCGCGGGGGTGCGTACGTTCGGGAGGAGAAAGCAGGTTCGGGAGGAGGGTTGAGCCCGATTGCTCCTCCCGAGCGTGAGAAGTCCTCCCGAGCGAGTGTGGTGGGGCTTTCCCGTGCAGGTGGGGGCTTCCGGAGCGAGACGAGCGGATGCCGTGGCGCGGGCAGACCGTGTCGATCAGACCACGGCGTTGGTGACACGGAGGGATGCCGTGTCGGGCAGGCCGTGTCGGTCAGCCTGCGGTGCGGTCAGCCTGCAGCGCGGGCAACCCCGGCGCGGTCAGCCTGCGGCGCAGGCAACCCCGGCGCAGGCAACCCCGGCGCAGGCAACCCCGGCGCAGGCAACCCCAGCGCAGGCAACCCCGGGGCAGGCAACCCCGGCGCAGGCAACCCGCGGCGCGGGCAACCCCCGGCACGGGCAACCCCGGGCGCGGTCAGGCGTCGGCGCGGGCCTCGGCGCGCAGGCGGGCGTCGAGGCGATAGCGCGAGAGCGGCACCAGGCTCCCGGCGCACAGGACCGCGGGGATCACCGACACCCCCAGCACGATCGCCCACTGCGCGGCATCCGACTGGACGACCTCGTCTCCGGTCGTGGCGACGTAGCCGCCGATGCTCAGGACGAGCCCGAGCAGCGCAGGTCCGAGGGCGTAGCCGAGCAGCTCGAACCCCGACCAGACGCCCGAGATCATGCCGATGCGGTTGGTTCCGCTGCGTCTGGCGTCTTCCGCCGCGACGTCGGGGAGCATCGCGAGCGGGAAGAGCTGCGCCCCTGCGTAGCCGACGCCGACGATGCCCGAGGCGATCAGCAGCGGCAGTGGCTCGCCTGATCGCGCCGTGAGCAGGGCGAGGAGCCCGACGGTCATCACGACCGTGGCGGCGGCGAACCCGCCCTTCTTGCCGATCCTCCGCCCGAGCAGCGACCACACGGGAGTCAGCACGACGGCGGGGCCCACGAAGCACACGAACGCGATCGTGGCGACGCCCGGATCGTGCACGACGTGCCGCGCGACGTAGACGACGCCGCCGAGCACCATGCCGATGGCGACCGCCTGCAGCACGTACGAGACGATCAGCGTGCGCGAGTCCTTCTCGCGCAGCACGATCGCGAGCTGTTCGAGCAGCCGCCCGCCGGCGACCTCATCGCGCGTCAGTGAGACGCGCCTCGTGCCCCACCACACCCCGATCGTGCCGATCAGGATCAGCACGGCCATCGCGCCGGCCATGATCCGGTACCCGGCGACGCCCCCGACGGCCTCGACGAGCAGGGGCGCCGTCGCGCCGGAGACGAGGATCGCAAGGGTGAACACGATCACCCGCCAGGTGATGAGCCGCGTCCGCTCGGAGTAGTCGTCGGTGATCTCGGCCGACATCGCGAGGTACGGCACCTGGAAGAACGCGTACACGGTGGCCGTGGCGAGGAACAGCACGAGCACCCAGAGCGCGGCCGCGACCGGCGGTGCGGTCGGTCCGAAGAACATGGCGAGGAACGCGAGCGCGAGGAGGATGCCGGCGCGGAGGATGAACGGCCGACGTCGGTCGTGCGGATGCCGCGAGCGGTCGCTGATGCGCCCCGCGATCGGGTTGAGGAAGAAGTCCCACGCCTTCGGGGCGAACACGATCATCCCGGCGATCGCCGCCTCCACGCCGAGCAGGTCCGTGAGGAAGGGCATCAGGATGAGCCCCGGCACCGTGCCGTAGGTGCCGGAGGCAATCCCGCCGAGGGCGTAACCGGCTCTGGTCCGCCGCGAGAGGGCTGTCATGCTGCCGATCGTAGGACCGGTCGCTCATTCCGGTCCGTGTTCTGCCGCCTTTCCGTCATCCGATCCGGTCTCGCGCCCGGGATCGATCAGAAGCGCATCCCGGATGCCGCCGGCGGACGCGTCCGGTCCGATCGGCGCGGGGTGCGGGTAATGGATAGCGGGCAGCGGGAGCTGCGGCGGGCAACGGGCGGCGGGCAGCGAGAGTCGGCAGCGGCAGCGGGCGGCTGGAAGCGGATAGCGGGAGCTGCGACGGGCGGCAGGCGGCGGGGCAACGGGCGGCTGCGGCGGGAGCGGGCAGCGTGCCCCGGCAGCGGGCAGCGGAGCGCGGAGAGCCGTGCCCCGGCAGCGGGCAACGGAGTGCGGAGAGCGGGCAACGGAGCGCGGAGAGCCGGGAGCCGGCGCCGGGGAACGGTGAGCGCGATGCGCGCGAGCCGAGGCCAGGGGAGGGTCAGAGGTGCGGCCAAGCGGTGGGGCCGGACGAACCGGCGGGGTATTCCTCCAGCGGGGTCTCGCCCCGGGCCCACGCGTCGCGCACGGGCTGGATGATGCGCCAGCACTCCTCGGCCTCGTCGGCTCGCACCGACAGGGCGACCTCGCCGTCGAGCAGTTCGTCGAGGACCTCCTCGTAGGAGCGTCGCTGGCCCTCGCCGAGGTCGGCCGTGAGGTCTTCGTCGCGGAGGGCGAACGGGTCGTCGCCGCCGGTCATGTGCAGCCGCAGCGCCAGGGTGTCTGGGCCGAGCGAGAACGTGAGGCGGCCGCCGTCCTCCGGTGTGCCGTGGAGTCCGGCCGGGATGTGCCGCACGCGCTTGAAGGTGATGACGACCTCCGACTTCTTGGCCTCCAGCGCCTTGCCGGAGCGCAGCACGAACGGCACGCCCTCCCAGCGGTCGTTCGCGACCTCGAAGGTCACCTCCGCCAGGGTCTCGGTGCCGCGCGCGGCATCCACGCCCTCCTCATCCGCGTACGCCGGCAGGTCGCGGTCGCCGACCCGGCCCGCGGTGTACCTGGCGCGGCGGGCGGCGTCGGCGATGTCCCCGCGCACGCGAGTGGCGCGGAGCACCGCGGCCTTCGCGTCGCGCAGGTCGCGCTCGCCGAGGGTCGCGGGAGGGTCCATCGCGAGCAGCGCCAGCACCTGGAGCAGGTGGCTCTGGATCATGTCGACCATCGCGCCGGCGCTGTCGTAGTACCGGGCGCGGCCCTCGAGCGCGAGCGACTCGTCGAAGCGGATGTGCACGGACTCGATGTGCTCGGCCGACCACACCGGCTCCCACATGCGGTTCGCGAGCCGCACGCCGAGCAGATTGAGCAGCGTCGACCGGCCGAGGAAGTGGTCGACCCGGAACACCTGCTGCTCGGGGACGAGCGTGGCCAGTTGCTCGTTGAGCTCTCTGGCGCTGGCCTCGTCATCGCCGAAGGGCTTCTCCATCGCGAGGAGCGTGCCCTCCGGCAGCGACATGCCCTGCATCGCGTCGATCGCCCTGCGGGTGACGGCGGGCGGCAGGGCGAAGTAGAGGACGGTCCCCGGCTGCAGCGACCCGACGATCCGGCCGACGGCGTCGCGATCGGTCACGTCGGCGGCCGCGTAGTCGCCGACCGTGACGCGATCGAGCGCGCCGGGGGAGTCGGCGAACGCGGTGGCGACGACCTGCTGCCACTTCGCGGCATCCCAGTCCTCCGTGCCCGCGCCGCGCAGGGTGATCTTCCGCTGCGGCTGGCGGGCCAGCAGGGCGGCCAGCGACGGCAGCAGCAGCCGGGAGGTCAGGTCGCCGGATGCGCCGAGGATGAACAGGGTCGTGGGAGTGCTGGCCATGGGCGCGAGGCTACCGGGCATTGCCGGGGATTCCCAGCCTGCGGCTTTAATTTCGCATCTTGGAATTAAGCGTCCGAGATGTGAGATTAGTTCTTGACGGGTGTGCGGCGCGGCTGATAGACCTGAAGAGTCCCGATGAGGGGGCTCCTGGATCAGCAGACAGGACACAACTGAGCTGGCCCTGTGGGGCCGGCCTGCGGCTCCACCGTACGGAAGGAGTCCACCATGTCGCAGCATCCGGCCAGCACCTGGCTCAAGAACCCGCTCGGCGTCTACACGGGCACGGACGCCGACGCCTCGGGCGGAATCGTCGTCGAGGGCTCGCGCATCCGCGAGCTCGTACCTGCGGGGGGAGCGCCGAGCGCCCCCGTCGACGAGGTGCTCGACGCGTCGCGGCACGTCGTGATCCCCGGCCTCATCAACACGCACCACCACTTCTATCAGACCCTCACCCGCGCCTGGACGCCCGTCGTGAGCGCCGAGCTCTTCCCCTGGCTGAAGGGGCTGTACGGGGTGTGGGCCGGGCTCACGCCGCGCGACCTGGAGCTCGCGACCACCGTGGCGCTCGCCGAGCTGCTGCTGTCGGGGTGCACCACAGCGGCCGACCACCACTACCTGTTCCCGAACGGCCTGGAGGACGGCATCGACGTGCAGGTCGATGTCGTCAAAAGGCTCGGCATGCGTGCCACGCTCACCCGCGGTTCGATGTCGCTCGGCGAGGACGACGGCGGACTCCCGCCGCAGCGCACGGTGCAGGATGCCGAGACCATCCTCGCCGACAGCGAGCGCCTCGTCGGCGCCTACCACGAGCGCGGCGACGGGGCCTTCGTGCAGATCGGACTCGCCCCGTGCTCGCCGTTCTCGGTGACCACGGGCGTGATGCGCGACACCGCCGCCCTGGCCGAGCGCCTCGACGTGCGTCTGCACACGCACCTCGCCGAGACCCTCGACGAAGAGGACTTCTGCCGCGAGACGTTCGGCCTGCGCACCGTCGACTACCTGGAGAGCGTCGGCTGGCTGTCTGACCGCACCTGGCTGGCGCACGGCATCCACTTCGACGACGCCGAGATCGCGCGTCTCGGCGCAGCGGGGACCGCCGTGTCGCACTGTGCGACCTCGAACATGCGCCTCGCCTCCGGCATCGCCCGCACCCTCGAGCTCGAGGAGGCCGGCGCTCCGGTCGGACTCGGCGTCGACGGCTCCGCCTCGAACGACGGCTCGAACATGATCCAGGAGGTGCGTCAGGCGCTGTACCTGCAGCGCCTCCGCTACGGCGCGGCCGCCGTCACCCCGGAGCGCGCGCTCGGCTGGGCGACCGCAGGATCCGCCCGTGCGCTCGGACGCAGCGACATCGGAGCCCTCGCCCCGGGGATGCAGGCCGACCTCGCCATGTTCACACTCGACGAGCTGCGCTTCTCCGGCAGCCACGACCCCGTCGCCGCTCTGCTCCTGTGCGGAGCCGAGCGCGCAGACCGGGTCATGGTCGGCGGGCGCTGGCGGGTGATCGACGGCCTCATCGACGGCCTCGACATCCCCCGGCTCATCGCGCAGCACAGCGAGGCGGCGCGCGACCTCCTCGCACGGCGCTCCTGACCCACCATCCGCACGACGACAGACAACCGGCAACAGACGACGAAGAGGTCGACATGAACACCACGAAGACGGCATCCCTCCGCCCGGAGGACGAGCGCCTGCCGCTCGGCTCCACCATCGCCTACGGCATCCAGCACGTGCTCACGATGTACGGCGGCATCATCGCCCCTCCGCTCATCATCGGCTCGATGGCGGGTCTCGACGGCGCCGAGATCGGCGTGCTGATCACGGCCTGCCTCTTCATGGGCGGGCTCGCCACGGTGCTGCAGACCGTCGGCATCCCGTTCTTCGGCTCGCAGCTGCCGCTCGTGCAGGGCGTCTCGTTCGCTGGTGTGGCGACGATGGGCGCGATCGTGACGAGCGGCGGCGGGCTCCCCGCCGTGTTCGGGGCGGTGATCGTGGCGTCGATCATCGGCCTCCTCATCGCGCCGGTGTTCGCGACGATCATCCGGTTCTTCCCGCCCGTGGTGACCGGCGTCGTCATCACGACCATCGGCCTCACGCTGCTGCCTGTCGCGGCGGGGTGGGCGATGGGCGGCAACAGGGATGCGGCGGACTTCGGCTCGCCGCAGAACCTGCTCCTCGCCGCGATCACCCTGGTCATCGTGCTGGTGCTGAGCAAGGTGCCGGTGGGGGCGATCTCGCGACTGGCGATCCTGCTCGCCATCGTGATCGGCACGATCGTCGCGGCGCTCCTCGGCCGGGTCGACTTCGGCGCGGTCGGCGACGGCCCCATCTTCGCCCTGCCGAGCGTGTTCGGATTCGGGATGCCGACGTTCGAGATCGCCGGCATCATCTCGATGTTCATCGTGATCCTCGTGACGCTCACCGAGACGACCGCCGACATCCTCGCCGTCGGCGAGATCGTGGGCACGAAGGTCGATTCGAAGCGCATCGCCGCGGGACTCCGCGCCGACATGCTCTCCAGCGCCGTGTCGCCCGTGTTCGGCTCGTTCACGCAGTCGGCGTTCGCGCAGAACGTCGGCCTCGTCGCGATCACTGGAGTCAAGAGCCGCTTCGTCGTCACCGCGGGCGGCGTCGTGCTGGTCGTGCTCGGCCTCCTCCCCGTGCTCGGCAGGGTCGTGGCGGCCGTGCCGAGCCCGGTGCTGGGCGGTGCGGGCATCGTGCTCTTCGGCTCGGTCGCGGCCAGCGGCATCCGCACGCTCGCGAAGGTCGACTACCGCGGCAACATGAACCTCGTCATCGTCGCCACCGCGATCGGCATCGGCATGCTGCCCATCGCCGCGCCGACGATCTACGACCAGATGCCGGCGTGGTTCGTCACGATCTTCCACTCCGGGATCAGCTCGGCGGCTGTCGCGGCGATCCTGCTGAACCTCGTGTTCAACCACCTCGGCGCGCGTCCGAGCTCGGATGCGTCCGTGCTCGCGGCGGCGCCGACGCGCAGCATCCCCGTCGCGTACCTCGACGCGCTCGAAGACGGCGACTCCGTCGTCGACGGCAGGATCGTGGATCGCGAGGGCAAAGAGGTCGAGGTGGATCGCACCGATCACTGACCCGCGAGCCTCCGCGCCCGTCCCGTTCGCGCGGGGCGGGCGCGGTGGCGTTCGCGGGCGCGTCGTGACAGGCTCGGGACGTGGCTGCGCGCATCGAGGACTACGCCCTTCTGAGCAACTGCCGGACCGCGGCGCTGGTGTCGGATCAGGGGAGCATCGACTGGCTGTGCCTGCCGCGCCTCGACTCGGCGTCGGCGTTCGGCGCGATCCTCGGCGACGAGGCCCAGGGTCGGTGGCGGCTGCGCCCCGCCGACCCGGATGCCGTGAGCTCCCGCCGATACGACGGCGACACGTTCGTGCTCATCACCCGCTGGGAGACCGCGGATGCCGTGGCCGAGGTGCACGACTTCATGCCGATCGGCCTCGACCCCGACGTGACCGTGGGGCGCACCGATCTCGTGCGCCGCATCGTCGGGGTGCGCGGCGAGATGACGTTCGCGCAGCGGCTGAGCATCCGCCTCGACTACGCGCGCGTCATACCGTGGGTGCGTCAGACCGGCACCGAGGAGGAGCCGTGCCTGGTGGCCATCGGGGGGCCGGATGCCGTCGCCCTCCGCGGCGCGCAGCTGACGGCATCCGATCACCGGCACGAGGGCGAGGTGACCGTGACGGCGGGGGAGGTGCGCGATCTGCAGCTGACGTGGTTCCCCTCGCACCGCGATCTCCCGCCCGCGCTCGACGCCGACGAGGAGGTCGAGCGCACGAAGAGCTGGTGGCAGGAGTGGGCCGACCGGATCTCGCACGACGGCGCCCGCCGCGGCGACGTCGTGCGGTCGCTGCTGATCCTGCGCGCGCTCACGAACCACGAGACCGGGGGCATCGCCGCCGCGGCGACCATGTCGCTCCCGGAGGAGATCGGCGGCGTGCGCAACTGGGACTACCGGTACGTGTGGCTGCGCGACGCCGCCCTCACCCTCGAGGCCCTGTTGGATCACGGCTTCGTCGCGGTCGCCGGGCGGTGGCGGGAGTGGCTGCTGCGCGCCGTGGCCGGAGACCCCGGAGACCTGCAGATCATGTACGGGCTCGCCGGCGAGCGCGACCTCCCCGAGCGGGTGCTGCCCGAGTTCCCCGGATACGAGGGGTCGGCGCCCGTGCGCATCGGCAACGGCGCCTCGGCGCAGTACCAGGCGGACGTCGTCGGCGAGGTGCTGGTGACGCTGTCGGCCGCCCGCGCCGCGGGCCTCGGCGAGTCGGAGTTCTCGTGGCCGCTGGAGCGCCAGCTCGTGCGCTTCGCCTCGGAGCAGATCGAGCGGCCCGACCAGGGCCTCTGGGAGATCAGGGGCGAGCCGCACCGCTTCACCCACTCGCGCGTGATGATCTGGGCGGCGTTCGACCGGGCGGTGCGCGCCGTGGAGGAGTTCGGCCTCGACGGCCCGGTGGAGCGCTGGCGCGGGCTGCGCGACCGCATGAGGGAGGAGATCGACCGGGACGGCGTCGTCGACCGGTGCTTCGTGCAGTACTACGGCACGACCGAGGTCGACGCGTCGCTGCTGCTCCTGCCCCAGGTCGGCTACTGCCGTCCGGACGACCCGCGGATGCTGGCCACGGTCGCGCGCATCGAGCAGACGCTGATGCCCGACGGCCTGGTCCGCCGCTACCGCACGGGCACCGGGGTCGACGGGCTGACGGGCTCGGAGGGCGCGTTCCTCGCGTGCTCGTTCTGGCTGGTGGAGCAGTACGCCGTCACCGGCCGGCACGAGGAGGCCCACGACCTCATGGACCGGCTGTGCGGGATCGCGAACGACGTGGGGATGCTGTCGGAGGAGTACGACCCGGTGTCGGGTCGCCAGCTCGGCAACACCCCGCAGGCCTTCTCACATCTCGCGCTCGTGCGCGCCGCCGACGCTCTGGCCCGCGCGGAGCACCGCACCCGCTGATTGCTGGGCTGCGGTATCCCGTGCGCCGGTATCCCCAGCATCCCGTGCGCCGGCATCCCCGGTTGCGGCATCCTGTGCCCTGGCGGACCGGCATCCCGTGCAACGCCGACGCCCCAGTCATCCCGTGCAATGCCGACGCCCCACCTGGCTGCCGATACCCCCTTCGCAGGCGGCTGCGAGGTGGGGCGTCGACGCGCAGATGGGGCGTCGGGCGGGGTGCGCGGATGCTCAGGCGCTGAGGATGACCGTCTCGGCGATCGGGCGGCGCACGCGCGGAGCGACCTCGCGCTCCTGCAGGACCTCGGGAAGGGCCTCGACGTCGCCGAACTCGCCGACGGCGATGGCGGTGATGGCCGAGAAGCGCGGAGCCAGGTCGGCGACCTCGCGGACGACCTCGGGGTCGAAGCCGCTCATCTGGTGCACGTAGAGGCCGTCGTTGTGCGCCTGCACGGAGAAGTGCGCCACGGCCTGGCCGAGGTCGTACACGGCGTGGGTGATCGGGGTGCCGTCTTCGGTGGCGGTCTCGGCGACGGCGATGATCAGCACCGCGGCGTTGCCGGCCCAGGCCTGGTTGAAGCCCATGAGCGCGTCGACGATCTGCGCGTGCAGGGCGGTGCCGCGGCGGGCGACGATGAAGCGCCACGGCTGCGTGTTGTTGGCGGAGGGGGTCCAGCGGGCGGCCTCGAGGGCGGCGGACAGCTTGGACTCGTCGATCGCGGTCTCGGCGTCGAAGGCGCGGGGGCTCCAGCGGCCGGCGAGCACGTCGAGGACGGGGTGCTCGGTGGGGGCGGTGCGGTCGATCACGGGAGTGCTCATGGAAGTGCCTTTCAGAAGGAGCGGATCGGACTCCTTCGTCCGGGTACAGGGGGGTGAACGCATGTATGTGCATGCATATTCCCCGCCGATCTCGAGAAGTCGTTGCGTGTCCGTTCGCCCTCTGTTCATCTCCGCGGGCGCCTCCGACGGAACATCCGCGGCGTCCTGTCCGTTGCCCCGAGGGAGAGGAAGAGGTCGAACATGGAGACACGAGAGCAGATGGCGGTCGAGCACCGCAACGCAGAGGGTGCGGCCGTCGGGGGAGCGCTCCTTCGAGCATCCGGACTGCTGTGGATGCTCGCCCCTCTCTGGTACGTGCTGAGCGAGGCGATCGCCGCGGCGGGATTCCGCGGGTACAGCTACGCCCAGAACTACATCAGCGACCTCGGGGTCCCCGGCACCGGTCAGCTCGACGGTCGCGACCTCGACTCGACGATGTCCGCGGTCATGAACGCGGGGTTCATCGGCGAGGGGCTCCTCGTGGTACTCGCGGCAGTGCTGCTCTACGCGGCGCTTCCGCCGCTGCGCGGGCGCTCTGTGCTCCTCGTGCTCGTGCTCGTGCATGCGGTCGGCATCAGCATCGTCGGACTCGTGCACGGGTCTCCCGCCAACCTGGAGAACGGCCTCATGGCCGTGCACGGCCTCGGGGCCGTTCTCGCGATCGGCGCGGGCAATCTCGGGGCCATCGTCGCCGGAGCCTTCGCGCTGCGAGATGTGCTCCCGCTGCGCCTGCGCATCGCAGGCATCGTGCTGGGCGGGCTGGGGTTCCTCAGCGCCTTCCTCCTGACGGCGCACCTCCTCTTCCCCGACGGCGTGACCGAGCGGGTGGCCGTGTACACCGTGATGCTGTGGCACCTGACGCTCGGCATCGCCCTGCTCGCCCGCACTCGCACACGCCCGCTCGCGCGCCCCTGAGCGCGTGAGGGGTCAGAGAGCGCGGGGTGCGGAGGGCTGAACACGGCGACGTGTGACCCCTCACCCCTCAGCCGGGGAGGATCACGGATGCCGCATCCGCGAGCGCGCGACGCACGGCCCTGATCGACGGCGCGTCGGCCGACACGCGCCGTGCGGACGAGAAGATCTCGCGCCGCGGCGAGCCGGGGAGCGCGCTGAGCGCCACGGTCGGGGCGTCGCCCGCCCAGACGAGCTCCGGAAGGAGGCCGACGGCGAGCCCGGCCCTGATCAGCCGGATGTGCGTCGTGAGGTCGGCGACCTCGAAGTGCACGTCGGGCTCGAATCCGGCGGTGCGGCAGAGCTGCTCCGCCCATGCGCGAGACGCCGTGCCCGCCGGCTCCAGCACCCAGGGGTCGTCGCGCATCGCCCACAGGGATGCCGCGGCATCCGCTCCCGACGGCTCGGAGGCCGTGTCGGCGCCTCCTGCCCGTCCGGCCAGGGCGATCGTGTCGTGGGCGAGGACCACGCGGTCGAGCTCGGCGACGATCGGCCGCGTGCGCCCAGGATACTGCTCGGCGAGCATGAGGTCGAAGTCGCGTCCCGCGACGCCCACGAGTCCGGTCTCGGGGTCGCACTCGGTGACGTCGACGCGGAGCGACGGATGCTGCGCCTGCAGCGCGAGCAGCGCCGGAGGCAGCAGCGCGTGGGCCGCGGTCTGGAACACCGCGATCCGCACGGTCCCGGTGACCTCGGCGAGGGACTCGGCCACGGCCACCTGGGCGTGCTCCAACTGGTCGAGGATGCCGATCGCCTCGGCCACGAGCACGTCGCCCTGTGGTGTCAGCTGCACGCCGCGGCCCACCCGGCGGAGGAGCGGCACGCCGACGTCGCGCTCCAGCGCCGCGAGCTGCTGCGACACCGACGCCTTGCTGTACGAGAGGGCGTCGGCGACCGCGGAGAGCGTGCCGCGGCGGCTGAACTCGACCAGCATCCGCAGTCGATGGACGTCGAGCATCCGGCCCTCCCTATTGTTCACTCTGACTGAACGGAAATCACGCAAATCGGTTGATAGACGTAGCCTACCCGCGAGCCCGAGAATGTTCCGAGCCGCACATGATCCCGGGTGTGCGCTCCCCCTGGAAGGTTCCCCGCCAATGTCTGTCGTCGACACCACCACCCCGCGCACCGAAGAGGTCGCCGCCCTCGTGCAGCGCTGGCTCGCCGAGAGCGAGACCCACCCCGTCGAGCCCGCCGCCCAGCGCCTCTCCGAGGTGCTCAAGGACCCCAACGGCCTCGCCTTCACCGTCGGCTTCGTCGACGGCGTGATGCGTCCGGAAGACCTCAGCGTCGCCGGCCGCAAGCTCGCCGACCTGGCTGACATCACCCCGACCCTCCTGCCCGGCTACCTGCGCGCGGCGATCAAGACCGGCGGCTTCTGGGCGCCCAAGCTCCCCGGCGTCGTCGTGCCGATCTCCCGCCGCGTGCTGCGCGCCATGGTCGGCCACCTCGTGCTCGACGCGACGCCGTCGAAGCTCGGCCCCGCGATCGCGAAGCTGCGCAAGAGCGGCAATCGACTGAACCTCAACCTGCTCGGCGAGGCCGTGCTGGGCGACCGCGAGGCGGGTCGCCGTCTGAAGGGCACCTACGACTTCCTGGCCCGCGACGACGTCGACTACGTGTCGATCAAGGTGTCGAGCGTCGTCAGCCAGCTCTCGATGTGGTCGTTCGACGAGGCCGTCGCCGACGTGGTCGAGAAGCTCACCCCGCTGTACTGGCTCGCAGCCGACGCCGAGGCCAAGGGCACGGCGAAGTTCATCAACCTCGACATGGAGGAGTACCGCGACCTCGACCTCACGATCGCGGCCTTCACGAGCATCCTCGACCAGCCGGGGCTGGAGAACCTCGAGGCCGGGATCGTGCTGCAGGCCTACCTGCCCGACGCGCTCGGCGCCATGCAGCACCTGCAGGAGTGGGCATCTGTCCGCCGCGCGAAGGGCGGCGCCCCCATCAAGGTGCGCGTCGTGAAGGGCGCGAACCTCGCGATGGAGGAGGTCGACTCGAAGATCCACGACTGGCCCCTCGCGACCTACGGCACCAAGCAGGACTCCGACACCAACTACAAGCGCGTGCTCGACTGGGCCATGACCCCCGAGCGCCTCGACGCCGTGCGCATCGGCGTCGCCGGCCACAACCTGTTCGACATCGCGTACACCTGGCTGCTCGCCACCGCCCGCGGAGTGACGGATGCCGTCGAGTACGAGATGCTCCTGGGCATGGCCACCGGCCAGGCAGAGGCCGTCCGCAAGGACGTCGGCCGTCTGCTCCTCTACACGCCGGTCGTGAACCCAGCCGAGTTCGACGTCGCGATCGCCTACCTCGTGCGTCGCCTCGAAGAGAACGCGAGCCCCGAGAACTTCATGTCGGCCGTGTTCGAGCTCGCATCGAACCCGCAGCTGCTGACGCGCGAGCGGGAGCGCTTCGAGCGCTCGCTCGCCGCCCTCGAAGCCGACCGCAGCGTGCCGGCATCCCACCGCGTCCAGGACCGCACGCGGGAGCAGGCGGATGCCGTCACCACCGGCTTCCACAACCAGCCCGACACCGACCCCGCGCTCGCAGCCAACCGCGCCTGGGGCCGCGACATCCTGCAGCGCTCCGTGTCGACCACGCTGGGCGAGGGGGCCATCTCCGCCGCCCGCATCGACACGGCCGAACAGCTCGACGACGTGTTCGCCGCCGCGACCGCCGCCGCCGCGAAGTGGGCCGCTCTCCCCGCAGCCGACCGGGCAGCCGTGCTGCACCGCGCCGGCGACGAGCTCGCGGCCCGCCGCGGCCAGCTGCTCGAGATCATGGCCCACGAGGCCGGCAAGACGATCGCCGAGGCCGACCCCGAGGTCTCCGAGGCCATCGACTTCGCCCACTATTACGCCGAGCGCGCCCTCGACCTCGAGGCCGTCGCGGGCGCCGAGTTCGTGCCGTCGAAGGTCACCGTCGTCACCCCGCCGTGGAACTTCCCGGTCGCGATCCCCGCCGGTGGCGTGCTCGCGGGCCTCGCCTCCGGTTCCGGCGTCATCATCAAGCCGGCCAAGCTCACGCAGCGCTGCGGCGCGGTGATGGTCGAGGCGCTGTGGGCCGCCGGCGTGCCGCGCGACCTGCTCGCCCTCGTCGACCTCGCCTCCCGCGACCTCGGTACGCAGCTCGTCTCGAGCCCGTCGGTCGACCGCGTCATCCTCACCGGCGCCTACGAGACGGCCCAGCTGTTCCGCTCCTTCCGCTCCGACCTGCCGCTGCTCGCCGAGACCAGCGGCAAGAACGCGATCATCGTGACGCCGTCGGCCGACCTCGACCTCGCGGCCGCCGACGTCGCCCGCAGCGCCTTCGGCCACGCGGGGCAGAAGTGCTCCGCGGCATCCCTCGTGATCCTCGTCGGATCGGTCGCCGAGTCGAAGCGGTTCGAGCGTCAGCTCGTGGATGCCGTGGGCTCCATGCGCGTGGGCCTTCCCGACGACCCCGCCACGCAGATGGGGCCGATCATCGAGCCCGCATCCGGCAAGCTGCTGAAGGCGCTCACCACGCTCGACAAGGGCGAGCGCTGGCTCGTCGAGCCGAAGAAGCTGGACGCCGACGGAAAGCAGTGGACTCCCGGTGTGAAGACCGGTGTCGTCGCCGGATCGACGACCCACCTGACCGAGTTCTTCGGCCCCGTGCTCGGCATCATGCGCGCGAAGGACCTCGACGAGGCCATCCGCCTGCAGAACGCCGTCGACTACGGCCTCACCGCCGGTCTCCACTCCCTCGACTCCGACGAGGTCGCCACCTGGCTCGACCGGGTCGAGGCGGGCAACCTCTACGTGAACCGCGGCATCACCGGCGCGATCGTGCAGCGTCAGCCGTTCGGTGGCTGGAAGCGCTCCGCTGTGGGCGCCGGCGCCAAGGCCGGCGGGCCGAACTACCTGTTCGGTCTGGGCGAGTGGGTCTCGGCCGAGCTCCCGGCCGCCGCCGCGGGCGCCGCGGTGACCCCGGCCGTCGAGGCGCTGCTGAAGGCGGCATCCGCCGACCTCGACGCCGTCGAGATCGAGTGGCTACACCGTGCGGCCGCATCCGATGAGCAGGCGTGGACCGGCGAGTTCGGCATCGTGACCGACAAGTCAGGCCTCGGCGTCGAGCGCAACGTCTTCCGCTACCGCCCGGTCTCGGTCGACGTGCGCATCGCCGAGCAGGCTCCTCTGGTCGACGGCATCCGCGTGCTCGCGGCCGCGCTGCGCAGCGGCAGCCCGTTCACGGTGTCCGCCCCCGCGCTCCCGTCTTCGGTCGAGAAGGCGCTGCGCGCCCGCGGCGTGACGGTGAAGCACGAGAAGGACGCCGCCTGGGTCAAGGGCTTCGCGAAGGCGCAGGCCAAGGCCGAGCACAGCTGGAACCGGGTCCGTCTCGTCGGCGGAGACGCCTCGGCGCTGTTCGAGGCGCTCGGCGGCACCCCCGACGTCGCGGTCTGGTCGCACGCGGTGACCGGCGCCGGCCGCGTCGAGATCCTGCCCTTCCTGCACGAGCAGGCCGTGTCGATCACGAACCACCGCTTCGGCAACCCCACCACCCTCTCCGAGGGTGTGATCTGACCCCCACGACACCCGGTCCCCACGGGTTCCCCGGATAGCGCCGAGCCTCCCCGCTCGGCGCAGAAGACCCCGCCTGCTGGTTTCCGCAGGCGGGGTCTTGTTCGTTCACCCTTCGGCGCACGGACACACGTTCGGGGCGGAGTCGCGGGCACAGGTTCGGAGCGGAGTCGCGGGCACGGGTTCGGAGCGGAGTCGCGGGCACGGGTTCGGAGCGGAGAGGATGACACGCCGCAGGAACGACGGATGCCGCGGCCTGTCGGCCGCGGCATCCGAAGCTGTGCCCGATCGAAGGGCAGGAATCCGATTCGAGGAGTCGGATTCGAGGAGTCGGGACGCGGGGTCAGCCGCGCAGCGCCTCCGTGAGCTTGACGCGCGTGCCCATGCGCAGCAGCGAGTTCTCGTAGATCTTCGCGCCGATCAGGATCGCCGCCACGCACGAGGCCAGCAGGATCACCAGGCTCACCAGCGGCTCCCACCACTGGGCCTCGCCGACGAACAGGCGCATCGGCATCCCGACCGGAGCCGAGAACGGCACGTACGACATGATCGTCAGCACCAGCGGGTTGTCGTTGAAGAAGATGACCAGGAAGTACGGCGCCATCACGAGCAGCATGATCGGCGTGGTGGTCGAGCCGATGTCCTCCATGCGCGAGACCATCGACGCGGCCGCGGCGTACAGCGCCGCCAGCAGCACGAACCCGAACAGGAAGAACACCGCGAACCAGATGATCGGGGCGCCGAGGCTCGACAGCACCTCCTTCTGACCCGTCACGATGAGTCCGACCGTGGCTATCGCGGCGAGGGCGATGATCTGCGCCATCGCGAGGACCGTGTTGCCGATCACCTTGCCGGCGAGGAGGGTGCGGGGTGAGATCGACGACAGCAGCACCTCGACCACGCGCGTCTGCTTCTCTTCGACGACGCTCTGCGCGATCGTGGCGCCGAACGTCGACGCGGCCATGAAGAACACCAGTCCGAAGCCGATCGCGATGAAGTACCGCAGCAGCGGGTTCGTCGTCGCGGGGTCCAGGATCTCGACGGACGGCGACACCGACAGGCCGCTCACGATCGAGCCCGGCGCGTCCTTGAGAGCGACGACCGTGTACCCGGTGGGGCCGTCGCCGGGCAGCACGGCCGCCTCGACCTTCTCGGAGCGGAGCAGCTCCTCGGCCTCGTCACGGCCGGTCACCTCGGTGACCTTGACGTTCGGCAGGGCCTCGACGACGGATGCCGTCTCGCTGGTCACCGCGACGGTCGTGGCCTCGGGGTTCTTGCTGGTGAAGCCGCCGATGAGGATGCCGACGAGCGCGAGCAGCAGCAGGATGCCCGTCGAGATCATGAAGGCCTTGCTGCGCAGCTTCGAGGAGATCTCGCGTTCGGCGACGAGCCAGATGCCGTTGGTCGCGCGGGCGGTGGCTGACGTGCTCACTGGATGACCTCCTTGAAGATCTGTGCGAGGGACGGATGCTTCGGGGCGAAGCTCGCGACATCGCCGCGCTCCACGGCGGCGCGCAGCACACGCTGCGCGGTCTCGGGACCGTCGGCGTCGAACAGGGCGTAGCCGCCCTCGAAGTCGAGCACCGTGACGCCGGGCTCGGTGCGCAGCCAGCCGGCGTCGCCGGCGGAGACGAGCTCGTAGCGATCGCTCGCATGCTCGGCGCGCAGCGCGTCGCGGGACCCGGAGGCGCGGATGGTGCCCCCGGCGAGGATGACGAGGTCGTCGCAGAGACGCTCGACCACGTCGAGCTGGTGCGAGGAGAACAGGATCGATGCGCCCTTCGCGGCGCTCGACTGCAGCACGCCCGCGACCACATCGACCGCGAGCGGGTCGAGGCCGGAGAACGGCTCGTCGAGGATCAGCACCTCGGGGTCGTGCACGAGCGACGCGGCGATCTGCGCGCGCTGCTGGTTGCCGAGCGACAGCGACTCGATCGTGTCGCCGAGGCGGGCTTCGAGCCCGAGCTCGGTGAGGAGCGCGGTGGCGCGGGCCGTGGCATCCGCCTTGCTGAAGCCGTGCAGCCGAGCGAGGTAGACGATCTGCTCGAGCACCTTCATCTTCGGGTACAGGCCGCGCTCCTCCGGCATGTAGCCGAAGTGACGGCGGTCGTCGGCGGTGAGGACTGACCCGTCGAGTGTGACGCGTCCCCCATCGGCCGAGAGCAGCCCCAGCACGATCCGCATGGTCGTGGTCTTCCCCGCGCCGTTGCCGCCGACGAAGCCCGTGAGGCGCCCGGGGGCGACCTCGAAGGACACGTCGTCGAGCACACGCCGCGAGCCGTAGCTCTTGGTGATGCCGCTCAGTTCGAGCTTTCCTGTCGTCACTTCGCCTTACTCCGTTCGCTCAGCACATCGCATGCCTCTCACGCTACGGACGGCGGCGGCCCGGGGCATCCCCCGCGCGGCGGACTCGGCCGGGTCCGCCGCGGGGAGGACCGGGGAGTGCGCGCCGTCGCTGCTCCAGAACTCCGGAGATCCGGTCCGGTCCGTCGCCGAGAGTCCCGGGACCGAGGGATCCCCGTGCACAACTCCTCAAGAACTCCGGAGTTATGGGCGCTGCGGCCCCTGCTCGGCGCTCAGGGGCCGATTCTTGAGGAGTTGTGAACCGAGCTCAGGAGACGGGTCAGCGTCGGGCGTGCAGCACCGTCCGCACCAGGAGGCCGGCGACGAGCGCCCAGAACGCGGCGCTCACGCCGAGCACGGAGATCCCGGATGCGGCGACCAGGAACGTCACCACGGCGGGGAGGCGCTCGCCCGGGTCGTCGATCGCCTGCTGCACGGCCGACCCGAACGCCGCGAACAGGGCGAGGCCCGCGACCGCGGGGATGACGGCATCCGGCGCGAGGAGGACGAGCGTCGCGAAAGCGGCCGAGGCGCCGCCGAGCACGAGGTACGACGCGCCCGTCGAGACCCCGGCGACCCACCGCCGCGCCGGGTTCGGGTCGGCGTCGGGAGAGGCCGCCAGCGCCGCACTGATCGCGGCGAGGTTGATCGCATGCCCTCCGGCCGGAGCGCCCAGTGCGGTGCCGATGCCCGTCACCAGCATCGCCGGACGCCAGGGCACCTCGTAGCCGAAACTGCGCATGATCGCGATGCCCGGCACGTTCTGCGAGGCCATCGTCACGATGAACAGCGGCAGGGCGATGCCGACCGCCGCGCCGACGGTGAAGGTGGGGGCGGTGAGCTCGATCCGCGGCAGCAGCAGGGCCGGATCCACCGGCGCCCCGTTCTGCACGAGCGAGACGGCGACGACGATCGACGCCGCGACGAAGGCCAGCGGCACGGCCCAGCGCGGCGCGAACCGCGCGCACACCAGCCACGTGAGGACGACGGGGACGACGCCCCACGGGTTCGCGACGAGCCCGGTGATCGGCGCGAGACACAGCGGCAGCAGGACGCCGGCGAGCATCGCCTGGGCGATCGACGGAGGGATGCGGGCGATCAGCGCGCCGAGCGCCGGCCACAGCGCGGTCAGCAGGATCAGCGCGGATGCCAGGAGGAAGGCGCCCACCGCGCCGGACCAGCCGCCGTCGACGACTCCGGTCGCGGCGAGCAGCGCCGCCCCCGGGGTGGACCAGGCTGCGGTGATCGGCATCCGGTACCGCCACGCGAGGACGATGCACGCGAGCCCCATCGTCAGGCTCACCGCGAGCAGACCGCTCGCCGCCTGGGCGGGGTTCGCGCCGACCGCGGCGAGTCCGGTCAGCACGACCGCGAAAGAGCTCGTGAAGCCGACGAGGGCCGTGACGACGCCCGCGAGGATCGGTCGGGAGAGCGGTGCGGCCTCGGGCATGACTCAGAGGCTATCGTGCAGGCGCGGCGTGCTTCGGTGTCAGGCGAGGCCTCTCCGGTGGGCGATCACGACGGCCTGCACGCGGTCGCGGGCGCCCAGCTTCTGCAGGATCCGCGAGACGTGGGTCTTCACGGTGGCCTCGCCGATGAAGAGCGCTGTCGCGATCTCGGCGTTGCTCCGGGCGTCGGCGAGCAGCACCAGGACCTCCGCCTCGCGCTCGGTCAGCGGCTCGGCCAGCGGAGCGGGCGCCGTTGCCTCCGGCCCTCGGGCGACGGCGTTCGCGCTCGGGGCGGATGCCGCGGCCGGTGCTGCGGACGAGAAGCGCGCGAGCACCCTCCGTGTGACCTCGGGCGACAGCATCCCGTCTCCGGCGGCCAGCGCGCGCACCGCGGTGATGAGGTCCTCGGGGCCCGCGTTCTTCAGCAGGAAGCCGGCGGCTCCGGCGTCCAGCGCCTGGTGCAGGTAGTCGTCGCGGTCGAAGGTCGTCACGATCGCGATCGCCGCCGCCACCGCGGGGTCGGCGACGATCCGCCTGGTCGCCTCGATGCCGTCCATGTCGGGCATCTGCACGTCCATCGTGATGACGTCGGGGAGCAGAGCGGATGCCGCGGCCACAGCCTCGGCGCCGGTGCCGGCCTCGCCGACCACCGCGATGTCGGGCTGGCTCTCCAGGATCGTGCGGAAGCCGGCGCGCAGCATGGCGTGGTCGTCGACCAGCAGCACCCGGATCATGAGACCTCCGCCGTCGCGGGGGTGAGCGGCACGCGGGCGCGCACGCGCAGTCCACCGAGCGTGCGGGGCGTCACCTCGAGGGTTCCTCCGGATGCGGCTGCGCGCTCACGCATGCCGAGCTGACCGAGCCCGGGGCGCAGGTGGGCGACGTTGCGGCCCGTGTTCACGATCTCCAGCTCCACGCCCTCGTCGTCGTAGCGGACCCGCACGTCGGCGGTGGCGCCGACGCCCGCGTGGCGGCGGGCGTTCGTGAGCGACTCCTGGGCGATCCGGTAGAGGTTGACGGCGACCATCGGGGGCACGGGCACCGGGTCGCCGATGACGGAGTAGTCGGACGGCAGGCCGGCCTCTGTCGAGGCGGCCACGAGCGACTCGATGTCGGCGAGTCCGAGGGTGGAGGCGGCATCCGTCGTCTCCCCTCCCGGCGTGCGCAGCGTCTCGAGGAGCTGGTGCAGTTCGCGGATCGCGTCGCGCGCCGAGGTCTCGATGCCGGTGAGGAGGTTCTTCGAGGCGTCCGGGTCCTGTTCGATCATGAGCCGGGCGGCGCCGGCCTGCACGCCCATCACTGACACGTGGTGCGCGACGACGTCGTGCAGCTCGCGAGCGATGCGCACGCGGTCGAGCGCCACGGCCTGCGCCGCGGTGACCTCGCGCTCGCGCTCGAGCTCGACCGTGCGCTCCTCGAGGACCGACCTCTGGGCTGCGGCGAGCCAGGAGCGCTCGCCGAAGTAGTACGCGCCGCCGAAGTAGAGGATGTTCAGCAGCAGCTGGATCATCATGTAGGCGACGTAGGGCGAGAACGCGCCCGCGGCGACGTCGGCCTTGTCGGCCTCGCTGATCGCGTCGCGGTACATCGTGATGAGCAGCCACACGAACATGCCGACGATGATGCCGATACGCACGATCAGGGCGCGGCGGCGGTCGTTCATCCAGGCGCCGACCGTGTAGAGCCCGACGAACATGGCGATGTTGCCGACGTAGATCTCGGGGATCCTGAGCGTGACCGCCGTGAAGTAGGCCAGGGCGACGAGGACGGCGACGGTGGCGGGCCAGCGTCGGCGCACGGCGAGGGGAACCGAGATCACGACGGCGTAGACGAGCGCGGTCCACAGCTCCTGCGCGTCGCCGCCGTAGACCTGCGCGATCGACGACAGCGCAGCGCTGAGCACGGCGCCGACGAACATGACGACGGCGAGCACCAGATCGCCGCGGTATTCGCGCTCGGTGGGCGTGCGGATGAAGGGCATGCTCCCCACGGTACGGGCAGGGGGATGCCGCGGCATCCCCCGTACGGCGGATGGGGTCCTGACGTCGTCGAGAACTTGCTATTGACAAGCGTGCTTGTTTTTAACAAGCTATCTGCGTGAGGTCGGCGCCGCCGACCGGCATCCGACAGAAAGACCGACAAGGGAGTCATCATGACCAAGGTGTTCGTCAACCTTCCCACCACCGACCTCGAGCGCTCGAAGGCCTTCTACACGGCCCTCGGCTGCGAGATCAACCCGCTGTTCACCGACGAGAACGCGGCGTGCATCGTCTGGAGCGACGATGTGTTCTTCATGGTCCTCAAGCGCGAGTTCTTCTCCACCTTCACCGACAAGCCGATCGCCGACCCCAACGAGGTCGTCCAGGTCTCGGTGTCGTTCTCGAAGGACTCCCGCGAAGAGGTCGACGCGCTGCTCGAGAAGGGCCTCGCCGCCGGTGGTGCCGAGCCCAAGCCCGCGCAGGACTACGGCTTCATGTACTCGCGCGACCTTGACGACCCCGACGGCAACTCGCTCGGCTTCCTGTACATGACGCCTGAGGCCGTCGAGAACGGCCCGGAGCACGTCGCCGAACAGGGCTGACATGGCCGCGCGCAGTTACGGCCAGTACTGCGGTGTGACGACGGCCGTCGAGCTGATCGGGGAGCGGTGGGCGCTGCTCATCGTCCGCGATCTGCTCGTCGGCCCTCGTCGGTACACCGACCTCAAGCTGGGTCTGCCGCGCATCCCCACCAACATCCTCTCGACGCGTCTGAAGGAGCTGCAGGAGGGCGGGGTGGTGCGCCGGGTGCCCCTGCACAACTGCGGACTCGTGTACGAGCTGACCCCATACGGCAAGGCGCTCGAGCCGATCATGCTCGCGCTCGGTCGCTGGGGCTTCCAGGCCATGGGCGACCCGCAGGAGGGTGACGTGGTGACGGCCGATTCGCTGACGATGGCCCTGCGGACCGCGTTCCGACCGGATGCCGCCTCCGATGCCGAGTACGAGCTCCACGTGGGAGATGTCGCGCTGCGAGCCTCGGTGCGCTCCGGGGTGCTGGCCGTCACCCAGCTCGCTCCGCCCGCGCCCCCCGTGGGCGGCCGCCCCCCGGAGGGCGAACCGGATGCCGTCATCGTCGCGGGTCCCGGCATCCGCCGCCTCATCGCGGGGGAGATCACCCCCGATGAGGCGATCGCGCAGGACGTGCTCGCCGTGGTACGCGGCGACGCGGGTGTGCTCGACCCGTTCGCTCGAACGTTCCACATCGCGCGGCTGCCGGAGGCGCTCGCCGTCTGACGTCGCGCGCCCGTTGTCTCAACCGATATTTCCATTCGCGTGATTGTTCCCCTAGATTCGAGAACGACGTTGCCGAAGACCGGCACGGTGGTGGGGTCGGCCGCGTCTTGCACGCGAACGGCCCCTTGACGGAGGGTGGGCCAATGGCGCGACGACGCGCATTCATTCGGGCGATGCTGGGCGGTGCCGCAGCCTTCATGCTCGCGCTCGGCGGCGCGACAGCGGCGAGCGCGGACCCGGTCGATCCGGCCGGATCGATCAGCGGAACCGTCACACGAGCCGCCGACGGATCGCCTGTCGGCGGTGTGACCGTCAGCGCAGACGGAGCCGGCGGGAACTGGAAGTCGACGCACACCGAGGCCGACGGCTCGTACGTGTTGGAAGGACTGCCCGACGACTCCTACATCGTCAGTTTCTACGCCGAGGGTGAGAATCTGAAGAGGGAGTACTGGGCCGGTACGACCGACTATTCCTTGGCGACTCCTGTCGTCGTCACCGGTGGCGCCTCGGTTCCCGGTATCGACGCGGCGATGAAGAAGGGTGCGGTGATCACCGGGACGGTCACGCGAGCGGATGACGGCACCGCCCTCGCGGGCGTCTCCGTATCGGCGCTCGACGAGATGGGCGAGATCGCGGCGATGGCCGAGACGGACGTCTCTGGCGCCTATGAGCTCGGTGGACTGCTCGCCGGTTCGTATCGAGTCCGCTTCGGTTCTTCGGACCCGGCCCTCGGCTCGGAGTACTGGGACAGCTCGTACAGCTGGGACGACGCGCGGGTCATCACCCTGTCAGACCAGCAGGCGATCGGCGACGTCGACGCCGATCTCGACGTGGTGGGCTACATCAGCGGAACGGTGACGAAGAGCGCCGACGGCTCGCCCGCCGCGGCCACCGTCCTCCTCTACGGCGTCGACACCCCGATCCAGGATCCCTGGGGGGAGACCGACAGCAACGGCGACTACCGCATCGCGGTCGCGCCGGGCACCTACCGAGTGCTCTTCCACTCCTTCGAGGTCGGCGTCATGGAGGAGTACTGGCAGAACGCGAGGATGTGGGAGGACGCCACCCTGGTCACCGTCGCCCCCGGGCAGGAGATCACGGCGATCGACGGTGCGCTCGAGGTCGTGTCCACCATCTCCGGAACAGTGACCCTCGACAGCCTCGAAGATCGCACGGTGACGGTCGAGGCATGGGCCGACGGCGAGCTGGCAGGTTCGGCGGCGGCCGATCCGGCCAGCGGGAAGTACACGCTGAACGTGCCGGAGGGCACGTACGTCCTCAAGGCGAGCGCCACGTTCCCCGGAAGCACGACCACGGCGAAGCCGCAGTACTACGACGGTGCGGACGCGGCCGAGGATGCCACTCCCGTCGCCGCCGTCGGCAGGGCCACGCTCACCGGGATCGACTTCACCCTCGAGGCGATCACCGTGCCAGCGCCGAAGCCGACTCTGACGGTCGCGGTCTCGTCTGTGCGTGCCGGCGGCGAGATCGCGGTGACGGGTGAAGGATTCGCGTCAGGCGAGACGGTGAGGTTCGAGCTGCACTCGGATCCCATCGTCCTCGGCACGCTGCGCGCGGATGCTGGTGGACGCATCGACGGCACGCTCCGGATCCCCGCATCCGTGCCCGCGGGAGCGCACACTCTGGTCGCGCTCGGCGAGGGAGCCTCGATCCAGGCGAGCCTCGCTCTGCAGGTGCAGTCGGCCGCCACGGCAGCGGGCACGACCTCCGGCGCTGCGGCATCCCCTGCTGCTCTCGCGAGCACCGGTGCGGAGTTGCCCGCCGCGGGACTGGTCATCGGCCTCTTCCTGGTCATCGCGGGCGGAGTGATCGCGCGCCGTCGCGTGCACGGTTGAACATCCGAGAAGGAGGAGCCCGGCTGTCCTGTCTCGAAGTCTCAATGACACTTGTCTGGCAAGAAACGGGGGCCTGGTGAGCCACACGAGGAGGAGAGGCGAGATCCTCGCATCTATGGTCTTGCTCGCGCTCCCTGCAGTCCTTTCCTCCTGCTCTAGCGGTATTGCATACTCCGTCACCGCGGATGAGCTATTGGGTCAATGGAATGCTGGATCGGATGCGATCTTGACCACAAGCTCCGATGGGACGTTTACTGCTGAGAATTGGCCGTCCAATCTTCTCTGTGGTGAACCGTCAGCGGTATCGAAGGATGATATCGACTGGAATGATCGAATCACCTTCTCGGGCACGTGGAGCGCGCCGACTGAAAAGAAGGACTATTCGTTGCAGTTCTTCAATGATGTCAACGATTGCCAGCAGTCGTCATGGTCTGCTGACGCGTGGGACCTCGGTTCGGGGCGGCTCTCGCTCAAACTATTCCTCGACTTTTCGGTCGATCCGGATGATGTGCCAGATGAGAAGATCTACTGGTTGGACAAAGTGAAATGACCTTTCGACGCGGGGCTCCAAGAAGGAAGATATAGGTCATGCTGACCAGATCTGCGCGAAGGCTCGTCATCGCCGGGGTCGTGCTGTCCTCTGTACTGGTCACAACAGGGTGCGTGGGCGGGCTCCCTTTCCCCTCTCGCCCCGCTCGCCATGAACCGGTGAGCATCACTGTTGTGGGCGATCGGATCTCGTGGGTCCAATGCCTCGGCCGCGACCTCACGGTGAACTACGTCTCGACTCGGCTCCGCGAGCAGTCCGGTGCGGAACGAGAGTGGGCTCTCTACACTGCCGAGGGAGATCCTGATGAGCTGATCGAGATTCCTTCGGGGGTCCCGGTCAACCTCGCTGAGAGCTTCAAGGGCCTGCCAGTGCTTCACGAGAACGACATCGCCGTATCCAAAGTAGATGGACCGGTCACCGTGTACCTTCGACTTCTCGGCCCGGAGGATGGAGTGGAAATGGCTTTTAGGAGCATCGATACCACGTCACTCGTCGAGGGCAAGTACATCTACTACTCCGGCGAGATGAGCGACGAGCCTTGCGGAATGGAGCGGGAATGAGCCCGCCCACCCCGGTAGATCCCCGGCAGGTGCGCGGCTACTTCTCGCCAGTGCGCCGCGAGGGCGCGGGGATGACTGTTCCCCTGAGTATTGTCGTGACGTCGCCCCGGACTCTGGTCCGGGGCTGGACATCTAAGCCGAGCCGATCGCGTGGAGTGAGGCCGTGACGTGGTGACGCGGTCGGCATCCTGGATGCTGTCCGTCGCCGTGATCGCGTCTGCGCTGACTCTGACGGGGTGCGCTCTGCGGAACATCGCCTACGACGTCGATGAGCGCGAACTGGTGGGAGCCTGGGGGCAGGAGTCTGGAGATCACGCCATGAGTCTCGTCATATCGGCGGATGGGACGTTCGTGGCCTCGTCGTGGCCTCGGAATCTCGTCTGCTCGGCGAGATCTGCAGACACCGTTGAGGATCTGAACGGGGACGATCTCGTCGATTTCGGTGGCTCATGGCGAAGCGTCAGCCCGGATCTCGTCTATTCGTTGGTCTTCTCGATCGAAAGTGGCGACTGTGCGCGCACCGGCTGGTCGTCTGACGTCTGGGACAGCGGGGCGGGGGAACTGGAGCTGAAGATCTTCCTCGACTCCGTGATGGACCCGGACAGCGCGACCGACAGTCAGATCTTCTGGATGCGTAAGGAGGCGGGTGTCTCCTGAGGTCATCATCGGTCCGATCATCGTGTTCGGTGCCTTCATCACCGGAATCGGGCTCTTCGGCGGATGAATAACGTATCGGGAGGTTCCAGCTTGTCGATGAGTAAGCGCTTGATGTGGGTATTGGTCGCGATTGCGTTGTCCGTGAGCGCAGCGGTGATCGCGGTCATCATGATCGTCGGCTCCACGCGTAGCGGGCCCGGAGAACAACTGGTGTTCCCGATCAGATGGACGGCCGCGACCCCGGAGCAGGGCGTGCCCTGGGAGAAGTCGACGATCGAGTTGCGTGAAGACGGTTGGGCTCGCGTCGCAGACCTGCTCGTCGGGGAGGTCGGCGAAGGGGAGGCCGGGGATCGCTGCGTCGCCGTGGATCCGACGACCTTCTCGGGAACGGGGCGATGGGCGATGGATGCGGATGGTCATCTGAGAATCGACACGGACGCGGGCGTGGCCCTCTTCGCACCGTGGCCGGGGCGATTCGACGGCGTCGATTGGGGGAGCATCCATGAAGAACTCTGCGATGGTTCGCCAGCAGACTTCGCCGCTCGGACTCCGAGCAGATGATGATGTCGTGACCGGGCGGGGCCCTTCGGCGGATTTCCAGCAGACTCAGGGGCGCTTCTCGGCGGTGTGGCGTGAAGCTGAGGTCGTGACCGTTTCGCTGAGATCCGCTGATGACCTCGCACGGGGCAGAGACGATGCCGCCGTCTCCGCCGCGCGCGTCGATGCGGGAGTCCGAGGGTGAACCCGCGACGGATGCCGTTCACCGCGATGCTGCGTCAGGTCGCGCTCACGCTGGCGATCGGGGCTGTCGTGCTCGTTCTCGATACGTGGATCTTCGGGAGCATCCCTTGGCAGGACGTCCCGGCCCGGAATCTCTCTGCGCTGCGGGGTTGCATCGGCGTTGTAGGTATCGGTGCTGTCCTTACCCTGGCGTTCGCACTTGCCGTGCGGGGGTGGAGCCCGGCGACCCCGAGGGCGGCGCTCTCCGCCTGGCTTGTCAGCGGCGCGCTCGTGAGCCTGACCGCGACGGCGGTCTGGCTGGCCGTCGCTCCCGGCTATCTCGGCTCGGGGGGATGGACGGTGAGCTCACTGATGCTGACCGTTCTCCCGCCGGTCGTCGCGACATCGGCATTCGTCGCCCTCATCGCCTGCGGTCTCGTCGCCCGAAGGCGGGGGATCTACACGGGGCGTGCGTCGTGACCGCCCGAGGCATATCGGAGCGGCGTGCTCTCCCTTCGGCGTCTCCCATGCTGTCGAGATCGCTCGCGAGCGTCACCCGCTCTTGCGGATGGGCACTTCTCCCCATTCAGGATCGTGCGTGCGGGTCGATAGTCTCGACCGTGAGACCGGGGGGAACGGCATGAGCGCTCAGGACGTCATCATCGACTACGACCTGCTCGACGGCATCCGCTCGTCGATCAGGACGGCGATCGGCGAGTTGGAGGATGCACCGGAGCGCAGCGCCGACATCGCCGGTGCGATCGACCTGCCCTACGACATGGCCGAGCTGAGTGCGGCTGCCGCCGACTTCTGCGGGGCGTGGGAGCCGAAGCGCGAAGACCTGATCGCGACGCTCGAAGACATCTCGACGTACATCTCCGACGTCATCGACTCCTACATCGGCCTGGACAGGTGGTTCTGACATGGGAGGTCAGCAGGTCGCACCGGGTACCGCGGGCGTGGCTCCGGGGCTCGGCGAGGAGATCCGCTCGATGGCGGGCGAACCCGCGACCGTCTTCTCGAGCGGGCGCAAGATGGCCGACCACGGCAACGTGATGAGCCAGCTCGCCACCCGGCTGCGCGCGATCAAGGACTCCGAGATGTCGCAGTGGCGGATCACGGGGAAGGCGGCGGAGAGACTCCGCTCGTCGATCGGCGACACCGCCGATCGGATCGCGGTCGCGGGCGCCATCTACGGACCGGTCGGCCTCGCGCTCGTCAGCTACGGCTCGCGGACCGCCGACTGTCAGGAGAGCCTCGACGCTCTCGCCGTGCAATGCCAGGAGCGCTGGAAGGCGCTGAAAGAACTTCAGGGCGACTACGCCGACGGCGAGGCGCCCGTCGAGGGCTCCGACGACTACGACGCGGAGCTCGCGAAGCGGCAGCAGCTGGAGGCCGACATCTGGGCGGCGCGCGAGGCGTGGAACGAGGTCGCGACCCAGTGGAACAACAAGGTCGTCGACTGGCGCTCCACGTATGACGAGGCCGTGGCCGCCCTCTCCTCGCCCGATCTCGATGCGATCCGGTCGGGGGAGAAGCTCCCGGGCGACGGATCCTCGAGCCTGTTCCCGAACGGCCAGCCAGAGCCCGGCGACGTCCACCAGGGAGGAGCCGGCGACTGCTACCTGCTCGCCGTGCTCGCCGGTCTTGCCGACGGCGACCCGCAGAAGATCAAGGACATGATCACCGTCAACCCCGACGGCACCTACACGGTGCACTTCGCCGACGGCGACATCACGGTCAGCAGCGACCAGTTCCTCGACAACAGCCAGGCCGACTGGGTGCGCGTCATCGAGGCGGCCTACGTCATCCACGAGGGCAGCTACAAGGAGTTCGAGGGCGGCTGGCCGCAGGATGTCATGGAGGACATCTTCGGGCACGGAGCCGACACCAAAGACGACGACGCCGGATTCTGGGACTTCGTGACCGGAGGCAACGACATCGATGACAGCTTCGGCGAAATGAAGGACGCGCTCGGGAACCACCGACCCGTCGCCGCCTGTGCGACCAACGGCCAGCTCGGTTTCGAGGGCGGCGGCCATGCGCTGACCGTGACCAAGGCGTACGAGGTCGACGGCACGCAGTACGTGGTGATCCGCAATCCGTGGGGTCACAACGCCGGGCACGAGTCGGCGATCACCGATGCCGGAGGCGTGCTGAACAACCCCGACGATGGAAGTTTCACGATGAGCATGGAAGACTTCGCGAAGTCCTTCTCCGACGTGGCGATCGCGAACCGATGAGAAAGTCCCCGTGGCAGGGCCTCGTGGCGGTCATCGCCGCGCTGGTGGTCCTCACCGCGTGCAGTCCAGATCCTGAGGAGGACGCAATGCCCACCCCGCAGCCGTCGACGACGCAGTCCGTCTCCGCACCGAACCCCGCCGAGACCATCACCGAGCTGGTCGCGGGAGCCGACGCGATCCTGTTCGGCACCGTCGAGTCGGTCGACCCCGCGGTCACGGATGCCGACGGCGCCGACTTCCCCGCGCAGACCGCCGTCGTCCGCGTCTCGGACAGTCTGAAGGGTGACGCAGCGGCGACGATCACGGTGACCAAGCCGGCCGGCACCGCGTACTACCTCACCGAGCAGACGGAGTTCTCCTACGACGCCCGCCACGAGGGGATCTTCGTGCTCACGGCCGCGGGCGAGGAGGGATACGAACTCCTCGGCTACCTCGGCGTGCACGACGACTGGGGTGACTGGCAGAAGTTCGAACGGGTCCTTGCCGGCCTCCCCGAGGCGGCCCCGGCCGCGACCGCGGAGGAACTGGCCGCATGGACGGACCAGGCCGACATCGTCGTGTTCGCGAGTGCGCGAGGCGACGAGGATGACATCGTGCTGCACACGTCTCGGGCTGACTATGCGGCGTCGGCGACCCTCTCGCCCATCGAGGTGCTCAAGGGAGAGATGCCGGAACCGCTCGACGTGGTGCAGGGGCCGCAGCCGGACGTGGTCGGCGGCACCTGGGCGTTCCCCGTGACCGACAAGGGCCAGACCGGCGTCTTCTTCATCGACCTGTCCAGCGGCACGCCGACCGTGATCAACACCGTCAACCCGACCTCGATCAGCACGAACAGAGTGCCGCTCGGCTGAGAGGCCCGGGAGCGTCGAGGTCGGCGTCAGCCGAGCATCCGCTCGATCACCCGCGCCACCCCGTCATCATCGTTGGATCGTGCGATCTCGTCTGCTGCGTCCCGCACGACGTCGTCAGCGCCGGCCATCGCGACCCCGTGACCGGCCCAGCGGAGCATCTCGACGTCGTTGAGCGCGTCGCCGAAGGCGATGACGTCGGACCGTGCGACGCCGAGATGCGCGCACAGGCGCGCGAGCCCCGTGGCCTTGGTCACGCCCTCGGCCATGACCTCGACGAACGGGGCACCCGACAGCGTGGCCTCGAAGCCGCTCAGCCCGAGGTCGCGGAGAGTGTCGTACAGCACGGTCGGTGTGAGCTCGGGATGCCGGATCACGAGCTTGAGCGTCGGCGCGGCCAGCACGTGGTCGAGCGGCACCCCGCCCATCGTGAGAGGGTCGCGCTTGTGGTCGGAGTAGTCGGCGACCTCGGCGTAGCCGTGCTGGGCGACGAAGGTCTCGCCGCCCTCGCGCACGCTGGCGAACAGCAGCCCGGGGATGCTGGAGCGAAGAGCCTCCGCGAGCGCGCGGATCGTGTCGGGCGGCAGCTCCTCGGCGAACAGCATCCGTCCGTCGGCGAGATGGATCGCGTAGGCCCCGTTGCCGCACAGCGCCCAGCCGTCGAAGCCGGCATCGGCCGCGATGGCCCGCAGACCGATCGGCTGCCGGGCGGTCACGGGCACGACGTGGATGCCGCGGGCTCGGGCCGCATCGAGAGCCGCGCGCGTGCGCGGAGTGACCGCGGGCGAGGAGTCGAGCAGCGTGCCGTCGAGATCGGTCGCGATCAGTCGGATGGTCATGGACGCCTTTCCTGTCAGCGTGCGTCGTCTCTGCGTTTCGTCTCTACGTTTCGTCTCTGCGTTTCGTCTCGCTTCGCTCGCTCAACGACCGTCGCTCGCTCAACGAGCGGGTCGCGAGTCTCGCTCAACGACCGGTGCGAGCGACGACCGGGCAGGTCAGGAGAAGATCATCGGCAGGTCGTCGTCCTCATCGGCCGAGCCGAAGTCGAGGTCGACGACCACCGGGACGTGGTCGCTGGGCTGCTCGCCCTTGCGCTCGTCGCGGTGGATGGAGGCCCCGGTGACGGCATCCGCCAGGGTCTTCGATCCGAGGATGAAGTCGATGCGGATGCCCTCGTTGCGGGGGAACTTGAGGCGCTGGTAGTCCCAGTACGTGTACCCCTCGGGCAGCAGCGGCCGCACGACGTCGGCGACGCCGGCATCCGCCATCGCGAAGAACGCGTCGCGCTCCTGCGGGGAGACGTGCGTCGAGCGGCCCACGACGATGTCGGGGTCTCCGTTGTCGGCGTCGAAGGGGATGATGTTGAAGTCGCCGACGAGCGCCAGCGGCAGCGCCGGATTCGCCTGCAGCTCGGCGGCGGTGGACTTCTTCAGCTCCTCCAGCCAGTGCAGCTTGTAGGCGTAGTGCGGGTCGTCGAGCGCGCGTCCGTTGGGTACGTAGAGGCTCCACACGCGCACCCCGTCGACCATCACGCCGAGCGCGCGGGCTTCGAGCGGAGCATCCGGACCCTCGTGCCCCTTCGCGAAACCGGGCATCCCGTCGAACGTCGTGCGGACGTCGGTGACGGGCAGGCGGCTCGCGATGGCGACGCCGTTCCACTGGTTCAGGCCGTGGACCTCGACGTGGTACCCGGCCTCTTCGAACGGTCCGTACGGGAACTGCTCGGGCTTGCACTTGATCTCCTGCATCGCCAGCACGTCGATGTCTTCGCGGACGGCGAACTCGACGGTGCGGGTGACACGGGTGCGGATGGAGTTGACGTTCCAGGTGGCCAAGCGCATGAGAACAGCCTATGGGGGAGCGCCGACAATGACGGCACTCCCCGCGGCTCAGGCCTACTCGGCCTTCTTCTCGCGACGCAGGCCGTGCAGCAGCGGCTCGGTGTAGCCGCTCGGCTGGGCGGCCCCCTCGACGATCAGGCGGCGGGCCGCCGTGAACGCGATGCCGGGCTCCGCGCCCTCGTCGAACGCCAGCGGTTCGTAGTTCGGGTCTCCGGCGTTCTGCTCGTCGACGACGGGCGCCAGGCGGCGCAGGCTGTCGTCGATCTGCTCTTCGGTGATCACGCCGTGCGTGAGCCAGTTGGCGAGCAGCTGGCTGGAGATCCGCAGCGTCGCGCGGTCCTCCATGAGGCCGACGCCGTTGATGTCCGGCACCTTCGAGACGCCGATGCCCTGGTCGATCCACCGCACCACGTAGCCGAGGATCGACTGCACGTTGTTGTCGATCTCGTTCGCGACGACCTCCGGGGTGAGGTCGCCATCGCCGGCCAGCGGCGGGACGAGCAAGGCGTCCAGCGCGCTCTCGCCCACGGCGGGCAGCGTCGCGCGCACCGCGAACGCGTCGACCCGGTGGTAGTGCAGGGCGTGCAGGGTCGCGGCGGTCGGAGACGGCACCCAGGCGGTGGATGCTCCCGACTGCGGGTGCGCGATCTTCTTCACGAGCATGTCGTGCATGAGGTCGGGCTCCGCCCACATGCCCTTGCCGATCTGCGCGCGCCCGTCGAGGCCGGAGGCCAGGCCGATCGCCACGTTGCGGTCCTCGTAGGCCTTCATGAACGGCTGCGCCTTGATCGCGGCCTTCGGCAGGAACGGCCCGGCATGCAGCGAGGTGTGGATCTCGTCGCCGGTGCGGTCGAGGAATCCGGTGTTGATGAACACCACCCGATCGGATGCCGCGGCGATCGAGGCCGCGAGGTTCGCCGAGGTGCGACGCTCCTCGTCCATGATCCCGACCTTCATCGTGAGGGCGGGCAGCCCGAGCAGCTCCTCCACGCGGCCGAAGAGCTCGGCGGCGAAGGCGACCTCCTCCGGCCCGTGCATCTTGGGCTTCACGATGTACATCGACCCGGTGCGGGAGTTGCGCCCGGCATCCGCTCCCTCGAGCTCGGGGAGGGAGCCGAGCGCGGTCATGATCGCGTCGAGGATGCCCTCGAAGATGGGGCCTCCGTCGCGGTCCAGCACGGCATCCGTGCGCATGAGGTGGCCGACGTTGCGGACGAACAGCACCGAGCGGCCGGGAAGCGTGACCTCGCCGCCGTCGGCGGTGCGATACGTGCGGTCGGCGGCGAGCGTCCTGGTGAACGTGCGTCCGCCCTTGGTGACGGTCTCGGACAGCGTGCCGTCCATGAAGCCGCGCCAATTGCGGTAGCCGAGCGCCTTGTCGTCGGCGTCCACGGCGGCGACCGAGTCCTCCAGGTCGAGGATCGCGGTCAGAGCGGACTCCAGGATGATGTCCTGCACACCGGCGCCGTCGGTGCGGCCGATGCGTCCGTCGTGGTCGATCACGATCTCGGCGTGCAGGCCGTTGTGCACCAGCAGCACGGCGGTGGGCGCATCCGTGTCGCCGGTGTGCCCGACGAAGGCGGCGGACGAGGCCAGGCGACGATCACCGGATGCCGTCTGCACGATCAGTCCGTCGGCGTCGACGCGATAGCCGGTCGCATCGCGGTGCGAGCCGGTCTCCAGCGGGGCGATCTCGTCGAGGAGCTCGCGGCCGAACGAGACGACGGCGGCGGCGCGGGTGAAGTTGAACTCCGCACCGGGCGCGAGGTCTCCGGTCTGATCGATCGCGTCGGTGCCGTACAGCGCGTCGTAGAGGGAGCCCCAGCGGGCGTTGGCGGCGTTGATCGCGAAGCGCGCGTTCAGGAGGGGGACGACCAGCTGCGGGCCGGCGATGGTCGCGATCTCGGGATCCACGTCCACCGTGGTGACCGCGACCTCGGAAGGCACGGGGACCAGGTAGCCGATCTCCGTGAGGAGCGCGCGGTACGCATCGCGGTCGGGCACGCCGGGATTCGAGCGGTGGAACTCGTCGATGCGCTGCTGCAGCTCGTCGCGCGTGCGCAGGAGCGCGGCGTTGCGGGGGACGAGGTCGTGCACGATCGCACTCGCCCCGGACCAGAACGCATCGACGTCGCGTCCGGCATCGGAGAGCGACGCCTCGGCGAACTCCACGATCGGGGCGGCCACCGAGAGGTCGGCGCGGGTGAGGTACTCGGTCATGATTCCATTCCTTCTACTCGTGCGCCGAGGCGCCTCAGAGTCTCGAGTGCGATGTCCGCATCCTGGGCGGGGCTGCCGCCGGCGACGCCGAGCCCACCGACGAGGTCGTCGCCGAAGAAGATCGGCACGCCTCCGTCGATCGTGGTCAACGCGCCGCCCGTGCCCAGCGGCAGGGTCGTCGTGAGCGCGTCGGGGATCCGCCCGGTCCGCCGGCGCGTGGACGCCGAGGTCGCGGCCTTGCGGCGGCTGGTCTCCGAGCTGTGCGGCGTCGCCCCGTCGGCCATGCCGTACGCGATCAGGGTCATCGACGGGTCGGCGACCGAGACCACGGTCTTCACTCCGTGCCGCTCACCGACCTCCATCGCGATGGACACGGCGCGCACGGCCGTCTCGTAGGTGATGGCGACGATCTGGCGGTGGGTAGACATCGGCGTCTCCTCGTGTCGGGCAGGTCGGGGCATGCGTTCTGATTCTTCACATAGCGAATATTTGATTTCGCATGATGGAATCATATGACATGAACCCGAGTCCTGTCCAGACGCGCGCCGCAGCACCGCCCTGCAGCATCGCGTCGGGGCGGATGCCGGTCGTTCAGCGCTCCGACGGGTCGGCCGTCCCCACGAGCACGCCCCGGGCCAGCGTGTGGAAGTGGCGATGGAAGCCGAGGGTCCCCGGGGTCTCGTCGCCGGTGAGGCCGAGGTGATCGACATCGAGCGCGTCCACCACGAAGAAGTAGCGGTGCACTCCGGTGCCCGCAGGGGGAGCGGCGCCGATGAAGCGCTGCAGCCGAGCCTCGTTCGGCATGACCTTGGCGCGGGTCGGAAGGCTCGCCGCCGTCCCGTCGATCGAGTCGAGCTCGGTCAGATCGGCGGGGAGGTCGAAGGCCGCCCAGTGCCAGAACCCCGAGCCCGTCGGCGCATCGGGGTCGAAGCAGGAGATCGCGAGGCTCTTCGTCCCCGCAGGGGGAGTCGACCACTGCAACCGCGGCGTGAGGTCCGCGCCGCCGCGCTCCGAGGACCAGGCGAAGACGGGCAGTGCGCCTCCGCCTACGAAGTCGGGGCTGGACAGTTCCAGGGCGGCGGTCGGACGCAGCTCGGCGAGGGCGGCATAGGGGTCGTATGCGAACACGGGGTCTCCTTCGAGTCGGTCACGGCCACGATAGGCGGATGCCGTCGGCGAATCCATACCCGCCGCATGCGGTTCTCGGCTCCGCTCCTTCTACACTGGATGCCGTGACCGCACTCGACGCAGACCGCCAGACACTTCTCGACCTGATCACGGACGAGGCGGTGTTCCACGGCGACTTCACCCTCTCCAGCGGCAAGAAGGCGACGTACTACGTCGACATGCGCAAACTCACCCTCGATCACAGGGCCGCGCCCGCGATCGGCCGCATCATGCTCGATCTGATCGGCGACCTCGACGTCGTGGCGGTCGGCGGACTGACCCTCGGCGCCGACCCGATCGCGAACTCGGTGCTGCACGCGTCGGTCGCCGCCGGAACGCCGCTCGACGCCTTCGTCGTGCGCAAGGAGCCCAAGGACCACGGCCGCGGCCGGCAGATCGAGGGCGCCGACGTCAAGGGCAAGCGCGTGGTCGTGCTGGAAGACACCTCGACCACAGGGCAGTCCGCGCTCAAGGCGGTCGAGGCGCTGCGCAAGGAGGGCGCCGAGATCGTGGCCGTCGCCGTCATCGTCGACCGCAAGACCGGTGCGCAGGCCGCGATCGAGGCCGAGGGCCTGGAGTGGCGCGCGGCATTCGATCTCGACGACCTCGGACTCGACCCCCAGTGACTCGCTACGCGCTGGCCGTCGATGTCGGCGGCACGAAGATGGAGGCCGCCCTCGTCGGCGAGGACGGCACTCTCGTGCGGGGAAGCCGCAGCCGTCGGGCGACGGGGCGGGATGCCACACCCGCTTCGCTCGACGACGCGATCGCGACACTCGTCGCCCACGCGCTCTCCCGTCTCCCCGACGACGCCGAACTCGTCGGCGCCGGAATCGGCAGCGCCGGGCCGATCGACAGGAACCTCGGTCAGATCCTCCCCGTGAACATGCCCGCAGCCCGGGGCTACGGTCTGGCGGACGCTGTGCGTGCGACCGCCTCCGGGCTCCTCGGTCGCGGGCTGCCCACGGTGTTCGGTCATGACGGTGGTGCGCTCGCACTCGCCGAGTCGTGGCTCGGTGCCACGAAGGACGCGCGTTCCTCTCTCGCGATCGTGGTGTCGACCGGGGTCGGTGGAGGGTTCGTCGCGAACGGCGCGTACATCCCCGGGGCCACCGGCAACGCCGGTCATCTCGGTCAGGTGCGCCGTGAGGGCGGGCTCACGCTCGAGGAGATCGCCTCCGGGCCGGCGAGCGCCGCGTGGGCGCAGCAGCAGGGCTGGACCGGGGCGACCGGCGAAGACCTCGCCAGGGACGCCGCGGCCGGTGACACCATCGCACGCGCGGCGATCGAGCGCTCGGCGCGCGCCGTGGGCGAGGCGCTGGCGGATGCCGCGACCCTCGTCGACCTCGACACGATCGCGATCGGCGGAGGCTTCTCCCGCGTCTCCGCGGACTATATCGACCTCGTGCAGCAGGCCCTCACCGCGAGCGCGGCACACGAGTACTCGCGTCGCGCGCGGGTCGTGCGCTCGGGTCTCGGCGACGAGGGTCCGCTCATCGGCGCCGCGGCTCTCGTTCTGCGCTGACGGCTCGCTCGCAGCCGAAGGTTCAGGCTCAGCGGCCTGCCACGACGAGGTGCCGTGGCGGGCCTTCGAGGCGCGCGACGGCGATCTTCACCTCGACGACATCGCTCGCGACGGCATCGATGCGTGCGGTGAGTTTGGTTTCTACGTCGTCGATGCGTGCGGTGAGTTTGGTTTCTACGTCGTCGATGCGTGCGGTGAGTTTGGTTTCTACGTCGTCGATGCGTGCGGTGAGTTTGCTCTCTACGTCGTCGATGCGTGCGGTGAGTTTGGTCTCTACGTCGTCGATGCGTGCGGTGAGTTTGGTCTCTACGTCGTCGATGCGTGCGGTGAGTTTGCTCTCTACGTCGTCGATGCGTGCGGTGAGTTTGCTCTCTACGCCATCGATGCGATGGGTGAGTTTGCTCTCGACGCCATCGATGCGGCGGACGATCCATCCCGCGCCGGCGAACATGCTGGCGCCGATGCTCACCACCGCACCGACGGCGCCGATGAGGACAGTCAGGGTGTCGAGGGACATCATCGCCTCCGTTTCGAGATGGGTGGACGAGGACGAATCTACGGATCCGCGACTCCAGCATCCCTCCGTCTCGCGCCGTCGTCCACGATCTGGGGAGAGATCCGTCAGATCGATCGCTGAGGACGACAGGTCTCCTCGACCGGCGGCGGACGATTCCGTACGCTCTCCTTACAAATTCGTCGTACCCTCGTAGAAGACCCCGGAAGGAAGCGCATGCGCGTACTCGGCCTGCTCTCTGGCACCTCTCATGACGGCATCGACGTCGCCGTCGTCGACTTCGCCGACGCAGACGGCGCGCTGCACGGCACCGTGCTGCACGAGGACAGCGTCCCGTACAGCCCCGACCTCCGTGCCCGACTCGTCGCCGCGCTCCCGCCCGCGCCCACCACGCTGGCGGAGGTGTGCGAGCTCGACACCCTGATCGGGCAGGAGTTCGCAGAGGTCGCGGCATCCGCTGCGGCATCCGTCGGCGGAGTCGACGCCGTGTGCACGCACGGCCAGACGGTGTTCCACTGGGTGGATGCCGGCCACGCCCTCGGCACCCTGCAGATCGGCCAGCCCGCCTGGATCGCGGAGCGTGTCGGGGCGCCGGTCGTCTCGGACGTGCGGATCCGCGACATCACCGCGGGCGGGCACGGCGCGCCCCTCGTGTCGTTCCTCGACGAGCTGCTCCTGCGCGGCCGCCCCGGCGTCTCGGCCGCCGTCAACCTCGGCGGCATCGCGAACATCACCATCACGGGGCCCTCGGGCCTCGTCGCCTACGACATCGGCCCCGCGAACGCACTGGTCGATGCGGTCGTCGTCGCCGAGGGCTTGAACGAGCGCGGCTACGATGCGGATGCCGAGATCGCCCTGGCCGGCACGGTCGACGAGGCCCTCCTGTCGGCCCTCCTCGATGATCCGTACTACGCGCTGCCCACCCCGAAGAGCACCGGCAAGGAGCACTTCCACCTCGACTACGTACGGGAGCACGTCGGCGGCAGACGCATCGCGGACGCCGATCTCGTACGCACCCTCACAGAGCTGACCGTCCGCACCGTGGCGCGCGACGTCAGGGCCGCGGGCATCGGCTACCTCGCGGTGTCGGGCGGCGGGTGCCACAACCCGCTGATCATGAGAGGCCTGCGCGACGCGCTGCCCGGAGTGGAGGTGGTCCTCGCGGACGAGCTCGGGGCATCGGCGGACAGCAAGGAGGCGATCCTCTTCGCACTGATCGGCTGGTGCACCATGCACGGGGTCGCCGCGGTGATCCCCGGCGGCACGGGAGCGCGGGAGCCGCGCATCCTCGGAACGATCACTCCGGGCGCAGGCCCGCTGCGGATGCCGGAGCCGGTCGCCCGCGTGGAGAGCCTGACCCTGAGCTGATCGGCCCGATCCGGATCAGCGTCGTCGGTCGTCGTCGTCCCAGGGGCCTTCCCACCAGCCGGCGCGGCCGTCGTCCGACCCTCCGCGCCGTCGTGACCGCGCGAACTGCACGACGATCACCACGAGCGAGGTCACGAGGATCAGCGTGACCACGAGGAACAGCAGATCGCTCTGGTTCACGGTCGCCTCCCTTCTGCGGCATCGGCCACGATCTTCGCGATCCGGGCGCGACGGGTCTCGTCCCGCTTGGCCATCGCGATGTTCGTGAGCCCGAGCTTCTTCACCGACTTCGGGAACGCGTCCCAGTTCTCCCTGGCGGCGGGCACGGCGTCCAGCGCCTGGGTGAGCTCGGGCGGCTCGATCCCGGCCTCTGGGCCGTCGAGCACGCTCCATGAGCCGTTGGCCTTCGCCGCCTCCAGCACGCGGATGCCGGCCGGGGCGAGGAGCCCCTCGGTCTCGAGCTCTGCGATGCGCGCCTTGTTCGTCGCCGCCCAGCCGCTCGACGGCCGCCGCGGAGAGAACCACTGGCCGACGGTCTGATCGTCGAAGGTCCGCACGGGACCGTCGATCCAGCCGAAGCAGAGCGCCTGGCGCACCGCGTCCTCATAGCCGACGCCGACGTCGTTGTTGCCCCGCACGCTCAGCAGCCAGACGCCCGCCGCGCGCTCGTGGTTCTCCTGGAGCCACGCGCGCCAGGCGACGGCATCGGCTGCGGTGACGCGCTCACCTTCGTCGAGGACGCCCATCGCTCACTTCTTCGTCTTGACCGTCGTGATCGTCTCGGTGATGCGCGGGAGCAGGTCGGCCACCGACTGCACGATCTCATCCGGACGGAACGGGTACTTCTCGATCTCGACCTGGTCGCTGATGCCCGTGAGCACCAGCACCGTGTGCAGCCCCGCCTCGATGCCGGCGACGACGTCGGTGTCCATGCGGTCGCCGATCATGCCGGTGCGCTTGGAGTGCGCCCCGATCTTGTTCAGCGCCGAGCGGAACATCATGGGGTTCGGCTTGCCGACGACGTAGGGCTCCTTGCCGGTCGCCTTGGTGATGAGCGCGGCGATCGCGCCGGTCGCCGGGAGCGGTCCGTCGGCGCTGGGGCCCGTGGCATCCGGGTTCGTGACGATGAAGCGCGCACCGTCGTTGATGAGTCGGATCGCCTTGGTGATCGCCTCGAAGGAGTAGTTGCGCGTCTCGCCGACGACGACGAAGTCGGGGTTGGTCTCGGTCATGATGAACCCCGCGTCGTGCAGGGCGGTGAGGATGCCTGCTTCGCCGATCACGAAGGCGGACCCGCCGGGCAGCTGCTGCTTCAGGAAGTCGGCGGTCGCGAGGGCGGACGTCCAGATGCGGTCTTCCGGCACGTTCAGGCCGCTGGTGCGCAGCCGCGCGGAGAGGTCGCGGGCCGTGAAGATCGAGTTGTTGGTCAGCACGAGATAGGGGATGCCGGAGCTCTCCCATCCGGCGAGCAGTTCGGACGCGCCCGGGATGGCGTCGTTCTCATGGACGAGCACGCCGTCCATGTCGGTGAGCCAGCATTCGATGTCGTCGCGTTGGGCCATGTGCACAGCCTATTGGGCGCGTGTGTCGCGCAGGTGACGAGGTCTGTCGCATCAGGTCGGGGGAATGCGCGGCGCCCGATGACCGAAGGCCGCCCTCCGGGGGAGCGGAGGACGGCCTTCGTCGGGGAGGTGCGACGGCGGGCCGGGGTCGGCCGTCGCACTGGCTCAGTCGGCCCTGTTGCGGCGGTGTCGGGCGGCGGCCGCGACCGCTGCGGCAGCGGCGCCGGCGGCGAGGAGTCCTCCGCCGATCAGCAGGGCAGCGGTGGGCGCGGTCCCACCCGTCGTCGCCAGAGAGCCGTCACGGGAGGGCGACGAACCGCCGGCGCCCGTCGCCGGGCCTGCAGGACCCGCGGGATCGACCGGGTCGACCGGATCGACGGGGTCGACGGGGTCGATCGGATCCACCGGGGCAGCGGCGGCGACGGGAAGGCTCTCCACCGCGGCGGCGTCCAGCGCGGTGACGACCCAGGTCTCCCCGGCGGCGGCCGCGACGGTCGGCGGAAGATCGTAGCCCAGCTCGACGGGCCCTCCGGCCCAGAACGTGTCGACGAGCGTGCCGCCGGTCGCGACGACCTGCGCGGGAGTCCCGGTGCCGCGGTAGATCGCGTACTGGCGCGCCTCCGCGGCATCCCCGGCCTTCCAGGTGATCCGCCCGTCCTTCAGTGTCACGTCGATCGGGGCGGCGACGACGCCGTCCGACAGCCAGGGCTTGGCGGGGACGATCGTCGGCCGCGCGAAGGCCTCGGACTTCAGCAGGGCGATCGCATCGTTCTTCGCCTGGTTGCGCGGCTGCTGATCGGCCGGGAGCGCGGCGACGGCGCTCGGCTTCATGTCGTTGTAGCTGAACAGCACGCTGCCGTCGATCCCGTCGAGGGTCTGGTTGAACCGGATCTGGTTGGGGACCTCTTCGGGATTCATCCATGCGGGGTCGAAGCCCCCGTTGCTCACGTGCTTGTAGAGGGCGTGGCCGGTGTAGATCTGCGTGCGGCTGTCGGCGGTGGTGTTGCTCCACCACTGCGCGAGCTCTCCGTAGGGGGCGGCTGCCTGGTCGAAGCTCCAGTAGATCTGCGGGGTGAGGTAGTCGACGAGCTCGTCCTGCACCCAGCCGCGGGTGTCCGCGAAGATCGACTTGCTGTAGCTCTGGGACGAACCGGTCGGGGTGTGCGACCCCGCGGGGTCGAGGGCGCTGTGCTCCCAGATCCCGAACGGGCTCACGCCGAACTGCACGGCGGTGCCGTCCTGGTCGTTGTGGTCGTCGATCGCATCCCCGACCTCGGTGATCAGCGCCGTGACGTTGTCGCGCCGCCACTGCTCGACGCCGGCGACGGTGTCCGCGTAGCCGGCGGCCAGGCCGTACTGCTCGAACGTCGCCCTGTCCTCCCCGGCGTCGCCGAAGAACACGTTCGCTCCGTTGACGCTGATCCGATACGGGTAGAAGTAGTCGTCGAAGTGGATCGCGTCGACGTCGTAGTTCGCGACGATCTCCGCCACGGATGCCGCGACGTAGTCCCGGACCTCCGGTCGCCCCGGATTCAGGAAGAGCTTCTCGTCGAACGACAGCACGAGGTCGGGATGCTGCACGGCGAAGTTGTCATCGGCCAGGACTCCGGCCGCGTTGAGGGCGGCGATGTACTCGGTCGTCGTGAGCGCCTTGACCTGATCCGCCGTCAGCTTCAGCGCCGACAGGATGCTCGCCGCCGTCATCTTGGTGTTGGTCACGCGGTAGGGGTTGAGCCAGGCGTGGTACTCCATGCCGCGGGCGTGGGTCGCCTCGACCATCCGGGCCAGCGGGTCGTAGCCGGGGTCCGTGCCCTGGGCGCCCGAGACGAACTCGGACCAGGGGTTGATCTCCGAGGGGTAGTACGCATCGAGGAGCGGGCGCACCTGGAAGATCACGGCGTTCATGTTCCACGCCTCGAAGTCGTCGAGCACCGCGTCGTACTTCGCGTCGAAGTCGGCGGCGCTCGTCGGCTTGCCGAAGTTCAGGTTGCCGATCGTCGCGACCCACGCGCTGGAGAAGCGACGGTTCTCCGGGGCGAGGGCGGTGGGGACCGTGACCTGGACGCCGGAGCCCGGATACGTGTACACCGGCTTGTCGCCGTAGCCGTACGTGCCGTCGGCGTTCTTGACGTAGGAGTAAAGGAGTTCCGTGTCGGGGGCTGCCGCCGCCATGGCAGCGGGCGCTCCGACCATCAGCAGCGCAGCCGTCGCGGCGACGAGGGGGCGTCTCTTCATCGAGTCCTCTTTCGAGCGGGGTGATAATTGTTTTCAGAGTCTTGCACAAAAGTGGAAACAATTGACACCCCCTGACCTGACGGTACGCGGAAGTCGGCATCCCCGGAGCGCAGAGGATGCCGGGGCGGCGCGGCGCACCGCAGACCGGACCGGATGCTAAGGCGCGGGGGTCTCCGTCGTCGCCGACGTCTCGCGAACGAACTGCGGCTCACCCGGGGTGATCCCGAAGAAGAGCGGATCGGCAGGGGACTCGACATCGGTCGGCAGGTAGCCGGCGCCGAGGCGCTCGCCGTGGAAGAGCAGCGTGCTGAGCTCGTCACGGTCGCCGGGCCAGCAGGTGGTCTCGGCGGCGATCCTGACCCGTCCGTCCTGCCGGATCTCGACGAGCAGGAGCGAGAAGTCGCCCTCGTCGCGCACGGTGACCTGGATGAGCTGACCCTCCTGGTCGTCTTCGCCGAGAACGCTTCGCCGCGGCGACATGTCATTGTCGGAGAGGAACCCCTCGACCGTGTCGGCATAGGCCTCGCGCTGCGCACCGTCGAGGGCGATGCTGCGGTTGAGGTCGAACCGGTACTGACCGGCCTCATCGCACTCGACCGGCTGCATCCCGTACACGCCGAGCTGTCCGATCTCCCAGTCCTCCGTGGAGAGAGTGGACTGGAGCTCGTTCACGAATCCGCGATAGCGGAGGTAGTTCGCCTCGGCCTCGTCGAACAGGGAGCTCCCGCTCGGAGCGGGCTCGCTCACCGTGCATCCGGTCATGATGATCACTCCCATCACTGCGAGCACCGAGCTCGCACGTCGCCTGCTTCTCGAAGTCCGCACACCGTCACCGATCATCTGTCGTCAACGGCTCACCATAGTTGATGATGTTGGCGATGTTCGCGAAGGATTCGCTGCCGTCCTGCAGGTAGCCGCCGTCGTTCACGACCGCGCCGATCGGCAGGTTCGCCTCGGAATGCGTGCCGTGCCCGGGCGTGTAGTCCAGATACGACCCGTCGGCGAGATGCTCGCCGTCGCTCTGGAAGGTCGTGACGCCCTCGAGGCTGTCGGGGTCGATCGAGTGGTCCGAGAAGGTGCGGCCGAGAAGGGAGACCCAGTCGTTCGGCCCCCGCGTCGCGAACAGGGCGGTGCCGGAGAAGTCCATGCCCCTGCCGGGATCCTCGCCGAGCGCCTGGTCGGTGAGACCTGCGGATCCGAGGGAGATCAGGTTGTCGACGCCGAGGTTGTCGCTTGCGCTGCCCACCGCCAGGAATGCCGTGGTCGTCCCGTAGGAATGAGCGATCACTGTCGTCCTCGCACCCTCGGGCGCAGCGAGGTCGAGCCCGCGGAGTGCGTTCGTGAGCAGTTCGGCGCCGACCCTCGCCTGCTCGGAACTGCCCACCGTCGCGAAGTTCGGGGTGTCGTAGCCGAACCATGCGATCGTGGCCGACTTCCCATTGGTCACGGCGTTGAGATCCCGTGCGCTCTGCGACCAGTCACGGATCTGGCCGGCTTCGCTCATCATGCCCCCGATCAGCACGTTGAGGTTCTCGACCCCGTTCAGCGGATCGGTGGGGTTCTCGGGGTCGAAGGAGTAGCCGTCGACGTAGAGGACAGCGGCGGTGGGCTGATTCTTGTCCCAGAGGTTGAGCGCGATGGGGAGCCCGTCGCGCTCGCGGTACTCCGTCAGCAGCCGATCGATGGTCGTGTCGAGCGGCTCCCCCCACTCCACTCCGTCGGCCTGCTCGAGCATCCTCGTGTTCGCCGCGATCCGATACTCGTAGGGCACGCCCTCGAGGTTCCCGATGAATCCGGGATACGTCTGGATGCAGTGCTCCTTCTGCGCGTCCGTCAGGGTGTCCCAGATTGCTGCGACCTCGGCAGGGGAGTCCGCATCGGCGAGAGAGGCGAGGGTGGCGACGTCCGCGGCGGAGACGTAGTCGTCATCGACGCTGGCGAGCGCCGTGACGGCCCGGGCGTATGCGTCGTCCCAGGACTCGAACGACCGTTCCCAGCTCGCCCACGCCTCCTCGAGATCCGCGGAGGCGCTGGAGCTGCTCGTCTGGGCCGATGACACGGCCTCGCGATAGCGCTCATCCCTCGCGCGCAGCGATGTCGACGGCGTGGCGGTCTCCTCACCTGAGCTCCATGCTGCGTACTCGTCGCTGCGCTGCCAGGTGCTCAGTTCCGTCTGCGCATCCGTGAGGTCCGCTCTCGCCGTCTCGGCGGATGCCTGGGCGGCGGTGACCGTCGCCATCAGCTGATTCGCCCGACCGCCGTGCTCCTCGGCGCCCCGACCGTAGGCGAGGACGATGCCCTTGATGCGTCGGATGCGCGCGGCCGGGGAGGCGAACGCGGCGGCGACGTCGCCCGCCATGCTCTTCGCGCGGTCGAGTGCCTGCCCCCGCCCTTCCAGGTTGTCGGTGAGGTTGCGCAGCACGAGCTGCATGGTGGCGACCTCGTCCGCGGCATCCTCGAGGTGACCGTGCAGGCTGTTCATCTGCCCCACGTCGTAGTCGATGTGCTCGAACGGGTGGCCCTTGGGTGAGGTGGTCACAGGGGGAGATCCTCCCAGCCGGCTCCGAGTCGCAGATCGAGATCGGCGGTCTGGGTCTCCAGCTGCTGGATCCGACCGGAGATCTTCATCACGTCATCCTGTCCGATCTGCACGAGCGCGCGGGTCTCGCCGATCGCGCCCTCGAGCATCTCCCGCAGGGACGATCGACCGACCGGCGCCTGCACTCCGGTCTCCGCCGAATGCGCCGCGCTCATCTTCGAGTCGAGCTCCCGAGCGGAGACCTCGAGCTCGGTGCGCTGCGTCGACAGCACCATCTGCGTGATGCTGAAATCCTCAGACATGAAGCAACCCCCCGGTTCGTCCTCCACTCTATGAGGCTCGGGGCGGATGCGCGCAGGGGAGAACTCCCCATGAGTGGGGGTTCTCGTGCGTGGTCTCAGGACGTGAGCCAGATCACGTCGGCCGCGTGCGCGATCTCGGCCTCCGTGCCGTCGACGGAGAAGCCGCCGGCGGTCACCGACACCTCGACCCCCACCGCGACGCCCGCGGCCTCGACCGCGCGCAGGATCTCCGGGTCCTGGTCGCTGACCCGGAGGACGCGGCCGACATGGCCCTCGACGGCATCCGCGAGCAGGACGAACGGCTCGCGGATGACCGCGCCGTCGGCATCCGGGATCGCGTCGCCGTGTGGATCGAACCGCGGGCGTCCGAGCCGCGCATCGATGCCCTCGAGCAGCCGGTCGCTGATCGTGTGCTCGAGCACCTCGGCCTCGTCGTGGACCTCGTCCCACCCGTAGCCGAACTCCCGCACCAGCCAGGTCTCGATCAGTCGGTGCCTGCGGATGATCGACAGGGCGCGTGCGGTGCCGGCATCGGTCAGCCGCACCGCTCCATAGGGCACGTGCGAGACGAGGCCCGCCGCCGCGAGCTTCTTGACCATCTCGGTGACGGACGAGGGGGCGATCCCGAGCTTCGCGGCCAGCACCGACGGCGTGATGGGAGCATCCTGCCATTCGGTGTGCGCGTAGACGGTCTTCAGATAGTCGTCAGCTGCCGGGGATGCCACGGTCTCAGCCTACGCGTCGGCGGTCAGTTCGCGACGTCGACGAGGATGCCGAAGGCGACCTGTCCGGCGAAGAACACCACGAGGAATCCGAGCAGTGCGGCCGCGAGCGACAGGCGTCCGTCGAAGCCCTCGATGTCGGCGATGCCGATCTTGCGCGCGCGGAACGCCAGCACGAGCGTCGCGATGCCGAGTCCGAGCTGCACCCACGGGCCGCCGACCGGGAGCGTCTTCGGGAAGGCGATGAGGAGTCCTCCGGCCAGGCCGGTCGCGATGCCGATCCAGGTGAGCAGGCGGACCTTGGCTTCGGCAGTCATGGCTTCGAGCCTAACCGCCGAGCGCGAGCCGGACTCACGCCCCCGTGAGCACCAGCCAGAGCAGGGCGCCGTTCAGCGCGATCAGGAGCACGGAGGCCGTGACCCCCGCGACCGTCGTCCACACGCGGTTGGCCCACGGGCCGAGGGTGCGCCGCTGCGCGGTGAGCGCCACCAGGGGGATGAGCGCGAACGGGATGCCGAACGACAGCACCACCTGGCTCAGCACCAGCGCGAGCGTCGGGTCGACCCCCGCCCACAGGATGGCGAGCGCAGGGATGAGCGTGACGAGCCGTCGGGCGAGCAGCGGCACGCGCACGTGCAGCAGACCGTGCATGATCTCCGCGCCCGCATAGGCGCCGACCGAGGTGGAGGCGAGACCGGAGGCGAGGAGCCCGACGGCGAAGAACGTCGCGACGACGGGGCCGAGGCTCGCGGCGAGGGCGGCGTGCGCTCCCTCGAGGGAGTCGGTTCCTGCGACGCCCGCGAGGTTGGTCGCGGCGAGGAGGAGGATGCCGAGGTTCACGGAGCCAGCGATCACCATCGCGATCGACACGTCCCAGCGGGTGGCGGTGAGCAGTCGGCGGATTCGCGAGGTCTCGGTCCGGACAGCCTCGGTCTCGGCGTGCGACGCCGCGGAGCCGAACCGGTCGCGGGCGAGGGAGGAGTGCGCGTAGATCGCGTGCGGCATGATCGTCGCGCCGAGGATGGATGCCGCGAGGAGCACCGAACCCGTGCCCTCGAAGCGGGGGACCAGTCCGCCCACGACCCCCGCCGGGTCCGGGGGTGCGACGAACACGCCGGCGACGAAGCCGATGGTGATGATCGCCATGAGGCCGATGATCACGAACTCGAAGTGGCGGGGTCCTCGGCGGCTCTGCACCGCGAGCAGGACCATCGAGACCGCGCCGGTGATGAGGCCGCCGAGCAGCAGCGGCACGTTGAACAGGAGGTTCAGCGCCACCGCCCCGCCGATGACCTCGGCGAGATCGGTCGCCATCGCCACGAGCTCGGCCTGCAGCCAGTACGCGCGCCGCGCCCACGGTCGACGCAGGCGGGCCCCCAGCATCTCGGGGAGGCTCTGCCCCGTGACGACGCCGAGCTTGGCGGACAGGTACTGGATGAGCCACGCCATCACGTTGCCTGCGATCACGACCCAGACCAGCAGGTACCCGTACTGGGCGCCGGCGGTCATGTTGCTCGCGACGTTGCCGGGGTCGAGGTACGCGACTCCGGCAACGAGCGCGGGCCCGAGGAGCCAGAGGCTGCGCGGAGCGGTGGTCCGTACGGCGGGGGCGTCCTCGATCGCGGAATTTTTAGGCATGCCGAAATCGTAGCGGATTTTTCGGTCCACCTAAATAGTCGGTCGTCGCGGGACGTCGACGGACTCAGTGCCGGATAGCCTGGCGGGATGGACGAGCAGAGCGCCGAGACGCCGACAGGATCGGCGACGCAGCCGGGATACGGCGTCGGACCCTGGCCGGGTGGCGAGTCGGCGTGGCCGACGGGGGAGCAGTACGACCACGAGCTGCTGGCCGTCGGCGACACCCGGAACGTCGTCGACCGGTACCGCTACTGGCGCATGGAGGCGATCGTCGCCGACCTCGACACGCACCGGCATCCGTTCCACGTCGCGATCGAGAACTGGCAGCACGACATGAACATCGGCTCGATCGTGCGCAGCGCCAACGCCTTCCTCGCAGACACCGTGCACATCATCGGACGCCGCCGCTGGAACCGGCGCGGAGCCATGGTCACCGACCGGTACCAGCACGTGGTGCATCACGAGGACGTGCAGGCCTTCACCGCCTGGACCGAGGCCGAGGGCCTCCCGATCATCGCCGTCGACAACGTCGACGGCGCGGTGCCCGTCGACCACGCCGAGCTTCCCGAGCGGTGCGTGCTGCTCTTCGGTCAGGAGGGGCCGGGGCTCTCCCCCGAAGCGCTCGCCGCAGCATCCGCGCACATCGAGATCACCCAGTACGGCTCGACGAGATCGATCAACGCGAGCGCCGCGGCCGCTGTGATCATGTACGAGTGGTGCCGGAGGTACGCGGGTTGAGGCGCCTCGCCTGAATCAGTCGCGGTCGATGCCGAAGGTGTTCTTCATGAGCGAGTTGACATCACGGTCGAGGGTGCGGATGTCGCCGCGCAGGGAGGCGATGTCGCCCTTCACCTCGGCGCGGAGCTCGTTCATGTCACCGCGGATCTCGGCGCGGAGCTCGTTCATGTCACCGCGGATCTCGCTGCGGAGTCCGCCGATCTCGGTGCGGATGATGCGGACGAACATCGTGGACATGATCGTCAGCATCCCGAACAGTCCGGCGGCGAAGACGCCGATCAGCGTCCAGACCTGAGGTTCGTTCATCGCGAGCACCCTCCCATTCTGCTGCGCTCACGACGAGCGTGGCAGGGATGCGCGGTACACAGATGTGACGGATTCCGGACATCCGCGAGCGTGTGGAGAAGTCGTGCGTCGGCCCCGGCTGTGGGCGAGGAGTCGGGGACTCAGGCGTCCACCGCGACCCGCGTCAGCACGGATCCACCGTGCCGATCAATGCGAGTGCCGGGGTCGCGGTGACCATGTACGAGTTGTGCAGGAGACACGCGGGTTGAGCTCATCGACGTCGGGACGACACCGACTTCCCCACGCGGGCCGAGAGCTTCAGGTCGCGGCCGGCCGTGAGGCGCACGTCGTGCAGTCGGACACCCGACGAGGACGTCTCGTCGTTCAGATCGAGGGTCCGGCCGATCTGGGCGCGCACCTGCGTGCGTGCGGCGAACAGCGCGAGCGCGACGATCGGGTTGCGGCTGCTGACGCCGAGGTCGCGCACGGTGACCACCGCATCGGGGCTGATCCGAAGGCGTGCGCGCATCCGCGCGGATGCGCTGAGCAGCTTCCATCGCACGCCGACACGGGCGGCGATGCGGATGCCGTCGGCTCCGTCCTGACGAAGGTCGATTCGCACCGAACGGATGTCCACGCCATCTGCCTCGAGCGCCGCGCGGGCGATGCGCTCGAACAGGGGGCCGATGTCGTTGCTGCGTATCGACGCGGAAAGCGCGCCGCGCACGCCTTCGTCGTCTCGGACGTCGATGCCGACGACGGTCTCCGGCCGGGTCGGATCCGACGGTTCTTCGTACTCGAGCCAATCGATCGGCAGGTCGAGGAGTTCCACGTCGACCGTGAGCGGGATGCCGTCGACGCGCGCCTGCGCCGCGATCAGCCTCACCCGTCGCGCGATCCCCGGGCGTCGAGACCGGATCGCGGTGGCGGCGGTCCTGTCGGAATGCGCTGATGCGATGCCGGGCGGAGGCGTCGCCGAGGGCTGTCGTCGCAGCTGCAGGGCCACGCCGCTCGCTTCGAACGTCAGCTGCTCGAGGTCGTCTCCGCGCAGGTCGGCGGAGATGCGGACGGCGTCGAGGCCGCCGAGCTGGTCGTCCGCGGCGGCCAGCTCCGCACGGATCCGGCGGATGACAGCATCCGCATCGCCGGGCCATCCGCTCATGCGTCCACCGCGACCCAGCGCCCCGAGCGCACCCGCCAGCCCAGCGTGCCGAGGCGGGCGAGGAGGTAGACGCCGAAGAAGGCGACCGAGAGCCAGACGAGCCCGGCGCTGCCGTCGACACCGCTCGCCGAGATGATCCACAGCGCGGGGAGGAAGGGCACGAGGTTGAGGCCGCCCGCGACCGCCAGATACCTGGCGTCACCGGCGCCCATCAGCACGCCGTCGAGGACGAAGACCACCCCGGCGATCGGCTGTGCGACGGCGAGCACGATGAGGGCGGGCTGGACCAGGGACGCGACCTCCGGGTCGCCGGTGAACAGGATCCCGAGCACCCCGGACAGCGCGCCGATCACGGCGCCGACGATCACGCCGAACCAGGCGCCCCACGCGACGGTGCGCGCGAGCACGCGATGCACCCTGCGCTCGTCTCCGGCGCCGAGCTCCTTGCCGATCAGTGCCTGAGCGGCGATCGCGAGCGCATCGAGAGCGAAGGCCGCGGCCGAGAAGATCGTGAAGACGATCTGCCAGCCGGCGAGCTCCGTGGTGCCGATGCCCGTCGCGATGCCCACGGTGGCGAGCAGGGCCACCCGCAGGCTCACCGTGCGCAGGAACAGCCAGCCTCCCGACCTGGCCGTGCCGCGGATGCCGTCGCGCTGCGCCCGCAGGGAGGCGCTGTGCCTCGTCGCGAGGCGCCGCACGACCAGCACGTAGGCGGCGACCATCCCCCACTGCGCGGTCACCGTGCCGACGGCCGATCCTGCGATGCCCCAGTTGAAGCCGTAGATGAAGAGGACGTTCAGCAGGGCGTTGGCGCCGAACCCGAGCCCCGCGATCCACAGCGGCGTCACCGTGTCCTGCATGCCGCGCAGCAGCCCGGTCGCCGCGAACACGATCAGCATCGCCGGCAGACCCCACATCGAGATGCGGAGGTAGTCGTCGGCCTGAGCCGCGACGGCGTCGCTCGCCCCGAACAGGGACACCAGCCAGGGCGACGACACGGCGCCGATCACGGCGAGCACGGCTCCGAGTCCGAGGGCCAGCCACATGCCGTTCACGCCGACCGAGACGGCGTCTCCCGGCGCGCCCGCGCCGAACCTCCGGGCGACGGCGGGGGTGGTCGAGTAGGCGAGGAAGACCATGAGCCCGACGATCGTCTGCAGGACGGCTCCCGCGATGCCGAGCCCGGCGAGCGGTGTGGTGCCGAGGTGGCCGACGAGGGCGGCGTCGACGATGAGGAAGGCCGGCTCGGCGATCAGCGCGCCCAGCGCCGGCACCGCGAGCCGCAGGATGTCGCGGTTCAGAGAGGCGGGCCTGGTCACCCTCAGAGCCTAGGCGCTGGCGGGGACACCGCATCTCCGCGCCCTGACTGCGCCGCCGTCGTACGCTGGAGAGCAGTCGGAGGTGCACATGAGCGATCCACGAGAAGCGGCAGCGAGATATCGAGCGCGTCAGCAGAGCGGCGAGGCGGACGCGGATGCCGAGGCTGACACCGGTACGCCACCCGGAGCCGCCGCGGCGGTCGACCGGGCCGCCTACATCGAGAGCGCGATCCAGGTCGCGATCCGCCGGGGCGACTTCGACGACCTCCCGGGCGCGGGGAAGCCGATCGAGGGCCTCGGCGACCACCACGATCCCGACTGGTGGATCCGCCGGAAGATCGAGACCGAGAACCTCACGGGGCTCGGCCCTCCGGCCATCCTCCTCCGCGCCGAGGACCGCGAGCTGGACGATCAGCTCGACCTCCTCGGCCGCGAGGCCGATGTGCGCGACGTGCTCGCGGACTTCAACCGCCGGGTGCTGGAGGCGAGACGGCAGCTGCAGGGCGGCCCGCCCGTGGTCACGCAGCCGCGGGACATCGATGCGGAGGTCATCGCGTGGGCGGACCGAAGGGCGGCGCGCCCGATCGCCCAGGCTCCCGCGATGCCGAAGCGCCGCCGCTTCGGCATCCGACGCAGGGGCTGAGCGCTCAGCCCGGGTCTCGTCGAGGGGCGTTCCGACGTCTCCGCCACCAGCCGTCGACCCCGAACCGTCCCGCCGACGGCAGCACGAGCACGAGCGCCGACAGCATTACCATCACGGGATACTGGGCGATCAGCTGGTCCGACGCCCAGTAGAGCATCAGCGTCCCGATCGACGCCAGCGCGACGGGACTCGTCATCAGGCCGACGAGGAGAAGCGCGCCGAGCAGCGTCTCGAGCGCCGGTATCACCACCCCGAAGAGGCCCGCCGCGCTGTCCATCGCGCCGCCGAGGGGCGCGAACCACCAGGGCGTCCTGCTGTTGCCTGCGGTGCTCCTGGCGACGAGCTCGATATCGGCCGCGCCGAACCCCGCGCGGTACTTCAGGATCCCCTCCAGGAGCCAGAGCACCCCGACGGCGACCCTCGCCGCGCCGCCGAGCAGCGACGAGGCGAGGGCGAGGCGACGTCCGCCGCCGCTCATGACAGCTTCGCGGCGCCGAACACCGCCTTGGCCTTGTCGCAGTGGATCACGACGTAGGTGTAGTCGGCGATGTCGGCGTCCTTCAGCGTGAAGGTCTGCGACGCGGTGTCGAAGGACACCGCGTCGACCATCACCCCTGCCGAGACGGCGGCCTCATCGGTCCCCTTCGTCAGGTAGACGTGCAGGTCGGGTCCCTCGTCGGAGGAGAAGTCCGACAGGACGAGCATCCCGTCGGACGCCGACACCGAGCCCTTCACGGTCTTGTCGCTGAGGCCGGCGAAGTCTCCGGTCCGCTCCATCCCCATGGAGGCGCTCTGCGACATCGAGGGCTCCGGCTTCGTTCCGCTGTCGGCGCCTGGCGAGCTGCAGGCGCTGAGCGAGAGGGCGAGGACGAGTGCCGCTGTGGCGGCGAGAGCGGTCGTGCGCATGGGATTCTCCTGTTCGCTGTGCGGCGGGTGCCGCGGCTGATTGCACTGCCGAGCACGCTACGGAGCGGGGCCGCGCGAAAGGGGAGTCCTTTCAGGATCGTAAGGAACGGGCTGGCCGTGCTCGCCCCGCGACTAGTGTCGACCGCATGGAGGAGGCCGCCCGCGTCGTCGTCGTGGAGGACGACCCGACCGTCAGAGGAGCGGTCGACGCGTACCTGCGCGCCAACGGCTACGCCGTCTCCGCCTACGGCGACGGGATCGCCGCGAGGAGGGCCATCTCGGCCGGCCCTCCCGACCTCGTGATCGTCGATCGGATGCTGCCGGGCATCAGCGGCGATGAGCTCTGCCGTGAGATCCGCTCGATCTCCGACGTCCCGATCATGATGCTGACGGCGCTGGGGCAGGTGGAGGACCGCATCGACGGGCTCGAGGCCGGCGCCGACGACTATCTCGCGAAGCCGTTCTCCCTGCGCGAGCTGCTGCTGCGCGTCGGCGCGCTCGTGCGTCGCGCTCGCGTCGCGGGGTCGGCGGCGGAGATCGTCGCCGGGGATTTCCGGGTGGACCCCGTGCGCCGTCGCGTGTGGGTGCGCGGGGTCGAGGTCGTCCTCACGGCGCGCGAGCACGACCTCCTCGTGTTCCTCGTCCGCAACCCGGACCGCGTGATCGGTCGCGACGAGATCCTGCGCGAGGTGTGGGGGTGGACCGTCGGCGACGGCGCCACCGTCACCGTGCACGTGCGGCGCCTCAGGGAGAAGATCGAGCCCGATCCGCAGAGTCCGCAGCACCTGCACACCGAGTGGGGCGTCGGCTACTTCTTCTCGCCGCAGGGGAGGGCGGGATGATGGCGCTCGCGGCGGGAGACGTCGCCCTCATCGTGATGACCGGCATCCTGTGCGCGGCCGTCGTGGCCGCCGTCGCGCTCCTGGCGCTCCGACTGCTGCGTCGCCGCACCACGACCGCCCAGTTCCTCGTGGTGGCGTGCGCGGGCACGGCGGCGATGACGGCATCCGTCCTCGCGATCTCGATCGAGATGTACATCTCCGTGCACGACCTGACGGTGCTCGTCGTCGTCCTCGGCGTCTCCCTCGCGCTCGCGCTCGCCGTGGGATGGATCGTCGCCCGCGCGGCGCGGTCGTCGCTCGGCAGGTTCGCCGCATCGCTCGATCGGGTGGGCGGCGGCGACGTGGTGGAGGCGGAGCCGTCGGGGTGGAGCGAGATCGACGATCTCTCCGCCCAGCTCGCGGCCGTGTCCGCGAAGGTGGAGGCGGCGAGGGCGGAGCTGGAGCAGCTGGACTCGGCGCGGCGACGGTTCTTCGCATGGATCTCGCACGATCTGCGCACGCCGCTGACGGCCGTCCGCGCGCTCGCGGAGTCTGTCGAGGCGGGGGCCGCCGATGCGCCGGAGCGCTTCGCCGGAGAGGTGAGGGCGCAGGTGGAGACGATGAGCCGCATGGTCGACGATCTCTTCGAGCTGTCGAAGCTGACGGCGGGTGCGGTGCAGCTGCGCACCGAGCAGGTGGGGCTCCTGGACATCGTGTCGGATGCCGTCGCCGATGTCGGCGCGGCCGCCGAGCGCCGGGGGCTGCGCATCGTCGAGCGGGGGATCGCCGGTCAGGTGCTGTGGGCGGATCCGCACCAGCTGGGGCGGATCATCGGCAATCTGCTCATGAACGCGGTCGCGCACGCCCCCGCGGGGACTGACATCGTCATCACGGCGTCGGAGGGTGCCAGCCGCGGCCTGGTGCTCGGGATCCTCGACCACGGGGCGGGGGTTGCCGTCGAGGATCTGGACCGGATGTTCGACATCGGCTGGCGTGCGGATGCCTCGCGCACGACGTCCGGCGACGGTCTCGTGTCGTCGGGGTCGGGGATCGGGCTCTCGATCGCCCGCGGTCTCGCCCGCGCCCACGGCGGGGACGTCGTCGCCGAGCTGACCGCGGACGGGTTCCGCATGAACGTGCTGCTGCCGTACGGGGCGGCGCAGGAGCGGGACTGAACGGCGCCCGATGTCGGCGTCGCCGCATAGGCTGTTCGCATGACAGACGTCCTCCCCTCTGGCCTGGCCACCGAAGAGTTCAGCTCCGACATCCGTCCGCAGGATGACCTGTACCGCCACGTCAACGGCGCGTGGCTGTCCCGCACCGAGATCCCGGGCGACAAGGCGCGGTGGGGGTCCTTCCACCTCCTCGCCGAGCAGGCCGAGAAAGACGTCAGGGCCATCATCGAAGAGTCGCAGGATGCCGCCGACGGCACCCTCGCACGCAAGATCGGCGACCTGTTCGCGAGCTTCATGGACGCCGACCGCATCGCCGCGGCGGGCGTGACCCCGCTTGCCGACACCCTCGCCGAGATCGACGCGATCGACGGCATCCCCGCGTTCCTGCGCGTCGCTGGCGCGTACGACCGCGACGGTCGCGCCCACCTGATCGGACTGTACGTCGACGGCGACCCCGGCGACCCCGAGCGCTACGTCCCCGTGCTGCTGCAGGGTGGTCTGTCGCTGCCCGACGAGAGCTACTACCGCCTCGACACCTTCGAAGACACGCGGGCGAAGTACCGCGAGCACCTCGAGCGTCTGCTCGCTCTCGCCGGCGTCTCCGACGCAGCGTCCGAGGCGGAGCGCTCCATCGCCCTCGAGACCGAGCTCGCGGGGCACCACTGGGACAACGTGCGCAGCCGCGATGCCGTGGAGACCTACAACCTCAAGACCTGGACCGAGCTGCAGGAGCTCGTGGGCGTCGATCTCGGCGCGTGGCGAGACGCGGTCAGCCCGTCCAACCCAGTCGCGCTCGCCGAGGCGGTCGTCTCGCAGCCCAGCTTCTTCGAGGGGCTCGGCGCGCTGCTGACCGACGAGCGCCTCGACGACTGGAAGGCGTGGCTGCGTGCGCAGGTCGTGCACGCGGCCGCCCCGTACCTGACCGACGACCTCGTGCAGGAGAACTTCTCGTTCTACGGCACCGAGCTGTCCGGCGTCCCGACGATCCGCGAGCGCTGGAAGCGCGGAGTGTCCGTCACCGAGGGCGCGCTGGGCGAGGCGATCGGCAAGGTCTACGTCGAGCGGCACTACCCGCCGACGGCCAAGGCCGCGATGGACGAGCTCGTCGACAACCTGATCGAGGCGTACCGGCAGAGCATCGCCGAGCTCGAGTGGATGACCGCCGAGACCCGTGAGCGCGCCCTCGCCAAGCTCGACGCCTTCACCCCGAAGATCGGACACCCCGAGGTGTGGCGCGACTACTCCTCCCTCGCGATCGACCGCGCCGACCTGTTCGGCAACGTCCGCCGCGCCGCGATCTTCGAGCACGACCGCCACATCGACAAGGTCGGCACGCCGATCGACCGCACCGAGTGGCACATGCCTCCGCAGATGGTGAACGCGTACTACAACCCGTCGATGAACGAGATCGTGTTCCCCGCGGCGATCCTGCAGTACCCCTTCTTCGACGCTTCGCGCGACGCAGCGGCGAACTACGGCGGCATCGGCGCGGTCATCGGCCACGAGATCGGTCACGGATTCGACGACCAGGGCAGCCGCTACGACGGCGACGGCAAGCTCGAGGACTGGTGGACGGATGCCGACCGCTCGGCGTTCGAGGAGCGCACCAAGGCCCTCATCGCACAGTACGACGCGCTCGTCCCCGAGGGACTCGACGCCGAGCACCACGTCAACGGAGCGCTCACGATCGGCGAGAACATCGGCGACCTGGGCGGACTCGGCATCGCGCTGAAGGCGTACGAGCTCTCACTCGGGGGCGCCGAGGCGCCCGTCATCGACGGGTACACCGGCGTGCAGCGACTGCTGCTGTCGTGGGGCCAGGTGTGGCAGCAGAAGAGCCGAGAGGCGGAGACGCTGCGCCTGCTCACGATCGACCCGCACTCGCCGAACGAGTTCCGCTGCAATCAGATCGTGCGCAACATCGACGCGTTCTACGAGGCGTTCGGGGTCACCTCCGACGACGCCCTGTGGCTGCCCGAGGGCGACCGCGTCACCATCTGGTGAGCGCCCGCGTGCGCAGCGTGACGGACTTCTGACGCTGCGCACGCCGCGCATGTGACGATCTGATGACCAATCTCCGGAGTTTGTGAGGGTTCCTCACTCGCGGGGGTTACGATATCCGTGCTGCGAGGAGTGCATCCCGCGGCTTCCCGCCAATCCACCCCCCGTAAGGATCACGCGTGGGCGCTCCCGAGCCTGTCGAAGGGCCGTCGCAGGCGATGCTGCGCCGCTCCCAGCGCACCAGTCGGCGCCTGCCGCGTCGTGCCGCCGCCGGTCGGCGGTCGTTCACCTCCACGCTGCGCGCACTCGAGGCGCTGGCGGATGCCGGGGCGCAGGTGTCGGTGCACGTCGTCGACCTCGACAGCCACGTGCACGTCCTCTCCGGAGACGACCATGTGACGATGCCCGTGGCCGGGCTGGGCGTGGTGCCCCTGCTGATCGAGGTCGCCGCGGGGTTCGAGGCCGGAACGCTCGACCCGCTCGAGATCGTCGATCGCACCGCGGTGGATCAGGTGTCGACCTCGGGCCTGTGGCGTCATCTGCACGCCCCCGCGCTGCCGCTGGAAGACCTCGCCGTGCTCGCCGCCACGGCCGGTGACCCGATCGCCGTGAACGCGCTCCTGCAGAAGGTCGGACACGATCGGGTGCGCGAGCGCATCGAATCGCTGGGGCTGCGCCGCACGGCGCTGCTCGACCGGTTCCGTGATGAGCGGGGCCCCGATGACGCTCCGCATGTGTCCGTCGGCTCGGCGCGCGAGCTCGCCGGGCTCTTCTCGGCTCTCGTGAACTCCCAGGTCGTCGATGCGGCCGTCAGCGCTCAGGTGTCGGAGTGGCTCAGCCTCAACCAGGACCTCAGCCTCGTCGCCGCATCGACGGGCCTCGACCCGTTCGCCCATGACCACGACGCGCACGGTCTGCTCTTCATCAACAAGACCGGGCGCGATCGCGGCGTCCGCGCCGAGGCCGGAGTCCTCGCGGGGCCCCGCGCCGGCGTCGCCTATTCGCTCATCGTCTGCTTCGACGACCTCTCGATCGCGCACCGGCTGAGGGCGCACGACGCCTTCCGCGTGCTCGGCGTCGAGCTCATGGAGTACACGCACTGACCTTCGGCCGGCCACGGCATCCGGCGGTTAGCATCGGGAGATGCCCTACGCAGACTGGACCCCGCACCGCCGTGACGACGGCGAGCTCCTCGGATGGATCCATCCCGACGGAGACGACTGGGTCGCCGTCGACGTGCTGGGGCGCACGGCATCCGATCCCGTCGACTGGCTGGACGCCGAGGTCGCGCTGGAGGATCGGGGGATCGCCTGGCTCGCGGACCCGTGGATGCTGGAAGGCGAAGCCGACCGCCCGCTGCGGGTGCGGATCCTCGAGGTGACACCCGACGAGGAGGGGGCTCCGGGGCGGATCGTCGTGAAGATCGACGACTTCGGCGACATGACCCGTCCGGCGACCGCGCAGTTCACGCTGGCGTGGCCGATCCCCGATCGGCTGCGTCCACCGCGCGACGGCGACCCCGACCCGCGCACGATCGGCTGATCGCCGACGCACGGCAGGATCCGCTCAGCCGGGAAGCGACGGATGCCGCTCTGCCGCGCGCTGCCGCGGGATGAACAGGGAGAGCACCACGGCCACGGCGCCGGCGGCGATCGCGAGCCAGAAGCAGACGTCGAAGGCCGCGCGGGTCGGCACCGCGACGCCGTCGACCTGCACGCTCATCGCGGCGAGCACTCCGCCCATCACCGCCGAGGCGCTGGACGTGCCGACCGAGCGGAACAGCGCATTCAGTCCGTTCGAGGCGCCGGTCTCGTTGGCGGGCACGGAGCGCATGATGATCATCGGCATGGCCGCGAACGTGAAGCCGATGCCCACGCCGATGAGGATGTTCGCGACGAAGATGTGCCAGACCTCGCTCGACCACAGCAGCACGAAGACGTAGGCGAGCACGATCGCGACGGCGCCGACGGTGAAGAGCGGGCGAGGTCCGACGGTGCGTTCGAGCCAGCCGGACAGCGGGGAGATGACCATCATCACGAGACCGGCCGGCATGATCACGAGAGACGCCGCCACCATGTCGAGCCCGAACCCTGAGCCGGAGCCGACCGGCATCTCGAGAAGCTGGGGGAACGTCACGTTCGAGGCGAACAGCGCGAAGCCCATGCCGATCGCAGCGATGTTCGTGAATAGCACCGCCGGGCGGGCGGCGACGCGGAGGTCGAGCAGCGGATCCTTCGTGCGCAGCTGGTACCAGCCCCAGAGGAGCAGCACCAGGACGCCCCCGATGATGCAGGTGAGGGTGAGCGGCGCGGTCCATCCCCACTGCGCGCCGCGGGAGACGAAGAGGAGGATGCCGGTCAATCCGATCGCGAGCCCGACAGCGCCGAGGACATCGAGTCGACCGGGGAAGCGGAGTACGTCCTGGGGGACCGTGACGAGGACGAGCACGAGGCCGATGGCGCCGAGCGCGGCGGCGAGCCAGAACAGCCAGTGCCAGTCGGCGTTCTCGGCGAGGATCGCGGCGACGGGCATCCCGATCGCGCCGCCCACTCCCATCGTGGCGCTCATCAGAGCCACGGCGGTGCCGAGTCGCTCGGGTGGCAGCGCATCGCGCATCACGGCGATGCCGAGCGGGACGACCCCCGTCACGGCGCCCTGCAGGGCGCGGCCGATGATGACTCCGACGATCGACCCGGACAGGGCGGCGATCGTCGAGCCGACGATGAGGAGGGCGAGCAGCACGATGATGACCCGCCGCTTGCCGTACATGTCGCCCAGGCGTCCGGAGATCGGCGTGGCGACGGCGGCGACCAGCAGCGTGATCGTGACGACCCACGTGGTGTCCTCGCGAGAGGAGTTCAGCAGGTGCGGAAGCTCGGCCTGCAGCGGGACGACGAGCGTGAACATGAACGACGAGCAGAGTCCGGCGAAGGCCAGCACCGCGACGATCGCCCACTTGGGCGGTGTGCGGGAGAGCCGTCTTCGCGCGCGGTCGTCGTTCTCTCCCATCGGCTCAGGCTATCGGCGTTCGGCGGGGGCGAGGCGCGTCGTGAGCGAATCCGTCGCGGTCATTCCGGAAGCACGAATGCCCCGGTCTCGCCGGGGTTGACCGCGATCTCCCAGCGGAAGCCGTCGGGGTCGGTGAAGTACCCGGAGTAGCCGCCCCACACCCGCTGCTGCCCGCGGCTCACCGGGGCGCCGAGAAGCGCGGCCTCGGCGAGCACATCGTCGACCTCGGCCGGCGTGGCGAGGTTGTGCGCGAGGGTGATCGGGGCGACCCCCTCGGCCGGGGCCTCGCCGATCTCGGCGGTGAAGCCCTCGACCGACCACAGCGAGAGGATCACCTTCTCCGCGACCGGGAACATGAGGACGTCGTCTCCGGCGAAGATCGGCTCCCAGCCGAGCCCCTCCACGTAGAACGCCCTGCTGCGGGCGAGATCGGTGACGGCGAGGGTGATGAAGCTGACGCGCTGTTGCATGACACGAGTGTCGCACCGGCATCCGACATCCGCCTGTCGTGTGTGGTCCGAGGCACGACGGCGTGCTTGCATGTGGGGATGAGCGCAGACATCGAGCAGCACCCCGCCGACACCCCCTTCCACCGGCGCCTCGTCTACGGCGAGCGGCCGGACGGATCGTGGATGACGCAGGGCCCGGCCGGTGCGTACGAGTCCGTCGTCATGCGTCCGCTCGAGCCGATGCTCGTTCCCGAGAAGCCGCGCAGCGGCGAGCTCGATCCGGAGAACTGCGGGAGCTGCACGGCGGACGAGCACACGATCTGGCACGACGACCTGTGGCAGGTGCGCGCGGGCTGGGAGCCTGGTGGTCTGCCGTTCATCGGCGCCATCTCTCCGCGCGATCACTGGCTGCTGGAGGACGCCCCCGTCGAGGTGCTCGCCGCGCTCGGGCCCCTCCTGCAGCGCATCTCAGAGGCGGTCAAGAGCATCCCCGGTGTCGCGCGGTGCCACTTCAGCCGCTTCAACGACGGCTCCGCGCATCTCCACCTGTGGGCGTTCGCCCGACCGGAGGGCATGATGCAGGGGCGCGGCGCGGTGCTCTCGTACTGGGACGGCATGCTCCCGGAGATGAGCGTCGAGATGATGGAGGAGTTCCTCGACATCGTCTCGGAGTCCCTTGCGGCGGGCGGCGGCACCGCCTTCCCGCGGGGCGCGGTTCCGCGAACCGCGTGAGAGGGGGCAGACTGGACCCGTGCGCAGCATCCGTGATCTCGACACCGTTGAACTCATCATCGACGCCCAGGGCCTGTTGGACTCCATCAGGGGCCCCGAACGCGTCGTCGACGCGGGCACTCTGCGTGCCCTGCAGCAGTCCGGCAACTACGTCGTCGGCCTCTTCGACGGCGACGGCGACGAGGAGCGCATGGTCGGAGCATCCATCGCCTTCTTCGGCGAGCCCGGTCGGCGCGCGATGCACTCCCACATCACGGCGCTCGTTCCGGAGTACCGCGGTCGTGGGTGGGGGCGCGAGCTCAAGGAGCATCAGCGCCAGTGGGCCTTCTCGCGCGATGTGGGCCGCATCACCTGGACGTTCGATCCGCTGGTCGCGCGCAACGCGCACTTCTTCCTGACCGTCCTCGGCGCTCGCGCGACCGGATACTCGGTCAACGTGTACGGCATCTTCGGCGGAGGAGACGCGGGCGACGAGAGCGACCGCCTCGACGTCGAGTGGGCGCTCGCCGACATCGCCCGGCCGCCGACCGCCGAGACCGTCGTCGAGACGCTGGCGATCCCCGCCGACATCGAGGGACTGCGAGAGTCCGACCCCGCCGCAGCGCACGAGTGGCGTCTGCGTCTGCGCACCGAGATGGAGGCCCTGCTCGGCCGCGGTCTGCACCTTGCGGGCTTCGACGTCGAGCGCGGCTACCTTTTCACCGCGTAGGGCTCAGCTGACACCCTTCATGAGTCGCAGGACGGGCTTCACCGCGAGCAGCAGCCCGAGTCCGACGACGATCGCGATGCCGCCGAGGATCGAGAAGTAGGGCACCTCGTCGCTCGGGTCGTAGAACTGCACGAGCCATCCCGAGATCGCCGTGCCCAGCGCGATCGACAGGAAGAACAGCGCGACCATCTGCGTATGGAACGCCGCGGGCGCGAGCTTGGTGGCCACCGAGAGCCCGACGGGCGAGATCAGCAGCTCCGCGACGGTGAACACGAACAGGATGCCGACGATCGCGAGCAGCGGCGTGGAGTTCTCGCCGCCCCCGGCGAACGGGAGGAACAGCAGGAACGCGGCGCCCATCACGATCGCCCCGAGCGCGAACTTCACGGGCGTGGAGGGCTGGCGGCTGCCGAGGCGCGTCCAGATCACGGCGAAGACGCCGGACAGGATGATGATGAACACCGGGTTGATCGACTGCACCCAGGACACCGGCATCTCCCAGCCGAAGAGCGAGCGGTCGAGCCTCTTGTCGGAGTACACCGTGAGCACCGTGAACTGCTGCTGGTACAGCGACCAGAAGGCGACGCTCGTGACGAAGAGGGGGAGGAACGCCCAGACGCGCGAGCGCTCCGTCCCGTCGACGCGGCGGCTGCCGAGGATCACGGCGAAGTACGCGACCGCGGCGATGATCGTGCCGAAGATCACGATCGTCGCGAGGTTGTCCGGCCGGATCACGCCCGTCAGGACGAGCACGACGACGAGCAGGATGCCGGCGCCGCCGATGATCCACATCAGCGGGTACCGTGAGGCGGGGAGCGGGTTCGGCACGTGCCTGGCCGCGTCGGGGAGCTTCCGGCGCCCGAAGGAGTACTGCACGAGACCGAGGGTCATGCCGATGGCCGCGAGGCCGAAGCCGAAGTGGAAGCCGAGCGACGACTGCAGGATGCCGGTGAGGATCGGGCCCATGAAGGCGCCCAGGTTGATGCCCAGGTAGAACAGGGAGAACCCGGCATCCCGTCGGGGATCCTCCGCGCTGTACAGGCTGCCGACGACCGAGGTGGCGTTCGCCTTGAGCCCGCCGGAGCCGAGCGCGACGAGGACGAGGCCGACCCCCACGCCGAGCACGCCGGGGAGCACGGCGAGGGCGATGTGCCCGGCGACGATGACGATCGCGCTGAGGAACAGCACGCGCTCGGAGCCGAGCAGGCGGTCGGCGACCCAGGCACCGAGGATCGTCGACAGATAGACCGATCCTCCGTAGGCGCCGACGATGCCGCCGGCGACCGCCTCGGGGATGCCGAGACCGCCCTGCGTCACCGAGTAGTACAGGTAGATGAGCAGGATGCCCTGCATGCCGTAGAAGCTGAACCGCTCCCACATCTCCACGCCGAAGATGTGCACCAGCGCCCAGGGCTGGCCGAAGAAGCGGGTGTCCTCACGGCTGTTCTCGCCGGTCTGCTCTGCGGTGCTCATCCCTCGACGGTACTCCGAGCGCGGAAGCGAGTGCACGCCCGAGGCCGCGAACACGTACGGATGGAGCGACGAACACGCACGGATAGAATGGAGTGCCCGTGTTCACGGGCGTCCTCCCGCATCCGACCATTGGAGCCACCGTGGCCGAACAGTCCCGTCTTGACAAGGTCATCGCCCTCGCCCGCCACCGCGGGTTCGTCTTCCAGGCGGGTGAGATCTACGGCGGTTCGCGTTCCGCGTGGGACTACGGACCCCTCGGCACGGAGCTCAAGGAGAACATCCGCCGGCAGTGGTGGCAGACCTTCGTGCGCGGCCGCGGCGACATGGTCGGTCTCGACTCCAGCATCATCCTGCCCAAGCGCGTGTGGGAGGCCTCCGGCCACGTCGCGACCTTCACCGACCCGCTGGTCGAGTGCCTCAGCTGTCACAAGCGCTTCCGTGCCGACAACCTCATCGAGGACTTCGAGGCGCGCAAGGGCCGCAAGGCCGAGAACGGCCTCGCCGACGTGCCCTGCCCGAACTGCGGCACCAAGGGCCAGTACACCGAGCCGAAGGCGTTCTCCGGCCTCGTGAAGACGTACCTCGGCGTCGTCGACGACGAGTCGGGGCTGTACTTCCTGCGCCCCGAGACGGCCCAGGGCATCTTCGTGAACTTCTCCAACGTGCTCACCGCCTCGCGCAAGAAGCCGCCGTTCGGCATCGGCCAGGTCGGCAAGGCGTTCCGCAACGAGATCACCCCCGGCAACTTCATCTTCCGCACGCGGGAGTTCGAGCAGATGGAGATCGAGTACTTCACCCCGCCCGCCGAGGCGCAGGAGTGGTTCGAGCACTGGGTCGAGGCCTGCTGGGACTGGTTCATCGATCTGGGCATCGACGCCGACAACATGCGCCGTTTCGACGTGCCCGAGGAGGACCGCGCGCACTACTCCGCCGGTACCATCGACGTCGAGTACCGCTTCGGTTTCCAGGGCAAGGAGTGGGGCGAGCTCATGGGCGTCGCCAACCGCACCGACTACGACCTGTCGAGCCACAGCGAGGCCTCGGGCTCGTCGCTGTCGTACTTCGACCAGGCGTCCGGCGAGCGGTACACCCCGTACGTCATCGAGCCGTCGTTCGGTCTCACCCGCGCGATGATGGCCTTCCTCGTCGACGCCTACGTCGAAGAGGAGGTGCCGAACGCCAAGGGCGGCACCGACGTGCGCACCGTGCTGCGCCTCGACCCTCGCCTGGCTCCGGTCAAGGTCGCCGTGCTGCCGCTGAGCCGCAACGAGAACCTGTCGCCGCTGGCCCGCGAGGTCGCCGCGACGCTGCGCAGCTCCTGGTCGGTCGACTTCGACGACGCCGGCGCCATCGGCCGCCGCTACCGTCGACAGGACGAGATCGGCACGCCGTTCTGCGTCACGATCGACTTCGACTCCCTCGAGGACCGTGCCGTCACGGTGCGCGACCGCGACACCATGGCGCAGGAGCGCATCTCGATCGATGAGCTGCACCAGTACCTCGCGGAGCGTCTCAAGGGCGCCTGAGCATCCTCGCCGGGGTCGCCGCGACCTCCGTCGTCCTGAGACCCCCGTCTGCGCTCACCGCAGACGGGGGTCTCGTCGTCACGCCGGGGCGTCGACGGCAGGCGGCTTCGGAGAACCCGCGACCGCACGGGCGTAGCGCTCCGAGAGCAGCTGGAGGCGCGGGATCAGCTCCGGCGGACTCTCGACCGTGAAGTCCATCATCAGCATCCCGATGTAGGTCGCGACCGTGTCGAGGCTGTCGGCGCCGGTGACGAGGATGCAGTGGCTGTCGTCGACCGGCTCCACGACGCCGACCGCGGCGTGGATGCGGTCGAGCACCGCCTCGGCCGGCGCGTCGATGCGGAGTCTGGCGTGCACGATCCAGCCGCTCACCGCGATGGTGCGCATCGCGAACGCGGTGTAGTCGCCGCCGGGCAGCGGCTGCGGGGCGAAGCGGCGGTGCGTCGGCATCCGCAGGCGCATCCGGTCGACGCGGTACGTGCTCCACTCGCCCGACTGCGGATCGCGGGCCACGAGGTACCAGCGTCGGTGCCAGGTGAGCAGGCGGTAGGGCTCGACCAGGACTGCCGCATCATCGAGGTCGAAGCGCAGCCACTCCTCGTCGCGGATCGCGCGGGCGATGGCCTGCAGCGCCGCGGCGTCGACCTCGGGGTCGGGAGCATCCGTGTCGTTGTTCTCCGGCGCCCTGTCGACGCTCGACCGCAGCGCATCGACGGTAGGGCGCAGGTGCGAGGGCAGCACCTGCTCGAGCTTGGCCAGCGCGCGGGCGCCGGACTCCGCGACCCCGGCGATCCCGGCTGCCGCGCGCAGCCCCACGGTCACCGCGACGGCCTCCTCGTCGTCGAGCAGCAGCGGGGGGAGCTTGCCGCCGGCGCCGAGCCGGTATCCGCCCAGGGAGCCGCGCGTCGCATCGACGGGATATCCGAGCTCGCGCAGACGATCGATGTCGTGACGGATGGTGCGCGTCGAGACGCCGAGCCGGGAGGCGAGCGTGCGTCCGGAGCGCTCTGGCTCGGCCTGCAGCAGGGCCAGGAGTGCGAGCAGACGGGCGGTCGGATCGGCCACAGAGGTCCTCCGAAAAGAAGTTCTTCTATTAGGAACGAATCCAGCCTAATGCGTTCCTACAGTCGAGATATGGAAAACAACACCCTCTCCCTCAGCCCCTTCACCGTCACCGTCTCCGCCGCCGAGGTGGCCGATCTCCACGACCGGCTCTCCCGCACGCGCCTTCCCCAGCCGTCGCCCACGGACGACTGGGACGCAGGAACCCCCAACTCCTACCTCCGCGACGCCGTCGCCGCCTGGCGGGCGTTCGACTGGGAGGCCGCGCAGGAGCGGATCAACTCCTTCCCGCACTTCACGACCGAGATCGACGGACAGCGCATCCACTTCATCCACGTCCGCTCCGCTCACGAGGGCGCGACCCCGCTCCTCCTCGCGCACACCTACCCCGGCTCCGCCGTCGACTACCTCGAGCTGATCGACCTGCTCGTCGACCCGGTCGCTCACGGCGGACGCGCCGAGGACGCGTTCGACGTCGTCATTCCGGACGCCCCCGGATACGGGTTCTCCCAGCCGCTGTCCGCCGCAGGATGGACGACGGCACGGGTCGCCACGGCCTACGACACGCTCATGCGCGGCCTCGGCTACGACAGCTACGGCATCCACGGCTCGGACAACGGGGCGATGCTCGCCCGTGAGCTCGGCCTGCTGAACCCCGAGGGCTTCCTCGGACTCCACGTGCTGCAACTGTTCTCCTTCCCCTCCGGCGACCCGAGCGAGTTCGAGCGTCTGGAGCCGCAGGACTACGCGGGGCTCGAGCACATGCAGTGGTTCCAGTCGGTCGGCGGCTACAACACCATGAACTCGTCCCGGCCGCAGACGGTGTCGGTCGGCATCAGCGACTCTCCCGTCGGTCTGCTCGCCTACAGCGAGCTGTTCAACTCCTTCGGCAACGGCACCTCCCTCGTGCCGCTGGAGAAGATCCTGCTGGAGGTCAGCGTGAACTGGTTCGCCAACGCGGCATCCGGCATGTCCCGCAGCTACCTGGAGAACGCACGCGCCGAGGCATCGGATGCCGTCAACGCGGCGCCGACCGGAGTCGCGGTGTTCGCCGACGACTTCCAGACGATCCGGGTGTTCGCCGAGCGCGACAACTCGAACATCGTGCACTGGAGCCGCTTCGACGAGGGCGGGCACTTCGCAGCGCTGGAGCGTCCGGAGGTGCTGGCCGGAGACATCCGCGCCTTCTTCGCAGGACTGCGCTGATCCCTCGACCTGACGCCGATACCCCCGCGTAGCCGTTCGGTACGCGGGGGTCTCGGCGTCGGATGCTGTGGCTCAGCCGGTGAGGGTGAGCTGCACCTCGGGGGTGCCGCCCGCCTCGACCCACGCGAGCGAGCGCTCGAGGATGCCGCGGAGCACGTCGAGGTCGATCTGCTCGAGGTCCTTGATGTAGAGGCAGCCGGCGCCGGTCGTGTGCGGTCCGAGCGCGGCGAGGGCCTCGGTGTGCGCGGCGACGCCGTCGAACAGGTAGATCGTTGTCGCGGCCTTGCGCGGAGCGAAGCCGAGCAGTCCGCTGTCGCCCTCCGTGCCGGTCGGGTAGCGGTAGTGACAGGAGCCGAAGCCGATGATCGTGCCCCAGGTCGCAGGTTCCCGCCCGGTGATCTCCTGCATCAGCGCGGTGAGGGTCTCGGCATCCCTCCGGCGGATCGCCGGACTTGACCGCGCGATGAGACCGGCGACGTCGTCGCCCGTCGGCTTCACTTCTCCGCCTCAATGGGCTTCGACGCGCTTCGCTTGCTCAACCTTGCCGCGGCACGCATCAACGCTCCTCCGTCGCATTGCTCCGTGCCGCGGCAACCCTCATCGCCTTCTTGTGCTCGCGGACCTTCGTCAGCGACTCGGGCGAGACGATGTCGGCGACGCTGCGGTACGAGCCCTCCTCACCGTACGGAGCCGACGCCTCGCGCCAGCCTTCGCCGGTGAAGCCGTACTGCTTGCCGAGCAGGGCGAGGAAGATCTTCGCCTTCTGCTCGCCGAAGCCCGGCAGAGTCTTCAGGCGCTTCAGCACCTCGGCGCCCGAAGGGTCTCCCTCGGTCCACAGGGCGGCGGCGTCGCCGCCCCAGTGGTCCACGAGCTCCTGGCACAGGGTCTGCACGCGTGCGGCCATCGAACCGGGGAACCGGTGCACGGCGGGCGTCTGCTTGAACGCCTCGAGGAACTCGTCGGGGTTCAGGTGCGCGATGGCGGCGGCATCCGTCGCCCCCGTGCGCTGCTCGATCTTGAGGGGGCCGGCGAACGCGGTCTCCATCGGAACCTGCTGGTCCAGCAGCATCCCGACCAGCAGGGCCAGGGGGCTCTCGGTGAGCAGGGTGTCGGCGGCGGTGTCTCCGGTGATGTGAAGGGCCATGAACCCATCATCCCTCACAGCGGCCGGCGTGGTCAGAGCCGCTGCAGTCGGGGCAGCGGGCCTTCGAGTCGCGCGATGGAGAGCTTCAGGTCGCTCAGCTGGCTCTCCAGCTCCTGGAATCGAGCGTCGACCTTCTCGAACCGCGCGTCGACCTTCTCGAACCGCGCGTCGACCTTCTCGAACCGTTCATCGATCCTGTCGAACCGCAGGTCGATCTTCTCGAACCGCGCTTCCAGCTCTCGCGACTGTCGCGCGAGCAGTCCGGCCACTCCGCCGAGCACCGTCAGGGTGAAGGCGAAGAGAGCGATGATCGTTCCGATCACGTCCGGGGACACGAGCATCCTCCCATCCTGCGCCGATGACGCGGCGCTGTCACGCATCCGACCGTAGGACCGGCAGGGGTGGGGGAGGAGCGGCGGGTGCCGGGAGGCAGCGACTCTGTGGAGAACCAGTGCTCTCCCGGTTCCTGTGGAGAGCAGGTGGAGCTCAGGCGCTCGCCGCGTCGGCGATGTCGTCCTGCGCCGGCTCGATGCCGTACAGGGAGGCGAGAGCCGACGTGAACTCGTCGGCCTTGCCCGATGCGGCGAGCTCGTGGGCGCGCACGGTCGGCGTGTGCAGCAGCACCCCGGCGAGATGGCGCAGCGCCTGCTCGACCCTGCCGTCCTCGTCGCCGCGGGCGCGCGCTCGGTCGATCTCGGTGTCGAGCAGGGAGAAGATGTGCGAGCGGAGGGCGACGACCGCCGGAGTCACGCTCTGACGGGAGCCCACGACGTGGAAGGTCTCCGCCGCCTCGCGGACGACGCTGCGCGCGGCATCCGTCGCCTGCAGCTCCTCGAGAGGGGCGTGCAGGCGGATGGTCTCGAGGTCGAGCAGGGCGACGCCCTCGAGCGTCGCGACGGCGGGGTCGACGTTGCGCGGCATGCCGAGGTCGACCACGAGCCGGCTGTGCGAGCCGACAGGGCATCCGATCGCGGCGGCGCCGACCGGCAGCTGCAGGTGCTCGGGGCCGAGGACGGGCTCCGTCGCGGTCGTGCAGGTGATGAGGAGGCTGGAGCGTGCGGCCGTGCGCGCGTAGTCGTCGGCCGACACGGCGCGGATGCCGTGCTTCGCGGCGAAGATCTCGGCGCGCCCCGACGGCGAGTAGACGGAGATGTTCTCGGCGCCGCGCTCGCGGAGCGTGGCCAGGGTGACGGCGGCGTAGGCGCCGGTGCCGACGAGCAGCACGCGCTCGGCCGACCAATCGGCGATTCGGCTGTCGGCGAGCTCCAGAGCGAGGCGGACGAGCGAGCGCCCTGCACGGCCCAGGGCGGTGACGTTCTTGACCTTGCGCTGAGCCTGGCTGGCGCGCTGGAACAGGCGCTCGAGCTCGGGAGAGGTCGTGCCGTCCTTGCGGGCGGACTTCAGCGCGCGGCGGACCTGGCCGGCGATCTCGCCCTCGCCGGACACGACGGATTCGAGCCCGGATGCCACGGAGAAGAGGTGCTCGGCGACGCGTCGGCCCGAGTGCACGGCGTAGGCGCCGTCGAGCTCGGAGGCGGGAACACCGGTCGCGGACTCGACCGCTTCCAGCACGGCTTCGACGCCGACGGCGCCGGCCGCGGTGACCGGCTCGTCGATCTCCACGTACGCCTCGAACCGGTTGCACGTCGCGAGAACGACCGCACCCTGCACGCACGGCGTCAGCCCCACGAGGGTGGGTGCGACGTCGTCGGGGGTGCGGCTCAGGCGTTCGAGCAGGTCGAAGGAGGCGGTCTTGTGACTCGCCGTCACACACAGCAGCACACGACGATTCTACCCGAGCCGCGGTGGGCCGGGTTCGGCGGTCCTTTCGCGGCTCTCGGACGGGTCGCGCCAGAACTCCGGAGAACCGTCCGCCCGTACGCCGGACATCACCGGGTGGGCGGGGGATCATGCGCCCACCCGGGCCGGCGCGGCCCCGGATCTCCGGAGTTCTGGAGCGCAGCCGGCCCATAGACCCCGGATGGGAGGATGGACGCATGGCCCTCTCTGACGCTCCGCTGCTGCGCGCCCTCGCCGGACACCGACCCGAGCAGACCCCGGTCTGGTTCATGCGACAGGCGGGCCGTTCCCTGCCCGAGTACCGCGATCTCCGCGTCGGCACGAGGATGCTCGACGCCTGCCTCACTCCGGAGCTCGCGGCGGAGATCACGCTGCAGCCGGTGCGCAGGCACGGCGTCGACGCGGCGGTCTTCTTCAGCGACATCGTCATCCCGCTGCGCCTCGCCGGCGTCGAGGTGGAGATCGAGCCTGGGCGCGGCCCGGTGTTCGCAAACCCCGTGCGGACCGCGGCCGACGTCGAGCGGATCACCGCGATCGACCCCGCCGACCTCGACGGATCCGCCATCGCCGCCGCCGTGGGGATCGTCACGGACGAGCTCGGCGACACCCCGCTGATCGGGTTCGCGGGAGCCCCGTTCACCCTCGCCGCCTACCTCGTGGAGGGAGGGCCGTCGAAGGAGCACCTGCGCGCTCGGGCGATGATACACGCCGACCCCGAGTCCTGGAACCGCCTCGCCGGCTGGCTCGCCCGTGTCTCGCGCCGTTTCCTGGAGATCCAGAGGGATGCCGGAGCCTCCGTCGTCCAGCTGTTCGACTCGTGGGCGGGGTCGCTCAGCCCGGCGGACTACCGTGCCTTCGTCGCTCCGCACTCGCACGCGGCGCTGGCCGGCATCGGCATCCCGACCATCCACTTCGGCGTCGGCACCGGTCCGTTCCTCGCCGACATGCGCCTGGGCGGCATCGCCGACGGCGTAGGAGTCGACTGGCGCCAGCCGCTCGACGAAGCCGCGGCGATCCTCGGCGACGGCGTCACCGTGCAGGGCAACATCGACCCCGCGCTGCTGAGCGCCCCGTGGCCGGTGCTGGAGGCGCACGTGCGGGAGGTCCTCGAGCGGGGCCGCGCGGCCCGCGCGCACATCCTCAACCTCGGTCACGGCGTGCCTCCGGAGACGGATCCCGACCAGCTCACCCGCATTGTCGAACTGGTGCACGCGGTCTGAGGGGCTCTGCCCGAGCTGACCGCGCGTCTCCCGGTGCGCCTAGGCGCGGAGCGCCTCGCACGTTCGGGAGGAGTTCGCACGTTCGGGAGCACCTCGCGCGTTCGGGAGGAGTTCGCACGTTCGGGAGCACCTCGCACGTTCGGGAGGAGTTCGCACGCTCGGGAGGAGACCTGCGCGTAATTCCTCAGCCCGAACGTGTTTTCTCCTCCCGAACGGCGGAGCGGCGGGGGTCGGCACGGCGGAGCGGCGGGGGATGAGAACGGCGGCGCGACAGAGGTTCAGCACGGCGGAGCGGCGGGGGACCGGAACGGCGGCGCGACAGAGGTTCAGCACGGCCACGCGACGGGGGATCGGCACGGCGGCGTGACGGGGATCAGCGGCGGCGGGGGAGTGCGATCCTCAGGTCGCTCAGCCCGAACCGGCCCTCCGGGAGCGCGGCGCGGATCCGCTCGTCGGTGAACCCGCGTGACGGACGGATGCCCACGGGCGGCTCCGGTGCCGGCGGGGCGGCCCCGCTCACGCCCTCGGCGAGCATCCGGGCCTGCGCTCTCGCCACGAGCGGCACGACCATGAGCCGCTCCGTGATCCGCGCGAGGAGGCGGATGGTCCACACCGGCACGGGGAGGTAGGCGGGTCTGCGACCGGCGACGCGGGCGATGCGGCGGATCGCCTCGCCCAGAGTCACCTCGTCGACTCCCATCACGGCGACCGTGGGGTCGGGGATGCGGCCCTCGAGGGCGGCGAGGAGCACCTCGACCGCGTCGTCCACGGGGACGGGTCGTGCGGTGCGCTCGCGGAAGCCCACGGTCCAGAAGAACGGCAGCGTCCGCACGGCTTTCGTGACGTGGTCGACCATGTGGTCGCCGGGTCCGTAGATCATGCCGGACTTGAGGATCGTGTGCGGGATGCCGGAACCGCGCACGATCTCCTCGGCCTCCCACTTCGACTCGTGATAGCCGGAGCCGCAGTCGGCGCGCGCCCGCAGGAAGCTGACCATCACGATGCGGCCGACCCCTGCTCGCCGCGCGGCCTCGACGACCGCGCGGGTCCCCTCGACGTGCACGCGGCGGAAGGTCTGGTCGCCCAGCTCGCGATTGATGCCCGCGCAGTGCGCGACGGCGTCGCACCCGCGGAACGCCTCGGTGAGCGCGTCGACGTCGGTGACGTCGACGCCGTTGCGACGCGAGACGACGACCGCGTCGTCGAGGCGTGCGGCGAGGTTCCTCCCGACGAAGCCGGTGCCTCCGGTGATGGCGACGCGCATCTTCACTCCTTCGCTTGTTAGCTATCTGGCTAAACAGTAGCCATCACGCGTCCGGACGGCAAGTGGGAACGGTTTCCGACGGGCGGCCCGCTCTCGTGAGGCGCTCGCGATGAGCGAGGATGGAAGGCATGACCGCACGCCCTGAAGACCTCGCCGCCCTCGCCGCAGAGAAGCATGTCATCGTGATCGGCGGCGGCATCGGCGGGCTGATCGCGGCGCGCGAGTGCGTGAAGGTCGGCATGCGCGTGACGGTGCTGGAGGCGGCGGATGCCGCCGGCGGCGCGATCCGTCGTGCTGACCTGGGCGGCATCGCGGTCGACGCCGGCGCGGAGAGCTTCGCGACGAGGGGCGGGCACGTCAGGGCGCTGCTCGACGACCTCGGCCTCGCCGACCACATCGTCGCCCCCGCAGCGGGCGGGGCCTGGCTCGCCGGCATCCCCGGTGTGGGAGCGGCGGCGCTGCCGGTCGGCGGCATCCTCGGCATCCCCGCGAACCCGTTCCAGGACGACGTGCGCCGCATCATCGGCTGGTCCGGCGTCTGGCGCGCCTACCTCGACCGCGTGCGCCCGCCGCTGACGATCGGCCACAAGCACAGCCTCGGCAAGCTGGTCTCCTCCCGCATGGGCGCGAAGGTGCGCGACCGCCTCGTTGCCCCGGTGACGACAGGGGTGTACTCGGCGCTCCCCGAAGACGTCGACGTCGACATCGCCGCCCCCGGTCTCAACGCCGCGCTCACCAGCGTCGGCTCGCTCTCGGGTGCCGTGCAGGCGCTGCGCGACGAGAGCGCCGCCCGTTCGGCGAAAGCGCCGGGGTCCGCGGTCGAGGGACTCGACGGCGGCATGTCAGGGCTGGTCGATGCGCTCGTCGCCGACATCGAGAGCCTCGGCGGGGTTGTCCGCACCCGCGCGGAGGTCTCCGGCGTCTCCCGGTCGGACGCGACGTGGACGGTGACGGCCGAGATCCCCGCGGCAGCCGCTGCGGCGCCCGCCGTCCCCGCCGACGACACGAACGAGGAGCCGACCTCCGAGGAGCTCGTCCTCACCGCGGATGCCGTGATCGTCGCGACCCCGGAGGCGACGGCCCGTGAGCTCCTCGCGTCCTCGGCTCCCGCGCTCTCGCGCACCGACGCGGCGACCGCCCCCGAGATCGAGATCGTGACCCTGCTGCTCGATGCCGCAGAGCTCGCCTCCGCGCCGCGGGGCACCGGGGTGCTGACGGTGCCGGGCTCGCACACCGCGAAGGCGCTCACCCACTCGAGTGCGAAGTGGCGGTGGGTGCGTGAGGCGGCCGGCGAGCGGCAGGTCGTGCGGGTGTCGTTCGGCGCCCAGGGCGAGGCCGCGGCGACGTCGGCGCTGGACGACGCGGATGCGGCGAGGCTCGCGCTGCGCGAGGCATCCGCCCTTCTCGGTGTCGCCCTGGACGAGAGCGCCCTCGTGGCCTCGCACCGTGCCCGGTTCGTGCAGTCGCAGCCGGCGTCGATCATCGGATCGGGCGATCGTCGTGCGGCCGCGCGTGCGGCCGTGCAGGCCGTGCCCGGCCTCGCCGCCGTCGGTGCGTGGCTCGCGGGAACCGGCCTCGCCCAGGTGATCCCCGATGCGAAGGAGGAGGCCGACCGCCTCCGCCGCGCGCTGCTGTGGGGCTGATCGCCCTCCGATGAGGACGTCTTTCGTCATCTGCTTGTCAACCCCCTCACGTGTAGATGCCGAAATCGGCATATGGGGTTACGCTGGGTACCTGGTCGGCGGTTCCGAATCGCCGGTTCGCCTCAGGCGTCCACACCGGAACTACGTAGAGGAGACCCCATGAAGGGGAAGATCGGACTCGTCGTCGGACTCGGCGTCGGATACGTCCTCGGCACGCGAGCCGGGCGCGAGCGCTACGAGCAGATCAAGACGCAGTGGCTCAAGGTCTGGCACCTCGACCCCGTCCAGGAGCAGGTCACGAAGGTCAAGTCCTACGTGGGCGACAAGGCTGCGGCCGTCCCCGGCGCGATCTGGACCGGCGTCGTCAAGATCGCGAAGTCGGCCAGCGGCAACGGCACCCCCGGCCAGCGGCTCGACTCGGCGATCGCCACCGGCAAGGACGCGGCAGACGACCTCGCCAAGGCGACGGAGGATGCGGTGGCCGAGGCCAAGCGCCGAGCGGAGCACGACGCGAAGAGCGCGACAGTGAAGAAGCCTGCCGCGGCGAAGAAGCCCGCGGCTCCGAAGAAGGCCGACGACTGACATGCCCCGCGGATATCGGGATCGTGCGGACGACAGCCTGCTGACCCTCATCGGCGACCTCCCCGACCTGGTCACGAACCTCGTCAAGGCCGAGATCGACGCGGCCAAGGCGTGGGTCGCGAAGACCTCGAAGGATGCCGGCATCGGCTCCGTGTGGTTCCTGGTCGCCCTGTTCTTCCTGTTCTGGGCCGTGCCCGTGGTCCTGGTGTTCGCCATCGCCGGGCTCTCGTCCTGGTGGCCGGTCTGGCTCTCGGCCATCGCCGTGTTCGGCATCCTGATCCTGGCCGTGCTGTTCTTCGCACTGCTCGGCATCCTGAAGTTCCGCAAGGTGCTGGCGCGGGAGAACCCTGCTCAGGCGGTGGCCGCCGACATCAAGATCGCGAAGGGCTCAGGCGATGACGAACTCTGACAGCACCGGCTCGCTGCCGAAGACCGCGGTCCCGGCCGGCATCGTCGACCCTGTGGCCTCGGCGAGGGCCGAGCTCAAGGCGGCGCTCGCCGCGATCGAGGTCAAGGGCAACTTCCCCCGGCGCATCGAGAAGGCCTCCGTGCGCGCAGCGGCGAAGGCGCGGCGATTCGCCGACCGCAACCCGGTCGGGGCGATCGCGGGCGCAGTCGCCCTGGCCGCCGTCGCGGGCAGCCTCGTGTGGGTCATCGCGCGCGCAGCCTCGCGCTGAGCATCCTTCCCCGCGCCGACGGGGGTCGGGTTCCTCCGCGGGTTCGCACCCGTCCCGCAAAGGGGGCAGACTGGGTGCATGTCCGAAGAGCGCGAAGAGAACCCGTCCGGCTTCACCCTCTGGGCGGTCTGGCGACGCAATCCCGACGTCCCGGTGACCGAATCCGACTCCACTGAGCTCGAGACGATCATCTCGTACATCGAAGACTCCGGCGTGACCGTGCGGGGCTTCTACGACGTCTCCGGCCTCAAGGCCGACGCCGACCTGATGGTGTGGCTCCACGGCGACACCGCCGAAGACCTGCAGAAGGCGCTGCGTCGTCTTCGTCGCACCGAACTGCTGCGCACCCTCCTGCCCGTGTGGAACGTCATGGGCGTGCACCGCGACGCCGAGTTCAACCGCCAGCACGTGCCCGGGTTCCTCCGCGGCATCGAGCCCAAGGACTGGCTCTGCCTCTACCCGTTCGTGCGTACCCCGGAGTGGTACCTCGCCCCGGAGGAGGAGCGCCGGAAGATGCTCGCCGATCACGGCCGCAAGGGCGCCGCGTTCACCGGCGTCATCGCGAACACGGTCGCCGCGTTCGCCCTCGGCGACTACGAGTGGCTCCTTCCCCTCGAGGCCGACGACGTCACCGAGCTCGTCGACCTGATGCGCGACCTGCGCTACACCGACGCGCGTCTGTACGTGAAGGAGGAGGTGCCCTTCTACACGGGGCGCCGACTGCGGTTCGATGAGATCGCGGACGTGCTGCAGTAGGCCCCGCCATGAGCATCCCGATCAGGTTGGGCACCCGCCGCAGCGCGCTCGCGCAGGCGCAGTCCGGTCATGTCGCCGCCGCCCTCGAGAAGGTCGCCGGCCGTCCCGTCGAGCTCGTTCCGATCACCAGCGAGGGCGACACCAACCGTGCGTCCCTGTCGGAGATCGGCGGCCAGGGCATCTTCGCCACCCGTCTTCGTGAGGCTCTCCTCGCCGGAGAGTGCGATCTCCTCGTGCACTCGCTGAAGGACCTGCCCACGGCGATCCCCGAGGGCCTCGTCATCGCCGCCACGCCGGTGCGCGAGGACGCCCGCGACGTCGCGATCACGCGCGACGGCATCCCCCTGCACGAGCTGCCGCCGGGAAGCCTCATCGGCACGGGGTCCCCGCGTCGCATCGCGCAGGTGCGACGGCGGGCCCCGCGCGCCAGGGTGGTCGACATCCGCGGCAACGTCGACTCGCGTCTGCAGCGTGTGGCGACGGAGGAGCTGGATGCCGTCATCCTCGCCGCCGCCGGCCTGTCGCGCCTCGGGGCGGATTCGCCCCTGCGGCGCGAGGAGCTCGGTCTCGCCGAGTGGCCGACCGCCCCCGGGCAGGGGTCGCTCGCCGTCGAGACGCGTACGGATGCCGCTCCCGCGCTGCTCGCGGCGCTCGCGGAGCTGGACGACGAGGCGACCCGTGTGGCGGTCACCGTCGAACGTGCGATCCTCGAAGGGCTGGACGCCGGATGCCAGGCGCCGATGGCCGCCCACGCGGTCGTCTCCGGCGCCTCGGTGCGCGTCAGAACGGTCGTCTACGCGGCCGACGGAGGCAGGAGAATCGGCCTCGACGTCACGGAAGACCTGAACGGGGAGTATATTCATCGGAACGGCAGTGGCAATGGAGCGGATGCTGCCGATGGTGCAGACCCGATGCACGCAGCGCGCGAGCTCGGGTTGACTGTTGCCCGTCGGCTGCTCGATCAAGGGGCGGCTGACCTCGTCTCCCGAGAGCATTCCTCATGACTGATTCAAAGCAGGACCGACCGCTGGACGGCTGGCGCATCCTCGTACCCCGCGGCGGACCGTGGGGCGACGGCGTCGCCGCGAGTCTGCGTTCCCAGGGCGCGGTGCCCGTCGTCGCGCCCCTCATCAACTTCGCCCCCACGACCGACCAGGCCGCGCTCGACGTGGCGCTGGAGCAGCTGGCAGCGGGTGCGTACGACTGGCTGACGATCACGAGCGCGACGACCGTCGACGTGATGTTCGCGCATCGCGCCGTCGTCCCCCGCACCACGAGGATCGCCGCGGTCGGCGAGACCACCGCTGCGGCTCTGCAGGCCGTGGGTTACGAGGTCGCGCTGGTGCCCGACGAGGACAACTCGGCCGAGGGCATGGCCGAGCAGCTGATCGGGCTGGAGACGGAGCCCCGTCGCATCCTGGCGCTGCGCAGCGAGATCGCGAAGCCGGTGCTGAGCAAGCTGCTGGAGAAGGCCGGGCACGACGTCGACAGCGTGGTGGCCTATCGCACCGTCGGAGTCCCTGTGACCGATCGCATCATGCGCGATGTGCAGAACGGCCGCATCAACGCGATCCTGATCACCAGCGGCTCCGTCGCTCAGCAGGTGCGCGAGCAGTTCCCCGACATCCCCGACGAGACGCTGCTGGCCGCGATCGGGCCCCGTACCGCCCGCGACGCCCGCAAGGCGGGGCTGCCGATCACGGTGGTCGCCGACCGGCAGACGGTGGATGCTCTCATCGACGCGGTGTCGCACTTCACGCTTCCGCACGCGGCCGACGAGTTCGCGCCGTGAGCTTCCCCGAGACCCGCCTCCGTCGGCTGAGGCAGTCGCCCGCCGTGCGTGATCTCGTGCGCGAGACCTCTCTCGAACCGCGTCAGCTCGTGCTGCCGCTGTTCGTCAGGGAGGGCATCGCCGAGGCCTCGCCGATCGGCTCCATGCCCGGCGTCCTGCAGCACTCCCTCGACTCCCTGCGGGCGGCCGCAGTGGACGCGGCCGAGGCCGGAGTCGGCGGAGTGATGCTGTTCGGCGTGCCCGCGGTGCGCGATGCACGCGGCTCGGGGGCCGACGATCCCGCCGGCATCCTGAACGTCGCGACCGAGGCGCTGGCCGCCGAGGTGGGCGACGCCCTCGTGGTGCAGACCGATCTGTGTCTCGACGAGTTCACCGACCATGGCCACTGCGGCGTGCTCGCGGCTGACGGCTCCGTGGACAACGACGCGACCCTGGAGCGGTACACCGCGATGGCGCTCGCGCAGGCGCGAGCCGGCTCCCAGCTGCTCGGACTGTCGGGGATGATGGACGGCCAGGTCGCCGTCATCCGCGCGGCGCTCGACGCCGAGGGCTTCCACTCGACGCTGCTGCTCGCCTACGCCGCGAAGTACGCGAGCGCGTTCTACGGGCCGTTCCGCGAGGCCGTGGACTCTCAGCTCACCGGCGATCGCCGCACCTACCAGCTCGACCCCGGTAACCGCAGGGAGGGCGTGCGCGAGGCCGTCGTCGACGAGGCCGAGGGCGCGGACATCGTCATGGTGAAGCCCGCCATGTCCTTCCTCGACGTGCTCAGGGAGGTGCGCGACACCGTGCATATTCCGGTCTGGGCATATCAGGTGTCCGGCGAGTACGCGATGATCGAGGCCGCCGCCGCGAACGGCTGGATCGATCGTCGGGCCGCCGTGCTGGAGTCGCTGCTGTCGATCCGCCGCGCCGGAGCCGACGCCGTGCTGACCTACTGGGCGACCGAGGCCGCGCGCTGGCTGCGCGGCTGATCGCCCCTTCGCCATCCGGAGGAGTTCTCATGACCGACCGCAATGACGATCTGTTCGCCGCCGCCCGCGCGGTGACCCCCGGCGGAGTGAACTCTCCCGTGCGGGCCTATGGCTCGGTGGGGGGCACTCCACGCTTCCTGGCCTCGGCCAAGGGGGCGAGGGTGACGGATGCCGCCGGCATCGAGTACGTCGACCTCGTCGCCTCGTGGGGGCCCGCTCTGCTCGGTCACGCGCACCCGGAGGTCGTCGCGGCGGTGCAGGAGGCCGCGACGCGCGGTCTGTCGTTCGGCGCCCCGACGGAGGGCGAGGTGGAGCTCGCGACGCTGATCGCCGACCGTGTGCGGTTCGCCGAGGCGCGCCCGGTCGAGCGCGTCCGTCTCGTGTCGACGGGCACCGAGGCGACGATGACCGCGATCCGCCTGGCGCGAGGCGCGACCGGTCGCGACCTGCTCGTGAAGTTCGCCGGCCACTATCACGGCCACTCCGACGGACTGCTGGCGGAGGCCGGATCGGGGATCGCGACGCTCGCGCTCCCCGGATCCGCGGGCGTCCCCGCCCCGATCGCCGCGCAGACGCTCGTCATCGGCTACAACGATCCCGACGCGCTGGCGGCGGTCTTCGCCGAGCACGGCGACCGCATCGCGGCCGTGATCGTCGAGGCGTCGGCCGCCAACATGGGCGTAGTGGCGCCGGTTCCCGGGTTCAACCGCCTGATCGCCGACACCGCGCACGAGCACGGCGCCCTGATGATCCTCGACGAGGTGCTCACCGGATTCCGCGTGCACCCCGCGGGTTTCTGGGGCCTGCAGGCCGCGGCGGGCGAGGACTACCTCCCCGACATCATCACCTTCGGCAAGGTCGTCGGCGGGGGGATGCCGCTGGCGGCCCTCGGCGGACGCGCCGAGATCATGGACCTCCTCGCGCCCCTCGGTCCGGTGTACCAGGCCGGGACGCTGTCGGGGAACCCGCTCTCGGTCGCCGCGGGGCTCGCGACGCTGCGCCTGGCGACGCCGGAGGTGTACGAGACGGTGGACGCGGCATCCGCTCGCCTGGTCGCGGCTCTCGAGGGCGCGCTGACGGAGGCCGGGGTCACCCACTCCGTGGCGAAGGCGGGGAACCTGTTCAACGCCTCGTTCCGAGCTTCGGCGCCGCGCGACTACGCGGAGGCCCAGGCGCAGGAGTCGTTCCGGTACGCGCCGTTCTTCCACTCCATGCGCGAGCAGGGAGTGGCGCTCCCGCCGAGCGTGTTCGAGGCCTGGTTCCTCACCGCCGCTCACGGCGACGAGGAGCTCGATCTCATCGAGCAGGCGCTCCCGGCCGCGGCTGCGGCGGCGGCTCACGCGACGCGCTCCTGACGACTGCCCCCTCCGCGCGCCTCGGCGGTCTCCGGACCCCCCGAGACTCGAGTATGGTACATATATTCGAATCTCGACGTGCGGGAAGGGGAGAAGTGGATCAACACGACAAGGGATCGTTGCGTTCCTGTGAGCAAGACCCAGACAACTGGGGGGATGCCGCTGGCAGACTGGTGGCATGGTGACGTTGCTGCTGGACCAGACGCAACTCGAGATCGTGCTCTCGCCGATCGAGCGCGCCGCGAGCTTCCACCGCGACAACATCCGCATCGAGCGCGAGACCATCGCCAAGGTGCAGCTCACCGATGACGCGTGGACGTGGCTCCGTGGAGTGCCGAACCCCGGCACGCACATCCCGGGAGTGCTCGCCGCAGGAACCTGGAAGACCGCGGGCAGCCTCGACTTCGTCCTGATCCGCAGGCGGCGACCGAGCGTCGTCATCGATCTCGACGGAGACCACGAGTACCGCCGGCTCATCCTGACGACGAGCCACGGTCTCGCGCTGACCCAGGCGCTCCGTCTGGACGTGTCCGACGAGCCCGCCGACGTCGAGGAGATCGTCGCCACCGCTCCGGTCCCGGTGTCCAAGGGGAGCCGCCGTCCCGTGATCCGTCCGCGGCCCGCCTGACCTCGTCAGAGACTCCGCTTCACACGACGAACCCCTCCGTGCCCGCAGGCAGGAGGGGTTCGTCGTGTCAGCGGCGTTCAGCCGTGGTGGTGGTCGTGGTGCTCGCCGTCGTGGCGCTCACCTTCGGGGTGCTCAGCCTCGTGGTGCTCACCTTCGGGGTGCTCACCTTCGTGCTCGTGGCCCTCGTGCTCGTGGTGGTCGGAGGCCTGGTCGCCCTCGGCGGGATTCCCCGCGTCATGCGCAGCCTCGTCGGAAGAGCTTTCGCCGTCAGAGGTCGGAACAGTGTCGATCACTCCGGTCGTGGCGACCGACCAGTGCGCGCCCTCGTCCTGCCCCTGCTCATCGCCCGTGGGCGCCTCGCCGAAGGGGTAGTCCTTCGGCTCATCCTCGTAGTAGGCGCGAGCCGCGGCGGCGAGCATCGACGAGACGGCTGCCGCCCGAGGGTCGGCATCCTCTTCGCTCGTGGTTTCCGACGCTTCGTCGCCCGCGGTCTCCGAGGCTTCGTCGCCCGCGGTCTCCGTTGCTTCGGATTCCGTTGCTTCGGTGTCGGATGCCTCGGACTCGGACTCGGACGGCTCGGATGCTGCGGTCGTGTCCTCCGAGGAGTCGAGGCCCTCGAAGACCTCGAGGCCGGAGTGCTCGGCGCCCTCGTCGGCATCGTGCGGCTCGGTGGCCGTCTCGCCGGTGTCGGCAGACGCGGTGCCGAACAGGATCTCGTCGAACGAGGGTCCTCCGGGGACGTCTGCAGAGGGTGCCTCTTCGGTCTCGGTCGGCTCGGCGACCTCGCCCTCCGCCTCTGCGGCGCCGGTGTCAGCGTCGTCGTCTGTCTCGTCGTCGGCCGCATCGGCCGTGTCCTCGGCATCCGCTGCGTCTGCGGCGTACCCGAGCTCAGCGGCGGCGTGATCGACATCGGCCGCGGCATCCTCGGCGTCCGCTGCGGCATCGACCGCGTCGGAGGCGGCATCGGCCGCATCCTCCGCAGAGGAGGCCTCGGCGATCGCCGCTCCCGCGCCGGCGGTCAGCACGGCGGCGGCCAGCGGGTCTCCGGGAACGGACTCGGCCTCCAGCGGCAGCACGTCCACGGCGGCGGGCGCGTCGACGGAGGGTTCCTCAGTGGGCCCCTCCTCCACAGGGGCTTCGTCGGCGGCGTCGTCCGCAGCCGACGCGGGCGCCTCGGGTAGCACGAGCTGCGAGGCGACGGCCTCGGCGTGCGGCGCGAGCTTGCCTCCGCGCACGAGATCGATGAACACGTCCTCCAGCGTCGGTCCGCGCTGCACGAGGGTGCTCAGTGCGACGCCGGCGGCCGCTGCGACCGATCCGACGGTCTTGGCGTCTCCGCCGCGCACGGTGAGACCCGAGCGCAGCACCTCGACCTCGAACCCCGCGGCGGCGAGAGCGGAGGTGAGAGCGGCGCGATCCGCGGCATCCACCACCACCGAACCGGCTGCGGGGTCGGCGAGGCTCTCGATGCCGCTGGACAGGACCAGCTGGCCCTTCGACAGCACGAGCACGTGATCGGCGACCTGCTCGACCTCGCTCAGCACGTGCGAGGAGACGAGGACGGTGCGACCCTCATCGGCCAGGCGGCGCATCAGCAGGCGCATCCAGCGGATGCCCTCGGGGTCGAGGCCGTTGGCCGGCTCGTCGAAGACGAGGGTTCCGGCGTCGCCGAGCAGGGCGTGCGCGACGCTGAGGCGCTGCCGCATCCCGAGGGAGAAGCTGCCGATACGGCCCTCGCCCTCACCGTCGAGGCCCACGAGCGCGAGCACCTCGTCGACACGGGAGAGGGGGATGCCGTTGGCCTTCGCGGCGATGGTCAGCTGCCTGGCCGCCGTGCGCCGAGGGCGGTAGACCGTCTCCTCGAGCACCGAGCCGATCGTGCGCAACGGGGTGCGCAGGTCTGCATAGGGCACGCCGCCGATCGTGGCCGTACCGCTGGTCGGGCGCACCTGGCCGAGCAGGATGCGCAGCGAGGTCGTCTTGCCGGCTCCGTTCGGGCCGAGGAAAGCGGTCACGACACCGGGCTCGACCCGAGCGGAGAAGTCGGACACCGCCGTCACATCGTTGAAACGCTTCGTGACGCGCGTGAACTCGAGCACCTGTCCGTCGGGCATCCGCGACCTCTCCTTGCATGGGCAGTTCTGTCTATCCTGCCGGAAAAGCCGCAGGATCGCGCATTTCCCGGTGAAAAGGGCACCTCGGAAACGGGAGTAGCCTGGCTCTCGTGACCGATCCCACCGTTGCTCCGCGCGTTCTCGTCCGCACCGAAGGAGCCCTCGGGCGGCTCACGCTCAACCGCCCTGAGGCGATCAACGCCCTCGACCACGACATGATCGTGCAGCTGACAGCGGCCCTCGACGCCTGGCGCGACGACACCGACGTGCAGATCGTCGTCCTGGACGGCGAAGGCGAGCGGGGTCTGTGCGCCGGCGGTGACGTCCGTGCGCTGCACGCGCAGATCGTCGCGGGGAGGGCGGAGGAGACCGCGCAGTTCTTCCGGGCCGAGTACGCGCTGAACGCGATGATCGCCGAGTACCCCAAGCCGGTCGTGGCGATCGCCGACGGCATCACGATGGGCGGCGGCATCGGCCTCGCCGGTCACGCGGCGATCCGCATCGTCACCGAGCGCTCGACTCTGGCGATGCCGGAGACCCGCATCGGCTTCACCCCCGACGTCGGCGGCACCTGGCTGCTCGGGCGCGCCCCCGGCCGCTTCGGGGAGTACTTCGGCCTCACCGGCGGCACCATGAACGCCGCGGATGCCGTCTACCTCGGCTTCGCCGACCACTTCGTGCCCTCCGACCGGCTGGAGGCGCTGCGCGAGGCCCTGGCCTACCGTGCCGATCCGACCGGGCCGGCGGAGATCGTGCTGCTCTTCGATGAGACGCCAGAGCCGTCCGTCCTGCCCGCATCGCGCGAGTGGATCGACGAGGCGTTCTCCGCACCGACGGTCGCCGAGATCGTCGAGCGTCTGAAGGCGCAGGGCACCACGGATGCCGCGGCGATCGCCGACCTGCTGGAGGGCCTCGCCCCCACCGGTCTCGCCGTCACGCTCGACGCGGTCCGCGAGGCCAGGGACCTCCCGGGTCTGCGCGCGGCACTGGAGGGCGAGTACCGCAGGGTGCTGTGGTTCGTGAACGAGCACCCCGACCTCGTGGAGGGCATCCGCGCGCAGCTGGTCGACAAGGACCGCAACCCGAAGTGGAACCCGCCGACCATCGCCGAACTGGCTCCGGATGCCGGGGCCGACGCGCGGGCGTACGTGCCGGAGCTCCCCCTGTTCTGACATCGGTCCTGTTGTTCTCCCGAGTGCACAAACCGCAGACCGCAGCGAAATAAGGTTCGCTGTGAGCGAAGGTCCCCCCTCAGGGGGATGCGAATGTCCGTGGCACGTGACAATCTGTGATGCGGCTGATTGTCGGTCGGCATCCGCCAGCCGAGAAATCCGCTGTTCCAACCCCTCAAGGAAGTCCGCCTGTGCTGGGAAAAATCCTCGTCCGCTATCTCTCCCGATATCGATGGCTGCTCGTTGGCGTCCTGGTGTTCCAGTTCGCCAGCGCCCTCGCGTCGCTGTACCTGCCGAACCTGAACAAGGACCTCATCGACCAGGGCGTCGCGCAGGGCGACACCGCGTACATCTGGCGCACCGGCCTGTTCATGCTCGTCGTCTCGCTCGGCCAGATCGTCGCGTCGGTCATCGCGACCTACTTCGCCGCCAGGGCCGCCATGGGGGCCGGCCGTGACATCCGCGCCGACGTCTTCGCCAAGGTGAGCGGATTCTCCGAGCGCGAGGTGTCGCAGTTCGGCGCCGGCTCGCTCATCACCCGCAACACGAACGACGTGCAGCAGGTCCAGATGCTCGCCATGATGGGCGCGACGATGTTCGTCACCGCGCCTCTGCTCGCCATCGGCGGCATCATCATGGCCGTCGTGACGAACGCCAGCCTCAGCTGGCTGATCGCCGTCTCCGTCCCGGTCATGCTGATCATCGCCCTCTTGATCATCAGCCGCATGGTGCCGCTGTTCCGGAGCATGCAGAAGAAGATCGACAACGTCAACCGCATCATGCGCGAGCAGCTCACCGGCGTCCGCGTCGTGCGCGCCTTCGTGCGCGAGGAGATCGAAGAAGAGCGCTTCCGCGGCGCGAACACCGACATCATGGTGGTCGGCCGCAAGATCGGCTCCCTCTTCGTGCTCCTGTTCCCGCTGTTCATGCTCGTGCTCAACGTCACGGTCGTCGCGGTGATCTGGTTCGGCGGCATCGAGGTCAACTCGGGCACCGTCGAGATCGGCACGCTCTTCGCGTTCATGCAGTACATCGGCCAGATCATGATGGGTGTCATCATGTCGAGCTTCATGGCGATGATGATCCCGCGCGCCGCCGTCTCGGCCGAGCGCGTCGGCGAGGTCCTCGACTCGACGTCGAGCATGACGCGCCCCGAGCACGGCGTCAGCGACTTCCCCGTCCCCGGAGCCGTGGCCTTCGACGCCGTCGAGTTCACCTACCCCGGTGCGGAGTCGCCTGTCCTGCACGGCATCAGCTTCGCCGCGGAACCGGGGGAGACCGTCGCGATCGTCGGATCCACCGGTGCGGGCAAGACGACACTCGTCTCCCTGATCCCTCGGCTTTTCGACGTCACCGGAGGCGCCGCCTTCGTGGGCGGGACCGACGTGCGCGAAGCCGACGTCGACGCGCTGTGGCAGAGCATCGGCCTGGTGCCCCAGCGCCCGTTCCTCTTCACGGGCACCGTGGCGTCGAACCTGCGCTACGGCCGTGAGGACGCGACCGATGAAGATCTCTGGCATGCGCTGGAGATCGCACAGGGGCGCGACTTCGTCGAGGAGATGCCCGACGGGCTGAACTCGCGCATCGCCCAGGGTGGCACGAACGTCTCGGGCGGTCAGCGCCAGCGCCTCGCCATCGCCCGTGCGATCGTGCACCAGCCGCAGATCCTCGTCTTCGACGACTCGTTCTCGGCGCTCGATCTCACCACAGACGCCCGCCTGAGACAGGCGCTGTGGCGGGAGCTCCCGCATGTCACGAAGATCGTCGTCGCGCAGCGCGTCTCGACGATCACGGATGCCGATCGCATCGTCGTCCTTGAAGGAGGAACCATGGTCGGCGTGGGCACCCACGAGGAGCTGCTCGAGACCAACGACACGTACCGCGAGATCGTCGAGTCGCAGCTGGGGGTGGACGCATGAGCGCGCAGAACCCGTCGACCCCCGAGAAGCCGCAGAGCCGTCGGGAGCGCATGGCGGCGGCCAAGGCCGCCGCGACCGTCGAGCCCGAGCTCACCGAGGAGGAGAAGTACGAGGCCGAGCTCGCCGAGCAGGCCCGTCAGAACTCGGGGGACTGGGACAGCGTCGCGCCGGGCAAGGCCGACAACTTCGGACCGAGCTTCAAGCGGATGATCGGGCTCCTCAAGCCCTCCGCCGTCTGGTTCGTGTTCGTGTCGATCCTCGGCGCCATCGGCGTCTTCCTCTCCGTGGCGGCCCCGAAGGTCCTCGCCGAGGCGACCAACCTCGTCTACGCGGGCTTCTTCTCCAACGAACTGGGACGCAAGACCGACACGTTCCCCGGGTTCCCCGTCGGGACCCCGAAGAGCGAGGTCGTGGAGCAGCTGCGCCAGTTCGGCCAGGACGACTTCGCCAACCAGGTCGCCGCGATGCGCGACTTCAAGGTCGGCGACGGCATCGACTTCGAGGCCATGCGCTGGATCATCCTCGCGGTGCTGGCGATCTACGTGGTCGCCGCACTCCTCAGCTGGATCCAGGGCTACGTCATCAACGTCATCATGGTGCGCACCATGTGGCGCCTGCGCGAAGACGTCGAGGCGAAGATCAACCGTCTGCCCCTGTCGTACTTCGACAAGGTGCAGCGCGGTGAGCTGATCTCGCGGGTCACCAACGACATCGACAACATCACGCAGACCATGCAGCAGTCGCTGTCCGGCGCCCTGACCTCCGTGCTCACGGTGGTCGGCGTGCTGATCATGATGTTCTCGATCTCGTGGCAGCTCGCGCTCGTCGCCCTGATCGCGCTCCCGCTGATGGGTGTCATCTTCGGCGTCATCGGCCCGCGTTCGCAGAAGGCCTTCGGCCAGCAGTGGCGCAAGGTCGGACGCCTGAACGCCCGTGTCGAGGAGGCCTTCTCCGGCCACGCGCTGGTCAAGGTCTTCGGACGCGAGCAGGACGCTCTCGACAAGTTCCAGGTCGAGAACGAGGAGCTGTTCCAGTCGGCGTTCAAGGCGCAGTTCCTCTCGGGCATCATCATGCCCGCGATGACCTTCGTCGGCAGCCTCAGCTATGCCGCCCTCGCGGTGCTGGGTGGCCTCATGGTCGCCAACGGCCAGCTGCGCCTCGGCGACGTGCAGGCGTTCATCCAGTACTCGCAGCAGTTCTCCCAGCCGCTGGCAGAGCTCGGCGGCATGGCAGCGGTCGTGCAGTCGGGAACCGCCTCCGCGGAGCGCGTCTTCCAGCTGCTCGACGAAGACGAGCAGGAGCCGGATGCCGACGACGCCCCCACGGTCGTCGACGGCAAGGGCGTCATCGAGTTCGAGAACGTCGCGTTCTCCTACTCGGAGGACCGTCCGCTCATCACCGACCTGTCGTTCCAGGTCGAGCCAGGGCAGACCGTCGCGATCGTCGGCCCGACCGGCGCGGGAAAGACCACGCTGGTCAACCTGATCATGCGGTTCTACGAGCTCAGCGGCGGACGCATCCTGCTCGACGGGCAGGACATCGCGGACATGACCCGCGACGACCTGCGCTCGCGCACCGGAATGGTGCTGCAGGATCCGTGGCTGTTCGCCGGGAGCATCCGCGAGAACATCCGCTACGGCCGCTCCACGGCGACCGACGACGAGGTGCTCGCCGCCGCGAAGGCGACGTACGTCGACCGGTTCGTGCACGCTCTCCCCGAGGGCTACGACACGGTCCTCGACGAAGACGCGTCGAACGTCTCGGCCGGCGAGCGCCAGCTCATCACCATCGCCAGGGCGTTCGTCGCGCAGCCGTCGATCCTCATCCTCGATGAGGCGACGTCGGCGGTCGACACCCGCACCGAGCTGCTGCTGCAGCACGCGATGGCGGCGCTCCGAGAAGGACGCACGTCCTTCGTCATCGCGCACCGCCTGTCGACCATCCGTGACGCCGACCTCATCCTCGTGATGGAGCACGGCGACATCGTGGAGAAGGGCACGCACGACGAGCTCATCGCCGCGCAGGGCGCCTACTGGCGTCTGTACCAGTCGCAGTTCGAGCAGGCCGCGGCCGACATCGACGCCGAAGAGGCGCTCACCGGAACGACCCCCGTGGTCGTCGCCGGCGACGCCGAGGCCGAGGCCGATGCCGCGCGCGTCGGCGCCTCGGTCGGCGCGCAGAGCCCGGCAGCGGAGGTCGCCTCGGCGGAGTCGCTCATCGAGCGTTCGGACTCCGGCGACAACAGGGCCTGAGTTCACCGCGAAAGCCCCGCCCCGGTCACTCGGGGCGGGGCTTTCGCGTGCTCAGGGCTGTGTCCCGGAGGTTGTGCGTCTGGGGCTTTCGCGTGCTTCGGGCTGTGCGCTCCGGGGCCGTGGGCCCTGGGTTTGTGTGCCTGGCTCCGACTAGCGCTTGACGGAGGTCAGGCCGAAGAGCTCCAGGGGGTGGGTGAGACGCCACCAGGCACTGGGCCCCTCGAGCTTCTTCTTCAGAGTGAGCGGCGTCGTCGCCGTGTCGAGGGGGCCGGCGACGGTCAACGTGCCGACCTCGGCGCCCGCCTTGCTCTTCTCGCCCAGATCGAACTCGGGCGTCGCCTCCGCCGCGGCGGCGTCCCACAGCACGACCTCGGCGTCGGCATCCGTCACGATCTCGGTGGACGCACCCCACAGGGTGTCCACCTCTCCGACGACGGTTCCCTTCGCCACCGCGGGGGCCTCGGCCTGCAGCGCGTCCTCGACCTGCGAGAACAGGGACCGGGTCGACGCGAGACGCATGTCGTCATCGGCCTGCGTGAGCACCGAGGCGTAGAGATGCACGGTCGTGCCGTCGACGACCACGTCCTTCGCGGTGAGCAGATTCCAGCTCTCGTGAAGGGTGCCGGTCTTGATGCCGACCACACCGGAGTCCGACAGCATCCCGTTCGTGTTCTTCACGAGTCCGGCGCCCGGCAGCTCGACCGAGGGCGTGCCGACGATCCCCGCGAACACGGGGTTCTGCATCGCCCGCTCCGCCACGGCGATCAGCGCCTCGGGGGTCGCCGTGTTGCGCTCGTCGAATCCGGAGGGCGAGAGGATCGTGATGCCCTGGATGCCGCGATCTCTGAGCCAGGTCGCCGCGGCGTCAGCGAAAGCCTTGTCCGAGCCCCAGATCTCCTTCGCGAGGCGGTCGATGTAGTTGTTCGCCGAGCCGAGCAGGATGCCCTGCAGCATCTGGAACTCCGTCAGGGAACCCCCGACGGGCACGTCGAGCGCCGACTGGTCGCTGCGCTTGTACGCGAGATACGACTGGCTGTCGGCCTTGGTGAAGGAGAAGGACGGACCCTGCTCGCCGACGGCGAGCGGCATCTGATCCAGCACCATGAGCACGCTGACCACCTTGGTGATGCTCGCGATGACGGCCGGATCCGGCGACGAGGCGACCGTTCCGATGCCCTGGATGCCGACCGCCGCACTGCCCTGCGTCGGCCACGTGATGGCCGCTGCCGGAGCGGCCGTCGCCTGGAACTCCGCCGTCTTCACGGTCGGCGCGACCTCGTGCAGCGGCCACAGCAGGGTCGTGCCCGCGTAGGAGGCGGCCAGTGCGGCGAGGATGCCGATCGGCACGAGCACGCCTGGACCCGCCGCGGCGGGGCGCAGCCGGGCGCCCGTCCAGAGCGCGGCCCCAGGTTCGCGCACCTGATCGCCGTCGAGCGTCGCCGTCGGGGAGTGGTCGGCGACGGATGCCGCATCCACCCAGGTGAGTGCGGTCGCCGCTCCGCCCTCGCTCGCCCACTGAGCGGCGGGGGCCTCTGCGTCCGCGACCAGCTGCTCCAGCTCGGAGTCGTGAGCCGCAGCATCCGGGATCGCTGGTACCCGGTCGAGCTCCGCGTCGATGGCCGACGTGTCCGCGTCTGCGGCGGCGTCGATCGGGGCATCGCCCAGGGGAGCGGTGGCCTCGGCGGAGTCAGGAGCGGTCACCTGCTTACGGTACCGAACTCTCCCGTGAGAACCGCGGTGCCGCAACAGGGGAGCGCGGAGTGTCGGCACTGGGTATGATCGAGAGCACAACCACGGGAGTCCGGCGAGCCGGGCTGAGAGGGAGCGAATCGCGCTTCGACCGTCGAACCTGATCCGGATCATGCCGGCGCAGGGAGGAGTTCAGATGAGTACGTCCACGCACCGGTCCCGCACCGAAGCGGCATCCACGGCCACAGGCCTGCGCAACGCACAGCTCTGGCGGTGGCGCGTCGTCGACATCGTCGTGGCCAGCGTCGTCGCCGTCGCCTGCGCGGCGATCTTCCTGCTGTGGAACGTCGGATACGTGACCCCGAGCGGGGCCCTCGAGGCGCTGCTCCCCGGCGTCCAGGGACTGCTCGCCGGTCCGTGGCTGATCGCCGGAGTCCTCGGCGGGCTGATCGTCCGCAAGCCCGGCGCCGCGCTCTACACCGAGCTCGTCGCCGCGATCATCTCGGCGCTGATCGGCAACGCGTGGGGGCCGCTGACCATCGTCTCCGGACTCGTGCAGGGCCTCGGCGCCGAGCTGATCTTCCTCGTGTTCCTGTACGGCGTCTGGCGTCTGCCCGTCGCGATGCTGGCCGGCGCCGGCGCGGGGCTCGCGTGCGGCATCAACGACCGCATCCTCTGGTACCCGGGGGCGGACACGCTCTTCACCGCCGTCTACATCTCCTCGACGACCATCTCCGGTGCGGTGATCGCCGGGCTCGGCGCCTGGCTGATCGCCCGCGGACTCGCCGCCACCGGCGCCCTGAGCCGGTTCGCGGCCGGCCGCGAGGTCACCGCACGAGTGTGACCGCCCGGGTGAACCCCGCCGCGCTCGATGCGCGCGGCTGGGGATGGCGCTACGCCACCCGGCTGCGCTGGGCCGTGCGCGAGGTCGAACTGCGAATCGAGCCGGGGGAGCGGGTGCTTCTGCTCGGCGCCTCCGGCTCGGGCAAGTCCACGCTGCTGCAGGGCTTCGGCGGCGTGCTCGGCGGCGCCGACGAGGGGGAGACGCACGGAGCGCTCCTCGTCGACGGCGTTCCCGCGACGGAGAGCCGGGGCCGCGTCGGGATGGTGCTGCAGGACCCCGACACGCAGACCATGCTCGCGAGGGTCGGCGACGACATCGCCTTCGGATGCGAGAACCTCGGCGTGCCCCGCGAGGAGATCTGGTCGCGGGTGCGCGAGGCGATGGATGCCGTCGAGCTCGACGTGCCCCTCGACCGCTCGACAGCGGCGCTCTCGGGAGGGCAGAAGCAGCGGCTGGCGCTGGCGGGCGTGATCGCGATGCGCCCCGGAGCGATCCTGCTCGACGAGCCGACCGCCAACCTCGACCCCGAGGGGGTGCGGGATGTGCGGGATGCGGTCGCCGCCGCCCTCGACGCGACCGGGGCGACCCTCGTCGTGATCGAGCACCGCATCGACGTGTGGCTGCCCCTGGTCGACCGGGTCATCGTGCTCGGCGCGGAGCCCGAAGGCACCGTCGTCCTCGCAGACGGGACTCCCGACGAGGTGCTCGGCGCGCGCGGCGCCGAGCTCGCCGCATCCGGGGTCTGGGTGCCCGGTCATCCGCCGGCCGTTCCCCCTCCGCCGGCGCACGGACCGGGTGAGCTCCTGCTGCATGCGCACGCGCTGACTGTGGCGCGCAGCCGCGGCATCCAGGTCGCCGGTCCCTTCGACCTCGACGTGCACGCGGGGGAGGCGATCGGCATCACCGGCCCGAACGGGGCGGGCAAGTCGACCTTCGGGCTCACGCTCGCGGGTCTCATCCCGGCGGAGACCGGGCGGGTCGTCGCCTCGGCAGCGCTGTCGTCGGGGTCGGGAGACGACCCCTTCCGCTGGACGTCCCGCGCGCTGCTCACCCGCATCGCGACGGTGCTGCAGACCCCCGAGCACCAGCTCCTCGCGAAGACCGTTCGGGAGGAGCTCGCCGTGGGCCCCCGCGCTCTGCGGCTGGACGAGGCGGAGATCGCCCGACGTGCCGACGAGCTGCTGGAGCGTCTGCGGCTGACCGCGCTCGCCGAGGCGAACCCGTACACGCTGTCCGGTGGGGAGAAGCGTCGTCTCACGGTGGCCGCCGCTCTCGCCACTCGCCCGCAGATGATCGTGCTCGACGAGCCGACGTTCGGGCAGGACGCCACGACCTGGGCCGAGCTCGTCGCGATCATCGCCGGCCTGAGAGACGACGGCGCCGCGATCGTCGCGATCAGCCACGATGAGGCCGTGCTGCGCGCCCTGCGCGCCCGCAGGCTCGAGGTGGGCGCATGATCGATCCGCTCACCGCCCGCATCGAGCGCCGCGGCCCCATCGCTCCGCGCTCGGCGCTCGCCAAGCTCGCCGCGGCGCTGCTCATCGCGGTTCCGCTCATCCTCTCGATCGACGTGGTGTCGGCATCCGTCGCCCTGGTCCTGGAGATCCCCCTGCTGCTGCTCGCGGGCCTCGGCGCACGCGAGTTCTGGACCCGCACCGCGGTGCTCTGGATCGCGGCCCCGCTGAGCGCGGTCACGATCGCCCTGTACGGAGCGCAGAGCGGCGAGGTGCACTTCGAGTGGCTGCTGATGAGGGTGAGCGACGGATCGCTCGCGCTCGCCGCCGCCACCGCAGTGCGCGTGCTGGCGATCGGCCTGCCCTCCGTGGTGCTCTTCGTCACGGTCGATCCCACCGACCTCGCCGACGATCTGGCGCAGCGGCTCCGGCTGCCCGCACGCTTCGTCGTCGGAGCCCTCGCCGGAATGCGGATGCTCGGACTCCTCGCCGACGACTGGCGGGCTCTCGCGCTCGCCAGGAGGGCGCGAGGTGTCGCCGATCAGGGTCGCATCCGCCGCACCCTCGGCATGGCGTTCGCGCTGTTCGTGCTCGCGATCCGCCGCGGCTCCTCGCTCGCCACGGCGATGGAGGCCAGGGGATTCGGGGGAACGGGTCCGCGGTCGTGGGCGCGGGAATCGGTGTGGACCCGGCGCGACACCGCGCTCCTGCTCGCGTGTGCGGTGATCCCGCTCGTCGCGATCGCCGCCGCCGTCGCGACCGGCTCCTGGAACTTCGTCATCGGCGCGGGCGGGGCGTCGTGACTCAGGTCCTGTTCCACAGCCGCCGGTAGTAGGCGAGCCGTTCACGGTCGGGCTCCACGCCGTACGCCTCGATGAGGGTGTCGGTCCAGCCCGGGCCGGCGTTCCACTTCGTGCTCATCGCGGCGACGGCGATGTCCGCCCAACGGTCGGCGACTCCGATCGCGGCGAGGTCGACGTGCGCGACGGGGCGGCCCGCATCGTCCAGCAGCGTGTTGGGCATGCAGGCGTCGCCGTGGCACACCACGAGCCTGTCGACCGGAGGGGGCGTCCGCAGCTTCTCCGGCACGATCACGCCGCGCGCGGCGGCGCCGCTGATGCGACCTGCGACGCTCCACGCCCACGGGCACTCGTCGACGGGAAGGCTCGCATGCAGCATCCGGAGGCCCTCGCCCACCGCGCGCACGGCCCGTTCCGGATCGTCATGCCAGCGGGGATCCACGGCGCTGCGTGCATCGAGCGCCACCGTGACGAGCCACTCGTGCTCGGCGTCCTGCCCCTGCTCGATCACCTCGGGGACGGTGATCCACCGGCGTGCCCAGCGCATCCGCTCGGCCTCGTCCCGCATGTTCGCCTCGGCGTCGTGCGGTCCCCACTTGATGTAGCGGTCGTCGTCGGTGCGGAAGGTCAGCCCGCCGATGCCGTTCACCCACACCGGTTCGAGACCGGCGCCGCCCGCGAGCTCGAGAACCCGTGCGGGTACGGGGAGATCGAGGGAGGGGTTGCTCACGCATCCATCCTGCCGTGCGCCCGCAGCGCCTCCTCCAGCACGGCGGCGTGGTTGTGCACCGGGTCGTGCGCCGCGTACACGAGGGTGACGACCGGATGCGGGCGCAGAGCGGCGGCGAGCTCGCGCAGCGCCTCCGCCGACTCGTGCGCGAGCTGCGCGCGGTACCGATCGGCGTAGACGTCCCACTCGTCGTCGGGAGCCGCGTGCCAGTCGCGGCGGAGGTCGGGACTCGGCGCGGTGTCCTTCGCCCACAGGTCGACGGCGGCGCGCTCCTTCGAGACGCCTCGGGGCCACAGCCGATCGACGAGCACGCGGAAGCCGTCGTCGGCCGAGGCGGTGTCGTAGGCTCGCTTGCGACGCAGTTCCATGCGTCCAGCACACACCACCCACGGTCGCTTCGGCAAGGACGCCGACGACGGATGCCGTGACACTACGAGTCACGTACACTGAGACCGCGTATCACCAGCGGTTGCAACGACGTTCGAAGGAGAACTCCAGATGCAGATCACCGGACAGGGCGCGCTCATCACGGGCGGAGCCTCGGGTCTCGGCCTCGCGACGGCACGGCGCCTCGCCGCGGCCGGCGCCCACGTCACCATCGTCGACCTCGCCTCCTCGAAGGGCGCGGAGCTGGCGGAGGAGCTCGGCGGGCTGTTCGTCGCGGCCGACGTCACGAGCGCCGATGAGGTGCAGGCCGCTGTCGCCGCCGCACAGGCCGCTGCGCCGCTCCGCATCGTCGTGAACTGCGCGGGCATCGCGCCGCCGGCCAAGGTGCTCGATCGCGAGGGCAACCCCGCCGTCCTCGCCGACTTCGAACGGGTCGTCCGCATTAACCTCGTCGGCACGTTCAACGTGCTGTCGCAGGCATCCGCGGTCATCGCGAAGAACGAGCCCACCGAGTCCGGAGACCGCGGCGTCATCATCAACACCGCGAGCGTCGCCGCGTTCGACGGCCAGATCGGCCAGCCCGCCTACTCGGCGTCGAAGGGCGGCGTCCACGCGATGACCATCCCGGTCGCCCGCGAGCTCGCCCGCTACGGCATCCGCGTCTGCACCATCGCCCCCGGGATCATGGAGACCCCCATGCTGATGGGGCTGCCGCAGGCCGCGCAGGACTCGCTCGGCCAGCAGGTGCCGTTCCCCTCGCGGCTGGGCCGCCCCGACGAGTACGCCGCCCTCGCGCAGCAGATCATCGAGAACGGCTACCTCAACGGCGAGACGATCCGCCTCGACGGCGCGATCCGGATGGCGCCGAAGTAAACACCCGGGGAAGAGTCGTTCCGGTCGCAAACCTGGTCGACTTTCCTTCGGATTCTCGACCAGGTTTGCGACCGGAATCAGGAACTGAGGAGAGACATGAGCACACTGGCAGGAAAGACCATCCTGATGTCGGGCGGCAGCCGCGGTATCGGGCTCGCCATCGCGCTGAAGGCCGCGGCGGACGGCGCGAACATCGCGATGCTCGCGAAGACCGACACGCCGCACCCGAAGCTCGAGGGCACCGTGCACACGGCGGCGGAGCAGATCCGCGCCGCGGGCGGCCAGGCGCTGCCGATCGTCGGCGACGTGCGCGACGACGACGACATCACCGAGGCGGTGCTGAAGACGCAGGGCGAGTTCGGCGGCATCGACATCGTCATCAACAACGCCAGCGTGATCGACCTGTCGCGCTCGCTCGACCTGAGCGCCAAGAAGTACGACCTCATGCAGGACGTCAACGTGCGCGGCACGTTCATGCTGTCCCGTGCGGCGGTGCCCGTCCTGAAGGATGCCGCGAACCCCCACATCCTCTCCCTCTCGCCGCCCCTGAACCCGACGCCCAAGTGGCTCGGCGCGCACACCGGCTACACGCTCGCGAAGTTCGGCATGACGATGGTCACGCTCGGACTGGCCGCGGAGTTCGCCCGCGACGGCATCGCCGCGAACACGCTGTGGCCGCGCACGACCATCGCCACCGCCGCGGTGCAGAACCTGCTCGGCGGCGACAAGGTCATGGCCGCCAGCCGCACGGCCGACATCTACGCGGATGCCGCGTACGCGGTGCTGCTCAAGCCCGCGGCCGAGTACACCGGACAGACGCTCGTGGTCGAAGACGTGCTGGAGGCGGAGGGCATCACCGACTTCTCGGGCTACGCCGCGGTCCCGGGCACCCCGGACGACCGTCTGTTCCCCGACATCTTCCTCTGAGCCTCGCGCGCTCGCGCGGACGCGTTAGAACAGCAGGTACACGGAGCCGACGACAGTCAGGGCGATCACGAGGCGGTCGAACAGCGCCTGCGGAATGCGCCGCGCGATGCGGAGTCCGACCAGCGCGCCGACCACGACCAGCGGCGCGAGGATCAGGTCCATCAGCAGCACGGATGGCGTGAAGAGTCCGAGACCCGCGAGGAACGGCACCTTCACGAGGTTCACGATCGCGAAGAACCACGCCGAGGTGCCGAGGAACACCTGCACCTGGGTGCGCGTGGCCAGGAAGTACATCGACATCACCGGGCCGCCCGCGTTCGCGACCATCGTCGTGAAGCCGCCGAGCGCGCCGTAGGTCGACGAGAGCAGGATGCCGCTGCCCGGGGCGGCAACGGCATCCCGGCGATCCTCCCGCCGACGTCGCCACAGCGTGATCGCGATCATGAGCAGCAGGAACACTCCGACGGCCCTGCGCACGAGGCCGTCGCCGGCCAGCGCGAGGAACGCGAAGCCGACGAGGAGGCCGGCGATCACCGCGGGGGCGAGGCGCAGCAGCGTCGGCCAGTGCGCGTGCCGGCGGTAGGCGATCAGCGCGAAGACGTCGCCGACGATGAAGAGCAGCAGCATCGCCGCCGTGGATGTGCGTGCGGGCAGCACCGCGGCGAACAGCACGACGGCCAGGGTGGAGCCGCCGGGGATCGCCGCCTTCGAGAGGCCGGTGATGACCGCGGCGAGACCGAGCGCGGCCCAGGCCCACGCGCTGAGGTCGGTCACCGGTCGATCTCGGCGACGATCGCGTCGTAGCCGCGGGAGGCGGCGAGGTCGCGGGGGAGCACGCCGTCGCCGTCGCGGATCGACACGTCGGCGCCGCCGTCGATGAGCGCCCGCACGACCTCGGCGTAGCGCGCAGAGCCGTCGCCGAGCACGATCGCCTCGTGCAGCGCCGTCCAGTTCAGGTCGTTGACGTGGTTCGGGTCGACCCCCGCGTCGAGCAGGATCTCGACGGTGCGGAGCAGCCCGCGCTCGGACGCGGGGATGAGCGCCGTGCCGCCGAAGCGGTTGGTGCTCCCCAGGTCGGCGCCGTTCTCCAGGGTCAGCTGCAGGATCTCGTCGTGTCCGCGGGCGCCGGCGTAGAGGTAGGCGGAGTCCTGGATGTCGTCTGCGGCGTTCACGTCGGCGCCGGCGTCGATGAGAGCACGGGCGGCCTCCAAGTGGTTCTTCTTGGTCGCCGCGACGAGCGCGGTCATGCCGCCGTCGCCGCGGGCCTCGATCTCGGCTCCCGCATCGAGGGCGGCCTGCACGGCGTCGGCATCCCCCGCGGAGGCGGCGGCGAGGAGGTCGTGGGTGGCGGCGGTCATGGAGGATCCTTCAGCGTGCGTCGTGGACGGCGGAGCGGATGCCGTGCACGCCGTCGCGCCGAGCAGTGTCACCGCGGCGATCGTGAACGCCTGCAGCATCCGTCCGGTTCTCATGCTTCTGGTATACCAAATGAAGCTGAGGTGTTACCGTCCGGGAGTCCACGCCTCGATCGTGTCCTTGGCCTCCTTGAGGCCGATCCCGGTGTGATCGCGGAGAGCCTTGATCGCGGTGATCTTCGCGCCCTCGGCGACGAGTCTGTCGATGTCCGCCGCGACCGGCGCGGGCAGAGAGGCGCGGATCGACGATGGGGTGATCGAGGTGCGGGCCGCGTTCGCGTGCGAGACGGCGGCGGCGTGCGGCGCGGTGGTGCTGATCGACCAGTGGTCGATGCGGTCCTTCGCCTCCTTCAGACCGACGCCGGTGCTCTGGCGGTAGAGCTTGATCGCCTGGATCTTCTGGTCGGACGCGACGAGGCGGTCGATATCCGCCACGACGCGCGGAGTGAGGCCCGACGTCGGGCTCATCGACGAGGTCGCGGGGGCCGTGCGCGCCGTGGTCGGCGAGGGGCGGTACACCTGCGCGTCCGGCTCCTTCGGGCGCATGCCGCGCAGGGCGGCGGCGACGATGACGATGCCCACCACGACGACGGCCGCGACGACGATGACGACGATGATGGAGTCCACGGGCTCAGTCTATGCAGGCGAGTCTCGCGGCCCCAGGGCCTTCCCACCCGCCACCGCGTACCCTTGAGTCCATGACCGATACTCCCCGCACGCGCCAGACGCGACCGGCATCCGCGTCCCCGCAGGGAGGCATCCGAGAGACGAAGGCTCCGCAGGTGCGCCCCGCGACCGAGGGCTGGACCCAGCAGAAGGATGCCGAGGGGCGTCCGCTGCTGCAGTTCGCGAGCCCCAAGCGCGGCAAGCCGCCGGTGCACCTCGCCGACCTCACACCCGAGGAGCGCGTCGAGAAGGTCAAGGAGCTGGGGCTTCCCGGCTTCCGCGCGAAGCAGCTGGCGACCCACTACTTCCGCCACTACACCTCGGATGCCGACCAGATGACCGACCTGCCCGCCGGCATCCGCGGCGACCTCGTCGCGGGCATGCTGCCGCCGCTGCTCACCGAGGTGCGCCGCCTGGAGACCGACCGCGGCGACACGATCAAGTTCCTGTGGCGCCTGCACGACGGTGCGCTCGTCGAGTCGGTGCTCATGCGCTACCCGGGCCGCATCACGCTGTGCGTGTCGAGCCAGGCCGGATGCGGCATGAACTGCCCGTTCTGCGCCACCGGTCAGGCCGGCCTCACGCGCAACATGTCGACCGCCGAGATCATCGAGCAGATCGTGCGCGCCAACCGTCTGATCGCCGAGGGCGGCCTCGGCGGCAAGAAGGCCGACGACCACTCCATGGAGCGCGTCTCGAACATCGTCTTCATGGGCATGGGGGAGCCGCTCGCGAACTACAAGCGGGTGATGGACGCCGTGCGCATCATGGTCGCGCCGCAGCCCGACGGGCTCGGCATGAGCGCCCGCGGCATCACGGTCTCGACGGTCGGACTCGTGCCGGCGATCAAGAAGCTCGCCGACGAGGGCATCCCTGTGACGTTCGCGCTCTCGCTGCACGCGCCCGACGATCACCTGCGCGACGAGCTCATCCCGGTGAACTCCCGCTGGAAGGTCGACGAGGCGCTCGACGCCGCCTATGAGTACTACGCCAAGACCGGTCGTCGCGTCTCGATCGAGTACGCGCTCATCAAGGACATGAACGACCACGCGTGGCGTGCCGACCTGCTGGCCGACAAGCTCAACGAGCGCGGTCGCGGCTGGGTGCATGTCAACCCGATCCCGCTGAACCCGACGCCCGGTTCGATCTGGACGTCGTCCGAGCCCTCGGTGCAGAACGAGTTCGTGCGGCGACTCAACGACGCCGGCATCCCGACGACCCTCCGCGACACCCGCGGCAAGGAGATCGACGGCGCCTGCGGTCAGCTCGTCGCGACCACGGAAGACGAGGCCGCGTCGGCCGCGATGGCCTGAGCCACACGGCATCCTTCCCCGTTCGTCCTCCCCGTTCGTCGACGTCGCATGCAATCGGCGAGTGCACGGCTCGTGTGCGTCAGGATGCCGTGCGGTCGGCGAGTTCGCGTGAACTCGGCGCCGGCCTCGTCGTCTCGCCGGCGAGAGGTTCACAACTCCTCAAGAAATGGGCCGGACCCTCGCGGATCCGGCCCATTCTGCGCGCGCATGGCAGAAATGTGAGGAGTTGTGAACCTCTGAGCGTCGTGTCGACGTCAGGATGCCGTGCTCTCGGCCAGTGCGGGTGGCGTCATCGCCGGGATCGTGCCGTGGACCCGCGCCGATGTGCGGGCGCCGTCGCGGCGGCCGAGTGCTGAGGCCCGGTCGAGCCAGGCGGAGATGCGGGCGGGTGTCGCGTCCTTGACCCCGAGCATCCGGTGCGTCCGCACCGAGCGGATGCCGCAGAACCGCATCGTGCCGCGGGCGACGTGGGTCTGCGCGGGGAGCCCGGTGAACGGTGCGAGGTACCACGGGGTGTCCGCGAGGAGGAACAGCCGCCCGGACGAGGCGTCGAGCAGCCCCTCCGGCAAGCCGAGCCGCGTGTAGCGGTACTCCTGCTGGGGCAGCAGCGCGCGGTCGAAGAAGCCCTTGAGGACCGCGGGGACGGACCCCCACCACAGCGGGGTGAACACCACGATCGTCTCCGCCTCGTGCAGCGCCTGCTTGGCGTCGACGAGATCGGGCTCGAGGGTCATGCGCTCCCGGTATCCGTAGCGCAGCGACGGGTCGAAGTCGAGGTCGCGCAGCGCGAGCACGCGGGCGTCTCCGTGGGCGGCGGCGTAGCGGCGGGCGAGTTCGGCCGTGAGGGATCGGGCGTCGGGGTGGCCGTCGATGACGAGTGCGGTGGACATCGCGTCTCCTATCTGGACAGTGTCAACTTGCTGGACAGTGTCAAGATACGAGAGGATGTTGCTCGTGTCAAGTTCTCGGTCCGGCTATCACCACGGCGATCTCGCCCATGCGCTGGAGAGCGCCGCGATGCAGCTGCTCGCCGAGAAGCCGGCGCAGGAGATCAGCCTCCGCGAGGTCGCCCGTGCCGCGGACGTGAGCCACAACGCGCCGTACCACCACTTCGCCGACCGGCGAGGACTGCTGAAGGTGCTCGCCGAGCGCAGCATGGCCGAGCTCGTCGACTCCGTCCGCTCCGCCGTCGCCGGCGCTCCGGATCCGGTCGCCGCGCTGATCGCCGGGGGCTCCGCGTACCTGCGCTTCGCCGTGGAGCATCCGCACGGCTTCGACGTCGTCTACGACCCCACCGTCTGCATCCCGGGAGAGCCCAGCGCGACGATGGGCCCGCTGATCGTCGAGCTCGAACAGCTCCTCGGGGCGGCATCCATCGCCGCCGGCCTCGCGGATGCCGAAGACGTCCTCGGCATCTGGGGTCTCGTGCACGGACTCGGCACCCTCTGCGCCGCGGGTCACTTCCCCCTGGACGCGGCGCTCGCCGCCTGCGCCGCCAGCATCCATCGCATGCTCCCCGCCTGACCCGGCTCCCGGGCCCGCGCGTCGCGCGTCGCGCGCGTCGTGCGTCGTGCGTCGACTTCGCGTGCACTCGCCGAACGCACGGGTAGTCGGCGTGGAGTTCCCGTGCATTCGGCGGGTTCCCGTGCGTTCGGTGCTGCTTGGTGGGGTTGCGGGCTCAGCTCGGTGCCTCGGTGCCTCGGTGCCGCGGTGCCTCGGTGCCTCGGTGCCGCGTCTTTCGCGTCGACTTCGCGTGCACTCGCCGAACGCACGGGTAGTCGGCGTGGACTTCCCGTGCACTCGGCGGGATGCCGTGCACTCGGTGCTGCTTGGCGGGGTTGCGGGCTCAGCTCGGTGCCTCGGTGCCTCGGTGCCGCGTCTTTCGCGTCGACTTCGCGTGCAGTCGGCGAGTGCACGGGTTGTCGACGTGGAGTTCCCGTGCATTCGGCGGGATGCCGTGCGCTCGGTGCTGCTTGGTGGGGTTGCGGGCTCAGCTCGGTGCCTCGGTGCCTCGGTGCCGCGTCTCTTGTGTCGACTTCGCGTGCACGGGGTGTCGACGTGAGGTTCCCGTGCATTCGGAGGGATGCCGTGCGCTCGGTGCCGGTCGGTGGGGTTGCGGCTCCGGGGGTCGTGGTGTCGTGCGTCGACTTCGTGTGCTGTCGGCGAGTGCACGGGTTGTCGGCGTGGAGTTCCCGTGCATTCGGAGGGATGCCGTGCGCTCGGTGCCGGTCGGTGGGGTTGCGGGGTGCCTCGGTGCCTCCGTGCCTCGTTGCCGCGTCTTTCGCGTCGACTTCGCGTGCACTCGCCGAACGCACGGGCTTTCGGCGTGGAGTTCCCGTGCACTCGGCGGGATGCCGTGCACTCGACGACTCGACGACTCTGCGACGGCGCCCGGCGGCGGCGCCGGGAGGCGGCGGGAGGCGCGGGGGTCAGGCCTCGCCGACCAGCACGCCCCGCACGTCGTCGAGGCGCTCGTGCAGGGCCTCCAGGAAGGCGGCGACGGAGCGCTGCTGCAGGGCGTCGGGCCGCGTGACGAGCCAGTAGGGCAGGCGCTGCTCGATCCGCTCCGGCAGCACGCGCACGAGATCGTCGTGCTGATCGGCCAGGAAGACCGGCAGCAGTCCGAACCCGGCTCCGCCCCTGGTCGCATCGACGTGCACGTACACGTTGGTGCTGGCGACGGCATCCGTCATGCCGGGGACGACGCGGCGGGCGTCGTCGAGCGAGTCGACGTGCAGCATCGACTCGATGAAGTACACGAGAGGCTGGCCGACGAGGTCGTCGGGGGAGGTGGGCGTCGGATGCCGGCGGAGGAAGTCCCTGCTCGCGTAGAGGCCGAGCGCGTAGTCGGCGAGGTGCACGGCCTTGGCTCTGTGCACCTGGGGTCGCCCGACCACGACCTCCAAGTCAGCGGCGCCGCGCTGCTGCGAGGCCTGACGGGTGCCCGTGACGATCTCCAGGGCGATGCCCGGATGCCGCTGCTGCAGCGCCGCCATCGCCGGGGCTGCGACGAAGCCGCTGAAGCCGTCGGTCGCCGAGAGACGGATGAGGCCCTCGATGCGATCACCGCCGCCGTCGTCGAGCCCGCCCAGCGCCTGCTCCACGGCCTCGGCCGCAGCGAGCGCGCGGGTCCCGAGCGGCGTGACCTCCCAGCTGCCGCCGTCGCGCGAGAGCACGCGGCCGCCCAGTTGCGCCTCGAGTGCGGCGATGCGGCGGGCGATCGTGGTGTGGTTGAGTCCGAGGCGCTGACCGGCGGTGGTGAACCGTCCGCTGCGCGCGACGGCGAGGAGCACGAGGAGGTCGTCAGCACTCAGCGGCGGTGCAGGGAAATGCGCCATCATCTGTGCAGTTTTGCACATTCGCTTGCCGCGAGCACTGAACTACTCTGCACATGTGACGAAGAAGCTGGGGACCGCGCACGGCACCGATCTGGGTGGGAGGACCGCGCTCGTGACGGGGGCTGCGAGCGGGATCGGTGCCGCGTGCGCGACGGCCCTGGCGGAAGCGGGAGCCCGGGTGATCATCGTCGACCGAGATGCCGAGGGCGCCGCAGCGGTCGCCGCGGAGATCGGGGGAGAGCCGCTCGCGCTCGACCTCGGCGACCTCGACGGACTCGCCGCGCGGTCGTTCGACGCCGACATTCTCGTCAACAACGCCGGCATCCAGACCGTCGCCCCGATCGTGGACTTCGATCCGGCGACGTTCCGCCGGATGCTCGACATCATGGTCACCGCGCCCTTCCTCCTCACCCGCGCGGTGCTCCCCGGCATGTACGAGCGCGGCTGGGGCCGCATCGTCAACATCAGCTCGGTGCACGGCATCCGAGCCTCCGCGTTCAAGTCGGCGTACGTCACCGCGAAGCACGCGCTGGAGGGGCTGTCCAAGGTCACCGCCCTCGAGGGGGCCGAGCACGGGGTGACCAGCAACTGCATCAACCCCGGCTACGTGCGCACCCCTCTCGTCGAGACGCAGATCGCCGACCAGGCGAGGGCGCACGGCATCCCCGAGTCCGAGGTCATCGAGAAGGTGATGCTCGTCGAGTCCGCGATCAAGCGCCTGCTGGAGCCCGACGAGGTCGCCGACCTCGCGCTGTGGCTGTGCGGTGCGACGTCGACGTCGGTCACCGGTTCGTCGTACGTGATGGACGGCGGATGGAGCGCGCGATGAGCGGACTCGCGACCACGTCGTACGGGCGCACGACCGACGAGCGGGCGATGCTGGCCGTGCACGGCATCACCGCGAACGGCCGCTCCTGGGGAGCCGTCGCGGCGCACCTCGACGAGCACCCCCTCCTCGCTCCCGACCTGCGAGGGCGCGGACGCAGCAACCGACTGCCAGGGTCCTACGGCCTGCGCCGGCACGCCGACGACCTCGCCGACCTGCTCGATGACGACGGCGGCGAGCCGCGCATCGTCCTCGGGCATTCGATGGGGGCGTTCGTCGTCGTGATGCTCGCCGCACGGCGCCCCGACCTCGTCGAGCGGCTCGTGCTGGTCGACGGAGGGTTCCCGCTCGCGCTCCCGTCCGGTGCGGAGAGCGCCGACGACCTCGACATCGCCGCGCTCCTCGGTCCTGCCGCGCGACGGCTGGAGACGCACTTCGCCGATGCCGACGCCTACCTCGGGTTCTGGCGGCAGCATCCGGCCTTCTCGCGCGACTGGTCCGACATCGTGGAGGACTACGCGCGCTACGACCTCGACGGCACCCGTGCATCGACCGTGGCCGCCGCCATGATCGAGGACGGCGCGGAGCTCTACGGGCCCGCGTGGTACGTCGAGGCGCTCCGATCGTTGCGGATGCCGGTCACGGTGCTGCGGGCTCCGCGCGGTCTGACCGACGCCGAACCGCTGTACGCCCCCGGTGCTCTCGAGGGCTTCCGTGCTCTCGTGCCGCAGCTGGATGTCGTCGAGATCGACGACGTGAACCACTACACGATCCTGTTCGCCGACCGCGGGGCCTCCCGCGTCGCGGCATCCGCCCTGGCCGCGCGACCCGCCTGAGCCGAAGACCACAGACGAAGGAGTCGACATGAGCACTGCATTCGAGGGCATCACGGCCCACCGCGTCGAGACCCCGCGCTACGTCGCGAACGTTCTCGAACGGCCGGGCGAGGGGCCCGTGGTCGTCTTCGTGCACGGCAACGTGTCATCGGCCGCGTTCTACCAGCCGACCATGCTCGCCCTCCCCGACGGGGTGCGCGCCCTGGCGATCGACCTGCGCGGGTTCGGCGACAGCGAGACCAAGCCGGTCGATGCGACCCGCGGGCTGCGGGACTTCTCCGACGACGTGCTCTCGGTGCTCGACGCCCTCGGGCTCGACGCCGTGCATCTCGTCGGCTGGAGCATGGGCGGCGGAGTCGTGATGCAGGCCGCGCTGGACGCCCCTGAGCGCGTGCTGTCGCTCACCCTGGAGGCCCCGGTGTCGCCCTACGGCTTCGGAGGCACGCACGGTCCTGACGGCATCCGCAACGACGCCGACGGCGCCGGCACCGGCGGCGGGGGCGCCAACCCCGACTTCGTGGCCCGGCTGGAGGCGGGCGACACGAGCGCAGACGAGCAGACCTCGCCGCGCACGGTCTACCGCACCGCGTACGTCGCGAAGCCCGAGCAGCAGGAGGCCCATGAAGACGCCTGGGTCGCCTCGATGCTCACCACCAGGACGGGCATCGACAACTACCCCGGGGATGCCGCGGCATCCGAGAACTGGCCCGGCTTCGCCGCCGGCACCCGCGGCGTGCTCAACACGATGGCGCCGCAGCACTTCGACGCGTCGGGCATCGTCGACCTCGCGGTGAAGCCATCGATCCTGTGGATCCACGGCGACAAGGATGCGATCGTCTCGGACGCCTCGTTCTTCGACCTCAACCAGCTCGGCCTGCTCGGGGTGATCCCGGGCTGGCCCGGCGTCGACATCGCCCCGCCGCAGCCCATGATCACGCAGACCAGGGCCGTGCTCGACCGGTACGCGAGTGCGGGCGGCGTCTACCGCGAGGTGGCGCTGGCGGATGCCGGTCACGCCCCGCATCTCGACGAGCCCGAGGTCTTCGTCGCGGAGCTCGTGCGCCACATCGGCGTGTGACGGGCACGGGCGTTCTTGCGCGTCGACTTCCCGTGATGTCGACGAGTGCACGGCCTGTCGACGTGTGCACGGTCTGTCGACGAGTGCACGGCCTGTCGACGTGTGCACGGTCTGTCGACGAGTGCACGGCCTGTCGACGTGTGCACGGCCTGTCGACGAGTGCACGGCCTGTCGACGTGAACGTCCTGTGCGTTCGGCGGGATCCCGTGCACTCGCGGGGCGTCGTGGCGCGGGACGTCGGGGCGCGGCGGGGCTAGTCGCCGTCGCGAGGGGTGCGCAGGCGCAGCAGGCGACCTGAGCCCTCGACGAGCTCGGCCCAGGTGTCGACGTCGACGGCGCACTCCGCGACGGCGCACGTCGGAAGCTCCGCCCAGTCGCCCGTGAGCTCCGCGACCGCGTCGCTCATGCCGGGGTTGTGCCCGACGAGCATCGCGACGCTGCTCTCCTCGGGCAGCGCGGACGCGATCGCGAGGATCGAGCGGACGGACGCCGCGTACAGCAGCGGCTCCTCGATGATGTCGAGTCCGAAGGCCGCGGCGTACTCGGCGGCGGTGCTCCGTGCGCGCACGGCGCTGCTCGACACGACGCGGTCGAGCAGGATGCCCTCGTCGACCAGCCGCCGCGCCATGACGGGCGCGTCGCGGCGACCGCGGGAGTTCAGCGGACGATCGTGATCGGACAGACCGGGAACGCCCCAGTCGGACTTCGCGTGGCGGGCGAGCAGCAGCGTCTTCACGCGTCCAGCCTGGCACCGTCGCGGCCCTGGCGCACTCCCAACCTGAGAGCGCCTCGCAGGTATCGTCCGGGCGATGCACAGGCGGAGTTTCCTACTCTCGAAGGATGGCTTACTCTGCGCATCGCCCCGGGCAGATGGACTCCCAGGGGCGGATCTCGTTCGAGTCCGACGCCCCGGGGGGCTCGGTCACCGACGAGGACCTCGACTTCCTCCGGGCGTTCGAGCCGTCCGGCGGCGGTGCGTCGAGCGACGCCGCAGACACGGCGACGAACCCGACGGCCGTCATCGATCCGGCAGACGCGGAGCCTGCGCGCGACCCGGATGCCGCGGCATCCGCTCCTCGGGAGAAGACGCCGAGGGCCCCGCGGCCGAAGCGCGAGAAGAAGCCGCGCGTGCCCGGATCGCGCATGCGCACGCTCGCGATCCTCGGCGGCGCCGAAGGGGAGATCCTCGACCGGGTGCCCGGTGAGACCCCGCGGTTCGTGCAGATGTTCTTCGTGCTCGCCGGCACCGCCCTGGTCTCGGCGATCTCGATGCTCTTCGCGCTGACCACGGGTGTGCAGGCGGCGATCTGGCTGGCCGTGCCGCTCGCGATCGTGTGGGCGCTCATCATCTTCAACCTCGACCGCTTCCTCACCTCGACGATGGCATCGACGAAGAACGTCTGGCGGCTCATCGGTCTGGCGATCCCGCGAGTGATCATGGCGGCGATCATCGGCTTCGTCGTCGCCGAGCCGCTCGTGCTGCAGATCTTCCACAACGACATCGCCCGCGAGGTCGCATCGACCAACATCACCCAGGCGCAGTCCGATCAGGACGCCCTGGAGTCCGGCCCCGAGAAGAAGGCCCTCGACGCGGCATCCGACCGCCTCGCCGAGCTGCAGAACCAGGCCGCGACGGGCATCGTCGCCGGCACCGATTCCGCGTCGGCGAGCGAGGCCGCCGCGCAGGCGACCGTCGACGACCTCACCGCCAAGATGACCGCGCAGCAGACCGTGATCGATCAGGCGCGTGTGCTGTACCAGTGCGAGCTCACGGGCGAGGGCGCCGGCACCGTGCCCGGCTGCACGGGCGTGAACGGGCAGGGCGCGAGCTCGGATGCCGCGAAGGCCCAGCTCGCCGAGGCCCAGCAGACCTACGACGCCCTCGCCGCGCAGCTGCGCACGGCGAACGACGACCTCGCGACCGCGGGCACCTCGGCCAAGGAGAACACCGCCTCCTCCGAGAAGCAGAACCGCGAGGAGGCCGAGTCGCAGCTCCCGGCCGCGCAGAAGAGCTACGACGCCGCGCTCGCCGCCTACAACACGCGGGCGGATGCCGTGGCCCAGGGCAACGCGGGCGCCATCGGCCTGCTGAGCCAGATCAGCGGGCTGAACCGGCTCAGCGAGAAGGAGCCGACGATCCTGTGGGCGCACTGGCTGATCGCGGCGCTGTTCTTCATGATCGAGCTGCTTCCGGTGCTGGTGAAGGTGCTCACGAGCTACGGCGACCCGACCCTGTACGAGAAGGCCGCGGCGATCCGCAAGCAGGTCGCGCTCGACAAGGTGACGGCGGAGGGCTTCCGCGACCGTGCGGACATCGTGGCCGTGCAGTCCGCGGAGATCGCGACGAGGGCGGATGCCGAGTCCGCGCAGCAGCCGCTGACGCGGGCGGAGCAGCGCCGGGCGGCGCAGGCCGAGACCGAAGGTGCGCGTGCGGCCGAGGCGGCGGATGCGGAGGCGGTGACCGCGCCGGTGGTGGCGCGCGGGGCTGCGACCGCGCCGGTGCTCGAGTCTGAGACTGCCGCGGCGGGCGATCCGGAAGCCGATCCTGCCGCAGAAGCCGCAGCTCGCGTCGGGTGATCCGCTCCGGCGTCGCCTCTCCAGAACTCCGGAGATCCGTCGGCGTGCGTCGCCTCCGGGAGTGCTGCTGCGCACGATTCCGGGAGTCTGCACAGGGCGCGGCACGGGATCTCCGGAGTTCCGGCGCGACGGCGTACCGCCTAGGCGACGAGCGACAGCTCCATCGGCGAGGGCAGCAGGAGCTCGGCGACCGTGACGGAGCCGCGCGTGCGTGCGGCGGCGGAGATCGAGCGGATCAGGGCGACGGTGGACGGCACTCCCGACCAGGGCTCCGCGGTGAGGGCTCGCTCGATCAGGGAGAGAGGATGCTGCAGACCGGGGTCGTGCTGGCGGGAGTCGTCGGCGAGCCAATCGACGAGCTCGGCTATGGTCCAATCGGGGCTGATTGGCGCAAGATCCGAGGATGCGGTGGTCAATGGTGTGCTCATTGGTCCAGAATCGGGGCTCATGAGCATCGATGGCAGGGCCAATGATCGTCCGGTGGACCACCGATCGGCAGATGGACCCCTCGTGCACGCCGGCGACGTCTCCGCCGAGCGCCTGGCGGCGCGGCTGGGGCGCTGGACGCACGGCGAGGGCACTCTCGCCGCACGACTGTCGCAGGCCGTCGCCGCGCTGATCCACGGCGGCGAGCTGCGGCCGGGCGACCGGCTCCCCGCTGAGCGCGCTCTCGCGGCCACGACGTCCGTGTCGAGGGGCACGGTCGTGGCGGCCTACGCGGATCTCGCCGAGGGCGGTCTCGTCGAGCGCCGGCAGGGCAGCGGCACGCGGGTCGCAGGCGCCGCGCCATCCGCTGTCCCTCTGCACCGGCCGGGGCGCGGTGAAGCACTGTTCTCGGCGCTGCCCAACGCGATCGACCTGCTGCGCACGGTGCCGCAGATCCCGGAGCTCGCTGTGCAGCTCATCACCGAGCACACGCCGCGGCTCGAGCTCGCCCTGCTGCCGGAGACCGACCCGGCGGGGCTGGCCGTGCTGCGCGAGCAGATCGCCGACCTCTTCCGCGCGGAGGGGACGCCGACGACGCCGGAGCAGATCCTCGTCACGCACGGGGCGCAGCAGGCCATCAGCCTCGTCGTCAACGCGCTCGTCGGACCGGGCGACGTCGTGCTCGCGGAGGAGATCACCTGGCCGGGCGTCACCGACTCCGTCGGGCTGCGCGGCGGGACGGTGCACGGCATCCCGATGACCGCCGACGGCCTCGACGTCGACGCGCTCGAGGTGGCGATGGCGCGGCTGCGTCCCGCGCTCCTGGCGGTCAACCCGCACCATCAGAACCCTACGGGCACCCGGCTGCCGCAGGCCGCCAGACACCGCGTGGCCGAGCTCGCCGCCCAGTACGGCGTGCCCGTGATCGAGGATCGCGTGGTCGCCGGGATCTCCTTCGACGGCGTCGTGCCGCCGTCATTGGCCGCCGAGCGTCCGGACGCCCCGGTGATCGTCGTGGAGTCGGTGTCGAAGTGGGCGTGGGCGGGTCTGCGCATCGGATGGCTGCGGGCCGACCCCGTGCTCGTGCGGCGGCTGCGGGGCGCCAGGCAGCTCGCCGACCAGTCGACGAGCGTGCCGGCGCAGCTGCTCGCGATGGACCTGCTCGCCCATGCCGACGAGCTGAAGCGGCAGAACAGCAGGATCCACCAGGAGCGCCTCCGGCTGCTGCAGGAACTCATGACGACCCACCTGCCCGACTGGTCGGCCGCTCCGCCCAGGGGAGGCCTCTCGCTGTGGGCGCGGCTACCGGTCGGCTCGGCGGCGGCGCTCGCGAGGGTCGCGGCCACGCACGGCGTCTCCGTCGCGGGTAGCGCGGAGTTCGCGGCATCCGTCTCCCCTGACGATCACATCCGCATCCCCTTCACGGCGCCGGAGGAGGTGCTCGCCGAGGGCATCGCGCGGCTCGGGGCGGCGTGGCGGGAGTACCGCGCGACGCTGTGAGCCGTGCGCGGCGGGGAGCATCGTCGCGACCCGCCCTCGTGTCCCCGGTGGCCGGTAGCGTGGAGACATGGTCAACTATCGCTATCTCGGCAACAGCGGTCTCAAGGTCTCTGAGATCACCTACGGCAACTGGGTCACGCACGCTTCGCAGGTGGGCGACGACGCCGCGGTCAAGACCGTGCACGCCGCTCTGGATGCCGGCATCACCACGTTCGACACCGCCGACACGTACGCCAACACCGCCGCGGAGGTCGTGCTCGGCGACGCGCTCAAGGGCCAGCGCCGCGAGGGGCTGGAGATCTTCACGAAGGTCTACTTCCCGACCGGTCCCAAGGGCCCCAACGACACCGGACTCTCGCGCAAGCACATCATGGAGTCGATCAACGGCTCGCTGAAGCGACTCGGCACCGACTACGTCGACCTGTACCAGGCGCACCGCTACGACCACGAGACGCCGCTGGAGGAGACCTTCCAGGCCTTCGCCGACGTCGTCCGACAGGGCAAGGCGCTCTACATCGGCGTCTCGGAGTGGACGGCCGAGCAGCTGCGCGAGGGCCACGCGCTCGCGAAGCAGCTGGGCGTGCAGCTCATCTCGAACCAGCCGCAGTACTCGATGCTGTGGCGCGTCATCGAGGGCAAGGTCGTGCCGGCCTCCGAAGAGCTCGGCATCTCGCAGATCGTCTGGTCGCCGATGGCGCAGGGCGTGCTCAGCGGCAAGTACCTCCCCGGTCAGCCGGTGCCCCAAGGCTCGCGCGCGACCGACCCGCACAGCGGCGCGCACTTCATCAAGGACCTGCTCCGCGACGACATCCTCGAGGGCGTGCAGCGGCTGAAGCCGATCGCCGCCGAGGCCGGTCTCACGATGCCGCAGCTCGCGATCGCCTGGGTGCTGCAGAACCCGAACATCGCCGCGGCGCTGGTCGGAGCATCCCGCCCGGAGCAGCTCGCCGACACCGTCAAGGCCTCTGGCGTGAAGCTCGACGCCGACACCATGGCCGCGATCGACGTCGCCCTCGGCGACGTCGTGAACCGGGATGCCGAAGACACGTACACCGTGTCGCCGAAGACCCGCCTGGTCTGAGTGCGCCGACGGGCATGGGTTCCGAGGCGCTGTACTGGGAGCTCGCCGCCGCGGCGAGCCGAGGTGACATCGCCCGCGTCCAGGCACTGAGCAGCGACAGTCTGCACCCCGCGCTCGGCCTCGCCTTCACCGGCGGGGCCGAGTTCGTGGTCGGCGACTTCGAGCGCGCGGTGATCACGACAGAGCGCGCCAGGATCTCCTCGGCGGACGCCGGCGCGCTCGTTCAGCTGTTCGCGCTGTCGTTCCGCGTGCTCGCATCGGCGGGCGTCGCCTGGGAGGACCCGACCACCGACGACGGGTTCCCGGAACTGTGGGGCCGCCGCGGAGCTCTGACGGCGATCGACCACAGCATCCTGCCCGTCGCCCGGTTCGCGATGGTCGAGGCCGCTTTCGCGACCGGTCGATTCGAGCAGGCAGCAGAGGTGCTCGGGCCTGTCGACGACGTGCTGCAGGTCGGAGCCGGCATCCGTCCCTTTCCCGCCCTGCTGCTGCAGCCGGCCCGACTGATGATGTTCCGCGGCGATGCCGCCGCGGCGAGGCCGCACCTGGACGCGGCCCTCCGCTGCGCCCAGGATCAGGGCGACGACATCTGGACGCGCTGCGTGAAGGCGGCGACCGTCTTCGCCGCGGTCCAGTGCGGCGAGACCGCCGGCCTCGATGAGGCCGACCGCGAGCTGTTCGATCTGAGCATCGCCCCATCCGGATATCTCGACGCCGCGGCTTTCGCCTTCCTGGCCTACGCGCGGGCCGCCGTCGGTCAGCTGTCGAAAGCCGAGGAGATCCTCCGCGTCGCCGGCGGTCCGCGGTTCGGCTACCTGCAGGTCGCCGACCGCGCCCTGTGCTGCGACATTCTGATCGCAGCCGCCCTCGAACGGGGCGACATCGCCGAGGCCGAGCTGATCGTCGCCGAACTGCTGCCGCTGACCGCTCATCCCGGTGCCCACGTCGTCGTCGAACAGGCGTTCGCGCGCATCGACGCCGCGGGCGGGCGGATGATCGAGGCGGCTGAACGCGCGGCCGTCGCGGCTGCCCGCGCCGTGCTCGCCGGCCGGTATCGCGACGCGGCGAACGTGCGCATGGTGCGCGCCCGTGCTCTCGCCGCGCTCGGTGAGTCCGAGCAGGCCGTGCAGGAGTATCTGTCGACGCTCGCCGGCTCAGGCGACCACGGCGTCGAACGCCTGGCCCTGCGACAGTTGCGTCTGCTGGGCAGACGCCCGAGGCCCGCTCTCGGATCGGGATGGACGGCTCTCAGCCCCCGAGAGCGCGAAGTGGCCGCGCTCGTCGCCGGCGGGCAGAGCAATCGGGTGATCGCGGCGACCCTGTTCGTCTCCGAGCGCACCGTCGAAGGCCACGTGTCACGCATCCTCTCGGCCCTCGGCGTCACGTCCCGCAGCGGGATCCCGGCGCGGATGCTCGGGCATCTCGATGCGGCGTCGCCTCCGGCACAGCAGCTCACGCCGCGCCAGCAGCTGACCGCCGAGCTGGTCGCGACCGGACTCGGGAACATCGAGATCGCCGGGCGTCTCGGCGTGAGCGTCAAGACCGTCGAGAAGAACATCACCGAGATACTGCGGCGGTGGCAGCTGACCTCGCGCACGGGGATCGCGCGGATGATCATCGACGCGCCTGTGCTCTCCGACCTCTGAGCGAGGACGCCTCGGGCTGGCACGGGGTTTCCCTACTCACGCTCGCCAGTATTCCGGTGGAATCATCGAGGCATGAAGCACATGAAGGTTGCAGCCGTCCTGGTCCTCTCGGTGCTTCTGGCGGGTTGCGCCTCGGGGGCGGCGCCGGCCGGAGGCGGAGAAGGGTCCGTCTCCGGCGCCCAGTCCGTCGAATCAGGTGGTGACGACGCTGCAGCCGGCGGTGACTGCGCCGGCGACCTCGATGCCGATCTGAAGCCGTTCAGCAGCGACCTCGTCACCGAGCCGATCCCCGATCACGCCGTGTACGGCGACGGCAGCGAGATCTCCTTCACGACCTCGCTGGGAGCGGATCTCGCGCCGGGCTACGAGCTGCTGAAGTTCGTCGACGGCACCCCGACCAGCTACACGGGCGGCTTCTGGGAAGATGCGGGCGACGGTCGCTACACGCTGAACCTCAACGTGTTCGACAGCGACCTGGACGGGAAGGAAGGCCTGATCGAGGTGACCGCCTTCCCGGAGGGGGTCACCTTCGACGGTGAGCGCTACGAAGGGGACAACGTGGTGCTCGGCATCTACTGCGTCACCTACGCCGTCGCCGACTAGCCCTCGATCCCCGGATCAGGCGACGGTGATGTCGACCTGGATCTCCGAGGCGAGGCGCTCGAGGTCGGCGCGCAGAGCGTCGAGGTCGACGGATGCCGGCACCCGCGCCCGCACCGACGCCTCGAACAGGCGTCCTCCGGCCATCGCGGCATCCCGGGTCTCCGTCGCGAGTTCTTCGATGCTCAGTGCGTGAGCGTTGAGGATCGCCGACACCTCGCGCACGATGCCCGGGCGGTCGTTGCCCAGAACCTGGAGCTCCAGCACGCGGCCGTCGGTGTGAGTGGCATCCGATCCGGTGTGCACGGCCACGGTCAGCAGACCCTTGAGTCCGCGCAGCGCCTGCTCCAGCTCGGCGGAGCGCTCGGCCGCGACCGAGACCTCGATCACACCGGCGAAGGTGCCGGCGAGTTCGGCGAGCTGGCTGTTCTCCCAGTTGCCGTCATGGGCGTCGACCACATCGGCGACGGCGGCGACGAGGCCGGGGCGGTCGGCGCCGGCGACGGTGAGGATCAGAATCGTCATGGCCACAGCGTAGCCGGAGCGGGGCGGCCGGTCAGCGGCTCAGGCGAGGTCGCCGCGGCTCCAGAACTCCGGAGAAGCAGCGGGATTCGGATCCACCGGATGCTGTCCGGCCTCTGAGCCCGCGGAGCTCCGGAGTTCTGGCGCATGCGCGGTGCACAACTCCTCACAAACCACCCGGATCCCCGCTCAGAACCGCCGAATCGGGCACGCGGCGCCGATTCGTGAGGAGTTGTGAACGCGCGACGGCGGTCACTCCACCCAGTCGCCGGTCTCCAGAAACCGTTCGAGCCGCGCGCGGTGCGGGGCGAGGTCCCAGCCCTGCTCCGCCACCCAGGCGTCGGAGTAATACGTGCCGGCATAGCGGATGCCGCTGTCGCAGATGAGCGTCACGACGCTGCCGGTCTCGCCCGCCGCCCGCATCCGGGCGATGAGCTGGAAGGCGCCGTAGAGGTTCGTGCCGGTCGATCCGCCGGCCCAGTGCAGTGTGCGCTCCTTCAGGAGGCGGATGGCCGCGACGGACCCGGCATCCGGGATCCGCAGCATCTCGTCGATCACGCTCGGCACGAACGACGGCTCTACCCGAGGGCGTCCGATGCCCTCGATGCGACTCGGCCGTCCGGCCGGTGCATCCGGGGTTCCGGCCCAGCCGTCGTAGAACGCGGACCCCTCCGGGTCGACGACCGCGATCCGGGTCTCATGCCTGCGGTACTTCACGTAACGGCCGAACGTCGCGCTGGTTCCGCCCGTGCCGGCTCCCACGACGATCCAGTGGGGGATCGGATGCCGTTCCTGCGACAGCTGGCTGAACACGCTCTCGGCGATGTTGTTGTTGCCGCGCCAGTCGGTCGCGCGCTCGGCGAACGTGAACTGGTCGAGGTAGTGGCCGTGGCAGTCGGAGGCCAGGCGCTGCGCCTCGGGGGAGATGTCCTCCGCGCGGTCGACGAAGTGGCAGCGTCCGCCGTAGAACTCGATGAGGTCGATCTTCTCCTGGCTCGTCGAGCGCGGCACGACCGTGATGAAGGTCAGCCCCAGCATCCGGGCGAAGTACGCCTCAGAGACGGCGGTCGAACCGCTGGAGGACTCGACGAGCACGGTGTTCTCGTGGATGCGGCCGTTGACCAGTCCGTAGAGGATCAGCGAGCGCGCGAGGCGGTGCTTGAGCGAGCCGGTCGGGTGCACCGACTCGTCTTTCAGGTACAGGTCGATGCCCCACTCGGCGGGCAGCGGGAACAGGTGCAGGTGCGTGTCGGCGCTGCGGTTCGCGTCGGCTTCCAGCAGGGCGATCGCGGTGCTGGTCCAGTCGCTCATGCTTCGAGGGTACCGGGCGGCGTCCGCGGCGTCAGGCGGATGCTGCCTGGCGCAGCCACCGCTCGACGCCGGCGATGTGCGCGGTGGTCAGCGAGGTGGCGAGCGACGGGTCGCGCTGGGCGATGGCGTCGGCGATCGCGCGGTGCTCGGACAGGGTCCGCTCGACCGCGCCGCCCTCGGTGAGCCCGCGCCACACCCGCGCGCGCACGGTCTGGCTGCTGAGGTGCTCGATGAGGCTGGCGAGGTAGGCGTTGCCGGCCATCTGGACGATGTCGCGGTGGAAGCGGATGTCGTGCTCGACGAGCTCCTCGATGCTCACCGAGGCGTCGACGCCGTCGACCTCGCTGATGAGCGCGGCGATCTCCTCGTCGGTGCCGAGGGTCGCGGCGAGACCGGTCGCCTGCGACTCCAGCATCCGCCTGACGGCGAAGATCTCGAGCATCGAGTCGTCGTCGTGCATGTCGACGACGAACGAGATGGCCTCCATCAGCAGGTGCGGTTCGAGGCTCGTCACGTAGGTCCCGTCGCCGCGGCGCACGTCGAGGACGCGGATGACCTCCAGCGCCTTGACCGCCTCGCGCATGGAGTTGCGGGAGAGCCCCAGCCGTTCGGAGAGCTCCTTCTCGGGCGGAAGCCGGTCGCCGGGGGCGAGCTCGCCCGACACGATCATCGCCTTGATCTTCTCGATCGCCTCGTCTGTCACTGCCATGGCGTCATCCTTGCACATTGATCGGATGTCTGGGGCAGGATGGTGGTATGCGCGTCGTGGACAGTCATCTGCACCTGTGGGATCCGTGGGAACTCGACTACGAGTGGCTCGAGGGCGCCCTGCACGGCCGCTTCGCCGAGGGGGAGATCTTCGAGGAGCAGCTGCCCGGCGTCTCCGAGGAGGTGTCGATCTTCGTGCAGGCGGAGACCGTCGAGCGGCGCTTCCTCGACGAGGTGGCATGGGTGGACCAGATCGCGGATGCCGCAGGAGTCGTCGCGATCGTCGCCGGCGCACGGCTCGACCGCGGAGCGGCGACAACGGCGCACCTCGAGAGCCTGGCCGCGCACGAGCGTGTCGTCGGCGTGCGCCATCTCCTGCAGGGGGAGCGCACCGGCCTCGCCGCCTCGCCCGACTTCGTGGCGGGCGCGCGCGAGGTCGCCGAGCGCGGGTGGACCTTCGACGCCTGCGTGCGGCCCCACCAGCTCTCCGACGTGGTCGCGCTCGCCGCGGCCGTCCCCGAGCTGTTCCTCGTTCTCGACCACCTGGGCAAGCCCGCGATCGGCACGGCGGAGTCGCCGCTGCGCCCGTCGGCCGAGTGGCTGCGCGATCTGCACGCACTCGGACGGCAGCCCCGCGCCCACGTCAAGCTCTCGGGTCTCCCCGCCGAGACGGGCGGGGACTGGACGGATGCGCAGGTCATCCCGTTCCTCGACGCCGCGCTCGAGGCGTTCGGCGCGGAGCGGCTCCTGTGGGGCAGCGACTGGCCGGTGTCGTCGGTCGACACGGCCTACCGGCCCGGTTCCCGCGCTCGCTGGTTCCACACGGTCGCGGACTGGGCGACGTCACGCGGCATCGCGTCCGACGCGCTGTTCTGGTCGACGCCTCTCGCCTTCTACGGCATCCGCTGATCGCCGGCTGAGGCACTCCCGTCGCAGAAGATCCCGGTATCCAGGGCGGATACCGGGATCTTTCGCGACGGGAGCACCCGGGCGGGGCGGAGGTCAGCTGCCGGCGGGGCGGAGGCGCAGCTGCGCCATGCCGCCGTCGACCTCGATGAAGGTGCCGGTGGTCGAGCCCGCGGCGGGGGAGACGAGGTACGCGACGGCGGCGGCGACCTCGTCGGGGCTGACCAGGCGCCCGTGCGGCTGGCGAGCCTCCAGGGCCGCGCGTTCGGCGGCGGGGTCGGATGCCGAGTCCAGCAGCCGCCCGACCCACGGGGTGTCGGCGGTACCGGGGTTGACGGCGTTCACGCGGATGCCCTCGCGCAGGTGATCGGCCGCCATGGCGCGGGTGAGGGCCGAGACGGCGCCCTTCGAGGCGCTGTAGAGGGCGCGCTGCGGGAGGCCGGTGGTGGAGGCGATGGATGCCGTGTTGCAGACCGCCGCGGCGGGCGACTGCCGCAGCCACGGCAGCGCCGCCGACGTCACCCTGGCGATGCCGGTGACGTTGATCGACAGCACGCGCGCCCACTCGTCGTCGTCGTTCGCGGTGATGTCGCCCTGTGCGCCGATGCCGGCGTTGTTCACGACGATGTCGATGCGGCCGAAGCGCTCGGCGACGGCGGCGACGGCGGCATCCACCGATGCGCGGTCGGAGACGTCGGCCATGAACGCGGCGAACGCGGCATCCGCCCCCGACGTGTCACGGTCGAGCACGGCGATGTGCGCGCCCTCGGCGTGCAGACGGCGGGCGATGGCCGCTCCGATGCCCGACGCCCCGCCCGTGACGATCGCGACGAGTCCGTCGAGTTCTGCGCTCACTTCTGTGCCTCCCATGCCACGAACTCCTGGCGCTGGTGCCCGAGTCCTTCGATCTCGATGTCCACGACGTCCCCGGCCCTCAGGTAGGGGAACTTCCCGCCGAACGCCACACCCTGCGGGGTGCCGGTGAGGATGAGGTCGCCGGGCTCCAGGGTCACGTACTGCGACAGGTGGTGCACGATGACGCGCACGTCGAAGATCATGTCGTCGGTGTTCGAGTCCTGGCGCGGCTCGCCGTTGACCCAGCTGCGCAGGCGCAGGCGATCGACCTCGACCTCGTCGGAGGTGACCAGCCACGGACCCGTGGGGTTGAAGCCGGGGGCGATCTTGCCCTTGGACCACTGCCCGCCGGAGACCTCCATCTGGTACGCCCGCTCGGAGACGTCGTTGGCGGTGACGTAGCCAGCGATGTGCGCGTCGGCCTCCTCGGGGGAGTCGAGGTAGGACGCACGGGCGCCGATCACGATGCCGAGCTCGACCTCCCAGTCGGTCTTCTCGCTGCCGCGGGGGATCGTCACCGCATCGTTCGGGCCGACCACGGTGTTGGGGGTCTTCAGGAACATGATCGGGATGGTCGGCGGCTCCGACCCGGACTCGCGTGCGTGCGCGGCGTAGTTCTGGCCGATGCAGATCACGGCGCTGGGGCGCGCGATCGGGGCGCCGATGCGCTGCTCCGCGGCGTCCGCCAGCTCGGGGAGCTCGCCGGCGGCCAGGGCCGTCGCGACGCGGTCGCGGAAGTCGGAGGCGAGGAAATCCCCGTTCACATCGGATGTCACTGGGCGGAGGTCGAGGTAGCGGTCGCCGTCTACGAGGACGGGGATCTCTGCACCGGGGGCGCCAAGCCGCGCGAACTTCATGCTTCTCCTGAGTCGTCGGTGTTCGTCTATCGCGGCCACCGGATGACCGCCTGTCTCGTTGACAGTATAGACATCGGATGTTTACACTCCAAGAGGTCGGTGCGAGAAGTCCGACCCGTGAGAGGAACCCCGTGAGCCGTATCGTCGCCCTCGACACCACCGACATCCGCTTCCCGACGTCCCTGAGCCTGGACGGCTCGGACGCGATGAACCCCGACCCCGACTACTCGGCCGCGTACGTGATCGTGCGGACGGATGCCGAGGACGGCATCGAGGGGCACGCCTTCGTCTTCACGATCGGCCGCGGCAACGACGTGCAGGTCGCGGCGATCGACGCGCTGGCCGGACACCTCGTCGGCCAGGAGCTCGAGCCGCTGCTCGACGACATGGGCGGCACCTTCCGCGAGATCATCGGCGACTCGCAGCTGCGCTGGCTCGGCCCCGAGAAGGGCGTCATGCACATGGCCATCGGCGCGGTCGTCAACGCGCTGTGGGACATCAAGGCCAAGCGCGCGGGGCTCCCGCTGTGGCAGCTCCTCGCCCGGATGACGCCGGAGGAGCTCGTCGACCTGGTCGACTTCCGCTACCTCACGAACGCGCTGACCCGCGACGATGCGCTGGAGATCCTCCGCGCCGCCGAGCCCGGCCGGGCCGCGCGCGAGGCGGAGCTGCTCGCCACCGGCTACCCCGGCTACACGACGAGCCCCGGCTGGCTCGGCTACTCCGACGAGAAGCTCGAACGACTCGCCCGCGAGGCCATGGCCGACGGCTTCACGCAGATCAAGCTCAAGGTCGGCGCCGATCTCGACGACGACATCCGCCGCTTCCGCAAGGCCCGTGAGGTGTGCGGGCCCGACTTCCCGATCGCGATCGATGCGAACCAGCGCTGGGAGGTGTCGGAGGCGATCGAGTGGGTGAACGCGCTCGCCGAGTTCCGCCCCGCCTGGATCGAGGAGCCCACGAGCCCCGACGACATCCTCGGCCACGCGGAGATCGCCCGCGGGGTCGCGCCGATCCGCGTCGCGACCGGCGAGCACGCCCAGAACCGCATGATCTTCAAGCAGCTCCTGCAGGCGGAGGCGATCCAGGTCATGCAGATCGACGCCGTGCGCGTCGCCGGCGTGAACGAGAACATCGCGAACCTGCTGCTGGCCGCGAAGTTCGGCGTGCCGGTGTGCCCGCACGCCGGCGGCGTCGGTCTGTGCGAGGCCGTGCAGCACCTGTCGATGTTCGACTTCGTCGCCGTCACCGGCACGCGCGAGGGCCGCATGATCGAGTTCGTCGACCACCTGCACGAGCACTTCGTCACCCCGACCGATATCAGGGGCGGTTCGTACATGCCCCCGATCGCACCGGGCACCGGCATGGAGATGAAGGCCGACAGCATCATCGACTACACCTGGAGGGGTGAGCATGTCGTCGTCGCCTGAGCAGACCGTGCCGACGCTCGGCTACGGTGCGGCCAACGTCGGCAACCTCTTCCGTCCGCTGACGGATGACGAGGCCTGGGCCGTGCTCGACACGGCGTGGGATGCAGGCATCCGCCACTACGACACCGCCCCGCACTACGGGCTCGGCCTCTCCGAGCGTCGACTCGGCGCGTTCCTGCGCACCAAGCCGCGGGAGGAGTACTTCCTCTCCACGAAGGTCGGCCGGCTGCTGCGCGCGAACCCCGACCACGAGCACGGCGGGCTCGACACGGCGAACGACTTCCACGTGCCCGACGACGTGCGCCGCGTCTGGGACTTCTCGGCCGACGGCATCCGCTCCTCGCTCGCCGAGTCCCGCGAGCGTCTGGGCATCGAGCGCATCGACCTGCTGTACCTGCACGATCCGGAGCGCAACGACCTCGACCTCGCGCTCGCCGAGGCCCTGCCCGCGCTGGAGCAGCTGCGCGCCGACGGCGAGGTCGCCCAGATCGGCATCGGATCCATGGTGACGGATGCGCTCGCCGCCGCCGTGCGCGGAGCCGACCTCGACCTGATCATGGTCGCCGGCCGCTACACGCTGCTCGAACAGCCCGCCGCCGCCGACGTGCTGCCGGCGTGCCGCGAGAGGGGCACCGGCATCGTCGCGGCATCCGTCTTCAACTCCGGCCTGCTCGCGCAGAGCGAGCCGCGCAGGGACGGGCGCTACGAGTACGGGCAGCTCCCCGAGGAGCTGTGGGAGCGCCTCGTGCGGATCGCCGCGATCTGCGCCGACCACGATGTGCCGCTGCCGGCGGCGGCGCTGCAGTTCCCCCTGCAGTCGGACGTCGTGCGCGCCGTCGTCGTGGGCGGCAGCCGTCCGGCTCAGCTCGTGCAGAACGCCGAGTATGCGGCGCTGGAGATCCCGGCCTCGCTCTGGCAGACTCTGGCCGCCGAGGCTCTCGTCCCGGCCTGACCACCCCACCCGTCCGACCCGAGGAGACGCACCGTGCTCGAAGGCATCCACCCCCTGCTCACCGGCGAGCTGCTGCTGCACCTCGACCGGATGGGGCACTCCGACTCCGTCGTCGTCGCCGACGCGCACTTCCCGGCGTGGGCGCTGGGGGAGCGGGTGATCGATCTGCCGGGCACCACCACGCCCGAGGTCGTCGCCGCGATCCGCACGGTGCTCCCTCTCGACGACGCCCCCGGCATCGACCTGATGGCCTCGGCCGACGGCGAAGTGCTCGACGTGCAGCATCAACTCATGGCGGCTGCGGGGACGGATGCCGGCTCCACCGCCTTCGTCGAGCGATTCGCGTACTACGGGGTGGCGAAGGCCGCGTACCTCATGGTCCGCACCGGAGAGACCCGCAAGTACGGCAACGCGCTGCTGCGCAAGGGCGTCGTGGGGCACCCCTCCGCCTGAGCGCACAGGCCCTTGAAGTCGGCGGTCGCGGCGAGAAGACTGTCTGCGTCCGCACGGCGAAAGGGAGCATCATGGCGCACGGAGACATCACCCACATCGACATCCCGGTCACCGACCTGACCGCGGCGTCCGGGTTCTACTCGGCGCTGTTCGGCTGGCAGATCGCCGAGCCGCCCGGGTTCGAGGGCTACCCCATGTGGCAGGCGCCCAACGGCATCTCGGGCGGCGGGCTCGCCCCGCGCAGCGAGGGCTTCACGCAGCCGCGCTCGTACGTCGAGGTCGACTCGATCGACGACACGGTCGCCGCCGCGCTCGCCGCCGGGGGATCGGTCGCGATGGAGAAGCAGCCCATCACCGACACCAGCGCGTGGGCGGTCGTCGTCGACCCCGACGGCAACCACATCGGCCTCTTCGAGGGCGTCGTCGGCATGTAGCCGGCGCGACGGCGCTCGCTCAGCGGTCGGGCGCGGGGTCCTGTGCCTCCCACTCGGCGACGAGCTGCGGCATCCGCTCGGCCATGAACCGGAGGAAGCCCGACATCTGCGCGGCGCGCTCTGCCGAGACCTCCTCGTCGCCGAGCTCGGCGCCGATCCGGTCGACGTGCTCCGCGAGACGGCGGTAGACGGGGATGTTGCCGATGATGACCGAGTGGAAGCCGTCGGGTGCGAGGTCGTAGCGGTCGCGGCGGTGCCCGGCCGTGGGCAGCCGACGCACGAAGTGCGCGTCCTGGAGGTAGCGCACGGCCCCCGACACGGCGGCGGCCGACACCCCGAGGCGATCGGCGAGGTCGGCGGCCGTGTACCCGCCGTCCGGGGCTGCGACGAGCGCCATCATGACGCGCGCGGGCATGCGCGGCATCCCCGCCGCCGTCATCATCGCGGCCGCCTGCTCTGCGGCGTCCTGTCCCCGGTGTTCCATGTGCTCCCCAGGTTATCCGTCGGCCGCGAGCTCGCGGCGCCTCATGAGGGTCAGTGCCCCGCCGCCGGCGACCGCGACCGCAGTCACGAGCCACCAGAGCCCGCGGAGGTCGACGTCACCGTTCGAGACGACGGGGGTCACGGCGATCGGCGAGAGGTCGGTGGCCCACTCCGGCATCCCGAACAGCGGTCCGAACATGCCGAGGATGCTGGCGACGCCGATGAGCGCCCATCCGACGCCGAGCGTGGTCCGCGGCAGCACGACGAAGACCAGGGCCGTGATCGCGGTGAACACGGATGCGGCGACGAACTGCCCCAGACCGGTCACGGTGACCACGCGGTACAGCGCGCTCGCGCCGCCGTTCGCGGCGATCCCGAGGTACGCCGTGGCCATGGCGGCCGCGATGACGAGCGCGACGGCGCACGTGGCGACGATCGCGTAGTCGGCGAACCACCGCACGCGCCCGACCGCGGCGGCGAGCACCGACTCGGCCGTGCCGTGGGCCTCCTCCTGACGGGCGCGGACGATCGTCTGCACGGCCGCGCACGCGGCGAGGATGCCGAGCATGGTGAAGAAGACGGTGATCACGGCCTCGTCGAGGTTCCCCGCCCTGGCGATCTTCTCGAGGATCTGCGCGACCGCCGGATTCTCTCCGGCGACCTGACCGGCGAGCGACGACAGGGTGGTGGCGAGGATGCCGGTGAGCGCTCCGCCGATCGTCCAGCCGAGCACCGACCCCCACGACAGCCGCCAGACCAGCGCGTGCGGAGACGACAGGGCCGCCGTGGCGTTCGCGCGGCCGTTGCGCTCCGCGATGAAGCCCGCGCCCATGTCGCGGGACGACTGCAGCAGCGTCGCGGCGGCGGCGAGGAGGAGTCCGAACCCCAGCGCGAGCACCACGGGCCAGGGGTCGTCGGCATCGTAGGGACGGGTCTGCTCGGCCCAGCCGAACGGCGAGAGCCACACGAGCCAGGAGCTCTCGATGCGGGTGAGGTCGTCGCTGGGGGTCCCCGCGACGTTGCCGATCCCGCGGAGCAGGAAGGTCGCCACGAGCACCCACACGGTCAGCGAGTTCGCGCCGCGCGAGGTGCGCATGAGCTGCGCGGCGACGAGGCCGATGCCGAGGAAGGCGACACCGGTGGCGCCGGCCGCCGCTCCCGTGAGCAGGGAGCCGCCGGCATCCATCCCCGCCGCGATCAGCGCGAGTGCCGTGAGCAGCGCGAGCACCAGGTTCGCGGCGAGGCCGTGCACGATCGTCGCGACCGTGGGCAGGGTGCGTCCGGCCGACGTGGCGGCGACGAGCTCGCTGCGCCCCGCCTCCTCGTCGCCGCGGGTGTGCCGCACGGCGAGGAACGTGCTCATGAGCGCCGCGAGCATCGCCAGCCACGGGAGGTCCTCGAAGGCCAGGAAGGCACCCACGGACGTGCCAGACGGGAGACCCCGGAACATCAGGATCACCGGGTTCGCCATCACAGCCGTGAGCACCTCCTGCCGGTCGGCGACCGTGCTGTACGACTGCGTGACGCCGCCGTAGCCGGCGTACGCGAGGAGGACCGCGCCGAGTATCCACAGCGTCAGCTGCAGCCAGTCCCGGCGCAGGCGCTGGCGGAGGAGGGGGATCATGATCGCGCGCTCCTCCGGGTACGGGCCGGGGCCGCGGCATCCGCGTCGCCCGCGGCATCCGTCACGTCGTCCCCGTAGTGGCGGAGGAACAGCTCCTCCAGAGACGGCGGTTCGACGCGCAGACCGGTGACCGCCCGCTGGGCGAGCACGGGGAGGACGGAGGCGACGTCATCGCTGTCGACCGTGAACCTCGCGCGACCGTCGGCGAACGACGGGTCATGGGCGGAGGGGATGCCGTCGGCCGCCGCGGCATCCGTCGCCGTGAACGACACCTCGGTGCGGGTGAGATGACGCAGCTCCGCCAGCGTTCCGGACTCCACCACGCGCCCCGCGCGGATGATCGAGACGCGGTCGCACAGCAGCTCGACCTCCGACAGGATGTGGCTCGACAGCAGCACGGTGGCCCCGGCATCCCGCACCCTGGCGACCTCCTCGCGGAACACGACCTCCATCAGGGGGTCGAGGCCGCTCGTCGGCTCGTCGAGGATGTACAGGTCGGCCGGCACCGTGAACGCCGAGATCAGCGCCACCTTCTGCCGGTTGCCTTTGGAATAGGCGCGACCCTTCTTGCGCGGGTCGAACTGGAACGCGGTCTCGAGGCGCTCGCGCTCGTTCCGGTAGACGGCACCGCGGGTGTCGGCGCCGCGCAGGCGGCTGAGCAGGTCGATGGCCTCGCCGCCCGAGAGGTTGGGCCACACGCTGACGTCACCAGGCACGTAAGCGATGCGGCGGTGCAGGTCGGTCGCGTCCCGCCAGGGGTCGCTCCCGAGGACGGATGCCGTGCCCCCGGTCTTGCGCGCGAGGCCGAGGAGGATGCGGATCGTGGTCGTCTTGCCCGCGCCGTTCGGGCCGAGGAAGCCGTGCACCTGGCCCGCGGTGACGGAGAGGTCGAGGCCGTCGAGAGCGTGCACGCGGCCGTAGTGCTTGGTGAGGCCGCTCGTGCGGATCACTGTGTCCATGAGCGGCACGCTACGCCGATTTCAGAAGTTTGTGAAGAGTGTGAAGTGTTTGATGTCGGCGATCGGTTCCGCCACCGGGTCGTTGAGCGAGGAGCGCAGCGATCTTCTCTTTCGGGTCGTTGAGCGAGGAGCGCAGCGACGAGACGAAACGCGGTGTCGGCGACGGGGATCTGGTCGTGCGTGTCGGTGGGGCGTTTCGTCTCGCTGCGCTCGCTCAACGACCGGGGCGGGGTGGGTCAGGGCTCCGAGCGGCGGGCGCGGTAGGCGGCCACCGCATTGCGGTTGGCGCACGTGGTCGAGCAGTAGCGCTTCGAGCGGTTGCGCGAGAGGTCGAGGGCGAGAGCGTCGCACGTGTCGTCGGCGCATACCGAGATGCGGGAGCCCTCGTCGGCGCGGATGACGTCGATCAGCGCCATCGCGGTCTCCACGAGCACGCGGTCGGAGAGAGGCGCGTCGCCGACGATCGCGTGCAGGTGCCAGTCCAGCTCGCCGTGCCGTGTGAGGCGCGGGGCCAGGGTGACCGACGCGAGGGCGTCGTTGACCCGCTCGGCCATCTCGTCGCGCGGAGCCAGCAGCATCTCGCGCAGGCCGGGCCGGAGGGCGCGGAGGGACGCGGCCTCGGCGTCGTCGCGATCGATCCTGCCGGTGTAGGGGAAGGCGCCGAGGAAGGCCTCCTCGTCGGCGGCATCCGCCATCGACTCCGGATCCTCCGCCGTGTTGACCAGCCACACGGCCGCGCGCAGAGCGTCCTCCGTGTCATAGGTGAAGGTCATGTTGACATGTTACATCGCGCAGGAGTAGCGTCACATGTCATGAGCGCAGTAGCTGATGACATCGCGCGGGTGACCGCGCCCCGCAGGTCGAACGCCGGCCTGCTCTTCGCGCTCGGCGCCGCGGTCTCGTTCGGCATGTCCGGCATCTTCGCCCGCGGCCTCATCGATGCGGGCTGGACCCCGGGGGCCGCCGTCACCGTGCGCATGTGGGTGGCCGCGCTGGTGCTGCTGGTGCCCACGCTCCTGGCGCTGCGCGGCAAGTGGGGCCTCGTCCGCCGCCATGCGGGAATGGTCCTCGTCTACGGCCTCCTCGCCGTGACCGCCGCACAGCTCTGCTACTTCCAGGCGGTCGCCGTGATGGATGTCGGCATCGCCCTGCTCATCGAATACACCGCCCCCATCGCCGTCGTCTTCTGGCTCTGGATCCGCAGGGGAGAGAAGCCCACGCGCCGCAGCCTCCTCGGTGCTGCGATCGCCTTCATCGGACTCGTGCTCATGCTCGACGTCCTCACCGGCGCGCAGGTGAACCTCGGCGGCATCCTGTTCGCGCTCGGAGCGATGATCGGCGCCGCGACCTACTTCGTGCTGTCGGCGCGCGCCGACACCGGCCTGCCGCCGATCGCGCTGGCGGGGCTCGGGCTCCTCATCGGCGCGATCGGCCTCACCGTCGCTGGCGCCGTGGGTGTGCTCCCCATCGCGTGGACCACGGCCGACGTGGAGTACAGCGTCATCACGGTGCCGTGGTTCGTCCCCGTGCTGGCGATGGGTGTCATCGCGACCGCGCTCGCGTACATCCTCGGCATCGTGTCGACCCGGATGCTCGGCTCCCGCCTGGCGTCGTTCATCGCACTGTCCGAGGTCGTCGCCGCGATGGTCTTCAGTGCGCTGATGCTCGGTCAGGTCCCCGGTCCCGTCCAGGCGATGGGAGGCGCGCTCGTGCTCGCCGGGGTCATCATCGTCAAGCTCGGCGAGCCCGCGACGGATGCCGTCGCCGAACAGTTCGTCGAGCCGGTCCCCGTGGAGGGGGCTCGTGCATCCGTAGCGCCTGCGGATGTGGCGCCTGCGGATGTGACGCCTGTTGTCGCTGTGGAGCGTCAATAGCGACACGAGGTGGCAAATCCGTGCGGACGTGAGGATGCCGAAGACCCCGGCCGCGCGGCGGGTAGCCGCCGGCGCGCGCAGGGTTTATGTATACCTCTTGCAAGGTAGACCACCTCTCATGGCCAACCGTACCGGTTTATGTATACACTGAGGGCATGACCCTCGCCGCGGAACGGACCACCGCGAGCGACCGCGCCTACGCGCATCTGCTCGACGGCATCCAGTCCGGTGCGCTCGCCGCGGGCGTCGTGCTGGGCGAGGTCGAGCAGGCGGAACGCCTCGGCATCAGCCGGACCCCGATGCGCGAGGCGCTGCGCAGGCTCGCCGCCGACGGGCTCGTCGTGCAGCAGTCGCCGCGCGTCACGGTCGTCGCAGATCTGGATGCCGACGACATCCGCGCCCTGTTCGAGATCCGCCGCGCGCTGGAGGAGACCTCCGCGCGCCTCGCCGCCTCCCGCGGCGACGCTGCTCTGTTCGCGGCGCTCGCCGAGGAGTTCGCGCACGTCGACCTGACGGCGGATGCCGGGCGCGACGCGTACTACGCCCTGATCGCGCGCTTCGATGCGGCCCTCGACGAGGCCGTGGCCAACGACTACATCGCCTCGGCTCTGCGCACCGTGCGCACCCACCTCGTCCGGGTGCGGCGCATGGCGCGAGACAAGCCGGAACGGCTCGCGGCATCCGCGTCCGAACACCGCACGATCGCCCAGGCGCTCGCCGCCCGCGACGGCGACCTCGCCGCCCACGCGACGCACGTGCACCTGCACAACGCGCTCACCGGCATCCTCGACTCCCTGACAGCCAAACCAGAAGGTGTGAAATGACCGTCACCCACCACGTCCGCGTCCACCGCAGCGAAGAGAACCTCGCCCGTGAGGACCAGCTCGCCTGGAAGATCGCCGAGGTCGCCACCGACCGGGTCGAGGTCGAGCCCGCCGTCGTCGACATGATCATCAACCGCATCATCGACAACGCCTCCGTGGCAGCGGCATCCCTCACCCGTCCTCCGATCAACGCTGCCCGCGCGCAGGCGTTCACCCACCCCGTCTCGACCGGCGGGGTCGGAGCGACGGTCTTCGGCGCCGCTCTCGACCACCGCACCAGCCCGGAGTGGGCGGCGTGGGCGAACGGCGTGGCCGTGCGTGAACTCGACTACCACGACACGTTCCTGGCTGCGGAGTACTCGCACCCCGGCGACAACATCCCTCCGATCCTCGCGGTCGCGCAGCACGTCGGCGCAGATGGCCGCGCACTGGTCCGCGGCATCGCGACGGGCTACGAGATCCAGATGGACCTCGTGCGCGCGATCTGCCTGCACAAGCACAAGATCGACCACGTCGCGCACCTCGGCCCGTCGGCCGCCGCCGGCATCGGCACCCTGCTCGGCCTCGACGCCGAGACGATCTACCAGGCCGTCGGCCAGGCGCTGCACACGACCACCGCCACCCGGCAGAGCCGCAAGGGCGAGATCTCCACCTGGAAGGCGCACGCCCCGGCCTTCGCGGGCAAGATGGCCGTCGAGGCGGTCGACCGTGCGATGCGCGGACAGACCAGCCCCGCACCGATCTACGAGGGTGAAGACGGCGTGATCGCCTGGATGCTCGACGGCAAGGACGCCGCGTACGAGGTGCCGCTGCCCGCACCGGGCGAGCCCAAGCGGGCGATCCTCGACTCCTACACGAAGGAGCACTCGGCCGAGTACCAGGCGCAGGCGCTGATCGACCTGGCGCGCCGCCTCCACAACGTCCGCCCGGAGCTGGCCGACCCCGCGAACGTGGAGTCGATCGTCATCCACACCAGCCACCACACGCACAACGTGATCGGCTCCGGGGCGAACGACCCGCAGAAGTACGACCCGACGGCGTCGCGCGAGACGCTCGACCACTCGATCCCGTACATCTTCGCGGTCGCGCTGCAGGACGGCGGGTGGCACCACGTCGACTCCTACGCCCCCGAGCGCGCCGGCCGCGCCGACACGGTCGCGCTGTGGCACAAGGTCACCACGGCGGAGGACGCCGAGTGGACGCGCCGCTACCACTCCGAGGACCCCGACGAGAAGGCGTTCGGCGGTCGCGTCGAGATCCGCCTGACCGACGGCTCGACCGTGGTAGACGAGATCGCCGTCGCCGACGCGCATCCGCTCGGGGCCCGTCCGTTCGCGCGGGAGAACTACGTCGCGAAGTTCCGTCTGCTGGCGGAGCCGGTGCTGGAGCCCGCCGAGATCGAGCGCTTCCTGGAGCTCGTGCAGCGTCTTCCCGAGCTCACGGCCGCAGAGGTCGGCGAGCTCTCGATCATCGCCAGGCTCGGCCTGCTCGAGGCCGCCGACGCCCCGAAGGGGCTGTTCTGATGCTGTACTCCACCGTCACCCCGGCCGAGAAGCGGCGGCTGTTCCGGGAGCGGCTCGCGAGCGGCGAGCTGCTGCGCTTCCCCGGTGCGTTCAACCCCCTGAGCGCCCGTCTCATCGAGCAGAAGGGCTTCGACGGCGTCTACATCTCCGGCGCCGTCCTCTCCGCCGACCTCGGCCTGCCCGACATCGGCCTCACGACTCTCACCGAGGTCGCGGGGCGGGCGAAGCAGATCGCGCGCATGACCGACCTCCCCGCGATCGTCGACGCCGACACCGGGTTCGGCGAGCCGATGAACGTCGCCCGCACGATCCAGGAGCTCGAGGATGCGGGGCTCGCGGGCACCCACATCGAAGACCAGATCAACCCCAAGCGCTGCGGCCACCTCGACGGCAAGAGCGTCGTCGACGAGGACACCGCGATCAAGCGCATCCGCGCGGCGGCCGATTCGCGTCGCGACGAGAACTTCCTCATCATGGCGCGCACCGACATCCGCGCGATCGAGGGGCTGGATGCCGCGATCGACCGGGCGAAGGCGCTGGTGGATGCCGGGGCCGACGCGATCTTCCCCGAGGCCATGCGCACGCTGGAGGAATTCGAGGCGATCGCGAACGCGGTGGACGTGCCGATCCTCGCCAACATGACCGAGTTCGGCAAGTCCGAGCTGTTCTCCACGGATCAGCTGCGGGATGCCGGGGTGAACCTCGTCATCTGGCCGGTGTCGCTGCTGCGCATCGCGATGGGCGCTGCAGGCCGCGCACTGGATACGCTGAACGACGAGGGGCACCTGACCTCGAAGCTCGGAGAGATGCAGCACCGCGCCGATCTCTACGATCTGATCGACTACGAGTCGTACAACCATTTCGACTCCGGCGTCTTCAACTTCACACTCGAGCGGTAACCCACGAAGGAGTGACCATGACCGAGCCGGACATCAAGAAGGGCCTCGCAGGCGTCGTCGTCGACACGACGGCGATCTCGAAGGTCAACCCCGAGACGAACAGCCTGCTCTACCGCGGCTACCCCGTGCAGGAGCTCGCGGCGACGCAGTCGTTCGAGGCTGTCGCGTACCTGCTGTGGCACGGCGAGCTGCCCACGCCTGAGGAGCTGGCCGCGTTCCGGCTGACCGAGCGGCAGCACCGCGCTCTCTCTCCCGAGGTCAAGGACGCGATCGACCGGCTGCCGCTGGATTCGCATCCGATGGACGAGGTGCGCACCGCGGTGAGCGTGATCGGCGCGATCGAGACGGCGGGCATCGCCAACGTGCTGGATGCCGTCGGCACGCCGGAGGAGAACCAGGAGCGCAGCCTCACGCTGTTCGCCGCGCTCCCGGCGATCGTGTCGTACGGGCAGCGCCGTCGCCGGGGACTCGACCCCGTCGAGTCGCGCGACGACCTCGACTACGCCGCGAACTTCCTCTGGCTCACGTTCGGCGAGGAGCCCGATCCGGTGGTCGTCGATGCGTTCAACCGCTCGATGATCCTCTACGCGGAGCACTCGTTCAACGCGTCCACGTTCACGGCCCGCGTGATTACGTCGACCCTCAGCGACCTGTACTCGGCGGTCGTCGGGGCGATCGGCGCGCTCAAGGGTCCGCTGCACGGCGGGGCGAACGAGGCCGTCATGCACATCTTCGACGAGATCGGCACGGCCGACCAGGTCGAGGGCTGGCTCGATGCCGCGCTCGCCGAGAAGCGCAAGATCATGGGCTTCGGGCACCGCGTGTACAAGCGGGGCGACTCCCGCGTGCCGACCATGAAGGCCGCGCTGGACTCGCTCGTCGCGCACTACGACAAGCCGGCCGTCGGCGAGCTGTACGACAGGCTCGAGAGCGAGTTCGTCGGACGAAAGGGCATCTACCCGAACCTCGACTACCCCTCAGGTCCGGCGTACAACCTCATCGGCTTCGACACGCTCACCTTCACTCCGCTGTTCGTGGCGGCGCGCATCACCGGATGGACCGCGCACATCATCGAGCAGCAGTCGTCGAACGCGCTGATCCGTCCGCTGTCGCTGTACGACGGTCAGGATGAGCGCCACATCGACGAGTACGAGCCCGACACCGCGGCGATCGACGTGCTCGATCGTCCGGAGGAGGCCGTCGGCTGACGCCGCTCTCCCTCCGGTCGTGAGAAGGCCCCGATATCGATGGATATCGGGGCCTTCTCCGCGCCAGACCTTTCGGCCGGCTCAGGGACCCGGTTCCGGCGTGGCGAGGGCACTTCGACAGGCTCAGCGCACCAGCGGGTCGCTGAGCCGGCCGAGGCGTCTCCGGCGTCAGGCCCGCGTCGCATCCAGCTCGATGACCGACCACGACAGCGGAGGAAGGGTGGCGCGCACGGCGTCGCCGACGACCTCGGCGGCCGCGAGCGGCACCATGTGCACGGCGTCGGGGGTGGTCTCGAGGTTCGCGGTGCGGCGGTCGCCGCCCTCCGGCACCGTCAGTGTCTCGGCCTGGCGCAGGCGCACGTCGCCCAGGCCGTGCAGGTCGATCGTGAGGTCGTTCTGCTCCTCCAGCGAGCGGTTGGCGACGAACACCACGAGCCTGCCCGACTCCTCGTCCCAGGTCGCCGCGGCATCGATGGAGTCCACGCCGCCGTAGCGCTTCGTCTCGATCTGCGAGGCGGTCACGGCGAGGCGCAGGATGCGGCCCTTCGCGAGGCGCGCCATGCGCTCGAAGGGCCAGAAGCTGGTCTGGCGCCAGGCCGGGCCGTTCTCCTCCGCCCTGATCGGCGCGATCACGTTGACGAGCTGGGCCTGGTTGGCGATCTTCACGCGATCGCCGTGCCGCAGGAGGCTGTTCAGCAGGGTGCCGACGACGACGGCATCCGTCACCGAGTAGGTGTCCTCGATGATCCGCGGGTGCTGTCGCCACCCGGCCGCGGCGATCTCGGCCGCCTCGACCTCGTTGTACCGCACCTGATCCCACACGTTCCACTCGTCGAACGAGATGTCGACCTGCTTCGTGTGCTTTCCGGCGGCCTTGACCGCGTCCACCGTGGCGATGACGCCCTCGATGAACGCGTCCATGTCGACGGACTCGGCGAGGAAGGACGCGGCATCCCCGTCATGCTCCTGGTAGTAGGCGTGCATCGAGATGTAGTCGACCTCGTCGTACGCGTGGGTGAGCACGGTGTGCTCCCAGGAGCCGAACGTCGGCATGGAGCGACTGGACGAGCCCACGGCGACGAGCTCGATCGTCGGGTCGACCAGCTTCATGGCCTTCGCGGACTCCTGCGCCAGCCGGCCGTACTCGGCCGCGGTCTTGCCGCCGATCTGCCACGGTCCGTCGAGTTCGTTGCCCAGGCACCAGAGCGTGATGTCGAACGGCTGCTCGGCGCCGTTCTTCCGGCGGAGGTCCGACCAGTACGTGCCGCCGGGGTGGTTGGCGTACTCGACGAGGGCGCGGGCCTCCTCGACCCCGCGGGTGCCGAGGTTGACGGCCTCCATGACCTCGGCGCCCGCCTCCTTCGCCCAGTCCATGAACTCGTGCAGACCGAAGGCGTTCGTCTCGATCGTGTGCCAGGCGCCGTCGATGCGCACGGGGCGGTCGGCCACCGGACCCACCCCGTCTTCCCAGCGGTAGCCGGAGACGAAGTTGCCGCCGGGGTAGCGCACCACCGTCGGGCCCATCTCCTTCACGAGGGCGAGCACGTCCGTGCGGAAGCCGCGCTCGTCGGCCAGCGGGTGCCCTGGCTCGTAGATGCCGGTGTAGACGCAGCGTCCCATGTGCTCGACGAACGACCCGAAGAGTCTCCGGGGGACGTCGCCGATCGTGAAGTCGCGGTCGACGGTGATGCGGGCCTGGGTCATCGCTCTCCTTGGATCCGAGTCCGACGCCGAACGGGAACGGCGCGAATCTCCATCATTACATCGATGTAATCGAGGAGCAAGGATGCCGTCGGCATCCGTCCGCACCCGTCAGGGGCGGTAGCCGCGAGGACGGCCCTGCGTACTCGCGCGCTCTTCCAGCCGATGCGGCAGGGTGACCCCCCGAGGGGCGGCGCCGCGGTCGTCGATGCGGGACTCGAGGAGTCCGAGCGCGGCGTCGGCGACGGCTCGGCGCTCGAACGCGATCGTCGTGAGGGCGGGGGAGGCGAAGCGCGAGAACTCGATGTCGTCGAAGCCGGTCACGATCACGTCGCCCGGCACGCTCACGCCGCGTTCGTGCAGGGCGTGCAGCGCGCCGAGCGCGAGGGCATCGGTGAACGCGATGATCGCGTCGAACGCGACGCGGCGTTCGTAGAGCGTCCGCACGGCGTCGGCTCCTCCGGTCGCGGCCCAGTGGAGCGGGTTGATCTCGAGGGCGGGATCGCGGGCGATGCCCGCCTCGCGGAGGGCGTCGTGCACGCCTTCCAGTCGGAGGCGGCTCGTCGCGGTGGCCGCGGCCGGGTCGTCGTCGGCGCCGACCACCGCGATCCGGGTGGCCCCGCGGGACAGCACGTGCCTGGTCGCGTCCGCCGCGGCCCGGCGGCTGTCGATCCTGACGTGGTCGGCCCTGTTCTGCTCGACCTCGCCGATCACCACGAGGGGCGGCAGTCGATCGGCGTACTTCAGGACGCTGTCCTCCAGCCGGATGGGGTTGAGGATCAGACCGTCGACGAGGCGGGCGCGAGCCCGGGAGACGAGCTCCTTCTCCCGCTCCGGCACCGACGCGGTCTCCTCGATCTGCACGGCGAGCCCCCTCTCGTGAGCGGCCTCGACGATGTGCTGCACGAGCTCGGCGGAGAACGCGCTGGCGAGGTCGGGGAGGGCGACGGCGATGATCCCCGAGCGGCCTTTGCGCAGTCCGCGGGCGCTGAGGTTCGGCACGAAGTCGAGCTGGGCCATCGCCGACTCGACCCTCGTGCGCGTCTCCTCGCGGACGGCGACGGCGCCCGTCACGACGTTCGACACCGTCTTGATCGACACGCCGGCGAGAGCGGCGACGTCCTTCATGGTGGCGCGCGGCGGCAGCATCGCTGTCATCCGGTCAGCCTATCCTCCGGCCCTCGCTCCGCCGACCTGCATCGATGTAATCCTCCGCGTGGAGGCTACGATGACGCCATGAGCATCGAGCGCAACTGGGCGGGCAACGTCGTGTACCGGGCGTCGTCCGTCGAGCATCCGGAGTCGGTCGACGAGCTGCGCGATCTGCTCGGGCGCGGCGGCCCCGTGCGGATGCTCGGCTCCCGCCACTGCTTCACCGACATCGCCGACACCGACGGCGTGCTGATCGCGCTCGACCGGATGCCTCGCCGCATCGAGGTCTCTCCGCGGCGCGACACCGTGCGCGTGTCGGGGGCCCTCCGCTACGGCGACCTCGCTCCCGTCCTGGAGGAGCAGGGTCTCGCCCTCGCGAACCTCGCCTCTCTGCCCCACATCTCCGTCGCCGGCGCGGTCGCGACGGGCACCCACGGCTCCGGCGACGCGATCGGCTCCCTCGCGAGCGCCGTCAGCGGGCTCACGATCATGACCCCGGCGGGGGAGATCGTGGAGCTGACTCGGGGCGACGAGGGCTTCGACGGGGCCGTCGTGTCGCTCGGGGCGCTGGGCGCCGTCGTCGATCTGACGCTCGACGTCGAGCCGACCTATCAGGTCGCCCAGCACGTGTACGAGCATCCGTCGTGGGAGGCGATCCTCGCCGATCTCGACGCCGTCACCGGCGCGGGCACCAGCGTGAGCATCTTCACGACCTGGCAGCGCACCGACGTCGCCGACCAGATCTGGATCAAGCAGCGCGTCCCGGCGTCGAGGGCCGAGGCCCGCAGCCAGCAGTCGTCGAGGGACAGTCTCGCCACCGCGCTCGGCGCCGAGGCCGCCGACGGCGAACGGCATCCGATCCTCGGCGTGGACCCCGCGGCCTGCACCGAGCAGGAGGGCGTCGCCGGTCCGTGGTTCCAGCGGCTGCCGCACTTCCGTCTGGAGTTCACGCCCTCCGCCGGAGCGGAGATCCAGAGCGAGTTCCTCGTCGCGCGAGCGGATGCGGTCGCCGCGATCTCCGCCGTGCGCGCGCTCGCCGACCGCATCGCCCCGCTGCTGCTGGTCACCGAGATCCGCACGGTGCGCGCCGACGAACTGTGGCTGAGTTCGTCGTTCGGGACGGATGCCGTCGGCATTCACTTCACGTGGAAGCCGGAGGAGGAGGCCGTGCGCGCTCTGCTCCCCGTGATCGAGGCGGCGCTGCCCGCCTCCGCGCGCCCGCACTGGGGCAAGGTCTTCACGCTCGACGCCGCCGAGGTGCGGGCTCGTTACCCGCGGTGGGACGACTTCGCGGCACTGGCCGCCGCCTACGACCCGGATCGCCGTCTCGTGGGTCCGTACCTGGAGCGGCTCGGGCTCTGAGCGGAGCGCCTCAGGGCGTGCGCCGCAGCTCCGGCGCCGCGAGGATGCGCGACAGCGTGCGGCGGCCGAGCTCGCTCATCGTCGGGTGCGACTCGCGGTAGTACCAGACCAGACCCATCGCCTGCTGCAGCGCCCAGGCGGCTCCGCGCCGCCACACGAGCTCCTCGTCCCTCGATGCCGAGGGGTCCGCGCTGCGCAGCGCCTCGCGGAAGACCGCCCTGGCGTCGGCGTCCAGGAGATGCCAGCCGGAGACGAGATCGAGGGCGGGGTCGGCCGCAGCGAAGCCGCCTCCGTCGAGCACGCCGCTCAGCCGCTCGCCGTCGAGGAGCAGGTTCGCCGGGATCAGGTCGCCGTGCGACATCACATCGGGGCCGGACGAGGGGAGCACACGCAGCTCTCGCCACAGCGCCCGAAGTTCGTCCACCGGGAGGAGCCCCTCGCTCTCACGGAAGCAGAGGTCGAGCCAGTCGTCGGAGTCGGGGAGGTGGCCGCCGCGTCCATTCCCGGAGAAGACGCGGCCCCTCGTGTCGGCGCGGCGGAGGGCGGAGACGAGCGCCGCGAGGTCGCGGGCGAACACGGGGGAGTGCGCCGCGGCATCCGGGGACGCGACCTCGCCGGGGATCCAGGTCTGGACCGACCAGGGCAGCGGGTAGCCGCGTCCGGGGGCGCCGATCGCGAGGGGGACCGGGGTCGGCACGGTGGCGTGCGCGGCGAGCTCGTGCATCGCGGCGGACTCCGCGGCCAGGGTCGCCGTCGTCTCCTCCGGGTCGGCGGCGACGAGCGGGAAGCGCGCCGCGGCGCCGTCTCCGATGCGGAAGATCGCGTTCACGGTACCGGCGACGGCGATGCGGCGCACCGGCTGGTCACGCCACCGCGGGAACTGCTCGTGGATCAGCGCGGCTGCCATCTCGGTCTCGATGAGCAGCTCGTCGTCGTGCAGGGGCATGGGGCCATCCTGTCGCATGCCCGAGGTCTCCTCTCGGCCCGCACGGCAGGAAGGACCGTTTCGCGTCATGAATCGCGCGTCGAGGAGTCTCATCTGGTGAAGGCGCAGAAAGATCGCTGCCCTGCACCGCGCCTCGATCCTCGGTGCAGGCGACCCATCATCGGAGAATCACGTGACCACGCTCAACCCCTACATCTCCTTCCACCAGAACGCCCGCGAGGCGATGACCTTCTACCAGAGCGCTCTCGGCGGAGAGCTGCGCATCGACACGTTCGAGAACTACGACATGGGCCTGCCCCCGAACGAGAAGCACCTCGTCATGCACGCTCAGCTGGAGACGCCCGACGGCCTCACCCTGATGGGCGCCGACACCCCCAGCCACATGCCGTACGCCGCCCCGGCGGGCATCTCGGTGTCGGTCAGCGGCGATGACGAAGCGCGCCTGGAGAGCATCTGGAACGCGCTCGCCGCGACCGGCACGATCACGGTGCCGTTCGAGACGCCGCCGTGGGGCGGCCGTTTCGGCATGCTCACCGACGCGTTCGGCATCGGCTGGATGGTCGCGCTGAACGCGACCGCCACGGCGTAGCGAGAGCGGCGGGGCGGCTTCCGCTCAGGTGACCGCCCAGTCCAGGGTCGCCCCGTCGTCATCTCCGTCGAACTGCCTGGTCGGGCTGGCGTACACGCAGTCCACATCGGTCGGGTCGCCCGTGGAGCAGTACGGCATCTGCGGATCGATCGCTGCCACGGTGAAGAGATGGCCCTCCTCGAAGGAGACGGTCTCCGTCGCCTCGTAGTCGACGGTCGTCTCGTGCGACCACGCCCCGGTGGAATGGTCGAACAGCCAGATGTCGAGCGCCGCCTGCCGGTTGGACCGGTTCTCGATGCGCAGCTCCTTCACCCCCGTCGGCGCGGTGATCCGCTGCGTGGTCAGCACGACCCCGCTGCTGCGCCTGACCCTGCTCCCCGCCGCCGGGGACTGGGACTCGACCTGCAGATTCGTGTTCACGTCGACGGGCCCGATCAGCGTGACCTGCAGGGGCACGGCCCACAGCGCGGTGAGCGCGGCATCCAGGCGCTGTCCGATCACGCCGGGCACCGTCACCTGGTCGCTCGGCGGCTGCACAGGAGGAGACGTGGGCTCCACGAGCGTGAAGCCCACCGCCTGACCGCCCGTCTGCGTCCTCCCGCCCATCAGGCAGTTCACGTTGATCGACGTCGCCGTGACCGCGCACCCGTAGCGGCGCTTGCGCCATTCGGAGCGGGTGGGGCGCACGTGCATCCGTGCCTCCGTCATGCGGCTCGGCTTGGTCGGATCCGGTGTCCCGTCCGGATGCGTCAGCACGTAGTCGATCGAGCACCACCCCCGGCCCGCCTCCTCGATCGAACGCCGGGGCTCCGGCGCATCCGTCGTCACCACGGGGAGCACCACGGGATCGACCGCGCCGATCTGGGCGGGGAAAGGCACCAGCACGTCCAGACGGAACGTCGGCGGATTCCCGTCGTGGAACCCCTGCGGCACCGGGATCATGAGCGAGGAGCCCACGGCGTGATCGCCCGTGAACAGCGTCTCCCACCGCCGGTTGCGCAGCACCTGGATCGAGCGGACGCGGGTCTGCGCCATGGCAGACGCGCCGGGCAGGCTCAGCGGGAACCCGGGCATCAGACCCGCCAGCGGGGCGGGGTTCACGGGCAGCGAGTCGAGGTTGTTCGGCGTCCAGCTGTCGGGGATCGTCGTCAGGTGCCGCTGACCGCCGCTCCCGCGCACGACGACCATCGCGTACCGGTCTCCGACGTGGGTGAAGAAGTCCCAGAGGCGGGAGTCGATCGCGGCCACCGCCTCCCCGACCGTCAGCCCCCACGGCATCCCCGTCGCGGTCGCACCGCCGATGTGGGTGATGTGACCGTCGCGGTCCTTTCCGACCCAGAGCACGGGAACGCACATGATGACCTCCTCCGAGAGACTGTGTAGAGGAGGAGCCGCGACGCGCTGATCTGATACACGTCGGGCCGATGCGGAGCAGCTCCGCATCGGCCCGACGAGGCTCACGCCCGCGAGTGCGACGGCGTCAGCAGGTGCGCCCGGCGAACGAGGCGGATGCCGCAGCGATGCCGTCGACCGAGGCCTGCACCTGACCGGCCGCGATCGAGGCCGCCCTGGTCGTGTAGGTCACGGTCGTGCTCTTGCCTCCGGCGACGTCCACGATGCGCTCGCCGTAGGGCGAGGCCAGGGCGACCTCGGCGGCGGAGGCCGCCGCGTTCGACACCTTCGCGGTCACGACGACCTTGCCGGCGACGCAGCGGGACGACACGTCGAGACCGACGCCCGGCGTGACCGTGACGGTGGCCGTGACCGGCATCCGCGAATCGTCCTGCGCGATGCCGCGCACCGTGAAGGCGCCGGGGGACGCGTAGTCGGCCGGGTCCACTCCCGCCCAGGCGACGTCGACCGTGGAGGTCGCGCCGCTCGCGGTCGTCAGCACGGCCTTCGGCAGCGAGGGTGCGCGACCGGCGGTGGTGGATGCCGTGATCGGGGCGACCTCGGTCACCGCGATCTCCGGCGCGAAGCCCTCGAGCACCGTCTGGTACTCGGCGCGGGTGACCGGGATCACCGTGCCGTGGCGCGGCTTTCCTCCGTCGCTGTTCTGCGGCAGGTTCGCGCGCAGGATGGACCCGAGCGGCTGCCACGACGATCCGTTCGCGATGTCGTCCGACCCGAACGGGATGTAGTGGTTCGGCCCGCCGTGGTAGTTCGGCTGATCGATGAACAGGTACCACTCGAAGCCGTTCACGTCTCCCGGGTTGGAGGGGAAGATGCTCGGTCCCTCGCCGCTGGAGTACGTGCCTCCCGGCTCGCCGTTCGGCAGTCCGGTCGCGATCTGCTCCTTGACCAGCGTCCACTGGTCGGCGGCGCCGGAGGTTCCGGGCAGCGCACCGGAGATGGTCGCGAGGAGGTCGGTCGACTTCTCCTCGCGGAGGGTCATCGACGCCTCGTCCTTCGTGAAGCGGTAGTACACGCCGTCCTCCTTCGCGACCGTGGAGTCGATCAGGCCCTTGCCCGTGCCGCGCGGCACGTCCGACCACACCTGCGGCTCCGAGAAGGTCACGAAGTCGTCGGTGGTCGCGTACATCATGCGGTTGTAGGTCACCGCGGTGCGGCTCGCGGCGTCGGTCGTCGGGTACAGGTTCGACGCCCAGAAGACCACGTAGCGGCCGAGCTCGTCGTCCCAGTACGCCTCGGGCGCCCAGGTGTTGCCGGCGTAGGCGGAGGACACCTGCACGTGGCGCTGCGCCGACCAGTTCACGAGGTCGGTGGACTCCCACACCTCGATGAACAGCGACCCGGAGATCTGCGCGGTCGTGAAGCCGCCGGCGAGGCCGTCGATCTTCAGGTCGGTGGCGAGCATGTAGAACTTGTCGCCCTCGTGCGAGCGGATGATGAACGGATCGCGCAGGCCCTGCGTGCCCTGCGAGGACGCGAAGATCGGCTCCCCGTCGTTCAGGGTGTTCCAGCGCAGCGCGTCGTCGCCCTTCGAGGCGGCGAGGCTGACGCGCTCGGCGCCCGCCCCCTCACCCGTGAAGAACGCCCACACGTACGCCTCGGGGTCTCCCGCGTCCGCCGGCTGCGGGCGCACGGTCAGCGTGAACTGGCGGCTCGCGGTGGCTGCTCCGCTCGTCGCCGTCGCGGACAGCACGACGGTCGCGGCGGCGGCATCGACCGCGGGGCGCGTGATCGACACGGTCGCGACGCCGGCCTTGACGCCCTCGCGGAGGGTCGCCGCGGCGCCACCGGAGACGACGGTCCAGTTCAGGGTCGAGCCGTGGGCCCCGCTCGTCGGAACCGAGAACGACGTGCGGACGTCGTCCTGAGCGGCGATCGAGATGGCGGCGATGTCGGCATCCGCCTTCGCCTGCGCCGACAGCTCGGCCGGGATCGTCACGGAGAACGTCCGGGTCGTCGTGGCCCCACCCAGCGTGAAGGTCGCGGTGAGGGTGACGACGGCATCGGCGGAGCCGGGAGCCGGTCGCGTCACGGTGGCGGCTCCGCCCGACACCTGCACGGCGGCGGCGTCGGACGCCCACGAGATCGCCACACCGCTGCTGCTGGTCGGCAGGGTGAAGGACGCGGTCGCCGAGCCAGGCACCGAGACCGCTGCGACGGCCCGGTCGAGCGCCTGGTCGGAGAAGACCTGCTGCACCTGCGCCGCGCTGAGAGCGGTGGAGTAGACGGCGAAGTCGTCGACGTCGCCCGCCCATCCGTTGTCGTTGTAGGTCGAGCGGCCGAGGTACGACACGAGCGACGAGCCGAACGACGCCACGGAGCGCGCGATCGGCACGGACGAGATCTGCGCGCCGTTGACGTACGTCGTGAGCGTGCCGGCGACGCCGTCGATCACGGTCGTGTACAGCGCAGGGCCCGAGGGTGTGCGGATGCCGCTGCTCGCCGCGTTCGTGGCGCCGGCTCCGACCTCGGTGCCCCAGGGCGCCGAGGCGTTCGTCGCGTTCGTCACGACCGACTTCACGTAGCCGTTCGGATTCGTCGGGTTCAACAGCCAGTATCCGCTGGAGTAGTTCGCACCGGAGGCGACGGGGGCGCCGATGAAGGCGGCCGCCGTGTTGGCGGCCCCCGACCTGCCGGTGAGCCAGGTCGACACGGTCAGCTGCTGCGCCCCGACGAGCCCGGCCGTCGGGATCTCGAGGTAGCCCGCGGTGGCCTTGGCACCTCCGGGCAGCGTGAGCTGCCCGTTCTGCACGGTGGCGCCGGTCTGCTTGATCACGCCGTCGTAGCCGTTGCCCGATGCGTCGCCGACGGTGCCGCCGGCGGCGGAGTCGAACGTGTAGTGGATGAGCGGTGCGGGGCCGCTCGCGGCGACCGAGGCGGTGTGCGTGGACACCGCTCCGATCGCCACGATGGTCGCCGTGGCGGCGACGATGGCCGCCGTCTTCCTGATGCTCCTGGAGAGCAGGGTCGTCATGTTCTCTTCTCCGATCAGCCGCAGGCGCCGGCGGGGATGGGGGTGGTGGCTCCGTAGGTCTGCCCGTCCGCGCCCGTGGCGGTCACGGCGACCGTTCCGGCGGGGACCGTGGCCAGGCGGCTCGCGAACGACGCCGACGTCGAGGCGCCAGCCGCGAGCGAGACCGTCTTCGAGCCGTACGGGGTCGCGACGGTCACGTCGGCGCGGACCGCCGAGGCGTTGTGCACGGCGACGACGACCTGCGCCTTGCCGGCGACGCAGCGGAGCGTGGCGTTCGCGGTGATCGTCAGGCCGTCCACGGGGGCGGCGGCCGAGGCGGAGGTCGAGACGAGTCCGTCGCGGTAGCCGTCGTACGTCGCGGTGACGCTGGTCACCCCGGCGGGCACGGTGACCGTCGCCGTACCGGCGCTCAGCGCGACCGTGGTGCTCCAGGAGCCGCCGGCGAAGGTCACGGTGCCGGCGACGTCTCCGCCGTCTGCGGCGGAGACGGATGCCGTCGCCTGCCGACCGTTCACCGTGAGAGCCGTCGCCGAGGAGACGGCCGCGATCGACGTCCAGTCGTGCATCGCGGTGAGCACGGTCTGCGGGACGCTGACGAACGCGCCGTGCCGCGGGCTCGCGGGGAGTCCGCCCTGGGGTCGCACGTTCCAGGTGGAGCGCTGCGAGAGGCGGTTCGACTGGCTGCTCGAGGCGATCTCGTCGCCCGTGGTCACGAACGCGCGGTAGCCGCCGGCGCCGTAGTTGTCGACGAGGAAGACGTAGCCGTCGCCGCTCGTGTTGTTCGGGTCGCCCTCGTTGAGCTTGATGATCTCGGGACCCTCTCCGGCCTGCCCGGTCTCGAGGCTCGTCATGCGGGTGTCGGTGAGCTGCCAGGTCTGGGTCGGGTCGGCGCTCCAGTTCGACGAGGTGGTCGGCGCGGTGAGGACCTTCGAGCGCTCGAGGAAGATGTCCTTGCCCGCCTCGAGGGTGCCGGCGGCGCCGGACTCCTCGTTCTTCGTGAAGCGGTAGTAGTAGTCGCCGATCTTCGTGACGGTCGAGTCGATGCGCGCGTAGCCGGTGTCCTGCCAGCTCGCGGGCGGCGAGGTGAACGTCTGGAAGTCGCGGGTGAGCACGGCGAACATGCGGGCGTAGAGCTTGTCCGTGTTCGTGTGGGAGGCGTCGGAGTACAGGCGCGAGGCGAAGAACACGACGTAGGACTGCAGCTCGTCGTCCCAGTACGCCTCGGGGGCCCAGGTCATGCCGGCCTCGGGCTGGTTGATCGTGATGCCGGTGTTCTCGCCGTTGGTGCGGTCCCAGTGCACGAGGTCGGTCGATTCCCAGACCTCGACCTTGAGGCTGCCCTGCGACTGCGCGGGGCCCCAGCCGGTGCCGCAGCCGATGCAGAGGTCGGTGGCGATCATGTAGTACTTGTCGCCGTCGTGCGAGCGCAGGATGTACGGGTCGCGCAGACCCTTGGTGTCTGCGGTCGAGGCGATCACGGGGTTGCCGCCGTTGACGGGGGAGAACGTGAAGAAGTCGTTGCCGCTGGTCGCCGCCTGGTAGATCTTCTCGTCGCTGTCGGACTTGAAGTAGGCGCTGGCGTAGCCGGCATCCGGGGCGGTGCGGCCGTGCTCGGCGACCGTCACGGCGAACTCGCGGTGCACGGTCGTGCCGTTCAGTGTCGCGTGCGCGGTGAGGGTGACCTCGCGGTCGCCGGCGCCGTATGCGGGGCGCTCGACGAGGCCGCCGCCGCGGTACGGGTCGGCCATGCCGACGGCGGGTGCCACGTAGGCGGGGTCGGTGGGGGTGACCAGGGCGGCGTCGGACGAGGTCCACGTGATGGTCGATCCGTCGACGGCGCCCTTCGTGACGAGCGGGAGGTTCTCGGTGGTGCGCGGGGCGATCGAGAGCGCATCGAGGTCGGCGGAAGCGGATGCCGCGGCGACGGTCACGAAGAACGTGATCGGCGAGCCCTGGGCGGGGGTCGCGGTGAGGGTCACGGCGGTGTCGGAGGTGACGGAGCGGGACACCACACCGGTGTTCGAGATCACCGAGGGGGCCGAGGACGACCAGGTGAGCGCGACGCCGTTGGAGGAGACGGGGAGCACGAGGTTGCTGCGCACGGCGTCGAGGGAGCTGTTCGCGCCGACGATGATCGGCAGCAGATCGGAGCGGAGCAGGCCCTGGGTGGTGGCGGCCTTCTGGCCGGACGTGGGCATGCTCGCCGCGACCTGCGCGGCCGTGAGCGAGGTGTCCCAGAACTTCACGTCGGTGACGTCGGCCTGCAGCAGCGCGTCGCCCGTGTAGAGCGAGCGTCCGAGGTAGCCGAGCGTGCTGCCTGTGGGGACGATCGAGCTGAGGTTGTACGCGTGCGTGGCGGTCGAGATGACCTGGCCGTCGCGGTACAGGGTGAGCGTGCTGCCGCTGCCGACCATGGTGAGGGTGGTGAAGCCGGGGTTCAGGCCGCCGCCCGCGGGCAGGCGCACCTCGCCGTTGCTGCTTCCCGACTTCACGCGGATGCCGGAGAGCACCTGGTTCGCGTAGGAGCCCTCCGCGGAGCGGGGGTTCACGAACACGTGGTTGCCGAGCTGGGTGGTGTTCCACGCGCCGACGCCGTCGCCGATGACCCATCCGAACTGGTTGGTCGCGGTCTGCGTCGCCACGGTGTACTCGACGGTGAAGTCGTTGTCGGCGCCGGTGACGAGTCCCTGGGGGAGGCTCGCGTACCCGTCCTTCTTGAACCTCAGCACGGCGTCGCCCGACGCGTCGACGAACGACGCGTCGGTGAATCCGGTGAGCGCGGCGTTGCGGCCGTTGCCCGACACGTCGATCAGCGCCTGACCGGAGTGCGACATGTCGTAGTGCGCGGCCGGTGCCGGCACGTCGGCCGCGAACGCCGCCGAGGGGGCGAACGCGCAGACGGATGCCGCCAGCGAGCCGATCACGCCGGCGGCGAGCATCCGGCGGCGTCGAGGTGGTCGGGTGGGTGCGCTCATGGGCGGTACTCCTTGTCGTCGTTGACGGGCGTGCGGCAGGGCTCCGGCTGCGCCTGGTGAGCCCTCGGGTGGGCTTCCTCGGGGAATGTTAGCGGACACAACACCGAAAAGACAGGGGTCGACGAAACGGTCTCGATCGTGGATCCCGATGCTGGCGTGCACGCGCGGCCGTATGCTACAGTCGGCCCGTTACCGGTAACAGACAGTGATCGGTAGACGCCACGCCCACTGCTGGGAGTGGAAGCGGCAAGGACGCCCATGCAGTTCCTGCCCGAATCCGAGGAGCGCACCCGACAGCTCCTCGGCTGATCGTCGATTCGGTGCGGCATCCGCCGGCCGAGGAACTGGAGAAACGAAGATGATGAAGAAGGGCACCGCAGCACGCTGCGCAGCCGGAATCCTGGGCGGGCTGCTGCTCGTCGGCGTCGGCTCGGCCGCCTTCGCCGAGTTCCCCGACGCCGAGGACACCGACGGCGTCGACGTCAAGGTCGACATCGCCCCCACCGCGAACGGCGCGCTCAGCCTCACCGTCGCGAACACCGAGACCACGCTCACCGAGAGCGGGACGACGGCATCCTTCCGGCAGTTCACCGGCGCCCTGCCGAACGTGACCGTCACCGACACCCGCACCGACGTCCCCGCCGGCGTCGCCTGGTACGTCGTCGGTCAGGCGGGGGACTTCGTCGGCACCGCCGGCCAGCCGAACATCACCCCCGACCACCTCGGCTGGGCTCCGGCCGTCGTCACGGCCAACGACGGCGAGGTCGCACCCGGCGACGTCGTCGACACCTCGCTCGACTCCGGTCAGAACGCGGTCGGCCTCGCCGGTCAGGAGCTGCTCTACCTGGCTCTCGACTCCGCCGACGCCAAGGCCGTCTCCGGGCAGTGGACCGCGAACGCCAACCTCGTGCTGAAGACCCCGGTCACCGTGGCGCCCGGGTCGTACACCTCGCTGCTCACGCTGTCCCTCTTCGAAGACGCGTACTGATCCCCCCATCGTCTGCCGGTGACGCCATGACCTCTCCCACCCCCACCCCGCTCGCACTGTGCGCCGCCGTCCTCGTGGCCGCGTTCGGCGTGCTCGGAGTCTCCTCGGTCGCCCAGGCCGAGGAGGCGCCGAGCGACGCGGTCTCGTGGTCGGTGTCACCGGCGGACGAATCGGGTCCTGACGGCCGCACCTCGGTCGAGCACGAGCTCGACCCCGGCGAGAGCGTCGACGACCACATCGTCGTGCGCAACCTCGGCTCGGCCGACGTCGTCTTCCACCTCGCTGCGGCAGACGGCTACTACACGCCCGCCGGCCGGTTCGACATGCTGCCCTCCGACCAGGAGTCCGTGGCCGCAGGCACCTGGATCACGCTCCCCGACGAGGTCTCCGTCCCCGCGGGCGGTGCCGTCGTGGTGCCGTTCACGGTCGCGGTGCCCGACAACGCCGAACCCGGCGACCACGCGGCGGGAGTCGCGGCATCCGTGCTGTCGATCCAGAAGGACGACGCCGGCGGCACCGGGGTCGGTGTCGAGAGCCGCGTCGGGATCAAGGTGATGACCCGCGTCACCGGCGAGATCGCTCCTGCGTTCGCGGTCCGCAACCTCAGCGCCGACTACGAGATGACCTGGAATCCGTTCAGAGCGGGGTCGGCCACCGTGTCGTTCGACGTGGCCAACACCGGCAACACCCGACTGGATGCCGCGGGCGAGCTCAGCATCGCCGGACAGACCATCGCGTTCCCCGCCGAAGGGGAGCGCCGCCAGGAGATCCTTCCCGGCGAGAGCCGCACCTTCACGATCGCGGTGCCGGACGTGTGGCCGCTCGTCGCCGTCGGCGGAGACCTGCGGATCACCCCGTCGTCGTCGACGCTCGACGGCGACCCCCTCGCGGTCGACGCCTCGACCACGCCCGTCACGGTCTGGGCGATGCCGTGGCCGCAGCTCGGCCTCGTGGCCGGCGCGGCCCTCCTGATCATCGCGCTCCTCTGGAACCGCATCCGCTCCCGGCGCCGCATGGAGGCGCTCCTCCGCACCGCGCGGGAGCGCGGACGCGAAGAGGCGCTCGACGAGGCCCGCCGAGAGGAGGCCGTGCGGTGATCGCATCGATCCTCGCCGGGGCCGCGGGCGCCGCAGCGGCCGTCGATGCCGAGGGCGACTCCGCAGCCGACGGCGTGCGCGGCGTGCAGATCCACGTCGACATCTCTCCGCTCGACTGCGTCGGCGCCTGCGTCGGCGGTCAGCTCCCCGGCACCGGCGCCGACGTGCCCGTCACGATCCTGCTCGTCGGCGCGCTGCTCGTCGGGATCGGCATCGCCCTTCTCGTCACTCGACTCCTCATCCGCCGTCGCCGCCACGGCGACTGACCTCCCAGAGGGCGGCCGACGCCGACCGCTCCGCAGACCATGGCCGACGACGGCCGCACAGAAGGAGATGCAATGACGCAACGCTTCGCCGCCAGGGCCGTCGCAGGCCTGGCGACCCTCGTGCTCGGCATCGGCGGCGCCGTGGTCGCCGTCTCGCCGGCATCCGCGGCCGACACCCTCGTCGCCTACTACCCGCTCAGCGAGACGACGGGAACCGTCGCGGCCGATGCCTCCGGCTCCGGACGGAACGCGACCTACGTCGGCGCGCCGACGCTCGCGGGTGGAGAGGGCGTCCGCCTCGACGGGGTCGACGACCATGTGAAGCTCCCCGACAACCTCCTCGCCGGACTCACCTCGATCACGGTGAGCGCGGAGGTCCTGGTGCGGCAGGCGCAGGCGACCCCGTACTTCATCTACGGCTTCGGCAACACCGACGCCTCCGGGGTCGGCAACGGCTACCTCTACTCCACGGGCAACCCGTACAAGGCCTCCATCGCGAGCGGCAACTGGTCGACGGAGCAGACGGTCGGCGGTTCCGGCGCGAACCTCCCGCGCGACGTCTGGAAGACCCTGACCTACACGCTCGACGACGCCACCGACACCGCCCGCATCTACCTCGACGGGGTGCAGGTGGCGCAGAACACCGCGGTGACGCTGACCCCCGCGGCGATCGGGGGCGGCGTGACGACCGCGAACTACCTCGGTCGATCGGTGTACAACGCCGACAGGACCCTCGCGGGCAGCCTCCGCGACGTGCGCATCTACAGCAGCGCGCTGAGCGCAGGCGATGTCGCCGCGCTCGTCCCCACCGACGCGATCAGGATGCAGCGGGATGCCGCGGGGCTCTCCCTCGGCGACCTCTCGCAGGTCGCAGCCGACCTGGCTCTTCCGAGCGCGGGGGCGAACGGGTCGACGATCTCGTGGGCGTCGAGCGACACCGCGCGCATCAGCGCGAGCGGCGTCGTCACCCGCCCGGCGGCCGGCAGCGCGTCGGCGCACGTCGTCCTCACCGCGACGGTGGTCCGCGGGGCCTCCGCCACGACGCGCACGTTCGACGCCACGGTGCTCCCCCTGCCCGGCGGCGACGCCCTCGCCCAGGCGGACCTCGACGGCATCACGATCCCGAACGCCGACGACATCCGCGGCAACATCACCCTCCCCGCGACGGGCGCGGTCAACGGCAGCAGCATCGTGTGGTCCGCGTCGCCTCAGGGCGTCATCTCCACGACCGCGCAGGACGGCAGGGCGCCGGGCGTCGTGACCAGGGGGAGCGCCGACGCCGCGGTCACCCTCACCGCGACAGTACCGGGGACGACGGCGCAGCGCTCGCTCGCGGTGACCGTCGCCGCGGCCCCCGCAGGGCTCGATCGGGACTACACTGCGGGCTATCTGTGGACGCACTTCGCGACGGAGGGCGGCTACGAGAAGATCTTCTTCGGTCACAGCGACGACGGCCTGCACTGGTCGAAGCTGAACGACGACAAGTCGATCCTCGCGAACCTCGCGGGTGACCTCGGCGTGCGCGATCCGCACCTGGTGCGGGCCCCCGAGGGCGACAAGTACTGGATCATCGGCACCGATCTCCATGCCGAGGGCGGCGGTGCGGGCGGCTCGGGCTGGAACCAGCTCACCGCGAGCCAGAACATCGTCGTCTGGGAGTCGACCGACCTCGTCACCTGGAGCGATCAGCGCATCGTCTTCGCCGGGTTCGACAAGGCCGGGTGCGTCTGGGCGCCCGAGGCGATCTACAACGAGGCCACGGGCGAGTACTACGTGTACTGGTCTGCCCGCGATCAGCGCGACGACGGCACGAACGACTGGGCCCTGCGCGTCTACCTCACCAAGACCCGGGACTTCGTGACCTTCACCGAGCCCGAGATCTGGGCCTCCCTGAACGACCGCGGCGACGGTGCGACAGGACCGAACATCATCGACTCCACGATCGCCAAGGAGGGCGACACCTACTACCGGTTCTCCACCTCGGACTGGAACACCGTGGTCGACACGGCCACGAGCCTCGACGGCCCGTGGACCACCGTGATCGCCTCGGGGCAGGCGGCGTCCCACGGCCTGCGGGCGTCGATGGAGGGGCTCACGGTCTATCAGCTGCCCGACGGGCGCTGGTCGGTCATGGGCGACCAGAACGCGTACTACGGCCACACCGCCGACACGCTCGCGAGCCTGCAGTTCACCCAGCTGAGCAGCGGCGCCGGCGCGAACCAGTACTCCTTCGACCAGAAGTTCCGTCACGGCTCCGTCATCCGACTCTCACAGGCCGAGGAGGAGAGGCTGCTCGCGGCCTACGGCCCCGATCGCGTCGAGCCGGAGGAGCCGCAGGAGCAGCCTATCGCGGAGTACACCTTCGACGACGGCACCCTGAAGGACTCCGCCGGGACGGCGGACCTCACCGCCTTCGGCACCGCGGCGGTGGCGACGGATGCCGTCAAGGGCAAGGCGCTCCGCCTGGACGGCAGCTCCGGCGGATACGCCGCCTTCCCCACGGGCTTCTTCGACGGTCGCAGCACCATGACGGTGTCGATGGACGTGAAGTCGGAGAAGACCAGCGGCAACTTCTTCACCTTCGCGATGGGTGCGGACACCACCAGGTACCACTTCCTCCGCGTCCGCGGGGGAGACGTCCGCAGCGCCATCACCCAGAGCTCCTGGCAGAACGAGTCGGCCGTCACCGGAACGGTCTCGGCCGGGCAGTGGCACCGGATCGACGTGGTCTTCGACGGAACGACGATGAAGGTGTACTCCGACGGGGTCAAGCTGGGTGAGAACTCGACGCTCGGGGCGACCGTGCAGCAGCTCGGCTCGAACCTCTCCGGCTACCTCGGCAGATCCTTCTACGGGGCCGACGAGTACTTCAAGGGATGGTTCGACGACGTGCGCATCTACAACCGCGCGCTGAGCGACACCGAGATCCTCGGGAACGCGGGGGTCACCGATCAGCTCATCAACCTGTCCCTCGCCGACCCCGCCGCCCTCAAGGTCGCGCCGCTGGTCGACGGAACCGCTCACACCGCGACCCTTCCTGTGGTCAAGGGGACGGACCTCGCCGCCCTCGCCCCGACGTTCGGCACGGCGGCCGGGGTGACGGTGTCTCCGGCATCCGGCACGGTCGTCGACCTGCGCACGCCGAAGACGTACACGCTCACCGCGCCAGGGGGCGCGACCACGACGTGGACGATCACGGCGACCGTCGTGAACAGCCCGGTGCTGCCGGGGCTGTACGCCGACCCGAACATCGCGGTGTTCGGCGACACGTACTTCATCTACGCGACCTCCGACGGCTACGCCGGCTGGGGCGGCAAGGAGTTCTACGTCTGGAGCTCGAAGAACCTGGTCGACTGGACACGCTCCGACGAGCCGTTCCTCACTCTCGACGGAGCGAACGGCGACGTGCCGTGGGCCACGGGCAACGCGTGGGCTCCGACGATCATCGAGCGGGACGGGAAGTACTACTTCTACTTCAGCGGCCACAACGCGGCCCTGAACCGCAAGACGATCGGCGTCGCCGTCGCCGACAGCCCGTACGGGCCGTTCGTCGCGCAGCCGCAGGCGATGATCCTCAACAACGAGGCCGTCACCTCGGGGCAGGCGATCGACCCCGCGGCGTTCCACGACCCCGTGACGGGGAAGTGGTACCTCGGATGGGGCAACGGCTCCCCGGTGCTCGCCGAGCTGAACGACGACATGATCTCCATCAAGGCCGGCACCTATCAGCGGATCAGCGGACTGACGGACTTCCGCGAAGGCGTCTTCTTCAACTACCGCAACGGTCTGTACCACCTGACGTACGCGATCGACGACACCGGCTCGGAGAACTACCGCGTCGGCTACGCGACGGCGACGAGCATGACCGGACCGTGGACGTACCGCGGGGTGATCCTGCAGAAGGACCTCTCCCTCGGCATCAAGGGCCCTGGCCACAGCTCGATCATCAACGTGCCGGGGACCGACGACTGGTACATCGCCTATCACCGCTTCGCGATCCCCGGCGGCAACGGCAACAACCGCGAGACCACGATCGACAGGGTGGAGTTCGGAGCCGACGGCCTGATCAAAGCGGTGGTGCCGACGCTGGAGAGCGTCGCTCCGCAGCTGATCGAACCGCAGGCGCCGATGCCGGAGGTGTCGGTGGTGGCGACCACGCGGTGCACCGCAGGCAAGGTGACGCTCGTCGTGCAGGTGAAGAACACGGGGGAGACCCCCGTCGCCCTCGAACTCGCCACGGCCTACGGCACACGGGCGGTCGAATCCGTGGCCGTCGACGCGTCGACCTCGCAGACGCTGTCGACCCGTCTCGCCGGCATCCCCGCCGGGTCGGTGTCGGTGACCGCGACCGTCGACGGGCGCTCGGTCGTGGCGACCGCCGGGTACGTCGCGCGCAGCTGCGGCTGACACCGGCAGAACCGACGGAGTCTCCGCCCGCGGGGTGACCCGCGGGCGGAAACTCCGTGTTTCTGTGCCCCGCGCAGTAATGTCGTGTTTGTTGCCGGTCACATGGTCAGGGGGAAAGCGTGAGCACAGACGGAGGCGGGCCGCGCAAGCCGAGCATCTACGATGTGGCGGATCGCGCCGGAGTGTCGCACATGACCGTCTCGCGCGTGCTCAACGGGCACCCGAACATCCGCGCATCCACGCGGGAGAAGGTGATGAACGCGATCGCCGAGATGAGCTACACGCGCAGCTCGATCGCCAGGGCCCTCGCCACCAACCGCACGATGCGCATCGGCGCCCTGATCGACAACCCCGGCTACTTCGGACCCAGCAGCACCCTGCGCGCGATCGAGGTCGCCGCGCGCGAGTACGGCTACGCCGTGAGTTCGTTCTCCGTGGGCGACGGGGAGGACCGCCGTGTCGACGCCGGGGTCATGGAGCTCATCACCCAGGGGGTCGACGCCCTGTGCGTCATCGCCCCCCGCGCCTCGTCCCTCGACCTGCTGCGACGTCAGTCGATCGGCGTGCCGACGCTGGTCGTCAAGGAGGAGCCCGACGAGGAGATGCACACGGCATCCGTCGATCAGCGCGCGGGCGCGACGGCGGCGGTGCGCCACCTGATCGATCTCGGACACCGCTCGATCCTGCACGTCGCCGGTCCGCCGGACTGGTTCGACGCCAAGGCGCGGACCGAGGCCTGGCGCGCGGTGCTCGAGGAGGCCGGTCTTCCCGTGGCCGAGCCGATGATCGGCGACTGGTCGTCGGATTCGGGGTACGCGTTCGGCACGAGCGTCGAGCTCGGCGACGCCACGGCCGTCTTCGTCGCGAACGACCAGATGGCCCTCGGGCTCATGCACGGCCTCGCCGAGCGCGGCATCCGGGTGCCAGACGACGTGAGCGTCGTCGGTTTCGACGATGTGCCGGATGCTCGGCACTACCTGCCCCCGCTCACGACGGTCCGCCAGGACTTCGCGCTGCTCGGCAGGCTCGTCATCGGGGAGCTGCTCTCGGCGATCGAGGGTGGCGAGACGGAGGAGCGCGAGCTGATCCAGCCCGAGCTCAAGCTGCGCGCGTCGACCGCCGCTCCGCGGAGCTGAGCCGACTCCTCTCGCGCTCATCGAGGCGCCGGATCGCGGCACGCCCATTCGGCGACGGCCCCGGGGTGTCCCCTGAGGCGACGCGCCTGTTGACGTGAGAGCGGGGTGTCCCTATGCTCACTGTTACCGCTCACTGTTGACGTCAACACATACTCTGAGGACAGACGATGAAGTCGAAGAGAACCATTGCCGCGCTCGGGATCTGCGCCCTCGGCGCCGGTGCGCTCGCGACCGGCGCCCCCGCGGCGCAGGCGGCTGCGATCCCGCTCACCATCACCCCCAACCCCGGCTACGCGTCATCCCCGTTCGAGGGATGGGGGACCAGCCTCGTCTGGTTCGCGAACGCGACGGGTGGCTACCCCGACGACGTCCGGCAGGATCTGCTCGACAAGGTCTTCGGCGAGGACGGGCTCAACCTCAACATCGCCCGGTACAACATCGGCGGAGGCAACGCGACCGACGTGCCGGGGTATCTGCGCCCCGGCGGCGCCGTGGAGGGCTGGTGGAACCCCGATCTCGCGAGCTCGACGTACGCCGACCGCGCGGAGTACCGTGCGGCCTGGGACGGCGACGACCCGGCGAGCTACGACTTCGACGCCGATGAGACCCAGCGCTGGTGGATCGACGCCCTGAAGGACCGCGTCACGCACTGGGAGGCGTTCAGCAACTCGCCGCCCTACTTCCTCACCCAGAGCGGCTACGTCTCGGGCGGCATCGGCAACGGCAACGCGGAGCAGCTGTCCGCCGCCGACATGGACGCGTACGCGGACTACCTCGTGACGGTCGTCGAGCGCCTCGAGCAGGAGCACGGCATCGACTTCGCCAGCCTCGATCCGTTCAACGAGCCCAACACGAACTACTGGTCCACCACTCTCGGACCCGACGGCTGGCCCACCTCGGCGAGCCGGCAGGAGGGCGCACACATCGGACCGGCCGCCCAGGACGCGATGATCAAGGTCCTCGCCGACCGCCTGGCGGAGCCCGGCACCGCCACCGACGTGCCGATCTCGGCGATGGACGAGACGAACCCGTCGATCTTCGCGACCAACTGGAACGCGTGGAGCGACGAGTCCAAGGCCGAGGTCGACCAGTTGAACGTGCACACCTACGGCACCTCAGGGCGCCTCGTGGTGAGGGACATCGCGAAGAGCGCCGACAAGCCGCTGTGGATGAGCGAGGTCGAGGGCGACTGGGACGGCACCGGCTACAACCTCACCAACATCGAGAACGGCCTCGGGATGGCCGGTCGCATCGTCGACGACCTGCGCGAGCTGGAGCCGAGCGCCTGGGTGTTCTGGCAGCCGGTCGAAGACACCTACAACATGCAGAAGGTCGAGAACAAGAACTGGGGATCGGTGTTCGTCGACTTCGACTGCAACGCCGACGGCGACTCCGTGCGGCGCATCGCCGACGGCGAGGCCGACCCGAGCTGCCGCGTCCAGACCAACGCGAAGTTCAACACCGTGCGCAACTTCACGCACTACATCCGTCCGGGAGACGCCCTCATCCCGTCGGGCGACGCGCAGACCACCGCGGCCGTCTCGGCCTCCGGCGACGCCGCGACCCTCGTGCACGTGAACACGGAGTCCTCGGCGCGTGAGCTCACGCTCGACCTCTCGCGCTTCGGCGCCGTGGCGGCAGGGGCGACCGTGACGCCGATCGTGACCACGCAGTCGACGGCCGCGAACCCCACGAGCAACGCGCTCGTGGCGGGAGCGCCCGTCGCGGTCGACGCGGCCACCCGCACCGCGAAGGTCACCGTCCCCGCGAAGTCGGTGACGACGCTCCTGATCTCCGGGGTCTCCGGCGTCGCCGACGAGGCCGCCTCGCTGCGCGACGGCCACAGCTACCAGCTGTTCGGCGTACAGAGCGGCAAGGCGCTCGCCGCGAACGGCACGGCGGCGGTCATCCGCACCCCCGCCACCACCTCGGATGCCGCGACCGCCCAGACCTGGACCGTGCGGACCCTGTCGGGGGAGGGCGCCGATCGGCACCGCTTCGCCCTGCAGTCGGGTGACGGCAGGTTCCTCGCCGAGTCCGGCGGAGGGGTGACCGTGGTCTCCGCCACGCCGGAGCAGGCGGCATCCGATCCCGCCCTGCAGTGGATCTCGTCCACCGCCGACGGCTCGACGTTCTCGCTGCTCAGCGTCTCGGGCGAGCGCGTGCTCGACGTGAACGGGCAGAGCTCCGCCGATGGCGCGAGCGTGGGGCTGTGGACCTCGAACGACGGGGCGAACCAGCGTTGGACGCTCGCCGACACCGAACTGGTCGAGGTGCAGAAGGTCACGACGGGTGCGGTGCAGGGCACGGCCCCGACGCTCCCGCCCACGGTGGCGCTGACCTATCGGGGTGGTGTCGAGCGCACCGCCGCCGTCACGTGGGACACGGCGGGGGCCGACTGGTCGACGCCCGGTACCAGGACGATCGGCGGGACGGGCGTCGACCTCTTCGGCGCCGCCTTCACGGCCACGGCGATCGTCGAGGTCGGGTCCGTGGCGATCACCGATCCGGTGTCCGTCACGACGTACGCGGGTGCACCGCTGTCCTCGGTGCGAGCCTCGGCGCCGGCGACGGCGCCCGCCGTGATCGGCGCCACCGACCAGCGGCTGCCCGTCGACGTCACCTGGGACTGGAGCGGCGTCGCCGACTCCTCGTTCGCCACTCCCGGCGTCGTCACCGTGCCGGGGTCGGCACGCGCGCCGGGCGGCGGAGCGCTCACGGCGACCCTGTCGGTGATCGTGACCGTTCCGTCGACGCGGAACGTCGCCCCGGCGAGCACGGCATCCGCGACCTTCACCGAGAGCTCCACCTACGGCGCTGACCGCACGAAGAACGGCCTCACCACGGACAAGGGATGGTCGAACTGGAGGTCGGGCACGAAGAACACGCAGGACACGCTGACCTACGCGCTGACCCGCACCGAGACGATGCAGAGCGCGAGGATCTTCTTCTACAAGGACGGCTCGTCGAACAGCTGGCCGCAGTCGCTCTCCGTGCAGTACCGCCTCGGCGCCGGCCCCTGGACGACGATCGGATCCCTCGTCGACGTCCCCGTCCCGGCGGACGGCTCCGCTCCTGTGGTCGACGTGCCGCTGGGCTCCGTGCAGGCCGATGCCGTGAGGGTGGTCATGAACGCCCGCGCCGCCACTCACATGATCGTGTCGGAGGTCGAGCTGCAGGCATCCGCCCCCGGCGTCTCCTCGGTGGACACGCTCGCCGCGATCACCCTGGACGGCGCGCCGCTGCAGGGCTTCGCATCGGCGACGACCGCGTACGAGGTGCCGTGGCCCGCGGGCGAGCAGCGTCCGGTGCTGCGCGCGGTCGCGACCGACGGAGCGGCTGCCGTCGCGGTCACGCAGGCCGGTGACTCCGGGGTCGCCTCGGTGCTCGTCACGGCGCCCTCCGGCGCGTCCAAGACCTACGACGTCGCCTTCGTCGACAGGGTCGGCCCCACGCTCGATGCGACGCTGCTCGGCAGCGTGCGCTGCGTGGCGGGCAAGGCGCAGCTCGTCCTCACGGTGACCAACACCGGAGACATCGCGACCGACGTGACCGTCACGACGCCGTACGGCTCGAGGGCGTTCTCGGAGCTCTCCCCGCAGGCGAGCGCGTCCGCAGCGCAGTCGACGAGGCTCGCCGTCGTCCCGGCGGGGAGCGCGCAGATCGTGCTGAGGGCGGATGTCGACGGGGTGCACCATGAGCGCACCCTGCCGTTCGCCCTCCCGGCAGGCGGGTGCGGCGCGGCGCGCTGACCCATCGCCGACGGAGGGGCGTCGAGGCCGGGAGACCGTCCTCGGCGCCCCTCTCGTCACGACGGCGTAACGACGGGGAATCCGGACTTGCGCAAAGTTTTGTTACCGCGCACAATTGGGTGAGCACAGCACCACATACGTCGTCCACGGCGGACGCGTCACCCGACGGCGAACCGCCGGAGGCACTCAAGGAGGAGACAAAAATGGCTACATCCAAGCGACTGCTCGGAATGATCGGACTCGGCGTCGCCGGCGCTCTCGCGCTCGGCCTGACGGGCTGCAGCGGCGGCGGAGACGACAAGGGCGGATCCGACGCGGGCTCCGGCTCCGGCGACCTCATCACGGTCGGCTTCGTCGCCGTCGGCCCCGAGGGCGGTTGGCGTCAGGCCAACGAGAAGAACATCCAGGACACCTTCACCGAGGATGCCGGCTACGACCTGAAGTACGCGCCGGCCGCGAACCTCGACCAGAAGTCGCAGATCGACAACTTCACGTCGTTCGTCGACGAGGGCGTCGACGTCATCCTGCTCTCGGCCACCGAGGCCACCGGCTGGGAGGACTCGCTCAAGCGCGCACAGGAGGCGGAGATCCCCGTCATCCTCCTCGACCGCGGCATCGAGCCCGACGACACCAGCCTCTACGTCACCCGCATCGCGCCCGACAACGTCGAGGTCGCGAAGGAGGTCGGCACCTGGGCTGCGGCGGAGTTCCCCGACGGCGGCAACTACATCGTCCTCGAGGGCCCGGCCGGCGTCGGCGTCGTGAACGAGCGCAACAAGGGCTTCGAAGAGGGCCTCGGCGACTCCTCGCTGGTCAAGGTCGCGGCGCAGACCGCGAACTGGTCCACCGAAGAGGGCAAGAGCGTCACCGAGACCCTGCTCAAGTCGAACAACAACGACATCCAGTTCATCTTCGCCCAGAACGACGAGATGGGCCTCGGCGCATCCCAGGCGGTCGAAGAGGCCGGTCTGACCGTCGGCACCGACGTCAAGATCGCGACGATCGACGGCACCAAGAACGCCATCCAGGCGCTCGCCGACGGCAAGCTCAGCTACGTCCACGAGTACAACCCGCTCTTCGGCGAGACCGCTCTCGACGTCGTCAAGAAGGCGCTCGCCGGCGACAAGGTCGACTCGTACATCATCGTGCCGAGCGAGGCGTTCGACTCCGCCGAGGCCGCCAAGGCCGCTCTGCCCGACCGCAAGTACTGAACCACCCGCCCGGGCGGCGCGCCGAGCGCCGCCCGGGCACCCTCCGCAGAGAGACACAGAGACCGGAAGTCAGAGCAATGAACGAAGAACTGCCCATCGTCCAGATGCGGGGGATCTCGATCGAGTTCCCCGGCGTGAAGGCGCTCGACGGCGTGGACTTCCGGCTCTTCCAGGGCGAGGTGCACGCGCTGATGGGCGAGAACGGCGCCGGCAAGTCGACCCTCATCAAGGCCCTCACCGGCGTCTACGGCATCGACTCCGGCTCGATCGTCGTCGCCGGCCAGGAGCGCAGCTTCCGCGGGACGAGCGACGCGCAGGCCGCGGGCATCTCGACCGTGTACCAGGAGGTCAACCTGGTCACGAACCTCTCCATCGGCGAGAACGTCATGCTGGGGCACGAGGTGCGCGGCCCCTTCGGCATCAACTGGCGCGCCACCCACCGTGCGGCCACCGAGGCCCTCACCCGTCTCGGCCTGGAGGACCTCGACACCCATCAGCCGCTGTCGAGCCTGTCGATCGCCATGCAGCAGCTCGTCGCGATCAGCCGGGCGATGGCCATCAAGGCCAAGGTGCTCATCCTCGACGAGCCCACCTCGAGCCTCGACGCCGCCGAGGTCGACGGCCTCTTCCGCGTCATGCGGACCCTTCGCGACCAGGGCGTCGCGATCCTCTTCGTCTCGCACTTCCTCGACCAGATCTACGCGATCAGCGACCGTCTCACGGTGCTGCGCAACGGGCAGTACGTCGGCGAGTACCTCACGCGCGACCTCGACCGCCACGCCCTCATCTCGAAGATGATCGGCAAGGACCTCGACGCGCTCTCGGCGCTCGGCGGCAATCGCCGCACCGACGCCCGCACCGCCGACGAGGCCCCCGTCGTGTCCGCCCGCGGACTCGGACGCCGCGGATCTGTGCAGCCCACCGACCTCGACATCCGCCGCGGAGAGGTCGTCGGCTTCGCCGGCCTCCTGGGCTCAGGGCGCACCGAGCTCGCCCGCCTGCTCTACGGCGCCGATCGCGCCGACGAGGGCACGGTCGAGCTGAACGGCGTCGTCGGCGACATCAGGTCCCCGGCCGACGCCCTCGCGAAGCGCATCGCGTTCTCGACCGAGAACCGTCGCGACGAGGGCATCATCGCCGACCTCACGGTGCGCGAGAACATGATCCTCGCCCTCCAGGCGGAGCGCGGCTGGGCGCGCCCGATCCCCAAGAAGGAGCAGGACGAGATCGTCGACAGGTACATCGCCGAGCTCAACGTCCGCCCCGCCGACCCGAACCGCCCGATCAAGAACCTCTCCGGAGGCAACCAGCAGAAGGTCCTCCTCGGCCGCTGGCTCGCCACCAAGCCCGAGCTGCTGATCCTCGACGAGCCCACCCGTGGCATCGACGTCGGAGCCAAGGCCGACATCCAGGAGGCCGTGGCGCAGCTCGCCGAAGAGGGGATGTCGGTGGTGTTCATCTCCTCCGAGCTGGAGGAGGTCGTCCGCCTGTCCGAGCGCATTGTCGTGCTCAAGGACCACCAGAAGATCGGCGAGATCCAGAACGGCCCCGACGTCACCGCCCAGTCGGTCGTCGACGTGATCGCCGCCCACGGCGTGGAGAGCGCCGCGGAGAGCCTCGACGAGGCGCCGGGCGGAGAAGCCCGGCCCGTCGACGCAGACGCAGAAGAGGAGACGCGATGAGCGCCGCAGCATCCCGCCCCACCGCCTGGCTGAGGGAGGTGATCCGCAAGCCGTGGTTCTGGGGGATCGTCGCCCTCGTGGCCCTGCTCGCGCTCAACGTGCTCAAGGACCCCACGTACCTCGCCATCTCGGTCAACCCGAACAACGGCAACCTCGTCGGCAACCTGATCGACATCCTCAAGGCCGCGGCCCCCGTCATGATGATCGCGCTCGGCATGTCTCTCGTCATCGCCACCGCGGGCATCGACCTCTCCGTCGGATCGCTCATGGCGGTCGGCGGCGCCGTGTCGATGGAGTTCCTGAAGGCGGCGGGAGACTCCACCTCCGTCGGCGTCGCACTGGCTGCGATCGGGCTCACGCTGCTGATCACCGGCGTCCTCGGCGCCGTCAACGGCATCCTCGTCGCCTACGTCGGACTCCAGCCGTTCATCGCCACCCTCGTGCTCATGCTCGCGGGCCGCGGCATCGCGAAGGTCATCACGGGCGGCCAGAACACCGCCGCGTCCAGCGACCCGTACCGCTGGATCGCGAACGGATACGTCGTCGGCATCCCCGTGGTCTTCCTGTTCGCCGTGCTGATCGTGCTCGTCGTCGCCGCCGTCGTGCGGCGCAGCGCGCTCGGGCTCATGATCGAGGCGATCGGCATCAACCCCAAGGCCAGCCGGATGGCCGGCATCAAGCCGCGCGGCCTCCTGCTGACCACGTACATCCTCAGCGGTCTGCTCGCCGGGGTCGCCGGCATCATGTCCGTCGGCACCGTCATGACGGTCGACATCTCGCGCACCGGATACCAGCTGGAGCTCGACGCGATCCTCGCGGTCGTGATCGGCGGGGCCTCGCTCGCCGGCGGCAAGTTCTCGCTCAGCGGCGCCTTCGTCGGCGCCCTGCTCATCGCGACGCTCGACAAGACCGTCGTGTTCCTCGGCATCTCCTCGTCGGCCACCCCCGCCTTCAAGGCGATCGTGATCGTCGTCCTGTGCCTGCTGCAGTCCGACCGCGTGCGCGGCTGGTTCACCCGCCGCCCGAAGGCCGTGTTCCCGACCGCGCCGAGAGCCGAAGCCCGCAAAGAGGAGGTGACGGCATGACCGTCCTGACCGAGGCTCCGGCCCGCACGGATGCCGCGACCGGCGTCATGACCCGCATCCGCCGGCTCGTGTCGACCAACCCGTCGACCCTGCCCACCGTCGCCGCCGTCGCCATCCTGATCGCGATGGTCGTCTACGGGGAGATCGCGTACGGCCGCATCGTGCAGGCCAACACGCTGTCGAACCTGCTCATCAACAACACGCACCTCATCGTGCTCGCCGTGGCGCTGACCTTCGTCATCCTCACCGGCGGGATCGACCTGTCGGTGGGGTCGATCATCGCGTTCTCCTCGGTCGCCGGCGTCATGCTGTCGAACGCGGGGTGGCATCCGCTCGCCGTGCTCGTGGTGATGATCGGCTCCGGCTCCCTGTTCGGCCTGGTCTCCGGCATCCTGATCCGGTACTTCAACGTGCAGCCGTTCATCGCGACGCTGGCGATGATGTTCCTGGGTCGCGGTCTCGCGTCGCTGCTCAGCACGGTCCCCGAGCGGCTCGGCGAGGACTCCCCGCTACGCTGGATCGGCACGCAGATCAAGGTCGTCGACGGGCCGAAGGTCAACGACCTCGTCATCACCCCGGCCGTGATCGTGGCGCTGCTCGTCGTGGTCGTCGCGTTCTTCGTCCTGCACCGCACGCGCACCGGCCGCACCGTGTACGCGATCGGCGGCTCCGAGAACTCGGCGGCGCTCATGGGCCTCTCGGTGCCGCGCACCAAGGTGCTCGTGTACGTGATCAGCGGCACGCTCGCCGGCATCGCCGCCGTGCTCTACACGGGGCGTCTCGGCACCGCGCAGAACATCACCGGCATCGGCTGGGAGCTCGACGCGATCGCGGCGGCCGTGATCGGCGGCACCGTGCTCACCGGCGCCTACGGCTACGTGCTCGGCTCGGTGGTCGGCGCGCTCGTGCTCGGCCTCATGAACGTGCTCATCACCCGCGACGGCAAGATCCCGCCCGAGATGACGACGATCATCACCGGCGCGATCCTCCTCGTCTTCGTGCTCCTGCAGCGCGCCGTCACCCGCAAGAAGGAATAGCCGATGACCGCATTCACCCCCGAGGTCGAGGCGTCCATCCGCGCCGTCCGCGCGGACGTCGCCCGCCTGCACGCCGAACTCGTGCGCTACGACCTGATCGTCTGGACCGGCGGCAACGTGTCGGGCAGGGTCCCGGGCGCCGACCTGTTCGTGATCAAGCCGTCCGGCGTCTCCTACGACGACCTGACACCCGAGAACATGATCCTCTGCGACCTCGACGGCACGGTCGTGCCCGGCACCCCCGGCAGCGACCGGAGCCCCTCCAGCGACACGGCGGCGCACGCCTACGTGTACCGGAACATGCCGGAGATCGGCGGCGTGGTGCACACCCACTCGACGTTCGCTGTCGCCTGGGCCGCGCGCGGCGAGGAGATCCCCTGCGTGATCACGGCGATGGCCGACGAGTTCGGCGGGCCGATCCCGGTCGGCCCCTTCGCGATCATCGGCGACGACTCCATCGGCCGCGGCATCGTGGAGACCCTCCGCGGTCACCGCAGCCGTGCCGTGCTCATGCAGAACCACGGCCCGTTCACGATCGGCGTCGATGCGAAGGATGCCGTGAAGGCCGCCGTCATGGTCGAGGACGTCGCCCGCACGGTGCACCACGCCAGGGAGGCGGGTCCGCTGATCCCGCTGCCGCAGGAGGCCATCGACCGGCTCTACGACCGGTACCAGAACGTGTACGGCCAGAGCGCGGACGCCCGCCGATGAGCGGTCGCGACGACATCGCCCACGGACGCACGAGCCTCGGCATCGAGTTCGGCTCCACCCGCATCAAGGCGTGTCTGATCGGCGCCGACGCCTCCGAGGTGCTCGCCACCGGCTCGTTCTCCTGGGAGAACCGGCTCGAGGACGGACTGTGGACGTACGGGCTCGACGAGGTGTGGGCGGGGCTCCAAGCGGCGTTCGCCGACCTCGTGGCCGATGCCCACGACCGCTACGGAGTGCGACCGGCGACCTTCGGCGCGATCGGCGTCTCGGCGATGATGCACGGCTACCTCGCCTTCGATGAGGACGGCGAGCTGCTGGTGCCGTTCCGCACGTGGCGCAACACGAACACCGGTGCGGCGGCGGCCGAGCTGACCGCGCTGCTCGGGGTCAACATCCCGCTGCGCTGGTCGATCGCGCACCTGCACCAGGCGGTCGTCGACGGCGAACCCCACGTGCCGGGCATCGGCTTCGTCACGACCCTCGCCGGCTACGTGCACTGGCGGCTCACGGGCGCCCGCGTGCTGGGCGTCGGCGACGCCTCGGGCATGTTCCCCATCGACTCGGCGACCGGCAGCTACGACGAGAGGATGCTGCAGGCCTACGACGCGCTCGCGGGCGACCGCCTCCCCTCGTCGCTCGGCGCGCTGCTCCCGGCCGTGCTCCCCGCGGGGGCCCCGGCCGGATCACTCACCGCAGAGGGTGCGCTGCTGCTCGACCCCACGGGCGCGACGCCCGCCGGCATCCCGCTCTGCCCGCCGGAGGGCGATGCGGGCACGGGGATGGTCGCCACGAACTCGGTGTCGCCGCGCACGGGCAACGTCAGCGCGGGTACGAGCATCTTCGCGATGGTCGTCCTCGAGCGCCCGCTCGCCGAGGTGCACCACGAGCTCGACCTCGTGACCACCCCGGTCGGAGACGCCGTCGCGATGGTGCATTGCAACAACGGCGCCAGCGAGCTCGCGGCCTGGGCGGGGCTCTTCATCCGCTTCGCCGCATCCGCCGGCCACCCCGTCGGAGACGATGCGGCGTTCGACGCGCTCTTCCGCGAGGCGCTCGGAGGGGAGGCGGATGCCGGCGGCGTCCTCGCCTACAACCATCTGGCGGGTGAGCCGCTGGCGGGGCTCACCGCAGGCCGACCGCTCGTCGTGCGCACCCCGGACAGCGCCTTCACGCTCGCGAACTTCATGCGCGCGCAGCTGTACGGCGTGTTCGGAACCCTGGCGCTGGGCATGCAGGTGCTCGCCGCCGAGGGCGTCGGGCTCGACCGGATGTTCGCGCACGGCGGCATGTTCCGCACCGCGGGCGTCGCGCAGCGATTCCTCGCCGGCGCGCTCGGCGCCCCGGTCGCCGTGGGCGATCTCGCCTCCGAGGGCGGGGCGTGGGGCATCGCGGTGCTCGCGTCGTACCTCGCTCACGCCGACGACCTCGCCCTCGACGCGTATCTCGACGAGAGCGTGTTCGCCACGGCATCCCTCCGCACCGTCGCTCCTGATCCGGAGGACGTCGCGGGCTTCGCCGCCTACCTCGACCGTTACCGCGCCGGCCTCGCCATCGAGTCCGCCGCCATCACCGCACTCCCTCCCGTTCGTTGAGCGAGCGGAGCGAGACGAAACGCAGCTTCCCGTCGGACACCGCGTTTCGTCTCGTCGCTTCGCTCCTCGCTCAACGAACGGAAACAGAAAGGCCAGAAATGCCCACGCTCACCACCTCCCTCGACGGCTACGAGGTCTGGTTCCTCACCGGCAGCCAGCACCTCTACGGCCCCGAGACTCTCGCGCAGGTCGCGGAGCAGTCGCAGGAGATCGCCCGCATCCTCGACGAGGCGGGCGAGGTTCCGGTGAAGATCGTCTGGAAGCCGGTCCTCACCGACGCGGCCTCCATCAAGAGGACCGCCCTCAAGGCGAACGCCGACGACAGGGTGATCGGACTGATCGCATGGATGCACACGTTCAGCCCCGCGAAGATGTGGATCGCCGGTCTCGATGCGCTGCAGAAGCCGCTCGCGCACCTGCACACCCAGGCCAACGTCGAGCTCCCGTGGGCCGACATCGACTTCGACTTCATGAACCTCAACCAGGCCGCGCATGGCGACCGCGAGTTCGGCTACATCCAGACCAGGCTCGGCGTGCCGCGCAAGACGATCGTCGGCCACGCGAGCGACCCGCGCGTGCGCCGCGAGCTCGGCACGTGGCAGCGCGCCGCCGCCGGTCTCGCCGCCGCGCGGTCTCTCAAGCTGGCGCGCTTCGGCGACAACATGCGCTTCGTCGCGGTCACCGAGGGGGACAAGACCGAGGCCGAGCTGCGGTTCGGCGTGCAGGTCAACACGTGGGGCGTCAACGAGCTGGCGGACGCAGTGGCCGCGGCATCCGCGTCCGACATCGACGCGCTGGTCGCCGAGTACGAGGAGCTGTACGAGGTCGCCCCCGAGCTGCGCCGCGGCGGCGACCGGCACTCCTCGCTGCGCGACGGCGCCGCGATCGAGATCGGCCTGCGCTCATTCCTGGAGGAGGGCGGCTTCGGCGCCTTCACGACCTCGTTCGAGGACCTGGGCGCGCTGACGCAGCTCCCCGGCCTCGCCGTGCAGCGTCTGATGGCCGAGGGCTACGGCTTCGGCGCGGAGGGCGACTGGAAGACGGCCGTGCTCGTGCGCATCGCGAACGTGATGGGATCGGGCCTGCCCGGAGGCGCGAGCCTCATGGAGGACTACACCTACGACATGACCCCCGGCGACGAGCTGATCCTCGGCGCGCACATGCTGGAGGTCTCGCCCTCGCTGACCACCGCGAAGCCCACGCTCGAGATCCACCCCCTCGGCATCGGCGGCAAGGACGACCCGGTGCGCCTGGTCTTCACCGCCGACCCCGGACCCGCCGTCGTGGTGGCGCTCAGCGACATGCGCGACCGGTTCCGCCTCACCGCGAACGTCGTCGAGAACGTGCCGCCGCGGGCGTCGCTGCCGAAGCTGCCGGTGGGTCGCGCGGTGTGGAAGCCCGCGCCCGACTTCACGACCTCCGCGGCCGCGTGGCTCACCGCCGGCGCCGCGCACCACACGGTGATGTCGACGGCGGTCGGGATCGAGGCGTTCCGCGACTTCGCCGAGATGGCCGAGGTCGAACTGCTCGTGATCGACGAGGAGACCACGCTTCCCGAGTTCCAGAAGCAGGTGCGCTGGAACCAGGCGTACTACCGCCTCGCGCAGGGCCTGTGAAGATAGAGGCGTGATGAGCATTCCGAGGTCGGGCAGGCAGCTGCGCATCGCGAGCGGCGGATACGAGGCCGTGATCGCGAGCGTCGGCGCATCCCTGCGGACGCTGCAGAAGGACGGGCGCGACCTCGTGGTGCCCTTCGAGGCCGACGAGGTGCGCCCCGGCTACCGCGGCGCGACCCTCGCCCCCTGGCCCAACCGCATCGTCGACGGACGCTACGTCTTCGCCGGCGTCGAGCACCAGCTCCCGCTGACGGAGCCGTCGCGAGGGCAGGCGCTGCACGGGCTGCTGTGCTGGACCGAGTTCGCCGACCGGCTCGTGCTCGACGACCGCATCGTGCTCGCCGCCGTGATCGAACCGCAGTCCGGCTACCCGTTCCGCGTCGAGGTCGAGGTCGAGTACCGGCTCGACGCCGACGGTCTCGCCCAGACGGTCACCGCCCGCAACCTCGGGACGGATGCCGCCCCCTGGGGCGCCGGTCCGCACCCGTACCTCGTGGCCGGCCCTGAGCGGAGCGTCGACGAATGGACCCTGACGCTTCCCGCGTCCGAGGTGCTCACGGTCACGCCCGATCGGCTGAGCCCCGTGGCCGTGGAACCCGTGTCCGGGCACCCCGAGTGGGACTTCCGGGCCCCGCGGCCCATCGGCGACGTGTTCATCGACCACGCGTTCACCGGCCTCACCCGGGGAAACGGCGTGGCCGAGGTGCGTCTGACGGCGCCGGGCGGCACGGGCGTCGCGATGACCTGGGACGAGCGCTGCCCGTGGGTGCAGGTGCACACCGCAGACAACCCCGGCGTCGACGGCATCCATCGCATCGGCCTCGCGGTCGAGCCGATGACGTGCCCGCCCGACGCCTTCACCTCTGGTGTCGATCTCGTCGTGCTCGCGCCGGGCGCGGAGCATGCGGCATCCTGGCGGATCCGCGCGCTGTGACGCACCCGGCGCGAATGCGCCGGTCAGGACAGCGCTGAGACCAGGGCCTCGGCGGCGGATGCCGATGACTGCGGGTTCTGCCCGGTGATCAGGAGCCCGTCGACCACGGTGTGATCGCTCCAGGGCTGGGCGACGTCGACATCGGCTCCGAGCTCCCGCAGCGAGGTCTCCAGCAGGAAGGGCGCGCGATCGGCGAGACCGCCGAGGCGCTCCTCCTCGTCGGAGAACCCCGTGATGCGGCGGCCGGCCACGATCGGCCGACCCTCGGCGGTGCGTGCGGGGAGCAGAGCCGCGAGCCCGTGGCACACCGCCGCGAGCGGGCGTCCGCCCGCCACCGTGGCCGTGATCAGCGCGGCGGAGGCGGCATCGGTCGCGAGGTCCTGCATCGGCCCGTGCCCTCCTGGGTAGTAGACGGCGTCGTAGGCCGCGGGCTCGACATCGGCGAGCACCAGCGGGGACGAGAGGCCGGGGATCACGGCGAGAGCGTCGACATCGCCTTCTCCGAGGCTCGCCAGGTCGGCGACCGGCGTCACGCCGCCGGGGGTCGCGAACGCGACGGAGTGACCGGCCGCGGTGAGCAGGCGGTAGGGCGTCAGCAGCTCTTCGGCCCAGAAGCCGGTGGGGTGAGCGGTGCCGTCGGCGAGGGTCCAGGTGCGGGCGCCGGTGACGACGAAGAGGACGGTGGACATGGTGTCTCCAATGGGGTCGAAGTGATCGGGGTGCATCAGGGGGAACGGATGCTGATGGTGCGTGATTCCGATACATTCTCGATATGAGCGATCGAAATATCGATGGTCTACGCGACCTCCCGCTGTGGCGCACGTTCCTCGCCGCCTACCGGGCCGGTTCGGTCTCCGCCGCGGCGCGCACGCTCGGACTCGCGCAGTCGACGGTGACCGCCCAGCTCCAGGCCCTCGAGAGGAGCACCGGCGAGCCCCTGTTCGAGCGCTTCGCACGCGGCATCCGCCCGACCCCTCGCGCCGACGAGCTCGCCGCGCGGCTCGCGGCCCCGCTTGACGCGCTCGCCGCAGCGGTGGGGCAGGACTCGACCGCCGCGGCGCCCGTGCTGCGGCTCGGCGGGGCGGCCGAGTTCCTCGCCAGGGTGGCGCTCCCCGCGCTCGCGCCCGCCGTCGCCGCGGGTCTCCGTCTCTCCGTCACCGCGGGCCTGGCCGACGACCTCCTCGACGCCGTGCGCACGGGCTCCCTCGACCTCGTCGTCTCCGCCGTGCGCCCTCGCGGGAGGTCGGTGGCGGCGTCAGCGCTGTGCGACGAGGAGTTCGTCCTCGTCGCGTCGCCGTCGCGGGGGATCGCTCCCTCCGTCGAGCTGTCGGCCGCCGAGCTCGCAGACATCCCGCTGCTCGCCTACGCGCACGACCTGCCGATCCTGCGACGGTACTGGCGGCATGTGTTCGGCATCCGACTGGAGCGCGAACCGGCGCTGGTCGCACCCGATCTGCGGGCGCTCGCAGCCGCCGCCGTCGGGGGAGCGGGCGTGACGGTGCTGCCGAGCTATCTGATCGCCGCCGAGCTCGCGGACGGGCGGCTGATCGTGCTCCGGCCGACCGACGATCCGCCCATCAACACCCTGTTCCTGGTGCGTCGCCCCGGCGCGCTGTCCCCGCACGCGGTCACGGTCGAGGCAGCTCTGCGCGTCGCCGTCTCCGGCTTCTGAGCCTCAGCGGGCGAGCCAGCCCCGCAGCGTCCTCGTCACCCACGGCAGCACCCAGTACGTCATGATCGGCGTGAGCACGACGGTCGTGCACAGCACCCGCAGCCAGATCGGCAACTCGTTCCACCCCGGCACCGGGCTGAGCGCGTAGGCGAAGGCGACGTTCGCGGGGAAGAACCCGAGCCAGATCGACACGGCCTGCTTCCACCGTGGCGGCGTGCGCACCACCGAGACGGTCGCCGTGGTGCCGTCGGCGCGGGGGATGGTGATGGTGTCGGTGCTCGGATCGTCGAACCAGCCCTCGATGCCGGTGCGCCGCTTCGCGCGCTCGCTGCGCACGAAGCCCTCCCCGGCCGAGCGCCACCACTCGCGTTCCCCCGAGCGCTCCCACGCGACGAGGGTCTCCTCGTCGGCGAAGCGGTAGAGCATGTGCCAGACGTTCGAGTCCTCGCCGTCGCGCACCCAGCCGGACCCGAGGAACCCCGGATATCTGTGCGCGAGGTTCACGCCGGTCTGCGCCCAGGCCGTCGCCTCGGCGACGTGGTCGGGGTCGACCTCGCGGCGGATGGACACGGTGATGGGTTCGCTGGACATGGTGGGTCCTCGGAGGGGTGCGCGGCCCGGATCGCGGGCACGTCGGAAGGGGGATGCGCCAGGGTGGCGGCGCCTCGTCGATTCTATTTCGGATGCCGAGGCGAGGCGTCGCGCGGGCGTCCGCTGCCGGAGAACGCAGAGCCGCAGCCGGTTCCCGCAGATCCCGGCGCGGCCGCCGCCCCGCCTGGTGTGATGGATGAAGCACCCGATCTCCCGCGGTTCTCGCGGGGAGTCGGGATCCGCGCCCCCAGCGCGGAAGGGCCGGCCCCCTCCGGCCCTGGCGGCGGTCCCCACCCGTCGCCGGTCGGCAGGACCCGGAGCCCCATCCGGGTTCTGCCGGCGTTACTGTGTGACGTGAGATCGCACGGCGCCCCGGTCTCCTCCGGTCGGCGTCGCCGGCGATGCGCGGCCCGCAGCGACGGGGAAGGATCACACGGATGCCCGGCACCAGCACGAGCGCAGCCCGCAGCGGCAACACCTCCGTGCGCCGCGTGCACTTCCCGGTTCCGAGCATCCGGTCACTCGAAGGGTGCGAGGTCACGGGGGAGTACCTCCGCCGCGTGGACACCAGGGTGATCGGGGTCGACGACGGCGCCCCGCTGAGGGCGCGGGTCGCCCGTGTCGGCGACATCCGGTTCTGGCATGTCGCCTCCCCGGAGATCGAGATGCAGTGGCCGTCTCCCGCTCCGACGACCCGGCTCCTCTTCGTGATGTGCGTCTCAGGGCGGATGACGGTCGAGCCCGTGTTCCCTGCGGGGCGGAGCAGCACGCGCGTCGTCGTGATCCCCGCCACCACGGCGGAGTCGCGGATCCGCTTCTCGGCCCCCCGCAACGAGTTCTTCGCGATGTCGGTGCCCGACCCGGGGATGCTGACGACGGCGGGCGCGCGGCCGGCGGCTCCCGCGATCAGCCTGGATGCGCTGCGCCCGTTCATTGGCTTCATCGACGGGGTGACCGCGGTCGACGACGCCGAGCACCTCGACGCGTCGCCGCTGCACGCGGCGGCACGGAGCGTCGCTCGGAGCATGATCGAGCTGGTCGGCGGCAGCCTGACCGATCGACGCTGCATCGTGACGAGGGCGACGGACATCATGCTCGCGGAGTCGGACGATCCGACGTTGACGACGGCATCCCTCGCCGACCGGCTGGACGTGTCGCCGCGCACCCTGCAGGCGGCGTTCGCCAAGGAGGAGCTCACCGTCAGGGGGATGCTGCGCGACATCCGCGCGCGCTCGGCCAGGGCGCTGCGTCGTGCGCAGCCCGATGCGAGGTCCTCCACGCTGGTGAGGGCCACCGGCTTCGGCTCGGAGTCCGCGATGTTCCGCGCGCTCAGAGAGCTGGAGAGCAGGGATGCCGCGGCCGTGGTCGCGGACATCGGCTGAGACCAGCCTGCCGCACGCACCGTCAGTTGTGACGGTTTCGCGGGGAACCGAGTGATGAGGGGCGTCTGACGCCGTCTTGCTCTGTGAGGGCCGGACAGTCGTCCGTGTCCTCACGCGCCCGGGTGAGGCGAGGCTGCCGCACTCGGGTCGCGCGTTCTGGAACGGCGTATGGGGATGCCCGACTGGAGGGAGAGCGCGCAGAGGTGTCGGGGAGCGCACGGGGCGCGCTCTCCGACACCGAGACCCAGGTCGAACGGAGGGACGCACGATGGGAGCGGGAATCGACGAACACGGCAGCGTGATCAGGATCGGCGTCGTCGACGATCACCGGTCGATCCTGGTGGGGATCGCGGTGATGCTGAACGCGAGGGAGGGCGTCCACGTCGTGGCCGTCGGACGCACGGTCGCCGAGCTGCTGAGCGTGTCGCAGCGCATCGACGTCGTGCTGCTCGATCTGCTCCTGTCTGACGGCTCCCCGTCCGCACGGAACATCGCCGCTCTCGCCGCGACGGGAGCGCGAGTGCTCGTCTTCACGGATCGGTCGTCTGCGGGGGCGCATCGCGAGGCGATGCGAGCGGGCGCGGTCGGGACGATCAGGAAGACGGACGATGTGACTCAGATCGTCTCCCGACTGCGTGCAGCGGCGCGAGGACGGTCCAAGGCGGCATCCGACGCGGCATCCGACGTCCGTCGCACCTCTGGGGTGATCGTCGCTCTCTCCGCCCGGGAGACCGAGGTGCTCGCGCTCTACGCCGCAGGGGCGACGGCGGAGAGCGCGGCGAACCAGCTCTTCGTGACGAGGGAGACGGTGCTCGACCACATCCGCCGCATCCGCGCGAAGTACGCGAACGCCGGCAGACCCGCCGTGACCAAGGTCGACCTGTTCCGTCGTGCCGTGGAGGACGGCATCCTCGAGCCCGGGGACTGAGCGGCGGTGCGCGGTTCGGGTGAGCGAGGGGTGTTCCGGTCCTATCCCCCAGAACAGGGGGATTCGCGGCGGACCGCGTGATCCCGCGACCGGAATACCGTCTGCTTGATTGAGGCGTCTCCTGTGCGCCACGACGTCAGAGAGATGAGAGACAGTGAAGCCGACATCCGAGCGCCTCGGCGCGCGCGCCGACCGCCGCGATCGCCCGCGAGGAGTGCGCCGCGCATTCCTCGCGGTTCTCGCGATCCTCGCCCTGGGAGCTGGTCTGCTCGCTCCCACGACGGCGGTCGCCGACCCGAGCTCGCAGCCGACGCTGGGCATCACCGCCCTCACACCGGCGTCTCAGAAGTCCGGCACTGCGTTCGCGTACTCGCTGACGTACGCGTGCAGCAACGTCAACGCCGATCCCTGCGCGACGGACCCGGTCATCCGCATCCCCCTCGGGGCGGCGGCAGGCATGCCGGTGCAGGTCGGCGCCAACCCCCTCATCCGCACCTGGAACGTCGTTGGCGGAGAGCTCGTGATCGAGCTCGATGACCTCGTGCAGGGCACGTCGGGCACCATCGGCGTCACGATCACGCCGCCGAACCACACCACTCCGAACGGCACCACGTGGACGCTGGCGCCCACGATGACCTTCAGCGACGGCACGCCGACCGTCACGGCTCCCGGAGTCACCTCGACCGCGACCGCGAGCCCCTCGATCGACGTGCGCAAGACGGTCGACGTCGCCTATCACGTCCCCGGTGACTCCGTGGTGTTCACCATGTGGTGGGACTGCCCGCTCGCCGCCACCACGATCGGCGTCGAGGACCTCACCCAGCTCATCCTGGTGGACACCCTCCCCGCGGGACTCACCTACGCATCCAGCAGTCCCGCGGGGGCGGTCGTCACGGGGCAGACGGTCACCCTCACCCTCACGGCTGCTCAGCTCGGCGAGAGGTGCGCGCTCGGCTCGGGGCAGGCCGTGCCGGTCACGGTGACGGCGACCGTGAACGCCGGGGTGCCGGATGGCACGGCGCTGGTCAACCGCGTCACCGCGACGGGGCGTTCGCTCAGCGGCTCGACCGTGACCGACAGCGACTCGGCGGGCCTCACCGTGGTCGACCGTCTCCCCGGAGCCGTCACGGCCAAGCTCGGCTACGGCCCGCTCCTCAACACGCTCGGCGACGGGCAGTGGGACCTGAACCTCAACGGGTATCGGTCGGCGACCTATCCCGGATCCTGGCTCGGCCGCGGTCTGGCGGCTGCACCATCCTCCACGGCGCATGTCTTCCCCGGATCAGTCGACAGCTTCCAGATCGAGTCGGTGTACTGGCTGCGCATCGATCAGGCGCAGCCCAATACGGAGTTCGCTCTCGTCGACCCGATGCCGTGTGCGACGAACGCGACCGGTGTGTCCTATGCCAGCTATCCGGCGGGCGGCACGCTCTGCACCGACCCCGCCTTCCACCCGACGATCGTCACGATCGACACCCGTGCATCCGCGAACGCCGTCGGCGTCCCTGACGCGGTCGTCGTGCAGGCACGGTTGACCGACGGATCGATCGTCGCATTGACGCCTCAGTCAGCGAGCGCCGCGACCTATCCGAACGGTCCGCAATACCGCACGTATCGGGTGCCGGACAGCGCTGTAGGGCGCGTGGCGGAGCTCCTCATCCCCCGCGCGACGGGAATGACCAATATCCGCACCGACGTCTACGTGGGCGGCTACGTCGATGCCGATCGTGGGGCCGGCGATCTCATTCGCAACCGCGGATCCGTCGATTCCTTCCTCGTCGGCTCGACCGACGCGTACGCCACCACAGAGACCTCGATCGGAACGATCTTCATCAAGGACGGACCGCAGATCGGGGCGAGCAAGTTCTACTCGACCTCGGGGAAGAACTTCCAGTTCACGAGCGAGGTGTTCCTGCCCGGACCCACGACCGGCGATCTCACCTTCACCGACACGCTCCCCGCAGGCTGGACCGTCACAGGTCAGGTGACCGGCCGAGCCTGGAGGTACGGAGTCTCGCAGTGGGCGATGGGGCTCGGCATCACCTCGACGACGGCGGTCGACCCCGCGACGGGGAGGACCTCGCTGACGGTCACGGTACCGCGCGACGTCGTCAACTCGCTGCTGCGCCCCGGCATGGGAGATCGGCTGCGCGTCGAGATCCTCGTTCCCGCGGTGGCGCCGTTCCCTGGCAACTTCACCAACACCGTCGCAGTGAACCTCTCCGACCCGGAGACTCAGGCGCTCTGCACGCAGGGAGCACCCGTCGCCGGGACGACGGGCGCGGGCTTCACCTGCACCGGTTCGACCACGTTCACCATCAACCCCGACCCGTCGTCGGATGCCGTCCGGGTGACCAAGGCCGTGAGGGGGAGCCTCGACACTGCCTTCAAGACGTTCCCGGCCATCGGCTACGTCGACGAGGCCGGCGGAAGTGCGACGTTCCGGCTCGGCTGGACGAACAAGAGCTTCGCCGCCATGAACGGCGTGGTCGCCTACGACCTGCTCCCGCGCGTCGGCGACACGGGAACGGTGCAGGGCACGCTGCAGCAGCAGCGCGGAAGCACCTTCCGGCCCACGCTCACCAGCATCGCGGCGCTGCCCGCGGGCGTGACGGCGTACTACTCCACGTCGACCAACCCGTGCCGGCCCGAGGTGCTGCCGAACGCGCAGAACCCCGGTTGTGCCGACGACTGGGCGGCCTTGCCCGCGAGCCCCGGAGCGGCATTGTTCGACAGCGTGCGCGCGCTGAAGTTCACGTCGTCAGCGACGTATGCCTTCGACCAGGGCTTCACGATCGACATCGGGATGACGACTCCCGCCCTGTCCGACACCGCGGACGTGGCATGGAACACGTTCGCCACCGCCCAGACGAACACGGTCTCCGGGCAGGCGCTGCCTCCCGTCGAGTCGGCGCGTGTCGGGATCGCCCGCGAGGACTTCAGCCACATCACGATCGACAAGGTCGTGGACAAGACGGTGGCGAACGTGGGCGACCTGCTCACGTACACCGTCAGCGCGGTCAACGACGGTGGTCGTGACCTCTCCGACATCACCCTGCGGGACACGCTCCCGGCCGGCGTGACGTTCGTCTCCGCGAGCGGGGGAGGAGTCCACGCCGGGGGCGAGGTCACCTGGAACCTCGCGAGCATGCCCCTCGGGCAGCAGTTCACGTACACCGTCACGGTGCGCGTGGCCCAGGAGGGCGCGGCGCTCGTGAACCGCTTCGGAGTCGACGGGACGACCCCGGTGACGCCGTTGCATCCGTGTGCGGAGCCGAACGACGACGATGAATCCTGCGCGACGACGACGGTGCCCGCGGTGGCGCTCACGTACGCCAAGACCTCCGACCCGGCACCGGGGACGATGGTCAAGGCGGGAGACACGGTGTCGTACACCGTGACCGTGTCGAACGCCACGGGCTCTCCGTCCACGAGCGGCATCGCGACGGATGACATGTCGGAGGTGCTCGACAAGGCGACCCTGGCGTCGCCGCCGGTCCTGACGTGTGCGCCGGTCGGCGCCTCGTGCGGGCAGGTCGCGTACACCGCGGGCGACACGGAGCTCGTCTGGAGGTCGACGGCGGGGGCGCCGCTCGCGGCGCACACGACGGCGACGATCACGTACACGGTGACGCTCGACGACGATGCGAGCGGAACGCTGCGCAACCTCCTCGTCGAGCCCGGCATCGTCGTCGAGCATCCGATCCTCAGCGTCGACAAGACGGTCGACAAGGGCGCCGGGTCGCTCGTGAACCCCGGCGATGACGTGAAGTACACGCTGTCGATCACGAACAGCGGCGCCATCGGCAGCGGTCCGTTCTCCGTGTTCGACGACCTGAGCGACGTCGTGGGCAACGCGACGCTCGACGAGGCGTCCATCGCGGTCGACCCCGCCGTCGGAGCGGCGGCCTACGACGCCGGCACGCACCATCTCACCTGGACGGGTGCGCTCGCCGCGGGGCAGACGGTGCAGGTCTCCTACACCGTCACCGTGAACGACGACGCGTTCGGAGAGCTGCGCAACGTCTTCCTCGACAAGACCGTGGTGAACCCGATCTCAGGAACGCTGCAGTGGACGAAGATCGACGAGTCGCCTCAGCAGCGCCTCCTGGCGGGCTCCGAGTGGACGCTCCAGGCGCTCGATGAGAACGGCGCGCCGACCGGCATGGTGCTGACGGTCGAGGACTGCACGGAGCTGCCGTGCTCCGGGCCCGAGAAGGACCCGGCCGGCGGAGCCCTCCGCGTGCCGAACCTCACCCCCGGCGACTACCAGCTCGTCGAGACCAAGGCCCCGGCCGGCTACGTGCTCGACACGACCGTGCGCACCGTCACCGTGCTCGGCACCGTGCAGGTGACCGTGCTCGACGGGATCGTCAACCAGCAGCAGGGAGTTCCGGTCCTGCCGTTCACCGGCGGTCTGGGCACGGACCACCTGCTGCTGATCGGGGGCGTGCTGCTTCTGCTCACCTCCGGACTCGTCGTCTGGCAGATCCGCCGCAGGCGCAGGGCATGACCGCGCCGCGTCTCACCGACCCGCCCGCTCCGCACCAGCGGAGAACCACTCATCCCGCCCACCCAGGGGCGGACTTGAAAGGACATCACATGACCGCACTCACGCACCCGCGAGGGCGCCGGATCCTCGCCATCGGCGCAGCGCTGACGCTCGGCGCGCTCGGCATCCTCGCCACGGGCTCGGCCGCGAGCGCCGCCGAGATCGACCCCGACCAGACCGGCTCGATCACCATCCACAAGTTCGCGAACCCCGGAGGCGGCACCGCGAACCCCGACGGCACCGGCACGCAGCCCGACACGGAGCCGATCGCCGACGTCGTGTTCGAGGTGTGCGCGATCGACGGCATCGACCTCGTCGACGGCACGAACACGGGATGGGATGCGCTCAACGCGATCACCCAGGCCGAGAAGCTCGCCGCCGGCGCCCAGGGCACCGCGACGCTCGGCGCCTACGCGCTGAGCGGCTGCGAGGAGGTCACGACCGGCGCAGACGGCACCGTGTCCACCGGCGCGCTGCCCGTCGGTCCGTACTTCGTGCGCGAGATCGACGCCCCCGCCGGGGTGATCGCGCCCGCGATCCCCTTCATCGTCACGGTGCCCACCCCCGCGGTGAACACCGGCATCGCCGGAGCACCGCTCGACGGCGAGTGGGTGTACGACGTCAACGTCTACCCGAAGAACACGCTCGCCGAGAGCCCGCGCAAGAACGTCGTCCGCCAGGACGACAACGGCGCCGCTCTCGGGGCGCCGGTCACGTACCAGGTGACGACGAAGATCCCCGCGCTCGCGGCCGGCGAGACGTACGACGTGTTCGCCATCACCGACACGCTCGACCCCGCCCTCACCCCGAACACCGACCTCTCGACCCTGTCGGTGGCCGTCGGCGGAGGAGCCGCGTTCGTGCAGGGCGCCGACTACACGGCGACCTGGGCGGGGCAGACGCTCACCGTCTCCTTCACCGCCGCCGGGCTCGCGAAGCTCGAGGCCGGGCAGAACGTCGTGCTCACCTTCGACGCGGCAGCGAACGCGGTCGGCGAGATCCAGAACCAGGCCTTCGTGAACCTGAACGGCTTCCAGCTCACCCCCGGTGTCCCGAACGGACCCGGCGGGTCGCCGACCGATGTCGTCGAGACACGATGGGGCAGCCTCACCGTCAAGAAGGTGAACGCCGCTGACGCGCAGCATGGCCTCGCCGGCGCCCGGTTCGAGATCTACATGGGCACCACGGATGCCGCAGGCTGCATCGCCGACATCGACACTCTCGACGCCGTCACCGCACCCGGCACGACCTCGCCGCTCGTCGTCTCCTCCGGTGCGGACGGCTCCGTCGTCTTCCCCGGACTCTGGATCGGCGACACGGAGAAGACGGTCGCCGCCGACGGCACCGTCAGCGACGTCGCGGCCCCCGGCCACGACTACGCGCAGCGCTGCTACGTGCTGAAGGAGATCGCCGCCCCGGCGGGCTTCATCCTCCCGGCCGGTGCGGCAGCGCTGACCGAGGTCGTCGTCGCCGCGGGCGACAACGGCACCGTCGCGCTGATCGACATCCCGAACACCCAGCAGGGACTGCCGACCCTGCCGTTCACCGGAGCCGACGGACAGCTCGCCCTCATGATCGCGGGAGCCGCACTGGCGGTCATCGCCGTCGGCGGAGTGCTCGTCTCACGGCGGCGCAAGGCGGCTGAGGACGCCTGATCGCGGAGACGTGATCGCAGAGACCCCGGGGCGGGGCTGGAGTGTCACCGCCCCGGGCCCGCGCGCCCGCTGATGCAGGGGTGCATGGCAGCGGGCGCATGAGGCGGCGGGGACGCAGGGCGTCCCCGCCGCCGACGCGCTCACGAGAGAATGCGGACGAGAGAGGAGAAGGACACGTGAACGATGACGTCACCGCAGAGACGCCGCAGACGCGAGCGCGTCCTCCTCGGAGCGACGCCGACGCGCGGCGTCGGCCTCGCTGGCGCCCGTCGGTCCTGCTGCTCGTCACGCTGGCCGCAGCGGTCACGGGAGCGACCGTGTTCGCCTACGCGCCGGCCGCGCAATGGCTCGCCGACTACAACCAGGCGCTGATCGTCGACGGCTACCCGCAGAGCGTGGCCGCCGCCGTGCCAGGGCCCGCAGACCAGCGCGCGGAGGCCCACCGGTACAACGAGGCCCTCTCCGCCGGTGCGATCCTCGCCGCCGATGCGAACGTCCCCACCAGCTCCGCGCGCACCGGGCAGGAGTTCGACTACTCGAGCATGCTGCGCACGGACTCGGGCGTCATGTCGCGCATCCAGATCCCGTCGATCGGCGTGGATCTCCCGATCTATCACGGCACGGACGAGGCCACGCTGCGGAAGGGTGCCGGTCATCTCGAAGGGACGTCCCTGCCCGTCGGCGGCACGAGCACGCACGCCGTGATCACCGCCCATCGGGGGCTGCCGGAGGCGGCGATGTTCACCGACCTCGATCGGGTGAAGAAGGGCGACCTGTTCACGCTGACGACCTTCGGCGAAGTGCTGACCTATCGTGTGATCGATGCGCGGGTCGTCGACCCCGCCGACACGGAGACCCTCCGCCAGGAGGAAGGGCGCGACCTCGTCACGCTCGTCACCTGCACCCCACTGGGCATCAACTCGCACCGCATCCTCGTCACGGGCGAGCGCGAGACGCCGAATCCGCCGCAGTCGGTCGTCGCCGCCGGCGGGCTCGCGGCGGGCGCCGGATTCCCGTGGTGGGCGGTGGCCTACCTCGCCGCCCTCGTGGTGATCGGGGTGTACGGCTGGTGGGCTGGTCGCTCGACCGCCGCGCGGTCTCCGCAGGCGGATCGCGACGCGCCAGACGCCGCTCCGATGGAGTGACCGGAATACTGCGCGAGCGCTATGCTCAGCTGTGGGGAGAGCCCACCCGAGGGAGATTCTTCATGCCCATTCTCGTCGGAATCGTCGAGGATCACCCGGCCACGGTGCTCGGCACCGTGGCGATACTCCGGAAGCACGCTGACATCGTCGTCGCCGCGACGGGACCGCGCGCTCCGGACCTCCTCTCCAAGGCGTCGAAGCTCGACGTCGTCATGCTCGACCTGGCGCTCTCCGACGGCTCTTCTCCGACGGAGAACATCCGCACCCTGGCACCGCTGGGAGCGCAGATCATCGCCTACACCTCTGGTGAGCAGTCGCGTCTCGTCCGCGAGGCCGCGCGCGCCGGCGCCTCAGGGATGATCCGCAAGTCCGAGCGCATGGAGGTGATCGTCGAGTCGGTGCGTCGCGCAGCCCGGGGCGAGGTCATCGCGTCCCCCGACTGGGCGGCGGCGCTCGACGCGGACCGGGAGTTCGTGTCGGCGAGGCTGAGCCCGCGGGAGTCGGAGGTGCTCTCCCTCTATGCGTCGGGAGAGACCGCCGACCGCGTGGCGCAGTCCCTGTTCCTGTCGCGGGAGACGGTGCTCGATCACATCCGTCGGATCCGCGCGAAGTACGCGGCCGTCGACCGCGCCGCTCCCACGAAGGTCGACCTGTTCCGTCGCGCCATCGAGGACGGGCTCGTCGCGCCGGATCGATGACCGCGCTGCGCGACGAGCTGACGCTCGTCGACCGACGCCTGGGCCGGATCATCGCGTGGTGCGGCATCCTGAGCACCGTCGCCGCATGGTCCCGCATCCTTCCGCAGACGCCCGAGTTCGCCCCCTGGTGGACGCTCCTCGCCGCCGTGCCCGTGCTCGGGATCGTGGTCCTCGCGGTCGCGGGAGCCACGCTCTCGGCGATCGCGTGCCGCGTGCTCTGGACGACGACGATCCTCTCGGTCACGGCCGCTCAGGTGACGGTCTTCCTCGGCTACCGCGGCGATGACGCCGACGGACTGCGTCCGTGGATCGGGGTGCTCGGCCCGATCGCCGTGTGCCTGATGCCACTGCTCGTGCGCTCCGCCGTCGCGACCGTCGCGCTCGCGGCCGTCATCCCGTTCGCGATGGCGCTGTCGGGGCTGATTTTCCTCGGAGCCGTGCCCGCGACGGCCCTCGCGATGACCCCGATCCATGTCGGCAACATCGCCGTGCTCGCGGCCGTGATGGGCGCGCGGGCGCGACTGCTCCGCCTGGAGCGCGCCGAGGAGTCGATCCGGCGTCTCGAGTCGCGGCGCGACAGGGCGCAGGAGCGGCTGAGGAGCCAGCGCGCGGTGGCCAGGATCGTCCACGACGAGGTGCTGTCGGTGCTGACCGCGGCGATGCGGCTTCCCGGGCCGGCGCTCCCGGAGGTGCGGCAGGCGGCGTCGGCCGGGCTGGACGCGCTCCGCACCGCCATGCGCATGCACCCGGGAGCCCAGATCGACGTCGAGCGCGAGATGGAGGTCGAGGATGCCGGACAGGCTCTGGCCAGAGTGGCGCACGGCATCGCCGCCGACGCGGATCTGAGCATCGCGATGAGGGCGGGCACGGTCCCCGCCGCGGTGCTGGAGCGCTCGTCGCTCGCGCTGGGGGAGGCCCTCCGCAACAGCGTCCTCCACGCCCGGAACGGAGGCCCGGCCGTCTCGGTCGAGGTCGGGGGAGACGAGCTCACGCTCGTGGTCTCCGACCGAGGACCGGGCTTCGATCCGGATGACGTGGCTCCCGAGCGGATGGGGCTGCGCAACAGCATCCTCGAACGCATGCGCGACCTCCCCGGCGGCACGGCGGACGTGACCTCGGGCGCGGGCGGCACACGCGTCGAGCTGGGATGGCGGCGCGCTGCGGCGAGGGTGATCGACTCCGGCCTGTCCACTCGGATCGCACGGGTCGCGGTCGCCACGCTCTGGGTGACGGGGATCGTGCAGAGCCTGCTGGTCGGGCAGTTCCCCGTGCCGAACCCCGCCGTCGGCATCGGATGCTATCTGGTGGCCCTTCTCGGCGCCCTGATGGTCACGGCGCAGCACCCCGGAAGGCTGCGCGGCGCGGAGGCGGCGGCGGTCATCGGGTGCGCGGTCGTCGTCGCGCTGTGCGTGCTCGCCTACGCCGACATCTTCGACGCTCCCGCCGGCGAGGTGTGGCTGCTGACCTTCGCCTCCTACCTCGTCGCTCTCGTGGCGGCGCGCGGCAATCCGGCCGCAGGCTGCGTCGGCGCCGTTCTGCTCGTCGGGCTCGTCGCCGCGTGGGGATCCGCGACCGGCCAACCCGCCATCGGGGTCGTGGCCATGGCGACGCCGACCGTGGTCTCCCTGCTGGTCGGCGTGACGTGGTTCATCGGCGTCAGCAGGATCTCCGTGCGCGAGTACGGCGTCCGCTCCGCCGCCGTCGAGGCCGCATCGGCGACCGTCTTCGCCGCGGCCGAGCGGTGGTCGTCACGACGGGAGCTGTCCGGCATCCGCAGGACCGCCCAGCCCCTGCTCACCGCGCTCGCCTCGGGCGCCGACATCGATGACGCGCTCATCGGGGAGCTCGCTGCGGCTGAGGGGAGCATCCGCGACCGCATCCGCGCTCCCGGCCTGCACCACCCGGCGCTGGTCGCGGCGGTGGACGCCGCCCGTCGGAGAGGCGTGCATGTGCTGCTGCTCGGCGAGGAGACGGCGACGAGGCACCGTCTTCCCGGAGAGCTCGCCACGTCGATCGCGCGACTGGTCGCGGAGGAGGGGTCGGTCGCGGTCACCGTGAGGGAGGTGCATCGCGGGGGCGGCTCCGTGGTGACGGTGGTGCGGGAGCGGGGGGACGGCAGCGTGCAGCGAGAGGAGTTCTCGCGTGCCGGCGCATGACGCGTCCCCCACTTACGGGGGAAAGCCGTCCCGTTCCTTGTGAGCGGAGGGAGTACCGGCAACCCTAGAGAGGCGGTTCGTCCGCCACGAGGTGACTCTCCTCCCCAGGGTCCCTCTCTAGCTGCGGGGGCGACGTCACCCCCGCAGCTGTCTTGCAGCGTGAAACGGGGTGTCGGCGCATCTACTGGGGACTCGCGCCGAGGAAAGTGGTGTGAATTAGTGGGGACCGGAGTGAACTCGATCGTTCGCGTGGGGATTGTGGACGATCATCGGGTCATGCAGCTCGGAACGACGGCGATCATCAACGGGCATCCGGGCCTGCACGTGGTCGCGGTGGGGACGACCGTGGCCGAGCTGCTGGCGCTCCAGCAGCGCATGGACGTGATCCTGCTCGACCTCACGCTGTCAGACGGGTCGACGCCGTCGCAGAACATGACGGCGCTGTCGCGCACGGGGGCGCGGATCCTCGCTTTCGTCGCCGAGGAGCCGCCGCCGATGCTGAGACAGGCGGCGCGTGCGGGCGCCGTCGGACTGATCAGGAAGTCGGCCGACGCCCCGCAGATCATCGCCACGATCCGCGCGGCCGCCCGCGGGCAGGTCGTCGCAGGGGCCGAGTGGTTGGCGGAGATGAGCCGCGCGGTGCCCGAGGTGGCCGACGCCGGTCTCTCCGTGCGAGAGGCCGAGGTGCTCGCGCTCTACGCGGCGGGCAACACGGCGGAGAGCGTCGCCCAGGGTCTGTACGTCTCGCGCGCCACCGTGCTCGACCACATCCGGCGGATCCGTGCGAAGTACGCGGCGGCAGGGCGCCCCGCGCCGACGAAGGTCGACCTCTTCCGCCGCGCGGTCGAAGACGGGCTCGTCCAGTCCGAGTCCTGACCCGCGCCGTGGCGGCCATCGCGGGGAGAGAATGGAGCCATGAGCACGCGCAGTGAAGCCGTCCTGATCGATGTCGTCCGCACTCCCGTCGGCCGGGGCAAGCCAGGGGGAGCGCTCTCGGGCGTGCACCCGGTCGACCTCGCCGCCGGCGTCCTCTCCGCGCTCCTGGAGCGCACCGGCCTGGAGTCCGCGCAGATCGACGATGTGCTGCTCGGCTGCGTGAGCCAGGTCGGAGATCAGTCGTCGAACATCGCGCGCCAGGCTCTCCTCGCCGCCGGATTCGATGAGTCGGTACCAGGGGCCACCATCGATCGGCAGTGCGGATCCAGTCAGCAGGCGGTGCACTTCGCGGCGCAGGGCGTGATGGCGGGGGCCTACGACGCCGTGATCGTCGGCGGGGTCGAGTCGATGAGCCGAGTGCCGCTCGGCACCGCACTCGCCGGAGGATCGCCGATGTCGCCGCGGTTGCGCGCACGCTACCCGGAGGGCCTGGTCAACCAGGGAGTGAGCGCCGAGATCATCGCACAGCGCTGGGGCCTCGACCGCGACACGCTCGACGCCTATGCCGCGGAGTCGCATCGGCGGGCGGCATCCGCCTGGTCGGAGGGCTTCTTCGACAGGACGATCGTCGCGGTCGACGAGGCGCCGGATGCGGTGACCGATGAGACCGTCCGGCCGGGGACGACGGCCGAGGGGCTGGCCGGGCTGAATCCGGCGTTCCGCACGGACGCGCTCGCCGCGCGCTTCCCCGAGCTCGGGTGGCGGATCACACCGGGCAACTCGTCCCCCCTGACCGACGGCGCCTCCGCCGCGCTGATCATGAGCGCCGACCGCGCCGCCGCGCTCGGGCTGACGCCGCGCGCCCGGTTCCATGCGTTCGCCGCTGTCGGCGACGACCCGCTCCTCATGCTCACCGGGCCCATCCCGGCCACCCGTCGCATCCTCGAACGGTCGGGCCTCGGCATCGACGATCTCGACGCCTACGAGGTCAACGAAGCATTCGCCTCGGTGCCGCTCGCCTGGGCCGCCGAGGTCGGGGCGGATGCCACCAGGCTCAACCCGCGCGGCGGTGCGATCGCCCTCGGTCACGCGCTCGGCTCGTCCGGCACGAGGCTGCTCGGCACCCTCGTCGATCATCTCGACGCCGTCGGCGGGCGCTACGGACTGCAGACGATGTGCGAGGGCGGCGGCATGGCCAACGCCACGATCATCGAGAGGCTGTAGCCGCGGCGACCCGTTCCGGAGCGCGCCGCAGAACGGAGAAGACCCCCGCCGACCCGATTCGGCGGGGGTCTTTCGCGGTGTGGGCACCGCGACGGGAGCAGACGCTCACCGTTGGCGCGGAAGCTGTGACTACCCGATCCGGTCTGAGTCTCTGTCCGCGCATCTGCAGTTGTAGCCGGTGGAGGTGACCGGACGGTGAACGAGGGGAGAACTCGCGGATCGAGGGAGGAGCGTCTCCTGAAAGCGCTTGCGTTATCGGCTTCTTCTGCCGGACGAGTCTGGAATATTACGCGACAGATGTACTGGAAGCGCTTGCAGTTTCTCCCAGCGGACTGATAGCTTCGCACGCACAGCATCCGGGCACGCTGTCGTGTCCTCTCCATCCCCAGGGAGCATCCGTGTCGAAGACGACCACCGCACGCCGTACCGCACTCCTCGCCGTCACCGCGCTCATCACCGCGGGGCTCGCGGCCGTGGCCACACCCGCGGCATCCGCCGCAGAGCGCACCGCGGCGCTCGTGGGTGACCTGCAGTCCGAGCTCGGCTGCGCCGCCGACTGGGCGCCCGACTGCGCCGCAACCGAGCTCGCCCCCACGGGTGCACCGGGCATCTACAGCGCCGAGTTCGAGGTGCCCGCCGGCAGCTACGAGTACAAGGTCGCTCTCGACGACGGGTGGGACGAGGCGTACGGACTCGACGGCGGAGGCGACAACATCCCGCTGACGGTCGCGGGCCCGGCGACCCTCCGGTTCACCTACGACGACACCCGCCACCGCGTCGGCGTCGAGGTCGAAGACCTCCGCGGCGGCTACACGAGCGACGACGATGCGCTCATCGCGGCACCGGTGCGGCAGCCCGGCGCGGGGGAGCAGTTCTACTTCGTGATGACCGACCGCTTCGCGAACGGCGATCCGTCGAACGACAGGGGCGGTCTGGACGGCGACCGGCTCACGACCGGATTCGACCCCACCGACAAGGGCTTCTACCAGGGCGGCGACATCGCCGGCATCCGGAACGAGCTCGACTACATCGAGGGACTGGGGACCACCGCGATCTGGCTCACCCCCAGCTTCGCGAACAAGCCCGTGCAGGGCGAGGGGGCGAACGCGAGCGCCGGCTATCACGGCTACTGGGTCACCGACTTCACCCGCATCGACCCGCATCTCGGCACGAACGAGGAGCTGCAGGCGCTGATCGCCGAGGCGCACGACCGCGGCATCAAGGTCTACTTCGACATCATCACCAACCACACCGCCGACGTCATCGACTACACGCAGCAGAAGTACGACTACATCGACCAGGCGACGAGCCCGTACCGGGACGCCGACGGAAAGGCGTTCGACCCCGGCGACTATGCCGGCACCGGCGACTTCCCCGCCCTGGACCCCGAGACGAGCTTCCCGTACACGCCCGTGGTGGCGGATGCCGAGAAGGACGTGAAGGTCCCGTCCTGGCTCAACGACCCCACGCTGTACCACAACCGCGGAGACTCGACCTGGTCGGGGGAGTCCGTGACCTACGGGGACTTCAGCGGCCTCGACGACCTCATGACCGAGCATCCGACCGTCGTCAACGGCTTCGTTCAGGTCTACGACAAGTGGATCGACCTCGGCATCGACGGATTCCGCATCGACACCGTCAAGCACGTGAACTTCGAGTTCTGGCAGCAGTTCACGACGGACGTGCTCGACTACGCCCACGCGAAGGGCAAGAAGGACTTCTTCATGTTCGGCGAGGTCTACGACGCCGATCCGGTGAAGCTCGCCCCCTACGTGCGCGACACCGACATGAACTCGATCCTCGACTTCACATTCCAGTCCTCGGCCGTCAGCTACGCCTCGGGCAACTCCGCGAAGGGGCTGCAGTCGCTGTTCGCTGGCGATGACCGCTACACGACCTCCGACTCCTCGGCCACGGCGCTGCCGACCTTCCTCGGCAACCACGACATGGGCCGGGTGGGGAGCTTCCTGCGGAACACGGACTCCGCGGTGCAGCGCGACGAGCTCGCGCACGAGCTGATGTTCCTCACCCGCGGGCAGCCCGTCGTCTACTACGGCGACGAGCAGGGCTTCGCCGGCACCGGCGGCGACAAGGACGCACGCCAGTCGCTCTTCGCCACGCAGGTGGCGGAGTACGCGAACCAGAACCTCATCACGGGAGAGCAGGTCGGCTCCACGGACCGCTACGGCACCGACGGCGAGCTGTACCGCAGCATCGCGGCGCTGTCCGACCTCCGCGAGGCCCACCCCGCGCTCGTCGACGGCGCGCAGATCGAGCGGTACACGGCATCCGGTGCGGGCGTGTACGCGTTCTCCCGGGTGGATGCCGACGACAGGGTCGAATACCTCGTCGCCGTCAACAACGCCTCCTCGGCGCAGACCGTCGACCTGAAGACGCTCACCGCCGACGCCGGCTACAGCGCCGTCTACGGCGACGGCGCGGCGCTGACGACGGATGCCGGTGCGGCGACGAGCATCACTGTGCCCGCACTGTCCGCGGTGGTGTGGAAGGCGGATCGCAAGGTCACCGCCCCCGCCGAGGCTGCGCCGGTCACCCTGAGCGTTCCCGCCGCGGGCGCCGGCCTCGCGGGGCAGTCCGCCGTGCAGGCGACCATCGCCGACCAGTGGGCGCAGACGAGCTTCGCGTACCGCGTCGTCGGCTCCGACGAGTGGCACGCGCTCGGCACGGCGGAGGACACCGATCCCCGCGTCTTCCACGACATCCGGGGCCTGGCGAAGGGAACGCTGGTCGAGTACCGGGCGGTGACGACGGATGCCGCAGGCCACCACTCCGCGGCATCCACCTACGCCTCGGTCGGCAACGCCGTGACGCTCGAGCAGGCCGAGGAGCCGGAGTCCCCGATCGACATGGTGACCGTGCCCGGCAGCCTCAACTCCGAGATGGGATGCGCGGGCGACTGGGATCCGGCGTGTGAGAAGGCCGCGCTCACGCTCCGTGCAGACGGGGTGTGGGCCGGCACGTTCGACGTCCCCGCCGGCGACTACGAGTACAAGGCGGCGATCAACGGCAGCTGGGCGATCAACTACGGCGTCAACGGCGCACCCGACGGCTCGAACATCGCCGTGCATCACGCGGGCGGACCGATCACGTTCTACTTCGATCCGCGCACGAACATCGTGCAGTCCACGTCGGAGGGCCCCATCGTCACGCTCCCCGGCTCGCAGCAGTCGGAGCTCGGCTGTGCGGCCGACTGGTCACCCGACTGCCTCGCGACCCTCATGGCCGATGGCGACCGCGACGGCGTCTACGAGTTCGCGACGGACAAGCTGCCGACCGGCGCCTATGAGCTGAAGGTCGCGCACGGCCTGAGCTGGACGGAGAACTACGGAGCGGACGGAGCGCCGGGAGGGGCGAACATCTCGTTCAGCGCCACCGAGGGCAAGGTCACGACCTTCCGCTACACGATCGCCACGCACATCCTCGAGGTCGTGAGCGTCGACCCGCCGCTCCCCGGCACGGGCGAACTGCGTGCGCACTGGATCGACGCCACGACCATCGCGTGGCCCGCGACGCTCGGGAAGCCCGACAGGGCCGCGTACCAGCTGTACTCGGCATCCGATGCCGCGCTCGCCGTGGCCGACGGCGACGTCTCGGGCGCGGATCCGATCGCCCTGACCGTGATCGACGGCGGTCTCACCGACGCTCAGCTCGCGCGCTTCCCCGCTCTCCAGGGCTACCTCGCGCTGAGGGTGAAGGATGCGGATGCCGCGGCGCTCGTGCGCACGCAGCTCGCCGTCGCCCAGCGCGACACGGCAGGCGCCCTCACCGCGTTCACCGGCGTGCAGATCCCCGGGGTGCTCGACGACCTCTACGCCGCAGCACTCGACGAGGTCGACCTCGGTGTCACCTTCAGCGGCAAGAAGCCGACCTTCCGGCTGTGGGCGCCGACGGCGCAGAGCGCGGCCCTCCTGACCTGGAACGCCGGGGCGAGCGGCGATCCCGTGCGCCACGACGCGGCATGGGACGCGGCATCCGGCACCTGGACCGTGAAGGGCGGCAAGGAACTCAAGGGCGACGAGTTCCTGTGGGAGGTGAAGGTCTACGCGCCGACCACGGGGAAGATCGAGACCAATCTGGTCACTGATCCGTACTCGACGGCCCTCACGCTGAACTCGGAGCGCTCCGTCGCGATCGACCTCGACGACAAGGCGTGGCAGCCCAAGATCTGGCAGAAGACGACATCCCCCGTCGTGGAGAAGTCGGTCGATCGCGCGATCTACGAGCTGCACATCCGCGACTTCTCGATCAGCGACGAGACCGTGCCCGCGGAGGAACGGGGCACCTACCTCGCCTTCGATGAGAAGAGCGCGGGCACCGATCAGCTCCGCCAGCTCGCGGATGCCGGCATCAACACCGTGCACCTGCTGCCGTCGTTCGATCTCGCGACGATCGAGGAGGACCGCGCGGTCCAGGCCGTGCCGGACTGCGACCTCGCATCGTTCGGCCCCGCGTCCGATCAGCAGCAGGCGTGCGTGCAGGCCGTGGCCGACGCGGACGGCTTCAACTGGGGCTACGACCCGTACCACTTCTCGACGCCCGAGGGCTCGTACGCGGTCGACGCGAACGGCGGGGCGCGCGTGGGTGAATTCCGCACCATGGTCGGCTCGCTGCACGACATGGGGCTGCAGGTCGTGCTCGACCAGGTGTTCAACCACACCGCGGCATCCGGTCAGGCGGGCACGTCGGTGCTCGATCAGGTCGTGCCCGGCTACTACCAGCGGCTGAACGCGGCAGGCGCGGTCGAGACCTCGACCTGCTGCCAGAACGTCGCGACAGAGCACCTCGCCGCGCAGAAGCTCATGGTCGACTCGACCGTGACGTGGGCGCGCGACTACAGGGTCGACGGCTTCCGGTTCGACCTGATGGGGCACCACTCCACGACGAACATGCAGGCGATCCGCGACGCGCTCGACGCGCTGACCCTCAAGAAGGACGGTGTCGACGGCGCGGCGATCTACCTGTACGGCGAGGGCTGGAACTTCGGCGAGGTCGCGAACAACGCGCTGTTCGAGCAGGCCACGCAGGGCCAGCTCGGCGGCACCGGCATCGGCACGTTCAACGACAGGCTGCGGGATGCCGTGCACGGCGGCAGCCCGGTCGACGGCTCCTCGACGTTCCGTCAGGGCTTCGGCACCGGTCTCGGCACGGACCCGAACGGGAACCCGATCAACGGCACGACCGAGCAGGCGCTCGCCGACCTCGGCCATGAGACGGATCTCGTCAAGCTGGGGCTCGCGGGCAACCTGCGCGACTTCACGTTCGTGACGAGCGACGGGAAGGTCACCGCCGGTTCCGGCATCGACTACCGCGGCTCGGCCGCAGGCTATGCCCAGGAGCCGGACGAGGTCATCAACTACGTCGATGCCCACGACAACGAGACGCTGTACGACCTGTCGGTGTTCAAGCTGCCGGTGGGCACGTCGATGGCCGACCGGGTGCGCATGAACACGCTCGAATTGGCGACCGTGACGCTCTCGCAGTCGCCGTCGTTCTGGCACGCGGGCACCGAGCTGCTGCGCTCGAAGTCGCTCGACCGCAACAGCTACAACTCGGGCGACTGGTTCAACCGCATCGACTGGACCGGCCAGGAGTCGACCTTCGGCTCCGGCCTGCCGACCGCCGCGGACAACCAGGAGAAGTGGCCGATCATGGCGCCGCTGCTGGAGAACCCGGCGCTCAAGCCCGGAGCCTCCGACATGGCGTCGGCCGAGGCATCGGCCCTCGACCTGCTGCGGGTGCGCGACGAGGTCGACCTGCTGCGGCTCGGCTCGGCGGATCTCATCGAGCAGAAAGTGACGTTCCCGAACAGCGGAGCGGAGGCCGCCCCCGGCGTGATCCTCATGCAGATCGACGATCTGGTGGGGGCCGACGTCGACCCCGAGCTCGACGGAGCCCTGGTGGTGTTCAACGCGTCGCCCGCACCCGTCACGCAGACGGTGGCGGGGCTCGCCGGTCGCTCGTTCGCTCTGACGCCGGCGCAGGCGAACGGAGCGGATGCGGTGGTCAAGGGCACGACGTGGGATGCCGCGAGCGGCACGGTGACGGTGCCAGCGCGGTCGGTCGCCGTGCTGGTCGACGACCAGGTGCAGCCGATCGACACGTCCGTGCGGCTGAGCTCGTCCGACGTCGTCGTGAAGGCGGGCCGGAACGCGATCGTGAAGGTCACGGTCACCGCAGACGACCGCAGCGCCGCCGTCGGAACCGTCACGGTGCGCGACAACGGCAAGGTCGTCGCGACGCTCGAGCTGACCGCCGCCGATCGGGGCAAGGTCACGGTGACCGTGCCCAAGGTGACCCGCGGCATCCACTTGATCACGGCGCGGTTCGAGGGAACAGAGCCGTACACGGACTCGCGTTCCTGGCTCCCGCTCCCCGTGATCGCCTACTGAGTCCTGGCGGCCCGCCCCGCCGCCGAGTGCACGGGTTGTCGCCGAGTGCACGGGTCATCCACGTCGACGACCCGTGCACTCGGCGCGATGCCGTGTACTCGGCGGCCGGCCCACTGTTCGTCCCCAGGGGGTGGTGGGGGAGAAGTTGTCCACGGTGCCGCGGAAATCTGGGGGATGCCGCTGAACGAGGAGTGGCGATCGCGCCAGCATCAGGGGCATGACCGATCAGAACACCCCCAAGAACGACCGCCCGCTGCGCGATGACGACGACCTCCGCGCCCTCCTCGAAAGAATGCTCGAACGCGCCAGTCGGCGCCAGGTGTGGCTCATGTTCATCGATGCGCGCGGATGCCTCGGTGAGCCCCTCATCCCGATGGAGGGGTATCCCGAAGATCCGAACGCGCTGACGCGCACGGATGATCTCGGCGAGCTCACCGAGGCCCAGCTGCTCGTGCAGCGCGCGGACCTCCTGCGCGAGGTGACCTCCAGCGAGTCCGTCGTGATCGTCTGGGAGCGCATCGGCCCGCCGGCCGTGGGCGTCGACGACCGCGAGTGGGCAAGGGCGATGCGCGATGCGGCGTTCGCGCTCAGGGTGCCGCTGCGTGCGCAGTTCATCCTGCACGACCGGGGAGTGCGTCTGCTCCACCTCGACGACATCCTGTGACAGGCGCCTGATCATGTGGAACGATGTATACATGTCTACAGGTGTGCTGAGCGTCCGCCTTCCGGAAGAGCTGAAAGCTCGTCTCGACGCGCTTGCAGCCTCGACCGGGCGCTCTGCGGCCTACTACGTTCGGGAGGCGGTGTCGCAGCATCTCGCCGACCTCGAGTACGCCTACGCGGTGCGGGCGGAGGCGGAGGCCGTGCGTCGCGGCGAGGTGCCATCACGCTCGCTCGACGATCTTTCACGCGACCTCGGCTTCGATCCGATAGAGCTCCGCCGAACGGCGCACGACGGCGCCGCAACGCCTGCGCCCGCCTGATGCTCTACCGGCTCACGCCGGCACCCCGATTCGAGAAGCAACTGCGCAAGCTCGACCGCAGCACCTCGCGGCGCATCCTCGTCGCGCTGTACGAGCTGGCCGAGTTGGAGGATCCCGCCGTCAGGCTCAAGCCGTTGCGACGCGAACTCGCGGGGCTCTGGAGGCTGCAGGTCGGCGACCATCGGGTCGTCCTCGACGTGAGGACGGATGAGGTGGTCATCGTGGTGATCGATGTCGGGCACAGGCGGAGCATCTATCGATGACGCAGATACAAGGACGTCCTAGTAAATATCCGGAGACCCGAGTAACATCGACAATGTGCCAACGAAGGCGCGAAGGGATGTCACACAATGACTCGTACCATTCCGCATTTTGTAGGCGGATCGCTTCTCACCCCTGAAGACGGGCGCTTCGCCGACGTGTTCGATCCGAGCACGGGAGCAGTGCAGGCCAGAGTGCCGCTCGCCTCCGCCGACGAGGTGCGCAACGTGATCGCCGATGCTGAGGCTGCTCAGGTCGGATGGGCGGCGACGAATCCGCAGAAGCGTGCCCGCGTGCTGCTGCGCTTCCTCGACCTCGTGCAGCGCGAGATGCAGTCGCTCGCCGAGCTGCTCGCCAGCGAGCACGGCAAGACGGTCGACGACGCGAAGGGCGACATCCAGCGCGGACTCGAGGTCATCGAGTTCGCCGCCGGGGCGCCGCACCTCCTGAAGGGCGAGTACTCCACGGGCGCCGGCGCGGGGATCGACGTGTACTCGATGCGCCAGCCCCTCGGCGTCGTGGCCGCGATCACTCCGTTCAACTTCCCCGCGATGATCCCGCTGTGGAAGGCGGGTCCCGCCCTCGCCGCAGGCAACTCCGTCGTCCTCAAGCCCAGCGAGCGCGACCCATCCGTGCCGGTGCGCCTCGCCGAGCTGTTCCTGGAGGCGGGTCTCCCCGCCGGAGTCCTCAACGTCGTCCACGGCGACAAGGAGGCGGTCGACACGCTGCTGACCGATGACCGCATCCGTGCCGTCGGCTTCGTCGGCTCGACGCCGATCGCCGAGTACATCTACGCGACGGCCGCCGCCCACGGCAAGAGGGCCCAGTGCTTCGGCGGAGCGAAGAACCACATGATCGTGATGCCGGATGCCGACCTCGATCAGGCCGTCGACGCGCTGATCGGCGCAGGATACGGCTCCGCGGGCGAGCGCTGCATGGCGATCTCCGTCGCGGTGCCCGTGGGGCAGGAGACGGCGGATGCTCTCGCCGCGAAGCTCACCGAACGCGTCGCACAGCTCCGCATCGGCCCCTCCCTCGCCGCCGACGTCGACTACGGCCCGCTCGTCACGCGGGCCGCGGTCGAGCGGGTCGAGGGCTACATCCAGCAGGGCGTCGACGAGGGCGCCATGCTCCTCGCCGACGGTCGTGGCTTCACGGTCCCCGGCCACGAGGAGGGCTTCTACCTCGGTCCGACCCTGTTCGACCACGTCACGACCGACATGGCGATCTACCGCGAGGAGATCTTCGGCCCCGTGCTCGTGATCGCCCGTGCGGCGGACTATGAGGAGGCGCTCCGCATGGCGAACGAGCACGAGTACGGCAACGGCGTCGCGATCTTCACGCGCGACGGCGATTCCGCGCGTGACTTCGCGGCGCGAGTCGACGTCGGCATGGTCGGCGTCAACGTGCCGATCCCCGTGCCGATCGCCTACTTCACGTTCGGCGGCTGGAAGCGCAGCGGCTTCGGAGACCTCAACCAGCACGGCGCCGATGCGTTCCGCTTCTACACGAAGACCAAGACGGTGACGAGCCGCTGGCCCAGCGGGATCCGCCAGTCGGGCGCCGAACAACCAGCAGAGGGTGCGAGCTTCGTCATCCCCACCATGCACTGAGCAGCGACAGCCCCACCATGCACTGAGCAGCGACTGCCCCCATCCCACAAGGAATCCCCATGACACTCACCACCGTCACCACCACCGCCGAGGAGCGCGAGGCGATCCTCGACGCCGTCCGCGAGTTCGCCGACACCGAGCTGGCCCCATACGCCCTCGAGCGGGACGAGAAGCACCTGTTCCCGCGTGAGAGCCTCGGCCGCGCCGGCGAGCTCGGACTCGGCGGCATCTACGTGCGCGAGGAGTTCGGCGGCACGGGGCTCAGCCGCACCGACACCGTCGCGATCTTCGAGGAGCTCGCGAAGGCCGATCCCGCGGTCGCGGCCTACATCTCGATCCACAACATGGTCGTCTGGATGATCGACACCTACGGCGACGACGCCCAGAGAGGCGAGTGGCTTCCCGCGCTCACCGCGATGGAGCAGTTCGGCGGGTACTGCCTCACCGAGCCAGGAGCGGGGTCGGATGCCGCGAACATCGCCACCAGCGCGGTCCTCGACGGCGACGACTACGTGCTCACCGGCGTCAAGCAGTTCATCTCCGGAGCAGGCGAGGCGGGCGTGTATGTCGTCATGGCCCGCACCGGCGAGCCCGGGGCCCGCGGCATCAGCGCCTTCCTCGTGGCGGGCGACGCCGAAAGACTGAGCTTCGGGGCACCCGAGAAGAAGATGGGCTGGCACGCGCAGCCCACGCGCCAGGTCATCTTCGACGGGGTGCGGGTGCCGGCCTCGGCCATGCTGGGCGACGAGGGCAAGGGGTTCGCGATCGCGATGTCCGCCCTCAACGGAGGTCGGCTGAACATCGCCGCCTGTTCACTCGGCGGAGCGCAATGGGCGCTCGACCGGGCTGTGCAGTACGTGCACGAGCGTGTGGCGTTCGGCGAGCCGCTCGCCGAGAAGCAGTCGATCCTCTTCGCCATCGCCGACATGCGCACCGACCTGCAGGCCGCGCGGCTCATGGTCCGCGACGGAGCTCAGGCCGTCGACGAGCATGCCCCCGACGCCACGATGCGCTGCGCCATGGCCAAGCGCTTCGCCACCGACGCCGGCTTCGACGTCGCCAACAGGGCCCTTCAGCTGCACGGCGGGTACGGGTACCTTCAGGATTACGGGATCGAGAAGGTCGTCCGTGATCTGCGGGTGCACCAGATCCTGGAAGGGACGAACGAGATCATGAGACTCATCGTCGGGCGGGAGATGCTGCGCCCCGCAGGGTCAGCCTCCCTCCAGCGCAGCGGCGGAAGCCAGACGCGGAGCGCGTCATGAGCAGGGTCGCCTTCCTCGGGCTGGGGCACATGGGACTCCCGATGGCCGTCAACCTCGTGAAGGCCGGGCACGAGGTGCACGGCTTCGATCTGGTGCCTGCGGCCATCGACGCCGCGCGGGCCGCCGGCATCCCGGTCGCCGCGAGCGGATCGGATGCCGTCGCCGATGCGGATGTCGTCATCACGATGTTCCCCGCCGGGCGCCACGTGATCGCCGCCTACCAGGACGAGCTGCTGGCCGCGGCGCGCCCCGGCACACTGTTCATCGAGTCCTCGACGATCGCCGTCGACGAGGCCCGCACGGCCCACGAGCTCGCGATCGCCGCTGGACACCGCAACGTCGACGCGCCCGTGTCGGGCGGAGTGGTCGGCGCGGAGAACGGCACCCTCGCCTTCATGGTGGGAGGGGCCGACGAGGACTTCGCTGCGGCGCTCCCTCTGCTCGAGGCGATGGGCAGGCGGATCGTGCACTGCGGTGGTCCCGGCCTCGGCCAGGCCGCGAAGGTGTGCAACAACATGGTCCTCGCGGTCTCGCAGATCGCAGTGGCGGAGGCCTTCGTGCTGGGCGAGCGACTGGGCCTCGAGCATCAGGCCCTGTTCGACGTGGTCTCCCAGGCCTCCGGCCAATGCTGGTCGATCACGACCAACTGCCCCGTGCCGGGCCCGGTTCCGACGAGCCCCGCCAACCGCGACTATCAGCCGGGGTTCGCCGGGGCGCTCATGGCCAAGGACCTCGGGCTCGCGCTGCAGGCCATCGAGCAGACGTCCACCGACGCGAAGATGGGCAGGCTCGCGCAGCAGCTGTACGCGGCCTTCGCCGAGGGAGACGGCGCGACGCGCGACTTCTCCGGCATCATCACCGACATCCGCGACGACCGCGTCTGAGGACGCGGGACATACTGAGAAGACCACGACGGAGAGGGCCTTCACGATGACCGAGTATGAGACGATCCTGGTCGAGCAGCGCGGAAGGGTCGGCTGGATCACACTGAACCGCCCGCAGGCGCTCAACGCTCTGAACAGCCGCATCGCCGAGGAGGTCACGGCGGCGGCCGTCGCCTTCGACGCCGACGAGGGCGTGGGCGCCATCGTCCTGACCGGCTCCGAGAAGGCGTTCGCCGCCGGGGCCGACATCAAGGAGATGGAGGGGATGTCGGCCGCCGAGATGCTCGAGACCGACCACTTCGGCATCTGGTACGACTTCGCCGCGGTGCGCACCCCGGTGATCGCCGCGGTGTCCGGCTTCGCCCTGGGCGGGGGCTGCGAGCTGGCGATGATGTGCGACATCATCCTCGCCGCCGACACCGCGAAGTTCGGGCAGCCCGAGATCAATCTCGGCGTCATCCCCGGCATGGGCGGCACGCAGCGGCTGATCCGTGCGGTCGGCTACTACAAGGCGGCGGAGCTCGTGCTCACCGGGCGCTTCATGGGCGCCGAGGAGGCGGAGCGCTCCGGTCTCGTGTCGCGCGTCGTGCCGGCATCCGACCTGCTCACCGAGGCCGAGAAGCTGGCCGAGACCATCGCCTCGAAGTCGCTGCCATCGGTCTACGCCGCGAAGGCCGCCCTGGACGCCGCGATGGAGACGACACTCGCCGAAGGGCTCGCGCACGAGAAGGCCGCGTTCGCCGCGCTGTTCGACACGGAGGACCAGAAGGAGGGCATGTCGGCCTTCCGGGAGAAGCGTGCGCCCGACTTCCGGAACAGATGAGCTCTCAGCCGCGCATCGCCTCGACGACCTTGGCGATGCGGCGGTCGCGCGTGGCCTCCTGCTTCGCCTCGGCGACGGAGCGGGCATGCTCCTTGCGGTGCGTGTAGGGGAGCTTCTCGAAGGCGGCGCGCAGGGCGGGCTCCGCATCGAGGGCGGCCGTGAGCTCGGGAGGCTCTTCGACCGTGCGCTCGGCGGTGTCCACGGCGATGACGGCGTCGACCTCCTGGTCGATCTCCACGCCGAGCTCGGCGCGCGTGGCCTTGCTGAAGCCGATCATGTTCTTCCCGCCCATGCGGGAGAGACGCAGACGAGCGGTCCGCCCGCCGATCGTGACGGCGACGGGGAAAGCCTTGCCCGCGCCGAAGGCGGCGACCTGCTCATCGGTGAGCACGATGGCAGCCGCGGGCCCGGACCCCGCGAGGACGGTGTGCAGGTGCAGTTCGGTCATCCCGACAGCGTACGCCCGGGCGGTGCGCGCGGTCACGCCGAAGCAGCCCCGGTGCGGGGCCGTCCGCGCCCCGGCATCGGGTGCACCGCGCGCGGTACCCCGAGCGGCCGTCACTCCGGCGGCGTCGCCTCGATCTCGGAGGCGAGCAGGTCGTTGCGCTCTGAGATCAGCCGCCGCATGTACTCGCGCAGGAACAGGCGGTCGACGATCCGGCCGATCGGGCCGAACGGGGAGCGGAACCTGATCGTGTCGCGCATCAGCGTGCCCCGCGGATGCTCCTCGAACACATGCTCGTGGAGGAAGTCCCCGAAGGGCCCCGACAGCTGCCGGTCGCTGAAGCCATGCGGAGGGTCGATGTCGAACACGACGGATCGCAGCCGGAAAGGGATGCCGAAGTGCCGCGCGCGCCAGGTGACCGTCGACCCCTCGGTGAAGGCTCCGCCCGCGGGCCCTTCGACCATCGTCTCCCCGTATCGCGCCATCGAGCGCACGTGCAGGCCGGGGTCGAGGGAGGCCGCGAACACGGCAGACGGCGGTGCCGCGATCACCCGTTCGAGCACGAACGCCGCCATGTCAGAGCGGTTCGGGCTGGGGGCGCGGGTCGGTGAAGTCGCCCGCGGCCTTGCGCATGCGCGCGACGATCGCGACGAGCTCCGCGGCGTCGTCGGCGCTGAGGCCGGGGTTCGCGAACACGTCGGCGTTCAGGGCAGTGGTCGCGCGATCGACGAGGTCGCGCCCGGCCGGCGTGAGTGCGAGGAGCGCGGCTCTGCCGTCGTGCGGATGCGGCTCGCGGATCACGAGACCGTCGCGGACCAGGCGCTCGGACGTGCTCGTGATCGTCGTCGCATGCACCTGGAGACGGGCCACCACGCTCGACAGCGGCAGACGCCCTGCGCGGCTGAACGCGAGCAGTCGCAGCACCTCATAGCGCGCGAAGGACAGCGAGAAGGGCTTGAGCGCGGCGTCGACGCGGGCGAGCAGCAACTGCTGCGCACGCATCACCGAGGTGACGACGGTCATCCCGTCTGCGGCATCCGACCACCCGTGCGCGAGCCACTGCCGCTTCGCCTCGGCGAGCGGATCCACGGGCAACGGGCGGGACGGGGTCACAGGTTCTACGGTAGGCCATCGGATGCTCTGAGTCTCAGTTGCAGAAAAGTTGGCACTCAGTTTCAAGGGACTAGAATCGAGCCAGTCGTGAGGAGCAATCGATGAAGATCTTCGTCCTGGTCAAAGAGGTGCCGGACACCTATGGCGATCGCAAGCTGAATCTCGAGACGGGGCTGGCCGACCGCGCCGCCGGAGACGTGGTGCTCGATGAGATCACGGAGCGCGCGCTCGAGGTCGCACTGAGCTACGCCGACAAGAACGAGGGCGCCGAGGTGGTCGCCCTCTCGATGGCGCCCGAGGGGTCCACGGCATCCGTCCGCCGCGCGCTCGCGATCGGTGCCGCATCCGCCGTGCACGTCGCCGATGAGCAGCTCGCCGGCGCCGATCTGACCTTGACCGCCGAGGTGCTGGCCGCCGCGATCCGTCGCGGAGAGCCCGACCTCGTCATCACCGGCAACCTCTCGACCGACGGCTCGGGCGGTGTGATCCCGGCGATGCTCGCGGAGCACCTGGGCTGGGCGCAGGCGACCGCGCTCTCCTCGGTGGAGATCAGCGCGGATGCCGTCGCGGGCACGCGGGCGGCCGACGCGGGATCCCAGCCGGTGTCGGCGAGCCTGCCGGCGGTGATCTCGATCACGGAGGCGCTGCCGGATGCGCGCTTCCCGAACTTCAAGGGCATCATGGCGGCGAAGAAGAAGCCGCTCGAGGTGCTCTCCCTCGCAGACCTCGGCGTCTCCGCCGACCCGTCCCTCGCGCCGCGGACCATCATGACGACGGTCGCGGAGAAGCCCCCGCGCGCAGCGGGCGTGAAGATCGTCGATGAGGGAGACGCCGCCGACAAGCTGGTGGAGTACCTCGTGCAGAACAGGCTGGTGTGAGATGAGCTCGTCCGAGAACCCGATCCTCGTCCTCGTGGACGTCGACCCCGCAGGAGACGTCGCGTCCAGCACCGCTGCGCTGATCGGCGCGGCATCGACCATCGGCAGGCCGGTCGCGCTGATCGTCGGCGGCTCTGCGGATGCCGCGGAGCAGGCCGCCCAGGCCGGTGCGGCGGAGATCATCTCCGAGGAGGGCGACGCCGCACTGCTCACCGTGCCGATCATCGACGCGCTGCAGCGGGCATACGAGGGGGTGCGGCCGGACGCCGTGCTCATCTCGAACTCGATCGCCGGCCGCGATGTCGCCGGCCGCTTCGCCGTGCGTGCGAAGCTCGCGCTCTCGGTCGACGCGGTCGGCGTCTCCCGTGACGACGAGGGCATCGTCGCACACCACTCCGTCTACGGCGGCGCCTACCTGACCGACTCCGCCCCGACCTTCGGGACTCCCGTCATCACCGTGCGGCAGGGCGCGATCGACGCACGTGCGGAGCGCATCGACGACGCCGTGTTCACGGGGGCCACCGGAGCATTCCCGGTGAGCGGAGTCGCCGCGACCGCCGGGACGATCGACGCCGTCGAGCAGGCGTCCTCGCGTCCGGAGCTCCGCGGCGCCGCACGCGTCGTGTCGGGCGGACGCGGGCTCGCGTCGAAGGAGAAGTTCGTGCTCGTCGAAGAGCTCGCCGATGCGCTGGGCGCAGCCGTGGGCGCATCCAGGGCCGCCGTCGATGCGGGGTACATCCCGCAGTCGCACCAGGTCGGCCAGACCGGGGTCTCGGTGTCGCCGCAGCTCTACGTCGCGCTCGGCATCTCCGGCGCCATCCAGCACCGCGCGGGCATGCAGACCTCCAAGACGATCGTCGCGATCAACAAGGACGCCGAGGCTCCCATCTTCGACGTCGCCGACTTCGGCATCGTCGGCGACCTGTTCACCGTCGTGCCGCAGGTCATCGCCGCTCTCGAGGCACGGAAGAAATAGGCATGGCCACGCTGCGACGCGGACTCCCGCGGGTACCGGGCGGAGAGCCCTGGCCTCCCGCGGGTGTGAGCGACGGCGCCGAAGTAGACGCGATGGCGGATGTTGCGACGGATCCGGTGGGGCCGGGTGCTCCCGTCGGCTCGAGCACAGCGGCCGCTTCGGTTGCTGGAGCCGCTTCGGGCGCTGCGTCGGTCGAGCGCGCAGAACGAGACGAAGCGCGCGCTGGCACCGACGCTTCCGTCGGTGCCGCCTCTGCCTCTGCCTCTGCCTCAGCTGCCACTGTCGCCGCTGCCGCTTCCGCCGCTGCGGTTCGCATCCGTCGCGGACTCCCGCGTGTGCCGGGCGGAGAGCCGTGGCCCCCCGCGGATGTCTCGCCGAACACCTCGTCTACCGCCTCAACCGTCGCGCCGATGGACTCCTCGTCTGTCGCGCAGTCGTCCGTCTCGTCCGTCGCGCCGACCACCGTCCCGAGCGCGGTCGCAGCACCGGAGCGGGCGCAGTCGTCCGAGTCGGCGCCCGACGGAGCGCGTGCATCGACGGGGCCGTCCGCGCAGAGCGAGGGCGCGACTGCCGACGGCGGCATGCGCCGAGGACTTCCGAGAACCGCGGGTGGCGAGCCATGGCCGCCGGCGGGACTCGTGTCGGCAGCCGTGGCGCCGGTCGGAGCGGTGGATCGGGCCGGGGCGCCATCCTCGCCCGATGATCGGGCGGCCGCCGCGCCTTCGGCCTCCGACGGTGTGGGCGTCGACTCCGCACCAGCGGCGGCATCCGTTGCTGCGGCATCCGCCCTCGGTGAGGGGGACACCGTCTCCGCGGCATCCGCTGTCGCTCCGGTCGCGGCATCCGTCGTCGTGCCAGGCGCCGACCTCAACGTCCCCCTGCGGGGCGCGCGCACGGTGTGGAACGGCAGTGCGCCCCGGCATCTCCCCGCCGCACCGGCATCCGACCGCCGTCGTCCGACGTGGACGCAGGGGATCGCCGCGCTCATGGCTGCCGCCGGTCTCGGAGTGCTGGCTGGTGCCGCCGTCGCCCTCGTCCGGACGCTGTTGAGCCTGGATCCGCTGCAGGACTTCCTCGCGGCCTTCCCCGGGGAGTATGCGCCCGCGGTGCACGTGGAGCCGGGGTTCGCGCCATGGATCGGATGGCAGCACTTCTTCAACATGTTCCTGATGGTGCTGATCATCCGATCGGGACTCACCATCCGGCGTGAGAAGCGGCCGACCGCGTTCTGGACGCCCAAGAACAACCCGAAGGGCAAGGTCAGCCTGACGATCTGGTTCCACCAGGCCCTCGACATCCTGTGGCTCGTCAACGGCGTGATCTTTGTCGTCCTGCTGTTCGTCACCGGGCATTGGGCGCGGATCGTGCCGACGAGCTGGGAGGTCTTCCCGAACGCGCTGTCGGCGGCTCTGCAGTACGTCTCGTTCAACTGGCCGCACGAGAACGGCTGGAACAACTACAACAGCCTGCAGCAGCTGGCCTACTTCGTCACCGTGTTCCTCGCAGCGCCTCTGGCCGCGGTCACCGGATTCCGGATGTCGGGGCTGTGGCCGAAGAAGGCGGAGCGGCTGTCGAAGGCCTACCCGATCGAGTGGGCCCGCGCCGTGCACTTCCCGGTGATGCTGTACTTCGTGCTGTTCATCATCGCGCACGTCGCACTGGTGTTCCTCACCGGCTTCCTCGCGAACCTCAACCACATGTTCGCGTCTTCTGACGCGGTCACGTGGACGGGTTTCTGGGTGTTCGTCGCGGCCATCGCCGTGATCGCCGCCGGCTGGGCAGCCGCCCGCCCGCTGGTGATCGCCCCGATCGCCAAGCTCTTCGGCACCGTCTCCGGCCGCTGAGTCGCGCGTGTTCTGCGCTGCTCTCTGGGTCGTGCGGGCTCCGCACTGCTCCCTGAGCCGCGCGGGCTCCGCACTGCTCTCTGAGTCGCGTGGGTTCTGCGCTGCCCCTGGGTCGTGCGGGGTCCGCACTGCCCCAGGGTCGTGCGGGTTCCGCGCTGCCTCCTGACTCGCGCGGGGTTCCGCGCCGCTCCCTGAGTCGCGCGAGCTCCGCGCTCCCTCCTGAGTCGCGTGGGCTCTGCGCCGCCCCCTGACTCGCGCGGGCTCCGCGCCGCCCAACCCTGAGGCGAGGGTTCTGCGTTCACAACTCCTCATAAACCGGGTGATCCGCCGCAGATCCGGCCGTGTGGGCGGCTCGTGGGCCGATCTGTGCGGAGTTGTGAACGCGGTGCGGCTCGGCCGTGCTCCAGAACTCCGGAGATCTGCCGCGTGCGGATGCAGAAGAGGCCGCCATCCGTGGATGGCGGCCTCTTCTCCGGAGTTCTGGAGCCGGAGCGGCTCAGCGCGTGAAGCGGACCTCGGTCAGCGTCTCGCCGAGGAACGGCTCGGTGTGGCTGGCGCCGTCGAGGGCGAAGCCGTTGCGGGTGTAGAAGCGGTGCGCGCGGGGGTTGTCCTCGGCGACCCAGAGGTACAGCGGCTCGTCCTTCTCGACGGCGGCATCGAACAGCTTCTGACCGATGCCGGTGCCGTGGTACGCGTCGAGCAGGTAGATGAAGTAGAGCTCGCGGAACGCCGGAGCATCCTTGTCGCGGGCGGGACCCGAACCGACGAAGCCGACGATCTCGCCATCGACGAGGGCCGCGTTCATCTTGAACTCCGGACCCTGCGAGGCCCAGTGCGTCCACAGCTCGGCCATGCGGCGGGGCGACACCTTCTCGAGGGCGGCCTTGCTGATCAGGTGATCGTAGGTCTCGTGCCAGCACTGCGCGTGCACACGGCCTAGGGCTTCCGCATCCACGTCGCGGACCGGACGAACGGAGATCTGGGGCTGGGCTTCGGCGCTCATGTCGCGACTCTACGCGCGGCGTCGGCGAACCGGAAATCGAGTGGATGTCGTCAACAGGGCATCCGACGCCGATGGAGGATCCGTACAACGATGTTCGCGGATCGTTCGCGAATGGCTACGATCGGACATCGTGAACGTGATCTGGCGCACCCTCCTCGTGATCCTCGGCGCTCGCCGCCGCGTGCGGCAGGGCAAGACCCTCGAACCGTCTGCCGTGGGCACCATCCGTCTGACGACGCTGCCGACCGACATCGACATCCTCCGCCACATGAACAACGGCCGCTACCTGTCGCTGTTCGACCTCGGGCGCTGGGACCAGCTGATCCGCACCGGTCTCTTCGACGCCATGAAGGAGCGCGGCTGGTACGCCGTCGTGTCGAGCGAGACGATCACCTTCCGCAAGTCGCTGCAGCTGTGGCAGCGGTTCGAGGTGCAGTCACGCTTCATCGGCCACGACGACAAGGCCGTGTTCATGGAGCACCGCGCCGTCGTCGACGGCGAGATCTACGCGAGGGCGATCGTCAGGGCCCGGATGCTGCGTCGCACCGGCGGCACGGTCAGCAACGAGGAGCTGTTCGCCGCGGTCGGCAAGCCCGAGGGCGTGCCGGAGATCGACGAGTGGGTGCACGACTGGGCCGCGGCATCCGCTCTCCCGCCGGTGCGCAAGAGCGCGCCGAGCCTCTGGACCTGAGAACGGATCGCTCGGCCCTGGAGGAGGATACAGCGACGCGACCTCGCCCGGTGTCGGTGCGACGCGCTATTTTGGGGGCGTGGGGGACATTCTGACGACCGCCGGCCGGGTGCTGTGGCGGCACTGGCCGGCGATGCTCGCGTGGTACCTCGGCGGCATCCTCGTGCACTACGTCATCCTCCAGTTCGCCGGTTTCGTCGGCGCCTACACGGCGACCGTCGGGTTCCTCGTGCTGCCCGTCGCGATCCTCGCGAAGCTCATCAGCTACGTCGCCATGTTCCTCGTGCTGCGCGACGGCCTGCGCAATCTGCAGGAGGTCGCTCCTCTGCCGGAGTCCCCGGCCGAGCGGCGGCGCACGTTCCTCTCGGCGCTGCTCGCCGGCATCCTCCCCTTCTTCGCGGTGTACTGGGCGCAGAAGCTGCTGCGGGACGACGTGATCGACTACTCGGCTCGCGCGCTGCAGGTGCGCGACGGTCTTCGATGGGTGGCCGCGGCGAACGGCGACGGGCCGCTGAGCAGCGAGGACTCCGTGCAGAACCTCCCGTTCAACGTGTGGACCGTCTCGATCATCGTGCTCGCCTTCGCCGGCCGCTGGGCCTGGTCGAAGTGGTCGGACCGGCTCGCCGCGTGGCTCTCGCCGGTCGCGGTGTATTTCGAGGTCGTCTGGGTCTTCTTCTCGGTGATCCTGCTCGGTGATCTCTTCGAGTCCATCCGTGCGTGGGTGGACGGCCGCGCCGTGATGGTGTTCCTCGACGACACGCGCGAGCAGATCCTCGCCGCGGTCGCGCCGTTGCGCTGGCTGTGGGACGGCATCGGCTGGGTGCTCTCGGAGGCAGGGCCGGTGCTGCTCGCGCCGCTCGCGTGGTTGACCATCGCCGGCGTCGTGTTCGGCCAGGCGATCGTCGCGGAGAAGCTGCGCGTGGAGAGCGAGCTGATCACCCGCATCCGCGAGCACGCGAAGGTCATCCCCAACCCGCTGGTGCGTCGGCTGAAGGATCTGGGCGATGAGCTCGGCGCCCGGTTCCGCCCCATCGGCCGCGCTCTCCTGTTGATGTGGCGCGCGGGCCCTGTGCTCGTCGCCTCCTATGCGCTTCTCTTCGTGGCGGTGAAGGCGCTGGGCTCCTACCTCGACCTCGGCGTCACCCGTCTGATCGGACCGCACGAGTTCGATTTCTGGTCGATCGCGCTGCCGGTGGCCACGCTCATCCCGATGCTGATCGTCGAGCCGCTGCGGATCGCGGTGATCAGCGGGGCCTACGACGCCACGCTGGGCCGGCTGCGCCGCAGGCAGCAGGATCTCCGGCAAGAGGGGACCACGTCGGAGGAGGCGGAGATCCGTGCGGTGGCGGATGCGGCGGGTCTTCTGCCGAGTTCTGCGGATGCCGTCGCCGCGGCGGTCGTGTCGGCATCCGACCGCGACGTCCTCGGAGGTCAGGGGTCGATCGAGAACCTCAGGAACGTCCCGCCGGAGTCCTGAGGCCAGACGTCCAGCCAGAACGGGCCCTCCACGTCATCGGGGAGGACAAACGGCGCGATGAGCTCGTAGTCACCGAGCTCGTCAGACGAGCAGAACTCGGGTTCGTCGGCGTTGTAGGGGACGCCGATCTCCGATCTCTGCAGCGCCCACTGCCGCCCCGACGACTGCTGCGTCAGAGTGGGGCGCCGACACGACACCCCCTCCGGGCCGGGCTCGACGGGGACCGCCGCGGCGATGACCCGCGTGCCGTCGGGGACGTCCAGACCGCTGAGATCCTCGATGACCGCGCTGCGCACGGGGCCGAAGGACGCGCCCGCCAGCTCGGCGCTGTCATCCTCCGCCACGATGATCGGGTCGACGGGGCGCGCGCCGAAGTCGTAGATCAGGTGCCAGTGCTGCCAGCCGACGGCGAACAGCGTCGCAGGCAGGAGCACCGCGGTCGCGGCGAGACCCAGCCGGTTGCGCCGCCACCAGGAGGGCGACGCCGCCGATACCGGGCGAGCCGCATCGCCTGCGGGATCCGCGGATGGCGTGGGGACCGGGGGAATGCCCGACGGTGCGGGAGCCCCGGAGTTCGCGGGGGAGGAATCAGGCCGGGGCGGTTCGGGGATCGTCATCGCGCCCAGCCGTTCTCTTTGAACGAGGCCTCGGGCTCGAAGGGCAGGTCGGAGAGGTCGATGCCCATCTCGATCACACCGTCGAGAACGGGGGTCCCCCGCCCGAGCCGCAGCGTCGCGTGCTCCGTCCATGCGTCGTCGGGGAGCTGGAAGGCGAGGCTCCCCGAGCGCGGCACCCCGGTCACGAGAGCCTGGTTGAGAAACGTCGTTCCGCGCTCGGTCGCGGTGAACGTGCGGTCCCCGACGACCAGCGTCGCGGTGCGGAGCGACGCCCCCTCCTGGGTCACCTGCGCCGCGGCCTCGAGGTCGATCACGAGCCAGTCGCCGTCGGCCGACCAGCCCGTGGCATCGGTCACGGAGCGTGCGGCGTGCACATCCGTCACCGTGGCGACGAGGTTGCGGGCGGATGCCGCCTCGCCGAGCGTCGCCGTGGTCACGAACGGCTCCTGAGCGGCGACGACCGGGAGGGTGGCCTTCACGATCACCCAGGCGCCGGCCAGCAGCACCGCGGTGAGCAGCCACGGCAGGATCTTCGACCTCACGGCATCCGACCTCACGGCGCGCTCACCTGCTCGACGGCCGCCGTCATCGTCGCGCCGACGCGGGGGTCCTCCCAGAGGTCCGTTCCGCGCAGCACATTGTCGCCGACCCGGTGCGTCGACGCCGGAAGCGTCAGCGTCACGGCGTCGCCGTCGTGGAAGTCATCGGGGCCGACGCTCCAGGCCAGCAGCAGTCGAACGGGGACGTCGGGCTGCAGCGTCGTGGCCGTGCCGCCGTCGTCGGCGTAGGTGAGGAATGGGGCGTCCTCCAGTTCGCCGACCCGGATGGCGCCCGCAGACCCCTCGTCGAACTCGCTGCCCGAGGCCAAGCGCGGCTTCTCGAACCTGTTCGTGACATCGACCGTCACGACCAGGACCTTCTCGCCGCTCTCCGGATCGGGGTAGATGGCGGTATTGCCCTGGTCATCGCGCAGCTCGACACCGACGACCGACAGCTCGAGATCCGAGCCGGTGTACGGCTCTCCCACGGCGAGTTCGGGAATGGGGGCGACGGGTGCGGTCGCGAGCCCTCCGAACGCGGCGGTCGTGGTGAGCAACACGGCACCGGCGCCCGTGATCAGCCATCCGGTGGGGATGAGGTCGACGGTGCGCCGCGCCCACCCGAGCACCTTCGCCCGGGCGCTCGCGTTCGCGCGCGCCTCGGCGGCTCCTGACGCCTTCTCTTCCCACACGCAGACAGCATAGAACGGTCATCGGCGCTCGATCGCGGCCCCCTTTCGGAGACCGCGCGGTTTGTCGCCTCGATGCGGCCGGACCGTCCGGGAAACGCGCCACCGTCCGACCGGGTTGCCGCCCCTGCCGCGCCTAGGCTGAAGCCATGCCAGAGCCGTTGTCGTCCGATTCCCCCACGCTCGCCGAGCGGGCGGTGGAGCTCGCGCGGCGATGGGTGTCCGAAGCCGCGGCGGCTGACGTCGATCCCGCGGCCGAACGCCTCGCCGGCGTCCTGCAGGACGCGAACGGGCTCCCGTTCACCCTCGGCTTCGTCGACGGCGTGATGAGGCCGGAGAGCCTCGGCGCCGCGGCATCCCGACTGCACCGGATCGCGCCCCTCGTGCCCGAGTTCCTGCCCTGGTATCTGCGCGGAGCCGTGCGTGTCGGCGGCGGCGTCGCTCCGATCCTGCCGTCGCCGGTGGTGCCGATCGCGCGGCGGATGCTGCGCGACATGGTGGGTCATCTCGTGGTGGACGCCCGGCCGGCGAGACTCGGGGCCGCTGTCGCGCGCATCCGCGAGACCGGTGCGCGGCTCAACCTCAACCTGCTCGGCGAGGCGGTGCTCGGCGAGACCGAGGCGAAGCGGCGGCTCGACGGCATCCACGAGCTGATCCGTCGTGATGACGTGGACTACGTGTCGGTGAAGGTGTCGTCGATCATCAGCCACATCTCCATGTGGGCGTTCGACGAGGTCGTCGACAGCGTGGTCGAGCGTCTGCTGCCCCTCTACCTCACGGCGTCCGCCGACGGCACGTTCATCAACCTCGACATGGAGGAATACCGCGACCTCGACCTCACCATCGCGGTGTTCACGCGCATCCTGGAGGATCCGCGCCTGAAGGGGCTGGAGGCAGGGATCGTCCTGCAGACCTACCTGCCCGATGCCCTCCCCGCTCTGCAGGAGCTCAGCGCCTGGGCGCAGGACAGGGTGCTGCACGGCGGCGCGGCCATCAAGGTGCGCCTCGTGAAGGGCGCCAATCTCGCCATGGAGCGCGTGGACGCGACCATGCACGGCTGGACGCCCGCGACCTACGACACCAAGCTCGACACCGACGCGAACTACCTGCGCTGCCTGGACTGGGCGCTCGACCCCGACCGCACCCACGCTGCGCGGATCGGCGTCGCCGGACACAACCTCTTCGGCATCGCCTACGCGTGGCTGCTCGCGGGGGAGCGCGGCGTGCGCGACGGCGTCGAGTTCGAGATGCTGCTCGGCATGGCGCAGGGGCAGGTGCAGGCCGTGTCGCGCGAGGTCGGACCGGTGCTGCTGTACGTCCCCGTCGTGAAGCCCGCCGAGTTCGACGTCGCGATCAGCTACCTGGTCCGCCGTCTCGAGGAGAACGCGTCGTCGGACAACTTCCTCTCCGCCGCGTTCCGCCTTGACGAGGACCCGGCGCTCTTCGACCGCGAACGGGATCGCTTCCTCGATGCGCTGCGCCGTTCGACGTCGCCGACGCTGCGGACCGGCCCGCGGCGCTCGCAGAACCGCCTCTCTCCCGTGCACGAGTCGGCGCGGCCCACACTGGCCGCTCCCCGCGAGGAGGAGGAGCTGACCAAGGCGGTGCTCGGCATCACCCGGGGCTCGGACGATGAGGCGTTCCTCGAGACCGCCGTCTACTCCGACCGGGAGCTGGCCGCCGCGGAGGTCGGTGCGGATGCCGGTGGAGCCCCCGGTTTCGTGAACACCGCGGACAGCGACGCCTCCCTGCCAGCCAACCGCGACTGGGCGCGCACCGTGATCGGCCGCATCGGCTCCGCGGAGCACGCGGTTCCTCCTCGTGTCAGCGACCCCGATGAGCTCGATCGCGTGATCGCCGGGGTGCAGGAGGCCGGTGCGCGCTGGGGGTCGCGGTCGGCGGCGGAACGCGCCGAGGTCCTGCTGCGCGCCGCGGCCGCGCTGGAGGGGCGCCGGGGTGAGCTCATCGAGATCGCGGCATCCGAGACCGGCAAGGTCTTCGCCGAGGGCGACGTCGAGGTCAGCGAGGCGGTCGACTTCGCCCGCTACTACGCCGCCAAGGCGAGGGAGCTGGATGCCGTCTCCGGCGCCGCCTTCGAGCCCGCTCGCGTGACGGTCGTCACGCCCCCGTGGAACTTCCCGCTCGCGATCCCGGCCGGGGGAGTGCTCGCCGCGCTCGCCGCAGGCTCCGGTGTCGTCTTCAAGCCGGCGCCGCAGGCACGCCGCTGCGCCGCCGCGATCGCCGAGGTGCTGTGGCAGGTGGGGGTGCCGCGCGACGCGCTCGCCCTCATCGACATCGACGAGGACGGTCTCGGCCAGCGGCTCATCGCGCACGAGGCCGTCGACCGTGTCATCCTCACCGGGTCGTGGGAGACCGCCGCCCTGTTCCGGTCGTGGCGCCCCGACCTGCCGCTGCTCGCCGAGACGAGCGGCAAGAACGCGATGATCATCACACCATCGGCCGACCTCGATCAGGCGGCATCCGACCTGGTCCGCAGCGCCTTCGGGCACGCGGGGCAGAAGTGCTCGGCGGCATCCCTCGCGATCCTCGTCGGTCCCGTGGGTCGGTCGAAGCGGTTCGCACGGCAGCTGGCGGATGCCGCGCGGTCGCTGCACGTCGGCTGGCCGTCCGACCCGCTCGCCGAGGTCGGTCCGGTGATCGAGAAGCCGCAGGGCAAGCTGGCCTGGGCGCTGAGCGAGCTGGAGGCCGACGAGGAGTGGTTGATCCGCCCCCGGCTGGTCGGCGGAGATCCGTCCGGGAGGCTGTGGAGCCCCGGCATCCGGGTCGGCGTGCAGCCGGGCTCGCGCTTCCACCGGGAGGAGTTCTTCGGACCGGTGCTCGGCGTCATGCACGCGCCGACGCTGGAGAAGGCGATCGAGCTGCAGAACGCGGTCGCCTACGGCCTCACCGCCGGGCTGCACACGCAGGACCCCGACGATCTCGCGCTGTGGCTGGACCGCGTCGAGGCGGGCAACCTCTACGTCAACCGCGGCATCACCGGCGCGATCGTGCAGCGGCAGCCCTTCGGCGGCTGGAAGCGCTCGTCGGTCGGACCCGGTGCCAAGGCGGGAGGCCCGAACTACCTCATCGGCCTCGGCTCCTGGCGTGCTCAGCAGACGGGCGCCGTGTCGAGCACACTCCACCTCCGCGGTCTCGACGCCCGCATCACGGATCTCATCGAGGCCGCCCAGCCGTCGCTCGACTACGAGGCCTTCGAGTGGCTGCGGAGGGCGGCGCTGTCCGACGCCCTCGCCTGGGATCGCGAGTTCGGCAGGGTGCGCGACGTGTCGAGGCTCGGCGTCGAGCGCAACCTGTTCCGCTACCGCCCGGTGCCCGTCGCGATCAGGGCGACGGGGGATGCCGGATGGCAGGAGCTGCTGCGGGTCGTCATCGCCGCGGTGCGCGCGGGGGCCGGCTTCACCCTGTCGACCCCGGTGGGCCTGCCGTCTGCCGTTCGTCATGCCCTGGGCGACCTCGGCGCGGTCGTGTTCATGGAGACCGACGAGGAGTGGATCGAGCGGATGCGGGTGCGCGATGCGACGGAGGCGGACCCGTTCGCCGACGCGGCGCCGCGCCCCGACCGCGTGCGGCTCGTCGGGCAGCGGGCATCGGTGGCGGCGCTGCATCGAGCGCTGGCCGTTGCCGTGGAGGGCGACCCCGACCTCGCGGTCTACGCCGGCGAGGTCACGTCCGCCGGTCGCATCGAGCTGCTCACGTTCGTGCACGAGCAGTCCATCACGATCACCGCGCACCGCTACGGCAACCCCGACTCCACGTTCAGCGAGGTCATCTGAGCCTCCGCCTTCGAGGCTGTGCGCTCCCGTCGCGAAAGATCCCGGTATCCGGCGTCGATACCGGGATCTAAATACCCGGGGGCCGGGGGGCGCCGCGGGGGGGGGGAAAAAAAGTTTAAAACGGTGGGTGGGGGGGCGACGCGCAAAGGTTGTATGAT